>CP070763.1:1908961-1931640 GCA_020349025.1 Candidatus Latescibacterota bacterium | reverse complement strand
ACTCACTCATCACCGGCGCATTGATGCTCGGAAACATGGTGGTCGCGAGCCCGGCGGTTGACTCGGTCGAGGTGTACTACGCCACGCGCGACTACGCCTCGGTTGTGCGCCTGCTCGAGCCGCGCAGCGAGCCACGCAAGCGCGAGAAGCTTCTTCTCGGTTGGTCGCACTACCGACTCGGGCAGATGCAGGAGGCGAAGCGCGCCTTCGCTGCCGGCCTCCGGGTGGCCCCTGCGAGCATCGATCTCATGAATGGGCTTGCCTTTGCTCACTACAGGCTGGGCGAGCCGAAGGACGCCGAGCTCGCGTTCAAGCGCGTGCTTGCCAGGAATCCGGAGCGGACCGAGAGTCTCCGCGGCCTCGCCTTCGTCTACTTCACGAGCGGACGCTTCGAGGAGGGGTTGCCTCTCTTCGACCAGATGTGGCGCCAGCATCCCGACGATGCCGAGATGGAGTACTACCTGTTGAAATCGGTCGATGGCCTTCTCTCCGGCTGGCTCCGCGCCGGTCGCACACCTGCACAGATGGTGGAGGCCGCATGGGTCTACGCGGCGGACGGTCACCGGCGCTCGGCCGTGGAGATGTTCCGTTGGATCGTCGAGCGCGATCCCTTCCACCCGGGGGCGCGTCTCGGCGTCGGCACCCTGGGACCCGCATTCGGATACGAAGCGGAAGCGCTCGAGGCGCTCGAGAGCGTCCTACGTGAAGATCCGCACGACGCCGAAGCACGTGCGGCACTGGCGCGGTTGCACCTTTCCGCCGGCCGGCGCGAGCAGGCTGCCGAGCAGGTGGAGACCATCCTCAGCGCAAACCCCGACGACCCGCGCGGGCTGGCGTTGAGGCGCGAGATCTCGAAGCGCAACAGGAGGTCGAGACCATGAGCGCGCGCACGTTCTCGCTCTTCGCCTGCGCTCTTCTACTGCTCCCGCTTCGCGCCGTCCTGGCCGAGCCGGCGAAGTCGGATGCCAGGAACCCGGCGGCGTACACGGTGCCGGAGCAAACCGGTGCCGAGCGCGACCGTTGGCTCGCGGAGGGGGATCGCCTCAAGCAGGAGGGGAAGTACGACGAGGCGCGCCAAGCGTACATCAAGGCGGATCGCGTCCGTCCCAACGATCCAGCCGTCCTGGCGCGACGCGCGGATCTCGAGCTGCGACGCGGCAATCCGCGAGAAGCCATCGCGCTGTACGGTCGCACCCTGGCGCTTCAGCCCGGCTACTACGACTTCCGTATCGGCCTGGCGCGCGCGCTCGCCGCCGACGGTCGTTTCGACGCCTCGATCCTCGAGTGGGAAGGGATCCTCGAATCGCACCCGGTCGACTACATCGCGCTTCTGGGTGCGGCGCAGACGTGCGGATGGGCAGGCCAGTTCGACAAGGCGATCGCGTTCTACGAGCGCCTGTTGACCCACCACACCAATAGCATCGAAGGGTTGCTCGGCTTGGCGAGCGTTCTGGCGTGGAACGACCAGTTCGACCGTGCCATGGACATCTACAGGCGCGTCATGGTCATGGACGCAGAGAACCGCGAGGCGCAGCTCGGGATGGCGCGCGTCTACGGCTGGCAGGGGAAGCTGCAGCAAGCGCGTGCCGCGTATGAAGAGCTGCTCGAAGCCACACCGGATGACCGCGTTCTCCTGGTGGACTACGCCAAGGTGTTGGCGTGGAGCGAGGAGTATGCTGCGGCGATCCGGATCTACGAGCGCGTGCTCGCACAGGACCCGGAGAACACTCAGGCGAAGCTCGGGCTCGCGCGCGTTCTGGCGTGGAACGGCGATCTCGATCGCGCCGAACGCATCTACGATGAAGTGCTGGAGCAGCAGCCGCGCAACCGCGACGCGGTCATGGGCAAGATCCAGGTTCTCCACTGGGGTGGGCGACCTCTCGGCGCCAGCGCCAAGCCGCGCGGTGAGGATGCGGCACCACCGGCGCCCGCCAACAAGCCGAAACCCTGATTCTGCAATCCGCCTGCAGTTGCTTTCTGCGTGGCCCGATCCCGTCCAATAGCAGGGCGCGACGTCGATGAGGTCGCACGACCCGATCGTGCCTCGTGGTGGCGCGTGCCTCCCCGGTTGCCGCACGCCCCACTCGAAACGAAACGATCGGGCGCGGCAGCTTGCCTCCGCCTGCGTAGCGCACCACCACCATCAGGCCTCTCGGGGGGACGTGGTACATCGATTGCAGCTCCCGGATGGAATCCGTACACGACTCGGGAACACGGGAACGGGAGTCGAAGGCGGGGCGGATCCCAGCAGTCGGATCGATGAGAGGCGGCAGCATGGCACGTCCCAAGACGATTCTTCTCGTGGATCACGACAACGCGATCATCAAGTTCGTGACGCTCATTCTCGAGAACGAGGGCTATCGGGTTCTCACCGCGAGCGACGGTGAGGACGCCCTCGACAAGGTGCGTCAGGCGCGGCCCGATCTGTTGCTGCTGGAGATCATCCTGCCGCGCAAGAACGGCTACCAGGTGTGCCGCGAAGTCAAAGAGGACAAAGTCCTGCGCACACTGCCCGTCGTGTTTCTGTCGGCCAAGAGCCAGCCGAGTGATCGCTTCTGGGCGAAGCGTGTCGGAGCGGAAGGGTTCGTCGCCAAGCCGTTCGATCCGGGCGGGCTGCTGCGCGAGATCCGGGTGTTGCTGCGCAACGCCCAGCTGGTGAGCGCTTGATCGACTTGGCGCGCAGGCCTGCCGAGAAGCGAGGTGAGGCTCTTGCTCGACAGGGCCGCGGCAATCCTCCTCTACGTCTGCCTGAGCGTCGCCACGCTCTCCATCGGTGTATACGTCCTTCGCGAGTGGTTCCTGCGCACGCGTGAGCGTCGGCTGCTCAAACGCGTCCAGCATCTCAAAGCCTTCCTCGCCGAGCTCGATGCGCAAAACGCGGTGGCCTTTCGAGCCGTGCGGCGGCGTTTTACCACGCTGCGCGATCTCGAAGCGCTCGAGCATCTGCTGGAGGAGCGCAGGCTCGAGCTCCGCCCCGAGAGCAGCCCCGAGGAACTCGAAGCCCATTTCGCCTCCTACGACGAGCTCGGAATCCTCGACCGTTACGTCGAACGGCTCCTGCATGCGCGTCGTTGGGCGGAGCGCGCCTTCGCCGCTCGCGTTCTCGGCGAGATCGGCAATGCACGCGCGGTCGAACCGCTCGTCGAGGTGATGCGCAACACGCGCGAGGAGGATCGCGACGTGCGCATGGCGGCGGGGCGCGCACTCGGTCGGATTCGCGACCCACGCGCTCTCGCTCCGCTCATCGAAGCGCTCTCGGCGCCGGAGAGCTGGCTGCCGCCGCGTGTCGCCGAGGTCATCCTGCAGTTCGGTCCCGTGGCGTGTGATGCGCTGCTGGAACGGCTCGCCACACGCGGCGATCCCGGAGCACGCGCCTGGGCCGCGGAGATCCTCGGCGAGCTCAAAACGCCGAGATCGACGCAGGCGTTGCTCACGGCTCTGAGCGACCTGCAGGACCAGGTGCGTGCGCGCGCGGCCGGAGCACTCGGCAAGATCGGCGATCGGCGCGCGGTGCCGGATCTGATCCACCTCATGCTCGCCGATCCGGTCCCGTACGTTCGCATCCAAAGCGTGCGCGCGCTCGGCGCCATCGGGGATGCACGGGCGTTGCACCACCTGATCGACTCGCTCAAGGACGGGGAGTGGTGGGTGCGCATTCGCGTCATCGAGGCGTTGGAGCAGCTCGGTGACGACGCCATCGATCCGCTCGTCCTGGCGCTGGAGGATCCCGACACCGAGGTGCGACAACGTGCCGCCATGACGCTCGAACGCCTCGGTGTCCTCGACGCGCTGATCGAGCGCGTCGGCGATGGCGACGTCGCGGCGCGCGAGCAGCTCGTCGTGGCAGGCCAGGCGGGTGTCGTCGAGGTTTTGATCGACGCGCTCGGCCACGCGAACCCCCGCGTGCGTTACGCGGTCGCCGAGATCCTCGGTGAAGTGAGAAACGGCGCCGTCTCCGTGGCACTCATCGCGCGCTTGGAGCAGGAGGACGCCGCCCCGATCACGGCGGAGCTCCTGCGCTCCCTCGCGCGTCTGCGTGAAGCGCACGCGGCCGAGCCGATCAGCCGCTTGCTGGGTGACGAGAACGATTCGATTCGCGTCGAAGCGGTGCGCGCGCTCGAGCGCATCCCCTTTCCGAATCCGAACCAGCTGCTGGCGAACGCCGTGCGCGATCCGGAAGCACGCGTTCGGGCGGGGGCGGCCGCCGTGCTCGGCAAGGTGGGCGACCCGCACTCCGTGCCCGCCCTGCTCGATCTGCTGGCGGACTGCGACGCGAGCGTACGCGCCGAGGCCGCACGCGCACTCGGACTGCTGCGCGCCGGTGAATCGATGGAGCGCCTGGTCGACGCGTTCCACGACTACGTGCCCGAGGTGCAGATCGCCGCCGCGCGCGCTCTCGGCCAGGTGGGTCGCTCGGAGTGTCTCGAGACGCTCGTCCGCGGACTCGAAAACGCCAGTCCCGAACTCGGCGAGGCGATCGCCTGGGCGCTGGGCCAGGTCCAGTGGCACGACCCGGAGCGCGTTATCGACGTGCTCTTCCAGGGGGCGGATCGCACCAGCCGGCTCGGTGCGCTCGACGTCCTCGGTCAGCTCGGACACGAGGCGGGACGCCAGCTCGTGCGCTCGATGCTCTCCGACGAGGACGAGGTCGTCGTCTGCAAGGCGGTGCAGATCCTCGGCCAGCTGCAGGATCACGACTCCGTTGCAGAACTCGTGGAGCTGCTGCACAGCCCCTCCGAAGCGGTGCGCGTCGAGGTGCTCGACGCCCTGTGTGCCATGGGTGATCCCGGCGTGGTTCCGAAGCTGCGCGACGCGGTCTTCGATCCATCGGAACGGGTGCGCGCGCGGGCCGTTCTCGTTCTCGGAGGGCTCCGCGATGTGCGCTCCGGAGATCTGCTGCGTGGGGTGCTCGCCTCGCCGCGCTCCACGGAGGAGATGCGCGGCTATGCACTGCTCTCGCTCATGGTCCTCGACCGCGATCAGGACCTGCCAACGATTCTCGAGACGCTCGAGAGCTTCCCTCTCTACGATTTCCTGCATGATCGACATCGCACGCACGACCCGATTCTGCACGCCAGCGTCGAATCGGTGCGCACGCAGCGCTCGATCGAGTTCATGGTGGCGTCGATGCGCTCGCGTCGCGAGCTGGAGGCCGCGCTCCTGCAGCAGCTCGAGATCGCGCAGGAGGAGAGCCTGCGTGTGAAGGTGATCCGCACGCTCGGCTTCCTGCGCAGCGAGTCGGCCTACCCTGCCGTGGAACGCACCTTCCGCAAGGACCCGAGCGCGGAGGTGCGCATTGCGGCGCTGCAGTTCCTCGCCGAGCGCGCGCCGCGTGAGGAGTTTGTGCGTCTGCTGCTCGACGGCATGCAGGACCTGCAAACACGGGTGCGCTCCGATGCGATGCGACGCTTGCACCGGATCGACGTCGAAGACGCTCTGCAGGTCGTGGTGTCCCAGCTGGAAACCGAGGATGAGGGCGTCCTCGACGCCCTGGTGGACTTCCTGGCCGAGCTCAAGCCGGCGCGTCTCGAGGCGTTTCTGGATGGTGTCATGGGCACCGAGCTGTCGTTGCGGGCCCGACAGGCTCTGGTCCGTGTTCTCGGCCGCACCCGCGTCAAGGGGGTTGCTGCTCTGCTGGAGGCCTTCCTCGAGGCGAGCGAGCCGGAGCTGCGCCGCAGCACGACGCGCACCCTGTCGCGGCTGCCCGCACGTCAGGTGCACAAGCTGCTCGCGGGATGCTTTGCGGACCCCGACCTCGAGGTGCGCCGCGAGGCGCTGGACGCCGCCGCGGCGCTCGGGGCCACGGGCGCGCAGCCGCTCCTGCGTACGGCGCTCGAGGACCCAGCTCCCGAGCTGCGGCGCGCCGCGCTCCTGCACCTCGCGCGTCTCAAACCGCGCGCTGCACGCGACGACTTCAAGACCCTCACCCGCGACGCCACCCCCGACGTGCGCGCTGCGGCGCTCGCCGCCCTGGCGCTCGAGGGGAGCGAGCCGGTGGAGGAGTGGGTCGGACCGAAGGACGTGCCGCGGATCGCCGCCGCGCTGCGCGAGATCCATCCGCTCGCGGAGCTGGAGCGGCGGCTGCAGGCGTCGCGCGTCGTGGGCGAGCGCACCGGTGCGCTGCGCGCGCTCTTCTTCCACGATCCGGAGCGGCGTGCCCGTGCGCTCTCCACGGCGCGCTGCGATCCGTCGCCACGCGTGCGCGCAGTCGGCGTGCGACTCGAAGAGGTCTTGCAGGTCTGGCTCCTCGACCGCGACGCGGAACGCCACCTCGGTGCGCAACCCATCGTGGCAGCGACCGACGCCGAAGCGCAACAGCCAGGACGGGCTTAAACCATGCAGGAATCGGTAACCTATTTCTTTGCCATCCTCTTCCTGGTCTACTTCCTGACCTACAACTCCTTCAATCTGGGGTTGCTGGCCTTGGCGTTCGTGGACGTGCGCAAGCGACTCTGGATGCGAGGACTGGACGATCGCGACCTGTTGCTCGCCTCCCCCTACACGCCGCCGCTCTCGATTCTCGTCCCCGCATTCAACGAGGCGGTGACGATCAGTGCCTCGCTGCGATCGCTCATGCTGCTGCGACTCCCACGTTTCGAGATCATCGTCGTGAACGACGGCTCCTCCGACAACACGATGGCGGTGCTGCAGAAATCGCTGCAGCTGCGGCGGCGCGACATCCCCTACCGAGCGGGCATCGCGACGGCCGTCGTGCGTGGCCTGCACGAGGCGACGATCGAGCTCCCACCCGCGGTCGAGCGCATCGTCGTCGTCGACAAGGAGAATGGCGGCAAGGCGGACGCGCTGAACGCGGGGATCAACGCATCTTCGTGTCCCTACGTGATCTCGATGGACGCAGACTCGGTCATCGACGACGTCGCGCTGCTGCAGATCTTCCGTGTGGTTCTCGAGCGCAGCGACGTCGCAGCGGTTGGCGGGCAGATCGCCGTGGCCAACGGCTGCAGGATCAAAGATGGCCACGTTCTCGAGGTCGGCCTCCCGAAGAGCCACCTCGCCCGCATCCAGATCGTCGAGTACGTGCGCAGCTTCACCACCGCGCGCACGGCTCTGTCACGCATGAACGCGCTTCTCATCGTCAGCGGCGTCTTCTGCATCTTCGAGAAGGAGCTCCTGATCCGCATCGGCGGCTACCTCACCGAGCATCTGAAGTCGAAGCTCGTGCACGAGTGGGCCGGCAGGGGGTCGAGCACCGTATGCGAGGACATGGAGATCGTCGTGCGCTTGCACCGCTACATCCAGGAGAAGGGGTTGAACAAGGTCATCCTGTCGATGCCCTACCCCATTTGCTGGACCGAGGTCCCGGAGCGTGCGAGCGACCTGGCGAAGCAGCGCGGCCGCTGGTTCCGCGGCTTCGTGGAGATCCTCGTCTACCACCGGCACATGCTCTTCCGCCCGCGCTACGGTGCGCCCGGGCTCGTCGGCTGGTCGTCCCTCGTGCTCTTCGACTTCCTGGGACTCTTCATCGAGGCGTTCGGTTACATCTCGCTCCCGATCCTCGCGGCGATGCAGATCCTCTCCCACAAGTATCTCGGTGTCTTCCTCGCGGTCTCGTTCGGTTACGGGGTGCTGGTCTCGGTGCTGAGCATCCTCGTGGCCTTCTGGTCGGAGCCGTCCCAGCCGCACGAGGTGCGTGGCAAGCCGCTGCTCGCGTCGTTGCCGGCGCGCGACATCGCGATTCTGTTGGCCTACTGCGTCATCGAGAACATCGGATACCGGCAGATGACGATCCAGTGGCGCCTCAAAGGGATGTGGGATTATATGCGCGGGAAGAAGAGCTGGGAGAAGTTCGAGCGCATCGGCTTCGGCGAGGAAGCAGAGGTTGCGAGCTGATGTCTTTGGCGTCTGGGCCTCCATGCATTTCGCCACACCCCGATCGTGCCGCTCCAATCGCTCCCGATCACGGGGCACGATGGCACCGCATGCGGAGCCCCAAGGCAGCGTGGTGTTCCACGCTGCGTCGATCTCCCCATTCCTTACGTTGGGACGATTGTTGCTGAGGCGAGTTCGACCGTCCCGGTGGGGGGCCGGTCGATTCTAAATCCGAGCGGAGGCGCGATCATGGAGTGGCGGCGTTGGACCTGGCTTCTGATGTTACCGCTGTTCGCGGGGTGTGTCGTCAACGGGATGGCTCCCGAGCCCGAGGAGAGCGGGGAGAGTGCTCCCGAGCTGCAGGCGGACCGCCTCGTCATCATCAACGATCCCGCGCAGCTGGACACACGCGTGCAATACGACTCGAGGCCGCTGTTCATCCGCATGAAGGAGACGCCGGGCCGCGAGATCGCGCCTCCGCTCAAAGCGGGAATGACCCTCACGCTCGTGGGTGAGGTCGAGTCGCCGGCGGTCGAAGGCCTGGTGGTGCAGGCGAACGACATCGACATCAAGGGGAAGACAGCCGTCGTCGCCTACAACTACGCCGGCGAAGTGTTCGCCGGTGCCGTTCACGTCGTCGACTTCACGACACCGGAGCGTCCGCGGCTGGTGTCGGAGCTTCTGTACCGCAACGCGGACGTGACTGCAGTGCTCGCGCACGGACAGAACGTCTACGTGGGGCTTGGTTCTCCCGATCCGGCGCTGCAGACGCCGGCACTTCTCGAGGAGTTCAAGCTCACAGGTGCCGGGCTGCAGCCCACCGGGCGCTGGATCGATCTGCCGAGTTGGGTCGTCACAGATCTTTCAACGCAGGGGCCGTACGTCGTGGCGTCCGTGGGGGCCCGAGAGGGCGGGGTCGCCTTCGTCGATCGGACCTTCGCCCAGTTCCAGCTCGACGCCTTCGTCGCAGAGGAAGACATCCGAGGCATCGGTTTCCCGAGCATCACGCAGCTCGCCGCCGTTTGTGGCACGCGACCGCGGATGGCTCTGATGCACGTCGAGGGCCGGACGATGATGGGCGCGCACGCCGTGGATGGTTACAACAATCCGGAAGCAAAGGGGACAATCGAAGTACACAACGGACTCTGCTTCCTGGGGGCCGGCGATGGTGGCTTCCAGGTTCGACGCGCCGACGGGGAGCTTCTCGCTGCTCTCCGTCACGAGGACTTTTCCGATCTCCGGCCCGACCTGATGGTCACGAACGCCGTCTCCTTGAGCGGCAATCTGGCCTTCGTCGCGGCAGGAGCGCTCGGCGTGCAGGTCGTCGATGTCGTCGGAATGCGCGGATGGGCCCTGGGTGGGGGCCACAACCCTGAGGGTTTGCGTGTTCTCGGCGAGCTCGAGTTCGACGACGGGGTGTCGAGCAACATGGTGAAGTCGGAGAACAACGTCATGGTCGTGGCCGGAGGCTTGGGAGGCATCAAGCTCGTCACGATGGATTGAGCCCAGTGACCTTTGACCTCCTCCTCCGATGGCGGCCCGAGCGCATCCCGCACGATGGCTCGGGCCGCTTCCCTTTCAAAGCAGCTTTCTCTCAGTTGACGCGTGGGTCGGCTGGCATGGTGGCGAGCCAGGCGTAGCGAGGGCCGAGAGCACGCAACGCCTCGTGCCAGATCTGCTCCGCGTCCACGCCGAAGACGAGCTTGGCGCGCCCCGGACCCACGATCCAGCTTCGCACCTCCATCTCCGCGTCGAGCTGACCTGCACTCCAGCCCGCGTAGCCGCAGAACACGCGCACGCGACCGTCGGCATCGTGCGCGTCGAGGACTTCGTAGAGCGCCTCGCTGTCCGACCCGAGCGCCATGCCATCGACGATTTCCGTCGAGCCGGGAGCATCGAGGCTGCTGCGGTGGAGAACGAGCACGAGTTGTTGCTGCACGGGACCGCCCCAGTAGAGGCGCTGCGTGGCACGCGGGGGCATCTCCGAGATGGCTTCGGCCAGCGTGTGTTCGGTGGGGCGATTGATCACGAGCCCCATCGATCCCTCGTCCCCATGCTCGCACAGAAGGACCACGGTGCGGCTGAAGTTGGGATCGCGCAGCGTCGGGCTGGCAATCAGGAGGCAACCCGGCCGGACTTGCGGCTCCACGATCCACCTCCAAGCGGGCGACCTGGATCATGACGCACACCGGTCGGCTTTGGAAGTGGCTTTTTCCGAGGGAGGCTGCAGGCTCAGGAGGGGCGGCGAACACCCAGGCTTCGCATCTTGCGGCGCAGCGTGGTGACGTGCATCCCGAGGCTTCGTGCTGCAGCCGTGACGTTGCCCGACGTCTGGGACAGTGTGTTTTCGATCAGCCGGCGCTCGTGCGCGGCGCGCGACTCGCGAAGCGACCGCGACCGGTTGGTCGCGCCCACCGACACCGGCACGGCGGGTTGGATCTGTGTGGCGCGGCGGATGAGCTCGTTGCGCAGCTCGCGCACGTTGCCAGGCCAGGCGTGATGTTCGAGCTCCGCGAGCAGCTCCGGGGTCAGCTGCAATTGCTCGCGCAGATTCTCGCGGCGCACAAAATGACGCGCCAGAAGCTCGATGTCTCCGGCGCGCTGGCGCAACGGCTTGAGGTGCAGATGGTGCACCGCCAAGCGGTGGAACAGGTCGAGGCGGAATCGGCCCCCGTCGATGCGCGGCTGCAGTGGACGGTTGGTGGCGGCGACGATCTTCACGTGCACTCGTCGTTCACGCAGCTCACCCACGCGACGCACGACGCCGTTGTCCAGAACACGAAGGAGCTTGGCCTGCAGGTCGGGAGGCATGTCACCCACTTCGTCGAGAAGCAGCGTGCCATCGCTTGCCTGCTCCAAGAGTCCGGGCTTGTCGCCTTGCGCACCGGAGAAGGCGCCGCGGGCGTGTCCGAAGAGCTCGCTCTCGAACAGTTCTCTTGGCAGCGCGGCGCAGTTGACGGCGACGAAGGAGCCGCGGCGGCCGCTCAGCGCGTGGACCGCGCGAGCCACGAGCTCCTTTCCGGTACCCGATTCCCCCTCGATGAGCACGGCGTGCTCCGTCGTCGCGATCGCGGGGAGATGATCGAGCATGTAGAGAAGATCGGTGTCGGCGGTGACGAAGCCGTAGCGCTCGGCACGCGCGGCGCCACCTCGCGACCGCAGCGAATCCGCGGCGCGCCGCCCTGCAGCCGCCCGCGCGCCCCACGCCGACTCGCTGTCCACCCGCGCGAGCTCCTCTTGGGCGCGCGCGAAGAGCGCGGCAGCGAGCTCTTCTTCGCCTGCGGCCAGCTCGGCCTCGCCATGCAGGAGCCGTGTCAGGGTGGCTTCGAAGCAGCGCCCGGTCGATTCGAGAGTTGCCGCCGCCGTCTCGAAGGCGACACGAGATTCAACGTCGCGCCCCGCGGCGGCGAGAACCTGGGCACGCGCGCGCTGCACGCACCCCAGCTCCCTGCGGTCGTCGTTCTGCGCGCAGAGCGTCTCCGCGCGCGTCAGATGTTCTCCCGCTTCCTCCGCTCTGCCGGCGCGCACCAGCAGCTCGGCGTGGCGCCAGCTCGCCTCCACCATGAGATCGCCGTCAGGTGCGATGCTCGCAGCGGTGTCGAGGGCGAGGAGATAGTGCTCCTCGGCGGCCTCGAAGTCGCCGCGATCAGAATGGATCTGTCCCAGGAACTCGTGACACAAGCCGACCTGACGCGGCATCCCGGCCGCCTCGCGCAGCGCGCTCTCGAACAGGTGCTGCGCCTCGTCGAAGCGCCCGCGTAGCCGCGCGCACTGACCCAGGCCGTTGAGCGCGGTCACCCTCTCGCTGCGCAGGCTGAGCTTCTCGAACGTCGCCAGTGCTGCGGCGTACAGCTCCCGAGCCTGGACGACGTTTCCGAGATGGACCTCGACGACCGCGAGGTTCTCGCGCGCCAGCGCCACACGCTCTTCAGCGACTTCCGACTCCGTGAGAGCCGCGATGGCACGCTGCAGCTCGCTGCGTGCCGCACGGATCTCGCCGCGCGCGTTCAGGATCAGTCCGAGGTTCGTCGCGCAGTGCGCTTCCTGCAGCGTGTCGCCGGCGAGGGCGAAGAGCTCCTGCGCCCGTCGCGTCAACGCTTCCGCCTCGTCGTAGCGTCCCATGCGGAAGAGCGCGACGCCTTCCACCTTGAGTGCGTGTGAGAGCAGTCGTGGCGCCGCGTCGCCCATCAGCTGCGACTGCACGTTGCGCACGTTCACGAGCGACGCGTCGTAGCGCGCCTCGTGGATGGCGCGCCAGCTGTCGAGGATTGCGATGAGCGCTTCGACCGAGTGGCTGCGAACGAACGGCAGGAGGTCCTGGCGGAAGTGGGCGTAGCTCTCCCACTGCTTGGTCAAGGCGAGGCTCCAGCCAACCGCCTCGAGTGCACGCGCGTGCGTCACGAGGTCGCGCACGGGAAGCGTCGCGCGCATTGCACGCCACGACTCGGCCACGACGGTGTAGTTCCCGCGCGCGTAGTGCTGGGCCCACTCCTCGTATGGCGCGAGTGTGCCTCGACTTCCAACCCCACGCAGAACGTCGGCCATCGCTGGTTTGAGCCCCCCTCAGCTACGGCTTGCGGCGAGGGTCAACATCCGACCTGTCGGCCGGCTAGGGAACCAGGTGAACCAGCCTCCGCAACAGCAAGCGGCCCCGGACGATGAGTCTCTCTGCGAAGCCCAGATCCGTGTACTCGTTCCCTCCCAATCGTCCGCCACCACCCGATTCGGTGGGTTCGGCGACCGAAACGGAAGAGCGCCGGGACGGAGGTTCCGCCGTCGGCTGATCGTCGTCACCCTGGCCCGGTGAGATCCCCGGGCCCCCTCCCGCTGCGGGAGGCCCCAGCCAGTGTAATTGCTTTGCGTGAAGTGTGGATGTTGTCGTGCAGAGGGATGTAACAAGAATCGCGAGGAGAGCGACTATCGTGAGCTTCGGAATCGAAGCATGAAACCACCGGCGTCGAGTCATTGAGGAACCCTCGGTCTCTGCGGTCCAAGTCAACGTGCCGCACCGAATGAAACATCCAGGCGCGTCACAAGATCTCGTTCGGGCATCCAGATCGATTCGTTCCCGCCGCCTCATCGGGTGAGCTGAAAGCATAGACGCCCGAGCCGACCGACGTCAAGCCGCCGAGGCTGCGCCGCACTCTCGAGAACCTCGTGCACGTTGCGCTGGACGATGAGTCTCGACGCGCGGAGCGCAAGTGCCCCTGCTCACAAGCGCACCGGAGCGTTTTTGCACCGGTGTCGCGGATGCAACCGATGCCGTTGCAGGCGGGGAAGATGCGAGGGTGCGCCGGGCCGGCGCGGGGAGGCGCGCGATGCGGATCCGCTGCGATCGGCTCCGGAGTCGATCCGGGCTGAAGCGCTCAGACCTCGATGCCCGTTGCACTTCGGGCCCCGGGCGCGGTTTCGGTACGCCCCGTGCAAGAAAGCCGAAGCGAACAAGCGAGTGCGAGGCGCTTCCGGTCACCCCAGCAATCTACCCCCCTTGATGGCGGGCAAACCGGGAAAGCCAGCTCGATTGTCCAGGAGCGTCGGGGCGCGTGAAGACGTCCGTGAGACTCAGCAGCTCCCGGCGCTCCCGCTTTCAGTCTCAGCATCGCGCCGAAAGCGTGTGTGCACCGCCAGGAAGCATCCACCTGGCACCGCCGCAGGGTTGAGAAGTCATCGCTTCGCTTTTGGGAGCAATCCCAAGGATCGAGGGGGCTGGCGGGGTGGTGACCCGTTGCAGCGTCGCGACACACTCGGCGCGATGCGTTTTCACACCCCCCCTCCGAGTCCCGCGACCCGGTTCTTTCTGGGTGGGCCCGGCGACGACATCACACCTCCGTCGTTCTACACGCCGGGCCCCACGCGGGCGTTCCACTCTTGAAACGCCGTCGTGGCGCGCAGCCGTTCCGAGAGGAGCTCGCCGAGCAGGCGGTGTCCCTTCGCGTTCAAGTGGTTGTCCTTGTGGAACCAGAAAGAACCGACGCGTGGCAAATGTTCGCGGAACAGCGGCACAGGGTCCAGCCTGGCACAGTCGCATTCCCGCGCCACCCAGTCGAGATAGCGACGCACCCCGTCGAAGTCGAGCGCTGCGCCCGCGACGATGCGCCGCCACCATTGCTGCGACTCGGGATCGATCTCTTCTCGGTGCGGCGCGCCCACAACGAGCAGCGGTGCACCGAGCGCGTCACTGAGCGCCCGGAGTCGGCAGATCCGCTGCGCGGTAAGCTGGTAGTGCGGCGCGGCGTAGTCGGCACTGCGGAACATCTGGTAGAGTCCGCCCGGGACGCGACTCTCCCTGCCGCCGTTTTCACGACGGTCACGCTCCCAACGCATCTGCAGCATCTGCCGGACGAGCTCGAGGCGATACGTGATGTGGGAGTGTGTGGCAACGCGCCCGATCAATCCGCGGAGCGTGAAGCCACGTGAGGCGTCACCCGTCTTCGGGTTGAAGCCTGGATCTCCGGTGAGATCGTTGTCTACGAAGACGTACACCACGACATCGGGCGCGTACGACGGGCCCTCCTGTTCCAGGAAGGCGACGATGTTGTCGAGGTTGTAGCCACGCACACCGGCGTTGATCACCTCGACCCCGGAATCTGCCAACCGCTCTTCGCACACCGCTTCGAACGTATGCTTCTTGTCGACCTCCAACCCGGCAGTCATCGAATCGCCGAGGAGCAGAACGCGAAACTGGCCCTGTTTCTTCGGGACCGCATGCTCGTCGTCACGAAGCCCGCGCGAATTCGTTTTCACAGTGGCGTGGTAGCCGTGGTAGGGACTTGCGAACACAAACTCGATCTGAGGTCGCATGCGGTAGCCGTAGTGCGGGTGTGGCTCGTAGAAGTCCTCCACGATGCGCACGGGTCCCCACAGGAGCCAGAGCACCAGGTCCACCAGAAAGACACAACCGATCACGCTTGCAACGAGCAGAAGAGGTGTTCTCCAACGCCCAGGTCGATTTGCCACAGCCATTGCACACACTTCGACTCAACGAGATCGGCGGACGCAATCGCCCGTCCGGAAGGGTACGCAGGAGAGCTTGCCGAGTCCACTCCACGAATAAGGCGGCCCCGCGAGGCGGGGCCACCATTCGTTCAAGCATGCCGCATCAGAAACCGGGCACCTTCGGCGCCTTGCGGAACAGCATCGAGCCGATCCACCAGCCGATGACGATGGCGCCGACGAGATACCACCAACGGGACGCGGCCCACGTGGTGTGCGAGTTCACCATCATCCACACGAGCGGGATCGACATGTAGGTGTTGTGCTTCGAGCGCATGCCTGCGAGTCCGACCAGAGCAGGGTCGGGAGACTCGCCGTTCTTGATCGCCCGAATGATCTTCTGCTGCGCCGGCCAGATTCGATACCAGACGTTGAATGCCATCATGGAGCCGAACATGGCGCCGATGTGGATGACGTAGCCGCGATAGCTGAATCCGGCCCAATTCCCCATCAACCAGATTGCCGCCGCAACCAGGATGAGACCGACGACGACGGCAGCCATCATGTTCGATTTCCCGAGCGTCTTCATGAGTGCGTCGTAGAGGAAGACAGCGAGGAACGTGACCGCGATCATCGCGTACGCTGCAGGACCCCAGCTGTTGGGGCTCTCGAACAGGATGCCCCCATGGTAGAAAACCAAGGCCAGCAACAGCACCCCGGTGAACCACGTCCAGGCCGCGCCCCAACGGAACCAGAAGAGCGCGCGCGGTAACAGCTCCGGCACGACTTTCTTCTTCGTGTCCCCGTCCATCGTCGGCGCGAAGGCGCTGTTCACCCAGTTGAAGAAGTAGAGCAGGCCGATCCACAGGATGCCGGCTACGACGTGGGCCCACCGGAATAGGGACTCCAGGACCGAGGTGACTTGCATCTCATCACTCCTTCTGGCTGCGGGATGCCGCCATCACCGCAACGTTATACACGTCTGCCCTTCGATTCCCGACTCGTTGGAATGGCTGTCTGAGAGGTGATGTCGCCCCACAGTCGCCCCGGGCGCGCTCGCTTCGTCGCTCGAGGCAGCGCGTAACGATCGGGCGCGGCACGCGCCGATGTCAACCCAGAAAGGCGCTCAGCGTCTGGAGGTCACCGCCGCTCCTACGCAAGCTCTATAGATGTTCGGCAAAGGAGCGCCAGATCAGCTCGTACAGATGCGAGCGTTCCTGCACCGATTGGATCATGTGTGTGCCGGGGTAGATCATCAGATCGAACGGCTTGCCGAGCTCGACGAGCTTCTGCACGAGAAGCATCGACTCACGCATGTGCACGTTGTCATCCGACGCGCCGTGCACCAAGGTCAGGTGACCGCGAAGACCGGACGCGTAGGTCAGCACCGAGCTCGCTTCGTAGCCGGCACGGTTCTCCTCCGGAAGCCCCAAATAACGTTCCGTATAGCCGGTATCGTAGCCGCGCCAGTCGACGACCGGTGCGACCGACACCCCCACGCGGAAGACCTCGGGGGCGCGCGTGAGCGCCATCAAGGTCATGTAGCCGCCGTACGACCATCCCCAGATGCCGACACGGTTCGGGTCGATGACCTCGACGTGCTCCAGAAGGGAGCGCACGCCGGCGACCTGATCGCGCAGCTCGTGTTCCCCCATCCGGCCGGAGTAGATGCGCTCCGAATCGTGCCCACGTCCCCAGGCGCCACGCCCGTCGATGCGCGCCACGGCGTATCCGCGCTGCGCCATCCAGGCGTCGAAGCGCTCTCGCTCTCCTCCCCAACGGCGCCGCGCCTGCTGCCCATGAGGCCCGCCGTAAACGTAGACGACGAGCGGGAAGGCTCCGGTGCCGGCGGGACGCACCATGCGCACGTCGAGGCGCACCCCCTCCGGCGTGGTGAGCTCCACGAATTCCGGCTGCGGCCCCAGCTCCTCGGGCTCCGGTACGTGTGCCGCCGAGGGAAGCTCGCCGAGCTCCTCGCCGCTGGAGCCGCGCACGCGAAAGCGGGTCGGCGTGCTCTCGTCGGAGAAGCTCTCGACGTAGACGTCGTGCCCGCGCTCGTGGAAGAAGGCCTCGTGCCAACCCGGTTCCTGCGTCAGACGCTCGACCTCGCCCCCTTCGAGAGCGACGCGATAGACGTGCAGCTCGCGCGGGTCTTCCCACCACGCAGTGAAATAGAGGAGCCCGCGCTCCTCGTCCACGTGCAGCAGCTTCTGCACGTTCATGCCGGCAGGGGTGAGGATGCGCTCGCGCCCACCGTCCTCTCGTACGATCTCCAGGTTGCGTTTCCCGGATCGCTCCGACGACCACACGAACCACGATCCCGACTGCAACGGATGGAAGTTGTCGTGCAGGTTCACCCAGTCCGCGTCCTCCTCACGCAGCACGTGACGCACGCTGCCCACTGCCAGATCGATGCGGTGCAGGTCGAGGAATCTCTGTCGTCGTGGCAGGGTTTGCACCCAGAGCGCGCCGGAGTGCGCGTCCCAGTTCACACGCGCGATGTACTCGACCTCCTCACCCAGGTCGAACCAGCGTGTCGCGCCACTGGCGACGTCGACGACTCCGAGCCGCACTCGTGCATTGGCGTCGCCCGGCTTGGGGTAGGGGCCGACGCTCCCTGCCCCTTCCGGGTGCGTCAGGTTCGGAACCGCGAAGGGCGGAATCGCTCGCGTGTCCACCTCCGTGAGCGCGACGTAGCGCGAGTCGGGTGACCACCAGTGGCCGGTGTCGCGGCCGAGCTCCTCCTGCGCCACGAACTCGGCAGCGCCGTATTGGATTGCGTCGTCCGCGGAGCGTGTGAGCGCTGTCGCTTCGCCGCCATCGAGATCCATCAGGAAGAGGTCGCGCTCGCGGACGAACGCCAGACGCTTGCCGTCGGGGGACTCGTGTGCATCCACCTCGGCGGCGTCTGTGCGCGTCAGACGGCGGATCGTGTTGTTCGCCGTTTCGACGACGAAGAGATCGCCCGAGTAGGGGACCAGGAGGTGACGCCCGTCGCGCGACAGCTCGAAGCCGGTGATTCCCGCTTCGGTCTCACGCTGGCGCTCGCGTCGCGCCTGCTCGCGTGCCGACACGGTGCCCACTTCCGCCAGCGATCCCGGCGTGACGAGCACGCGCGTCCTGCCGCTTTCAACCTCGAACTCGTACAGCTGCTGCAAGCGATCGGTGGGGCCGCTGCGCAGGAAGTACACACGCCGGCCGTCGGGGGAGGGGACCGGCTTGCGCGGCAGACCGCGCGTGAAGCCACGCGTCTCGATGATGTGGACGAGGTGCGCGCGAGCCTGCGGTTCGAGCTGCGGCGCTTCGGCGTCACTTGGCGCCGGGACCACAGTCCACAAAAGGAGCAGAAGCCAAGCGTGCGCTGCCGCGTGTGGCTCGGGGCGCATGCAATCCTCCTTGTCGTCGGGGGCGTCGGTGTACGCCACCATCCTACGGCGATCGCGCGCCGAATGCACGCGCCGCGCCGCGCCGCTTCCGCACCCCGCGCAGCACCCAAGGTCCCCGCGCGGAGCGGCCGCGAGTGACGTGCGCTGGGTGTTGTGCTAGTGTGCCCCCGGTCGACGGGCTGCTGATCCGACATCATCGCCAAGGTTCCTCCAAAACCGCATGCAGAAGAAGCCGCAGATCGCCAAGACCGCCCCCGTGCGTGTTCGCTTCGCGCCCAGCCCCACCGGTTTTCTCCACGTCGGCGGAGCACGGACGGCTCTGTTCAATTGGTTGTTCGCGCGCAAGATGGCAGGTGTCTTCGTCCTGCGCATCGAAGACACGGATGCCGAACGCTCGAGCGAGGAATCCACCGCGGGAATCCTCGAGGGGATGCGATGGCTGGGGCTGCACTGGGACGAAGGCCCCGAGGTGGGGGGCGACTTCGGTCCCTACCAGCAATCGTTGCGCCATGTCGTCTACCGCGCCGAGGCCGACCGCCTCGTACGTGAAGGGCGGGCATACCCCTGCTTCTGCAGGCGCGAGGATGTCGACGCGATGCGCGAACGTGCGTCACTTGCGGGCGAGGGCGTGCGCTACGATGGCCGCTGCGGTCGTATCGATGCGAACACCCGCGCGCGCTACGTCGAAGAGGGCCGCCCCAGCGTGATCCGCATGCGCATGCCGAGCGGGGAGGTGCGCTGGAACGATTTCGGGCGCGGCGAGCTGCGATTCGACCTCTCCGAGCTCGACGACTTCGTTCTGCTGAAGTCGGATGGCAATCCCACCTACAACTTCGCCGTCGTCGTGGACGACGCCAAGATGCGGATCAGCACCGTCATCCGCGGCGACGACCACATCTCGAACACGCCGAAGCAGCTCGTGCTCTACGAGGCTCTGGGGTTCCCGCGTCCCGATTTCGCCCACTTGCCGATGATCGTCGGCCAGGACAAGACGCGACTGTCGAAACGCCACGGGGCCACCTCGGTGACCTGGTTCCGAGACGCCGGCTTTCTCGCCAATGCCATGGTGAACTACCTGGCACTCCTCGGCTGGGCGTACGATGGCAAACGCGAGCTCTTCACGCCGGAGGAGCTCGTCTCCTGCTTCGATCTCAAGAACGTCAGTCGCAACCCCGCCGTCTTCGACATGAAGAAGCTCGAGTGGATGAACCACGAGCATTTTGCGCGGCTCCCGCTCGGCAGCAAGATCCACGCGCTCCTGCCCGAAATGCACAAGCATGGCCTGTGGCCGCCGCGTTTTCGCGTCGACCTGTCGTCGAGCCCGCACCTGCGAGTGGTCACCGGATCCACGGACGAGAAGGTGGCGGCCACGATCCAGCCGCTGAGCGACGAGGAGTGGATGCTGCAGGAGCCGTCGCTGTCGGAGGAGCTGCCCCGGCTCAAGCTCATCCTCGAAGCGGTGGGGAGCCGCCTCGGCGGCCCGCACGAGGTTTCCGACGTGCTTGGCTACTTCTACAGCGACGACATCGCCTTCGACCCGGAAGCCGTTGCCAAGCACCTGAGTGGCGAGGAAGTGCCAGCGCGCCTGCGCCGGCTCGCCGACACCCTCGCCGCAGTGAAGCCGTTCACACCGGATGCGGTGGAGGCGGCGCTGCGCGGGCTGGCGGAAGAGCTGGGCGTCAAGGCGGGGGCGCTGATCCATCCGGCGCGTGTGTCGCTGACCGGACAGAAGGTGAGCCCGGGAATCTTCGATGTCTTCTTCCTGCTCGGCCGCACGAAGTCGGTGGAGCGGCTGCGCCGCGGCGCCGACATCGTCGAGCGCAATCGCGAGCTTTCCCCACCCGATCGCGCCTGAGGCGCCGGCGCAACCTCGCCCCCCTGTGGCCGTGGCCTCACCCTCGCGCTCTCTCTTGAAAGGGGGCGAGCGCCTCTGCTAGCTTCGAATTCCTTGCGAGCGTGTTGGCCGGTCGTCCAACGGCAGGACAGCAGACTCTGGATCTGTTTATGGGGGTTCGAATCCTCCCCGGCCAACCATCCGCGCCCCGGCTTCCGCAACCTCAACAAACGTGTGGACTTGACGGGTCGGGCCAGGGCGTGATACATACGTGCGATCGACCGCCCGCGAGCTCTCGCGGGCCCGCATCGAATTCGGACGGCCCCATCGTCTAGTGGCCTAGGACATCTGGTTCTCAGCCAGAAAACCGGGGTTCGATTCCCCGTGGGGCTGCCACTTCGAGCCCGCCACCCGATTGGCGGGCTTGTTCTCTTCAGGCCGCCGATTGCCGTTCCAACGAGCTCCAGTCACTGTCTCCAATTCCCATCCACACGGAAGCGGCGACGGTTCGTTGGACCCTCGAGGCTCTTCAGCGCAGCCGGCGTGTGCGTCGGGCTCGCCACACAGGTCAGCGCGTGAACGTGACGCGACCGATCTCCAGATCGCTGCCTTCGAACTCGATGCTGCCGAAGTCGACCTCGAACTCGTCTCGATGCTGGCCCTCGCCGCGTGGGACCCTGAGTTCGGCGCTCACCTCGTTGCGGCTCCAGTGCTTCACCAGCAGCGTGTGACCCTCCAGGAGATGGATGCGGATGTACTGGCGCCGGGGCTGGAGCTTGCACTGCGCCCACCATTCACCCACGTCCCACTGCGTTCCGCGTGACACGAACCGGATCTGGCGCGTGTCGTAGTGCGCCACCTCGAGGCGCGAGCGGTTGCGGATCTTCAGCGTCACGTCGGCGTGATCGTCGCTCCACGCAACCGCGGTGAAGCGGAACTCCAAATCGCTGCGCTTCAGCACCTTCGCCTGCGAGTTCGCAACGGTCACCTTGTAGGCGCTGCCGCATCCGGATAGCAGGAGAGCCATCGCGAGAAAGCCGACGCGCGCACATGCGCGCAAAGAACGATGCATTGGACTTCAGAAGAAGAGGTTGAGGTTGAGTGTGCCGGCAGTGAACCAGGCGGTGTCGACGATCTCTTCGCCGATGTCGAAGTAGTTGTAGGTGAAACCGATCCCAGCCTGGAAGTTGGAGCTGATCCAGAAGTCGTAGCCGCCGCCGAGCGAGAAGCCGGTGCCCCACTCGTCGATGCGTTCCCCATGGTGCTGCGCTTCCTCCTCGATGACGTCGACGCGCGCGGTCCCGGCCCAGCCCATCCCGACGCCCGCACGCAGATAGATCCCACCCGACGCTCCGTTGACGTTGCCAGGGTGCACGGTGAAGCCGACGCCAAGGTTTTGCAGCGAGCGCCGCCACTTCACGAGCTCCGTCGAGTCCGTATCCGGGTCGTCGGCGTCGAACTCGATCAGCCACGCGTCGTAGTAGGCGTTCACCATCCAGTGCTTGGCAAAGGTGCGACCGAAACGAATCTGCGGCGCGGCTCCGTTGCGATACTCGGCAGTACCGATACCCGCGCTCCCGGCGTTGAAAGATCCACGTCCGATCCCCCACGCCACCGCAACCATCCAATTCGGATACGGTTGGTAGCGCATGGCGAATGCGTCGTGCGCAACCGCCATGGCCAGCATCACCAAGGCGCTGCACAAGAGCACACGTCGAACACGACCCGACACGATACGCTCCGATCGCTTCCAAGCGTCCGCAACACTGTAATCGCTCCGCCGCGTGCGGAAAAGAAAAAAGCCGTGGGAGTGGTTCCCGCAAGTGCCTTGGTGTTTGACGCCTTCTGGATAGACGATTGGCTTTACAGCGGCAGCTTGCGGATGGTACAAGATCGGGACTCCTTGTCGTGGGCTCGTTTGGCCCACAATCTGTCTCGAGCATCGTGGAGCGGTGCGTGGCCCACATGCCCGACCCAAGGCCCTACGTGTCGTTGCGGCAAGCCGCTCGCGGCCTGTGCTTTTTGGCAGTCTTCTTGCTGGCGTGCATCGCCATCCTCGCACCCGCAGCGGTCCATGCACAGCCGCCGCACCATCCGATCAACCTCTCGCTGTTCTACCCCGCGAGTACGAACCTGAACCCGACCGTGTCGACGAACTTTCGGCTCAACATCCTGTACGGCCGGGTGGGGTCGGTTCGCGGCGTCGATCTGAACGGGCTGGTGGCGCGTACGGATGGCGACGAGCGCGCGCTGCAGGTGACCGGTCTCACTTCTTACGTGGGCGGTGAGCTGCGCGGCGCGGCGGTCACGGGTTTGCTGAGCTACGTGGGGTCGCACGCGCGCGGCGTCCAGGTGTCCGGCCTCGTCAACTTCGACCGCGGGCGCTTCTCCGGCGTGCAGTACGCGGGCCTCTTCAACTACGTGGATGGGCCGTTCCGCGGCATCCAGCTCACGTCGGTGTACAACTTGAACAACAGCGACTCGCGTTGGGTTCAGGTCGCATCGATCGTCAACGCCTCGGGCGGTTCCTTCACGGGTTTGCAGTTGACGGGTGGCGTCAACTTCACCAACGACCACATGCATGGCTTGCAGGTGGGGCTTGCCGGTTTTGCCGACACGTTCCACGGCGCACAGGTGGGTGTCGCCAACTTCGCGCGTGAAGGGCGCGGCGCGATGATCGGTGCGTTGAACTTCGC
>CP070763.1:1904427-1908861 GCA_020349025.1 Candidatus Latescibacterota bacterium | reverse complement strand
GCGGCGAATCGGCGCTCGCGCTCGCCGTCGGCTGTACGTTCGACGACGATGGCGGCGAGGACCACGGCGCCGTGTACGTTCTCTTTCTCGAGGGCGACGCGACGACCGCCGTGCAGCTGACCGACTTCGACGGGCACGTCGTCGAGGAGGGTGTCCTCCTGAGCTGGCGCGTCCCGGCGTCGGTGCGCGAGCAAGTGTCGAGCGCTGCCGTGCAGCGCTCCGCCTCGCCAATGGGGCCATTTATGACGATCGCGGCCGCTCTGCAACCCGCGGCGTCGATGACGTATCTCGATTCGGACGTGCAGCGCCACGAGTCACTCTGGTACCGGCTCGATCTGACGATGCGCGACGGCACGCGCGAGCTCACGAACGTCGTGCGAATCGATGCGGACCGAGGTGCTCAGCCCGTTCTGGAGCTCTCCGCCTTCGACCCGGGTCCCGGACAGTCGATCTCGATCGCGTACCGCGTGGTCGAACGGGCGTCACGCGTGCGGCTCTCGATCTTCGACGTGCAGGGTCGTCTCGTCCGCACTTACGACGAGGGTGTGCGTGAGCCGGGCCGCCACATTCGTGCCTGGGATCGACTCACCACGTCGGGTGCGCGCACGGCGCGTGGCGTCTACGTGATCCATTTGCAGGCAGGCCAAGCCACTCGCACCGAGAAGCTGACGTTATTGCACGAGTGATGTCGACCGGTGTGCATGCGCTTGATTGCGTCCGAGTCGGATGCGGTTTCAGATGGAGGAAGCGAAATGAGTTGGCGCTGGCGCAAAGGACTTATGTTGACCCTTGCCGTGGTCGCGTGGGGTTTGTTGAGCTGTGAGAAGAAGCGGGCGACCGAACCGGACGGCAACGTGCCGGAATGCAGCGGTCCGGTGCAGCTCACGGTGAGCCCCGGGACGAGTCCCACCTTCTCGTGGACGCCGGACTGCGCGATCGGGCGCCTCATTGTCATGGAGGGTGCGGAGGAGCGTTTCGGCACCGAGACCCTGGGCGAGAACAACTATCGCTCCCCGATCCAATACGGCGTGCACCCGCCGACCGCTGCGGAGCCGGACGACCCGTGGCAACCGTTGTTCGAAGGCCACACGTACGAGGTGACGCTCTACCGCTGGATTACGGTGTTCCCGGAAAGCTTCGAAGTGCACGCGAGGGTCGAGTTCACGCCGTAGCTCCTTCTCTCCGGGCTCTCGCACACTGGCTGGAGGTGCGCCCCGGGGATGCGTGCGTCACGCGCGCACACGCCGGCGCAACGCCACGATCACGACGACGACGGCGACTAGGATCGCTCCGGCGAGCTGGGCGGCGCGCAGGAAGAATCGATCGATCGTCGCGTTGATCGTCGAACTGGCCTCTGCCAGCGTCCGCGTCGCCAGCGCGTCCACGTCGCGCAGAGTCACGTCACGCTCCGTGCGCAGATCTGCGGTGACCGTTTCGCGTTCCTGGTCGAGCTGCTCCAGCGTCTCGAGGCGTTGGCGGTCCACCTCTTCGAAGAGGAAACTGAAGCGGGCGTCGAGGTACTCCGATCCGGACTGGATGCGTTGCAGGACAACCCCCAACGAGTCGATGACGTTGGCAATGCGCAGCGCCGACGTCTCGATCGAGTTCACATCCGCAAAGAACGTATCCGTGCGTGACTCCCCGAAGAAATCGTCCAGGAGCAGCTGCGATTGCCAGCGTGCCTGCTTGGGCAGGTAGTCGGCGTACAGGGTCAGTCGATTCGATAGCTCGTTGAGCGTCGCCTCCATGCTCGCAACCGAGGAGAGCGCTCCCATCTGCTCCGTGCCGGCCAAAGATGCCCACTGCACCACCGGTGACTCGCGCTCGAGACGGAGAGAGTGGAGAGGGTGATCACGCACCCAGGCGTCGACGAACTGCTGCGGCTCGGAGAGATCCTGTTCACGCGCGGCGCCCGAAGCGACCGCTGCAATCTGCTCGTTCAGTGCACGCGTGGCCGCAACCACAACCGACTGCTGCTCCCCGAAGAGCTCGGCTCCCTCCCTCTCCAGGTAGTCGAGCGTCTGGGCGCTGAGAACCCAGGCATCGATGAGCCCCGCCAGCGGATCGTTCTTGAATACGGCACGCGTCATGGCCGCGGTTGCGTATGCCTTCAACGTCAGGGCGTTGTAGCGCACCTGTGGATCGGGGGAATTCGCAATGATCTGGTCCGCAGTGGTTTCGATCGTGTCGATGAACTCGGCGGTGTAGGTGTAGATGCGCACGCGGAGCTCGACGCTCGACGCCTCGACCTCCTTCGTCTGCATCAGGTCGGTCTGCTGCGGAGCTTTTCCGGCACACCCCGCCGCGAGGAAGCCGAAAAGCGCGCAGGAGAGGAAGAAGCGCGCGCCGACGCGAGGCCGGGGGTCGTCGCGAAGTCCAGACGCGCAATCGGACGTGGCGCGGAAACGGGGACGGTTCCACCAGCGCATCGCGTCCTCCCGGGTGCGCTGTGGAACCTAACAAACGTCGCCAGCCGATGCCAACCGGGTGGCCGACGCTTGCCCCCGGATGCCGCGTGTCGGAGTCGACGTGAAATGTCAGTGCGTGTCCTTGTCATTGAGGCGCACGAAGGGGAAGTCGATGCGACGCGTCTCGTCACCGGGCCCCGGACCCTCGATCGACACGATCAACGAGTCATTGCCGACGCGTGTGTAGAGGATCTTCGTCGGAAAGTCGTGCTCCGGGTTCTCGAACGCGGCGTGGCGTGCCTCCAGCTCGGTCAGACGGAACGGCACAGGATACGGGTTCTCCAGCACCTTCGAGATGTAGAAGATCTCCTCCCCCATCGCCACCAAGAGGAGCGACTCCAGGTCGATGCGCTCACCGTCGACGGCGCGCCAGCTGTGCCCCTCAAGCGTGCGGTCGCTGAGGACGACCCATCTCTCGTAAATGGGGCCACGCGAGGAATCGCGTTTCCACGTACCGGCCAACCAGTGCAGCGAGCTGAGTTCGTTCGCCCACGTCGGCACGGACAAGGCAACGATCAGAAAGACTCCAACCAGTGCTCGCAGCATCTCACAGCTCCCGTTGGTTTCGGTCGCAGCACCCACGACTTGGGGCTCACTGCCGCCACGACTCGAGCCTCGCGGCCACCACAGCCTGGGGCTCATGGCGGCCACGAACTGGGCTCACAGCCGCGAAGACTCGAGCCTCGCGGTGACGACGCGTGGATGTGGGACGAGCCTACCCATCCCCGAAGCGAGCGGCAAGGCGCTGGCGTGACGCGTCGATCTTCACGTGTTTTCTCTCACCCGTCCGACGGTGCTCCATTACACTGGATACCCGACCCCGTTGTTCATGCGGCGCCTCGCCCCGCCTCGATCGCACGTTGCTTAGGTCACGCCAGGAAAGAGATGTCCACGCAGCCCATCCAGATCTCGAGCCTGTACAGGCGCTTTGGCCAGCGCGTGGCTCTCCACGACATCCACTTGGAGGTCGAGCGCGGCGAGATCGTCGCTCTGGTCGGCCCGAACGGCTCCGGCAAGACCACGCTCCTCAAGATCGTGGGCGGGTTCCTGCGTCCGACGCAGGGTCGCGTTCGTGTGTTCGGAAACGAGCCTTTCGGGCAGCAGGCCCGTGTGATGGAGAGCGCCCGGTTCGCTTTCGCGCCGCCCGCCCTGTACGACTCGCTCACCCCCTTCGAGACTCTGCAACACCTGGCGGCGATCCGTGCGCGGCACGCGGAGCCGGTGCGCCGGGCGGAGATCGAGTCGACGCTCGACCTCGTGCGTCTGCGCCAGCGGGCAAACGATCGCGTGCGCACGCTTTCCTTCGGCATGCGGCAACGCCTCGTGCTGGCGCAGGCACTTCTGCCACGCCCCAAGCTTCTCGTTCTGGACGAGCCTACCGACGGCCTCGACCCGCTCGCCATTCTGGAGCTTCGCCACATCCTCCAGAACCTGCGCAACGAGCACCGCATGACGATCCTGTTGTCGAGTCACCTGCTGATCGAGATCGAAAAGACGGTCGATCGGCTGCTGGTGTTGTCCGAGGGACGCTGCCTCTTTCTCGGCTCGCCGCACGAGCTGTTGGATGGCATGGGGCGCGTGCGACTCGGAGTCGACGCGCGCGACCAGGCGATGGCGTTCCTGCGCGAGGCGGGGTTCGAGAGCCAGCCCGTGAACGAGCACGAGCTCGAGCTGCAGAGCGGATCGCTCGACCTCGAACGAGCGGCTACGCTCCTTCGCGGCCACGGCATCCAGCTGCGCACGTACCACGTGCACCGCCCCACGCTCGAGGAAGCGTTCCTGCGCCAGATTCGCAACGATGGAGCTCAGCGCGGCACCGAGAGGGCGGTGCATGGCGCCACCGAGCCGGTGGCCGAGGGCGCCACCGAGCCGGTGGCCGATGGCACCACGGAGCCGGTGGCCGATGGCACCACGGAGCCGGTGGCCGATGGCACCACGGAGCCGGTGGCCGATGGCACCACGGAGC
>CP070763.1:1886245-1904327 GCA_020349025.1 Candidatus Latescibacterota bacterium | reverse complement strand
GAACGATCCCGTTGTGGATGAGCAGGCGATCCGGCAGCGACCCTCTCCCCCTGACGATGGTCCGGAACTGCCGATCCATTATATGCTCTCCCACACTGCGCGCCGCTCCGATCCCGGCAACGCCGGGAGCGACGTGCAGGCCTTTGCCACCTTCCTCGGGAGCGCCGATGCGGGAGCCGATCCATCAGTCCAGCCATGTGGGCTCGGCAGGCGGCGCTGGTGCGGTTGGCTTCGACGAGATCCGCGGCGAGTTCCCGATGCTCGACAAGATGATCTACCTGAACACGGCGGCCAACGGCTTGATCCCGGAACGCGGCCGGATCGTGCTCGAGAGCTTCTTCCGCGAAGCTCAATACCTGGAGGGGCTGGCGCGCGCGGGTGCGTTCGAGGCGCTGGCCGAGACTCGACAGGAGGCGGCCACTCTTCTCGACTGCGACGCCGCCGCCATCGCCTTGACCTTCAACACCTCGCACGGGCTCAACGTGGCAGCGAACACGCTGTCGTACGAGCCGGGTGACAACGTGGTTCTCGCGCACGGCGAGTTCCCGGCGAACGTCTACCCGTGGCTCAACCTGGAATCGCGCGGTGTGGAGGTGCGCTTGATCGAGTGTGGCCTGCGCGCGGATGCGGAAGCACTCCTTGCGGCTTGCGATGCGCGCACCCGTGTCGTGGCCGTTTCGATGCTCCAGTTCCACGACGGCTACCGCCCGGACGTGCAGCTGCTCGCGCAACGCTGTCGCGAGCGCGGAATCCGCACGGTCGCCGACGGCATTCAGGCGATCGGGTGCACGGTCGTGCGCCCGCAGGCGCTGGGACTCGACTTCGTCGCCACAGGGGGGCAGAAGTGGCTGCTGTCGCCGCGCGGCACGGGCCTCCTCTACGTCCGCCCCGACCTGATCCCGGAGCTGCAGACCCCGATCCTGGGCTGGCTCAACGTCGACTACGAGGGGCGCTTCGACAGCCTGCTGCGTTATCCGCGTACCCTCTTCGCAGACGCAAGACGCTTCGAGCTGGGGACTCCGAACCTGCACGACATTCTCGTGCTCCGCGAGTCGCTGCGATTGCTGAACGAGCTCGGAATCGAGCGCATCGAGGAGCACAACCTGCACCTCGCCGAGATGCTGCGCACCGGACTCGAGGCGATCGACGCGGTGCGGCTGCGCGCAGCGGGGCCGCGGCCGAGTCCGATCGTGTCTTTCGAGCTGGCCGATGCGGCGCGTGTCGAGCTGGTGCGTGAGGCGCTCGCCCGCGCCCGGGTGCACTGTGCGTTCCGCGAGGGTCGTTTCCGCATGGCTGTGCACCTCTACAATCGTGCCGCCGACGTTGAGCGCACGCTGGAGAGCGTGCGCGAGAGTGCCAGCGGGGGGCCTTGACGCGCCCGGAACTTGTTGTTAGTGTTGCATTTCCGCGTTTCGGCCGGGTTCGCCCAGGGGAGAGAATGGAGTTCATTCAGAAGCGCCTGCGAGAGAGTGCAGAGCTGAAACTGCGGCTCGGCAGCGCCGAGCTCGAGCCCTTCCGCGCCTTCGTCGATGCCACGTGCCGCGCCCTGCGTGATGGAGGCAAGCTGCTCCTGTTCGGCAACGGCGGCAGCGCCGCCGACGCCCAGCACATCGCCGCCGAGCTGGTCGGGCGCTATGCGCTGGATCGCCCCGGGATGCCTGCGATCGCCTTGACGACCGACTCGTCGATTTTGACCTCGGTCGGCAACGACTACGGCTTCGATTCCATCTTCGAGCGCCAGATCGAGGCACTCGCGGCCGCGGGCGACGTCGCCCTCGGGATCAGCACGAGCGGCAACTCCAACAACGTCAAGCGTGGCCTGCTGCGCGCAAAACGCATCGGTCGCATCACGACGGCCGCGCTCCTGGGACGAACGGGTGGCGACATCCGCACGCTCGTCGACCACGCCATTGTCATCCCCGCACACGACACGGCGCGGATCCAGGAGTGTCACATCACGCTCGGGCACATCCTTTGTGAGATGGTAGAGGCCGACGTCGCGGAGCGGTCGGCCAGGGAGGAAGCATGACCCAGCCGAGCCAGGCGTTACGCGAGGCGCTCGAGAAGGGGCGCGGAATCCGCATTCTCGTCATCGGCGACATCATGCTGGACGAGTACATCTGGGGGAGTGTCGATCGCGTCTCACCCGAAGCTCCCGTCCAGGTCGTCGAATGGCAGTCGCATCACGATGGGCTCGGTGGCGCCGCCAACGTGGCCCAGAACCTCGTGGCGCTCGGGTGCGAGGCGTGGCTCGCCGGCATCGTTGGAAGCGACGACAAGGGGGAGCGCCTTCTGCAGCTGCTTTCCGAGCTGCGCGTCCATGCCGACGACGTGCTCCAGGACGCCATGCGACCGACCACGTCGAAGCTGCGGGTCATGGCGCACGCGCAGCAGATGCTTCGCATCGACCGCGAGGTGAAGCAACGCATTGGCGACGAAACGGAGCAGCGCCTCGTCGAGAGGCTGACGGCGCGGATCCCGGAGGTGGACGGCGTCGTCTGCAGTGACTACGGCAAAGGGGTCCTCACGCGCGAGGTGCTCGCCGCCGCCCGCCGCGCGGCGCAGCGGGCGGGAAAGCTGATCCTGGCCGATCCGAAGGGCACGGATTACACGCGCTACCTCGGCTTCGACTTCGTCACTCCGAATCGCAAGGAGCTCGAGGCTGCGGCGCAGATGCCGACGCGCAGCGACGAGGAGATCGTGCGCGCGGGACAGAAGGTGCTCGGAGAGATCCGCGGCTCCGGTCTTCTGGTGACGCGCGGGAAGGATGGCATGACGCTCCTCAGGCAGGAGAAGCCACCCCTGCACGTTCCCGCGAGCGCACGCGAGGTCTACGACGTCACCGGCGCCGGTGACACCGTGCTCAGCGCCTTCGCGATGGCGCTTTTCGGTGGTGCCGAGGCCGAGGTCGCTGCCGAGCTTGCGAATCTGGCCGCCGGCGTCGAGGTCGGCCGACTGGGTGCCGCACCGATCGGGAGCGCCGAGGTGCTACAGGCTCTCGAGGGCACACCCGTCTACGATGGCCAGCGGATCGTCAGCCGCAGCGACATCCCGAAGGTGGTTTCGCGGGCGCGCGGGCAGTCGAAACGCATCGTCTTCACGAACGGTTGCTTCGACATCCTGCACGTGGGGCACATCAAGCTGCTGCAGAAGGCGCGCTCTCTGGGCGATCTTCTCATCGTCGGAATCAACGACGACGCCTCGGTTCGCAGCCTCAAAGGGGAGAAGCGCCCGTTGATCGCGGAGCTCGAGCGCGCGCACGTGCTCGCCTCGCTCGACTGCGTCGACTACGTGACGATCTTCAGCGAGGACACACCGCTCGCGCTCATCGATCTGATTCGGCCCGACGTGCTGGTGAAGGGGGGCGACTACGCGATCCACGAGGTCGTCGGGCGCAGCCTGGTGGAGAGCTACGGTGGACGCGTCGAGCTGGTTCCAATCGTCGAGGGGTTCTCCACCAGTGACCTGGTGCGGCGCATCGTCGAGAAGTACAACGGCGATTGATCGCACTTCGCAAGGACGTCGCCGCAAAGCGCGCCGCCCGCATCCACGATCATGGCGCAGTCGCAGCCTGTCACGATCGATCTTCGCAGCTCCGAGGCGTATGCCATGAGCCGCCCCGTGGGCGCGGTGCACTTCCAGCCGCAAGACGTCGTCGAGCGCGCCTACCTGCTGCCGCCGCGTTCGCGTCCGCTCCTGCTCGTCGGACGCTCCGCCACCGAAGTGGAGCCTCTGATCCGCGCCCTCGAGAGCGCCGGGCGCCAGGTCGTGCGGCACCATCCGGGCGAAAGCTGGATCGCGCATCTTCCCGCGGAGACCGGGACGCCAACGCGTGATCACGTTTGGGAGCCTGCGCTGGTGGTCCGGCGGGCGCTCGCGCACCGGGGTCGTCTTCGCGGCTCGACGGCGCTCGACCTCGCGTGTGGCAGTGGACGCAACGCGGTCTTCCTGGCCATGGCGGGGATGCAGGTGACCGCGATCGACGTGCTGCCCGACGCGCTGGAACGCGTCAGTGATCTTGCCCAGCGGCATCGTGTGCGCATCCGCACGCTGCGGGGTGATCTGTCGCAACCGGCTGCGCTCCACGACCAGCGCGCGGATCTGATCGTCGTCGCCCGCTTTCTCGAGCGCGGGCTGTTCGCACAGATCGAAGACGCGCTGCTTCCGGGTGGGATTCTCGCCTACGAGACCTTCGTCCAGGGACAGCCGCGCCAGCACCCGCGCAACCCGCGCTTCCTGCTTCAAGCGGGCGAGCTGCGAACCGCCTTCCCACGTCTGGTGACGCTCGAGTACGAATCGGACAACTCGACGGACGCCCATGTGGACCGCTTGATCGCACGCCGACCGACCTCGTGACGCAGAGTCCGTCGAGGCGCTGGTCATCGACTCTGCGAATACCCGTCCGTAGTTCTACGGATCTGACGACCGTCAGGGGGCTGTGGACTTTAGTGCCTTGCTTCTCTATCATGCTGCAACCTCCGTCTGCAAAACGCTCCCTGCAGCCCCGATCGAGAGGAGCGTCTCGATGCGACCCACGTGGTATCTCTTCGCCTTTCTTTTGGCGGTCGAAGTGTCGCCCTGCTTCGCGCAGTTCGGTTCTGGAGCGATCTCGCTCTCTTTCGATCCATCGGTACGTTCGGCGGGCATGGGGCGTGCCACGACCGCCGTCTTCTGGGGCGGTGACCCGAACTACTGGGCCAACCCGGCACTCCTTGGCCACCACGACGGCCTCCGCTACGAATGGAGCGAGATCCAGCTCGTCCCCGACCTGGCCGACGACGTCTTCTTCAAAAGCAACCGTGTGACGCTCGCTGGTTGGGGATTCGGAGTCGCGTTCTCGGTCAAGCCGCTGCGGCTCGACTACGGCGAGTCAGAGGCCATCGACAGCGAGGGGAATCCCCTCGGGACCTTCAACTCCTTCGAGGACATCGACTCCTGGGGAGTCGGCGCCAATCTCATCCAGGTGACCGAGAACGTGCTCAGGCAGTTCAACGCCGGCATGCCCGCGATCGCGCGCTGGGGTGACGTCTCGGTCGGGTACTTCAAGAAGAGCGTCGTGGTCGACCTCGCCCCTGCGAGCGTGTTACCGGATCCTGTCGGAGCGGGCAGCGGCCGCGGAGAAGCGGACACACAGGATTTCGGCCTTCTCCTGCGCGCCACGCCGCTCAATACGATCGACTACCCGATCGCAAGTCAGCCGCATCTACCAGGGCTGCGCTTGGACGTGAGTTACGGGAGGTCCTGGCTCAACTTCGACGACGCCGAGGTTGCCTTTGCCGCAGATCAGATCGATCCGATTGCTCGAGATGCGCGCTGGGGCGTCGGCGTGCGCATGGCGATCGGACTGAGCAAGGCGTGGAACGACGCGCTTCGGAAGAACAACCGCGGCTGGGTGGCGCGGCTCTTCGAGCCGATCTTCTCGGTCGGTGTTGCCTGGGATCGCTCGACCTACAGCATCCCCGGCGAACCGGAGCGTCTCGAATGCTGCGACACCGAGCGCTGGGGCGTGGAGTTCGTGTTTCTCAACGTTTTCACGCTGCGAAGCGGCAACATCGACGATCCCGACGGCGACGTGCGTGGCGACACCTCGGGCTGGGGAGTCGGACTGAATCTGGGAGGCGTGGCCGGCGTGCGCTGGGACCAGGCCACGACCCCGCAGGCGGCCGGACTCGACGACGTGCACCCGCGCGGCCTGACTGCGTTCATCGACCTCGTCGGCCTCGCCCGCCTCGTGCGCGGCGACCCGCGGCTGTGAAGCCGCTATCCGAGACGACCGCCAGAGAACGTTGCCAGGCCCGCTCGAAGCAGTGGCGCCTCAGTCCCTGTTCAACCAGCTCTCATACGCGTCGAACGCGTAGGGTCGTCCGAGGAAGTTCTCGACGAGCTGGGCTGCGGGAGCCGAGCCACCCGCGGCGAGCACCGTTCGACGGTACGTCCCCGCCACGCCTGGCTCGAGCAGGTTTGCCGGATCGAAGCGGCTGAACAGGTCTTTCGAGATCACCAGCGACCACATGTAGGTGTAGTAGATGGCCGAGTACCCGTCGAGGTGTCCGAAGCTGCACTGGAAGTGCGTGTCGGGGACGTAGGAGTACATGCTGTACTTCTCCTGCATCTCGCGCACGAGTGCCGTTGTGTCGAGCCCCTGCGGGTCGCGGTCGTACATGTGGAGGGACAGCATGGCGTAGAACATCTGCTGGCGCACGAACGCACCCTTGCCGAACTCCGCGGCGCGTCGCATTTTGTCAACCAGCTCGGTCGGAATCGGCTCGCCGGTGTCTTGGTGCAGCGCGAAGGTCTGCAGGACGCTCGCGTCGCGCGCCCACTCCTCCAGCATCTGCGACGGAGCCTCCACGAAATCCCACTCGGTCGAAATCCCGGAAACACCGATCCACGGCTGACGACCGGCGAAGATCGTGTGCAGCAGGTGTCCGAACTCGTGGAAGAAGGTGACGACGTCGCTGTGCTCCATGAGCCCTGCGTCGTCCGGGTCGCGGCCCGGGAAGTTGCAGATCAGCGCCGCTTCCGGCAGCTGCTTGCCGGCCACGCCGTTGACGATCGTGAACTGGGCGGCGTGCTTGTACTTGTCGGCACGCGGATGCATGTCGAGATGGAAACGCCCGACCCTCTCGCCCCCCTCGTAGACGTCGTAGGTCTCCACCTCCGGCGACCACACCGGAGCGTCTGCGACGCGGCGATACTCCACGCCGAACATCTTCGCCGTCAGATCGAGAATGCCGCGCTTCACACGCGCGTAGGCGAAGTAGGGGCGCACCGACTGCGAATCAAACTCGTACTCGGACGCTTTGACGCTCTCCTCGTAGTACTCCTTCTCCCAGTCGGCGACGTGGGCGGCGCTCGGATCATGACGCCGCTTGCACTCCAGGAGCGTGGCGTAGTCGCGCTGGCCGCGGTCGGCGGCGATCCTGGCGATGCGTTCGATGAACTCGCGCGCCGCGTCGCTGCTTCCGATCATCTTGTTCTCGGTGATGTAGGCAGCCCAGCTCGGGTAGCCGAGCAACTGCGCGAACTCGTGGCGCCGCGCCAGCATCCGATCGAGCACTTCCAGGTTCTTCGGATAGCCGCGGTTGCGAAAGGCCCTGTAGAGCGCCTCGCGCGCCGAACCACTCTTCGAGTACGACATGAAGGGAACGCAGTCGGGATAGTCGGTGGTGATCTCGACGCGCCCATCCTCCCCCGCCGGGTGCGCGCGAACATAGTCTTGCGGCAGACCGTCGAGCGCCGACGGCTCGACGTGGACGCTGCGCGCGTCACTCTGGATGTTGCGGGCGAACTCCTGTCCGATCAGGGTCAGCTCTTCGCTGAGCGCCTGGATGCGCTGGCGTGTCGCCTCGTCCCTGTCGACGCCAGCGCGCCGATAATCGCGCAATGTTTTTTTCATATAGAAACCGGTCGTCTCGTCGGCCGCGCTCGTGTCGATCGACTTCAGCGCTTCGTAGACCTCACGGTTCAGCGACAGCTCGGTCGCGAACCGATCCACCTCCTGTGTTTTCTGCTCGGCGACCTTGCGGACGCTGGCATCGGGATGAACGCGCTCCAGCAGCCCGGGCTCGTGGCCGGCCGCGTCCAGATGCAGCAGGATTTCGTCGTAGAGCGTCAGCGTGTTCTCGACACTCCGTGTCCCCGGCACCGCCAAAAGGCGATCCAGGGTGCCGCGCGCGGCTCGCAGCTCCTCATCGACCCGGCTTGCCAGGGCTCGTGCAGCCTGGGACTCCTCGGCGGTGTTGCCGGGCGCGGGTGACGACGGGCCCCCCGATCCGGATGCAGCAGCGAAGCGGGCGTTGGGTGCAGCGAACGGCAGACACGTGCGATCGAGCGGCATTCGACTCTCCCCCGGGACGTGCGGTTCGAGGCCTCCGACAACCGGGGAAAGATAGCGCTTCTCAGCGCCCTAAGGCTACAGCGGGGAGCGTGTGGAGAACATGTCGCCGGCGCATTCGAGAATGTCGGCGAGGCGGCCGTAGGTGGCTTGCATCGACAGGCGTGCCTCGGCGGTTTCGCGCGCCCGCAGCGACAGGTCGCCCCGCAGCGACTCGTCCTGCAGCACCTGCGACAGGGCGGCCGTCATCTCACTCGTGCCGGTGGCGACGAGGACACCGTCGCCCGACGCGATATCCAGGCCACGCGTGGCTACCGGCGTCGCGACCACCGGAATGCCCATCGAAAGGAGCTGCGAAAGCGCACCTGCTGCGCCCGAACCGAAGCGCATCGGCAGGACGGCCACGGTGGCGCGCGCCAGCTCCGGCCGCGGGTCGTCGAGCGGCCCGGTAAAGCGCACGGTCGGATCGGTGCGCAGAACATCGGCCAGCTCCGGCACCGGCTCCGACGCGACGATGGTGAGGCGTACCTGGCCGAACTGCTCACGGATTTCCGGCATGAGCGTTCGATGCAGGTACTGTAACGCGTCCCGCTCCGCGGCACCCTGCAGTGAAGAGAAGAAGAGCACGTTGCGCGAGTGAGCGTGGCGGCGCTCGGCGGCAAAATACGCCGTGTCCAGACCCACCGGCACCACGAACACGCGCGTGCGCGCACCGGCGATCCGCTCCACCTCGCGCTTCGCCGCGGCGTTCTGCACGATGGCGAGAGTCGTCCGGGCGACGACCTCGCTCTCGGCACGATGATAGAGATTCTGGAGGCGCCGACGCTGCAAGCGCAGGAGTGGGTTTCTCGAGTGCGCGAGGGCGGCTGCGTGTGTCGCGGACTGTAGCGCGCCCAGATCGAGGACGGTACACCGTGCGGCCCGATGCAAGGTCTCACCCCACGCCCAGTGCTCGGCAAACGCAACGTCGAAGTGGCGGCTTTGGATCAGCCGCTGCGCTGCAGCGCGAACGGCTCCGTGATTGACGCGGTAATGGAGTCGTGGCCGACCTGTGCGCAGGTAGTCGAGATCGGCGGCGAGACGCGTCCACAGACGCCGCGGCAGGCTGCAATTGCGACCGGGAGATGGCGTGATGACGTGCACACAACGAGCCTCCAGGGCATCCCGATCGGTATCGGTGAGGGTCTGCCAAGCGGGCGCCAGAAGCGTGAGATCGAAGCGCCTCGAGAGGTGCAGAATCCAGTTGAAGGTGCGCAAGCGTGCGGCGGACGAGACCGGGACCGGGTACTCGCTTGCGAGGTAGAGGAGCGATCTGCGAGCGGGCATGCGCACTCCGGCGGCCGTGGTCTGGGTCCGATGTGACGAGCGGGGAGCGGGTGGTACACCCGGCACGGCGGCGCTCGGCCCGCGCGGCGCCTGCTCTGGTCAGATGGAAGCCGCAGCACCGAACCCGCCGAGGTGTGAGCACGCAACCGGCGTACCACGCAAACCCCGAGTCGTGGCAGCAAAGCGCCATCGTTGGATGCCCTCGATTGACGTCCGTCATCGCGCTCGTCGCGGCGAGCAGGCTGCACTCGTGCAACGCTGCGGCTTCGGCGCCGGATCCCCATGCGGTCGGGAATGCGCTCCTGCTGTGATAAGATCCTCAAGTTCCAGCGAGCACGTCGTCATTTCCACCATTCTCGAGCCAGGGAAGGAAGCAGCAGAGCGGATGCCTCCCGCAGCTTCTCGATACGATCCCAGGACGTCTCCATGCCCTCCGACTCGACCCTGATCATCAAGCTCGGCGCCATGGGAGACGTGCTCCGCACGACGACCCTCCTGCACATCGTGGGCACTCCGGTCACGTGGGTGACGCGCAGAGCGTCCGTGCCGTTGCTGCAGAACATCGCGCAACTCGAGGTCGTCCCCTACGAGGATGCCGCACGGCTCGCCGGTCGCCGCTTCGACCTTGCCGTGTGCCTCGACGACGAGCCCGAGGCGTGTCGTATCCTGGAAACGGTGCACTGGGAGCGGCACGTCGGAGCGCGCCTCGACGCCGGCCGCATCGTCTACGGCGAGTCCGCTGCACCGTGGTACGACATGGGGCTTCTTTCGCGCTTCGGCAAGGAGCACGCGGACGAGCTGAAGAAACGCAACCAGCGCAGCTATCAAGACTACCTGTTCGAAATGCTCGGTGCACGTTTCGCCGGACAGGAGTACATTTTCGGCTATCCGCCGCGCGCCGTGCGCGAGCGGCGAGTCGGTGTGGAAACGCGCGCCGACCCACGTTGGCAGCTGAAGCGCTGGGGACGCTACCCGCAGTTCGTCGAGCAGCTGCGGGCCGATGGCGTGGAGGTGGTCGTGTTCGAGCAGCGCGACGACGTGCGCGACTTCATTGCGGATGTCAACTCCTGTCGCGTGGTCGTCACCGGCGACACGCTCACCATGCACGTGGCACTGGCGCTGCGCAAACGCGTTGTTGCCGTCTTTGGTCCCACGAGCGCACCCGAGATCTTCGACTACGGACGCCTGACCAAGGTCGTCAGCCCGATCGAGTGCATCTGCTGCTACCTGCGATCGTGCGACAAGGTGCCGAACTGCATGGATCTCATACCACTCGAGCAGCTGCACACCGTCACGCTGCAAGCCCTGGGTGATGAGGCATGAGCGCGGGATCCCGGCGCCGACGTCGGCGTTCGGCGCCTGCCACATCGGCCGCGCCGCGTGCGAAACCCTCGCGGGCGAGCATTCTGCGCTGGGCCGGCGTACTTGGGCTCGTGGGGATCGGAATCCTCAGCCGCTACCGTTACTTCAACTATTGCATGCACGACGATGCTTTCATCTCTTTCCGTTATGCGCGCCACCTGGCTCGCGGTGACGGACTGGTGATGAACCCGGGTGAGCGCGTCGAGGGGATTACGAACTTCTTGTGGACGCTGCTCGCTGCACCCGTCTTCGTGCTCGCGCTCGACCCGGCGCAGGTTGCGCAGATCGCGGGCGCCATCTTGTCGCTGCTGCTCGTGTGGGCGCTCTTTCTCTATGGCGAAAGGCGCTTGGGACGCGGCTGGCACTCGCTCATTGCTCCCGCTTTCCTCGTCGGCAACATGGCATTCCTGATGGAGTCGTTGAGCGGTCTCGAGACCATGGCCTTCACGCTGTTCCTGTTCGCAACGTTCGTGGCCTTTCTCGAAGAGAGAAGGACAGCGCGACTGCGACCCGGGCTGTGGGCCGCGCTCTGTGCGGCTGCCACGCTGTTGCGCCCGGAGGGGATGCTCCTGTTCGGGGTCCTGTTCGCATGGTCACTTTGGGGTGTTGTGCGCGGCGATCCGGCTCGACGTCTGGTTCGAGCCACCCTCCTCTTCACGCTCCTCGTGCTGCCGCTCTTCGTGTGGCGCTACCTCTACTACGACGCGTGGCTGCCCAACACGTTCTACACCAAAGTTGGATACACGCTCGCCCAGGTTGAGCGAGGCTGGCGTTACACGGTCTACGCGTTCGCCTACGGGATGACTTGGCCGTTCCTGATCGTCACGGCAGCGCTGACACTGCTTGCGCTCCTGCCATTGCGCGCGATCGTGTCGCGCCTCGCGCGCCTCGAGACTCCACGAGCCGCCGGCTCGGACACTCGCCTCTTTCATGCCCGGCCGCGCGCTGAAGCACTCGCTCTGGCGCTCCTGCTGAGCGCGACCTACGTCCTCTACGTGACCGTCGTCGGTGGCGACTACGAGCCGACGGTGCGCTTCTACATGCCGGTGCTTCCACTTCTCTACCTGCTCTTCCAGGAGACCATGCGCAGCGTGACGGCGGTTGCCGGCGCTTCGCGTCGGGGGCGCGCGTTCGGCACGGCGATCGCCCTGCTCGGCTTCGCTGCCGCCTTCGTGGCGAGTGAGGAACGTTTCCTGAAGATGCTGAATCGGCGCGGCTGGCCGCTCACGCGCATGGAGCATCATCGCGAGCTGCGTTTCGTTGGCGAGTGGCTGCGCCACAACACGCCGCCGCAGTCGCTCATTGCGGTCTCGAGCATCGGCGCGCTGCCCTATTTCGCCGAGCGCCCCATCGTCGACATGATGGGGCTCACCGACGCGCACATCGGCCGACGGAGGATGGAGCAGATGGGACAGGGGGCAGCGGGGCACGAGAAGGGGGATGGGGCCTACGTATTGGGGCGGCGCCCAGACGTGATCCTCTTCGACAAGGGTCACCTGTTCGACCACGAGGCATCGCTCGAGGAAGTCCTGTCCGGTGCGCGCGGTGTCTCCGAGCTCGACATCGCCAGGAGCCGTGAGCTCCGGCAACGCTACGACCTGCGCCGCGTCGCGACACCGGCCGGAGTGCTGCACTACTTCGCCAGAAAAAAAGCCCGGTGAGAACGAGCCGCCTTCCCCGTCGCGTATCGCGCCGCGACGACTCGTTTCCCGGGCCTTTGCCTGGCTCTCGCGCCCCAGGGTCTTACTGGTCCAACTCCGGCTCCTGGTCGGCTTCCGCCTCCCTCTCGCCCTCGTCGCCAGCGGACGCCTTGGCCGCAGGTGACGCTGCGACGACGAACTCGGCCAGTCGCTCCGCCGACTTGCGGTTCCCCTTCTTGGTGCGCTCGGCCGAGTGCGTGACCAGCTCGAGAATCGCCACGTCGGCGGCATCACCCTTGCGGAAGCCCGAGCGCAAAATGCGCGTGTAGCCGCCTGGGCGCTCCGCCATCTTCGGCGCAATCTCGTCGAAGAGCTTCTTGAGCACGGTCTCGTCGTTGATGAAACGCGCAGCTTGCCGACGCGCATGCAGATCGCCGCGCTTTCCGAAGGTAATCATGCGCTCGGCGTAGCGTCGCGCCACCTTCGCCTTCGGCGTCGTCGTCCGGATTCGTTCGTGCTGGAACAACGACGTCACCATGTTGCGCAACATGGCACGCCGATGCGCCGTCGTCCGGCCCAGCTTGCGAACGGCAACCTGGTGTCGCATGCTTCTAACCCTCCACGGACACTTTGTCTTCGGCGTCCGTCATGTAGGGGGTGATGTCCATGCCGAAATGCAGTCCCATCCCGTCGAGGATCTCGGAGATCTCGCGGAGACTCTTGCGGCCGAAGTTCTTGTACTTGAGCATTTCGGCCTCGCTGCGGCGGACCAGGTCCCCCAATGTCTTGATGTTGGCCATCTTCAGACAGTTGTTGGAGCGCACGGAAAGCTCCAACTCGTCGACGCTGCGCTGCAGAAGCTCCCGCATGCGTTCTTTCTCTTCGTTGACTTCTTCGTGTGCCTCTTCGAGCTGCGCCTCGTCGAAGTGGATGAACAGCTGCAGGTGATCCTTCAGCAGCTTCGACGCGTAGCCCAGAGCGTCCACTGGCTGTGTGGCGCCGTTGGTGGTGATCTCGAGGACCAGGCGGTCGTAGTCGGTGCGCTGGCCAACGCGTGTGTTCTCCACCTGGTAGTTCACGCGGCGAATCGGGCTGAAGATCGAGTCGACTGGAATGATGCCGATCGTTTCCTGCTCGAAGTTGTGTGCCTCCGCAGGAACATAGCTGCGACCGATTCCGACCAGGAGCTCGGCCCGCACCTTGGCGTTCTCGTCGAGCGTCATGAGGTGCTGTTCCGGATTGATGATCTCGATCTCGGGATCGCTCTGGATGTCGGCACCGGTGATGACGCCCGGGCCCTCCTTCTCGATGCGCATCCACTTCGGATCGTCACCGAAGTGCCGCACCACCAACTGCTTGATGTTCAGAACGATGTCCGTGACATCTTCGACCACGCCGGGTATCGTGCTCATCTCGTGCAGCACGTTGTCGAACTTCACCGCGGTGACCGCGGAGCCTTGCAGCAGCGAGAGCAGCGTCCTGCGCAGGGCGTTGCCCAGCGTCGTCCCGAAGCCACGCTCCAATGGCTCGATGATGAACTTCCCATAGGTTGGCACCGCCGAAGACTGGTCGACCTCGATCTTGCGCGGCATCAGGACTGGTTTCCACTTCATGTCGTTCTCCTCCGGGAACGTGGACCGCCTGGCTCAACGGCCACCGGTTCCGACCGCCCGAGGACCTTGGATCCGCGCCCTTCCCCGCGAACCCGGCCGTCCGAGCGACCCTCTCACGACCGCACCCCGAGCGGGTGCGATCCGTTCTCGCTTACTTCGAGTACAGCTCGACGATCAGCTGCTCTTCGACAGGCATCGGAATGTCAACGCGACTCGGCAGCGTCAGGAACGTGCCTTCGAGCTTGGCGCGGTCGACTTCCACGTACGGCGCCTTCGGGCGCATCTCGGCGCCCTTGAGCGCGTCCTGGACCACCGGAAGCTGCCGACTCTTCTCGCGTACGGTGATGACGTCACCCGGCTTCACACGGAAGCTCGGGATGTTCACCTTGCGGCCGCGCACGCGAATATGGCCATGGCGGATCAGCTGCCGCGCCGCCGGACGCGATGGCGCGAAGCCCATCCGGTAGACGACGTTGTCGAGTCGGCGCTCGAGTAGCTGCAACAAGCGCTCGCCGGTGATGCCTTCCATCCGGTTGGCGCGGGCGAAGTAGTGCCGGAACTGGCGTTCCAGGACGCCGTAGACACGGCGCAGCTTCTGCTTCTCGCGCAGCTGCATTCCGTACTCCGACATCTTGCGCGGCCGCCGCCGGGCCTGCCCGTGCTCTCCGGGTGGATAGGCGCGCCGGTCGATGGCACACTTCTCGGTGTAGCAGCGGTCACCTTTCAGGAACAGCTTGATGCCTTCCCGGCGACACATCTTGCACACCGCATCGACGTACCGAGCCATTCAGTTCGACCTCCAGACTTCCATTAGACGCGGCGTCTCTTCGACGGGCGACAGCCGTTGTGGGGTGTCAACGTGACGTCCTTGATGCCGCTGATTTCGAGCCCGGCTGCCTGCAAGCTGCGAATCGCTGCTTCGCGTCCCGAGCCTGGGCCCTTCACCCACACCTCGACTTTTCTCATGCCCTGCGACATGACCTCGCGGGCGCACGACTCGGCCGCCAGCTGCGCCGCGAACGGCGTGCCCTTGCGCGAGCCTTTGTAGCCCATCTTGCCCGAGCTGGCCCAGGCGACGACCGCGCCGCTCGGATCGGTGATGCTGATGACGGTATTGTTGAACGTCGACCTCACGTGCGCAACGCCCCGCGCCGCCAGGACGCGTTTCTCTTTGCGGCGCGGCCGGGCTTTCTTTTTCTTCTGCTCCGCCAATTCGGAACCTCCGCGTCGTTAGCGCTTCTTCGCGCCGGGACGCCGCTTGGGCCCCTTGCGCGTACGTGCGTTTGTGTGCGTGCGCTGTCCACGCACGGGGAGACCCTTGCGGTGCCGCAAGCCACGGTAGCAACCGATGTCCATCAGCCGCTTCGTGTTCATGGAGACTTCACCGCGCAGGGCACCCTCCACCTTGTATTCGTTCTCGATCACTTGCCGGAGCTTGCCCGTGTCGGCGTCGCTCAGGTTCTTGGCACGCACGTCCGTGCCGATCCCCGTCTTCTTGAGGATCTTCTCGGACGTCGAGGGACCGATGCCGTAGATGTAGGTGAGCGCAACCACGACACGCTTCTCCGCGGGAAGATCGACACCTGCAATACGCGGCAAAACGCTCCTCCTTCTCTAGATCGGGGCCATGCCGCGAGCGCACGGCATGACTCGTTGCACCAACGCAGCGTCCTCAGCCCTGGCGCTGCTTGTGGCGCGGGTTGTCACAGATGACCCGCACGACGCCGCGGCGCCGGACGATCTTGCACTTGTCGCACAGCTTTTTGACCGAGGCTCGTACCTTCATGGCCCTCTCTCCAGGCGTGGCCACCCTTCACGTGGGCGGCTACTTGTACCGGTATGTGATCCGGCCGCGGCTCAGGTCGTACGGCGACAGCTCCACCGTCACCTTGTCGCCAGGAAGAATCTTGATGAAGTACATCCGCATCTTCCCGGAGATGTGAGCGAGCACCGTGTGGTCGTTTTCCAGCTTGACGCGAAACATCGCGTTCGGCAGTGCTTCGACAACCGTGCCTTCGACCGTGACGCCTTCTTGCTTAGCCAATCGTTTCTCCGTCGAAACCGGTGTGCAGCGGTCCCGTCAAAACCTCGGGGCCGTTGTCGGTGATCGCGACGGTCTGCTCGTAATGCGCCGAAAGCTTGCCGTCGAGCGTCACAATCGTCCACCGGTCCTTTCTCGTGTACACGTCGGGAACACCGACGTTCACCATGGGCTCGAGCGCCAGCACCATGCCGGCGCGTAGCCGAGGCCCGCGCCCTGGCGGACCGAAGTTCGGCACTTGTGGTTTCTCGTGCAGGTTCTGGCCGATGCCGTGCCCCACGAGATTTCGCACCACGGAGAAGCCCGCCGCCTCGGCGTGCTCTTGAACCGCGTGCGAGATGTCCGACAGGCGGTTTCCGACCCGCGCCTGCTCGATCCCCGCCTGCAGCGCCTCGCGCGTCACCTGCATCAGCCGGCGCGCTTCCTCGCTGATGTTTCCGACCGCAAAGGTCCGTGCCGCGTCCGCGTGGTAACCTTGCCACAGGGCACCGATGTCGAAACCGACGATGTCGCCATCCCGGATCACACGACTTCCGGGGATCCCGTGCACGACCTCTTCGTTGACCGAGATGCACGCCGCCGCGGGGTAGTCCATGTAACCCTTGAACGACGGCACCGCGCCCTGACTCCGAATGTATCCCTCCACCGCGGCGTCGATCTCGCCGGTGGTGGCACCGACGCGAATGAGCTTGGACGCCAGGTCGTGGCACCCGGCCACGATCTCGCCCGCCCGGCGCATGGTGTCGATCTCAGCCGGCGACTTAAGAATGATCGTATCGGTCCAGGCCACGCCGCAGCGCCTCCGTCACTTGGTCGACCGTCTTGGAAGCGTCGATGTCGACGACATCGTAGTGCTCCCTGAAATACTCGAACACGGGCCGGGTTTGCTGTTCGAACACCTCGATCCGGCGGCGCACCACCTGAGGCTCGTCGTCGGGTCGAAGCACCAGCTTGCCGCCGCACAGCGGGCAAGCGCCGGCGCGCATCTCCGATACGTTGGTGACCGCCTGACACGACTCGCAAACGCGGCGGCCACTCAGACGCCGGACCACCACTTCCGGGTCGACGTTCAGAATGACGCCGGCATCCACCCTCTGCTCGATGCGTTCCGTCATGATCCGCAGGCCTTCCGCCTGCTCGAGGGTGCGCGGGAAACCGTCCATCAACCACCCGCGCCGCGTGTCGGGCCGCCGCACCCTCGCCTCGACCATCTCGAGGATGAGATCGTCCGGAACCAGGCCCCCCTCGTTCATGTAGCGCTCGGCCTTGCCGCCGAGCTCGGTTCCCTCCGCCACCTCGGTGCGCAGGATGTCTCCGGTGGCGATGTGCGGGATCCCGTACATCTCCTTGAGCAACGCCGCCTGCGTGCCCTTACCTGATCCGGGCGCTCCCAGCAGCACGATCCGCATGCGGCCCCCTAGCCCCCGGTCCGCCCGCGCAGCCGCCCCTTCTTGAGGAAGCCGTCGTAGTGGCGCATCAACAGGTGCGACTCGATCTGCTGCAACGTGTCCAGAGCGACACCAACCACGATGAGCAGTCCCGTGCCACCAAAGTAGAAGGGGACACCCGCGCGCCGGATCAGGACGTCCGGCAGCACGGCGATGAACGCCAGAAAGAGCGCCCCCGGCAGCGTGATGCGGCTCAACACGCGATCAATGAAATCAGCCGTTCGCTTCCCCGCACGGATGCCGGGGATGAACCCACCGTTCTTGCGCATGTTGTCCGCGACATCCATCGGGTTGAACACGATGGCGGTGTAGAAGTACGTGAAGAAGATGATGATCACAGCATAGAGCAACACGTACCACTTCGATCCTGGCTGCAGCGTGAAGGCGACATCCTGCGCCAACTGGTTCTCCTGCATGAAAGCCGCCGCCGATGTCGGCAACATGATGATCGACTGCGCAAAGATGATCGGGATCACGCCCGCCGTGTTGATGCGCAACGGCAAGTGGGTCGTGCGCCCTGTCAGCATCTTGCGCCCAACGATGCGCCGCGCATACTGCACCGGAATGCGCCTCTGCCCCTGGGTCATCATCACGGTCAACGCGGTCACCGCCACCATCATCACCAGCAGGAAGACCCCCATGAAGATGTTCAACGTCTGCGTCACGAATATCGCACGGAACGTGTTGATCAGGTCCATCGGGAAGCGCGCGATGATCCCGATGAAGATGATGAGCGAGATTCCGTTGCCGATTCCGCGCTCGGTGATCTGCTCGCCGAGCCACATCACGAAGACCGTCCCAGCAGTCATCGTGAT
>CP070763.1:1875111-1886145 GCA_020349025.1 Candidatus Latescibacterota bacterium | reverse complement strand
CCGAGCAGGGTCCGGCCATGACGATCACGTCGCGGCCGCCGATGCGCAGTTCGTCGACCTCGACGATCGATTTCTCCTGGCAGAACTCAAGGCTCGCTTGGCGATAGGGGCGCGTGTAGGGAAGCAGGCGGTCGACGCCGGGCATTCGATCCACGTTGCGGTCGGTCAGCAGCGACGCCTCGCCGACGACGCCGATGACCGTGCCATCGACACCGTGCGAGCGCCTGTAGCGGCAGCGCAGCTGTTGCAGCATCGCCTCGACGCGCTCGATCTGGCGCTCGCTGGCGTTGGCTCGAAAGAGGATGCGCATGCGATCCCTTCACGCCGACGGCTCGGGGCGCTTCCCCGCTTCGCTTTCCGCACGCTCCAACGCCGCAACGAGCGCCTGGCGTTCACTCTTGCGCAGCGCCCGCATCGCCCCCTGCGGCAGATCTCCGAGGTGCAGCGGTCCCACGCGCACCCGGTGCAGGCGTCCGACGGGGTGTCCAACCGCAGCGAGCATCCGGCGCACCTGGCGCTTGCGTCCCTCGTGCAGCACGAGTCGGACGCAGGTGCGACTGCCGCGCTGCTCCTGCGCCACGCGACACGGTGCAGTCCGGCCGTCGTCGAGATCCACCCCGCCGGCCAGATGGTCGAGCGCCTCGTCCGAGAGAGGGCGCTCCACCGTGGCCTCATACTCCTTCTCGATCCCCCACGCCGGATGTGTGAGCCGCAGGCTGAGATTGCCGTCGTTCGTCAGGAGAAGCAGGCCGGTGGTCTCGAAGTCGAGCCGCCCCACCGGAAAGAGGCGAGACTCGATCCCTTGGCGCCGAACCAGGTCGAGCAGCGTCGGGCGCCCTTGCGGGTCACGCATCGTGCTGACGACTCCGGCCGGCTTGTGCAGCATCCACACCGAGTCGGACCCCTGCGGGAGCACCACGCGGCCGTCGAGCGTCACGCGGTCGGCGTCTGCGACGACCATACCGAAGTGCGCCGGCTCCCCGTTGACGCGTACGCGTCCGCTCCGAATGAGCTCCTCACAGCTTCGACGGCTGCCGAGACCACAGGCGGCCAGGTAGCGATTCAGGCGCATGGCGTTCAGGCGTTGCCGGGTGGCACCTCCGTCCGGGCGGCGGCCGGCTCGTCGGTCGTGGCGGCAGCTGGCTCGTCGGTCGTCGCGGCAGCCGGCTCCTCGATCGTGGCCGCGGCTGGCCCCTGCGACGTGGAGGCCGCTCGTTCCGGCATCGTGGCATCCGACTCCGACTCGCCCTCAGCGGCCGCCGGTTCGGGGCTTTTGCGCGCGACACGTGCCGACAACTCCTTGAGCTTCGCACCGCGCTCCTGCAGCTCGGCGTCGAGCTCTTCGAGCGTCGGCAGGTTGCTTGCCTGCAATCTCTCCTCGAGCGTTGCGCTGGCGGTCTCTTCGATGCCCTCCGGCACCTCCGCACCGAGCGCGTCGAGCTCGCGCATCTCTTCCTCTTCCTGCCGCCGTGCTTCCTCTTCGCGCTCCGCCAGCATCGTTTCGAGTTCCTCCAGGCTCGGCAGGTCACGCAGATGGTTCAAGCCGAGGTACTGCAGGAACTCCGTCGTGGTGCCGTATAGCAGCGGACGTCCCACGCCCTCGGCGCGTCCTGCGATACGGATGAGGTTGCGCTCGAGCAGGGTCTCGAGCACGCCGCCGCTCGAGACGCCGCGGATGGCGTCGATCTCCGGGCGTGTCGTGGGCTGCTTGTAGGCGATGATGGCGAGCGCTTCGAGCGCTGCCTTTGTGAGCCGCACCCGCCGCTTGCCGACGAAGAGTCGCCGCACGACCTCCGCGAACTCCGGCTTCGTGGCGAGCTGGAATCCGCCGGCGACGCGCAGCAACCGGAACGCACGCTCCTCGTGCGCGTAGTCCTCCTCGAGCGCGGCGAGCGCCTTCTGGATGTCGTCACGCTTCGCGTAGGGCACCACTTCCTGCATACGCGCCAACGTCAGGGGTTGATCGGTGGCGAGCAGCAACGCTTCCACCTGGGCTCTCACGTTCATGCCTCCTCCTCCCGCACCACGTCGTTCCTGCTCGCGTCGGTTTTCAGCACGGGCGGCTCTCCCATGTGAGCTGCCGCGCTTGGAGCGCTCGGCACGTCCCGCCGCGCGGCGCCTGGCGGGGCGATCCGCGCCGCGGCGTCGGGATCGTCGCGTCGCGGGAAGATCCACAACTCGCTGAAGCTGTCCGCCTGATGCACACTGAGGGCACCGCCCTTGATGAGCTCGAGCAGCGCCATGAAGGTGACGATCACTTCGATTCGACTTCGCGCACCCTCGAAGAGCTCGCTGAACGAGAGGCGGCCGCGCCGTTCCAGTCTCTCCTGCAGGAGCGCCACCTGGTCCTCGATCGAGACCGGCTCGAGCTGCACTTCATGGGTCACGACCGTTTCGAAGCGCCCCAGGACGCCCTGCAACGCTTTGACGAGCTGCGAAAGGCTGACGTCGAAGGTCTCTTCATCTCCGGCCTTGCGCGCTTCCTCCACCAGCGACTCGTCCAGGGGTCTTGTGTAGGAGAGCTGACGGTCGCTCTCATGCTGCTCCAAACGCCGCGCCGCTTCCTTGAACTTCTTGTACTCGACAAGCCGCTCGACGAGCTCTCGGCGCGGGTCCTCCTCACCCTCCTCGCCGGCTGGCTGGATGGGGAGCAGCATGCGTGCCTTGATCCGCAGCAGCGTCGCCGCCATGACCAGGAAGTCGCCGGCGGGGTCGAGGTCGAGCCGATCCATCTCCTCGATGTGACGCAGATAGGAGTCGGTGATGCGCGCGATCTGGATGTCGTAGATGTCCATCTCTTCGCGCTGGATCAGGTAGAGCAAGAGGTCGAGCGGTCCCTCGAACTGCTCGAGCTTCACGACGTACGCCATCATCCCCTCCCCGCAATGCGCTGCGTGCCGCCGAGCCCCAAAGCCGAACGCACCTCGCGCATCGTCTGGTGCGCGGTCTCCCGCGCGCGTTGGTTGCCGTCCTGGAGGATTGCGTCGACACGTGCGGGGTCCGCTTCCAACGTCGCGCGGCGTTCGCGTGCCGGTGCGAAGTGTTCGCTGATGCGGTCGGCCGCTTCCATCTTGCAGTCGAAGCAGCCGCGCACCCGTGGTCCAGCGCGGCATTCCTTCTCCACCACCGCGACGTCGTCGGCGCTGTTGAAGCGCTGGTGGTAGGTGTAAACGGTGCACGCTTCCGGGTGCCCGGGATCGTCCTGGCGCACCCGCTCCGGGTCGATCGCAGCCTTGCGCAGGCGCTGGCGAATCTCCTCGGGCGGGTCGGTGAAGTTCACCGCGTTGCCGAGCGATTTGCTCATGCGCTGGCCGTCGACGCCGGGGAAGCGCGCGAAGCGCGTGAGCTTCGCCTGCGGGATCGGGAACACGTCTCCAAAGGTGTTGTTGAAGCGCCGAGCGATCTCGCGCGTGATCTCCACGTGCGGCGCCTGATCTTCCCCGACCGGGACCAGATCCCCTTTGTAGAGGAGAATGTCGGCGGCCTGCAGAACGGGGTAGCCGATGTGGCCGTACGTGACCGTCTCGTCCAGTCCCAGGTCGCGCACCTGCTCCTTGACCGTGGGGTTGCGCTCGAGGCGCGACAGGGTGATCAGCATCGAGAAGACGAGATGCAGCTCGGCGTGTTCCGGCACCTGCGACTGCACGAAGAGCGGGGCGCGCTCCGGGTCGAGCCCCGCGGCGAGCCAGTCGATCACCATCTCGCGCGTGCGCTGCGAGATCTGCCCCGTGTCCAGGTCCGTCGTCAGCGCGTGCAGATCGGCGACCATGAAGAAGGAGCGATACTGCTTCTGGTACTCGAGCCAGTTCTCGAGCGCCCCCGTGTAGTTGCCCAGATGCAGCCTGCCCGTGGGGCGCATCCCGCTCAGAACCGTGGCCACGTCTCCCCCCTCGCGTAAGTGCACGATGCTAGCACAGCTTGCGCGAAGCTCGAAGCAAGCGTATCACGCTGTGATTCGACCGGCGCTCGTGCGCGCGGGCCGCGGGTCGTTCGGCGGCGACCGCACGCTGTTGCCGCTCGCACCGCAGCGCCCGCGACCGGGCCGTCCCCCGCTCCGTTGCTCGACCCCCCCCGCCCGTTTCGACACGAGCGAGCTCGGCCCGTAGGTGAATCGAGTCGACGATGAGCGAACCGGCTGCACCGCGCCCGCCGGGCCACGAGTTCCAGCTGATGGATCACGCACGCGGGTGGAAGGTGCGGTACTCCTCGAGCAGATGCTGTCGATCGACCAGCGTGTAGATCTGCGTCGTGCCGATGTCGGCGTGGCCGAGCAGCTCCTGGACGACACGCAGATCGGCGCCTCCCTGCAGCAGGTGCGTGGCGAAGGAGTGGCGCAGCGTGTGCGGCGAGAGCGCGGTGCGAATCCCGGCTTCCTGTGCGCGCTTGCGCAGGATCTTCCAGAAGCCCATGCGCGACAGCGTGCCTCCCCGCGCGTTGACCAGCAGGGTTGCGACCTGGCGCCCGCGCACCAGGCGCGGCCGGCCATCGTCCAGGTAGCGTTCGAGCGCCCTCGTCGCTGCGCGCCCCATCGGCACCAGGCGCTCCTTCGAGCCCTTGCCGTACACCCGCACCAAGCGCTCGCGGGCATCGATCGCCTCGAGCGGCAGGCTGCAGACCTCGGAGACGCGTAGGCCGCAGGCATACGTGAGCTCGAGCCCGGCACGATCGCGCTGCCCGAGCGGCGTCTTGCCGGAAGGGATGGCGAGCAGCCTGTCGATTTCGGCAACCTGCAGGGCGCGCGGCAGCTTGCGGCCGCGGCGCGGGCCGCGCACGCCTTCGACCGGCGAATCGGACGTCAAGCCCTCGAGGGCAAGGAAGCGGTGGAAGCCGCGCAGCGTGGCGAGTCGTCTGGCGCGGGTTGCGGCGCTCATCCCCGCGCTCGTTTGGGCCGCCAGGTAGTCGTGGACGTGACGACGCTCCACCGAGGCGGCGCTCGCCACCCCGTGCCCGACAAGAAAGGCGACGTACGACTCGAGGTCGCGCGTGTAGGAGTCGAGCGTCGTGGATGCGAGCCCGCGCTCCACCAGCAGATGCACCAGGTAGCGCTCGCGTGCCGCGTGCAGCTCATGCATCGCCGCCCTCCCGGGGCAACGCCGGGTCGACGTCGATCTCCGCGGCCAGGATGTCCGTGGCCTCGGAGGCGTCGGCCGGGTCGGAGAGCTCCGGCTCGGCGCCGACGGCCGCCGGCGCCTCGGCATCGGGCAGCGTGTCGGTCACCGGAGCGTTGGTCTGCCCCTGGCGCAGGGCCGGATGCGACAGCACGGCGAGGATGCGTTCCGCCGTGGCGGGGCCGACGCCCGGAACGCGCGCGAGCTCCTCGGCGCTCGCGCGCGCGACCGCGTCCACCGAACCGAAGGAGCGCAGGAGCGCGAGGCGCGTCTTCAGGCCGACGCCGGGGATGTCGTCGAGTGCGGAGCGAACGAGCTCGGCGCCACGGAGTCGCCGGTGGTAGCCGATGGCGAAACGGTGCGCCTCGTTGCGGATGCGCTGGAGCAGCTTGAGCGCCGGTGAGGTGCGCGCAAGCTGGAGCGGTGCTTCGTGGGCGCTGCTGTAGATCTCCTCGTTGCGCTTGGCGAGACCGATCAGGTGCACCGGGTCGCGCAGCTCGAGTCGCTCGAGAGCTCGCAAGGCCGCGGAGAGCTGTCCGCGGCCGCCATCCACCATGACGAGGAGCGGCAGCGCGTGACCGTCGCGCACGAGCGAGCGGAAGTGGCGCTCCACGACGTGCTCCATCATGGCGAAATCGTTGGGCGCCTCGATTCCACGGATCCTGAAGTGCCGGTAGCGATTCTTGACCGGCTCGCCGGCGTCGAAGTGCACGAGCGACGCGACCGGGTGCGCACCCTGGAAGTTGGAGATGTCGAAACACTCGATGCGACGCGGCAGCTCGCGCATGCCGAGTGCATCGCGCAGCTGCACGACGTCCTCGGGGGCTCTGCGCTCCGCCTTGCCGTGCGCGATCAGCCATTCGTCGAGCTTCAGGCGTGCGTTCTTGCTCGCCAAGCGCACCAGCGTCTGCTTTTCGCCGCGCTGCGGGTGCACGATTCGCAGACGCCGCTCACGCTTCTCCCCGAGCCATCTCTCCAGGAGCTCGGCCTCCCGCAGCGCGTGGCTGACGACGATCTCATCCGGAATCGAGCTCGTCGAGTTGTAATACTGCTGGAAGAAGGCGGCGAACACCTCCGCATCCTCTTCGTCGCCCGGCGTGAAGTAGAAGCTCTCGCTCGAGAGCAGCTTGCCGCCGCGAATCTTCATCACCACACCGCTGCAGTTGCCGCCATCGCGTTGCATGGCGATGGCATCGCGGTCCAGGGCATCGGTGACCAACGTGCGCATGCGATCGGTGATGCGCCCGATCGCGCGCAGCTGGTCACGCGTGCGTGCGGCGCGCTCGAATTCGAGGCCATCACTCTCGGCCTGCATGCGTTGCTGCAGCCGCGACTCCAGCTCCTGCGTACGGCCGCCGAGAAACATGCGCACGTCCTCCACGAGCTGCAGGTACTCGTCGTGCGACTGCAGGCCGACGCAGGGCGCGCCGCACATCTTGATATCGTAGTAGAGGCACGGCCGGTCGATGCCGTCGAGCGTTTCGGGGGTGCAGGGGCGCATCCAGAACACGCGCTGCAACAGCGCCAGCGTGCGCCGCATGGCACCGACGTCGGAGTAGGGGCCAAAGTACTCACTGCCGTCGTGGATCAGTGTTCGGGTGAGGAAGACACGCGGAAACTCGTCGCGTGTCACGCGGATGTAGGGGAACTTCTTGTCGTCGCGCAAGCGCACGTTGTAGCGCGGCCGATACTCCTTGATGAGGTTGCACTCCAGAACGAGCGCCTCGACCTCGGTACGCGTGCTGACGTAGTCGATGTCGCGGGCGCGCGACATCAGCACCCGCGTCTTTGCGCTCGCTTCGGCACTCGCCCCCCGGTAGGAACGCACCCGATCGCGGATCGACTTCGCCTTGCCGACATAGAGCACCTTGCCGCGCGCGTCCTTGAACAGATAGACGCCGGGCTCCTCCGGCAGCTGCCGGATCTTCTCGGCGAGGGGGTCGTGTTCGTCGCTCATCCGGTTCTCCCGAGCGTCGTGCCGTCCCAAGTCTAGGAACGCATCCGGATCGCGGCAACGCCGGCTTCCGATACAGCGCGCGGAATGACGTTGCAACCGGGCCCCGGGGCCAACGATAGTGCCTTGGCGAGCTCGCAGCCCGACGGAGGTGGGGATCCTGGAGCGAGGCGTCGTGACGGCCTGCAGCGGCCGCGCGTGGGGCGTGTGGATCGCGGCCGCACTGCTTCTGGTCGCGCTCCAGACGTCGGCGCCGGCGATCGAGCTCCTCGACCTGCCGCTGCGGCATTGGGCCTACGAGATCCTCGAACGTCTCGAAGTTCGCGCCGGGCTCGGTCGCACCGGGCTCGACGTGCGCCCGCTGCGTCGCGGTCAGGTGGCGGAGCTCGCGCGCCGCCTGCGAGCCGCAGCTCGTGCGGGCACGTGGACACCGACCCGCATCGAGCGCGAACAGCTGCGCATGTTGGAGCACGAGTTCTCCGAGGAGATCGTCGCGCTCGGAGACACGCTTCCCATCCTGCAGCGGACCTACCACCGTTGGGGCGGCGAGGAGTGGCAGTTCCAGCTCTTCTTCTTCGCGGGTCAGCTCGCGAGCCGCGACAACCGTGACCTGTCCCAGGAATTCACCCAGGTCGATGCCGGTGTCTTCTTCCAACCTCAGGCAGCCCTCCAGCTCGGCGGCCACTTCGTGGCTTTCCTGGATCTGCTCCTGCGCTGGCGGACGACGAACGGCGTGCTGCGCAACAGCACCGACCCGCGCGAAGGTGAAGCGGAGTTCGTTTTCGAGGCCAGCGATCGCTTCAGCTTCACGCGCACGGTGCAGCCGTACGTGCGCTGGAAACAGGGTCCTCTTCTCGTCGACGTGGGGCGCGAGCGTCTGCGCTGGGGTCCCGGGCGAGCCAACGCGATGTTGCTCCTCGACGGCACGCCCCCACTCGACGTGCTCCGAATCGATCTCGATTTCGGTTGGATCCGCTACCTGCACACGATCGGCCAGCTGCGTGCCGGCAAGTTGCTGCCCGACGACCCGGAGCTCGACGACAAGCACCTCGGTGCGCATCGGCTCATCATTCACCCCGTGCGCCGACTCACCCTGGGTGTGTCGGAGGCCGTGGTCTATGGCGACCGCGGTCGCGATCTGGCGTACATGAATCCGCTCAGCGTCTTCTTCGTCACCCAGGCGAACATCGGCGATCGCGACAACGCGCTCGCCAGCATCGATGCCAAGCTGCTGCTCGCGAGCCTGGAGCTGTACGGCGAGTTCCTGGTCGACGATCTGAACCTGCGCCGAGGCCTGCGCCACTTCGGCAACAAGGTCGGCGCCCTGGCGGGCTTTCTCTGGGTGCAGCCGTTCGGCGCCGGCGATTGGGATCTCGACGGCGAGTGGAGCTGGGCGAGCCAGTTCACCTACACGCACCAGATCCCGATCAACCGCTACCAACACTTCGGTGCGACGCTCGGCAGCCGCGCCGGTCCCGACGCGGACCTGTGGAGCGTGGGGCTGCGGCGCCAGCTCTCGCGTGGCTGGTGGGTGCGTGGCTTCTACGAGCTCGAGCGTCACGGCGAGGGGGGGCTCGAAATCGATCAGGAGCAGCGGCTCGACGACGAGCAGGAGTACCTCTCGGGCGTCGTCGAGAGCCGGCACCAGCCGGGCCTGCAGGTGCGCTACCGCGGTCTGCGCAACCTGGAGCTCATTGTCGACTACCGCTACGTCCGGGTGACCAATCCGGACAACGACGATCGGCGTGAAACGCTTCAGTACCATGCGGTTCGGGCTGCCACTCGAATCGAGTTCTGAAGTCTCGGCCGCTGCCGTTGACAGCATGGGGGGCGCATGCTAGCGTCGGCCGGTTTGGTGCCCCGGGAGGTTGCATTTGCCGCACCACAAGCAGTTCAAGAAGAGTCTGAGACAGGAGACGAAACGGCGGACGGAGAACCGCGCCAAGCGCGCGCGCCTGCGTCACGCGCTGCGCGATTTCCGCTCGCTGAAGGATGTCGAGGCCGCCGAGCAGGCGCTGCCGAAACTGGAGTCGCTTCTCGACACGGGGGCGAAAAACCGGCTCATCCACCCGCGCAGTGCAGACCGCCTCAAGTCGCGTCTCGCCGGACACCTCAATCGCATGCGCGCCGCCAGCTAGTCCGCATTTTCCCGTCGCAACGATTCCAGGACCGCCCCGGCCAGCTCGGAGCGGGGGTGCACCTGCACCTCCCCCGTGCGCCGGTTGCGGATCTCGAGCTTGTCTTCCCGCAGACCGCGCTCGCCGATCGTCACACGCGTCGGGATGCCGATGAGGTCGGCATCCTTGAACTTCGCCCCCGGGCGCAGATCACGGTCGTCGAGGAGCACCTCCACACCGGCTGCGGAGAGCTCCTCGTGCAGGGTTTCCGCGACTTCGCGAATCGCGGGCGCGGTCACGTTGACCGGGACGATGAGGACATCGACCGGCGCCACGGCGCGTGGCCAGCGGATGCCGTCGTCGTCGTAGTTCTGCTCGATCGCGGACGCCACCGTGCGCGACACGCCGAAGCCGTAGCACCCCATCACGTAAGGACGTTCGCGTCCGCCGTCGTCCAGGAACGCAGCCGACATCTTCTCGCTGTACTTGGTGCCGAGCTTGAAGATGTGCCCCACCTCGATTCCGCGTGACGACTCGAACCTGCCGTCGCAGCGCGGACAGGTGTCGCCCGCACGCGCCAACACCAGGTCGCCCCAGCGCTCCACCTGGAAGTCGCGCTGCGGTCGCACGCCACGCAGGTGCGCGTCGGTGCGGTTGGCGCCGGTGACGAAGTCGCGTTCCCCCTCGAGGCTGCGGTCGGCCCAGATCGCAGTCTGCGGCGGCAGCCCCACGGGGCCCGCGAAGCCCACGTCGGCGCCGCTCAGCTTCCGCACCTCCGCATCCTCCAGCATGCGCAGGATCGGCGTGCCCGCGAGGCGAGCCAGCTTGGCTTCGTTCAGATCGCGCGAGCCGGGCACGAGGACAGCCACATCGCGCTCCCCCACCTTGAAAAGCAGCGTCTTCGCGAGCGCGCTCGGTTGCAGGCCGAGGAAGCCGGAGACCTCTTCCACCGTGCGTTTCCCGGGAGTCGACACCTCTTCCGGCGTCGTCGACGTCGCTTCGCTCCCCGTCTGCGGCAACCGCAGCTCGGCGCGCTCGGCGTTGGCGGCGTAGCCGCACGTGGAGCAGGAGAGAATCTCCGATTCGCCGTTCGTAGCCAGCACCATGAACTCGTGGCTCTCGGCGCCGCCGATGACGCCTGTGTCCGCCTCGACGACACGGAAGTCGAGACCGCAGCGCTCGATGATGCGGCTGTAGGCGTCGTGCATGTCGCGGTAGGTGTGGTCGAGCGACTCGTCGTCGACATGGAAGCTGTAGGCGTCCTTCATGACGAACTCGCGCGCACGCATGACGCCGAAGCGTGGGCGGATCTCGTCGCGGAACTTCACCTGGATCTGGTACAGGTTCTGCGGCAGCTGCCGATAGCTGCGCAGCGTGTTGCGCACGAGCGAGGTGATGACCTCCTCGTGCGTGGGCCCGAGCGCGAAGTCGCGCTCGTGCCGATCGCGCAAGCGCATGAGCTCGCGTCCGAAGTCGGACCAGCGGCCGCTCTCCTGCCAGATCTCGGCCGGCTGCAGCACCGGCATGTTGATCTCCTGCGCGCCGGCGCGGTTCATCTCCTCGCGCACGATCGTCGCCACGCGCGAGATGCTGCGCCACCCGAGCGGCAGGTAGGTGAAGATGCCGGCGGCGAGCTTGCGCACCAGCCCCGCACGCAGCATGAGCTGGTGGCTCACGATCTCGGCGTCGGCCGGGACCTCGCGGAAAGTCGGAATGAGCGACCTCGACCAGCGCATTGGTCTCCTCCTGGACGGCGCAGCTTAGCGAACCGGCAATCGGACTGCAACCGCGGGCGGCAGAGGCTTGCGATCGGTTCGGGCGGGCGCTCGGTGGCGCGCATCCGCGCGCGCCGCTC
>CP070763.1:1775766-1875011 GCA_020349025.1 Candidatus Latescibacterota bacterium | reverse complement strand
CGAACCCGCGACCCTCAGCTTGGAAGGCTGATGCTCTACCAACTGAGCTATTCCCGCTAACGAACCACTGTCGCCCAAGCCGAGCTGCTGCTCTTCGACCTTCGCTGCGCGCTGCGAAGCACCGGCGGTGCTGCGCGAACGCTCTGGTGGGGAGGGGAGGATTCGAACCTCCGAAGCCGTACGGCGACAGATTTACAGTCTGTTCCCTTTGACCACTCGGGAACCTCCCCGAACCAGGTGCCCGGTGGCGATCTGCCGATCCGGTACCGCGCGCCTCATCTTGGAGCTGGCGAGAGGACTTGAACCCCCAACCCTCTCATTACAAGTGAGATGCTCTACCAGTTGAGCTACGCCAGCGTAAGCTCGTGTCGTCGTGAAGGAACCGTCACGGAGCAGCGAAGCACGCACTGTACGGAACCTGTTCTCGACCCGTCAACCCCGCGGCGCCGCGATCGCTCGGGCGCTCGATAGACTTCCGCGTACGCACCCTGGCGCGTCCGGGGGGCGCTCCCCATCTCGGGCTTTCCTCGTCCACCCACTCTGCTTAAGTCTTTGGAAATGAAAGAGATGAACCGATCGAAGCCTGCACCAACCTGCGTTCGCAACCGCACATACTATGCCCGTAACCGGATGATGTCAAGCCGTTTCCGTGCCCGGCTCGGGCCCCGAGCGGCACCCCCGGGGAGGCTCTACTGCACCCGTTTGATGACGTGGAAGCCGAACATCGTCTCCACGACCGCCGAGATCTCACCGGGCCGCAGCCTGAAGGCGGTGTCCTCGAACTCCGGGACCGTGTGGCCCCGCCGGATCGGGGGCAGGGTGCCGCCACGCTCCGCCGAGTGGTTGTCGTCGGAGAACTCCCGCGCCAGGGCAGCGAACTCCTCCCCCTGCTGGGCGCGGAAGGCGACGTCCATGGCGAGCTGCAGCGCCTGCTCGCGCGTTCGTCCCGCCTCCACCAACTGTCCGGTGCCCTGGTAGGTGACCAGGATGTGAGCGACACGGATGCGCTCGGGGGAGATGCGGCGGATGATATGGAATCCGAAGGGAGTCTCGATGATGTCGGAGATCTCCCCCTCCCGCAGCGCAAACGCCGCACGGTCGAACTTCGGGTGCATCTTGCCGCGCATGAAGGTGCCCAGATAGCCGCCGTTGGCGGCGGTGGCGTGGTCCTCCGAATACTCGCTCGCGGCCACCGGGAAGCTGACGTCCGGGTTCCGCACCTCGGAGAGAATGCGTTCGGCGCGCGCCAGCGCCTCCGGTCGCGTGCGAACGACAGAATCGGGAGCGCTCTCGGCCCCCGCGTATCGCACCAGAATGTGCTGTGCCGTGCACTTCGACATGTCGCGGCGCTGGATGATGTGGAAGCCCCAGCCGCTCTCGACCACGGGCGAGATATGCCCCGGCTCGAGCGCGTACGCCGTCTCCATGAACTCGGGCGGACCGGGATCCCCCTCCTGCAGCGCCGCGATCTCGCCCCCGTCGACAGCCGACGGGTCGTCCGAGTACTGCTTGGCCAGCGCCCGGAAGTCCTCTCCCGCTTCGGCCAGCGCCCACACCGCTCGCGCCAGCGAGTCGGCCGTGGCGCGGCTGCGCCTGATCTCGGGCGCCGCACCGAAAGCACCGGCGTACGTCACCAGGATGTGACGCACCCACACCTGCTGCTCCGGCGGAATGATGGGGCGCGCCTCGCGCCGGGTCTGCTCCTCTTCCTTGCCGCACCCGGCGAGCAGGAGCGCACCGAGCCCCACGGCCAGCACTCGACGCCGGCACGCGGCCGCCCGGGGGGGCGGGGCGACGTGCGATGAAGGTTTCCGCTGCAACATCGAGCCCCGATCTGCGCGCGCTTGCACTCTTCTCGATAGGATACCCACGCGCCGCGCGCAAGTGCCAGCCGCGCCCGCGGCGCCGCCGCGACCGAGGCAGGTCCGGTCTATTTGCGCTTGACCCGATAGCCGTCGGGGCGGTCGTCGACGACCCAGCCACGCGCCAGGATCTCCTGCCGCAGCGAATCTGCGGCCTCCCAGTCGCGCGCCGCGCGCGCCTCCTGGCGCTTGCGTGCCAGCGCATCGACCTCAGCCGGAACCTCATCCGCGCCGGCGGGCAGACCGTCGGGGAAGAATCCGAGCAGCTGCAGCATCTCGGTGAAGGACTCGAGCACTGCGTCCACCACCGCCGCGTCGCGCCCGCTTGGCGCCGCATCGACAAAACGGTTGGCGTGTCGCACGACCTCGAAGACCTTGCCCAACGCCGCGGCCGTGTTGAAGTCGTGCTCGAGCGCGTCGAAGAACTCCTGCTGCAGTTGCGTCGCCGTGTCGCGTAGATCGCTGCCCGCCTCGCTGACCAGAGCGGTGTTCTCGCCCGCGCTCCGGCGCGCTTCCTGCAGTCGCGCGATCGCCTCACGGATGCGTTGGAATGCGGCACGCGCCTCCTCGAGACGCGCGTCGGAGTATTCGGCCTGGCTGCGAAAGTGCGTCGAGAGCAGGAAGAAACGCAGCTCCTCGGCGCTGTAGTGCTGAAGCAGGTCCTCCATCAGGAAGAAGTTACCCAGCGACTTCGACATCTTCTCGCCGCCGGTGTAGAGGAGTCCATTGTGGATCCAGAAGCGCACGAACGGTTTCGCCGTGGCCGCCTCGCTCTGGGCCAGCTCGTTTTCGTGATGCGGGAAGATGAGATCGCGGCCGCCACCGTGCATGTCGAAAGTCTCCCCCAGGTACTTCATAGACATGGCGGAACATTCGATGTGCCAGCCGGGGCGGCCGGGACCCCACGGGCTCGGCCACTGCGGCTCTCCGGGCTTCGCGGCTTTCCAGAGCGCGAAGTCGAGCGGGTCCTCCTTCTCCTCTCCCACCTCGATGCGTGCACCACTCATCAGATCATCGACGTTGCGTCCGGAGAGCTTGCCGTAGGCGCTGAAGGTTCGCACGCGGAAGTAGACGTCTCCGTTGGGTGCCGCGTACGCGTGGCCGCGCTCGACGAGCCTGTCGATGAGGGCGACGATCTCCGGGATGTGTTCGGTGGCCTTGGGGTAGTGCGTCGCCGGCAGCAGATTCATGGCTCGAGCCGCTTCGAAGTACTTCTGGATGTTGCGCTCCGCAACCGCCTCCGGCGTCGTGCCCTCCTGCCGCGCGCGTTCGATGATCTTGTCGTCGACGTCGGTGAAGTTCTGCACGTGGACGACGCGGTAGCCCTTGTGCTCCAAGTAGCGGCGCACGATGTCGGCAGTCAGGAATGGAACGAAGTGGCCGATGTGCGGCTTGTCCTGCACGGTCATGCCACACACGTACATGCCGACGTGATCGGCATGGAGCGGCTCGAACTCGCGCTCCGCGCGTGTGAGGCTGTCGTACACCCGCATGCGGTGTGGCGCTCCCGATCTCCTGCGCGACCGGCACCCTGGCAGCTCCGCGTACTCTGCTCAGAGCGGCAATCGAGGCGCAGCCTACCACTGCAGGTGAGGCGCGGCAAAGTCGCATCCGCAAGCTCTGGACTACTCCCGTGGAGGCTTGGGATCCTCCCTGGGCGGCAGTCGACCCGCCTTCTGCAACGCCTGGTGCAGCAGGTACTCCACCTGACCGTTGACACTGCGGAACTCGTCCGCCGCCCAACGGCGCAATGCGTCGTAAAGCGGTGGACGGATCCGCACGAGCACCACTTTGCGTTCCGCCATGATTGCAATTCCGTCAGCGGTACAGGGTGCCAGCGTTGACGACGGGGGCAGCCGCCTGCTCGCTGGTGAGAACGACGAGCAGATTGCTGATCATCGTCGCCTTGCGCTCTTCGTCGAGCTCCACCACCTGCTTGCGACTCAGCTGATCCAACGCCATCTCGACCATGCTGACCGCACCCTCCACGATGCGCGTGCGCGCGGCGATGATCGCCTCGGCTTGCTGACGTTGCAGCATGGCGCTGGCGATCTCTGGCGCGTAGGCGAGGTGGCTGAGACGCGCCTCGTCCACGACCACGCCGGCACGTCCGACACGCTCCTGCAGCTCCTGCCGCAGGGCATCCGAGACCTCGTCGGTGCTACCGCGCAGCGAGATCGAACCCTGCTCCCGCTCGTCGTAGGGGTACTCCTTCGCCAGGTGGCGCACGGCGGAGTCACTCTGGACACGCACGAAGCCCTCGTAGTCGTCCACGTCGAAGCTGGCGGAGAAGGTGTCGGCGACACGCCACACGACGACCGCGGCGATCTCGACCGGATTGCCTCCCAGGTCGTTGACCTTGAGCTTGTCGCCGTCGAGGTTGCGGGCGCGAAGCGAGATCTTCCGCTTCACGGTGAACGGGTTCACCCACCAGAAGCCGTTCTTCTTGATCGTGCCCTTGTAGGCACCGAAGAGGATCAACACGGCGGCCTCGTTCGGCTGCACCACCACGAATCCGGGCATCCCGAGGAAGAAGAGGAGAAAGAGCACGATCGACAGGATGATGCGCAAGACATCCTCGTCCTGGACGCCGCCGACGAACATCCAGATCGTGAACGCAAGCATCGCAATCAACACGAAGAGCATCGCGAACCCCGAGGCGGCGGTCCGCGTCAGCTCGCGGCTAGCCATGGAAGGCCTCCTTTCACTTCACTATCTTAATATAGCATTTTGATATCGAGGCCGCAAGCCCGGGATCCTCGTGCCCCGCCGTCCTTTCAGACACGCTCCGGGCTTCGGTGACGCTCTGGGCTGGCGAGCCGGGCGTTTACTGCCGGCCCGGGATTGGTGCGACCACGACTCGCCGCACGGTGCAGCGTTCAGGCTGCGATCGCGCGCGCCGTATCTGGAGCGGGCGACGGCGTTGGGGCGAGGCGCTGCCACACCTCGGCAGGTTTGACTTTCCAGCCCAGGCGCGGCATTCTGGGCCTCCACGGAGCGCGCGGTCGGGCCGCGCGCCTGTTCGTGTCAGGGAGTCGAGAAATGTCGCGGATTTGCCAGGTCACGGGCAAGAAGGCGCAGGTGGGCAACAACGTCAGCCACGCCAACAACAAGACGCGCCGCCGCTTCGAGGTGAACCTCCAGAACAAGCGCTACTGGTTCGAGGAAGAGAAGCGCTGGATCCGCCTCCGTGTCAGCGCACACGGTATGAAGGTCATCAATCGGCGCGGTCTGGCGTCGGTCGTGCGCGAAATGCGCGCGCGCGGCGAGAAGGTCTGAAACCCGCCTCCGTTCCCAAGCCATCATCCGTCTCGCCTCGGGCGCAACGCCGCGCGACTCTGCCGTCGTGCGGAGTAAGATCGGCCCGGGCCACGGCCCACCCCGTGTGGCATAATGGGCCGGTCCCGCTTCGAGTTCGGACAAGTGTGCGATCTCCACGTGGCGGTTCGCCAGGCGAGCGTGCCATGCTGCACGCGTGGACTTGTGAATTCGCGTGGCGAGGATCGGCCAGTTCGCCCGAACCCAAGTGAATCCACACCGTGGCTCCTCGAGGGGTTGCGGCGCGGAGACGATGCAGCACGCAATCACGACTCATTGAACCGTCCGGCGAAAGGAGCCGGCATGAAAGGGAGTGCGGCGGCAGGAAGCGCCCGCAGGTTCTCATCCCTCTGGCTGCTGAGTATTGCGGTGTGGATCTTGACCCACGGTGTCACCGACGTGTGGTCGGAAACGCGGCGAGCGCTGCTGGTCGGAATCGACGAGTACGAGGTCGCCGAACCGACATCTCAAGAGCGTGAGTGGATCAACCTCTCAGGTGCGGTCAACGATGTGGAGGCCATATACAGCATTCTCGTGGGCCGACACGCTTTCAAGCGCGAACATGTGCGTGTTCTCCGAAACTCGGAAGCGACCCGCGAGGCAATACTTCGCAGCTTCATCGAATGCTTGATCGACTCCGCCTCTGCAGGTGACGTCTGCGTTTTTTACTACGCGGGGCATGGCTCGCAAGTCAAGAACTCGAACTCCCCCGAACCCGACAAGATGGACGAGAGCATCGTTCCCGCCGATGCCAACCGTGGGGCCCAGGACATTCGGGACAAAGAGCTGAAGCGAATGTTCAACGACGTTCTGGACAAGGGCGCGATTCTCACCGCATTCCTCGACGCATGCCACAGCACTTCGATGCAAAGGGGACTCCCCAACTTCGCCAGATCGCGCTCGCTCCGACCGAGCAACACGGACATCGCCGCGATTGTGGGACAGGAAACAGAAGATCCGCGCGGGGATCCTGCGGATCGAGGTGCGCTGGTATTCGCGGCAGCCCACGAATCTGAAAGCGCGCTCGAGGTGCGCGACGGTCAGGACATCGCACATGGCGGCTTCAGCCTGGCGCTAACGAAACGCCTGCGAACCGTTTCTCTCCAGGAACCCGCCCAACGCATCTTCTTGAGCGTCAAAGCGCAGATGCGAGCCATGAGCCTGTGGCAAGAGCCGACCTTGAGCGGGACCGATGAACGCCGGTCCAGATCGATCTTTGGAACGGCAGCTTCGGACGAAATCGGCGGCACGGTCGTCGCGGTCTTGTCGAAGCGAAGCACGGGAGACTGCGTCCTGGATGGTGGATTCGCAGTCGGCCTGCATGCGGGCTGCGAGCTGAGATGGCTGGGTAACGTGGGAGACAGGCTGCCTGGTGGCACCGTACGCGTCCAGGTGCGAACTGTCGACAGCCCGGTGCAGTGCAGGGCGCGCGTCATCGAAGGCGATCCGAAGCTCGTTCAACCGGGTGATCTATTCGAGTTGGATCGCTGGAGCCACGCGGACGAGGCTTATCTCAGGGTTTGGATCCCCCAGACAACGACGGCCTATAGCGCGGTGGTCGAAACCGCGCAGGAACTCTCGAACTTGCGGAAATCCGACATGCTGCGCTGGATCGAAGATCCTACCGAGGAGACTCCGACTCACGTTGTCCGCTGGGTCGATTCGGCTTGGGTGCTCACGACACCCGAGGGCAACGTGGATCTCGGGCCCAACCCCAGCGCGGAATCGGTACGCGAAATCCTGTCGCCCAATGTCGAGACGAGCTTCTTCTTGCAGTTGCCGCCACCGCGTGAGCTCGTCGCCGGTCTTGCGTTGGGACCCGCTGGAACGACCGGAGCCATCGAAGTCACACCCGATCCCGCCCGCGCGCATTACCTGCTCGTCGGAAGAGGCGCGGGCCCAGAACTCCAGTACGCTTGGATTCTCCCGAACGTGACTCGATCTCAGGCACAGCAGTGCTCACCACTCGCGGTGCGGAGCGAGTGGTGCTCTGCGTCGTATGCGAGTGCGTCGGTCGAGCAGGCAGCGCACAGGCTGCGCGAACTGGCGATCCGCTTGGCGGTGATCCGCGGATGGCTCGAGCTTGAGGCTCCACCTGATGACGGCCTTTTCCCCTATAGGCTCACCCTGAAGAGCGCCGATTCGGACGCGAGTCCAGATTTGGAACCGATGGATTCCACGCCGACAGCGTTCGAGGGGCAGAGTTTTCAGGTCGTGCTTCAGGCCGACGCGGATGCGCTGAGCCAAGGACTCCAGCAGCGCTACGTCTATGTTTTTGCACTGGATTCAGCAGGCAGAAGTGTCCTCCTGTTTCCGAGGAACCGCAGCAACGCGGACAACCTCGTGCCGCGCTCCGGAATGACCTCGGATCCTGTGGAGGAGATCCCGTTGCTCGGAACCCAGTTCACAATCTCGGCTCCTTTTGGCATCGACACGTTCCTGCTCTTGTCCACGCGGCAACCGATCCCGGATCCAGGAGTCCTCGAAGGCGGACGGGTGACACGGGGATCCGCGACCGCCCTGTCGAGGCTTCTCAGCCAAGTCGCGACCGGGACTCGAGGAATCACCCCCGCTACACAGATGGACTGGTCGATTCAGCGTCTCTCCATCCGAACCGTACCTGCCTCGGGGGATTGAATGAGCCCAGACAACGGTTTCCCGAGTGTGGAGGAGCGACGCATGCTGACAGTTCTGATCCCGGCCTTTGGGTCGCTTTGATCCCAACCGCCCGCTGCCGCTGTCAATCACTCCTGTGGGATTCGGCGCCCCAACCACCAACAGTAGAAGGTCGCGCTGCATACCACCGGCGTGCCTTGCAGCACGCGGTCGTGTGGGGTGCCGAGCCTGTCACCATGTTTCCGACAGCCGATCAGGAATCGCCGAAAGGCAGGTGCTGCTGCTCCGCGGCGGCGGTCTTGCGCGCCGCGCGCTTCGCCCCCGCTTTCCTGCGCGTTCGTCCTTCGCTTGTTGCAGCAGACCTGCGCGTCGCCCGCGGTGTCGTTCCCTCTTCGTAGAGGCTGGGATCGGGGACCAGTTGGCGGAAGAGACTGGATTCGCGTTTGTAGAAGCCTTCGGTGTGGTACGAGTCGTCGAGCTCGAACAGCTCGTAGTCGAGGTGATGCATGATCTCGTGCAGGAGCGTGCGCATGAAGGTCTTGAAGGCGACCACTTGCCGGCGCTGTGCCGTACGCATCCAAACGGTCAGCAACGGTTTGCGTCCCTCTTCCGGCTCGTAGAGACCGTGCAGCTCGCCCCAGTCGTGCGACGGGCGAGCAGCCAGGACGCGGACCCGCACCCCCGCGACGCCGAGCGCCTTCAGAATGGCCTCGGTCAGCTGCCGCGACGCCTGCTCCGTTGCCTTGCGGTCCGACTTGCGCAGAGCGCGCGCCAGCGCAGCGACGCGCGCTTGCATCTTCTCCGCACCGGGGAGCTGGATGCGCACCACCGCGTCACTCTCGTCGTAGATCCGCCGCTGTTTCGCGCTCAGACGCTTGTAGTACGCAAACGGCATCCTCCGCCCTCCACGGATCGTGACCGAGTCCATCCTGACGCGCGCCTGGAAGGCGCGTCAAGCAGACGCCGGAGTCACGGGGCATCATTGCGACCTGACGTTGAACGGTGTGCTTCAAATACTGGGATGGCGTGCGACTTCCATGAAGCGCTCGACACGCTCGGGATCGAGCGGCTTGGCTGCGCGCCCCTCCTCCTTGAGCGACGAGCCCACGATCACACCGTCCGATTCACGCAGGAAGAGATCCACGTTGCGCTCGTGCACGCCGCTGCCGACGTAGATCGGCACGCCGAGCTCGAGCTCGCGCACGGCGCGCAGGTCGTCGACCTCCGTCTTCCACCCGGTTGCCTTCCCCGTCACGATCAGCGCGTCGGCCAGGCCGCGCTCCGCGGCGTCGCGCGCCTCCTCGATGATCGTGTCGTGCGCGAGGCTGCTGCCGTGCTTCACGTGCACGTCGGCCCAGATGTCGATCGCGGCCGCGAGAGCTCGCCGCGTGCGCAGCGTCTCGGCAGCACGCCCCTCCACGACCCCCTGATCGGTGGCGGTGGCGCCCACGTGGACGTTGACCCGGATGGCGTTGGCGCCGCCGGCCAGGGCGACGGCGAGCGCGGCCAATGCGTCGTTGCGCAGCACGTTCACACCCAGGTGCAGGTCGGGAAGCTCGCGCCTGACGCTGGCGACGATGCGCGTCATCGTCGCGACCGTGATCGGGTCGACGCGCTCTTTGTGGAAGGGCACGTCGCCGAAGTTCTCGAGAAGGCAGGAATCGAAGCCTGCGCGCGCGAGGATCTGCGCTTCGCGCACGGCGCGCTCTTCGATCGCGGACAGCTCGAGGGCGCTCTGGGGTGAGCCGGGCAGCGGCGGCAGGTGCACCATGCCCACGAGACGCTTCTCAGGGCGGGTCGATGCGGCGCTCGTCATCGTCACCCTTCCCACTGCGGCACGACCGCTTGGCGCGGGTCAGCCACTGCTGCGCACACGACCGCGCGACGCGGCGCTGCGCGTGATGCCCTCGACCAGCGTGTCGAAATCGATGCCGGCGCATTGAGCCGCCTTCGGCACCAGGCTCGTTGGAGTCATCCCCGGGATCGTGTTGACCTCGAGACAGTAGGGCGCGTTCGCAGGGTTCAAGCGGAAATCGACGCGTGCGAAGTCACGGCAACGCAAGCCATGGAAACAGCGCAGCGCGTAGCGCTGCAGCTCCGCTGCAACCTCCTGCGGAATGTCGGCTGGAACGTGGTATTCGCTCGACCCGGGTGTGTACTTGCTGCGGTAATCGTACAGGCCCGAATGCGGAACGATCTCCACCACGGGGAGAGCGCGTCCATCGTAGACGGCGACTGTCATCTCACGACCTGGGATGAAACCCTCGAAGAGGAGGCGCGAATCGTACGCCCTGGCCTCCTCGACCGCAGTCGCCAGCTTCTCCTCGGCAGGCACGATCGAAACTCCAACGCTCGACCCCTGTGCGTTCGGCTTGACGACGGCGGGAAAGCCACAGCTCTCGCGCACACGCGCGATCAGCTCTGCGATCGGCGTGTCGGCGTCGGCCGCGAAGCCCGGCGGGTTGGGCACACCGAGATCGCGAAAGAGGCGCTTCGAGATCTCCTTGTCCATGGCGAGGCTGCTCGCCAGAACCCCCGAACCGGTGTAGGGAACGCCCGCGGTCTCGAGAAGCGCCTGAATCGTGCCGTCCTCGCCCCCCGTGCCGTGCAGAGCCACGAAGACGACGTCGACGTCGCCGAAGGCGTGCGCGCTCAGGCGCTCCACGGCGTGGATCGCGTCTCCGGAGGGTACGAGGGCGTTGGAGGGCGGCTCGGTGCCGATCGTCTTGGTGTTCTCCAGGTCCACGAGCCTTGTCCCGGCCGTGTCGAGCGCGGTGACCTCATGGCCGCGGCGGATCAGCGCTTCGCCGATGGCTCGCCCGGAGACCAGCGACACGTCTCGCTCGGGGGAATCCCCGCCCATCAACACGATCACCCGCATCTTCTCCCTCCCGATCGGGCCTGTGCTTCCAACCGCATGCTACAGGATCAGCGCGCCGCATCGCGAATGCGCTTTGTCGCCGTCTCGCGCCCCATGGCGTCGAACAGGAGCGCCAGCTCCGGTCCGTGCAAGCGACCAGTGAGCGCAACACGAGCGGGCATGAAGAGGGATTTGCCGCGCACACCGAGCTCGCGCCCGCACTCCTGCAGCAGCCTCTTGAACTGAGCCCCGTCCATGGGCTGCGTGTCTCCTGGAACGCGCTCGAGTCGATCCGCAAGTGTGTCGAGCAAGCGACGTGCCTCCTCCTGGCCGAGAACCGCGGCGGCCTCGGCATCGAGCGGCCCCGGATGCAGGAGCTCGCGTACACGTGGCGGCAGCTCGCCCAAGCAAGCGATGCCATCCTTGAAAGCCGCAGTCCACGCGGCAGCTCGCTCTGGATCGTCTGGGAGACCCGCCGCGCGCAGGAAGGGGCGGGCACGTTCAGCGAGCGCCTCGAGCGGCTGGGCGCGCAGGTGCTCCCCCGCCATCCAGCGCAGCTTGCGCGCATCGAAGATGGCCGGCGATTTCGACACGCGGTCGAGATCGAACTCCTGGACCAGGCGCTCAAGATCGAGGATGTCGTCGCCGCTCGGGGAGGACCATCCGAGCAGGGCGAGGAAGTTCACCAAGGCGCCAGGCAGGAAGCCTGCATCGCGGTACTCATACGCGTACGTCCCTTCACGACCCTCGCGCTTGCTCAGCTTGCTGCGATCCTCGTCCAGGATGAGCGCGAGGTGCGCGAACTGGGGCGCAGGAATCCCGAGTGCTGCGTAGAGCATCACCTGTCGTGCCGTGTTGTAGAGGTGATCGTCGCCGCGCACGACATGGGAGATCTGCATCTCCGCATCGTCCGCCACGCAGGCGAAGTTGTAGGTTGGCACGCCGTTCGAGCGCAGAAGCACGAAGTCGCCGAGCGTGGCGGAATCGATCTCCATGGGCCCGCGCACGAGATCGTCGAAACGCACGACGCCCCCAGGCACGTGGAAGCGGATCGTGTGTGTCTCTCCCGATTGCGCCCGCCGCCCCGCCTCACCCGCGTCCAGCCGCCGGCAGGTGCCGTCGTAGTGCGGCTCCTCGCCAGCCGCGCGCTGCGCTTCGCGCTTTGTCGCCAGGAGCTCGTCGCTGCAGAAGCAGCGAAAAGCGCGGCCGGCCTCGAGCAGCTGTCGGGCGCGAGCGGCATAGACCGCGGCGCGCTCCGATTGGCGATAGGGAGCATGAGGACCGCCGACATCGGGCCCTTCGTCCCACTCCAGCCCCATCCAGTGGAGGTCGGCCATCAGCCTCTCCTCCAAGTCCCGGGTGGAGCGCTCGGCGTCGGTATCCTCGATGCGCAAGACCAGGACACCAGCGTGGTGACGCGCCAGAAGCCAGTTGTAAAGAGCGGTGCGCGCACTCCCCACGTGCAGCCGGCCGGTCGGGCTCGGCGCGAAGCGAAGGCGGTGCTCGTTGGATTCCAGACGCATCGGCCTGCCTCGAACGTACGAAGTCAGCGTGTAGAGGCTTTTGCGCGTCCGCGCGCCCGCGCCAGGGCGAGCTGGAATACGCCTGCGCCAGCGGCGGTTTCAGCGACGGACGACACGATTGGGGGCTCCGGGGGAGTGCTGCGTCCGAAACAGGGGTCGGCGCGACGCACTTCCCTCGGATGCCTCGGATTGCGACCTGCCAACGCCCCACCTCCCCGCCATCGACCCCACACATCGACCGCCAGAGTGCCGAGTATTGCGCGGCGGATCCAGCAGGGTCAAACCGCCTTCCGCAACGTTGTTGTGCAAAGGGTGTATGGAATGCGCATGGAAAATGCAAACTCACCCAATCGGGGGGGCGAAGTGTCACCACAACGTTGCCGTCCACGGTCGAGCGCGCAACTGGCTGTCCGTTTGACCCCTTACGTGCCACCCCGTATACTTCTGGAGTCAGTCGCACTTTGATTGCCCCCCTGTTCATCACGGGTCGCGCCGCAACTGCGCCCGTTGTCGTCGGTGGAGGCGATGCGAAACCGCATCCTCCATGTGGGGCTTTTTGCCCTTTTTTTGCCAAGCCTGGGACTCGCTCAGGGGCGGCAGACGAAGGTCTACTACGACGACCTCTTCAACCTCGGTTCGCAAGCGCTGCATCAGTCGAAGACGCGCTACTTCCAGATCCTGACGACTCCGGCCAAAGAAGATCCCGGCGGGGAATTGTTCAGCTATTGGGGTCCAAAGCTGGATGACTTCTTCGAGCGCGTCTGCGACAACCTGCAGCTGACGGACACCGAGGTCTACCGCTACCTGCTCTACCCACAGTTCTTTGCACAGCTCGAAGAGCTGGTCCTCGCGGGCAGCCTACACCCGGCGTACTTCGACTCGATCTTGAGCCTCACGATCGCGGTCAGTGAAGGGAGGGTGACGCCGCCGGCGCAGCCTCTGGTTCTGGCGCAACCCACGACGCATCCGAACGCGGTGCGCGGGCCACCGGCGACGTCGACGCGCGCGCAGCGCTGGGAGACGCGTCACGTGGAGTTCGAGGGCGACACGGCTCTCATCTGGCTGCCACGCGATGCGGCGCGCCTGTACCAGCGCTGTGTCCTCTACCGCACCCTCTCCGACTTTCTGGCGACACCGATTGGCCCACCCCTGCCGGAAGGCGTGCTGGGGTTCGTTCCGCGCCACGATCCCAGCCTTCCGATCGTCATCTACGCCTCGCTGGGCGAGTACCGGCTGCGCCGCACGGCACAGCACGAGATCGCGCACGCGGTGGTGGAAAACATCGCGAAGTACCTGCGCGGGCTCGCGCCGATGCGTACCCGGCACGCCAAGCGCGACACCACAACCCTGCAGCGAGCGTGGCGCCGCGGCAGCGGTGGCTTCTCCGCCATCACGCACGAAAACTACGCCGAGTATCTCGCCTTCCCGCACGGCGAGATGGAGCCGGCGCTGCGTGCGGCGCTCGTCGAGATGGTGGCAGAGAACGAGCTCGATGGCCTGGCCGCTCTCTCCGTCGGGGCACGTACGCTGGCGTCGAGCTACATCGAGGGTCCGGCGCGCCTGTTCTTCCTCGCCGAGCGCTTCGGGCGCGACCTGCCGAAGAAACTCCTCGTGAGCTACTACTCGCAAACGGGCGGATTCCTGGACCGGCTGGAAGAGCTCACCGGTCAGCGCATCTCGACGCTCGAGCAGTTGTACCGGCGCTGGTTACGCGAGGAGCTGTGGCAGGAGCACCTCTCCACCGACATCGCAGACACGCTCGGCACGGTCATGGCGCACGGCCTCGCCGGAGTCCGACGCGACGGCGAGCTCCTGGTGCAGCTCGTTCGGCGCGGGCGCCAGGAGATCGTCCTGCGCACACCACGAGAAAAAGGTGTGCGCGAGCGCCACGTCGTGCGCGACCTCGACGACGGCATCGAGCGCATCCCGATCTTCTCGACACCGGATCTGTACGAGGGGCGCGTGGTCACGTCGGTGCGGAGCCGCAACGAGGAGTCGCTGTTTCTGTGGGACAAGAAACGCGGCGGACGCATCCGAGCGCTCGGTGAGCTCGGACCCGTGCGCGAGGTGCGCGATCCACGCTGGTCGCCCGATGGACGCGCCATCGTGTTCCGCGTCGTGGAGCGCAGCGGGCGCAACGCCATCGGCTATCTCGACGTCGAGAGCGACGTGGCGCATCTGGTGACCCCCTGGCACTGGGCGGAGATCGCCTCGCCGAGCTTCGCCGAGGACCCTTCGCTCGTGCTCTTCACCTCGACGGCCACGGCAAACTACCAGTCGGACGTCTTCCTGCTCGACATCGAGACGGGGGAGACCCGCAACCTGACCTCGAGCCCCGACGTCGCCGAGCAGGAGCCCCTGCTTGTGAACGGACACCTCGTTTACCTCTCGGATGAAAACGGTGTGCCGGCGCCGACCGAGCATCTTTACCACGGCGGCAGTCGCACTCTGATGTCGCTGCCGTTTCCGGTGAGCCGCATGCAGCTGAGCGACTCCACGCTCACGTTGGTCGCCAACAGCTTGCGCCACAGCCGCCAACCAGCGAGCCGGGCTGTCTGGAGCTTCCCGCTGCAGAAGCTGGGCCTCGATGCGTCGTCGCAGCAACCGCAGCCGCTCATCGCGCTGCACGACGATGCGCCTGCGGGCGTGCAGACGGCAGCGGCGACGGCGTCAGCGGTGCCGGAGCCGGCATCGGCGGGCATGCTCTCCGACCTGCGCCACACGGCGGGGCATGGAGATGTCGGGCTCGTGATCTCCCCCTACAAGCAGAAGTGGCGCTTCATGCCCCTCGGATTGAACCTGACCAGCTCCAGCACGCGCACCAACGGCGCCACGTTCATGGGCTTCGACACCGAGTTCCACGATCAGAGCGTCATGTTCGCCGTGGGGCAGAGTGGTGAGTTCGATCGCTTCGGCTTGATCCAGTACGCCAACCGTTCCTCGCGCATCCACTGGCAGGTGAGCGGATTCTACCGCTCGATCCTGCGCGCCCGCTTTCAGGCCGACTCCACCTTCAGCGTCAATCGCACCGAGAGCGAGCAAGGTCTTCTCCTGAGTGGGCAATACCACCAGAGCCTGGTCTCGCGCGTGGGGTTGGCGCTCGCGGTGACGCGCCGCACCGATACCGAAGGCAAGGTCATTGCGAGCGAATCGGAAAGCACGGTGCTTGCAGCCGAGGCACCGGTTCTGGAGATGCAGATGCCGCGGCTCGATCCGCGCGCCTGGCGCCTCGCGCTCGGCGGCGTGCCGAACGTGTCGCTCCTCACCGATCGTTCCCCCACCGCCATGCGCCGCTGGGCCGAGGCGGACCGCGCCCACGCTGCGCGCGCCGAGCGCGAATTCCTCCCGACGCACGAGTACGTCCGCCCCAACGCAGAGGTGGGCCTGAGCTTCAGCCGCGACACACGCGTGTGGTCGGACGCACGCGGGCCGCGTGCCGGTTCTCTGTGGCTCGTCTCGGTGGCGTCCGGGTTCAACGCCCCGGGGCTGCGAACGCAACTGAACGGCGCCCAGCAGGATTCGGTGCAGCAGAGAGTGACGGCGGGGCTGAATCGCATCTCCTTCGCCGCGCTGCTCGTCAAGCACCAGAGGTTGGGGCACCTCGACCTGGCGCTCCGCGGGCGCGCGTTGGTGAACGACGGCCCGCAAGCGTTCATCTACGGCCTGGGGGGGATGTACTCCGTTTCCGGCTACCCGACCGGCTTCATCCGCAGCGAGCGCATCGCCTACGCCAACTTCGAGGTGCGAGCACAGGTTTGGGATTACAGCCGCTTGCGGCTGCCGGTGTACGCTCTCCCCTTGCCCGCCGCCGACGCGTTCTTCTTCTACGATGCAGGCATCGCCGAAGGTGCACCGGCGATCTACTCCTACGGAGTCGGTGTGCGCCTTCGTCTCGGCTTCCTCGCCTACGAGTGGCGCCACCTGCTGCGCAGCGGCTTGCGCAATCAGAACGGGCTCGTTCTCGTGTGGTGATCCACGCCTCTTCCAACCGTCGATAGACTCGCAGAGTCCCGCAGCCCAACATTCTTCCATCACTTACGAGAATGAACGATTCGTTGAGGCACTGCAGCGACTTGCGGAGGTGGGCACGGGGTCGCAGGTGTTCGGGATGCGGTCGGACTGAGGCGGATGGCGAAGTCGATCTGATGGCGTGATGCACGACCGCGGACACGAGGAAGGGAAGCCGGGTGCTGGCCGAGCGGTTGCGCCGGCGTCACGCGCGCGAAAGCGAGGGCAGGAGACCCGAGCCGCGCGCGTGTCGAGCGAGAGCGGCGCGCGCGGAGGCGCGCCGCCGAGCGTCCGGCGCAACCGCTCGGCCAGCACCCGGCGCCCGGCACACGACCAGCTGATCGCGATCACGAGCGCGTGACGAGAACGACGGCTTGCGCCGCAATGCCTTCGACGCGACCCAGTGCGCCGAGGCCTTCGGCAGTCGTGGCCTTGATCGAGATTCGCTCCGGCTCGACGGCGAGCGTCTCGGCCAGCGATTGGCGCATGGCCGTCATGTGAGGAGCGAGTCTCGGCTCCTGCGCGATCACCGTGCAGTCGCAGTTGACCAGCCTGTAGCCGGCGTCGCGCACGAGCCGCAGAACCTGACGTAGCAGATCGAGGCTCGACGCATTCCGCCAGCGTGGATCGGTGTCGGGGAAGTGCTTGCCGAGATCGCCGAGCGCAACGCTTCCCAGCAGCGCGCTGGCCAACGCGTGCGTGAGCACATCGGCATCGGAATGTCCCTCGAGCCCGCCGCGCTCGCACGGAACCTCGACGCCACCCAGGAGCAGCGCTCGCTCGGCACCGAATCGATGCACGTCCCATCCTTGTCCAATGCGGAACTCCGGCTTCACGCGTCTCCCCTTTCGATCTCTTCCTCACGTGCGCGCAGAATCCACGCGGCTCGTGGCCAATCCTCGGGCTCCGTGACCTTGATGTTCCAGGAGCTCCCGCGTACGAGCTCCACGTGGCGACCGAGGGCGAGAACCAGACTGCAGTCATCGGTCGCGGCGAGCCCCTGTTCACGCGCGTGTACGTGCGCCTCACGCAGCAGCGACGCGTCGAAAACCTGCGGCGTCTGAATCGCCCAGACGCCGCGACGCTCGAGCGTTGCACTGGCAAGGACCTGCGCCGTCGATTCGTCAGCCCGCATCAAGGTGTCGGCGACCGCGAGCGCGACCGTCGCTGCGCCGCACCTTCTTGCTGCCATGATCGCGCTCTCGACGAGCTCGGGCGTCGGAAAAGGCCGAGCCGCGTCGTGCACGAGAAGGTGCGATGCCGCCGGAGCCGCTTGCAGACCGTGCCACACAGAGTCCTGCCGCGTCGCACCACCGGAAACCACCTCGGCGACGCGAACGTGGGGCGCGCGTCGCGCGAGCTCGTGGCGCACGCGTTCCTCCCAGCCCGGGGTCACCACGATGACGAAGCGCTGCACGCTGGGCGCGCGTGCGAGCGCTTGCACGGCCCACGTGAGCAGCATCCGATCTCCGAGCTCGCGAAACTGCTTCGGCGTCTCGCCTCCAAGCCGCGTTCCCTGGCCTGCGGCCACGACCAGAGCAACCACGTCGCGTTCCGATCCTCCCGGGTCCGTCATGGCATCCCATCTCTCATGTGGCGCCTTGCATGATTGCACGCCCAGGACGGCAGAGATTCACTCAAGCGTAGAACTCGGCGATGCGATCGACGACGAAGGTGCGCTGCGCTTCGGTGAGCTCCGGATAGAGAGGCAGCGACAAGACTTCCGCCGCGGCGCGCTCGCTGTCCGGCAGCTGCAGCTTCGCGTCGACGACGCCACGGAAGCACGGCTGGCGATGCAGAGCGACCGGGTAGTAGATCGCCGTTCCCACGTCGCAGCTCTGCAAGTGTGCCCGCAGCTCTTCACGCGACTCCACGCGCACCGTGTACTGGTTGAACACGTGGCGCGTACTCGTCGCGGCGGTTACGGGCGGTCGCACGCGCTCCGTGAGACCGCGCTCTTGCAGCTGCTTCGTATAGTCGGCTGCGTGCGCCTGGCGCAGCGCGGTCCACTGATCCAAGTGCCGGAGCTTGATCCGCAAAATCGCTGCTTGCAACGCGTCGAGACGTGAGTTGCGTCCCACTTGCGCGTGGACGTAGCGCTCCGACTCGCCGTGTGTGCGCAGGCACCGCAGCGCGCCCGCCGTGTCGTCGTCCAGGGCCGTGATCAATCCACCGTCGCCGAAGGCGCCCAGGTTCTTCGACGGATAGAAGCTGAAAGTCGTGAAAGGCGCCATCTCCCCGGCGCGCCGCCCGTCATGCTCCGCGCCGAGGCTCTGCGCCGCATCCTCGATCACCGTAACGCCGTGGAGCTCGGCGATCCCGACCACGTTGCTCATGTCGGCGCACTGGCCGAAAAGGTCGGTCGGAAGGATGGCGCGCGTACGCGAGGTGATGGCGCGCTCGAGCGCGTCGGTGTCGAGGTTGAACGTGTCCGGATCGATGTCGACGAACACCGGGCGGGCGCCACGCAGCATGATCGCCTCCGCCCCGGCGATGAACGAGAATGCCGAGGTGATGACTTCGTCGCCCGAACCGACGCCGCAGGCGAGCAGGGCGAGCTCCAGCGCGTCGGTTCCCGAGGCGCAGCCGATGGCGTGCGGCGCCCGCACGTAGTTGGCGATCTCGCGCTCGAGCGCCTCCACCTCCGGACCCAGGACGAAAGACTGCGACGCACAGATGCGCTGCAGACAAGGCTCCACCTCGTTGCGAATCGTCGCGTACTGAGCACGCAGGTCGACGAGCGGCACGTGCACCTGGATCCCTCCCCACGGGCGGCGGACACCGCAAACTCCGGCATGGTATACTGCGTCGCGTCCGTCCGGAAGTCGTGGAGGAGCGTTTGCGACGTCAGTTGGCAGCATGCTGCCTGACGCTCACATCCCTGGCCGCTTCGGCCCCAGCGGCGTCCCCCGAATCCGCCCGCGTGACCCGTGTGCTCGCCGATCCGCACTACGAGGCGTGGCACCAGGCGTTGCGGCAGGTCTCGGAGGATGCCACCGGGCTGCGTGCCCACGGCTCCGGGCCCGAGGTCTGCGGCTCGCACGACGCGCTGCGTGACGATCTCCTGCGCTCCCACCGCTTGCGCCGCGAGCTGCTGCAGTCGCTGCGCGCGGCTGGCGTCGAGCCGACACCCGCGCCCCCCGGGATCAGCGCCTGGCCCTGGGGCCCGGGGGCTGCGCAGCCGCAGAGCGTCGCGACCTGGGACTCGCTGGACACCGCGGTCATCGTGGACGACGGCTCCATCGTCATGCTCAACATCAATGAGGCGCTCGAAGTGGACCCGGTCGAGGCCTCACGTGCGTTCTACGACGCCCACGACGACGAGTACGACTTCCTGATACTGTTCACCAACTTCCCGTCGCAGCTCGTCGCCGGGGCCGTCCAGTTCCTCGCCTACCACATCGCCGTGGGCAACAGCGTCGAGGGCCTCGGGCACCGGCACTTCTTCGGTGAAGACCTCTTCAACGACGGGCCCACCTTCACCGGCAACGAGGAGATCGGACAGCTCCAGAGCTTCGTGCATCTGAACGACCTGCGCATCTATCCGGACAGCCCGGGTGCGCTCTTCTGGCGCGACTACACGACAGCCGCGTTCATGGCGCACGAAATCGGTCACCGCTGGGGTGCACGTCTGGTGATCTGCCCGCAGTCGTTCCTGCCGCTCGAGTCACTTCTGGGCCGCGGCAACGTGCACTGGTCCTTCTTCCTCAACACGGGCGCGTCGGTGCTGGAAGGAAACGCCTGGGGGGGCAACGCACCCCTGTGGTCGACTCAGGGCGTGACCAACACCTACGGGCCGCTGGACCTCTATTTGATGGGGATGCTGGATCACAACGACATCCCCGACGGCAGCTTGTGGCTGCTCGACAACGCGCAGAACTGCACGCCGAGCGTGGATCGCCGTGGTTTCCCCTTCTCTCGCGCCTCGCCGCCCCAGCTCGGGGTGGAGTGTGTCGCGGAGCGCGTCGATATCGACATGGAGTGCATCTTCATCAGCAACGGCGTGCGCAGGCCGCTCTATCCCAATACGCAGCGCGACTTCCGCATCGCCACCGCTCTCATCACGCTCCCGGACACGCCGGTGCAGCCGGGGGAGCTCGAGAAGATCGACACCATGCGCGAATGGCTGGCGGACTTCTTCCACGAGCAAACGCTCAGGCGCGGCTCGCTCCACTTCGACCTGCGGTCGGTCCCGGCTCGCGTGGCTTTCGATCACAGTGAGCATGGGGACGTCGAGGATGCGACCGCAGCCACCGAGATCCGGACGCGTGTCGTTCTGGAGCCGCGCAGCCTGCCGACGAGCTTGGAGGACGTCAGGCTGGCGCTCTTCTACGCGGTGGACGCTGGCTCTTTCACGGAGCTCGCGATGCAACGCGACGGCGACGAGTTCTTCGCGCTGATTCCGCCGCAGCCGTTGAACAGCCGCATCCGCTACTACATGCGCGCCGGGACCACGCTTTCGGAGCACGTTTACCTCTGGCCCGAGGAGGCGCCGAGCCAGGTGTTCGAGTTCAACGTGCAGGCGGACACCCGCGCACCGACGATTGCGCACGCGCCGGTGCGACGTCATTCGCGCAACGCCGAGCCGATGATCGTGCGAGCCGTCGTGCTCGACGATCACGCCGTCGCCGAGGTGCAGCTCGAGTTCCGCCTGCAGGGTGGCACGCTGCAGAAGACCGCGCTGCCGCGGCAGGGCACGAGCGACGTCTACGAGACGCGGTTCCCGCTGCCAGCGCAGGCGCGCGTGGGAGAGATCCTCGAGTACCGCATCGTGGCGAAGGATGCAGCCACCGTGCCGCACGTCGCGACCTTTCCGAGCGTTGGATTCAGCGCGCTCGAGATCACGCTGGTGCAGGACGAAGACGTCGAGCAGGAAAACCCACTGTGGACGCATCGTTCTCTCACCTTCAACGAAATCGACGAGTGGCACCGCGAGCCGATCAACCATACCGAGGGCGGACTGTGGAGCTGGAAGGTGGGTCCGAACAACGTCAGCACGAACCCACGCGTCGGGCAGATCGCTCTGGAGCAGGACGCCGTGCTCGAGGGGCCGGCGGTGCGGTTGAAGCAGGGGTGGGAGGTGCGTTTCTACCACCGTTACTACTTCCGCACGGCGCCTCCGGAGGGCGACGACAGCGCCGTCGACGGTGCCATCGTCGAGTGGCAGGATATCGAGATCGCGCAGGACGTGCAGCAGGATCGCTGGTTCCTGATCGACACGCTGGATGGCTACAACAACCAGCTTGGCGCCTACGCACTCTTCAACCCAATCCAGTGGTACCCGGTGTGGTCGGGCTGGCAGGACGCCTGGAAGCTGGAGCGCATCAACGCGACCGTACGCGGTGATTTCGACGGGCGCATGATCCGCTTCCGCTTCCGGGTGGCGACGAGCGGGGCAGTGGTCCTCACGACGCCGCAGGCCGGCTGGTACATCGACGACATCGAGATCGACCCGGGCACCGCGGTGCCGATCACGCTCGAGGAGCTGCGCGCGCAACGTGCGGCGGACGGTGTAAGGCTCGAGTGGCGCGCGCGAACCTCGGAGCCAGGGGATCTCTTCCGCATCTACCGCTCGAGCTCGACGGATGCGCGCTCGTTCCAGCTTCTGACCACGCTGGCAGCGGATCCGCAAGGGATCGAATATGTCTACCTCGACACGAGTGCAGAAGCGGGGCGTGGCTACACGTACCGGCTCGGCCTGGTGGTCCGGGGAGAGGAGAGCACGACGCGCGAGGTGCACGTGGCCGGACAAGCACCGCGCTTCGCGCTGCACGGCAATCGACCCAACCCGTTCAACCCGCGCACTACGATTCGTTTCGAGCTGTCGCAGCGCCAACTTGCGCGGCTCGACATCTTCGACGTGCGCGGCCACCGCGTGCGCCGTCTCGTCGACCAGCGGCTCGACGCTGGAGAGCACACGACGATCTGGGACGGCACCGACGACGACGGCCGTGCGCTTCCGTCGGGTGTCTACCTTTATCGCCTCTCGAGCGCTTCGCGCCTCGCGACACGACGCATGCTGCTTTTGCGTTGAGGATCCATCGGCACCGACGTCGCGGAGGCTGAGGCACTGAGCAGCCGTCAGTCACCGCGGAAATCGCGCAGTGCTTGCTGCGAGTTCGGGATTCTCGCCTTGATGAAGTGATCCCACATCAAGATGGGTGCCGCGTTCCTGCTGGATCTCAAGACGCCGCCGATGACGGGATTCTTGGCCATGTGGCATTCGACGCAGTTGTGGCCGATCCTCGACCCCATGTCCGCGATCGCGCAGTCGTCCAGCTTGTGGCACTTCTGACAGCGCCTCGAGAATACCTCGAAGTCCCCGCTCTCCTTCTGGTGCGGATCGTGGCAGGTTGCACACGACATGTCGCGGCTGTTCTTGTAGCAGGCACTCATGCGCAGGCGCTGCAGCTGGTCGTTGGTGTGGATCCCCGGCCGCGCGCTCGCGGGCTCGTTTGGCGGATCGAAGTAACTGGCGAGCGCCTGGCCCGGACGAACGGTGAAGGGGGCTTTTTCGGAACGATGTTCGAGGAGTGACACTGCGAGCAGATGTCGTTGACGCGATCTCGCGGTAGCTTCCCAGGGTTGACGACGTGCTTTCCGGTTTCCAGATCGGGGTTGCGCCGGTGGAACTCCACGTGGTCGCGGCCGGGTCCGTGACAGCGTTCGCACGTGACACCCAAGAAGAAGCCTTGCGTGTCGCAGCGGTAGTTCACGGGGGATTCGTACTTGCCGTCGAATCGAGTGCTGTGGCACTCCACACAGCGCGTCTGAACGGGGCGACTGAACAGGGCGACGCCGTTCGGGTAGCCCGGGCTGTCTACCCACGAGTCCATCGCCGTGAAGTAGGAGACCGGCAGCTCGAAGAGAGCATCGTCCTTCCAGTAGAGATACGTTTGCGCGATCTTTCCCGAGCCCACCACGATGTCGAAGCGTTCGCGGTGGATTTCCTGGTCCCCTTCGAAGACGACCTGGTAGTAGCCGCCTTCTCGTTCCTGCATCTCGTAGTAGAAACTCTGCTTCTGGGTCAGGAGTCGGTTGCGCCCCGGCTCGAAGCTCCCCTTGATCGTCTTGCCTTCGGCGTGCCGCGACGTATTGAAGTGGTTGGTCCTCAGGAATCCCTTGTGGCGATCTCGGTGACACTCCGCGCATGCTGCCGCACCGACGAACTCCGGCTGCGGCTCACGCGGGAGGACGACGCTGCCGAGCGGCCCACGCTGGTGCCAGTTCCCCGGCTCGACGTAGCGCACGAGGTCGGGGCGCGCCGGGCTCCGTGCCGGGCGCGAGGCGACACGCGCTCCGATCGAGGGGCGCGAGCTAGAGTGCGACTCAAACGCAAACTTCAATCGACTCGGTTGTTGGACGTTATCGCCGGTGTCTCCGCGTTTCGCGTCGGCCGCGCGACGTGAGGACATCCGCGCTCAAGAGATGCCGCGCGCGAGGTTCTCGAAACGCGTGTACTCGGCAAAGAACTTGAGCTTGACCTCACCGATCGGGCCGTTGCGCTGCTTGCCGATGATCACCTCGGCGACACCCTTGAGGTCTTCCGGGCAATCGCGATCGTACACCTCCTCCCTGTAGAGGAAGAGCACCACGTCGGCATCCTGCTCGATGGCACCCGACTCACGCAGGTCGGAGAGCATCGGCCGGCGGCTCCCCGCACGCGACTCCACGGCGCGTGAAAGCTGCGATATCGCCAGCACCGGGACGTCGAGCTCCTTGGAGAGCGCCTTCAACGAACGCGAGATGGTGGAGATCTCCTGCTGGCGATTCTCCGCCCTCGTCGCGCTCTGCATGAGCTGCAAGTAGTCGACGACGATCAGCTGCAAGCCTTTTTCCATCTTCAGGCGCCGCGCCTTGGCGCGCATCTCCAGCACGTTCATTCCCGGCGTGTCGTCGATGAAGATCGGCGCCGTGGTCAGGAGGCTCGCGGCCTTGGTGAGGTTCGGCCACTCGTGCTTCTGGATGATGCCGCGGCGCAAGCGATGGTTGTCGACACGCGCCTCGGAGCACAGCATGCGCAGCGCCAGCTGTTGCTTCGACATCTCGAGGCTGAAGATCGCGACGGGGTGCTTGTGATCGATGGCGACGTTCTGCACCAGCGACAGCGCCAGGCTGGTCTTGCCCATGGAGGGGCGCGCCGCGAGGATGATGAGGTCGCCGTTGTGCAGGCCGGCGAGAAACGCATCGAGGTCGTCGAAGCTGGTGCGGATGCCGCTGATGGCATCCGGGTTGTGGTGCAGATTCTCGATCTCCAGGAAACTCTCGCGCACGACTTCCTTGATGTGCACGAAGCCGTCACGCAGCCGCCCCTCGCTGATGGAAAAGATCGAGGACTGAGCCTGGTCCAGGAGCTCGCCCGTCGGCTGACGATCGGCATAGCCCTCGGTGATGATGTCCTTCGAGGCGCTGATCAGGCGTCTCGAGAGGTACTTGTCGTGGACGATGCGTGCGTGGTACTCGATGTTCGCCGCCGTGGCCACGCTGTCGAGGAGCGTCGACAGCGCCACGGTGCCCCCGACCGCCTCCAAGCGATCCATCTTGCGTAGCTCGTTGGTCAGCGTGACGATGTCGACCGGCTCGCGGCGCTCGAAGAGCTGGATTGCAGCCTGGAAGATGGTGCGGTGCGCAGACTTGTAGAAGCAGTCCGCACCGAGGAGCTCGAGCGCGCGCGGCAGCGCCTCCTGCTCGAGCAGGATGGCTCCCAGAACGGCCACTTCCGCCTCGAGCGAGTGCGGTGGAACGCGTCCGGCAACGGCGCGGTCCAGCGTCTCCATAGCTCGTGCTCCACACCGACGGTCAGCACCACACCCACGCACTGCTTCGGGGAAAACGTGGGCCTGCGTCTACCCGGGAACCGGGACGATTCCGGAGGAGGGTCGAGCGCATTGTAGCGCAGCGGGAGGCAGGCTTTCAGGGTTTTTGCTCGGGCGTGTCGTAGCAGCGGCGCACATTCTGGATATCTTCCCAAACCGGCCGCTTCCACTTGGAGTTACGCAGCAGGGCGGCTGGGTGATACGTGGGGAAAACCCGGATGCCGGCGTACTCGTGGCGCCCCTGTCGCAGGCGCGCCATGGAGTCTTGCGTCTTCAGCAACGCCGACGACGCGTGGCGCCCGAGCGCGCAGATGACGCGCGGCTGCAGGAGGGCGAGCTGTCGACGCAGGTACGGCTCGCAAGCCGCGACCTCGTCCGGCTGCGGGTCACGATTGTTCGGGGGCCGGCACTTGACGATGTTGGTGATGAAGACTTCACCGCGTTGCAGCTTCACCGACTCGATGATCTTGGTCAGCAGCTGACCGGCACGCCCGACGAACGGCTCGCCCTGAGCATCTTCATCGGCACCCGGCCCCTCTCCGACGAAGACGAGCCCGGCATCGTCCGGCCCGACGCCCGGGACCGCGTTCGTGCGCGTCTGGTGCAGCCGGCACTGCGTGCAGGCGCGGATCTCCGCCGCGACTTGCGCCAGCGAGTCGCTGGCCACCGATGCCGTCGTCGTGGCGGGCGCTTCGAAGGCGTCCGCCGCGACCTCCGCGTCGGGCGCCGTGGGTTCGGGAGCCGGCGTGCCCGGAGGCGAACCTCCCGCGGCCTCCGCGGCGCTGGACGTCACGGCGCCAGCCGGAAGCAGAACAACGCTCTCGCCGGCGTCGAGGCGCTGTTTGAGGTAGCGCCGCAGGTCGCGTGTCGCCTCGTCCCGACTCACTCCAACCTCACTCCGGTTCGGCTTGCGAGCGCTCGGCCGGCAGCAGCGCCGCGCCTGCTCTCTCGCCGCGCCTCAGGTTGCGGCGTGCTGGCGCCGTTCGAGCAGCTCCGACTCGATCGCGTCGAGAATGATCTCCGCGATGACACGCTTCTCGAGAACGGGTGTCGCTTCCACCAAGCCGGAGGCATTGTAGATCCACACCTGGTTCGTGTCGCCGTCGGGACCCGTTTCGGGACCGACGCGGTTGGCCACCAGGAGATCGAGCCCCTTCCGTGCGAGCTTGCGTTCACCGGCCCGTTGGGGATCCTCGGTTTCCAGCGCGAAGCCGACGAAGAGCCGGGCGCCCTTGGCGCTTGCCAGCTCCGCGAGGATGTCGGGCGTCGGCTCGAGCTCCAGCTTCAGCGGCTGGCGCGTGCGTTTGATCTTCGCGGCGGCGACCTGGCGCGGCCTGTAGTCTGCGACGGCCGCCGCCATCAGCAGCACGTCGGCTGCAGCGATCCAGTCGCGGCACGCCTGCAGCATCTGCTCAGCCGACTCCACGCGCCGCGTGCCCGCCAGGCCCTCGGGCACCGCCAGCGCGCTCGGGCCGCTCACCAGGAAGACGCGCGCACCGCGACGACGTGCCGCCGCTGCGAGGGCGTACCCCATGCGCCCGCTCGAACGGTTGCCGACGAAGCGCACCGGGTCGAGCGCCTCCCAGGTGCCCGCGGCCGTCACCAGAAGCGTGCGCCCCGCCAGGGCCCCCTGGCGGCTTGCGCCCGGCTCCGCGCCGAGCGCCTCGCCGGCCGCTTCGGACTGCGGCTTCTCGGCGTCAGCCCGCGCGTGCCGGAGCCCGGTCCGCACGGCTTCGACGATCTCCTCCGGCTCGCTCATGCGTCCTTCGCCTTCCCAGCTGCAGGCGAGACCGCCGCGCTGCGGATCGATGAAGGCGTAGCCCAGATCGCGCAGCGCCTCGACGTTGCGGCGACAGATCGGGTTGCGCCACATGTGGTCGTTCATGGCCGGCGCGATGTAGATCGGTGCGGCGACGGCGGAGACGAAGGTGGTCACCACATCATCTGCGATGCCGGCGTGCAGCTTGCCGAGGAAGTTGTAGGTGGCCGGGGCGACGACGACCACGTCGGCCCAGGTGGCAAGATCGATGTGCTCCACGGCTCCCATCTGGAAGGCGCGGTCGAACGTGCTCGTGACGACGGGGTTGCCCGACAGGGTCTCGAACGTGAGCGGGGCGACGAACCGCTGCGCCGCTTCGGTCATGACCACGATGACGCGGGCGCCGGCCTTCACCAGCGCCCGGGTCAGATAGGCCGACTTGTAGGCGGCGATGCCGCCGGTCACACAGAGCACGACCTTCTTGTCATGCAGTGGATCCGGAATGGCCTCAGTTGGGTGAGATCTGTTCTTCATTCTCCGTGGTCTCGGCCGGGTCGTGGATGGGGGTCTGCTCGTCCACGTAGACGAAGTCGACGTCGCCGCGCCCGACCCGGTTCAGGGCACGCGACGTGACCTTGTCCTTCGTCTCGTCGCGCCCGACCATGCGCATCACGCTGTTGATCTTGCGTGCCTCGCGAGCGGCAACCACGATTGCCTCGTACTTGTTCTGGATCGTTTCCGTGACCTTCTCAACTGGGACGTATGCCATACGCTCTCCGCGCGCCTCCATTCCTGCTTCCAAAGTCCGGGCACTGCGGTGGGACCGCCGTGCCCATTCCTACGACCCGGACGACCGGGCCGCTGGTGCCTTCAAGTACTCATCGACGAATGCGTTCCCATCCGCGTCGCCCCGCAGCCGCTCGCGCCGCAGGACCTCCGAGCGATAGATGGCCAGGAGATCCTCGCGCGTGCGCTCGAGCACGTCGTTGACGACGACGAAGTCGTACTTCGACAGCTGCCGGATCTCCGCCGGAGCGTTCGCAAGCCGTCGAGCCACCTTCTCCTCGCTCTCGGTGCCGCGTTGGCGCAGGCGCTGTTCGAGCACTTGCATCGACGGCGGCAGCAAGAAGACGAGAACCGAGTCGGGGAGCTGGCGCTTGATCTCGATGCCGCCCTGCACGTCGATGTCGAGCAAGACGCCGCGACCTGCCCCGAGTGCTCCCTCCACCTCCGAGCGCAACGTGCCGTACAGAGACCCGTGCACCTGCGCGAACTCCAGGAACTCCCCGGCCTTCTGCCGTTGGCGAAAATCCGCCTGCTCCAGGAAGTGGTATTCACGCCCGTCGCGCTCGTGCGAACGGCGTCGCCGTGTCGTTGCCGACACCGAGAAGTGCAACTCCGGGAAGCGCTCCAGGAGCGGGCGCACGAAGGTGGACTTCCCCACGCCCGAGGGACCGGAGATCACGAATACGAACGGCCTGCGCCTCACTCGACTCCCGGGTGGTCTGGCGGGGACGCGCCCGCCGTCGCGCTCATTCGAGGTTCTGCACCTGCTCGCGCAGCTTCTCGATCTCCTCCTTCATCCGCAGCACCTCGTGCGTGATGTCGAGGTGCCCGGTCTTGGAGCCGATCGTGTTCACCTCGCGGTGCATCTCCTGGAGCAGGAAGCCCATCCGACGCGCGCCCTGCTCCTGCGAGCGCATGCAGCTGCGGAACTGCTTCAGATGGCTCTCGAGCCGCACGCACTCCTCGGTGATGTCGCTGCGATCGGCCAGGATGGCGACCTCCTGGGCCAGGCGCTGTGGGTCAACCTCACCGGCGTCGTTCAGCCTGGCAAGTCGCGTGCGCAACGCGTTCTTCGCCTCCTCCGGAACGCCTGGCGCCAGCTTCTGCACCTGCGCCAGGCTCTCGGCGATGAGATCGAGCCGGCGGCCGAGGTCCGCACCCAGCGTGCGCCCCTCGCGCTCCTTCATCTCGTTGGCCTGGTCGACCGCCTGGTCGACGCACTGCACCAGCAGGGCCCGCAGCGTCTCCTCGTCGGGCGGCTTGACGCTGCGCGTCAGGACCTCCGGCTGCGCCAGGACAGCGGCAAGGAGCGGCCCCGCAAGCTCGGGCGAGGAGACGCCATCCTGCAGGCCGAGCTCCGTCGCCAGCTGACGCCCGGCTCCGAGGAAGGCGTTCACGAGCGGCCGGTTCAGGCTGACCTCTTCGAGGTTGTCCTGCGCCTCGAAGCCGAAGCTCAGGCTCACGCGTCCGCGATCGATGCGGTCGCGCACGCGGGCCTTGATGGAGTCCTCGAAAGCGAGTAGCGGGCGCGGCAGCCGGAGCGAGACGTCGAGGAACCGGTGGTTCACCGAACGGAGCTCCAACGTGATCTTGTACCCCTGGGCTTCGACCTCGGCGACACCGAACCCGGTCATGCTCTTGAGCATCCAGGCCTCCGTTCGGAACCTCCCACAGTATGCGGAGTTGGCGTTGGCTGTCAACGGAGTGGCCGCTGCCGAGTCGAGCCGCCCTCGGATTGCACACATCCCAGCGCGACGGGCGCACCCCCATCGCTTCCCGAGGCCACCGCCGATGCACACGAAGTCTTTACGTAGCGCAACACGGATCCTAACGTGCCTTTTGTAAGGTAGTTACACTGTTTGCTGCGCGTGGATCGGAGTTCTGGCGCGCGGCAGTGAGGGTGTCGACGGGAAGACTGCGGCCACCAAGCGAATCCAACGCAAGCACTCTCGACGCCTGTGTCCTGACGAAGGAGGAACTCGCGTGAAGTCCAATCTGATGTTGCTCGGGCTGGCAATGCTCTGCGTTGCAGCCATCCCGACCCGCGGCAGCGCCGACGATGAAAAGGAGAGTCGTCTCCGCTTCTGGGGCGACCTGCGCGGACGCTACGAGGGCTTCTGGTTCCGCCTGGACGAGACCGGCTCCGACCGCACGCATCGAAGCCGGATCCGCTATCGCTTCCGGTTGAACATGAACGCCAAGATCCACGACCACGCGAAGGTCGAAGCACAGCTCTCGACGGGCGACATCGACAACCGCAGCGGCAACCAGACTCTCGGCTCACCTGTCGACTTCGGGTCGAACGAGATCGACCTGCGGCGGGCGTACTTGATCTACTACCCGTTCAAGGATGGCGGGCTGGGTCAGCGCGACGGAAGTTGGGAGTGGCACTTCGGCCGCGTGGCGAACCCCTTCCTGTGGAAGAACGGCAAGGACATCATGCTCTGGGACAGCGACATCAACCCGGCCGGTCTGAGCACGAAGTTCGACATCGAGTTCGAGACCCGGACGACGCTATTCGCGAACGCTGGCTACTACGCCATTGACGAGAATGGCCGTGCCCGCGATCCGATCCTGTTGGCGATTCAGGCGGGTGTGAAGCAGGGGATCTCCAAGAGCTGGAACGGGGGCGCGCGCCTGAGCTACTACGCTTTCGATCACCTGGACGCGGACTTCGTCGATCGTGGTGTGAGCGGCATCAACGGCGTTACCTCGGGGGGCGGCAATACCAAGAACGGCCTCACGGGTGATCCGAACGGCGGGAACTTGCACGTCCTCGAGACCCAGCTCTTCCTGCAGGGGAAGCCGCAGTCGGTCGCGGTCTACGGCGGCTACTCCAACAACTTCAGCGCCTCCGACCCGTCACCGACCTTGAGCAAGCAGCCCAATGCGTTCAACGTCGGCGCACAGGTGGGGAACAAGAAGCGAAGCTACGGACGCATCGGCCTCATGTACGTGTGGATCGAAGCGGATGCTTTCCCATCCCAGTTCATCGACAGCGATCTCCTCGATGGGCGCACCAACCGCAAGGGCGGCCTGCTCTACTACTCGCGCAACATCGTCAAGGCGATCGACTTCAACTTCCAGCTCTTCGCTTCGGACGCCATCGAGGCGGACGTCACGAATCCGGATGAGTCGGTCGCGAACTCGGAGCGCATCCGCAGCCAGGTCGACGTCGTCTACAGCTTCTGAGCCGGTGGAGCGCCAACGCCCAGAGGACTCACCAGACCGCGGTTCTCCCGCCGGGGTCTGCTGCTTGCGGGCGGCCGAATGTGGCGTCTCGATGCGGATCCGTTCGAACTCGTCACGGCGGCGCGCTACAATGGCGCCACCTCCGGACGACGGGAGTGACCGTGGGAAAGCTCTACTTCCAGCAGTGGCTCGCCGGGCGCGACTTCGGCCAGAAGGACATGAACGCGGCGCAGATGGCCAACTTCGTCTACGCCATTGGCGATGCCGACACGCGCGAGTGTGTGCTCGTGGATCCCGCGTGGGATGTCGACGGGCTGCTGGAGCAGCTCGAGAGCGACGGCATGCGCCTCGTCGGCGCTCTGGCGACGCACTACCACCCGGACCACGTGGGGGGCTCCATGTTCGGCATCCATGTCGAAGGGCTGCAGCGCCTGATGGAGAAACAGCCGGTTCCGGTGCACGTGCAACGCGAGGAAGCGAACGGCATGCGACACGTGACGCAGCTCTCCGCCAGCGACTTCGTCCAGCACGATGCCGATGACCGCCTCGAGGTGGGCACGGTGCGGATTCGGTTGCTCCACACACCGGGGCACACGCCGGGAAGCCAGTGCTTTCTGGTGGCGGACAGGCTCGTCGCCGGCGACACGCTTTTCGTCCAGGGATGCGGACGCGTCGACCTCCCCGGGGGGGATGCCGGTGAGATGTACCGGACGCTGACGCAGCGACTCGCCAAGCTCCCGGACAACGTCTTGCTCTACCCGGGACACCACTACGCCGACAAGCCGCACTCGACGCTCGGCGATGCGCGGCGCACGAACTACGCTCTCCAAGTGCAAACGCTCGACGACTGGATGCGTCTCATGGGCGGCTCCTCCTTCTGAGCCCCAGGGAACGTTCGAGTGGATTCACGCTTCCTGCAGCAGTTTCGCCAGGAGTCCGAAGCCCGGCTGCGCGGCGCACTCGTGCGCCGCGTCGTGTGCGTGGAAGAGGGGCTCATCCTCGATCTGCAAGCGCGACGGGAGACTCTGGAGCTGGCGTTCTGGGCCCCGACGGGTGCGGCGTGGGTGTGCTGTCTCGATGCCAGCGCGCGCACGAGGCTCCACGAGGAGCTGGGCTCGCGTGTCCCCGATTTGGTCACGTCCGTATCCGAGGAGCTGACGTGGAACGTGCCGGACTCGACGGCGCTGGACGCGCTGCGCGCCTGGCTCGTGCGCCCCGCCGCGGGGGTGCCGGAGTGGTTCCTGCTCGAGGGCGCGCGCATCGAGGCCGTGCGCACGGAACCGGGTGACCGCCGGCTCTGGATCGACTTCACAGCGGCCGACGCGTTGGGGAATGCGACGCGGCTCGAGCTCATGGCGGAGCTGTTTGACCGGGGTGCCAACTTCATCCTGCGTGGCGAGACGCAGCTCGCGAATTGGCGCCAACGCCAACCAGCGCCGGATCGCTTCAGCACGCACGCCGTACATGCGGACGCGGCGGCACGGTCCTGTTTTCCGGTGTGGGATGCAGCGTCCCGGTCGGTGCGACCCAGCGACGAAGGCGACCGGCTTTCGCTTCTCGGTGCTGCGCACCTCGCGCTCGCGGATGCGAGCGGTCACGCGCTGCAGCGAGCACGTCGACAGGAAGCAAGGCGCTCCGAGAAGCGTTTGAGAGCACGGGTCCGCAAGCTCGAGGCGGATGCCGAGAGGGCGCGCTCGGCGCCGCGCTGGCGCCGGCTCGGCGAACTCCTCACCGCCAACCTGCATCGTGTGAAGCGTGGACATGAGAGCGTGACGGTGGAGGATTTCTACGCCAGCGGAGCGCCCGTGGAGATCGAGCTCGACCCGAAACGATCTCCGCAGGAGAACGTCGATCTCATGTTCAAGCGAGCGCGACGCGGCGAACGCGGCCTGCAGACGATCGAGTCGCGCTTGCAGGAGGCGCGCACCGAGCTGGAAACGTGTCTCGAGCGCGCCGCGGCAGCGTCTCCACAGCCGGATGCGACGACATGGCCACAGGCTCTGCGCAGCGCCAAAGGGCAGTGGCGCGCCGCCGTTTCCTCGGCGTCGCTGCGTACCGACCTGCGTCGGTTGTGGGCCGCGCCAGAATGGGAGAAGCCACTCGCCGCGCCCAGCCGCGGGCGTGCGCTGCCGAGCGAGGACACGGGGCCGGGGCGGATCTTCACGCTCGCGGGTGGTTGGGAGGTGCGAGTCGGGCGCAGCAACGAAGAGAACGACGAGCTCACGCACCGCTTCGCACGCCCGGACGACGTCTGGTTGCATGCAAGCGGCGCTCCCGGCTCGCACGTCGTCCTGCGAATGCAGGGGCGTCCCGGCAACCCGCCGCGCGACGTTCTGGAGACAGCCGCGGCGATTGCGGCGCGCTTCAGCAAGGCGAAGCACTCCGGTACGGTTGCGGTGATCTGGACGCGCAAGCGCTACGTGCGCAAGCCGCGACGCGCCAAGCCGGGACTGGCCGTGTGTACGCACGAGAAGACTCTCTTCGTCCGACCCGGGTTGCCGGACGCGGACGCGGAGGAGGAAGCGTAATGGCGAGCGGCGTCGGCTCGCCCCACCCTGCTGCGCGGCTTGCGATTTCGGAACGCGTGCACGAAAGGAGCCGGGTGGTGGAGGATCGGTTTTGCCGGCGTCACCCGGCCGTCGCGCAGATACGGAGGTCGGAGCAGGCCGGGTGCCGTGCGCCGGAGCGCCGTGGAGGGGCGCGGAGAAGCGTCCGGCTAAACCGCTCCTCCACCACCCGGCGCCGCTTCATGGTTCCGGGCTCGCACGTTTCACTTGGAGGTCCCATGTCGGAGAAAGTGCGTGAGATCTACAACGGCCGAGTCGTGCGCCTGTTCGTCGAATCGTTCGAGCTGCCCAATGGCAAGCCCGCCACAATCGAGATGATTCGGCATCCCGGCGCCGCGGCCGTGGTACCGCTCACCGAAGAGCGCGACGTGCTTCTGATCCGCCAGTACCGGCGGGCGGCGTCCGGGTTCATATACGAGGTGCCGGCGGGGAAGCTGGATCCGGGCGAGGAACCGGAGCATTGTGCGCTGCGCGAGCTCGAAGAGGAAGCAGGCGTGCGCGCCGGCACGCTGCAGGCGCTCGGCAGCATCTTCACCACGCCGGGGTTCACGGACGAAGTCATCCATCTCTACCTGGCCACGTCGCTGGAAACGGTGCGCCAGAGGCTGGACGACGACGAGGTGCTGAGCGTCGAAAGAGTGTCCTTCGAGCGTGCTTTGCAAATGTGTGTGCGCGGTGAGCTTCGTGACGCCAAGTCGATCTGTGCGTTGATGCTCGCTGATCGTCTGCTGCGCAGCTGAGTGCGCGACTGCGCCGATCGCTCAGCGCGATCCGTCGCGACGCGGCTCCTGCGAACGGGGTCGCACGCTGCCGAAGCCGCGGAAATGTCCAATCGCCACGATCTCATGGCGGTCGTTCGTGACCACGTAGTCGGCTCCGAGCTTGAGCAACGATTTGGTGAAGCCGCCGAGACGTTCCGGCATACCGGAGAGAACGACGAGCGTACGGTCCGGTGCCAGCGGGTTCGCAACCGCGTAGAGAATGCCTGCATCGGCGAAGCTCCAGCTGCGACCCTCGACCTCGAAACGATCCCCCGAATAGTGCACGGGAAGCTCCGGTGCCACCGCTGCCAGGAGCTGGTTGCTGCGCGGATCGCCGACCGCCACCAGGTTCTTGGTGTCGCGCAGCGTCGGGGTCACCGCACTGTCCGGCACGATCCGCGGCCAGCCGAAGAAGAGTGCATTCCACTCCTGGGCAAACTGGTCGGCGGCGCGCGCGTCGGCCTCGGGGCCGGTCAACGGCTGCCCCTTGCGGTTCTCCGGCCTGATCGGAGTCGTGCCGTCGGGGAGCGCGATCGTGCCGGGTACGACCGCAAACGCTCCGCGCTGAAACACTGTCGCGACCGGCCCGCCACTGCCCTCGAACCACGCCGTGTCCATCTGCCCCGGCGCCTCACGCTGCTTGCTCGCCAGCCAGTCCAGCGTCGTTTCCAGCTCGAGCTCGAACAGCTCGCTGCCATGCAGCTCCGTCTCCGGGATCACGAGCTCGTGCTCCACACCGTACTCGTTCATGCGGTCGTCCATGATGCGCGCATGAACGACGGAGACGTAGGGGTCGTGGCCCGCGTGCACGATGCGGTAGGCCGCGCCGAGCTCGGGACGCACGAGCCGAGCCGGGTTTTGCGTCTCGTAGAAGAAGAGCTCCGAGGGATGATAGGCCAGCGCCTCGTACAGGCCAGCCTGATCCATGTCGGCATAGCCGGAGAAAACGGCGGTCGCGGCGAAGAGATCCGCGTGGCGCAAGCTGAGCATCCATGCTCCGGTCCCACCCATCGAGTATCCCGTCAGATAGATGCGTGTGTCATCGACGGCGAACTGAGAACGCACGTGGTCGAGCGCCTCCAAGACATCGCGCTCCCCCGCCAACTGAAAGCCAGTATCGCCGCGGCCGTACGGTGACAACGCGATCCAACCGCGCGCCTCCACCTGCTGCGCCAGCGACGTCTTTTCGAACGGTGTCATCTCACTCTCGCCATAGGCGCGCAGCACGACCAGAAGCGGTGCGGCCTCTCCGGCGGCCGCAGTGCGCGAGACGTAGAGCGCGTACGGTTGCACGCTGTCGTCGAGCTGCGAGCGATAGCCGCGCACGAACGCCTGTCCCAACGGGTAGCCCTCCGCGGCCCGCTGAGGCCAGCGCGCCGCGACACGTTGCCGTACATCGGTGGAGTCGGTGTTCTGCATGTAGTCCTGCAGAAGCTCCACATCGGCCAGGCTGCGCTCGACGGCCGCCCAAGTGGCCGCGCGCGACACCAGAATGCCCAGGTGGTGGTAGCGCACCTGGTACCACGGTTTGAGATCACGAACGACCGCCGCCACCTTCCACAGTCGTACGGAGATGTCCTCCGGAGTCGGGAAGCGCGATTCCGCCGATGCCGCGGCCGCAGACACCAGCCCACTGTCGGCCAGCGCATCGAGGCTCGGCGCCAGATACAACGTCTCAGTACGCCACGCCTTCCCTCCGTGCGCACCCAGCTCCACTTCGAGTCGTCGCGCGCGTGACCATGGCAGCTGCGCTGGCCGCAAGTTCCAGAGACGCACGATCACTGGAGCGGCCGGCAGTGTCGTTTCCAGCGCCTCCCAGCTCTGTGCTCCTTGCCCGCGCACCTCGAGCGTGGCGGCCGCATTCCCGCCCCAGCGCATGAGCGACCATTCCGCCGGATGACCCGGCTCGACGTGCCGCGATGCGAGTGAAACGAGCCACGTCCCGTCCGGCGGTCCCGGCCGGCACTCCAGGCGGGCCCACGTCTGTTGCAGGGCTCCCTGCCGCGGTCGGGTTGCCCAGGAGAGAAGCTTCTCCGCATCGCCATCGACATCCTCGAAGAGGACGTTCACCAACAGTCCCGCCTGGTCGTGGGGCAAGGCGGGAAAGAAGAGATCCCACGGGATGAAGAGCTCGAAATCGACGCCGCCCCCAGTCGACCCCGCTTGTCGCCGCACCACCGTCGCGGCCTGCACTCCGAGTGAGCGCGGGTCGAAGAGAACGGGAGTGCGGTTGCGCAGACGCGTCCAAGCCTGCACGCGGCCGTCACTCCACACGCGCACGGAGCGTTCGGCCGCGCGCCAGTAGCGCTGCACGCCCGGAGAGCTGGAGCCCACGTAGAGGAGGATGCTGTCGACGCGCTCATCGAGCGCCCCAGTGCGGGCGACCTGCAGCGAATCGTCCTCGACCGAGGCGCCCAGCACGAGCCCGGCACGCGTCCACAACAGTGCGAAGCGCACGGCGGCATCGTCGGGTCCGCTCCAGACCCCGCGCACGAGCGTGCGCTGGCCGCGGAGATCGCGCCAGCGGACCACGGGCCAGTCGTCGATGCGAGCGTCGATTTCTGGAACCGCCGGCACGTAGACGACCGGGAGCTCGGGTCGACTGCCCACCGCCAGCGTGTCGGGCGGGTAGCTGCGCAGAGCGAGCGGAGACTCATCCTGCGCAAAGACGGCAGGTTTGAGGTTGATGTGCCACTCCTCGACGTCGAGGCGAGGTGTGGCGGCAGCGCTTCCAACGACCAGCGGGAGGAGCGCCGCGCCGATACGGATCGGACGACCCAGGTTCATGACGCCAAACCTAAGTCTTCCAGGGCGCTCTGCAAACCGGGAAGGGATGGGCGCGCGGCCCCAAGAGCGATGGGGCGCCCTCGCAAGCGCCCCATCATCGGGTGTCGCCGCCTCTGCCGCCCAGCTGGCCAACGCCTTGTGTGGGAGCTACAAGGCGCAACGCTCCTGCTTCCAGCCGGACCGACGACACCGACCCTCAGTTTTTCCGCGGAGAACGAGCGGTTGTGAGGTCTCGGGTGCGGATCCGAGCGGTCAGGTCGCGGTGAGGGGGCCTGACCCCCTCACCGATTCCTTCGCTCTCCGGAGCCGGAGCGCGTCCGACGTCGGAGAGCTCTCCGCCGTTGCTCGTTGCACCTCAAACCCTTGTGCAATCGTGGTGCCAGGAGGGGTTCGGAGCGTCACTTCGCCCGCGAACACAAGCACTTGAAAACAAACAGATTAGACGAAGAGAAGTTAGAGGCTCGTGAGGAGTGGAACGCCTTCCCACGTCTTTGCGTAAAAAAAAATGACACAGAGGAAAGAAAAGTGACGTCCGCATTCGTGTACACGAACCGGGGCAAGACCGAAACTGTGCTACTGAACGTCATCGATGCTGCGTTTGTCGCCGTCGCCGCCTTCAAGCCCGAACTGCTGGTCTGGCTGTTGGGGGATGACCTCGACCTGCTCTTCGATGCCTCGGTTGATCCAGCGGATGAGGAGCGTTCCAGCGCGGCCATCCAGGGACGACGCGCGGCCGGTGACGAGCGTGGGGGTGACCACGTCGAACTCGACTTCGGCGCTGAACCCGGACGCCGTCAGCTCGATCGTTTGCCCGTTCTCGACTCGGATCTGCTTGTCGCCGTTCGTGACCTCGAACGCCTCGAACGCATAGGAGACGGATACCGCCAGCGCGAGCGCAAGGATGGAGAGGAATCTGCGCATTCCACGAATCCCTGTTTATAGATGCAACCGATCGAATTATACGCCACCCAACCGGCCCCGTCCACGGCTTTTCACCCACGCGGGCGGCCCGGTGCCGCATTCCCTCCGTCTGTGTGGCAATCAACGGACACGCTCGCGCAAGCGTTCGTACAAGGTGGGTCGGCTGATTCCGAGCAACTTCGCCGCCTGAGTCTTCTCGCCGATCTTCTCCACCAGCTGACGCGCCAGGGCCTTCTCGAGGCTGTTCATGAGCGGTTGGTTCGTCGAGTACGCGGCGTGGTCGAGCACCCAACGGGCAACGCTCTCCAAGTCGAGCTCCCCCGCGATCTCGCTCCCATCCCCCCCCTTGAGAATCGCCGCCGGCAGGTCCTCCGGAACGAGAACCTCGCGCTCCGAGAGAACGAGGCTGCCCTTCATGGCGTTTTCGAGCTCGCGCACGTTGCCCGGCCACGGGTAGCGCATGAGAACACGAAGAGCCTCGCCCGAGAGGCGCTTGTGTCGGGCGTTCAGCCGTTTGGCGTGCAGCTCGAGGAAATAGGACACCAGCTCCGGAATGTCCTCGCGCCGCTCGCGCAGCGGCGGGAGCGTGATCGAGAGCACGTTCAAGCGATGGTAGAGATCGGCACGGAACCGCCCCGCCTGCACGGCGGCCTGCAGATCCTGATTCGTCGCCGATACGATGCGAACGTCGACGTGGCGGCTTTCCGTGCCGCCGATGCGAGTGAACGACTTCTCCTCCAGGACGCGAAGGAACTTCGTCTGCATCTCCCACGGCATGTCGCCGATCTCGTCGAGCAGCAGCGTCCCCCGGTGCGCGGTCTCGAAGTAGCCGCGTTTCGTTTCGTGTGCATCGGTGAAGGCGCCGCGTTCGTGACCGAAGAGCTCGCTTTCCCACAGCGCCTCCGGGATGGCATTGCAGTTCACCGTGACGAAGGGGAAGTTGCGACGCACACCCGTGAAGTGGATGGCGCGCGCCACGACCTCCTTGCCCGTCCCGTTCTCCCCAAGCAGCAACACGGTGGCATCGAGATCACGCACCTGCCGAATGAAATCGATCATCGCCTGACGCGCGGCGCTACGCCCCACGATGTTGTCGAGACTGGTCTCGTCCCGCGGCTCCGTCGCGGCGTCCGCCGAGGCGGGAGTGGGCGCAGGCGCCCACGAGCGTTCCAGGACGAGCGCCACGAGCTGCGTCATGGCCCGCAAGACCCGGAGCACGTCCTCTCCTGGCAGGGTCGTTCCCTCGTCCCACTCGAGGAAGATGCAACCCAGACCGTGCTCACGCGCTTCGACCGGGATCGCGTAGAAGGGGAAGCGTGCTTCTTCGTCCGGGAGCTCCTGCGAGCTGAGCGGCAGCAAGGTCTGCAGTGCCCGCGACAAGAGACGCGGCCTTGCCTGAACCAGGTCGTCGATCTGGACGCCCTGGTCCTGGAGCTCGCGCGAGAGCACCGAGGCACGATGCAGCTCGCCATCGACACCCACCAGCAGAGCGCAGCGCGCGCCGCCACACGTGCGCATCTCGGAGAGGATCTGTTCCAGTGCGGTGATGTCGCTGCCGGAAGTTGCGGCGCTCGCGCACGTGCGCAGGAGTGAGTCAACCGTGCGCGAAGTCTCCGGCGTGTCGGCACGCTGGTGATCGCTCTCGCCGACCGCCGCTTCCAGGTCGACGAGCTCCTTGGGAACCACTGCACCCTCGCGCCCGTACAGTTGGCGCGCCCGCACGACCAGATCGCGGGCGCGACCGGCGACGCCGCTCTGGTGATACAGGCGTGTCGCGATCACGAAAACGTCCGCTGCGCGCTGTGCGTGCCCCAAACGCGCCAGGTTGTTGCCAGCGTGCTCGTACGAGAGCGCCGCGCTGCGCAAGTCGCCCTGTGCCGTGCGGAGCTCGCCGTGCGTGAGGTGCCAGTTCGCCTCTTCGAGCGGTGAGCCCGCACGCGGCAGATGCTGCTCCGATTCGCGCAGCAGTTCCTCCGCGCGCGCCAGGTTGCCGTCGCGCAGCTCGAGGCTGGCCTGCTTGCGCAGGTCCATGAAGAGCTCGGTGACGTCCCCGACGTCGCGCGCCTCGACGATGGCGTCTTCGAGAGCCGCACGCGCCTCGTTCATGCGTTCCTGCGAGAGGTAGACCTCCCCGAGCAGGCCTTGCGCTCCCGCGCGCAGCGAACGCGATCCGAGCTCGTCGCTCAATCGATAGGCACGCTGCGCCAACTCCTCTGCGTGCAGGAGATCGTTCATCTCGAAGTGCACCCACGCCAGGTTCAGAACGATGCGGGCGACGCCGGTCTCATCGCCCAGCTCCTGACGGATCTCCATGCTCTTGCGGTGGTACTCGAGCGCCTTGGGGAAGCGGCGCCGGCTTCGGCACAGCAGCCCGAGGTTGTTGTACGTGCGCGCGATCGCCAGCCGATCGCCGCTCTTCTCGCGCAGGCCGAGGCTGCTGTTGAAGTACTGCTCCGCCTCGTCGTAACGGCTGGTCTTCCAACGCACCAACCCGAGGATGCTGTAGACCTGGGCCACGAACTGCGGATGGCGCCGCGAGTCGAGGAGTTTCAGCGCCACGTGACTGCGCTCCTCTGCCGACCCGAAGCGCCCGAGCCGGTACTCGCAAAACGCCATCTCCGACAGAAGCCGGCCGCGCTCCACGGCCGGGATGCGCTCGTCGAAGCGGTCGAGGTAGCGCTGCAGGAGTTCCAGTGCGTGCTCGAATTCACCGTGGCGCTCGAGCAGATCGGCGTGCGCGAGAAGCATGTCGCTGGTTCCGGCGAGGTCGAGATCCTCGGCGTCCTCCTCCGCAAGCGAGAAGAGCTTCTCGGCAGCTCGTTCGTAGTAGCTCTGCCCTTCGGCGACGCGGTTGCGTTGCACCTCCCAGTCGCCCAGGCTGCGCAGCACCTCCAGGAGATGCGGCACGGTGAAGTGCTGCGCCAGGTTGGAGTTCACCAGCTTGCGTTGGATCTGTCGCATCAGCGTATCGAGGCCCCGGCGTTGCACCCAGCGCAAAAGCGGCCCACACTCCGCGGCCGCCGCATCCCAGTTGCCCCCCGCGAACAGGTGGTGGAAGCGCAGGTAGCGCTGCGCCAGCGTGTGGGCGTCGACGTCTTCGAAAAGATGGGAAATGAGAAGGTGCAGCTCTTCCCGCCGATGCACCGTCAGCCCCTGGCGGCGCAGCTCGAGAGCATCGGGGCAGAGGATCCGGAACACGAGCCGGGGCTCGGCACCCCACCACCCTCCCGGCTCGAGCGTGCGCCGCAGATGACCGAGCGTCTCGAGCTCGGCCAACGCTTCGGGGAGATCCGCTTCCTCCTGCGGCAACGCCATGCGCAGCATCTCGTCGGTGGCGTCCGTCTCCAGAACACTGATGAGGTCGAGGAGATGTCGCGCCGCGGGTGATGTGGGCGGCGCCGGGCGCGACGCGACGGCTTCCGTTTCAGACTCGCAACGGACGACGCGCACCTCGGCGTTGCACACCTCACGAACCCAAGCCTGCATGTCGCGGTCGCCGTTCGCTCGTGGCAGCGTCCCGCGCCGCACTCCGATCACCCAGACCGCGGGGCGCAGGCGCTCGTTCTGCAGCAGAGGTTCCAGAGGCAATAGCTGCGGCTCGAGCGGCCTGAAGTCGGGAACGAGAAGCACCTTGGGGCCGCGACCGACGAGATCGCGCACCTCCCACGAGGTGAAGGCGTCGATTCGTGCGACGTGCGGTCGCTCTGCGAGAAGCGCGAGGTTCTCCCGCAGCTGCAGGAACAGCTGTGGCAGCCCGACGCCATTGCTCGGCGCCTCCACGAGAAGCAGCGTGCTGCCTGCCTCGGCGAGATGGGTGAGCCCGGCATCGAGCTCCTGAAAGAGCGCGGGCCATGCCCAGCCGGCGGACGGAATGTCGGCGGCGAGGTCGGCGAGCCGCTCCACACTGCGGCGCGGCGTAGGAGCGGGTGCGCCCACCGGTGCGCCGTCGGCGAGCTGTGACACGACGCTCTCGATCGACGGGCGACGATGCGCCTCCAGACTCGAAAGCGGCAGCACTGCGTTCCACCAGGCGGGGGATGGCTCCGAGGCGCGCTCGGCAAGCGCCTGGAGCACGCTCGCAACCGTATAGCCATCGCTCGTCGGCCCCAGGTGCCCCGCGTAGCGCACCTCAGGTGCTTGGTGGGGACAGCGCGGCCCCGCACGCGACAGGAGCTCGAACGGCAGGATCCAGGCCCCGGGAAGCAGCTGCAGGCGGTCGTCGCGCAGGCGGAGAAACTCCGGGCGCAAATTCAGAACATGGTCGCCAAGCGCATTGGCCGCCTGGATGTCTGCGATCAGGGCGCGCACCTGCTCGACACTCGGCAGCTTCAGGTCCGGCTTCGCTGCGGCGTCCTCGCTGTCGTCCTCGAAGACGTAGTACGCCCCCGACTTCCACGCCCCCGCGGACGTCACCGGAACAAACGCCTGCAGACGCCCGAAGCGCGAGGCGCGCTCGCGCAGGGCGGGCTGCCAGTATTGCGACCAGCGCCGCTGCAGGCGCTCGAAGCCTTCAAGGGGCACCGATTCGAGCACTGCCATGCGGCCGCTGATCAGATCGCTCACCAGGCTGCGCTGTCGCCCGGCGACGTTGGGCAGCGTCTCGAGCACCCTGAACTTCGAGTCGATGATCTGATCGGGCATCCGCACACCTTTTCGCGCGGCGCGGCTCTCTTGGAGTAAAGAAACCTTACGGTATTTGAGCGGGGCGTGTAAAGTCTGTTGTCCAGAGTCGAGATTCGTAGGCTGCGCGGCCGACATCGGCGCGCGAGGCATCGCGTCTGCAAAGGGATGGCATCAACCGGCTGGCGGCGCCCGGGGAGCCGGCGGCCACTTGGCGGGGCGGCCTGGAATGGCATCCATCCACTCGCGGCGGACGGCGGCTCTGGTCGCGTTCGTCACCGCGGCGATCGTGATTCTGAACCTGGCGCTGTGGCTTCTTTATCGCAACACGCGCAGCAACTTGGAGATGGAGCTCGCACGCAGGCTCGAAAACGTCGCGCAGGTGCTGGGCTCCACGCTCGACACGGATCTTCTCTTGGACGCGTGGCTGCTGCACTCGCAGGTGGAGGAAGAAACGAGTCGAATCGCGCCCGATCGCGACCACTCCGCCTCGATGCTCCTGCGGGCGCAGCTGGTCGAGATCGCAGACGCGACCAACCTCGCCAACATCACGCTTTACGATCCGGATGCACACGCCTTCGTCGACGTCGCGTCGGTGCCCAAGGGCGCCCTGGTGCATGACCCGCTCTACCGAGCCGAAGTGCGCGCGGCGCTCAGCGGCTCGCCGGCACACACCCCGCTCTACCGCTCCGGGGAGGAGTACCTGATGTCGGGGTACGCTCCCGTCGCCGGGGAGATTCCGTTCGCGGTCGGCGTCGAGGCTGGGGCACCCTACTTCGCCGGGCTGCGACGCCAGCGCGATTCGCTGTGGCTCGTCGGGGCGATCAGTGTCGTGGGTCTGATCGCCATCGGGATCTTCCATGCGCGCGTGCAGTCACGCCTGGCGCGCGCCGAGGCCGCGGTGCAGCGGTCGGAGACGCTGGCTGCAATGGGTCGGATGGCTGCGGGTGTCGCCCATGAAATCCGCAACCCGCTCGGGATCATCCGTGCGACGGCGTCGCGTCTGAAGAAACGCTACGAAGATCCCAGCGCACCGGACGAGAAGTTCGACTACATCGCGGAGGAGGTCGATCGCCTCGACGCGGTCCTCGGCGGCTACCTCGGCTTCGCCCGTGACGAGCCGGCGCGACTCGAGCCGCTCGAGCTCACGCAGGTGATTCGGCGCACGCTGAAGCTCATGCAACCCGAGCTGGAAGCAGCCGGCGTCCGACTCGAGGTGGGGCTGCCCGAGTCGTGCATGGTACGGGGCGACTCGCAACAGCTGCAGCAGATGATCATGAACGTCGTTCTGAACGCCTTGCAGGCGATGCCGGAAGGGGGCGTGCTCCAGGCCTCGCTGCATTGCGCCGCGGAAAACGCCACGCTCCGCTTTGTCGACAACGGCCCCGGAATCCCGATGCCGCTGCGCGAACGCGTCTTCGAACCCTTCTTCACCACCAAAGAGCGTGGCAGCGGCCTGGGGCTGGTGATCGTGCGACGCATCGTCGAGCAACACGCCGGTGCGGTGGCGCTCGAGACTGCAGACACCGGCGGGGCGCGCATCGACATCCGCTTGCCGATGGTGTAACAAGCGGAGTGGAAGGACGGGAGATGGCCGAGATTCTCATCGTCGACGACGAAAAACGCATGGGCGAGCTCCTGCGTGAGGAGCTGGAGGATGCCGGGTTGCGGGTGGACGTCGACTCGAGCGGTGCCGCTGCGCTCGCGCGCTTGCGAAGCCACACCTACCGCATCGTCATCACCGACGTACGCATGGCGCCGCCCGACGGCATGGAGATCCTGCGCGCGGTGAAAGAGCGGACGCCACAGACGGACGTCGTGATGATGACCGCGTACTCCTCGGTGCAGAGTGCGCGTGAGGCGTTCAAGCTCGGCGCCAGCGACTACGTCATCAAACCGTTCGATCTCGAAGAGATGCGGATCGTCATCGAGGGAATCCTCGACAGACAACGCCTCGCCGAGCAGAACGACGCGCTCGTGCGCGAAAACCGCGAGCTGCGTGACCAGCTCGTCGGCAAGGGCACATCCTCCATCGTCGGAGAGAGCGCCGCCGTGCAGGAGTTGCGCCGGCTCATCGATCTGGTGTCGTCGAGCGATGCCACCGTTCTCGTCAAGGGCGCGAGCGGCTCCGGCAAGGAGCTGGTCGCGCGCGAAATCCACCTGCGCAGCGGTCGCGCCGACAAGCCCTTCGTCGCCGTGAACTGCGCCGCGATTCCCGACACGCTGCTCGAGAGCGAGCTCTTCGGTCACGAGAAGGGTGCCTTCACCAGCGCCGATGCGCGCAAGCCGGGGCGCTTCGAGCTAGCGCAGGGGGGCACGATCTTTCTCGACGAAATCGGTGAGATGGGCGCCGAGGTGCAGGCCAAGATGCTCCGCGTGCTCGAGGAGCGCGAGATCACACGCCTGGGAGGCACGACCCCCATCGACGTCGACATCCGTGTGGTGGCAGCGACGAACCGCAACCTCGAGCACGCCATTCGCGGCGGCGCGTTTCGCGAAGATCTCTACTACCGGCTCAACGTCTTCCCGATCGAGGTGCCGTCGCTCGCAGCGCGGCGCGACGACATCCCCCTGCTCGTCGGGTTCTTTCTGCGCGAGATGCGCTACCCGCATCCGCAAGTTGCGCCGGAAGCGTGGGCCGAGCTGCGCGCCTACGACTGGCCCGGCAACGTGCGCGAGCTGCGCAACCTCGTCGAACGCGCGACCATCCTGGCACAGGGGCAAGCGCTCGAAAGCACGCACCTCACGCCTCCGAGCGCCGGCTCGGGCGCACCCCGCGAGATCGCCCCCGGGATCGAGCTGCCCGATGTCGGCATCGACCTGGAAGCGCTCGAAGCCAACCTGATCCGCAAGGCGCTGGCCAAGACGTCCAACAACAAGACGCAGGCGGCGCGCCTGCTCGGCATGACGCGCCGCACCCTGTACAGCCGTATGGAGAAGCACGGCATTCCGGTGCGCTGACCGGCGCACACCGAGCCGGAGCTTCGCGCCCACGCGACCGACGCGGGTCAACCTGTACGAAACCGTACAGGGCGGCCGCGGAGTGGACTGCGTCGAGGCGCCCCGCGGCTGACCGCAAGTGCTTGAATGAAGAGAAGATCCTTCCCTCCAGGCCGCGCATCGAGGTGTGGACTGGCGCTTGCTCTCACTCGGGTGGCGGTCGCGAGCATGCGAGGGCCATGTATTCGAGGTCGGGAGGACCACCCGGAGAAGTCGAAGGAGACGACCATGCTCCCCCGGGGCGTATTCGGGACCCGAGAGCGCATCGTGCAGCTCCTGCTGCTGACGCTGGCGGTCGTGGTGACGAGCGCCGCGAGCCTGAATGCCCAGAATCACGACCGCCTCATCCAGGAGATCGAGAGCACGGACCGAGTGCTCGAGCGCGCGCGGGGTGTCGTGGAAGAGCACGGCAACCCGCGCGCGAAGCGTCAGCTGCGCTTTGCGTCCGAGCTCCAGGAGAACGCCCGGCGTCTGGCGGGGTCGGGCCAACCGAGCCTCTTCGACGCCCGCCGGGCGGCCGAGCTCACGCAACGGGCCCGCGTGCTGGCGCAACGCGCCGTGACCATCGCCTCGCAGCAGGCGCGCCTCGAGCAACGCGCCAGGCTCCAGCTGGAACGCTTCGACATCGCGCTGGAGAGCGCGCGCGACCGCCTGGGTGATTCCCCCTCCCAGCAGACACTGCAGCTCATCGAGATGGCCGACCGGCGACTCGAGCAAGCGCGCGAGGCCTTCCACGAGCACCGCTTCCGCGAAGCGATCCACATGTGCGAGGAGACGACGCGACTTCTCCAGAGTCTCGGATCTGCGACGGCACGACGGCGCTTCGAACGCAGGCTCGAGAACGCCAAACGCCTGCTCGAGCGTGCTCAGAGTGAGGCCGCGGAGAGCGGGCCGACGCGTACCCAGCTCGAGCGCGCGGAAGAGTTCATCGCGCGCGCCGAGCAGAGCTGGGCGTCTGGCCGCCCGCTCCTGGCGGAGCGCCAGCTGCGCCAGGCGCGCGAGTTGCTGCTGCGGGTGATGCGCGAGAGTGAGCAGCCTCTCGACGCGAGCGACGTCGACGCCGTGCTCGAGAACACCGCGGCCGTGGTCGACGACGTCGCCACGCGAGTTCGCGAGCTGGAAAACGCCGAAGCGATGCGCTTCATCGACAATGCCTACAGGCACCTGGAGCGTGCGCGATCGCTGCGGCTCGAAGAGAAGCTGCGCCAGGCTCTCGAAGAGGCACGCGTGGCGCGCAACCTGGCTGGTCGTGCGGCGCGTGCCGCGGGCATCTCGCAGCTGTGACCACCGCGACACCCGAGTCGGGTCTGGCACCCGCACGGAGATTCCATGGGCTCGTACCGCGCTTCCAGCACGACTGCAACGCTCGGGTGCTTCCTGCTGATCGTGCTCTCGGGAACGCGCGCGGCGCCAGCGCAGGTCGGGGCGTTTGCGGAGCTGCAGCCGGCAGCGACGAGCTGGTCGTTCCGGCCGACGGTCGCGCTCGCCTACGACACCTTCGGCCAGAGCTACACGATCTCGGAGGTGGACACGCTCGACCTCGTGGATGAAGCGAGCGCGCGACTGGTCGCAACGCTCCTGCACCGCGGGCGGACGCACTTCGAGGTGCGCAACGCGCTCGGGCTCGGCCAGGAAGCGACACGCAACGACCTGTTCGTGAACTTGCGTCGCCAGCTTGGAGCTCTCGATCTTCGCATCATCAACGACCTGCACTACAAGGCGTACCGCCCCCGCTCCGACTTCCAGCTCTCGAGCGACTACATCACCAACAGCGCGCGCGTGATCGCCGCGCTCTCCCTTTCCCCCGCCTGGCGCCTGCGTCTCGAAGACCGCTTCGAGACCGCGCGCTTCGCCTCGCGCACGCGCTACAACTACGACTACACACGCAACGACGTGGGCGCGGAGATCGAGAAACGCTGGGGGATCTTCTCATCCATGCGTCTCGGCTACACGTACGGCGGCCGCAGCGTGCCGGATTCGCTTGCGATCGGCTACCAGCGTCAACGCGTGCACGTCGGTTTGACCCAAGGCTTCGGCTCCCACCTGTTGGTGGTGGAGCAGATGTTCGAGCGTCGTACGTACCGGATCCCGACGGTGCGAAGCCATTTCTTCGACACCGCGGGGAGGTTGAGCGCGAGCCTGTCGTTGTCGGAGAAGGTCCGCCTGCGTCCGGAGTACCGCGCTGTAGTCACGCTGTACGACAGGCCCGACAGCGTCTACTCCAGCGCCAACGAGCACGTCACGGAGCTGATCCTGGAACGGGATCTCAGCGCCCGGGCCACGCTCGGGGTGGGACCACGCGCGGAGTTCCGCCGCACCCAGAGCAGCTTCGATCGCCCGTACGATCAGTTCGGAATCCATGGAATGATCTCCTACATCGCAGGGTCCGACTTCTGGGTGGAGTTCAGCAACGAGCTGGGAGTGCGCTCGCATCTCGGCGCTGGGGATCGATTTCTCACCGACTTCGTCTACAACTGGACGACACTCTACCTCTCCTATCGCTTCGCCTCGGCGCTCACGTTCGACCTCTTCTTCAGCCTCACGCCGGAGAACCACAGCGATTCGCGCTACGACACCACGACCATTCTGGCTTCCACGGCGTTGACCTGGGCATTGCGCTGATCCGTACGGGAATGGTTTGGCGACCTTGGGCCGCTCGGCTATACTGCTGCACGCGCGTTGTCGTGGGGGTCTGCTTCGATGCAGAATCGAATCGAGAAGATCGATCACGTGGGCATCGTGGTGCGTGATCTCGACGAAGCGATCCGCCTCTACACACGCCTCTTCTGTGTCGGGCCCGCTTCGGTCGCGGACGTGCCGGAGCAGAAAGTGCGGACCGCCTTCTTTCGCGCCGGCGAGAGCAACATCGAGCTACTCTGCCCCACCTCCGACGACAGCCCGATCGCAAAGTTCCTGGAACGACGCGGCGGCGGCATCCACCACATCTGCGTTTGCGTCGCGAACATCGAGGCGACGCTGGCGGATCTAGCGAGTCAGGGCGTGCGGCTCATCGACGAGACCCCGCGTGTGGGCGCACACGGAGAACGGATCGCGTTCGTGCATCCGAAATCCTTCGCTGGCGTGCTGATCGAGCTCAGCGAGTCTTCACAGGATCCCACCTGCGCTCCCCACCCCCACGTTCCACACAAGGGACCCGGGTCCCCCTGACCTCGAGCTCGTGGCGCGCGACCCGGTCACGCTACACGCATGGTGCGCACTCCAATGACGCGCAGCCGAAACGGTGTTTTGGTGCCGACCGGGTGCGTGCTATTCTGACACAAGTCCGAACCCGTACAACTCGAACGTGAAGCCGACAGGGGGCACAGCTCGTGGGAAACCCGAACGCGTCTTCGGCGAGCGTCGACTCGTTGATGCGCCGCCTCGACCACGCCGCGTCCGTCGAGAACGCCAAAACGATCTGCCGCAACATCAAAGATGTCTTGATGGAAGAGCTGGGGAATCGGCGCGTGCGCATCCCGGAGGAGTACCTGGCTCCGGTAACCACGGGTTACGCACGCCGGCTTCTGTACAAGGATCACGCCTCACGCTTCAGCGTCGTGGTCATGGTGTGGGGCCCCGGTCAAGGCACGCCACTCCACGACCATGCGGGTCACTGGTGCGTCGAATGCGTGTACGAGGGGCGTATTCGCGTCACCTCGTACGACGTCGATCATGAACGCGAGAGTGGCGTCCTCTTCAAGAAGGCGGACAGCGTCGTGTCGGGTGTCGGCGCCGCCGGAGCGCTGATCCCGCCGTTCGAGTACCACACGATCGAGAACCCTTTCGACGAGCGCGCGGTCACGATCCACGTCTACAAGGGCGAGCTCACCTGGTGCCACGCTTTCGAGCCTTTGGACGACAAGGGGTGGCATCGCCGCACCCGGCGCGCGCTGGTCTACACCGTCTGAGACACTACGAACGCTGCCCGCCCGGTAGGTGCGCGAAGAGATCGTGGCGCACGATCGGGTTGCGGAGCTTCCAGATGAAGTTGTCGATGAAGTAGTGGTGCACGTTGATGAACGCCGCCACGGCGAACGTCAACGGGAGAACGCCGAATTCCAGCTTTCCGAGACCGTACGCCGTCCCTTCCGGGATCAGCGTCATGAACACGAAGCCGAGGACGACCGTGCCGAGGTAGTCGAGAACCATGTGTCCACCGAATGGGGATGTCGGTTGCTTTTTGGTTCGGGCGACGCGATTCATCTCGACGCGCATCGGGAACACGAGATACTGCAATGCGTGGGCGTTCTGCGCCCAGAAGATGGCGGCGGGCTCACGGTAGAGCAAGACGTACCAGAGATGAATCGCCACCCAGGGAAGCAGCATGCGCAGCGTGGGCGGGTACAAGTCCTGGGCAAAACCTGGAGTCAGCAAATACTCCTGCGCGCCCTTGGCACCAAACATGTTGCGCATGACGACAATGGCCCACATCACCTGCCATGCGAGTAGAACATAGAGGTTCGTACGCACGAGGCGGCGTTCCAGATCGCTGAAGCGACGTCCTTCGATGAAGCCGAAGGAAGCCATCATGCCCCACTCCTGCCCGGTGTAGTGCCAGGCCAGAGAATCGCTCCCGCAACTGCGAACGCCCCGAGAACGACCGGCCAGCGCGCATAGACCGCCAACGCGAAGAGCATCCAGAAAAGCAGGGCCATCGGCACGTAGGTGGAAACGCCACGGTAGTCCGTGCGTCGTTACGGCGAGCCGTAGAGCAGGCGATACGACACCAGGAAATGGGGCGCGTTGAGAAGGAAGTTGGTGAGGTACATGGGCCCGCTCTCCACCAACGGCAAGCGGATGCCGGTCGCCAGGACGACGAGCGAGACCACGATCGACGCTCCGCCGACACAGAGCGCATCGATGAAGGGAGTGATCATCGCGGGCTTGGTCGGTGTCGCGCGCGCCTTTGTTACGGCAGCGTCGGCACGCACCTGCGCTTTGCGGCCCTCTCGTTCGCGGCCCGCTCTGCGTGTGCCCTTGCCCGTCGAACGACTGCGCCCCACGCCGTTTCCCCTCGACCGAATCCGTTGGCTCGAACCCGGCGCCATCGGTGTCCGGGATCGAAGCGCAAGAATAGTCGAGCTCCGTGGGCGGAAGCAGACTCAGGCGCCGGCGCCCGCCGATCGGATCGCCCAGCCGGCAAGCTTGTAGAGAACGCGCGCCCCGACGTTCGCGTCCCACTCGGAAGCACTGGCGCCGGGCGCCACCTCGACCAGATCGAAGCCGACGAGACGCCTCCCTGAGCGGACGGCCCGAGCGACGAGGTAGGTCGCCTGCGAAAAGGAGAGGCCGCCCGGAACGGGTGTCCCCGTGTGCGGGCACAGCTTCGGATCGAGAGCGTCGACATCGAACGAGATGTAGACGTCGCGCGGCAGCTGCTCCACGATGCGCTCGACCTGGCGAGCCCACGTCACACCCTCGAAGCGCTCACGCGCGAGCTCGGCATCGAACCAGGTGTGCACGCGCCCCGCGCTGCGTTCGATGCGCATGAACTCCTCGTCGCAAAGATCGCGCACCCCAACCTGGACGACACGTGCGACGTCGGGAATACGCTCGAGCACGTTGTCCATGATCGACGCATGCGACCAGGTGAACCCCTCGTAGGCGTGTCGGAGATCGGCATGCGCATCGATGTGCAGGATGCCGAGCCCAGGGTGGAGTCTCGCGTGCGCCTCGATCGCCGCGAAGGACACCGAGTGGTCGCCACCGAGCACGCCGACGATCTTGCCCGCTTCGAGCCAGCGCTGCACCGTGGCACGCACCCAGGCGTTCATGCGCTCGCAGAGCGCGTCGACGCGCGCGCGGTCGCACGAAGACCGGTCGCCTGCGGTCGCCGACCTGGCTGCACGTCGCGCCTCCGCGTTCCACGCGCGCACCGACTCCGGCTCGGGGAGGAGCGCGATGCCCGCCTCGTACGCCCTTCCCGTCTCCACGTCGAAGAGATCGACCTGTCGGCTGGCGCGCAGGATTGCGCCGGGTGCCTCCGCCGCGCCGGCCCCGTAGGAGGCTGTCGCTTCGAAAGGGACCGGAACCAGGACCACACGCGCCTGTTCGGGCGTGTGAGGCAAGCCGAAGATCCCACTGTCGGGATCGGACGCACTGTTGGGGTCGAACGTCATCCTCATCCTGGGGTGTGCGGCGCGGATCGGATCTGCAGTCTGCACGCCGGGCCGCAAGCGTGCAACCCGGGTTCGGGAAGGGGTCCGAAAGCGGCCGCAGCGCTCAACCCGTCAGTGGCCAGAGACGTGGGATCGCAAAGGTGACGAACACCCAGAAGAGCACGCTCAACGGCAAGCCCACGCGGACGAAGTCGGAGAAACGATATCCGCCAGGCCCATACACCATGAGGTTGGTCTGGTAGCCGACGGGTGTGCCGAACGCCGTCGACGCCGCCACCGTGACCGCAATCAGAAAGGGTGCGGGATTGACTTCCAGCAACTCGGCGCTGTCGAGCGCCACCGGGACCAGCAATGCCGCGGCGGCGTTGTTGGTCATGAACTGCGTGAGCACGGCCGTGATCAGGTACATGACGGAGATCGCGAGCGTCGGTCCCAGATCGTGGCTGAGGCCCGTGATCCAGGTGGCAAGCGTTGCCGCGATTCCGGTCTTCTCCATGGCGTTGCCGAGGGCGAGCACACCGGCGAGCATGAAGACCACCTGCCAATTGATCGATTCGTATGCCTCACGCGGGCGCAGTGTGCCGGTCACCATGAGCAGCAAGCATCCGGCGCTGGCTGCGGTGACGATCGGCAGGAGTCCGGTTGCGGCGGTCAGAACCACACCGGCGAGCGTGAGCAGCGACAACGCCAGGCGGCCGGGCCGCGTCTCCGGCGTCGGCGTCGCACTCATCACCAGGACGCCCGGATCGACCGACAACGCTTCGAGCTCCGACTCCGCGATCTGCAGGAGGAGCGCATCACCCGCGTGCAGGATCTCGCGCGCAGGGATGCCTGGGGGTTGGTGACCACCGCGTCGCATTCCGAGAATCGTCGCCGCGTACACGCCGCGGAAGCGAGCCGTTTCCAACGTGTGTCCCACCGCGGGACTCGCGGGCAGGAGAACGACCTCGGCTAGAACCTGGGTCTCGCGCGTGCCGCCATTGCCCGAGACGAGCGTCTCGGCTTGCGCTTCGGCGTTGTGCCCGTTCTCCGGGTGCGCGAGCCGCAGGCCTTCGCGCGAAGCGAGCGTCATGACATCCTGCACCGGGCCGTGCACTCTGAGGCGATCGCCGGCCATCAGCTTGGGCCACGGTGGGTCGCGGCGGAGGGTGGCACCCCCACGTCGCACACCGACGAGGTCGACGTCGTGATCGCGGCGAAGACGCGCCGGGTCCGCCTGCCTCCCGACCCAGGAGGAGCCCGCATGGACGAAGAGGTCCACCGTGTACTGCGACAGCCCGAAGCGATCTTCGGGGGAATCGACCGGCTCGCCGCGCGGCAGGAGCCAGCGCCCGACGACGAGCAGGTAGACGAAGCCGAGCGCGAAGAGAGGCAATCCGATGCGCGCGAACTCGAACATCGAAAACCCTCGCAAGCCTTCGCTACGGGCGTACTCGTGCACGACGATGTTCGTCGAGGTGCCGATGAGCGTGGAGAGCCCGCCGAACATCGCCGCGAACGACATCGGGATCAGGAGTCGCCCGGGTCGCGCGCCCGTGCGCCGACACGTCTGCAAGACGATCGGCAGGAAGATGGCGACCGCAGCCGTGTTGTTGATGAATGCCGAAAGCACGCCCACCGTGAGCATGAGGACGACGCCGAAGAGGACTTCCGAGTTGCCGAGGTGCGACAGGAGGCGACGAGCGATGACGTTGAACACACCGGAGCGCTCGAGGCTGGCGCTCAACACCAGGACAGCGGCCACGGAGATCGTTGCCGGATGGCTGAAGCCGGCGAAACCCTCCGCCGGCGTCAGGACGCCGGAGATGACGAGCACGAGGAGAACGAGAAGCGCGGTCACGTCGGGAGGCAGCTTCTCGCGTGCAAAGGCATAGATCGCTCCCGCCACGGTGGCCAGAACGATACCGACGTGTAGCGGCGCACCCATCCGCCCGGATCCTCCACACAGCGCACACTTCGATCCCACGGCGTCGAGCAGCAAATGCGTTCGACGCCGCGACGAACGTGCAGCCGCTGTGCCGCCTGCGCGACAGCGGCTCACCGTGATCGAGCAGTGCCTGGAATGCGGGCCGGGTGGGGCGCGAGCGGGAGGTCCGAGCCGGCCGCGTGTCGAGCGACCAGCAAGCGCAGGATGCGCGAGCGGGAGCGTCCGCCGCAACCGCCCGCACCCCCGCGCCGCCCCCGTTATCGCAGCAGCTGGATCTTGCGCGTGGCCTGGAAGTCGTCTGCACGCAGGTGCACGATGTAGACACCGCTGGCCGCCGAGTTGCCGTGCTCGTCGCGACCATCCCACGTGCGTTGCAGCGCGCCAGCCTGCAGCTGCTCACCAGGCACGAGAACACGCACACGACGCCCGTCCACGCTCAAGATCCGGAGCCAGACGCTCGATGCGCGCGGCAAGTCGAAGCGCAGCTGGGTGGCGGGATTGAAGGGGTTCGGCACGGCCGGATGCAGCGCATACCGCTGCGGCAGACGATTCGTGACGTCGGTCACCTTGGTGATGCTGAAGAAGGCGTCGCTCGCATCGCTGCCGACGTTGCCTGAGGGATCGGTGGCCGACACGCGGATGACGCAGGAATCGGAAGCCACGCCGTCGACGATCCAATCGTAGGCGTAGAGGTTCGTGACCCCGGTCGCAATCGGCGCGAAGCTGTTGCCCCCGTCCGTGGAGAGCTCGAGATCGACAGAGAGAACGGCGATGTCATCCGTCGCCGTCCACTCGATCGTGTGCATGTTGTCTTCGAAGAGCATCTCGCTGCCGTTCGGGGAGTGCAGCGTGACGCTGGGAGCGACACCCTCGTCGGGACAGAGCCACGCGAGCGTGCGCGCCATGAGGGTATCTCGCTCCGCTGCCGCAGTGATCCCCTCGAAGCCGAAGGCGCAGTAGAAGAGCTTGTAGGCACCGTCGTAGCGCAACGCGGCGACGTGGTCGTTGTCGTAGTTGAGAGCCGCCAAGGCGCCATTGACAGGCGTGATCGAGGAGACGCTCGACTGATTGCCGGCGCTCGTGCCCCCATTGAGGGTGCTGGTGAAGCCGTTGCCGATGAGGTCGCCCGGCTGCCCCTCGATCGCTGGACTGCCTTCGTTCTCGAAGAACACGTTGGCGCGCAGGTAGTCTTCGTAGAACGCCCGGTCTTCCGGAGTCGGCGTCGTGTTGTTCCCCTGCCAGAGATCCTCGCCGATGTCCTCTCCGCTGATGAACAGGTTGCCACCGGCATCCAGGTACGCGGCCAGCTCCGCCTGGTCGCTCGGGGTCAGCGTGTTGCGGCGATCGTTCCCCGTGAACCAGATCACGGTCCGGTACTCCGACATCTCCGCCGCCGACGGGCTGCCGAGGATCCCGGCGTCCCAGAGCGTGTAGCCCTTGCCGAGACGTTGCAGCGAATCGGTGTACCAGGTCTCGAACGCGCGTGTGCGGTCGTCGTCGACGAGGAGGATCGGCACGTAGCCGACCGGCAGCATGAAGCTGTCGCCATTGAAACCGAGGTCGGAACGGATCTCGAGCTCGAAGAGAAGCGCTGTTCCCACGTCGACGCTGGGGTCCACCTGCACGTGGAACGTCGTCGAAGCCGTGACCTCCACCGAGCCACCAGGGGGAGCCGCGGTCACGGCGCCGACGAAGACACTGTCCGCCGTGATCGTCACGCCAGGAGTCGTGGTCGAGATCTTCGCCGACACGTTGCTTTCGGCCCCGCCGTAGTTGCGCAGCGTGAGCGCCAGGTTCGCTTGCTCTCCCGGATCGAGACGCCCGTCGCCGTTGCCGTTCGTCTCCTGCACCTCGACGTGGACGTGCTCGAACTCCGGTCCGAGGCCGATGCCGTGGAATCCAAAGGCGGAGCGGATCGCTTCGATGTGAGGCGTGCCGTCTGCCAGATCGCCGTTGTCATCGTCGACGGTCAGGAGCTCGATGAAATAGTCCTCGAAGCTGGTCGGAAAACCGTAGCGCGCAAAGTGGTAGAGCGAGTCGGCAAGTGCCACATCCGGCAGCAGGAGCTGGCGCAGATCCCACAACGCCCCTGCCAGGATGGTGCCATCGATGTGCACCTCTCCCGAGTAGTCCTCCGGATTCCTCAGGTTGTTCTCGATGGTGCGGAACATCGTTCCCGGTCCCAGGATTCCGGGACCGACGCGAGGGTCACCCGTGATCGTGGACGCGAAGTAATCGGAGAACGCTTCGTGCAGGTCTCCCGGCGGATCGCCGACCACGTCGTACACGTGATCGGTGATCGCATGGGCGTACTCGTGGTACATGACGGGCACCCAGGTCCCCAGGTCGGCACAATCGCCCGCGCCCGCACCCATGACGATTTGCGAGCCGGCCCAGTAGGCGTTGCAGAAGGCGATGCCGACGAAGACGGGCAGCGGATAGTCGAGGCTCGTGAGACCCGGGTCGATGCTCTTCATGCGCGTGTGGGAGGCCACGAGACCGTAGAAGGAGTCGCGCTCGCGCGCGAGGGAATTGCTGTCGTTGAAGTAGAAACTCGCCGCGCCGTCAACAGGGGTCACCGAGAGGCTGGCATCGGAACCACCGCTGGCGCGGTTGAACACCTGGCCGAAGGGTCCGCGCAGCGAAGCGGTCACGGTGGAATCGTCGTCCGCGGTGGTCAGGCTGTAGGCGCCGAGTTCGTCGCTGACGTCCGACCCCATGCGTCCGATGCGCACGTCGTCGATCCAGGCACCGTTGTCGCGTACCGAGCCGTCGCTCCAGATGCGGAAGCGCACACGCAGAGCGTTCGTTCCTTCCACCGCCGACAGATCGACATGGCGCACGTGCCAATCACGTGCGCCGCTCAGTGCGAGAAGTGTATGCCACGTACCCCCGTTGTCACCGGACGCATCGATGTAGAGAAAGTCCCAGGTGTCCTCGAGCTGCAGGTAGCACCAGAACTCGAGGACGGGATCGGCGATGGTCGTGATGTTGAGCTTTGGCGACGTGAGCGCGACGTTGGTGTTGTTGAAGTAGTTGGCGCCGGGGCTGTCGCTCCACGCCTGCGAGCCGCTATGCGCGCGCTCCGGCGACAACGCCCACGGCGAGTCGGCGCTCCAACCGGCGACACCCCCCTCGAAGTCGTATGCGGCGATCGTATCTGCAAGGCCTCCACCCAGCAGCTCCGTGTACGGAAACCACACGGTGCTGGTTGGGTCGCTGCCCTGGAGCGGATGGATGTCGCCGACGACGGCGCCCGAGGCGGAGGCGAAACGCACGCGGTTGTAGCGCCACAGCACCTGGCCGGTGGCGGCGTCGACGAAGGTCACCCATTTGCCGGGCGGTTCGTGCGTGCGCACGTGCACGCGATACGCGGGTCGGACGCGCAGCGCGCTGGGGTCGAGCGTGGCGCGTGGCGCCGCCTTGCGCACACCCGGCGCCAGCGGTTCGTCGGCGAGAATCGGGAGCAGGACCAGCTGCGTCGCAGCATCGAGGGCGGCGACGGAGCCCGCCGGCATCCCTCGCAGCGCCGCACGCTCCGCGGCGCTGGCTGCGAGGCGCGGCAAGGCTTTGAATTGGGGAACTGGATAGATGTCGGAGCCGAACATCATCAAGTCGCCCCGCGGCGAGAAACGCAGGTCGACGCGTCCACCGATGACCTCGATCCCACCGATTTCCTGCTTCAGCGTCACCACCCAGCGTCCACCCTTGAGATCGACGTAGGCTGGACGCAGCTCCTCCCAACGAGCCCCGAGCAGCTGCGCATGCTCGCGCACGAACGCCTCGGCAAGTCGCAGGACGGCGTCTTTGTCCCTTGCTCCGTAGGGGCGAGTGCCGGCCGCGATGCGCTCGGCGTCGACCCGCCCTCCGAAAGCACGATGCGGCGTTCGCGTGAACTCGTTCCATCGCACGCGCCACGCGTCGCCATGGGTGCCGCGGAAATCGTGCAGGCGCACATCGTCGCGCGACAACCTTCGCTGACCCACGCTGCTTCGCAGCGTCGCAGGGTCGGTGCGCACGATCTCGAGCCCGGTCACACGCGCGTCGGGCCGCACGCTCCAGCTCGACGAGACGCCGAGCGAGAGCACGGTGATGACAGAGCCCACGAAAGCGAAGCGCTTGCGGCGCACTCGAGTGTCTCCAACAATGTTGCCGCGCGGTCGAGAGTCGGCCTCTCCCGCCGGCCGATCGGGTTGGCAGGCGTCCGGTCGGGGGTTGCTTAATGATACCTGGCCGAAACGCCGAAGAGCAAGTATCACAAGGTGTTTGCGGAAACCTCGAGACGTCGTTGGACGTTCTGTGCACGCCAGCGCGTCAGTTGGCGCAGGAAGTCGCCGGCAGCCGACAGAATGTGACGATGTCGCGGACGCCGTGACAGAATGTCGCACTCTCACGACACGAACGGGTGGTTTGGTGTTGAGCTTATTGGGTGCGTTTCACGACAATCCGAAGCCGATCGGGCACCAGCGTGCCCCCGACCTCGAGCATGGAGAGTGAGCGGTTCGCCGACGAGGAATAATGATGTGAAGCCAGAGGCAGTGAGCCGAGGTCAGGCCGCGGCGACCGGGGCGAAGTGGAGAAGCTGGGCTCGGCCTGCTCTTCTTCTGATCCCGGCGCTCTTTGCTCTCCTTGCGCTGCCGCTGGGCTCACGTCACTTCCACTGGGACACACTGGAGCGTGCGTATCTTCTCGAGCACTCGGAGCGCTATCTGCGCACGTGGGATGGCTCGCCGCGCTCCCAGTTCCTCTCCTTCGCCCACGTGCTGGAGCTGCCGATGGCTGCGATCGTACGCGCAGTGTTGGGAGGCGGCCCCGGTCTGCGTGCACTCGTTTTCTTCGAAGCTCTGGCCGCAGCCGGCGCCCTCCTGCTCCTGGGCCGGCTCGTACGCTTCTGGGGTGGAGCGAAGCTCGCAGCCATCGCAGCACAGCTTCTCCTGAGCGTGACCTACGGCTTCTGGAAGATGGGGTCGAGCGGCGAGGAAAGGGTCGTGGCGCTCGCGACGCTCCTGCTGTTTCTGTTCTGCTACTGGGGCGCGCTCGCCGGGGAGCGGCGTGTGGCCTGGGTTGCCCCCACGCTTGCGTTTGCGATTCTCACGCACCTGAGCAACGTCGTCCTCGTGCCCTTCGCGCTTCTGTCGCTGCTTCTTTTGCCGCAGGCCTGGAAGCCGCAGCGGCGCGCGCTGCTCGGAGGCGTGATCCTCGGCGCCGTGGTTGCAACCGGCGTGTACGGCGTCGTCGCCGCTTGGACGACGCACGTGCGCACGCCGCTCGAGTTCGCCGAGTACTTGACCTTCTTCCACCGTGAAGAGGGCAACAACTTCTTCGGCGTCCCCGGAAGCTCGCGCGGCATCGCAGCGTGCCTGTTCGGCATACTCGGGTTCTTCAGCGGCTCCGGCCCGCTGGCCGTCGTCGCCGTCGCACTGCTCGCGCTTTCGACCGTGGCCGCACGTGCGTCACGCCGGCTCGGGGCATCCGCGAATGCGGCGCGACCGATATGCCGACGCTTCCTGGTCCTGCACGCGTGTGTTCTCGCTGGGCTCTGGACGCTGCACTTTGCCTTCTACGAGCCGTTCAACGTCGAGTCGTGGACCGTTCCCGCGACTCTCTTCCTGCTCGTGGCCTCCGCGCTTCCGTGGCGTGGTCTGGTGGCCACGCAAGCTGCCACCGCCCTCCTTCTCCTGTTTGGGAACCTCTCCCTCTTCGCCAAGCTGCATGAGCCGATGCCGTTGGCGCGCTACCACGACGTGGTGCGGCGCTCCACCTCACCCGACGACATCGTTCTTCTCGTCGGAGGCATTCAGAACGGGCAGCCTCTTCGCGGCAGCATCTCGATGCGCTTCTTCCTGGCGCACGAACGCCAGCGCACGCTCGCCAGCCTGTACGACGTGATGCAGGTCACGGACAAGGAGTACTGGGGCCGTCCCCTGCCGAGCGTGGAGACGTTGCAGCGCGAGCTCGCCGGCGGTCGTCGCGTCTGGTTCCCGGGGTTCCTGCGCGCGGAGTTCGACCGCGCCAACCAGAGCGACCGCATCCAGCTCGAGTTCGTAGCTCGCGGCGACAGCTTGTTCGAGATTACAGGCGCCGGTCGACCGTAGGTCGGCCTTCCGCGGCAAGCTCGACCTCACGCCGAGTCGGGATCCGCAGGCGCGGGCCGCACTCCGCAGCCGATCGGTGCGTGATCGGAAACGGAGTCGGGGCCGCGCATCAGGTGCTGCAGTGTGAACGGCGGGCGCGCGCTGGCGCGCGCGAAGCCGCGCGCGGCGATCCAGTCGAGCCGGTGGTGACTGCGGCGCTCGACGTGACGCAGGAGTGCGCCGCCGAGCCGGCGGCCCAGCACGGGGAGCGTCTGGACCTCGTGGACTTCGGCGAGCCGCAGGTCGAGCGACGGATGCGAATTGTTGAAGCGCTCGAATTCGAAGCCGGCACGCTCCAGCTCGCCGAAGAGAGGCTCCCGCGGCCGCTGCACCGGGTCCTGCGGTCGCTGCAACCTGCGATCGAGCCGGCCGCGTGGGGTCAGAGCCAACGCGCCGAAAGCGCGCAGCGAGCGCAACCAGTTGCCGCGCGCAAGGGTCGTGGTGTTGAAGTCACCACAGAGGAGCGCCGGGCCGGGAGGCAGAGCCTGCAGAATCGTCTGCATCTGGGCACGTCGCACCGCCGGCGTGCCGTGGACGTCCAGGTGGGTCACCACGACATGGAACGACTCCTGTGGATGCTGCACCTCGACGAGGAGCGCTATGAACTGCCCCACCTTGCGCTCTCGATCGAACAGGAGATCGCTCGGCGTTTGCAGCTCGACGCGGCGGGCAGCACCCAGCGGGAAGCGCGAGAGCAAAGCCAGCCCGAAGAGAGATTCGGCATCGTCGGCCTGGCCAGGCGCACTTTCTCGCTGCGCTTCGCCGGCGGTCCCCCCTTCGAGCTCGAGGTACATGGCGGCCCAGACGGCGTGCAGGCCGAGCGCGCTGGCGGCATCGAACGCCACGTTCCGATTCCCCGAGCGGGCCAACCCGAGGTCGACCTCGTTGAGGGAGACGAGGTCTGCGTCGATGAGCGCCGGCTCGTGTTGGAGGGCGTCGAGGATCGCGTCGTAGCGGCCGCCATGCAGGATGTTCCAGTGCACGACGTGGACCCAGTCGCGCCTCGGCTCGGCGCCGGGCTCCGGCGCCTCCGTGTGCGCTGCGCCGCTCGCCGCCGCGCGCGCCTGGCGCCAAACAGGCTTCAACAACGCCGTCGCGCGCGCCGCAAGCTGGGGCCCTTCGGGGTGCGCGAGCCACTGCCGCCGCGTCCGGAAGCGCCCGATCGCTTGGCGGAGCGCACGACTCTCCTGGAGAGCGTTCTCTTCTGCACCGCGGCCGTTCACTCGCGCTTGCGCAGCTCCTCGAGAGACCTGCATCGACCCGCTCCGGCGTACCCCGCCGCCTTCAGGCTGCGACTGTAGGGGCCGCGCGGGCGTCGGGCAACATCTCGCGGGCACTCGCTCCCGCAGCGGTTTGGCGCCTGCAACCGCCCGGGGACCACCTTGACGCCCCAGAAGCGGGCTCGCTATCCTCGTCCCGTCCCCGGTGGCCCCACCGCCTGGCATTTCTTGGAGTTGGAAGCTCTGCCGTCCGTTGTTCCACGGAGTGTGTGACGTGTCCGAACTCGAGTGGATGGAACGCGAAGAACGCTACAAAAGCGGCGTCGTGAGGACGCTGGTCATCATCGGCACGATCTCGGTCCTCTTCTTTGGCGCCGGCTTCTGGGTGCTGCATCGGCAGCAGCAAGCCACCGAGCGAGCCGAGGCGGAGGCGGAACAGGCCGCCCTGCTCGCCGAAGCGGCGCGGCTGCGCGCCGAGTTTGCCGCCGACTCCACTGCGGCGGCCGGTCGGCTCGCGGACTTCCGCCACAACTACGACGTCGAGGAGCTCGAGGGTGCCCCCATCTATCTGGTGCCGATCCCTGGCAACAAGTCGGTGCAGCGCTTCATCGACCAGGTGTGGTCGGACTACATGCGCGTCATGGACCCCGACGTCAGCGACGAGGTCATTCGGCACGGGTTCGAGCTGCGCTACATCAACGTCATGAATCGCGCCGCGTACAATTCGCGCGGCCGCATCGTCTGGAACGGTGAGGTGCGCCCCACCGCCGTCGTGCTGCCCTCCATGAAGCAGAGGCGGACGGAGCTGGAATTCGAAAAGCCGAGCTTTGCACAGATCATCCGCGGACAGGAGAGCGCCGGCGTGCGCATCATCGAAGAAGAGGAGCTCCTGGAGGAAGCGGTGGAAGAAGCGCCGGCGATTTCACAGAACACACCCGACGCGGGCGAGTCGGAAGCAATGGAGGAGCAGCCGGCCGGGAGTGACGAGCAGGCGCCGCCATCGGAACCATCTCCTTAGCTCCCCCATCTCCCCAGCCCCAGGAAACGCGGCCGATCGAGCGCTGCCTGAGACTTCAATCGGCATCCGGAGTCGCTTCGTTCGCGGGCGGTGGGCTCGGAGCGGCCACGATTGCCACGTCCACCTGCGTCAGAAGTGTCGCGCAGCGCTCGCGTATCTCCTGCACACGCGCCATCAGATCCTGCAAGCGTGATTCCTGCGCCTCCGTCGCACGCAGCTCCGGAGTGAAGGCTGCGCGCAGCTGCTCCGTATAGGCGCGCAGCTGCTCCCGGAAACGTGCTTCGAGCGTCTCGGCAAGCTCCTCCTTCAACGTGGCCACCTTGGCGGAGAGCTCGCGTTTGAGCCGGCCGCGACGGTGCGGCAAGATGAAGAGCGCCGCCACCGCCAGAACGGTGGCGCCGATCGTGCCGGTGACGTCGATGCTCAGCGTGGTGAATGCCGCCGTGAGGACGGCCCCGAGACCGATGACCAGAGCCTGCACGCTGAAGGTGCGCGCAATGGCGTCGTTGACCGATGCCACGACCGTGTCTGCTTCCTGGCGCGCGTCGAAGCTCTCGAGGCGCTGGCGCACCGGTTGCGCGAGGTTGCCGAAGATCTCCTCACGGTTGTAGACGAACTCCGGGCTCATCCAGCGGTTGCGCGCAGCGGCTTCGCGCAGCGCTTGGCGGCGCTTGTCCAGTGTGTCATCGGCTCTCTCCCACATGACAAGGTTTTGGCGCACGAGCCAGTCGATGAGCGCCTGCACCTCCTCCTCGATCCGCTGCGGCGCGTCGGCAATCACCTCGATGCGAAAGCGATTCTCCACGATGTCCTTGTTGCGCAAACGCATCACGTTGGCGATGCGCACCAGCTCGTCGAAGAAACGATCGCCGCGCCGTTCGAGCTGCCACAAGACGTTGGTGATCTGCGCCTGGTAGCGGGACACCTCGTCGAGCATGCGGTTCTCGTAGGCGTCGACCTCCGCGAGGATGCCCGCAAGCGCGCTGCGGTCCCCCTGTACGAGGCGCAGGCGCTCCGCCAGCGCTTCCTCCTGACGCGCGAGCACCGTGCGCAAGCTGTCGAGTGGTGCTCGTAGCTTGATGCGCACGCGCTCGCGCTCGCGCAACGTCTGGGTGACGTACGTTTCCAGTTGCGGGTACTCGTTTTGATCCGAGAGCTCACGCTCCTCCACCACCTCGCGCGCGCTGATCGCGTACACCGGCCGCGGTTCGCCGAGGTTCTGCTCGACCTGCTGCTGCACGTAGCGCCGCACACGTTCCACGTGGTCTGGGCCGCTGGCGAGATCGACCTGGTTGATGACGAAGAGCACGCTCTTCCCCCAGCTGCGGATCAGCTGCAGGAATTCGTGCTCGCTGGCCGCGTAGGGCCGCACGAGCGAGGTGAGGAAGAAGACCAGATCGGCGCGGGGCACGAAACGCTCCGTGAGCACTTGCTCTTCGCGCTGCATCGAGTTCGTGCCGGGGGTGTCGACGACGTTGAGTGCCTCCAGAAGCGCTGCTGGAAGCTCGTGGATCAGCAACCCGGGCTCCGCTTCGTGCACGCTCTTGACCGGCCCGTGGCGCAGAAGGTGCACCTGACGCGTGGTGGGCAGCTCGCCCGTCTCCAGAATCTCGGAGCCCAGCAGGGCATTGAGGAAGGTGGATTTGCCGGCGTTGAACTCGCCCACCACCATGATCAAGAAGAGCTCGTCGAGCTGGCGCCGCATGGCATCGAGAGCCTCGGCGTCTCCCGGCACGAGCTCGAGCTCGACCGCGAGGTCGTGCGCGGCGTCGAAGAGTGCACGTTGTTCATGGACGAGCTCGCGCTCCGGTCCTGTGAGCAGCGGATCGATGGGCACACCTTCCCTGGTCGCTACCTGCGCGCTGCGCCCTCATCGAGAAGATCCCACGCCGAGTAGCCACCCAGCAGATCGCTGTAGTTGGTGAAGCCGTTCTGCTCGAGGATGCTCGCCGCGATCATCGAGCGGTAGCCTCCCGCGCAGTGGATGACGAAGTTGCTGTTGCGCGGCACTTCTTCGACACGTTTTTGCAGCTGATTGAGCGGGATGAGAATGCTGCCGATGATGCGTTTGTCGTCCCACTCCGTTTCCGAGCGCACGTCGAGCACGTGCGGAGGCTCGGCGCCGTTGAGACGCTCCGCCAGCGCCTGCGCCGTAATGCGCTCGGTGTGCCGCAGCAGGTCGGGCCTCTCTTCGAGTGCCTGCATGCCGCCTTCCAGATAGCCGCTGACGTGATCGAAGCCGACGCGCCCCAAGCGCACGGCGGCTTCCTCCTCGCGCCCCGGATCGGCCACGATGACGATCGGGCGTGTGGGGTCGAGAAGCGTGCCGCTCCAGCTGGCGAACTGCCCCCCAAGCCCGATGTTCGTGCTGCCCAGAAGGTGCGCGGCCGCGTATTCGGAAGGGTCGCGCACGTCCAACATCTGCGCGCCCGCGTTGTACATGCGCAGCACCTGCTCGAGTGCGAGAGGTTGCAGCACCTTTTCCAACGTCTCGTCCAGGGTGGGGCGCTCACGCCGGTTGAGCAAGGCATCGTAGGAGAAGTACGCCGGAGCTTCCGGTTGGTCGGCGGTGACCAGCTCGATGAACTGTTCCTTGCTCATGGGCTGCAGCGCGTAGTTGAAACGGCGCTGCTCGCCGATCGTCGAGACGCGCTCTTTCGACATGTTCTTACCGCACATCGACCCGGCTCCATGGGCCGGGTAGACGAGCGTGCCGTCCGGGAGTTGCAGGAGCTTGTTGTGCAGCGAGTCGTACAGCATCCCCGCGAGCTCCTCGGCGCTGATGCCGACCGACGCCATCAGATCGGGGCGCCCGACGTCGCCAATGAAGAGCGTGTCACCGGTGAGCACGCCGTACGGGTGCTCGGCGTTGGCTTCGAGATCGTCGACGACGATGCACACCCCCTCTGGGGTGTGACCGGGCGTTTCCAGGATGCGAAGCCGCATGTTCCCCATCTGCAGCACGTCGGCGTCGTGCAGCGGGTTGAAATCGTAGTCCGCGTCCGCGCGCGCGCCGAGGTGGATGCGAGCTCCGACACGCTTGCGGAGCTCCAGGTGGCCAGCGACGAAGTCCGCGTGAAAATGCGTCAGCATGACGTGCGCGATCTCGAGCCCCAGTCGTTCCGCATCCTCGACGTAGTGCTCGACGTCGCGCTGCGGGTCGACGACGACGGCCGTGCCCGTGCCTTCGTCCCCCAGGAGATAGGATGCGTGGGCGAGACAGCTCAGGTAGTATTGCTGCAGGATCATGGAATACTCCTCGCGGCGTTCGCGACGGACCGGATGAGGGCTCACCGAGCCGACTCTAACGTTTCCTCAAGCCGGGTGGCGAGCCTGGAGTCGCCGTCCGCTGCCCCCCCGTCCTGCGGCGGGGCGTCGCGTCGCCAGAATTGGCCCCGGCCGGATCGGGCCGGACCACGCAAATGTCCACGTTGCGAGGGCTTGAGGAGCTTCTCGCGGGTGCCCGGATCCCCACGCCAGGGGCCGATCCGCGGCTTCCTTGCGGCAGCCAGGTGACCTTGCGTATCCTGTAAGGGTGCAGCCTGCCTTCGATTCGGGATCATCCATAGCCGGCCTGCGTTGCCGACCCCGAGCGGCTCCGGGGAGGACGGGGCGTTCGTCGTTTTCAGGCAGTGAACGGGAGTGTTGCTGATGCGCCAGACCATCGCCTTGTTGTCCCTGCTGGCCGCGTGCTGGGTGCAAGCAGGATCGTCCGCCCTGGCCGCGACGCGGCCGAGCAGCTCGGAAGTGCAGCCCGGGGAGCGCTGGGCGCAGCCGGGCAAGCTCGTGGTCAAATTCGTGCAGCACCCCGGTGACGCCGCGAGAATTGGCAAGGCGGGGCTGGACGCGGTGGACGACCTCCTGGCGTCGCACGGCGTGACCTCGATCGAGCCGGTGGCTCCAGGCCTCGCGGCACCGAGCAAGCCGGGGGCGACCGACCTCAGCCGGGTCTTCGTCGTCGAGTACAGCGATGGCAGCGAGCCTCTGCAGCTGGCGTCCGACCTCGCGCGCCTCGCGGGCGTGGAGTACGCCGAGCCGCTGTGGGCCTACCCGCTCGACGTCGACCCCAACGACCCGGACTTCGGCTCGCAGTTCCTGAACGTGAACCGCATGCAGTTTCCTGCGGCGTGGGATCTGGTGAAAGGGGAGCAGGGCGACGTCGTCGTGGCCATCGTGGATGGCGGCACCTACTGGCAGCACGCCGACCTGCAAGCCAACGTGTGGCAGAACCCCGGCGAGAGCTGCGCCGGCTGCGACAGCAACGGAATCGACGACGATGGCAACGGTTTCATCGATGACGTGCGCGGTTGGAACTTCGCCAACTCGACGAACGATCCCACCGGGCTGCCGAGCACTCCCGCAAGCGCGCGCCACGGAACGCACACGGCAGGCATCGCCTGCGCGGTCGCCAACAACGGCATCAACGTGGCCGGGGTGTCGTGGAACGCCAAGGTCATGCCGCTCTGCACCGCAGTCGCGGGCCAGGATGGCGCGATCGGCTTCGGCTACCAGGGGATCATCTACGCCGCCCAGAACGGTGCCGACATCATCAACTGCAGCTGGGGTGGCTCCGGCAGCCCCTCGGTCTTCGAGCTCGAAGTGATCAACCTGGCGCACGAGCTCGGAGCCGTCATCGTGGCCGCCGCGGGCAACGGCAACAGCAGCGCCGACAACCATTATCCTTCCGCCTACCCGCATGTGCTCTCGGTCGCCAACGTCGACTCCCAGGATCGCAAAGCGAACGGATCGAACTTCGGATTCAGCGTCGACGTCTCGGCGCAGGGGCAGCACGTGTTGAGCACGGTGCCGCCTCCCGACAGCGACGGCATCGGCTCGCTGAGCGGCACCTCGATGTCGGCGCCGCATGCCGCCGGCGTCTGCGCATTGGTCAAGACGAAGTGGCCCGGCTACTCGCCCGACCAGGTGATCCAGCGTGTCCGCGTGACCTCAGACAACATCGACAACGTGGGCACGAACATCCAGTGGCGCGGTCTTCTCGGCTTCGGACGTGTCAACGCGCACCAGGCTTTGACCAAGAGCTCCCCCGCGATCCGCGTCACCGAAGTCCTGCTCGAGGACGAGGATGGCGATCAGGTGATCGAGCCGAATGAAACGGTCACAGTGAGCCTCGAGGTGACGAACTTCCTCGATCGCGCGGAGGATGTCTCCTTCTCTCTCGACCTCACCTCGATCTACGCCGACGTCGTCGAGGGCTCGCAGGCCCTGTCATCTCTCGATGCGATGGAAACGCAGCTGCTCGGCCCTTTCACGCTCCAGATCCGGAGCAACGCGCCGCAGCAGTTGACGCTGACCGTCACGGTCGACATCACGTCGACGACCGCCGCCTACACCGACAAGGATCGCTTCCAGTTCGTCGTGCAACCGGTGTTCGTGGATCACAACGCCAACAACATCAAGACGAGCGTCAGCAGCCTCGGCCGGCTCGGCTTCGCCCTGGCGTTGGGCGGAAACGGCTCGGACGGAATCGGTTTCATCTACAAGGGCGGTCCGAACCTCCTCTTCGAGGGCGCCTTGATGCTCGGCATCTCGTCGAACCAGGTCTCCGACGGCGCGCGCGGCGAGCTGCGCTTCGGCCAGCTGCAGGTCGAGGATGATTTCGCGACCCTCCCCGGTGGCGTTCCGCACCTCGTCCCGCAGGTCCTGTCGGATCTGCAGTCGGTGGCGCTTTTCAACGATTCGAAGTCCAACGTGCCGCTCGGCGTCGAGCTGCGCCAGGATGCGTTCCAGTTCGTCGATGCGCCGGATGACGATTACATCATCTTGCGTTACCGCATCCTCAACGCCTCGGGTGGCACCCTCTCCGGCCTGCGCGTCGGCTGGTACAACGATTGGGACATCGGCAACGTCGACGAAGCGGCGCCGTGGTTGAACGATCGCACCGGCTACGACGCGTCGCGCGGTCTCGGGTACGCGTGGGACAACGCCGGCTCGGCAAACGGGGCGTTCGTCGGCGTCACCGTCCTGACCGACCCGGGTACGACGTCTTATCGCGGAATCTGGAACGACAATACGATCATCGGCAACCCGTTCGGGGTCTTCGACGGCTACACGAAGGATGAGAAGTGGCTGACCCTCTCGGGCGGTGTCACCAACACCGACGTCGGTCCTGAAGACATTTCGAACGCCATCGCGACCGGACCGTTCGACATCGCGCCCGGGAACTCCGTCACCGTGGCCTTCGCCTATCTGGCGGGCGACAACCTCGCCGACCTGCAGACGAACGCGGACGCAGCGGCGGCGATGTGGCAGAACCTCGGTCCCCTCACGCCAATCACACTGCACGACTTGACGGCGGCGCAGGAGGGGCAGGACGTGGTCGTGCGCTGGCGCACTTCCTTCGAGGAGGATGTCGTCGCCTTCCGCGTGCTGCGCGCCCGTCAGGATGGAGCGCTCGTGCCGTTGGCTCCCGACGTCGAGCCGCGCGCGGACCGCAGATACACGTTCCGCGACCCGAACCCTGGCTTCGGCCGCTACGAGTATCGCCTCGCCGAGATCACCTCGGCCGGTACCATCCTCCTGCACGGAGGGGTCAACATCGAGGTCGTTGCGGCGGCCCCCGCGCGCGAATTCCTCGGCAACAACGTTCCGAACCCGTTCAATCCGCGCACCACGCTGCAGTACGGATTGGCGCGAGGCGGTCCCGTGCGACTGGTCATCTACGATGGTCGCGGTCGCCGCGTGCGAACGCTGGTGCAGAATGCATACGTCGCGCCCGGGGTCTACTCGGCAACCTGGGACGGCACGGACGACACCGGACGGCAGCTGTCGAGCGGTGTCTACCACGCGCGACTCGAGCTTGCGGGCCGCGTCATCAGCCGCCGGATGACACTGCTCAAGTAGCCGTGCGTCCGTCGGCCAGCTGCGATACAGGGTCGGGATGACCCCGACCCGGTGCATTGATGAAGGAGCTGCGAAGAACCGTGTTTGAACGCCACATGCCCGTGGCGCCCCCCACCCGTTGTCAGAACCGCAAGAGGAAAAAACCCGATCGTGGCGCGGCCCGCTCGTGGGCCGCGCGCCCCGCCTTGCGCCTCTCGATCCTGGCCGCCTGCGTTGGCATCGCGACCTGGTGCCATCCCGCTCTCGCGTCCTCGGGAAAGGCGAATCGTCCACCCGGGCTCGACAATCCGGCACTGCGTGAGGGTGGGCAGGATTACCTGCCCGGCGTGATCGTGGTGAAGTTCGCCGAGCACGTCGCGCAGGAAGGCAGCGCGAAGCCGACCGGCTCGCAAGAACTCGATCGACTGCTGCAGGCGCACGCGGTGAGCCGCGTGGCGCGTGTCGCCCCGGGCCTCGCAGGCCCACGCAAGCCGGGTCGCACCGATCTCTCGCGTGTCTACATGCTGTACTTCGAGAGTGGCAAGGACGCCAAGGAGGTGGCGCGCGACTTCGCTTCGAGCTGGGACGTGGTCTACGCCGAGCCGCAGTTCATCTACCGGCTGGCAGCGACTGCGAACGATCCACTCTACGCGCTGGAGCAGAGCAGCTACTTCGATCAGATGCAGCTCCCGGCCGCCTTCGACGAGACGCGCGGCGAAGATGGAAACGTCGTCGTGGCGATCGTGGATGGCGGCAGCGAGTGGCAGCACGCCGATCTCGCGGCCAACGTGTGGAGCAATCCTGGTGAGGTCCTGAACGGGGTCGACGACGATGGCAACGGTTTCGTCGACGACGTGCGCGGCTGGAACTTCGCCGACGCCTCGAACGATCCGACGGGCTTGGTGCAAACCCCCGGCAGCGCGGGACACGGGACGCACGTGGCCGGAATCGCCTGCGCGGTCACGAACAACGGCACGGGCGTCAGCGGCGCAAGCTGGAACGCGCGCTTCATGCCGGTCTGTGTCTCGCACCCGAGCGTCGACGGCGCAGTGACGTACGGCTACCAGGGGATTCTGTACGCAGCGCAGAATGGCGCCGACATCATCAACTGCAGCTGGGGTGGTCCCGGGAATCCCTCGAGCTTCGAACAGGAAGTGGTCGACTTCGCGTATGAGAGTGGTGCCGTGCTGGTTGCTGCCGCGGGCAACAACGCTTCCAGCGACGGCTACTACCCCGCCGCCTACCGCAACGTGCTTTCCGTGGCCAACGTCAACGACTCGGACCAGAAGATCTTCAGCTCCAACTACGGAACCTGGGTCGACGTGGCGGCGCAGGGGACCCGCATCCACAGCACCTTCCGCAACGGCGACTACACCGACCTCAACGGCACGTCGATGGCTTCGCCGCACGCCGCCGCGGCGTGCGCGCTCGTCAAGACGAAGTTCCCCACCTACACGCCGGATCAGGTGCGCGAACGCGTGCGTGTCACCAGCGACAACATTGATGGCGTCAACCCGAGCTATGCCGGCTTGCTCGGCCACGGGCGCATCAATGCGTTCCAGGCTCTCACCGCAACGACCCCGGCGATCCGGATTCGTGAGGTGGATGTCATGACGAGCGACGGGGATCGCATCGTCGAGCCGGGGGAAACGGTGACGCTCGAGCTCGTCGTCATCAACCACCTGGACGCGGCGACCGGCGCCGACTTCACGCTGTCGGAGAACTCCGGGTACGTCACCGTCACCAGCGGCAGCGCCAGCATCGCCAGCATCGGAACCGCAGAGGAGGTCACTCTGACGCCGCTGACGCTGGACGTCAGCGCATCCGCCCCCCTCAACCACACCGTCGGTTTCACGCTCGACATCTCGACCAGCGGCCCGGCATACAGCGACCGCGATCACTTCGAGCTGCGGGTGCTCCCGATCGTCGCCAACCACAGTGCGAATCGCGTCACCACGTCGGTGACGAGCGTCGGCAAGCTCGGGTTCGCCGAGGTCGCGGGGGGCAACGGAGAGGACGGCGTCGGCTTCATCTACGACGGCTCCCCCAACCTCCTCTACGAAGGCGCTCTCATGATCGGGAACGGTGTCACGACGACGTCGAACGCAGCGCGTGGTCCCAATCCGCAGATCCAGGACGCCGACTTCGTGACGGCGGAGAACGGCGTTCCGCTCATCACGAGCCCGATGTCGCCCTACGACGAGTTCGGTGTCGCGACTTTCACCGACGCCGGTGCAACGACGCCACTCGCACTCCACGTCACGCAGGAGTCGTGGCAGATGAGGGCGGCTCCCTACCAGGACTTCATCGTCCTCGAGTACACCGTGCGCAACGACGGCGCCGGCAACGTCAACGGTCTCTACGTCGGCTGGTACTTCGACTGGGATCTGGATGGTGCGACCTTCGAGAGCAACCACACCGGATACGACGCCGGGCGCGGCCTAGGCTACGTCTACGATGCCGGAGCGGGGCCCGACGACTACGCCGGTGTCACGACCCTCACCGCGCCAGGCACCACGTCGTACCGCGGGATCTGGAACGACGAGAACCTCGCCTCGAACCCGAGCTGGGGCGTGTACGACGGCTTCACCGATGCCGAAAAGTGGGAAGCGCTGAGCGGCGGAATCGTCAACGCGACGAGCGGCCCCGCCGACATCTCGCAGGTCATCGCGACCGGCCCTTTCGACATCGCGCCGGGTCAGAGCATTCACGTGGCGTTCGCCATCGTCGGAGGCAGTGACCTCGCGAACCTCCAGGCACACGCAGATGCAGCGCAGAGCCTGTGGGACAACCCGGTGGACAGCGACGAGCGCGTGTACGTGCCACTCGGCATGCGTCTGGCGCAAAACGTACCGAATCCGTTCAATCCCGCAACGAGCATCGCCTTCGAGCTGCCGCGGGCGTCCGCGGTCGAGCTGGAGGTGTACTCGGTACGCGGGCGCCTGGTGCGCACGCTGCTAAGCGAACGACGCGAGGCCGGTGTCCACCGCATCTTTTGGGACGGCTTGGACGCGCGAGGAGAGCGCGCACCGAGCGGCACCTACATCTACCGATTGCGCGTGGATGGACAGGCGCTGACACGCAAGATGCAGCTTCTCAAATGAGCCGACGGCGGCGACAGCATCGCGGCGACACGGGCGGGATCCTTCGGAATCCCGCCCTTCACTTTTACGTCCGTGGTCAACAGGAGACGTCGCGCTCCTGCTCCTGCCACAACACCCACAGCGAGTAGACTGCGATAGCCGTGCCGACGGGCAGACTCAGCAGATTCAGGATGCTCGTCGCGAGCACGACATGGCGTGCCCACTCCTGTCGGGTCAGTAGCCCGATGCCACCTATGAGAGGTGGGAGCGCCGCGAACAGCAGGATGCCGGCGATGCTCGCCCCGACGCGCGTCGTCAGTCGAATCACCTCCGCATGCCCCGAGAGCGTGCCGCCACCTGCGACCGCGGTGAACACGATCAACGCTGCGAACAGCGTGGAGGCACCCAGTGCCACATGCAGCGTCCCCAACATGCCCCGATGCCTCTCCAGCACGGCTCAATCACCGCCCGACGTGGCGGAGTTCAAATCCTGCCGGTAGAAGATCTTGCCCACGATCTTCCACTCCTCGTCGATCTTCAGCAGACTCAAGAAGTCGATGAAAGTGCGTTCGCCGTCGTCGATCCGCACCTTGACCACGGCGCAGCTCCCGGCGAAGTCCATGAAGAGGATGTGCGTGCTGCGCTGCGAGCGCCTCCCTGGCCGAATCCGCGCCAGGTAGTCCTGCACCGGCCACTCCTGGTAGGCGCCGTGGCGAGTGAACTTGAGAACGCAACTGGAGTGGAACGCGCGACGCAACCTGTCGACGTCACCGTTCGTCCCCCCCTCCAGGTAGTCGCGAGCCGTCTGCTCGATTGCAGCCAGCTCGGCCTCGTCTGCGGCGGAAAGCGATGCTGGAGCCACCAGCGCGGCGACCGTCACGAGCATGAGAAGCGAGCGAAGTATCTGGTTCACTGCCGAACTCCCGGTTGTGGGCGTGCAGCCCTCCTGCTGAGAAGTTGGACCACGCGAGCTTCCGGAAGCCTGATGGAAACCGTATGGTTGGATCAGGATTGCCGAATGGCCGTCGCGCGCGGCGTTGCGGCCATTTCGGAGGAAGCGAATGACGCCAACACCCCCCTTCCAGCTCCATGAGTGGATCATCCGACCAGACCTGAACCGTGTGGACGGTCCAGAGGTTTCCCATCAGCTCGAACCGCGCGTGATGCAGGTGTTGGACTACCTGGCCTCCAAGCCGGGACAGGTGGTAACTCGACAAGAGCTGCTCGAACGTGTGTGGCAGGACATGATCGTCGGCGACGAGGCGTTGACGCGGGCAATCTCCGAGCTGCGCCGGGTCTTTGCCGACGATGTGCGCGCGCCGCGCTTCGTCGAGACGATTCGCAAGAGCGGCTACCGGCTCGTCGCCGACGTGCGCCCGCTCGCAGAGACGCCACCCACGGCGCCGCCTCGCGCTGGCCGTCGCGCGTGGCCCTGGATCGCGGTCGTCGCGGTATCCCTGGTCGCCCTCGCGGCGTGGTGGTATCTCGCCTCCCATGATGGTGGCGACGCTCGCCCCGGCGCGACTCCACTCCTGGCCACTCCCTTCACCAGCTACCCTGGCGAAGAGATCACGCCGGCCATCAGTCCGGGAGGCACCCGCGTTGCCTTTGCGTGGCGCGGCGCCGACGACGCCAACCTGGACATCTACGTCAAGCAGGCGAACAGCGACACGCCGTTGCGTCTGACGCACGACCCGGGTGTGGATGTCTACCCTGCGTGGTCGCCCGACGGGGAGACGTTGGCGTTCGTGCACAGTGGCGATTCCGGTGCCGGGATCTACACGATCCCCGCGATCGGTGGCGAGCCTCGCAAGCTGTTCGATGCGCGAGGGTGGTTGGGAGGGCACAGCTGGGCGCCGGACGGCGCGTCTCTCGTGTACGCGGAGAATCCGGATCCCGAGTCGCGGCCGCAGCTGTTTCTCTACGAGTTCGCGAGCGGGGAACGGCGTCCGTTGACGCCGCTTCCCGATCTGCACATCGGCGACTACGCGCCGGTTTTCTCGCCGGATGGTGAAAGGGTGGCGTTCGTGCGCGTCGACGGTGCAGGCATGCAGGACATCTACGTGGCGTCGGTCGAGAGTGGCGAGTCGAAGCGATTGACGCGCGCACTGCTCTGGGTGCGCGGACTCGACTGGGCGCGCGATGGCCGCTCCCTCATCTGCTCCACTTTCACCAACGGGGCGTACGGACTATGGCGCGTCGATGCCGAGGATGGGCGCATGAGCTGGGTTCCGACTCGGGGCGAGTGGGTCTACAGCCCGACGGTGTCGAGGCACGCGGATCGCATGGTGTACCAGGACCTGTGGTTCGAGAAGAACATCTGGGCGGTCCGGCGCCACGCCGATCCCACCTCGGGGTTGAGCACGGCACCGCTGATCTCCTCGTCGCGCTGGGACTGCGAGGCGTACTACTCGCCGGACGGCGAACGCCTCGTCTTCACATCCGCACGCTCGGGACACCTGGAGATCTGGACCTGCGCGAGCGACGGTTCGCGTCCGATGCAACTGACCTTTTTCGAGGGCGCGTACGTCGGCCGCCCGCGTTGGTCACCGAACGGGGAGCGGATCGCCTTCTACGCCTGCCCGAACGGCTTTGGCGATCTTTACGTGGTCGACGCCGACGGCGGGCGGCCGCACCAGATCACGCGCACCGAAGCGAACGAGCTCATGGCTTGCTGGTCGCGAGACGGTCGCTCGATCTACTTCGCTTCCGACCGCGGTGGTGAATGGGATCTGTGGAAGCTGCCCTCCGCAAGCGGCGATGCCGAGCCCGTCCAGGTCACCAAGGGTGGTGGAATCGCAGGCTACGAGACTCCGGATGGAAGCGCCCTTCTGTACGCGCGCCCCGAGCGCTCGGGACTGTGGAGGCTGCCCCTTGACGCGTCGACGCCACCTGCAGCGGAGCCGCTCCTGGAGGATTTGCCGGAGCAAGGCGATTGGGGAAACTGGTCGCTGTTCCGGGACGGAATCGTTCTGGTGCGCCGTGACAACGAGGGACCGCAGCTGGTGCAGTACGACTTCAACACGCGCCAGATCGAGCCGATTGCGCGAGTGCCGAATATCGCTGCACCGAGCCTCGCCGTTTCACCCGACGGGCGCTCCATCCTCTATGCTCGGGTCGAGAACAGCGTCGGCGATCTCATGCTGGTCGACGGCTTCCGCTGAGCCACACTCTCCGTGCGCGCTTCGAAGCGCGTGCGTCACGTCGACGAGGAACGCGCCCGCAGATATTCGGCGAGCGCGGCGTCCAGCTGCGCGACGAGCTGCTGGCGTTGACGACGGAGCTTGCCGAGCAACCAGGCGTTCGTGAGCTCGAGGAACGCAAGACGCAGCATGCGCCGACGTCGCACGCTCCAACGCGCGTAGGCGCGTGCGAAGAATCCGCTCAGCGGCAAGCTCACGGCGAAGAGAACGGTTGCGAGCGGCTCGAGGACGCGGTACGCGAGCAGGAGCAGCAGCGGGTAGTAGAGCAGGTAGAGCAGCGTGCCGACGCTGAGCTGGGCGAAGTGGCGCTTGGTCTCCTCCCGCACGAGGCGATCCGCGAACCATCCGGTCAGCTTGTAGGGAACGTAGTTCCACACCACGCCGTAGGCTGCAACCGGCAAACCCAAGGCTCCCAGAACGGCCCAACGCAGCCCCTCACCGCGCACGCTTCGATCCTGCTCCTTGAGCATCGCATCCTGCAGCCGGAAGCGCCGCAGCTTGCGCTGGTGGTTGCGCAGCGACCGCGCCAAGCGCTCGATCGTCCGTGGATCCTCCTTGCGGAAGTAGTCGAGCGCGCGCGGAATCTCGCGTGACACCCACTGCTCGCGCTGCAGGCGAGAGTCGCCCGGGATCGGAAGCTCGGGACGATCGAGCAGCTCGGAGCGATAGACCTCCTCGACGTCGCGCACGAACTGCTCGAATTCGGTGTGGGACAGCTCCACGACGAGGCCACGGATCGCGTCTTCGAGTGTGCTCGTGACCTGGTGCACCGTTTCGACCGGATCCTCCACGTAGGCGGCACGCTGATCGAGGACCTGGATCTGTGGACCGAAGCGAACGAGGACGCGGCTGCGAAAGCGGCGGCTCTCGAAGTGCAAACCGACCGGCACGATGGCCACGCCGAGCGTCCAATCGTTCGCCGCCTCGCTCTCGAGCGCAATGCGCGCGGTCCCCGTCTTCAGCTTCTGCAGGCGCGGCAAGTCTGCGCTGACCCCTTCCGGAAAGATCCCGAGCGCGCCCCCCCTCTGCATCACCCGGCGGCATTCGGAGAACATGTCGACGTTGCGCGCGACGCTCTCTCCGGCGTCGGCGCGCCGGTAAACGGGAATGACACCGCTCTGGCGCAGGAACCAGGCGCGCACGCGATTCTCGAACATGCCGCTGTGCGCCAGGTAGTGCACCATGCGCTCCGTCGCCAGACCGAGCACCAGCGCGTCGGTCACCGATTGCGGATGGTTCGCAGCGAAGATCGCCGGCCCCTGCGGGATGGGCTCGGCACAAGCGACCTCGAGCTTACGGAAGTAGACGCCCACCGCAAGGTGGACGAGGCTGCGGGTCAGGCGATAGAGAAGCGGTGTGTCCATGGCGATCTGCGTCGGATCCAGGCTCGCGGCATTATCGCGGTGGCTGGATTGCCCTGCAAGAAGCCGATAGACTCTGTGCTTCGCCGCAGGTTCGACCTCTGCATCTGCTTCGGGATGGACTTCGTGCGCTCGAGAACGCAGACACCTCAAGGGCGGCGCCAGCCGCAGCCGCCCGGCCCGGAGCGACTGCAAGCCCTGTTTGCGCGCAGCGGGATCCGCCTCTCTGCAACGCAGGTCGATCTCTTCTGGCGTTTTCACCAGCTCCTGCGTCAACGCAACGCCGAGCTCGATCTCACGCGTCTCCACAGCTTCGACAACATGGTGCTGAAGCTGTACGTCGACAGCGCGCTCGTCGCGACGCTCGTCGACCTCCCCTCACCGCTCCTCGACCTGGGCAGCGGTGCCGGCTTTCCAGGAATCCCGCTCAAGATCATGCGCCCGGATCTGCAGATGATCCTGGCCGAAGCGCGCGCCAAGCGCGTCGGGTTCCTTCGCGAAGCGGTCGGGGCGCTCGCGTTGCGCGATGTCGAGATCGTGCACCAACGCATCGGTCGCAAGTTCGAAGGGCACGTGGCGGGTGTCATCACGCGCGCCGTCGAGGCCATCCCCGACACGCTTCGGCGCCTGTCCACCTGGATCGAGCCGGGTGTACGCATTCTGTTCATGAAGGGACCGGGATGTGGAGGGGAGCTCGATGCGGTGGCGCGCGACCATGCGGATTCGTATCGTGTGACGCTGGATCGGGAGTACGTGATTCCGCAGACGCCACACGCGCGCAGGTTGGTGGTCGTGCAACGCCGCACAGAGAGCAGGCCGATGTCGCCGCCGCCTGTCGACCGCACGCCCGGTGCGCAGCTGGCGGCCGCGGGCGACGCGAGCGCCGCATCCGGTGCGGCGGCCGGCCACACCTGGCGCGCGCACGAGATCCGAAGCGCCGGCAACGCTCGCTTCAAACGTCTGTTGGCGCTCCGAAGCGGGCGCGCGATTCGCAAGACGGGCCTCGCTCTCGTCGCGGGCATGCGCCCCATCCTGGAGATCGTCCGCGATGACCCGGAGCGTTGTGTCGCCTGGATCACGGCGGGAGCGCCGGCGCCCCCAGCCGAAGCGCCCCCGGCGTTGGAGTGGGATCGCCTCTCCCCCGAGCTCTTCCGGCGTGTCGATTCCTTCGGGACCGGCCCTCCGCTCCTGCTCATCCGCGTTCCGCAGGCTCGAGAGTGGGAGGATCGCGACTGGCCGCCCGGGTGCACGCTGTTTCTCCCCTTCCAGGACCCGGAGAACGTGGGAGCGTTGCTGCGGAGCGCGGCGGCTTTCGGCGTGACGCGGGCCGTGATGCTGGAGGGGGCGGCGAACCCGTTCCACCCGCGCAGCGTGCGAGCCGCCGGCGGCAGCACCCTGCTGCGCCTGCCCCTCCTGCGTGGACCCTCGCTCCAGGCTCTGGAGGTGACGGGGGCCCCGCTGATCGCCCTCTCGCCGAAAGGGCAGGAGATCGAGCCGTTCCAGTTCCCGCCCGCCTTCGGCTTGGTGGCAGGAATCGAGGGTCCGGGCCTGCCGCCGAGTCTGCACGCCTCCGCTCGGCTGCGCATCCCGATGCGGCCCGGGATCGAGTCGCTGAACGCCTCGACAGCGACCGCGATCGCCCTCTACCTATGGCAGACCCAGCAGCGCACTTGACGGATGGGCGAATGCGATTCATGCTTCAGGGGTCCAAAGAGCCCATCCATCCCCACGTCGCGGGGCTCCAACTCCAGGATGAACCCAGAGAGGGTCACTTGCACCGTTACGTGCGTGTTCCCGTCTACGCCGTGCTCCTGGTCGGCTTCCTGGCGACCGGAGCGCTGGGTATCGACCCCGACTGGCTCACCGGACGCTGGGTGGGCGAGCGTGATGGACTCGAAGTTGTGTGGGAGCTGGACGAGGCGGGGCGGCTCCGGGCCGGCAGTCGCACCGCCTCATGGGAAGTCTCCGCCGACACGCTGGTTGTGACGTTCGATCCCGTCTCCTCGGATGCTGCGGGCGAGATTGCCGTCTACCGCGTCTTCGCTTCCCCTCCCGACCAGGTCCTTCGCCGCCTCTTCGTCTACGGCTTCGACCTCGGTGAATCCGGTCTGCACTTGACGCTGCACGACCCCGACGCCGCCCTGCAGCGAGCGACTCCGGCGATGGCCTCCGGCGTCGAGAATCGCCGCTCCTCGGGCAACGGCCGTGGCGTCAGCGGCTCCGGGGACCGCCCCTGAGCCGACTCGACGCCGCCGGACGCGCCTCACGCCCCGCACGTCACAGCGTATCCAATGTCGCCAGCATGGCGTGGATCGATCGACGCACCGCCTCGACGGCCCGCCCGTGGCGTGCGGTGACTTCCTCCGGGATCCCGGTCGTCTGGAAGGAACGGTCCTGCTCGGCGTGCAGACGCATGCACGCGTCGTCGTCACGCCACTCCACGTAATGGCGCCAGCGTCCAGGCTCGTCCAGCTCCTCGGGTGACTGGTCGTGCCTGCTGCGCAGCCAGTCGCGAAAGCCGGACTCGTCCTCTCGCTTGCTCCGCTCGATCCAGGAGCGAATGCGCTCGATGAGCGGATCGGCGTCTGGAACACTCTCGAGCTTGGCGAGTCGCTCGACGGCGTAGCGGAAACGGCGTGCGCCCCCGGCATCGCTGGCGCCGCGCAAGGTGCCATGCAGGAAGGCGCCCGGACGCGCCGCCGTTTGGCGCAGCGCCTGCGGGATCGGGAGAAGGGCACCCGCATGGATGATCCCCGGCTGCGGCATCAGGGCGCGGATGAAGACGCCGCCCTCCAAGGCAAGCGTTCCGCCCCCGGTCTGAACGTGGTAGCCGAGGAAGCCGAAACGGCTGCGGTACTCGTCGGTGGGAAGCTCGCTCCCGTGCAGGAGCTCGCTTGCGGGGGTCAGCGTCTCGACCACGTACTGTCCGCTCTCTGCAAAACGGTTCACGCGCGCCCCGGCGTTGGGGTCGAGAAGCACACACAGTTCGGGCCCCCCCTCGAGCGGCAGCAGCTTGAGCCAGTTGTCCGCCTCCGACACGTGCTCGAGGAACGACTCGATCTGGCGCGGATCGGGGCGCGGTAGTACGCGAGCGAACTCGAGGTAGGAGGTCATCACGCCGGAGTCTATGCGCGGCGCGCGGCCGGGCGCCAGCACGCGGGCGCGGCTCCGTGCCGCAGGGTCGCGCTGGCGCTGCCTCCTGACAGCCGCCCGAACTCCACTTGCCTCCCTCCGCGATGACGCTATGCTGCGAAGCGGGTGCCGGGGACGGAGGATGGCGATGCGGTGGGAGAAGCGGAAGCTCCGGCGCGCCCTGCGCCTTTCGACGCTGACCTTGGCGCTCCTGGTGGTTGGCCTCTCGGTCCTCTACCTCATCCACCTGGGCGCCCTGCGCTCGCGGGTCCTCAGCGAGTTCGAAGCCCTGGCCCAGAACCACTACTACCGCATCGTGTCGCAACCGGCGTCGATTCGAGTCGGCACCGACGCACGCGCCACGGGCATCGCCGCCCGGCTCGACCGCGCCGGATATCGTCGCGTGTCGACGCGCCCCCGGCCGGGTGAGTTCCACGTCGGAGCAGGCGCCATTCTCTTCCAGCAACACGCCGGCCCCGGGGACGACGCCGGCCCGCTCGTGTCGCTGCGCCTCGATGGGCCTGTCGTCGACCACATCGAGGTGGATGGACGCGAGCGCCATCGCGCTCTGCTCCCGGAGGAGCACCTGACCTCCTTCCGCCGCTCTCTGTGGGAACGGCGCGCACCGCGGCGCTACGCGGAGATTCCGCCCGGGCTCGTGCTCGCCGTGCTGGCCGCGGAGGATCGCCGCTTCTTCGGTCACGCCGGTCTCGACGGTCGTGGCATCGCGCGGGCTCTCCTGCGCAACCTGCGCGAGCGCCGCATCGCGGAGGGGGGCAGCACGATCACTCAGCAGGTGGTGAAGCAGATTCTCGAGCGCCGCGGCCGCTCGCTGCATGCGAAGATCGACGAAGCCGTGGTGGCGCTGGAGCTGGAGCGGCGCTTCCCGAAGAAGAAGATCCTGCAGGTGTATCTCAACGAGGTGTACCTGGGCCAGGAGGGCCCCTTCGCCATTCACGGCGTCGCCGAGGGCGCGCGCCACTTCTTCGGCAAGCCGCTGCGCGAGCTGGAGCGCCGCGAGCAGATCGAGCTTGCAGCAGCGATTCGCGCCCCGAACGCCGCCTCTCCGCTGCGCAACCCGGACCGCTTGCAGCCGTATGCAGACGCGGTCGCGGCCGCGATCGACGACGTCGAGCCCCCGGCGCAGGAGCCGGACGCTGCAGCCCGCGGCGACGACGCCGCGTCCCTGCTGCTTGCGTCGGGCGAGCGCTTCGACTTCGCCAGCAGCCAGATGGCGTACTACTTCGACCTCCTGGAGAAGGAGTGGGCGAGCGCGCACACGAAGCACCGGATCCGCGCGCCTGCAACGCTCGTGATCGGCGTCGATCCGCTCCTGCAGCTGCGCGCCAGCCGCGCACTGGAGGCGGGCTTGAAGGACGCGGCAACGCGCACCGCGAAACGGCACGACGATGCGAAGCTGCAGGGAGCGGTGGTCGTCCTCGACTCGCACAGTGGGGCGCTGCGAGCCGTCGTCGGTGGCACCGATTTCGCCCGCGCACCGTTCAACCGCGCCATCGACATCGCCCGTCCGGTGGGCAGCACGTTCAAGCCGATCGTCTTCCTGGCAGCGCTCGGCGGGCGCACGCGCAATCCAAGCATCACACAGTCGAGCTGGCTGCCCGACGAGCAACGCGAGTACCGCGTCGGACGGCAACGCTGGCGCCCGGCCAACTTCGACGACCAGTACCGCGGTTGGGTGACGGCGCGGCAGGCACTGGCGCAGTCGATCAACGCGGCCACCGTGGCGTTGGGCATGGATGTCGGCGTCGACAAGGTGGCGCAGCTCGCCGAGCATCTCGGCATCCGCGAGCGTGTGCCGCAGAACCCATCGATCCTCCTCGGTGCGGTCGACACCTCCCCCGTGCGCCTCTCGCGCGCCTACGCCTCGCTCTCCAACGGCGGCTTTGCCGTCACCCCGCGCGCGCTCGTCGAGGTGCGTCACCGAGACGCGGCGCCGCTCTCGCTGCAGGGCGAACGCACACGCATTCTGGATGCGCAGGTGGCATATGTCGTGACCGACATGCTCGTGGGTGCGATGCGCACCGGCACCGGCCGCTCGGCGGAGCGCTACGGCTTCCGCCACCTGGCAACGGGCAAAACGGGAACCTCGGACGGCACGCGCGATTCCTGGTTCGTGGGCTACACACCCGAAGTGGTCACGACCGTCTGGGTCGGGTACGACGACTACGCGGAAACGGGGCTCACGGGCGCCCACGCGGCACTTCCCGTCTGGGCGCTTCTCATGCGGGGATGGCTCGGACAGGGATGGGACGAGGATTTCGAGCCGCCACCCGGGATCGCTTTCCGGCGCATCGATCCGAACACGGGTGAGGTCGCCACAAGGCGCTGCCCGAGCGTCGAGATCGCCGCCTACATGGAGGGGACGGCGCCGCGAAAGGCCTGCAGGGAGCATGGCGGTTGGTGGGACCGCGACGCCAAGCGTGGCCCCAACGACGACGCGCGCCGCGACCGTTGGCTCGGCATGCGCAAGAAACGCGGGTTCTGGGCCCGGCTCAAGGATGCCTTCGGCGTTTGATCACTCGGCGAGCTCGGCTCGGTGGCGGATGATCTCGCCTTCTGCCAGGTAGTAGACATCCTCGGCGATGTTCGTCGCGGCGTCGGCGATGCGCTCCAGATAGCGCGATGCCGTGAGCAGGTGCAGGAGCGGCATCGTCTGCGTCGGGTCGGCCTGGACCTGTTCCGCGACGAAGTCGAACATGCGGCGGTGGTGCTCGTCGACCGTGTTGTCCGCCTGCAACACCTGCAGAGCCAGCTCGGAGTCCTGATTGACGAGGGATTCGAGGCTGCGGCGCACCATGCTCTGCACATCGGTGCCCATCCTGCGAAGATCCGTGGGGACGTGAATGTCGCCGAAGGCGGACAGATCACGCGCGCGCTCGGCAATGTGCACGGCGAGGTCCCCCATACGTTCGAGCTCACTGTTGATCTTGAGAACGGCTGCAATGAAGCGCAGGTCACCAGCCACCGGCTGATAGAGAGCGATCAACTTCAGGCAATCCTCTTCGATCTCCACTTCCTCGGCGTCGATCGCCTCCTCGATGCGCATCGCCTCGGCAACGAGACTGCGATCGCGACTGCGGAGCGCCTCGATCGAGCGAACGATGAGATCCTCGACGATACCGCCCATGCTCAGGATTCGTTTCTTGAGCTGCTGGAGCTCGCGGTCGAAGTGTCGCTTCAGCAAGGGTTGCTTTCCAGATCCCATGAGTTCCATCCTCGGAGTGGCACGCCATCGCGAAAGGCGCGCGATCAACCGAACTTGCCTGTGATGTAGTCCTCAGTCTGCTTCTTCTCCGGCCGGCTGAACAGCTGCTCGGTGCTGTCCACCTCGATTAGCTCACCGAGATAGAAGAACGCGGTGCGATCGGAGCAGCGAGCCGCTTGCTGCATATTGTGCGTCACGATGACGATCGTGTAATCACGCTTGAGCTCGAAAATCGTCTCCTCGATCTTCGCGGTCGATATCGGGTCGAGCGCGGACGCCGGCTCGTCCATCAGCACGATGTCGGGCTCGTTGGCCAGTGTGCGCGCGATGCAGAGACGTTGCTGCTGCCCACCCGAGAGTGCGAGGGCCGACTGCTTGAGTCGATCCTCCACCTCGCGCCAGAGATCCGCACGCCGCAGTGAAGTCTCGACGATCTGCTCCAGGCGCCCGCGGTCTCGGATACCTCGCATCCGCGGACCGAAGGTCAGGTTTTCCTCGATGCTCATCGGAAACGGGTTCGACTTCTGAAACACCATCCCCACCTTCTTGCGCAGCTCTTCGATCTGGACGTGTGGATGGTAGATATCCTCACCGTCTATCAGGATTTCGCCAATGGCACGGGAGTTCTCGATGACGTCGTTCATGCGGTTGAAACAGCGAAGCAAGGTCGACTTGCCGCAACCGGAAGGGCCGATGAACGCCGTGACCTGATTGCGCGGAATCTGGAGCGTGATCTGATTCAAGGCCTGGACCTCGCCGTAGTAGAAACGCAGATCCCGCGTCTCGACCGCGAACTTGGGCTCCACGGCCTGGCCGGCGTCCTGTTTCACCGTGTTCTGGCTCACGGTGGACTCCTCGTTACGAGGTTGTATTCCGAATACGCTCATATCGCGGCTCCACGGTACCGCTGACGCATGCGATTTCGTACCACGATGGCCACGGTGTTGAGCGCCACGACCAAGAGTAGGAGCAACAGCGTCGTGCTGTACACCATTGGTTTGGCAGCCTCCACGTTGGGGGATTGCATCGATACATCGTAAATATGGAATCCCAAGTGCATGAACTTTCGCTCCAGATGAGCGAACGGGAACACCCCGTCGAGGGGAAGTGAGGGCGCCAACTTGACCACGCCGGTCAACATGAGGGGTGCCACCTCGCCGGCAGCGCGGCTGATCGCTAGAATCACTCCGGTCAGAATGCCCGGCACAGCCTGCGGCAGCACCACGTTCCACAGGGTCTGCCACTTGGTGGCTCCGAGCGCCAAGGCACCTTCCCGGTTGGCGCTGGGCACGGAAGCGAGCCCTTCCTCCGTGGCGACCACGACTACAGGCAGCGTGAGCAAGGCCAAGGTGAGCGAGGCCCACAGGATGCCACCCGTCCCGAAGGTCGGCGCGGGCAGCGCCTCGGCGTAGAAGGTGCGATCGATGAAGCCGCCGATGCCGTAGACGAAGAACGCGAGCCCGAACATCCCAAAGACGATCGACGGAACGCCCGCCAAGTTGTTGACGGCGAGGCGCACAGCGCGCAGGACCGGCCCTTCGCGCGCATACTCGTGCAGGTAGAGAGCAGCGACGATTCCAAGCGGCACCACGGCGATCGTCATGAGGAGCACCATGAGCACGGTCCCGAACAACGCCGGGAAGATTCCACCCTCCGTGTTCGACTCGCGCGGTTCGTGGAAGATGAACTCCCACAGTCTAGCGACGTACAAGCCCACCTTCGCAGGGGCGCTCATGGAGTTGGGCCGGTAGGCGCGCACGATCTCATCCAGTTGGATCTGCTTCGTCGTTCCATCGGCGGCCTCGAACAGGGCGTCGCGGGCCAAGCGCTCTGCAACCAAACCGTCCCGTTGTGCCGCGATCTCCTGCAAGACGGGCGCGAGCCGCTCCTTCTCTGTAGCGATCGCGCCCCGGAGCTCTGGGATTCGCGCAGAAGCCTCATCGTCCCGGGCACGAGCCTGCCGCTGTGCCGACTCCAACTTCTGTTCCAGCTTGCTGAGCGGCTTGCGCGTTTTTTCGTATTGCCCGTCGAGCTCGAGTCCCCGATGGCGCAGCTCGCGGGCAGCATTGATTTCCGCGTCGAGTGCTTGCCACGCTGCGTCGCCCGCGACGACTCTTTCGCCAACCCGGACTTCACGCAGATAACCGTGGAAGTTGCCGAACTCCTCTCGCTCCACCGTCACCGCGTCCTGTGGATGGCTTCGTGACTGGATCGCTGCGCTGTCGAACCAGCGGAAGTCGAGACCGTACAAGTCGCGGTTGCCGATCTTGAGCTGCAGTCGCTCGCTCGCCGCTTCGCTCGCGTCGCGCCCAACGTCGGTGTCTCGAACTGGCCCGAGGAATGCTCCCGACGTGGTCTCGATCTGCAACATTGCGCTGGGCCAAAAGTGCCCCAGTCCGCGCACGAGCGTGAGCACGAGCATGCCGGCGAGCATCGCCAGCACGCAGAGCAGCATGAAACCGGAGCTCCAAACCGCGGGCAGGCCCTGGCGCCAGAACCCGGCTAGCGGTGCCCGCCGTCCCGAGACCGCCACCAATCGGCGTCGCTCTCCGGAGCCATGGCCGCCGGCCGTGGGCGTCTCGATCTCCATCTGCGCGCTAGAACTGCGCATATCTCTTCCTGAGTCTGCGGCTCACGACGTCCGCGCCCGTGTTGATCAAGAATGTGAAGAGGAACAGGAGCGTGCCGGTCAGGAACAAGACGCGGTACAGCGTACCGCCGTGGGGTGCCTCCGGGATTTCCACTGCGATCGCAGCCGACATCGTGCGCATTCCGTTGAAGGGCGACAAGTCGAGGATGGGCGTGTTGCCCGTGGCCATGAGCACGATCATGGTCTCTCCGATGGCACGCCCCAGCCCCAACATGACCGCGGCGAAGATGCCCGGGCTCGCGGCCGGCAGGATGACGTGGAGCGCCGTCTGCCAGCGGCTTGCTCCGAGTGCGAACGCGGCGCTCGTCAGCGACGGCGGAACGCTCGACATGGCGTCTTCGCAAATCGAGAAGATGATCGGAATCACGGCGAAACCGAGTGCGATCCCGACGATGATGCTGTTGCGCTGGTCGTAACGAATTGCGAGCGTGTCGTAGAGCCATTGCCGGATGTCACCGCCGAAGAGCCCCGCCTCCAGGGGCCTACCCAGGCTCACTCCCACCAGGATCGCCGCCACCAGGAAGGGCAGCATGAACAGGAGCTCCGACCCGGGTCGTGCGGTCTGGCGCCAGGTGATCGGTAGAAGCATCCAGGTGCCGATGGCGGCGCCCAATCCGACCGGGAGCAGAAGAACCGCCCCCAGGATCGGTGCGAGGTTGTTCTCCAGAAGCGGCGCCAACCACAGGGCGGCCAGAAACCCGACCACGACACTCGGGACCGCCGCCATCAGCTCGACCGTGGGTTTGATGATGCTACGCAGCCCCGGCGTGGCAAGCTGCGACAGATAGAGGGCGCCGAGAATCGAGAGTGGAATCGAGAACACCATGGCGTAAAGCGTGCCCTTCAGCGTACCGACGAAGAGCGGCACCAAGCTGAGCTTGGGCTCGAACTCCTCGGTTCCGCCCGTGGACTGCCAGACGTACTCAGGTCGCGAATAGCCCTCGTACCAGACTTTGCCGAAGAGCACCTGCGCACCCGTCTCCGGATGCGGGTTGTCGACGTGCCACACATGCAGTCCACCGTCCGCGTCGAGCCCTGCCAGCGCGTCGGCGCGCGGCGCGAAAACGAAGCTCTGAACGCCCTCGATCTCCGTCTCGAGGATGTTCAGGCTGCGCCCGGACGTGCTGTTGTGCAGTCCCAACCGTCCACCCGCGCTGAAGCTGGCAAAGCCCTTGCCGCGCGGCGAAACGGCGATGCCGGTCACGGCGTTGGTATGGATGTCGAAGCTGCGGACGCGAGTCCATGGACGGCCGGCGGTTTGCACGCGGATCGCCGGCCGATTGGCGAATCGGCGTCCGTAGTCTCGATCCAGGAAGACGTGCGAGGCGTTGGGCCCGATCTCGACGCCATCGACCTCGACCGATTCGGCAGTGCGATTCTCGACGCGCACGTAGCGCACGCGGAACCAGACCGAGACCTGTCCGCCATCGGAACCCACGATCAGGGATTGGTCACCCAAGAGAAACTGCAGAGCGCCGATCCGGCTCTCTGCGGCGTTGACGTGGTCCTCGAGCTGTGGCGATTCCGCATCCACAAGGCTCCAGAAGTAAAGTGTTCCGTCGTCGGTCCCGACGGCGAGCAGCTCCGCTGCGAGCGACAACGTGAGGCGCGTTGGGTGGCGTTCCGCGAGCGTCGACTCGAGACGCTCGAGCGTCGTGACATCGCCCTCTTCGTCGATGTAGGCGTACACGAGCTCACCCGACGCGGTGACCGTTGCAAGCCCGATCGCGCCATCCTCGTCGCGATCGCCCACCACCTGCTGAAGTGGTTGCTGCAGGCTGTCCAGGAGTGCTACCGCATGAGCGCGAAGACGTGGGACGATGACTCGGCCCGTCTCCTGCCAGCGCACGGTGAAGTCCACACGCGTGACAGCAACCCGTCCATCCGTGCTGCCGGTGACCAGGAGCCGCGTTCGCGGGTCGTAGGTCGCAACGGCGACGCGAGCCCCTTGTGAAAGCGAGGGTTGGACGGCGCGATCGACGACGCTGCCGTCCGACAAACGGTAGAACACGATCTCTTCCGACCCAGCGACGAATCCGATCTCCTGGTACTCGTCGATGCCGGCTGCAAGAGCATTCTGGATCCCGGGGAATCGGGATTCGGCCGGCGAGACGTCGGCTCCGCCGGCGAGCGGCAGCGCCTCCTTCATGATGAAGAGGAGAATCGCCAGGACGGCGAGGATGAGTGTTACGCCCCCACCGACGATGAAATAGCGAGCGAGCCCGTCCCAGACACGTGGGGTGAGTTGCCATCCCTGACGCATGTATTCTCCTGAGTACTGGTGCGGTGACGGGGATCTCCGCGCCACCGCCATGCGCGGTCGGATCGTTGCGCGATTACTTCCGGGATAGCTTCATCTCGACACCGATGTTGGCGAGCTCCTCTGCACACGACTTGGCCGTCAGCGGGAAGTAGCCGTCCTTCACGACGATCTCCTGCCCTTCCTTGCTGAAGATGAAGCGAACGAACTCACGCACCAGCGGATCGAGGTCGGTGCCCGGCTGGTGCACGATGTAGAGGTTGAGGTGGCGCCCGAGCGGGTACTTGCCGCTTGCCACGTTCTCGTAGGTTCCAGCGACCGGATCGCTGTCCGCGTCGGGTGCGATCGGCACGATGCGCACGCCGGACGTGCGGTAGCCGATCCCGCTGTAGCCGATTCCGTACAGATCTTCGGTGATCCCCTGGACGACGGACGCGGAACCCGGCTGCTCCTTCACGGTGTCTTTGTAGTCACCCTTCTTGAGAGCGACCTTCTTGAAGAAACCATAGGTGCCGGACGCCGAGTTGCGGCCGTACAGGCTGATCGGCCTGCGCGCCCAACCGCCCTCGAGGCCCATTTGACCCCACGTCACGACGTCCTCGGCGAAGCCTCGCTTGCGCGTCTTGGAGAAGACTGCGTCCACCTGCTCGAGCGTCATTGATGCGACAGGGTTGTCTTTATGCACGAAAACGGCCAGCGCGTCCAACGACGTGCGCAGATGCGTGGGCTTGAACCCGTACTTCTCTTCGAACGCGTCGATCTCTTTCGCCTTCATCTGACGAGACATCGGGCCGAACTGCGCTGTCGCTTCGATCAGAGCCGGAGGTGCGGTGCTCGAGCCCTTGCCCTCGACCTGAACTCGCACGCCCGGATAGTGCTTGCGGAAGCCCTCCGCCCAAAGTGTCATCAGATTGTTCATGGTGTCGGAGCCTACGCTCGACAGGTTCCCGCGGATCGTCTCGTCGACCTTCGTGTAGGCCGGCAGGTTCGGGTCCACCTCGATGACCTGCGCCGAGGCCACGCCGATTGAACCGATCAGAAGGGCCGCCGCGACAGCCAACGTCATCGTCTTCTTCAAGAGTCTCCCTCCAGAGTCCGCCGTACCGAGTCGCGCAACTGGATCAATTGATGGGTGATGGTCTCGTTGTGCCCCATCACATCCAATTGTCCATCTTCAACGTTAAGATCCTGTAAAGGCCCTCTGAAACTCGTGCAATCGGGCAATCTGGGCGGTGCTGGGCTGCTCTGGAGTCTCATTTGTGGCGGCGGAGCCTCGGGAGCGCGCCGCAGGCCCCCAGGAGGCATCAGGCGCCAGACCGGGCGCCATTCGTGAGCTCCGGGAACTGCAGGGTGAAGCGGCTCCCCTCGCCGGGCGTGGATTCGACGTGCAACGAGCCTCGATGCACCAACGCGACGTGCTTGACGATGGCGAGGCCGAGCCCTGTGCCGCCCAGGTCACGTGAGCGTGCCGTGTCGACCCGATAGAAGCGCTCCGAGATTCGCGGCAGGTGTTCCTCCGGGATGCCGATTCCGTGGTCTCGAACCGCCAGGTGGACCCAAGCCCCCTGCAGACTCAGGCTGACCTCGACCGCCCCGCCCGATGTGCTGTACTTGATCGCGTTGTCGATCAAGTTGTCGAGGGCACGGGTCACCAGACTGGCATCGCCGGAGATGCGGAGCGGCTCGCTGATCCGAGCGATGAGCCGGATGCCACGCGAGCGCGCCAGGTGATCGAAGTCCGCAACACAATTCTCCACGAGCGGCGCGAGGCTGACCGAGTCGCGTGGAATGTCCTGCTCTTCGTACTCGAGGCGCGAGAGGTAGAGCAAATCGTCGATGATGGCGGAAAGACGGTCCGTCTGTTTGGTGATTATTCTCAAGAAGCGTTCAGCGCTCTCAGGATCCCGCAAGGCGCCACCCTCGAGCAGGGTCTCGAGAAAACCCTTGATCGAGGTCACGGGGGTCTTGAGCTCGTGTGACACGTTCGCCACGAAGTCCTTGCGTGATTTCTCCAGCTTGCGCACTCGCGTCACGTCGTTTAGGACGACGACGGCACCGGCCCTTTCACTTTCTGCGAAGTGAACCGGCGCACCGTGAAGATCGAGCCAACGCGGATGCGGATCGTGCAGAACGAGCTCCGATGTGAGCGGCCCTTCCGCTTGGCGCACACGCGCCACGAAGTCGACGAACACCGGCTGGCGCACGGTCTCGACGAGCGAACGGTTCTCTGCACGCTGTGAATCGAGGCCGAGCAGCGTGCGTGCGGAGGCGTTGATCAGGAGCACACGATCGTCGGCGTCGACTGCGAGCAAACCTTCCGCCATGCTTGCGAGAATGACTTCACGTTGATTGCGTTGATTGGTCAGATTCTGAATCGTGCCCTCGAGCTGCTCCTGGACACGATTCAGGGTGCGCGCCAGCAAACCGATCTCGTCCTCGCCGGCTGGGTCGAGACGCACGCCGAACTCGCCGCGCTCCATGCGCTGCAGGTTGCGTCGCATCGCTCTCAGAGGCCGCGTGATCCTCCGGGTGAAGAAGACGGCGAGGAGAATGGCCAGGATCCCAGCCAATCCACCCCCGAGGATCAGAACGTTGGTCGAGGCGCGAACCGTACGTTCGTACTGCTCGTACGGCATTGCAACGCGAACAACCCAGCCCTCACGCCGCGTCGAGCGGATCGCAACATAGAGAAACTGTTCGCGCACGGTGCTGCTGAAACGGAGGCTGGAGCCGATGCCGGCGTTCAAGGCACCCTGGACCTCGGGACGGAAGCGATGGTTCTCCATGCGAGCAGGGTCCCCTTCGCTGTCCGCAACGACCGTGCCGTCCGCTGCGATGATCGTGATGCGCGACTCCGTCAAGCGACCGAGCCGCCCGACGACGCCCGCACGCGCTCCGTCATCCATGGATGCTGCAAACCGATCGTCGATCACGCGAGCAAGGTGGGCAAGCTGCTGCTCCGTCTGCTCGCGCGTGGTCGCGCGCTGGCGGAGCACGAGATAGCCGCCTACGAAGGCGAGACAGAAGGCGATGACAAGACTGAACGTGAGGATGAGCTTCCAGAAAAGACCAGCGCGCAACATTGCGAACACTCCCATCGTCCCGTGGGCGCCGGCAGCGTAGCAAGAGACGCGGTCGTCGGCCAAGGTTTGGCTCAGCCCCTGAAGCGGTATCCAACGCCGCGCACGGTTTCGATGAAGTCCGACGCCTCTCCAAGTTTGCGGCGCAACGCTGCCACGTGAACGTCGATTGCGCGGTCGACGACGAGAACTTCCTCGTCCTGGATGTTGTTCAGGATCTGCGAGCGGGTGAAGACGCGCCCCGGGTGCCGAGCGAGGAAGCGCAGCAACTTGTACTCCGTGAGGGTGAGCCGCAGAGGTCGCTCCCCCAGCGTCACCTCGTGACGCTCGTCGTCAATGGTGAGGTCACCGACACGCGTGAGGCGTGCCTTCGGTTTCTCCCCAGGACTGGAACGGCGAAGCACGGCACGAATGCGCGCAAGTAGCAGACGCATGCTGAACGGTTTGGGAACGTAATCGTCGGCCCCCATTTCGAGGCCGGTGACGATGTCGGCTTCCTCACCCTTCGCCGTCAGCATGATGATCGGAATGTGCGATGTCTCTGTCGTCGACTTGAGCTGACGGCAGACCTCGAGGCCGTCGATACCAGGAAGCATGAGATCGAGCAGAATCAAATCGGGCTGCGCCTCGCGCGCAAGACGCAGAGCGGTCGGTCCATCGGCCGCGGACACGGTCTCGAACTGTTCGCGCCGAAGGTTGTAATCCACGAACTCAACGATGTCCGGCTCGTCGTCGATGATCAGGATTCTCTTTCTCAGCGCCGATTCCTCCTGCGGCAACTCGACACTTCGCCCACTTTCCGCTCCTAGTAGACACAGAGCCTGTCCCCTGGGCAAGCGAAACAACCTCGAGGCCTGGCTGCGCGCAACGCAACATCTGAGAATCGGATAAAGCGTGGGCGGGATCGCGGCGCACTAGTTCCCGTCGAGGCGGGACGAGCCACCGGTGAGGTTCGAACCGTTCACGGCGGAGGAATCGGGCAAGAGCTCCAGCGTGTCGAGGATGCGATAGAAATCTGCTTCGGCCGACGGGGTCGTACCGTCCTGCGGCTCCGAGATGCGCACGTAGCCGTAACCAGGTTTGAGGTCGGCGACGCCGATGTAGTAGACGACTTTCTTCCCCTCCTCCACCTGGGTGAAGATGTGCTGGTAGAGGCGCACGCCGTCGGCTCGCGGAAACTCGACATCCGTATGAATGTAGACATCGCTGCCCGCCTGCCGGATCTGCTGCGCGAGCTCGTGTGTATAGCCGCTGATTCCGAGGCGATCCCCTGCGCGGCGTGGGTCCACGGCCACCTCCAGCCTCGCTCCGGCTCGAGATGCGCGCAGCTTCACGCCGGCGGGCGCGGATGCCGGGTCGAACGCCGGGTCGGTGCTCCATCCGGGGGGCGCGTCGACATGCAGCGTCAGCGCGCTGTCGGCGTCCGCCAGCGCCGTATGGTTCCACGGCAACTGCTCTTTGGTGCGGCGCCGGACGTCGGGCGTGGGATCATCGTAGCGCGTCTGCCGATCGAGCTTCGACACCACACGCTCGACCGAAGCGGCCGGCACGCGCTCGAGACAGAGGACACGCCGTCCGCGCCAGCGCAGGACGTTCTGGAAGCGGCCGTCCTCGTCGAGATTCCACGCGACCTGCTGCGTGTGGCTCGATTCCGGGACCCCCGTTTGCTCGGGATAGCGTTGCTCGAGCGCGCCGAGGAGTGCGCCGAAGAACTCGAGTGCGTCGTCTTCCGTGTCCCAGATCGTCGAGAGCACCAGCACGTCCGGCTCCTCTTCGCGACCGCCGTAGAGCATCACCTCGCATCCACCCCAACCCTCGCTCGCCACGCTCGCGATCCCCGGGTCGACATGCTCGCGCAAGTAGAGCGCCAGATCGAACTCACCCAGCTGCATGCTCAGGCGGGGCCGGTAACCGGATCCGAGGAAGCCACGAACATCCGGAAGCTCGATGCGCACCGGCTCGTCTCGGACGCCCAGGTAACGCTCAGGATGCAGGACCTGCTCGGTGGAGATCGGCGGGTGGATGTATGCGTCGTCGACGCGCTCCCACCCACCCTGCTCGTAGAGGGCAGCGACGAAGCGTACACCCCGAACGTAGGGGAAACCGATCGCGTCCCGAACCGCGCGCGGCGCAGCTTGCAACCGCTGCGATTCGATTGCGGACCCGGCGGCAGGCATCAACGCGTCATCCTCGTCGACCAAGCTGTCGGCCAGCGAAGTGAACGAAACGCCGAGCGGGCGCAGCGACATGTCGATCATGACGGCCATGGCATCCCCCTCCATGAGGGCATGCCAGGCCGCCTCGGCATCGAGGTTGTCGAAGCCGAGCTTCTTGCGCACGCGCAGGCTGAAGTGTTGGTCCTGAAGCGCGTGCACGAGCTCGTGCGTGACCACCATCTGCTGCAGCGAGGCGGGCAGCCAGTCGGCCAGCACGAGCACCCGCTCGTCGATGTCGTACATGCCGGCCAGCTGCTCGACGAGCAGATCCTCGTACAGCTCGAGAAGGTCCGTCCCCGGTGGCAGGAGTCCGAGGAACTTCATGAGGATCTCGTCGCGCTCGGCCCGTCCTTGGATGTCATCGGCGCGCGCGATCTCCTCGAGCCGAGAGCGGATCCGTGCGCGGTCCGCGACCTCCACCTCGACCTCTCTGAGCGGCGCCAGGCGGCGAGCGCGCCCCACCTTGCCGAGAAGCGAATCGACGAGGGCGTGCGCGGACTCGAGCGCAGCCGCCGAGCTGGAGGACGGGCTCTGCGGCTGGCCCCAAGACGTGGAGAGCCAAGCCGGTGCGGCCAGTCCTAGAACGATGCCAACGAGAATCGCACCACGACGGGTGCCGACGACTCGGCGCGGCGATTCCATAGCCAGTGGTCGTGTCCTTTCAAGGGCCTGTGCATGGACGAGGGGTCCGGCCTCGGCGGGCTCGGGTCCACCGAGTATAGTGAGGCCATCGGTCGCGGCGCAACGTCGCGGGATACCGGCGGTTGGGGCGTTCGGAATGGGGAGGTGTGTGGTTTCCAAGCGCGGCGCCATCCTCCTTGTGAGTCCATGGTCACAGCTGTGGTCGCTGGCCCCTGGGGTCGGGGTCTCGGATGAGAGTCACATGCTGTCGGGGCTGATCGACCATGGATACGAGATCCACATGCTCGTTCCACGGGCGGCGCAGGTCGTGGAGCCCGTGCCAGGCTTGCACGTCCACACGATTCCGAACGTCCTCGCCGTGCCCACTGCGATCCCGGCGCCCCTGCGCAGGCTCTGGCTCCTGCCCGCCTTCTGGAGCGTCGCCGCCCGCGCGTCGATGCGTCTCGCCAGGCAGGTCCGCCCCCGGCTGACGCTGGGTTTCTCCCACTACGGCGCCTGGCCCGCTTACCGGGCCGGGCGGGCCGCGGGCGTGCCCTCCGTGCTCAAGCTCTTCGGCGTCATGCACGCGATGCGCCTGGAATGGGCCCTGCCGCGCTACCTCTACCACAGCCTGGAAGGCGTCCTCGCGTTCAAGGTGCCGCTCTCCCACTTTATTATTCTGAATGACGGCACGCTCGGGCGGCGCGTGGCCGAGCGCTGGGGGGTCGCGCCGGAGCGCGTCACGTACCTGCCGAACGGCATCGATACGCAGTGGGGCCAGCTCGAGCTGCAGCGCGACGCGGTGCGGGCCGAGCTCGGCGCCGATCCCGGACGGGTGGTGCTGCTATCGCTGTCACGCCTCGTGGAGTCGAAGCGCGTCGACCGCAGCGTCGATGCCGCAGCCGACGCGGCGGCGCGAACCTCGACGCCGCTCGAGCTCTGGATCGCGGGCGACGGCCCATTGCGTCGCGCGCTCGAGAAGCGCTGCCAGAAGCGCGGGATCCAGCATCGCTTCCTGGGCAGCGTGCGCCGCGACCGCGTCCCGCACCTGCTGGCCGCTGCCGACGCGCTGCTCAGCACCTCGGAGCTCACCAACATGTCGATTCCCACGTGTGAGGCGATGGTGGTGGGGACACCGGTGATCGCTCTCGACGTGGGCGGCACGCGCGAAGTCGTCCACCATGAGGAGACGGGGATCCTGGTCGCGGAAGGGAACGCCGAGGCGCTCGCCGCAGCCGTGCTCCGACTGGCGGACGACCCGGAGCTGCGGCAGCGTTGTGGTCGGCAGGCGCGCCGCTTCGCAGCCGATCACTTCATGAGCTGGCCGGAGCGCGTGGCGGCGGAGATCGAGGTGCTCGACCGTCTCGTGCAGGGTCACGGAGCGGCGCCGCCCGCAAGCCGGGAGCTGGTGACGTGAAGACCGCAGCGGCAACGGCTCCGGGGGCAGGTCCGGCGGCCGCGGGGCGGCGTCGTGCCGTTCTGCTGCGCCGCATCTGCATCGGCATCATGCTGCTTGCGACGCTGGAGTTCGTCGTCGCCACGACCGGCGTCCAGATCCTCAACCTGCCGCGCAGCACCGATTTCGCCACCTACTACCTCGCGGGTGCGCAGGCGCTGGACGGACTTTCCCCGTACGACACCGCCGCCATTGCAGAACGTGGTTACGCGATGGGGTTCGAGCACGAGCAGTTCCCTTTCCTCTACCCGCCCGCATTTGCGCTGGCGATGCAGCCGTTGTCACGTTTCAGCTATCCGCGGGCGCGTCAGATCTGGATGCTTGTCGCAACATGGGCACTGCTCGCTGCACTCGTGTGCACCGTGCAGCTGCTCCGACACCAAGCCAAGCTGCTCGGACTCCAGGAGCCGACTCGCACCTGGATCGTGCTCGCGGCGTTCTTCCCTGCGGCGCTGAACTCGACGAGCGTGCACAACGACATTCGTGCCGGTTCGGTTGGGATTCTCCTCTATCTGGCGCTCCTCCTCGTCGCCGCCGGTCTGGTCGTGCGTAGCCGCTGGCTCACGGGGACGGCGCTTGCTCTTGCCACGCTCTTGAAACTCACGCCGGTGCTTCTGATTCTCTACGCGGCGTGGAGACGCAACCGGGCTGGAGCGGGCATCGCCATCGCCCTGCTCATGTGCACGGTCGTCGGGGCTTGGCTACATTGGGGATGGCAGATCATGCCTGAATACGCACGCGCGCTCCTCGACGCCGTCGGCCGCGAGTATCCGCGTCCGATGAATCAGAGCCTCGATGCGGCCCTCTCACGTTTGCTGCTCCCGAGCGCGCAGGTTGCGGCGCCCTTCGATCTGCCTCGAATCAAACAGGTCCTGGCGTTCCTCCTGACCGGCGTGATCGTGGCTGCGACGCTCTACTCGCTGCGCCCCAGACGGCGTCATCCGGGGCTGCTACCCGTCGAGCTCGGGTACGTCGTTCTGGCGCTGCTCCTGATTATGAAGATCACCTGGTTGCACACGCTCACGGCGATGCTCTTCGTCTGGCCGTTTCTGATGCTGCCCATCCTGCGCGCGGCAGAACGTGGTGCGCGCTGGGCGCTCCCCGCGGGTTTGTGGGCGTGCTTCGGATTCCTGCTCTCATCCGCGCACATTCCGGTTCTTTGGCAGGGGTTGCGCGCCGGGGCCGCAAGCCTCTTCATCAGTGTCCACGTGGTGGGATTGCTCATCCTGTGGTTCGTCGCGCGAACCGTCCTGCAACGCGAGGAGGATATCTGTTGATGGCGGGTGGGGTCGGCAGGCCGGGATCAGCCGCTGGAGCGGGTCCCCGGCGCGGTGGGCGCCGGGGCGTCGGCCGGTGCGTCGACGCGCGGGCCCTGTCCGACGAACTCGAGCTCGCGCGTCGTCGGCACGATGTTGTAGCGCACGCAGAGCTTCTGGAACGTCTCGATGCCACGCACCTCGCGTGCGCCGAGCGTGTAGTGGAGCGTGTCACGCAGGTACGGGAGCAGCGAGTGTCCGTGCTGGTGTGACGTCGTCTCGGCCTCGAGCGCGATCTCTTCGAGATGCGCCATCCCCTCCTGCATCGCGCCGCGCAACCAGGAGTGCACCTTCTCTCCATCCACCTGGCCGCGCACGACCCAGGCGGCGAAGACGAATGGCTGGTTGGTGAGCTCCTTCCATCCCTGTCCGAGATCCCAGATGTAGGGCGCACCGGAGTCGGTGAACGCGGGGTCGCCGATGAGGAGTGCGGCCTCGTGTGAATGCAGCATCTCGCGCAAGTTGGCGCGGAAGGTGTGGAAGTCGGGCGTCACACCGAAGCGCTCGGCGAGAAGGATCCGAAGCATGGCCACCGAAGAGCGCGAGCCGGCGTCGACGGCGATGTCGGTGAGCTTCTCGGGGTGCACGCGACTGTAGAGCTTGACGGTGCGCACCGGACCGTCCGATGCGATACAGATGCCGGGGAGAATCGCATCGCCGACACCACGCAGGTACTCCACCACCGGGATCAAGCCGACGTCGATCTCACCCAGCCGCAGCTTCTCGCTCAGCAGACTCGGGGTGTCGAAGCTCAACATGAACTCGGAGTTCGACTGCAGGCCGTGGACGAGAGGGCGGGTGTTCAGGAAGGAAACTGCGCCGATTCGTACCGCCGCCATGATGCCTCCTCACAACCCGACCCAGGTTTCCCGACGCTCGTTCGTGTGTTCCGATGCGGACAGCCCTGCCTGGGCGAGTCCTCGCGGATGGGATCGATCGAGCAGCAAGGTCCGGGCCGAGTGCCGCGGGTGGCTGCTTCGCCTCGCCCGCTTCCCGACGCCCTTGGCTTCGAAGGTGTCGTTCGCAACGACCTGCGGTGTCGTTCAGCCCAGGAGAAAGCGATCCGCGAGGGCTACGGTCAGCAAAAGCACACCCACGATACTGTTCAAATTGAAAAAAGCAACATCGATCTGGCGCAGGTCGCCGCCGCGTACCAACGCGTGCTGCGCCGACACGAGGAGCGCGACGAGAGCGATCCCGACCCAGTAGATCCACCCGAATCCGTACGCGAAGCCGAGGCCGACGAAGACCAGAAGCATGGCGATGTGGAACACCTGCGCGAGGCGCAGCGCACTACGAACCCCGAAGCGCGCCGGCAGTGAATGCAAACCGTGGTCACGATCGAACTCGGCATCCTGACACGCGTAGATCGTGTCGAAGCCGGCAACCCAGAGCAGCACACCGGCAGCGAGAAGAACCGGCAACGTCTCCAGACGGCCGCGGACCGCAATCCACGCCCCGAGGGGTGCCAGACCCAGAGCCAGACCGAGCCACAGGTGCGACGCCCAGGTGAAACGCTTGGTCCAGGAGTAGGACCAGATCACCGCGAGGGCTAGCGGCGCGAGACGCAAGGCGAGAAGGTTCAACCGCCATGCGGCGATCACGAGGAGCGCGGCGGAGACGAGCGTGAACGCCCACGCCTCCCACAGGCGCAGGCGTCCCGTCGGCAGGTGCCGGGTCGCCGTGCGTGGATTGGCGGCATCGAGGTGCCGGTCGGCGATGCGATTCATCATCATGGCGCTGCTGCGAGCGCCGACCATCGCGACGAGAACCCAGAAAAAAACGTCGAGCCTCGGGAAACCATCGGAGGCCAGGAAGAGCGACAACAGCGCGAAGGGCAGCGCGAAGAGCGTGTGCTCGAACTTGATCGCCTCGAGGAGATCGCTGAAGCGTGGGAGCAGCGCCCGACTCACGATTCCATCGACCTCTCGCGCCCGACGTCGCTCGCGGGTGTGCGACTCGCGCTTCGACGTGGCTCCGCATGCTCACGCCAACGCCGGTGCACGCGCAGTTCGACGCCCATGTGATCGACGACACGCTGCACGAGACTGTCGGCCAGATCGATGAGATCCTTCGGGCGTGTGTAGAACCCGGGCGACGCCGGGAGAATCACAGCCCCCGCACGGCGCAGCTTCAGCATGTTCTCCAGGTGGATCTCCGACAGTGGCGTCTCTCGAAGTGCGAGGACGAGTGCGCGTCCCTCCTTCAGGAACACGTCGCCGGCGCGCGACAGGAGATCATTCGATGCGCCACTCGCCATGCGCCCGAGCAACCCGGCGCTGCACGGGACCACCGCCATGGCGTCGTAGACCTGCGAGCCGCTGGAAAAAGGAGCGTACAGGTCGTCGCGTTTCCACAGTCGGAAGCGTGCGCCCGCTGCCGTGAGCTGCTCGACGCGCCGCTCGACGTCGGAACCCGTTTCCTGGCGGAAGATCTCGGCGCCGATCTTCGAGGCCACGATGTCTACGTGGTGACGCGTTGGAGCAAGCGCCGCCAACAGGCGCTCGGCGTACAGCGCGCCGCTGGCGCCGGAGATTCCAACAACGAGACGCAACTGGAGTCCTCCCGGGAAGCGTCGGCAAGCGCCGCGTGGGACCGGACGCAGCGCCATGGACCGGCCCACCAGGGTACGTCGAAGCGCCCCGCTCGGTCCAGGTCTGCGCGCCACCGCGGGCGCGCAGCGCGACGCGGCTCGGGCCAGCACACGCGCGGCGACGCGGAACGTCATCTCTGCAGGAGCATTGCAGGAGCTCGCCGCGGTCCCGGCCGGGGTCGGCCAGGCGTCCTCCTTCAGGGCATCATCCTTCACGTGCGTGTGACAACGACGTGGACGTCTGCGAGTGCCGAGATGGCCGGCTCCAGCGGCACTGGAGCACTCTCGGCACATGGAACCGATTGTGATCGCAGAGCCGAGGCATGGAAGTATTGGCTGCTTCGATCTATCGGCCTCGCCGGCCGCAAGAGTCCCCCCTCTACCGGCTCGTGCA
>CP070763.1:1734877-1775666 GCA_020349025.1 Candidatus Latescibacterota bacterium | reverse complement strand
CGCGCCGCGCGCCACTAGCCTCACCTTGCCGTTTTGGCGCGACAGGAAGGTCACGATCGTGCTCGTCTCGCGTAGCGGCAACGTGCGCAGGACGAGGCCTCGATCGTGCGTGATCATGCTTGCGTCCCTTCGCTGCGTCAGGCCACCCAGCGGACCGCGAGGCTGACGAAGCCGAGGTAGATGCACACGCCGATGATGTCGTTCGACGTGGTGATGAACGGGCCGGTGGCGATGGCCGGGTCGATCCCGCGCCGTGCGAGCAGCATCGGCACCAGCGCCCCGACCAGCGCCGAGTAGAGAAACACCACGAGCATCGAGAGGCCGACGAGGATGGCCAGCGGCAGGTTGTGCCGCCACGCCCAGGTGATGCCGAAGAGAAATGGGATGAGCAACGTCGCATTCAGAATGGCGACGCGAATCTCGCGGAACACCTGGCTTCCGATCTGCCGCACGTCCACCTCGCGCGTGGCCAGCGCACGCACGACCACGGTGGAGCTTTGGATGCCGATGTTTCCTCCCATCGCCGTGATCACCGGCACGAAGAAGTAGACGGCCGGGACCTGAGCGAAGTCCGCTTCGAAGAAGCCCATGATGAACGCCGCCACCATGCCACCCACCATGCCCAGGAGCAGCCAGCGGAAGCGTGAGCGCGAGATGCGGAACACCGACGTCGAGCCGATCTCCTCCTCCCGGGTCCCCGCCATCATTGCCAGGTCTTCGCTCGCTTCATCCTCGATGACGTCGATCACGTCGTCGACGGTGATGCGCCCGAGCAGGCGTCCCTGCGGGCCGACGACCGGCGCTTCCACCAGGTCGTACTTGGCGAAGAGTCCGGCCACCTGCTCCTGGTCCATCTCGGCATCGACGCGAACGAGATCGCGCTGGATCGAGCCGCGCATGGCGGCGTTGTCGCGAGCGAGAAGGACGCGAAGCAGCGGCAGCTTCCCGACCAGGCGATTGTGGTCGTCGACGACGTACAGCTCGTGCAGGTCGTCATCCTCGCCGTCGCGCGCGCGCAGCGCCGTCACGATCTCGTCGCGCCCGGCCGATTCGCGCACGGCAACGAAATCGGTGTCCATGATGCCGCCGGCGCTGTCCTCCGCGTAGGCGAGCAGCTCCTGCACTTCCTCCTGCGCCGAGACGTCGCGCACTAGACGCAGGACCGCGTCGGCGTCGGTGCGATCCATCTCGCCGAGGAGATCGGCGGCGTCGTCCGCCGGCAGCTCCTCGACGATCTCCGCCAGCTCGTTGTTCTCCAGCCCATCGAGGAGCGATTCCAACGAGCTGTCGTTGGCGAGAGAGACCACTTCGGCGCGCACCGAGGTGTCGAGCGCACGCACCAGCTCCACCTTCTCTTCCGGCTCGAGAAGATGCATCGCCTCGGCGATGTCGGCGGGGTGCAGGTTCTGCGAGTAAGCCCTCAGGCTCGCCCAGTCGAGATCCTGGAGATGAGCGCGGAAAAGACCCGCGAGGGCCGCCATGCTGGTCTCGGCCATGGTCCCTCCTCGGGCAGATCGCGGCGGGTTGCGGGCGTGGTGCAGCGGCCGTCCCGGAATCCTACGTTTCGACGCGCTTGGCGACGGGGGGCGCAGGGTACACGCTTCCGGCGCCATTGCTCACGTCGTACGCGGCGCCGCCGGAGATGATCACCTTTAGCGCCTGCTCGACGTTGAGATCAAGGTAGACCAGCTCGCGACGCGGCACCATCAGATAGAAACCGGAGGTGGGGTTCGGCGTGGTGGGCAGGAACACACTGACCAGCTCCTCGCCCGTGCTGGCATCGGCGGGTGAGGGGCCTTCGGAGGTGACGAAGACCATCGCGTAAAGACCGGGACGCGGCCACTGGATGAGCCCGACACGGCGGAAGCTCTGGGAGCGGTCGCTCAGCAGGACCTCGGCGATGTCGCGCACGGCGCGGTAGAGAGGGCTCCAGAGCGGGATGCGCTCGAGACGCCCGGTGACGCCGCGGACGATGCGCTCGCCGATGAAATGGCTGGCGAAGAGGCCGACGAGCAGGATCAGGGTGATCAGGGCACCGAACCCGACGCCGGGGATGCGGAAACCCAAAAGGCGTCCGATCGCGGGCTGCAGTAGACCATCGAGGTAAGAGAAGATCACCCACAGCACGTAGGCGGTGACCACGGCGGGCAACGTCACCAGGAGGCCGGTGACGAAGACCCGACGAAAACCGAAATGCAGCCGCATCAAATCACTCCCCCGACCCGTCCGGCGAGGCGGCCGCCACCGAGCGCACGATCACCTGCGTGATGCGTTTCCCCCGCACGCCACCGATGACGAACTCCAGGCCGGAATCGCGAAACCGATCACCAGCTGCCGGGATCTTGCCGGCGAGCCCGTAGAGGTACCCGCCGAGTGTATCGTAATCGTCCGCCGGCAGAGCGACATGTAATTGTTCGTTGAGCTCGTCGAGGTCCACCTTCGCATCGACACGGTAGGAGCCGTCCGCGAGCGGGCTGACGAGCGGCGGCTCCTTGTCCGATTCGTCCTGGATCTCGCCGACCACCTCCTCGAGCACGTCCTCGAGCGTGACGAGTCCGGCGGTGCCGCCATACTCGTCGACGACGATGGCCAGGTGCATCCGCTTCGCCCGCATTTCGGAGAGAAGGTCGTCGATCTGCTTCGTTTCGGGAACGAAGTAGGCCGGTCGCAGCAGATCGTGCAGCCGCATCTCGTGCAGACGGTCGACGCTGGCAATGACGTCTTTGATGTGCAGGAAGCCGATGATGCTGTCGACGTTGCCGCGGAAGACCGGGATGCGCGAGTGGCGCTTTTCCTGCACCAGCTTGACCACGTCACCGATCGTCGTGCCCTCGTCGATCGCGACCATGTCGATGCGCGGGACCATGATCTCGCGCACGACCTTGTCGCCCATCTGGAAGACGCGCTGGATCATCTCGCGCTCGTCGCGATCGAGAAGACGCGAGCCGTTGCCGTTCTCGGTCATCTCCTTGACCTCGTCGGAGAAGAGGACGCCCGCGTGGCGCGCGGAGGGGGGATAGAGCTTGGCCAGCGCGCCTCCGAGACGGCGCCGCAGCGGGTAGAGGAGCAGATACACGGGGAGCACGAGCGCCGCGGCGGTGACGCAGTAGGCGTCGGGGGCGCGCTCCGCCACGCGCTTCCACGCGAGCAGACCGAGAAGGATCGCCAGCGTGTCCACGACGACGACGAGCGCGTGCACGAGCAGCGGCGAGAGCTGCGGAAAAAGAGCCAGCGCAACGCGATCGAGCGCCAGGACGGAGACGAGCCCCGCGAGGAAGGCTGCCCCCAACCAGGCCGCCATTGCCGAGGTCGCGTCGCGCAGGATGAAGCCGGTGAGAGCCGGAGGGTCGGTGGCGTTGGCGCGCTCGTCTGCAAGGCGCCCCAACGCGGCCAGCCCCGCCAGGGCGGCGCCAAAGAAGGTGGAGAGCGTCAGCGAGAACAGAAACAGGGGGATCCCGGTCCACAGTGTCATTTCAATCGGCCGCCGTTCCGCTCGTGGGCACGAGCAACGGCAGGCGCCTCCAACCGAACTCGCGCTCGAGCCAGCGGGTGTGCCGGCGCTCGGCAGCACGCATCTTGCGCGAGTCGTTCGGTTTCAGATGATCGTGCCCCTGCAGGTGCAGCATGCCATGCAACGCCAGCTGGACGAGAACCTGCGACAGCGACTGGCGGCGCTCCGATGCCTGCACTCTTGCCTGCGCCATCGACACGTAGAGCTCGGCGTGCGGTTCGGCCGGGTCGAGCCGTCGGGAACCGTCGTACAGGAACGAGAGGACGTCCGTGGCGCGATCGTGACCGCGGAACTGGCGGTTCAGACGGCGCAGCCAGGCATCGTCCGCCAACACCAGCTGGACTCGAAGCCAGGAGGGTGCCATTCGACTCGCCAGCGACTGAAGAACTGCCTGAGCACCCGGTGGGGTCCGGACCCCGTGCGCGCGGACCATGTTCAGATTCACGCTGGCGCGTCGGGACCGGTCCCGGCGCCCCCCTCCCTTCCGGAGCGGTCGTTGCGCGCGAAGGCGAGAATGATCTTCTGAACCAACCGGTGTCGCACCACGTCTGCGTCGGAGAGGTAGATGAAGGCGATTCCATCCACACCGTTGAGAATGTGCTGCACCGCGACGAGGCCCGACTGCCCCGGCTGTTTGAGATCGATCTGTGTGATGTCGCCGGTGACCACGGCGCGGCTCTCGGGCCCGAGTCGGGTCAGGAACATCTTCACCTGCGGCAAGGTCGCGTTCTGCGCTTCATCCAGGATGACGAACGCGTGTCGCAAGGTTCGCCCGCGCATGTACGCGAGCGGTGCGACCTCCACGACATGGTTCTCGAGCGCGCGGCGGAGCGCTTCCTCTCCCATGAACTCCTGCAGCGCGTCGTACAGAGGCCGCAGGTAGGGATCCACCTTCTCCTGGAAGTCGCCCGGCAGGAAGCCGAGATTCTCGCCCGCCTCGACCGCCGGACGGGTGAGCACGATGCGGTCGACATCACGGCGGCGCAGCGCCGCGACAGCGGCGGCAATGGCGAGATACGTCTTGCCGGTTCCGGCCGGACCGATGGAAAAAACGATGTCGTGCTTCTGGATCGTGCGCAGGTAGTCGCGCTGCCCGAAGGTCTTCGGCACCACCGACTCGCGGCGTGCGTTGAGCAGGACCGGCTCGTCGACGAGGTTTGCGGTGGACTCGGAGTGCGTGCGCGTCTCGATGGCGTAGCGCACGTCCTCCTCCGACACCACGCGCTTGCGCCGCACCATCTCGATGAGGCTGACGAAGACCCGCTTGAGGTCCTCGACCTCGCCGCGCTGTCCGCTGAGGAGCACCTGATCACCGCGCACCACGACGCGCCCCGACATCGCGTTCTCGATGACGCGCAGATTGCGGTCGTTGCGGCCGAGCAGGTCGATGAGTTCGATGCCTTCGAGGGACAGAACGTCCCGACTCTCAACGGAGGACTCACCGCTCAAACGAGCATCACCTCGAGGGTGGCGCGGCAAGGTGCGGGTGCGAAAGCAGAAAATCCCCCCGCCTCCGAGGTGTCCGAAGGCTGTGAGGGAGTGCGCGGAGCGGGTTCAACCGCGCCCCGACTATGAGACTCACTGTCCACACCGAAAGGCTAACACCGGGTCCGAGCGAGCGTCAAGCTGAGCCCTCGGGAATGCCCCAAGGCGCGATCAGCGCTCCTCCACACCGTCTTGCTCCGTCACGCCGGGGAGCAACTGCAGCCCCAGCTCGCGCAGCTGCTCCGGGCTGATCTGCGACGGGCTGCCATCCATCGGAGACGCGGCACGTTGCGTCTTCGGGAAAGCGATGACGTCGCGGAGGCTCGTCCCTCCCGCCAGCAGCATGACGAGCCGATCGAGCCCGAGCGCGATGCCACCGTGGGGTGGAGCGCCGTACTCGAGCGCCTGCAGCAAGAAACCGAACTTGCGCTCGATCTCCTCCTCCTGCAACCCGATCTGTCGCATGATGCGGCGCTGCAGCGCCGGATCGTGGATACGCACGCTCCCGGAGCCGAGCTCGACACCGTTGCAGACCAGATCGTACAGCTGCCCGTACACCGAGCCGGGGTCGGACTCGATGCGCGCGCGCGACTCCGGCTCCGGCATCGTGAACATGTGGTGCGATGGCGCCCACCCGGTCGGCGTGTCGGCCGGCTCGAAGACCGGGAAGCGGTGGACCCACGCGAAGTGCAGCCCCGGCGCCCGCTGCACCTGCAGCTCTTCGGCGAGAGCCAGACGCACGGCACCACACACCTCGCGTGCGGTGCGCGGCGCATCGGCGACGAACAGGAGCAGGTCCCCCGGCTCGGCTCCGCCGCGCTGCAGCGCCTGCATCTCCTCCGCGCGCAGGAAACGCGAGATGCCGCCGCTCGCAGCGCCATCCGGCTCGATCTTGCACCAAGCCAGGCCGCGTCCGCCCGCCTGCTTCGCGGCCTCCGTGAGCCCGTCGATCTTCTTGCGCGACAGGCCTGCACCGCCGGGGGCGCGCAGCAGCTGGATGCTTCCACCCGCTTCCAGCACGGCGCGGAAGGCGTTGAAGGTCGTGCCCTGGAAATGGGCGCCGACCTCCTCCAGCTCCAGGCCGAAGCGCACGTCCGGCTTGTCGATCCCGTAGCGTGCCATCGCCTCGTCGTACGTCAGGCGCGGGAACGGCGTCACGGGTCGCTCGTGCCCCACCGCCTCACACATGGCCGCGACGGTCGCTTCGGTGACCGCGAACACCTCCTCCGGTGTGACGAAGCTCATCTCGAGGTCGATCTGCGTGAACTCCGGTTGCCGATCCGCGCGCAGATCCTCGTCGCGCAGACAGCGGGCAATCTGGAAGTAGCGATCGAAGCCGGAGACCATGAGCACCTGTTTGTAGATCTGCGGGCTCTGCGGCAGCGCGTAGAACTTGCCGGGGTAGATGCGGCTCGGCACGACGTAGTCGCGCGCTCCCTCCGGTGTCGTCTTGATGAGGAGCGGGGTCTCGATCTCGATGAACTCCAGCGCGTCCAGCGTCCGACGCGCCGCCAGAACCGCCTTGTGGCGCAGCAACATGTTGCGTTGCAGGCTTGGACGCCGCAGCTCCAGGTAGCGGAAACGGAACTTGAGCTCTTCACTCGGCTCGCGGTCGCTGTCGATCGGAAAGGGTGGGGTGTTCGAGCGCGCGAGAACGTCGAGATCGTCGCACAAGAGCTCGATTTCGCCCGTTCCCAGATTCGGGTTGATCATCTCCTGGGGCCGCCTTCGCACGACTCCGCGCACGGCGATCACATACTCGCCGCGCAGCTCACCCAGCCTTCGTTGCAGGTCGGAGGCCGCCGCCTCGGCGACGACTTGCGTCAAGCCGTAACGATCGCGCACGTCGACGAACGTCAGGCCGCCATGATCGCGTTGCCGGTTGACCCAACCCGTGAGGACGACCGTCTCGCCGACGTGCGAGGCGCGGAGCTCGCCACACGTGTGCGTCCGCTTCCACTTCACGCCTCACCTCCGTGGCGTTGCAGCAACGCCTGCACGGCCGCGGTGACCCCCGTGCGCGGCGAGGTTTCCTGCTCCCCGGCCAACAGATCGCGCACGGTGACCTCGGCACGCGTCATCTCCTTGTCGCCCAGGATGACCGCCACGTGGGCCCCACCGCGGCCCGCGCTGCGCAGGAGAGCCTTGAGCGAGCGTCCCGACAGATCGACGGCTGTCGGCGCGACGGCGCGCAGCTCGCGCGCCAGCTCCAACGCCGGGACTCGCGCCGCGTCTCCGAGCGGCAGCACCACGATCGGCGGCTCCACGGGTGCTTCGGCACTCGTCTGCTCGAGAGCGAAGAGGACCCGCTCGATCCCCGCCGAGAAACCGACGGCCGGCGTGGGTGGACCACCACAGGCCTCCACCAAGCCATCGTAGCGTCCTCCGCCCCCCAGGGCGCTCTGCGCCCCGAGAGGTGGGTAGTGCACCTCGAAGGCGGTGCGCGTGTAGTAATCGAGACCGCGCACGATCATCGGGTTCTCCTTGTGCGGAATGCCGAGCCGTGCGAGTCCAGCAAGCACCGTCGCGTGGTGCGTTTCGCACGCGTCGCAAAGGTGGTTGCGCAACAGCGGCAGGCGCGACATCACGCCACGGCATGCCTCGTTCTTGCAGTCGAACACACGCAGCGGATTGCCCTCGATGCGTGTGCCGCACGTGGCACACAGTTTCCCGCGCTCGCGTTCGAGCGCCGCACGCAGCTCCGACTCGTACGCCTGTCGACAACCGGGGTGTCCGACGCTGTTGACCTCGACCTCGAGGTCCTTCAACCCGAGATCGTGCAGCAGCATGCTCAGCAAGTCGATGATCTCGATGTCCTGCTCCGGGTCACCGCTTCCGATCGCCTCGGCCCCCACCTGGAAGAACTCGCGGAAGCGGCCGGCCTGCGGGCGGTCGTAACGAAACATCGGACCGAGATAGTAAAAGCGCCGCACACCCGCCTCTCGTCCCAGGTGGTTCTCCAGGTAGGCGCGCACGACGGAGGCGGTGCCTTCGGGGCGCAGCGTCAGACTGCGCCCGCGGCGATCGTTGAACGTGTACATCTCCTTCTGCACGATGTCGGTCTCCGAGCCCACGCTGCGCACGAAGAGCTGCGTCTCCTCGAACACCGGCGTGCGGATCTCGCCGTAGCCGTACGCCTCCAGCGTGTGGCGCATGCTCGCGTCCAACCGTTGCCAGCGCTGGGCTTGCGCCGGGAGCAGATCCTGGGTACCGCGTGGGCGTTGGAAACGCATTGCCACCCGCGTCCGCAAACAATGGTCTCGTGCGCGCTTCAGGTGAGCCGGGAACCTCGCCTGGCGCGCGTCCAGTTCCAGAGCAGAGCCCCACACGTGGCTCCGATCACGTCGGCGCAAACGTCGAAAACGTCGACCGCACGTCCCGGCACGGTGCTCTGGTAGAGCTCGTCGAGGCTCCCGAGCACCAGCCCGAGAAGCAGCGTGCTTCCGATCGCACGCCAACCGCTCCAGCGGCGACTGGTCGCGCGCGCGAACAGGAAGCCGAGGACGGCGTACTCGCCGGTATGGAAGAGCTTGTCGAGACCCGGCGCCCCGACCGGTGCAGTCCCCAGATCCCGCAGCGACGAAACGCCGAAGATGGCGAGCACCCAGACCCCGAAGGGGAGCCAGAGCTGCAGGCTCCGATTCGCCAACGCCGCCACCCTCCCGACCGACACGGAGCGCCTCTCGTTCGCGCGGCATCATAGCGATCGCCACGGAGCGCTGGCAACCGAGCAACCAGTGGGGCGGTGGATGGCTCAGGGCGGACCGGGGGGCGCCGTGTCGCGCTCGACCTCTGCTGAGTCTTCCTGAGTCGAGGGTTGGATCGGCTCGGAATCGAAGTGCACGGTCAGACCGACGCTCTCCGGCTCGACGCGCAGCAGCTGGGCCCAATCCGGAACTCGCGCGATCACGCTGACGCTGTCGTGGCGCCCCGGCTCGAGCTGGCTGGCATCGAGGAAGAGCCCCACCTCCTCCGGCGTCAGCGCCTCGATGCGTGGCTCTGGACCCGCGAGCGTGAGCACGGCGGTGCCCACGTCGGCTGCAACCCAAAGCTCTGCGGAGGCAGGCGGGACGATCACGAGGGGCACTCCGGCCAGCTCGCGCGTCTGGAGCCGCTCGAGCGTGAGGGTGACCCGGACGCGGTCGGGCGTGCAGCGCAGCCGCGCGCGGTCGTACACCAGCTCCAACTCCTGCGAGACGCGACCGCGGCGCGCCGGCAGCTTGAGCGGCAACGTGCGCACGCCGTCGAACTGCGTCACCAGACTCTTCGGTCCGGTGCACTCGACGCTCGGAGGTTCGACGCGAGGCGTATCGGCGAGGCAGAAGCCCTCCGGCATTTCCTGCGTCGCGACACGAACCGGGACCTGGCGCTGGCCGCGCACGGCGAGTCGAAACGCGATCACCGACGGAGAGAGGATGCGAACCACGGAAACCCGCTCGTTCGCGGGCGCCGTGATGTCGGAGATGCTGGGTGCGACACGATCGAGCTGCACGGTCACACCGGAGAGGTCGATGTGCGCGGCGACGTCGCGCATGAAGCGCAGGTGCAGCAGCAAGTCCTGTGCGGGTCCGGAGAGCAGGACCCGCATCTGCGCGGGCGGCTCGCCCACGAACATCAAGCTGTCCGCGAGGTTCTCGTAGTGGATCGGAATGGCGTACTCGCGCTCGACCACCTTGGCGCCGTGCACGAAAGACCACAAGAGCAGCGCCAACGAGATGGAGAGGATTTTGAGCCCAACATTCGTGCGCAAGCCCTCGGCCCAGTGCATCTCACGGTTTCCTGTAAAGGCTCTTGATGTGTGTCCAGCTCCTGCGGCTCACCGCAGTCGTGCACGGACAGTCCCCCGTGCAGTTGAGTGTGGAGAGCACGCTCTGCGACTCGAGCAGCTCGAAGTCGCCGCCCAGGGGGTCTTGCGGATCGCACACCTTCAGCTGCGGCTTCTGCAGCACCAGCGAATCAGCGACAAGCGTGCCACCTTTGAGCTCGAGCACGACGTCCGCCGGCTCGCCCCCCGGAACCAGGTAGGCCAGCTTGAACTTCAGGAGCAGGATGGGCCCCGACGCGACCGGACAATCTGCCAGCGTCAGATCGGCGCCCTCCGAGGAGGTCAAGTCTCCTTCCAGGTCCGTTCTCCCCTTCGGCAGCTCGACGTCGCTCATCTCGAACCCCGGTAGGAGCTCCACGCGCAGCACGGCACCGTTGAGGAGCGTGCCGGCCTCGACGAAACCGAAGACATAGGCCTGGACGGGGGTGCCAAAGCTCTCGATGTTCGCGACACAGGTCTGTGCCTGCTCGTCGAAGTAGATTCCGACCTCTTGCGCATCCACGGCGCTGGAGAGGATGAGGAGGGTCGAGGGCAGGAGGAGCCGGAACCTGCGCAACGAGAAGTGCATCGGAAAACTCCGGGGAACGCGCTCAATCGCATTCTAAGGAGTGGCACGACGTCCCGCAAGTCGCGCCCCCGACCGAGTGCATGGCGCATGGAAACGCGCGCGTGCGGCCGTGCGGCGCCTCGCCACGGCTGCGCCCGACCGGCGCGCAGAAGCATCCGCCCGACGCGCCTGCCCCACGCGGCCGTTGCGTGCAGCGCATCAAGCCAGGAAGTCGATGATTCCCCGCGCCATCTCCTCCGCGTACTGCTTTTGGGCGCGCGCATTCCCCAGCAGCTTGCGGTCATCGGTGTTTGTGAAGAACCCGAGCTCGACGAGAACCGAGGGCACGTCAATCGACTTCAGAACGGCAAGCGGACCCTGCTTGATGCCGCGAATCGCCGCACCCGAAACTCGATGCAGCTGCTGCAGCAACACCTCGGCCAGGCGTTCGCTGTCCTTCATCGTGTGGTTGCGGGTCATGTCCATCAGAATGTCGACCAGAGGTTCGTCGACCTGATCGGGCGGCACTCCACCGACGAGGTCGGCCGCGTTCTCGCGGTCGACGAGCTCACGCGCGGCCTTGTCCTCGGCACCCTGCAGGGAGAGGAAGAAGACCTCGGCTCCGCGCGCAGCACGCGAGCGCGCCGCATTGACGTGCAGGCTCACGAAGAGCTGTGCTCCGTAGCGGCGGGCGAGTGCGGGGCGTCTGCCGAGCGAGACGAAGTAATCGGCGTCGCGTGTGAGCACGGGTCGCACACCGGGGTGGCGTCGGAGCTGCTCGGAGAGGAGGCGCCCCACCTCGAGCGCGATCTCCTTCTCGCGCAGCGAGCGCCCCCAGACCGTACCGGGATCCTCGCCGCCATGACCGGGATCGATCCCAACGATCACGTCTCCACTCTCGCGCACCTCGAGAATACTCGCTTCGCGCCGCGCCTGCTCGGCGGCACTCAAACGCGGAACGATGTCGAGAACGATGCGGTAACTACGCCCCGCTGTGTTCGGGGGCAGATGAAAAGCGTTCAATTCTGCGGCTCGCGTCAGCTCGACGTGGATCTCCACCGCGTCTGCCCGTTGCTGCGCACGCAACTGCAATACGCGTGGATCATCAGGAAAAGTGCGATCGATCGGCTCGGTGGTCCGAAGCTCGGCGCCGTGCAGCGTGAGAACGACGTGGTTCGGATCGCGCTCGACGTTCGTTTCGAACCTCGACTCGGCGTCGAGATCGAAGACGAGACGCGTCTTCTCCGGATCGGGCCAGTGGCGGAACGCGCGCACGCGGATTCGCGCGGCCGCCAGCAGCCCGGACGGGAGCGTGACCATCAGAGGAATCGTGGAGAGGAACTGGAGAATCGATCGTCTGGAGTGCAAGCGACCCTGCATCGACCTTCCGCCACCACGTACCCGACCCGAGGCTCGAATGAGCACCCACCGATGGAAGAACCCTTAGTCGACGACGACATCCGAGGGGAGGACGTACTTCATGGGATCCTGGTGCAGCCCGTTCTGGATGACCTCGTAGTGCACGTGCGACGCGGTCGCCTTCCCCGTACTGCCCACGCGAGCGATGTGGTCGCCGCGCTTCACCTTCTGACCGCGTTTCACCAGGATCTTGTGGCAATGCGCATAGCGCGTCACCAGGCCATCGCCGTGTTCGATCTCGACCATGAGCCCGTAGGCTCCCCAGCGCCCCGCGCGCTTCACGCGACCGTTCGCGGTGGCAGCCACCGGCGCACCGCGCCTGGCTGCGATGTCGATCCCGCGGTGCATCGCCGCTTGGCCCGTGAACGGATCCATGCGCCGTCCGAAGCGGCTCGAGATGAAACCGTGGTGTACCGGCCGAGTCGAGGGAGTGCGGTCCCAGACATCCTGCTTCTCGCGCAGGACCGCGAGGATCTCGTTGTAGCTGTCGCGCTGGATGGACGCTTGGCGCATCATCTGACTGAGACGCGTGCTTGTGGTTTCGAGATCCTCTTCTAGGTCAGGCGGCAGCGTTCCGCGGCCGGCGTCGACCACAGGCCCCCCCACGCCGGCCTCGAAAACGTCGGGATGGATTGGATCGAGACTCGCGAGAAGACGCAGCTTCTGCTGCACCTCCAACCCCGCATCCATCTCGCTTCGTAGAGCATCGAGCTGTGTCTGCACGGAAGCGAGCTGGTCGTGCAGCTCGATGTTCTCACCACGCAGGCGCAGCATCTCGCGCCCCTCGGCAAGCGCACCGATGTAGCGCACACCGAAGAAACCGAGAAGTGTCAGGCCGACCGCGACAACAGCGGCGACGCCGTAGAAAGCAACCCGCGGCACACGGAACTGCCGCACGTCCGCGTCATCGGGGACGTACAGAAACGTGAGCTTCTTTCCGATGGGTAGACGCCAACGCGTCAAACGCCTCACGTCCGCCACTCTCCACGGTTTCGTGCTCTGGGAGCCGATTCGTGAGTTCCCGGCTTTAGGCTCCATCCGCCGTTCGAGACAAGATGTCAGGACTTTGCCGGCCGAACCCAATCGCGTCAAGGCATTTTCCGCGCCAGTCTCCGCAACAGCGCGACAGGCGTTGGGTGGAACCACGCAGCGCGCTCCAATATGGTTTTCTCTCAACAGATTACGTCTTGAAAGGGAGCGCCTGGAATCGTGCCGATTCCAGGCGCCGTGCGGGTGCCACAGTGCGCCCCGCGAGTTCGGTTGTCACGGCGCAAGCACGAACCGGGACCAAATTTCCGGCGCTTTTCCACGACGCGCGCAGCGTGTGTGGCCGCAAAGACACACTATCAACCGACAGCCCGGATGTCGCCCTACCCCTCGACGTAGGCGGCCAGACAGCTGCTGCCCTCGGCGGAGCGCAGCTTCTCGAGCGCCTTCTCCTTGATCTGCCGGATCCTCTCGCGCGTGAGCCCCATCTGCGAACCGATGCGCTCCAACGTCATCGGCTTGTCGCAGTCGATGCCGAAATAGAGGCGCAGGATGCGCTCCTCACGCGCGTCGAGCTGCGCGAGTGCGACGCGCAGATCGTTCTCGAGCGTGTGCTCGAACGTGACTTGATCCGGCCGAGCCGCCGAGTCGTCGGCGAGATACGCCATGAGATTGTTGTCATCCTCACCGTCGAAGCTCTCGTCGAGCGACAGGTACGTGTTCGAGATGCGCATGGTGTCGCGCACCTCTTGGCGCGTCATCTTCAGACGCTTGGCAATCTCGCCGGCGTCGGGCTGCCTCCCCAGCTCTTGATGCAGCTGTCTCGAGGCTTTGCCGATACGATAGAGTGCGCCGGCGCGATTGAGTGGCAAACGCACGATGCGGGATTGCTCCGCCAACGCCTGCAGCATCGCTTGACGGATCCACCACACGGCGTACGAGATGAACTTGAAGCCGCGTCGCCAGTCGAACCTCTGCGCAGCCTTGATCAAGCCGACGTTGCCTTCGTTGATCAGGTCCTCCAACGACAGGCCCTGATTCGAATACTGCTTGGCGATCGAAACCACGAAGCGCAAGTTGGCTCGCACGAGGTGGTCGAGCGCTGCGGCGTCCCCTTTGCCCACGCGCTTGGCGAGCGCGACCTCCTCCTCGCGCGTCAACAGGGGCGTGACGTTGATCTCACGCAGATAGATATCCAGGCTGCCAGCGGCGGATCCCCCACGACCGCTTTCGGTGGACATGTCCCTCTCCTTGGCTCAGGCGTGTGACGACACCCATGAGACCAACAATGGGGAAAGCCTCACGGAGACCGACGACGTCGATGGCGTGCCTGTGGGGATTCTTTTCGGGCCGATGGGGGTTGGCCCGGCGTTGGAGAAGCGACGCTCAGCGACGTGGACGCAGTGCCACGTAGCGAACTGTGCCGCCCTCCTTGATCTTCAGGGTGATCGGCTTGCGCCGGTCCCTCAGATCCTCGCGGATCCTATTATAGTCCGAAACGTCCTCGATTTCTTCATTGATGATTTCGAGAATGACGCTCCCGGGCGCGACGCCCTTCTCGGCCGCCGGGCTGCCCGGCTCCACCTCGGTGACGACGACCCCGCGCTCCTCGGCCTCCAGACCCCAAGTGGAGCGCACCCCGGGTTGGCCCAGGTCTTCGACGTGGATCCCGAGCCAGCTGCCGCTGGCGCCCGCTTCCTCCTGAGCCAGGGTGTGCTCCTCGAACTCCGTCAAGGTGACCTCGATGTCGACGTACTCACCGTTTCGATACACCTTCAGCTGCACGGTCTTGCCGACCTCGGTCCCGGCCACCAGAATGCGGAAATGCGACGCCTGGCTCACGGGGCGTCCCTGGTACTCCACGATGACGTCGTCCGGCAGCAAGCCCGCATCTTCTGCAGGGCTGTCGGGGATGACGTCGGTCACCAGGATGCCGTCGCGGATGTCCCAGTCGTTGCCCTCCGCCACGGCGCGCGTCAGCTCCGCCGGGCGGATTCCGAGGTAGCCGCGCCGCACGCGCCCGTTTTCGATGAGCTGCTGCGCCACGCTGGCTGCCAGATTCATCGGCACCGCAAACCCGATCCCCTGCCCCTGGGCGTTCAGGGCTGTGTTGACGCCGATGGCCTCGCCCCGGATGTTCACGAGCGGGCCTCCGCTGTTGCCGAAGTTGATCGAGGCGTCGGTCTGAATGAAGTCCTGCAGCGTTGCTTTCTCGGCGCCCCAAAGCGGCAGGTCGCTGCGCCCCTTGCCACTGACGACGCCGACCGTCACGCTTCCGGCGAGGCGCTCCCCGAAGGGATTCCCCACCGCGATCGCCCAGTCGCCGATCAGGATCTCGTCGCTGTCTCCGAGCACGATCGCCGGGAACGGTTTGCCGTCGCGTGGCGGCTCGGTGATGCGGATCACCGCGATGTCGGTGAGCGGATCCTGTCCGACGATCTCGCACTCGTAGCTCTCGCCATTGAGGAAGGTAGCGGTCACCGCTCCGGCACCGTCGATGACGTGGTTGTTGGTGAGGAGATAGCCGCGCTCATCCATGACGAAGCCGGAACCGGACGAGGGCATCTCGCGCGGACCACGACGATTGAAGTCGTGGAAGAACTGATCGTACAAACCACGCGCCCGGCTCGTCGCTCCGCTACGACGCACCTCGATGAAGACGACGCTGGGGCTGACGATCTGGGCGACGCGCGCGAACGGGCTGTGCGTCGCGCCAAGCTCGGCGTAGCGCCCTGCCGCCGGCGTGGAGTTCTGCGCCTGGAGCGCGCTCGGCGCCATGGCGAGCGCCAGCGTCAGCGCCAGGAGCATCGTTCGATCCACGAGCATTCTGCCTCCGTCGGACGACGTGGCCATCGGGCTCTTCCGGGCAAGGCGAGAAACTGAAGCCCCACAAAGGTTTCGGGAGATTGGGGGGCTCCCGGATGGAAGGCGGGCGTGACCCGACCCACCGAGTGTAAGTCCGGCTCCGAGAGCGTGTCAATTGCACCCGTCTGGAGCGGCACCCAAAGCGTGCGTCAGCGTGGAGTCTCCTCCTCCTCATCCTCTTGCGCGGCCTGCGTCTCGGCGGCTCCTTCGACGAGGGCAACCTCCTCTTCCGGCGTTTCGGCGCCACGCCGGCTCGAGCGCAGCTCGTCGATCTCTCGCTCACGCGCGGCCAGCTCCTCCTCGAGCTTGCGCAGGTTCCCGACCATCAGCTTCACCTGCTCGTCGTTCTCCACGTTCACTCCGCGCTGCATGAGGTCGTAGACCCGCCCGCCCAGGTGAGTCATGGCGCGCTTGATGTTGTGCTGGATCCCGACGATGTCCATCTTCTTCACGCCGATCCGGGCTTTTTCCCCCGTCCAGCCCACGGCCTCGCTGTACCAGTCCTGCAGGTTGTGCGCGACCTTCTCCCACAGCGTGCGTTGTTCCGTTTCCGGCATGGTGGCTCCTCATCCCTGGCAGTGGGGTTGCCCCTCGACTGCGCGCCTGCTAGCGTCCGGAAGTTCGTCCGGTGCCCTCGCGCCGCAGCATACCACTCGGAGGTCTACTTGGTGTCGAACGAGACGGTTGTCTTCGTCTCGGACGCGCACTTCGGCCTTCCGATCGACGCGCTCGAACGCAATCGCCGCGCTCGCTTCCTGCGTTTCCTCGACTCACTCCATGGCGTCGACCGCTTGATCGTGGCTGGCGATCTGTTCCAGTTCTGGTTCGACCTCGGCTCGACGATTCCGAAGGGCTATTTCGACATTCTCGAGGGACTGTTCCGGCTGCGTCGCTCCGGCACGCGCGTCGACTACCTGGGTGGCAATCACGACTTCTGGCGCAGCGACTTCCTGCAGCGCGAGCTCGGCATCGACACACACGCCGACTCGCTGCAGCTGCAGACCCAAGGGCGACACATCCTGGTTGTGCACGGGGATGGGGTGGGTCCGGGCGACCTGGGCTACAAGCTCTTGAAACGGCTTCTACGCAGCACCGCGACCGTGGCGATCGCACGCCTCCTGCATCCCGATGCGCTCTATTCCCTGGCGCGTCGCATGGATCGGATGTCGCAGGCGCACACCTCGGGACACGCGCTTGCGCGCCAGCGTCTCGATGCCGCAGCCCGGGACGCCTTCACGCGCGGCTTCGACGCGCTGGTCATGGGACACGTGCACACCCAGCTGCACGAGCGGCTCCAGGGTGGCGAGCTCGTGGTGATCGGGGATTGGCTCGAGCTCTTCTCCTACGTGAGGCTCGAGGCGGGTGTCTTCCGTCCCGGGCGCTGGGAGGATTGAAGCCCTCAGCGCGCGACCGCGATGCGCCCTCGGCTCGTGCCGCGCGCATCGCGGGCCACGTAGAGATAGACGCCGCTCCCGACGCGAGTGCCGTCGCGCGCACGCAGGTCCCAGATGAGCCCACCACCGCGCGCCCCATCCAGCTCGCGCACCAGCTCCCCTTCGAGGTTGTAGATGCGGACGCGCGTGTCCGGCGCGGCCTCGGCGAAGACCACCCGATCGTCGTGGCTCTTCGCGGGGTTCGGATAGGGGAAGAGCTGTGGCGTGCCACTTCCCTCCACGTAGACGCGGTATGCGCTCTGCGGCTCCTGCAGCCCTGCGCGATCGCCGGCTGCAACCAAGGACGCGTCGATCCGCAGCACGTAGGGAATGCCGCGCGCCAGGAACTGCACCTCGGGAGCGGGACGCAGGCGCACGCGCAGCGGGTCGAGGCGCTCCGCGCCGACGAGAGGTTGCGCCTCGCCGTTCCAGCTCAGCCGGTAGAGCCCGACATCGAGCGCCGCCGCGTCCGGCTCGCGGTTGAACTCGACGACGAGGGCGTCGCCCGCTGCGGACAGCTGCACCGTCACGACGTGGAAGGGTTGGGGTGCGCACACCGCTTCGAGCCTCTGTTCGCTTCGAGGCGGATCGAGCAATCCCCACTGGTCGTCGCGCAAGCTGTCGACGACGACCCGGCGATCGCCACACCCCAGCGGCTCGTCGAGCAGGAGATCGATGGCGCGCCCCGCTTCGGCGCGTACGACCTGGAGGACGCGCCGAGGTGACGCATCGGCGCCCCACACCGCGAAGCGCCGCGGTTCGAGGGCTTTCGGGTGGATCGCGTTGGTGAAGTGGAGACGCAGGCTCGCGGCGCCGATGTCGTCGACGCAGCGCAGCCGAGGTCGCGGTTGCGCTTGCGCCTTGACGCGACGAGTACGCGCACGCACCACACCCGCGACGACCTGCTCGACCTCGTAGGCATACTCGGTGAACGCGACGAGCGTGGTGTCGATCCACGTTGCCGCGCTCGTCTCACCCAGCACGACGCTCTCGCCCTCGCGGCTGCGGCGCAGGCGCGAGACGCCGGAATCACCCGGAACCCAGGTGAGCTGCAAGGCGCCCGCTCCGAGCGACTCGCTCCGCAGCGCGTGCGGCCCGCGTCCCGCTTCGACGACGCGATAGAGTCGTGCACCCTCGGCGCTCCGCACCAGAATCTCGAGGCGCCCGTCCGCATCCAGGTCGGCGAGCACCGGGGGCGTCCCGTCGGCAGTCGGAATCCGGGTCACGCGTTGGCGAGGCCGGTCGCCGCGCAGAAGATGCAGATCCTCCCCCTGCGCGAGTGCGAGCCAGAACGCTCCGCTCGCGGCAGAGTGCGCGCCCGAGCTCCCGAAACGCAGGTCGTTCTCCGGCGCCAGGAAGGTGTAGCGCGCCCGCTCGAGCCCGTCCTGCATCTCGAGGAAGTCGTACGCCGCGGTGGGGAAACCATCCCCGGCTACGTCGACGCTGCGCTGGCGCCCGACGAGGAAACCGCCGTTCAGCAGCGCGCTCAGGTCGTAGGCGTAGACACCACCTGTGTCGAGTGTCCGCTCCACGACGAAGCCGCTGCCGCTGCGCTCGAAGAGCGTCACGAACCCTTCCGCATCACCGCACACGATCTCGATTCGACCATCCGAGTCCACGTCCCCCGCGACGGCGTCGGCGCCCCAGACGTTGAAGCCGCTGCGGTTCGGGTTGCTGAGCGTTGCGATCCGTGCCGGCGCTCCCGCGACCGCGTCGTCGTGGATGAAGAGCAGATCGTCGGTGGAGAGGATCGCCTCGACGGCCGCGTCGTCGTCGAGCTGAAAGAAGCCGAGAGCTCGACTCGCCTCGACATCGAAGCCGATCGAATCGGGATGCGTCGCGGCAGCACGCGTCATCAACCAGACCACGCGCCCATCGAACCGCTGGAAGAGGAGATCGGAGGCGCCATCGCCGTTGGCATCCTCGTAGGCGACGGGTCGCCCCTGGCGACCCGTGTCGTACTGCAGCTGCAAACGATCGTTCTGCACGCCCCAGGCCTGCATCGGACCGAGAGCGCCCTGGCTGCGTCCCCAGGCGACCTGGCCGCCGCTCGGACCTACCCCGTGCACCGGGTCGAGGAGGAGGCCAGCCCTGGAGTCGAGCGCGACGAGGCCAGTCTGTTCGGGCCAAGCGGTGAGCACCCCGGGCTGCGCGACCTGGAGCGACGTCTGCAGACCGGCGACGTTCTCGAGATCGACGTCCCACTCCGACGCACCGTTCGGGCGCGCTTCCACCTCGAGCTGCAGCAGGTTCGAGAAACCCGCGTCCGCAAGGAGCGTTGTTCCGACTCCACGTGCGCGCACCTGGATCGACACCGGCTCGTCGGTGCGTGCGCTCAGGAGCCAGCGCGGCGCGCCGGCGCGCCAGCCGGATGTCACGGCGAGCGTGTCGACCGCAGCTGGTGTGCGATCGACGACAAACGTGCCCGGGTGCTCGCGACGCCCGCCGTCGCCCGAGTCGACGGTGAGTCGATACTCCCACTCCCCCTCCGGCACATCGCCGAGCTCGACGTGCGCCAAGGTGTCCGCAACGACCTGTCCCGCGAGCGCGTGAAAGAGATCCATGGCTCGACCCGTCGTGCGATGCCGTGCGCTCAGGCTGCGAAGCGGGGCATCGCCACCGAGGATCGTGCCGATCAACGTAAAGGACCCGCGCCGGTAGGGATGGGGTGGACCCAGAACCGTGACGATGAGATCGTCGTCGCTGCGCACCGACGCAAGCGCGTCGACCTCGCCATGGCCCAGGTCGGCCGACCAGTCCGCATCGCGGCTGCGGCGCGCTCCCGCAAGCAGCAACGCGCGCACGCGGCGTGCGTCGGGACGTTCGCTGCGGCTGAGGAGAATGGCGGCGACGCCCGCCACGTGCGGAGCCGCCATCGAGGTTCCGCGCCGCTCCCCGATCCCCTCCGGCACAATCGCCGTCGGCTCCAGGCTGCGGATCCCGGCCCCGGGGAACGGGAACTCCTCGCCCGGCGCGGCGATCTCGACGCCGGAGCCGAAGTTGGAGAAAGCAGCGCGCGCGCCGCTGCGGTTGCTCGCGGCGACCGCAATCACACGCGGGTCGCCACTCGGCCAGTGGGGTGCATCGCTGGCGCCATTCCCCGCCGCCGCCACGACGATGACGTCGCGCTCCAGCGCGTACTCGAGCGCTTCGCGAACGAGGCGTGACTCCTGCGTATCTCCCCACGAGAGGTTGAGAACGCGTGCGCCGTTGTCGACCGCGTAGATGATGGCGGCCGCGGCATCGTCGGTCTCGAGCGACCCCGCGCCGAAGATCGTGCCGAAGGCTGCGCGCACCGGCATGAGTCGGACGAAGGGGGCCACGCCGCGCAGGCGGCCGTCGGCAGCGATGATGCCGGCCACGTGCGTCCCATGCCCGCTTTCGTCGCTGGGATCGGGATCGCGCTCCAGCGCGTCCCCGACACCACCCTGGTCGGGAGCGTCGGTGAAGTCGAAGCCGTGCGCGTCGTCGACGTAGCCGTTGTCGTCGTCGTCCTCCCTCTCCCACTCCTCGATGAAGCCGTCGGCGTTCTGATCGTTGGCGTCGTCGTCGCTGCGCGCGTTCCCCGGCGGGTCGTCGTTGCGCCAGAGACGCGGCTGCAAATCGGGGTGTGCGAGATCGGCACCGGTATCGATGACCGCGACGATGAGCGTGCTGTCCGGCTCGATCTCCCGCCAGGCGGCCGGGGCTCCGACGCGTTCGACGTTCCAGGAGATCTCGGCCGCGAGGTGACGCCCGCTGCGGCTTGTGTTCGCACTCGGCTGCGCCTCCGGCACCTGTGCGAGATGCAGTGTGCGCACCACTTCGACGAACTCGACCGCCGGATGTGCGCGCAGAAGCTCGAGACTGCGGTCGCGCGCGCCACGGTCGCTGAAGTGCAACACCTGCCACACGGAGAAGGGGTGCAGCGCAGGCGATCCCAAGGCACCCGCGAGAAGCGGGCGCGCCTGTCGCGGCGGTTCGGGGAGCGCGGCCAGAATCGACTGCAGTGCGGCGCCCTTTGGCGCCGCACTGGAGGCTTGGCCACGCAGGCGAACGGCACACGAGGCGGCGCGCACGGGCGCCGCGAGGAGCGGCGCCAGGAGCAAAAGCGTTGCGATTCGCAGCGCCTGCCGCACCCGCGGCTCCGTTTCTTACAGGTTGATGGTGAGGGAGAACCGATGTGCGTCACCGAGGTCGTTGTCGACGGGGGTGTACGCGTAGTCGAAGCTGTATCCGCCCTTGCGCACGCCGACCCCGAACGTCCCACCGACCCGTTCACCATCGATGCGACCCAACTCCGCCCCTTGCGAATCGAAGCCGATCTTGAGGCCGCCACGGATGCTGAGCAGCTCGTGGTAGGTAAGCTCGAGCCCGAAGTGGTTGCGTAGGCCGTCGTCGTTCACGACCTCGAGATCGTAGGCGAGCACGAATCCGGTCCGGTACTTCGCGAAGCTCCTCTGGTAGTCGCCGCCGACTCGCAGGGTCACGGGGAGCTGGAACGAATCCTGGATGAAGGTCATCTCCGGGCCCAGATGCTGCGCTGCAGCCGCGAAGGTGAGCCCGTCGATTCGAGTGCGCAAACGCAGCCCGATGTCGCCGGCCCAACCGCTGGCGGTCTCGCTGTCGAGCGCGCTGTAGAGACCTTTGATTGCGAGCCCCAGGTCGATGCCGCCGAGGCGCTCGACGGTGCCGAGCGTGTGGCCCCAGGCGCCCTGAACCGCGATCTCGTAGACGTTGAAGGTGCCCTCGGGCGTACTGCTCGCGATCGTCGTGCGCTCGATCTCATCCATGTACAGGCCGGAGAACCAGATCCCGAACACGCCCAGATTGGTCGCATGCGCGAGCGCCGCGGTTTCTGCGCGCACCGACTGGATCCACTCGTTGTGCTGCAGCGTGAAGCTGGTGCGCTCGACGGAGGTCATTCCAGCGGGATTCCAGTACGCCGCCGAAGCATCGCGGGCCAGCGACACACCCACGTCTCCCATGCCGGAGAAGCGCGCTCCGGTCCCCAACCGCAGCGACAGGAAGCCTGCCGTGCCCGGCTCCGCGGCGTCGGCGGCCGGGCTGCAGAAGAACGCACACAGAAAGCCGAGCACCCCGACGCCGAGCGCGCGGGATCGGCGAATCCAGACCTGTCGCATGGAAAACTCTCCCCGGGACCGCAGGCCAGCCCTACTCGAATTGTAGTGTGTGGCGCCAGCGACGTCCAATCGCCGCCGCCGAGGCACCCGTCTCCTAGCGCCGGATCGCCACCGAACGTACCCGCGCGCCACCGCCGGAGAGCCGCATCCGGGCCAGGTAGATCCCCGAGGCGAAGCGGCTCACGTCGAAGCGAAACTCCACGATCTCTCCGGCGCTGCCGTCGCGACTCGCCGAATCGACCTGCTCCCCTTCGAGGTTGTAGAGGGAGCACTCGACGCGCGCGGGCGCGGTCAACGCCACGCGAGCCTGCAGCACATCTCGGGCCGGGTTTGGCGCCACCACGAAGCTGGGCAGCGCCGCGTCGTTCGGCATCGTCGGAACCTCACGCTCGAAGGCGCTGTGGAAGGCATGCCCGGCTCCCCCGCCCCATTCACCCCAGGCGATCCCGCTCTCGCCGACCCCCGCCCACGTCCAAGTCGCGAACTCGGTCACCGGCGCGGTCACCAGGCTCTCCATTTCGGCGTGGAAGCTGAGTGCTCGATCGAAGCGCGCCGAGCCGACGAGCTCGACGACGCCGTCGGCATCCAGATCGGCAAGGAGTGGGCTTGCGGCTCGGGTCGCGGGGAGCGCCGTTTCGAGTTCGCCGCGGCGGGCTCCGTCGTGGCTCCAGACGAGCAGAGGGCCTCCAGGCAGATGCAGGAGCACTTCTGCTCGCCCGTCGGCATCGAGATCGATCGCGAGTGGGGTGCCGGCACCGAGGCCGGGCGAGGCCTCCGGCTCGAGTCGCGGATCGAGCCGGAACGCGTAGGGCCAGCCTTGCAGGTGCGCCCCGGAAAAGGAGAGCACGTGCATCGCCTCGCGCGTTGCGACGAGGATCTCCAGCGTCCCGTTGGCGTCGACGTCCGCGAGAGCCAGGGGGGTCGGATCGACGTCGCCGAGCCGACCGATCGTCTCGGCGCCGGAATCTTGCCGCACGCGAAACACGCCGCCGTCGCGGTCGACGACCACGATCTCGTCCGCACCATCTCCATCCAGATCTCCCGCCACCATGCGCACGCCTGTCGCGGCAACCGCGAGCGGGTGATCCACCGGGGCCTCGCAGCAACCTGGCGCAAACAAACGCACGCGCAGCGCGCCGCTCGCGCGCTCCGATTCGGCCCAGGCGATCGCGCGCTGGGCGCACGCCGAGCGGTGCCAACGCACTCCCACGGGGCCGCCCGCCCATTCCCAGCCGGGGCTTTGCACGCGTTCCCACGTGGGGCACGCGACCCGCGTCGGTGGGAGGACGACGGTTTCGAGCTGCGTCGTGTCCTGCAAGACGACGACGATCTCCTCGCCCGGGTCGTCGTGCAGATCGTAGAGAAGCAGTCGTTGCGCCCTGCCCGCGAGCGACGCCAGCTGGGCACCGCCCGTGATCGGATCGGCGATCGCATCGCCGAGTCCGCTGCCATCTCGACGCCAGCCAAAGAGCCGCACGATCGCAGCACCCGCGGAGTCGGCGTTGGCAACGAGCACGACGTCGCTTTCCGCGTCCCCGTCCACGTCACCCACCGCCGGTGCGCCGAACCATGCGCCGCGCCGCTCGGGGGGCACGACGACCCACGCTTCGAGCCTCGAGGGATCGCTCCCGGCGCTCGGGAGCTCGCGCAGATCGGCGTCGAGCAGATGCACTTCCCCATCTTCTCCCGGGACGACGAGTGCCGCCCCCTGCGTCTGCGGAAACGCCACGAGGTCCGCGCCGACCGATCCGGTCACGACGCGTCGCGCACGCCGCCGCGGCGAGCGGGCGTCGTCGAGGAGCGCATCGTGCTGCACGCGCACGCGCGCGCGCCCACCGGGAATGACAACCGACGGCACGTCCGCGCTCGGGGTGGAATCGGGCAGCGCGACCAGGTCGATGCGGAGCCCGGTCGGTGCACCGTTCGTGCTGCGCGTGTCGGGGATCGTCTGCGGTGCGAAGGGTGAGAGGAAATAGTCTTCGAAGCTGCCGAAGGAGCGGGCGTTGTCGGGGAAGCGGTCGAGGTCCTCGATCGTATCGGCCTCCTCCACGTCGACCGCCTTGCGCCTCGGGTCGCGCTGGACGTTGGTGCTGCCACTTCCCAGCACCTCGTGCAGAACCTGCTCGTCCACGTGCAGCACCAGGAGCCCGAAACCACTGCCGGCGGTGTTCTTGCCGATCAGATCGGTCATGAAGAAGTTCCACTCGGCGCCTTCGTAGGTGTCGATCAGGTCGCCGTCCGACAGGACGCTGTCGCCATTGAGATCTTCGAAATCGAAGAGGCAGTTCTCGTTCAGGTCGGTGAAGTGGAAGAAGCGACGAGGACCGACCGGCTCACCGCTGCACTCGACCACGATCGGTCCATCCGGATCCTCGACGATGTAGGACACAAGGAAGTACTCGCGCGCCGAGATCGGGATGCGCGCGACGACCGAGTCGGGAGCCCCACGCTCGTAGTCGCGCAGCTCGATCTCTGAAGTCGTCGCCACGTCGATCGGGTCCACCCAATCCATGAGCATGCGGTTGAACGCACACGGCAGCGAGGGGATGAAGCCGTTCGCCACCCAGAGGCCGTACCCCATCACCCCGAAGTTGCCGATCCCCTGGGAGTTCGGAATGGGCGAGGGATCGGCGTCGAAGAGCGGGACCATGCCGAGCTTCTGCCCGGTCTCGTGCGCGTAGACGCCAAGATGGCCGAGTCGCGTCCCACCCGTCGTCCGCTGGTCCTGCACTTCCCACTCCGGCAAGATGACCGCGTCACGCACCAGGTGGCCGTCGTCGGTCGGGATCCCCAGAATGGTGCTGTCGGGTGTCGAAAGAACTTCCGCGAAGCTCAGCTGGTCGACGTAGCCCGACCAGATCTGGAAGGGCGAGTCACCCGCAATGTCCGATTCCCGACCCGGGCCGGCGTGCAGCGTGATGATCCCGTCGTAGGCGGAGAAATCGACGCTCGGATCGAAGTGCCCGACGGCTTCGGCGCTCAGCTCCACCATGAGACTGTCGTAGTGGTCGACGTTGCCGTAGTACTCCTGTTCCTGGGGCGCGCGTGCAACGCCGTCGGGGACGTCGACACGCAAGTGCAAGCGGCCATTCGACGCCGCAGCGTAGTACTGCTGCAGGTAGCGGAACTGCACCTGGTAGTAGAACTGGTCGTGGAGCTCGTCGGCAGGGGGAGACTCCCCGAACGAGAGGTTGGGGAAATCGATGCGCAGCGCCACGAGTGTCACCGTGTCGGTCATGGCCTTGCGGGCGACCGCCCCGTCGCGGCGCTGCAGGCGCTCCACCGCAGTCGCGAGATTGTGACGCGAGACCGACCCCGGTGGCGGCGCCACCCGTCCCTGCTTCTGCGGCGCCGCCGGCGCTGCGGCGCTCCAGCCGGGCAGAAGCGCAACGAGCGTGAGCATCAGACCGGCCCAACCCAGTCGCCGGACTGCTGTCGTCGGGGAGTCTCGCAAGGGCATTCCTACCAGGGGCGGCGGGGCCGTCGGCAACCGGCAAGATAGGCGCTGTGCGCCACCCGGGTCAAGCGACCGGCGCCGGAAGTGTGTCAAATCCAGCGAGTTGTGGGCCCTGAGCAAAACGGGAACCCCGCCCCTCCCCACGCTGCCGCCCCTGATCGGCAACGCGAGTCGGTTCGGGGTTCCCCCTGCACTCGCTTGGACTCCCTGCGAGGCTCGGGCACCACGGACGCCGAGGCGAGGATCCGCGAGGTCAACTTCCATCCACGTGCCCGCCGAGCCTCACTGCAACGAGGGGCTCTCGCGGACGCACTCGGCGCGTGGCGCGATCGCCGCCTCCGCCTCGGTCACTTCTTCTTCCTCGCCCGCAGCGAACGCGCGTTCGACTTCGACTTCACCGCCGCACGCGGGGTGGACGACTTCGTCGCCGACAGCCGCGGCTGGCTCGCCCTCTTTGCGCTCCTTTTGGTGGAGAGCTGGCGCTGCGGCGCTTTCGTCGGCACCGCGCGCTGCACCGAGCGGCTCTTCACGCGCGGCGCGGGGCTCACCTGGCGTGCGGGGCGTGCGGGCTGGCGCCTCTGCACCGTGCGCTCCCTCGACGGCTGGACCACACGCTTCGGCGTCGTCACGCGCCTCTTCTCGACGGCGCGCCGGCGCGCTTCCGGAACGCTGCGCTGCTTCACGTCACTGACGTCGCGCTCCCGCGACAGCATGACGCGCCGCTTCGTCTCAGGCGGTACTCGCCGCTTTGTCTCCGTCGGCACGCGGCGCCGCGGCTCCGCATCGCGCTTGATGCGTCGACGCGGGCCATCCCAATCGCCCACCACGCGCCTGTCGCGATCGCGTTCCGGGTACACCACGTGATGGTGACGATGGATGTGGTGATGGACGACGTGGCGACCCGGCCAGTAGTAGCGCCGGTAGATCGGCCGGCAGTAGCCGACACCGAACTGCCAACGCCAGCCGAAGCGCACCGTGGCGTAGAAGCCGGGATGCGGTGGCGCCACGTAGACGCGCTGGTAGTCGTAGCCGAGGTAGCGTGGTGCGTGGCGCACGGCACCCACGTAGAAGTAGGTGTAGTCGACCGTGAACACGGCGCGCTCCCAGTCGGGGAAGAGGTGCTGGTGGATGTCGTTGAAGGCGAGGAAGGGATCGCCGCTGACCCGCAGCGGGCCCTCCGCGCCGTACCAGCCGACGAAACCACGGTCGTTCACCAGGCCGGCGTTGCGGAACTCGAACGGCAACGGGCTGGCGACGGCCTCCACGTACACGATCCCATCCGCGCCCCAGCGATCGGCGGGCCACGCCAGATCGTCGCTGTGCAGCCTCACCTTCTCGTTGCGTTCCACCCAACCATCGTCTTCCCAGAACCGCGGGAAGAGCACGCGCACGTAGCCTTCCGTGTCGATGCCGTAGACCAGGTGGTAGGCATCCTCGTTCGTCTTGAACTCGATGCGGATCGCCTCACCGGGCGCGTACACCGAGCCTTCGTCGTGGCCTCTCAGGCGCAGCCGTGTTTCGACCTTGCCGTCGTACCATTTGTCCCAGTTGATGCGGTCGGCCGCCGTCGTGGCAGGCGCCAGTGCGGCCAGCATTCCGATCCATGCCCAGCGTTTCATCGCAGCACCTCCTGTGAGCGCGAGCCGCGCGCAACGCGCGCAGACTGCATGGGCTTCAGTTCCCGGTTGTTCGGAGCGGTCTGATACGCCCAGTCGATCACGACCGACTCGTTGTTGATCTCGACGACGCGGAACTTCGCGACGTTGAAGGGCTCCCTCTCGTTTCCGGGACGCGTTTCCTCCCAGATCTTGACGAGCACGACGTGACCGGGGCGCAGAACGACCTCGTCGACCGGGTTCCAATCCTGTTCGAAGAGCCAACCGACTTCCGCGCTGTCGAAGTCCACCAGACCCTTGTCCTCCATCTCCACCACCTGCGGAAACGGCGCCCGCATCAACGGCACTCCATTGACCACGGTGAAGTAGATGTCGACGAAGAGGGATTGCGCATCCATCGAGTAGCCGTACGGGGAGCGCGAGAAGTCGTAGCCGCTCTCCGCAGCGTGCGCACCATCCGACCGATACAGGCGCAGGTCGCGTCCCGAGGGACGCGGTGTGTCGAACGTGGTGTTCACGTCCGTGAGCTCACTTTCGTTCCCGTCGCGATCGAATGCGGTGACTCCCACGAAGTAGGTGTTGCCGTTCACGAAGTCGAACGGGGCCTCGCCAGCAAGGACGTCGCCTGCAATGCGGAAATGGCGACGCGACGTTCCCACGTCTCCGATGCGGTAGTAGCTCTGATCATCCTCGCTGATGAAGATCGAGAATCCCGCGAGATCTCCGTCACGTGGGGGTGACCAGTACAGCGTCACCTCTCCGTCACCCGTGACGGAGTAGACGTCCCGGGGTTCTCCAGGGGGATAGACATCATCGGTGCCGACGACTCTCCGGCTCGAGTGATCGACGCAGCCGGTGAGTGTGACGCCAACGAGAAGCGTTCCGAGCGAGAGCAGTTTGAACATCCCGCGCCTCCTTCGGGAATCCGGCCGGCTCTTCCGGCCGCCGGAGGCTCGGAACGAACACCCACGACTCTCGAAGACGAATGACCCCACGCGACCCTCTGGCCGCGCACCGGGGCGAGCCGCATAGCTCGTGCCAGAGCGCGATCCGGCCGCTCGAGCGCGGCTCTGGCGCCCGTTTCGCAAGCGTGTTCAGGCGCCTCGTGACGCTCCGACGCCGCCAGGGGACGAATGTGAACGCACGCGGTAAAACGCCCAGCATGATCCGCCCGCACGAGCGCTTGTGGTCTTCTCGAAACACCCTGTCTACTTTTCGACACGGCTCGCGCCTCGTGCCGATGTCATGACGATGCAACGGGTTGGCGCCAGAGAGGCAGCGGACACGTTCTGCGAACCACGCCCGACGGAAAAAGGCCGCCACCGAAGTGACGGCCTTCCCCGAAGGGCCGAAAGAGATGACGGAGGGGATCAAAACCCAACGCTCTTTGAACCGGATCCTCGCCTCAATCCGGTCTCGGCCTTCGGGACACCGCTTGCTGCGAAATCACTGGCTCGAGACTCACCTGGAGGGACGCGCAAGCGGCGCCGCATCCTCTTCCCCGGTGTCAGACCCAGCTGAGGGCAGGGACGGAGCACCAATCCCCACTTTGGCGTCCACCCCGGCCCCAAGCTGCTGGTCCTGTTCGCGACCCGTCGGCCGCGAGAAGCTCCCGTCGGCGGTTGTGCCACCGCAAGAGCTGACTACGCCTGAGCAGCCGACGTGCCAGAAAAGTGGCGCTCTGTAAGCCCTTTATTGGCAGGACTCTAAAGCGACAACACTGCTTTACCAGCATTCGGGGCGCGCCGGGGACGCGGGTTGGCTATCAACACAATTTATAGATTGTCCGATTCGTGTCTTCAAAACGTTGCGATCAAACAAGTTGAGACTATCAAGGTTTTTGCTATCAATTCTCGGAACGAACGGGAGCGTTGGCGACCGGCGTGCTGAAGGGCAAAAAAAAAAGCGCCGAAAAGGGCGGGCCGCGTCTCATCGTGAGACGTCAGGCGAGATCCGCATCTGCGCCATACGCCTTGATCTTCTGCAGCAAGCTCGGGTAGCTGATCCCGAGCATGCGTGCCGCTTCCGACTTGTTGCCGGCCGCCTTGCGCATCGAGGCTTGGATGAGCTCCGACTCGACGCGCGTGAGATGGTCGCGGAGCGTCATCCCGTCGCGCAGCGTGCGCTCTGCCCGGGCCGAGCGCCCCGGAGCCGTGATCTCTTCGGGGAGGTGGCGCACCGTGATCGGACGCCCCTTGTCGGCGAGAAGCACGGCGCGCTTCACCGACTTCTCGAGCTCGCGCACGTTCCCCGGCCAAGCGTACCGCTGCAGCAGATTGAGCGCCTGGCGTGAGAAACCGGGAACGCGGTTGTCGAACTCCACCGTGTACTTCCGCAGGTAGTGGTCGATCAACAGCTTGATGTCATCACCACGGTCTCGCAGCGGCGGAATGGAGATCGGGAAGTCGTTCAAGCGGTAGTAGAGATCCTCCAGGAGCCGCCCCTCCTCGACGAGACCGCGCAGATCCGACTTGGATGCACAAATGACCCGGACGTCGACCTTGCGGAAGTCGTTCGATCCGACCGGTCGGACCTCGGAACTGTCGAGGAACTGCAGCAGCTTGCCCTGCATGAAGAGAGAGGTCTTCCCCACCTCGTCGAGGAACACGGTGCCGCCGTGCGCCGCCTCGAACAGGCCCATCTTCGTGGCCTCGGCTCCCGTGAAGGCGCCGCGAACGTGGCCGAAGAGCTCGCTCTCGAGCAGCTGCTCCGGCATCGCCGCGCAGTTGAGCGCTATGAATCTCTTGCCACGCCGCAAGCTCATGCGGTGCAGGCAATGCGCCAGGAGCCCCTTCCCCGTGCCGGTCTCACCCGACAGCAGAACCGTGCAATCGCTCGGCGCCACCTTCTCCGCCAGCGCCAGAACGTGGAACATCGAAGCGTCGTCCGTGATGACCCGTTGCAGGGTGGGATGCAGGGTCGCGCCCTTGCGCGTCGGTGCCGGCTCATGGAACTCTTCGCGGAAGAGCTCGAAGAGCACGACCGCCGCGAGGTTGGCGTAGGTCGCGAGGAACTCCACCTCGTCCTGGCTGAAGGCGCAAGAGCCTTGCGCCTGCGCCCGCTCCAGGTAGAGCACACCGAGCCTGCGATCCTCGAAGACCAGAGGCTGACAGAGCACCGCGCCGGCGCGGCGCGCGACCTCGGGGAACCGTTCCGAGAACGCGCCATCGACCTGTGACCAGACGTGCGGCTCCAGCCCCTGCTCGATGAAGTATTGCGACAGCGCCTTCGCCTCACCCGGGTCGATTCCGTGAACCCCCTTCAGGACCGGACCCGCGTGACTTGGGAAGAGCAGGCTGAGGAAGCTCACCGTGCAACGCGAGCGCCCACAGAGCGACTGCAGCATCTCCTGCAGCTTCTCCTCGAAGCCTCCCGCGGGGTCCGCCAGGGAGTAGAGCTCGCTGAAGAGATTCAGTTGGCTCGATTCGCTGCTGGCGCTCGAGACCAGCGCACACTCGAACTCCTTGCGCAGTGTGCGTGCGTGCGGCAGCAGCTCGAAGGCGGGATTCTCCTCGCAGATGCGTTCAACGTCGTAGAGAACGAGCAAGCCATCGTCGTGGTTGCCGCTCGCCTTGTACGCCTGGGCGAGCACGAGCCCGGCGTTGCAGTAGGCTCGATCCTCCTCGAGCTTGCGGAAAGCATCCGCGGCAGCCTGCGCTTCGCGCACCGCACGCAGCAGAGGCTCGCGTCCGCCGTGCTCGACATAGATCTCGGCCAACGACACGCGGCTTTGCGCCAGCTCGTACGGGTTGCGTGTCTCTTCGAACGCCGCCACGCTCGCCGCCATGGCTTGCTGTGCCTGGCGATTCTTGCCCAGAGCGTGGTTGGCCAACCCGATCGTGCGGTGAATGAAGCCGATCTCGTGCGTCTCCCCGCAACCCTGGCAGATCTTCAGCGCGCGGCGTGCGGTCGCGATCGCCTGCGAGCGCAACCCGCTGCGAAGCTCGAGGTCGGCGATCCGGCGCAGGATCTCGCCGACGACGTCCCCCTTCGGTGCGAACCGACGCGACTTCTTCAAGCCGCTCTCGTAGTTCTCCCGCGCTTCGTCCAGTCGCCCCTGCACCTGCATGAGATCGCCGAGGAACTCGTCCGCGAGGGCCTGCGAGCGCGCGAAGTGATGGCGTTCAGCGAGCACACGCGCTTCCAGGAGACACTTCTCGGCCTGTGTGTAGCGCCCCGACATGAGGAATGCGCGCCCCATCGAGTTCAGCACGCTCACCAATGTCGAGTAGTCACCGAGCGCCTGCACCAATCGCCGCGCTCGACGAAGATGTGCGATCGCTTCGTCGAACTCGCGTCGCTTCGTGTAGACGATTGCCAGGTTGTTCAGCGTGCGTGCGAGCTTGCGCGTGAGGCCGAGACGCTCGCAGATCTCCTTCGCCTGCGTCATGGAACGGATCGCCTTGTCCCACTGGCAGTCGTTCTTGTAGGCCACGCCGAGGTTGTTGTAGACGTTCGCGATCCCGACCTGATCGTCGATCCTGCGGTAGGTGGCGAGCGCATCGAGGTTCAGCTGCTCGAACTCGGTGCTGTGCCCCAGGCGCCCATGGCATTCGGCAGCGATCGTCTGAACGGTCGCGTACTCGCTGTGTGCGGCCGTCGAGCGCAGCGTCTCCATGGCGAGCTCCGCGTCGCGCAGAGCCGTGTCCGGCTTACCTTGAGCGATCGTGATCTCCGCCCGGCAGCGCAGGACCACGCCATACTCCAGCTCGAACTCGTAGCCCCGGAGGGATTCGCGCGCGCGCTCGACGTGGAGGAGGGCCTGCTCCAAGAGGCCCTTGGAGCGGTAGCAGTCGGCGATCTTGCGGTTCAGACGCGCGGCGACGGTGGCCTCGAAGTCGGACTCCGTGCCCAGCTCGCGCAGGGCGGTCTCGTAATACTCCAACGCTGCCCCGAAGCTGTCCGAGGAGCGGTGGAAATCACCCACCTCTTCGAGGGCCTCGAAGGAGGTCGCGGGTGGCCTGCCTTTGGGTTCCGGCGGATCGTGTCGATCCCGACTCAGCATGGACGCCCCCGGCGAGATCGGGAGTTCATACTCATCAGGTCGAGCCTGCGATTCAGTCCCAGGCTCGCAGAATCTTCAGCATGTGCAGGCGCAGGCCCGCTGCGATGAGACGCAGTCTCTTGAATCCCCCTCCGCCTCCATCCGCGGCGATGGTCTTGCTGCGCTGCGGATTCTGGAAGACCACACCGTCTCCATCGCGATTCGGTGTGTCGTCGTCACCCGGCTCGCCGATCCCGGTGTTGGGAAGCGGGTTCGCGCCCGCGGCCGAGCGCGCACCGAAACGCCACTTGACCTCGAAGCTCTCAAGTTCTGTCGTACGATTCTCGGAGGCCTGGGTGAGGGGTGCCGCGAGGAGGAAGAGGAGGATGCAGACCAGCCCGGCAGCTGACCAGATCCGCTTATCCATGCCCAATCTCCTTCCGCTCCGATGCCTGCGCGAGTCTTCAGCTCCTGTCTGACGCCTGGTCGGGACTCGACATCGAAGCTGGCAGACCGACATCACTCCCGTCTAAAGGAGTAACCAGAAGCGGGCTTACGCCAAATGATAACAACGAGCGGCCCAAAGTCAAGGATGACGGGGGATTCCGCTGATCGACTGGATCGTGGAAAGGCCTTCCGAGGCATGCGACTTGCCGCGGAGCTGCGGCAGAGGGCGTGTGGAGGGTCCATGATCGAGGCGGTCATTCTCGGCGTGCGTGGCGTTCTGGTCCCGGCGGCGAAGTTGCGCGAGGCCGCCATCGAGGCGGCCGCGGACGCGCTCGCGACGCAGGGTGTCCCGAGACGCCCCTTTTGCAGCGCCGCAGCCGAGCGTCTGGACCGCTTTGGACCACGCGCCCTCGTGTCGCGCTCGCTCCGCGACCTCGGACTCCGCGTCGACGGCAGGGCGGCGCGGGGCGCCGTGATGGCGGCACGCTCCGCCTGTCCCAGGCTGCAACCGGACCCATCGATCCGGGCGCTTCTCGGCCAGTTCGCCACCACCTATCGGCTCGCTCTCCTGGACGAGGGCCCCGTCGCGGCGCTCGAGTCGTGCCTTTGCGACCTCGGCATTCGCGACCTCGTCGAGCGCTGCGTCTGGACCGAGCAGCTCGGACGCGACGCGGCGCCGCCGAGCGCATTCGCCTTTCGCTGGCTGCTCCAGCGCTGCGACCTGCGCCCGCGGGAATGCTTCTACGTCGCGCCGTCACCGCGCCTGCGCCAAGCTGCGCGCGCTGCGGGATGTCGGGCGTGGCCGCCGGGTGACCCGGGTTGCGAGGGCGCAGGCGGGACTCGTGACCTGGAGCGTCTTCTCGACAGACTCGACGCGGGTGGGCCGACATGGATGTCGTGAAGTTCCTGAAGTACAGCACCGACCGTGTGGTTGCGCTGCTCCTCGTGGTGCTGCTCGCACCGCTCCTCTTGCTGGTCACGCTTCTGCTGCTGCTCTCGGGCAGCCCACTCGTGCTCGAAGAGCGTATCGGGGAGCGTGGCCGTCCCTTCGCCATGTTTCGCTTCCGGACGCTGCGGCGTCGCTCCCCCCTCGACGGCGCGGGGATGCAGGAGGAGGAGCCACAGAAGACCGCGTTCGGGCGCCTCCTGGAGAAGACTCGAATCGCGGGGCTGCCGAGGCTCTTCAACATCCTGATCGGCGAGATGAGCTTCGTCGGTCCGCGAGCCGCGCACCGACAGCGGGCCGACACGTACACCGCGCGGCAGGGACGACGCCTGCTTTTCCGCCCCGGCATTACCGGCTGGGAGCAGGTGCACGAACGCGCTGATGGTGCCGCCGCGGAGCGCATCGAGCTCGACCTCTACTACGTCGACCACTACTCACCCTGGCTCGACTTCAAGACGCTGTGGCACACGCTGATTCCGAGACGTCGGGTCCGCGCATCGGCGGTCCCACTGGCCCCCTCCCCAGGGCCGGAAAACCCGGCCGCCGCCGCGGGCACGCAGCCGCCGGCTGTTGCCACCACCGCACGCGCGCGCCTGCGTCGACGGGCAGCGGATGATGCGCTTGTGGTCGTCGGCGCCGGAGGTCTGGCTCTGGCGGTCATCGACGCCATCGAGCTCCAGGGGTTCTTCACGATCGCAGGCCTCGTCGACGACAAGACAAGCCGGCACGGAAGCACTCTCCTCGGTCACACGGTGCTCGGTGGGCGGGAGGTCTTGAACCGCGAGGAGATTCCGGGGCGCGCGGTCGTCGCGCTCGGGTCACCGCGAGGCCGCGAGTCGTGGTTCGCGCAGTTGGAGGAGCTCGATTTCGACCTTCCTGCGATCGTGCACCCGACCGCGGTGCTGGGGCGCGATGTCGAGATCGCTTCGGGCTCGCTTCTCCTCGCCGGCGTCATCGTGGACGCCGCCGCACGCCTTTGCCGCGGCGCCATCCTCAACACGGGGAGCATCGTCAGCCCCGATTGCCACGTCGGCGAGTTTGGCCATCTCGCGCCGGGCGCACGTCTGGCGGGGGGCGTCCGCGTCGGAGCGCGCACCTACGTCGGGATCGGCGCCAGCGTCGCCCAGGGAGTCGCTGTCGGTGCCGACGCGGTCATCGGTGCCAACGCCGCCGTGGTGCAGCCGGTGCCCAGTGGAACGACGGCGGTCGGCGTTCCCGCCCGCGTCGTCCGCGGCGCCGCACCAGCGCCGAGGCCGACGCCGAACGTCGCGGTCCGCGCTGGATCTCACTGAGCCCTCGAGCGCAGCTCAAGCGCAGCCGAAGCGGAGTCACGCGACGCGGCTAGTCCGACGCGGAGCGGGTGTCGAGACCGTACTTCTCGATCTTCTTGTAGAGATTGCTGCGCTGCATCTCGAGGACACGCGCCGTCTTGCTGACGTTGCCGTCGTTCTCGGCCAGCTTGCGCATGAGGAAGCGGCGCTCGGCGTCCTCCTTGAAGGCCTGGAACGTGGCGTGTCCCATGATGTCGTCGCGCGTCGAGCGCGGAACGGCGCTGCGATCGAGCGGCACCTCGTGCGGCTCGATCTGCCCGCCGCGCGAAAGGATCACCATCCGCTCGACCACGTTGCGGAGCTCGCGCACGTTGCCGGGCCAATCTTGGCGGCGCAGGATCTCGCGCGCGTCGGGGGCAATGGCCTTGGGGCGCTGCCCCAACGACTCGGCGACGCGTTCGAGGAAGTAGTCGACCAACAGAGGAATGTCGTCGCGGCGCTCTCGCAGCGGCGGCACGTGGATCGGCACCACGTTGAGACGGTAGTAGAGGTCCTCGCGAAACTGCCCCCGGCGCGCCTCTTCGAGCAGATCCTTGTTCGTCGCCGCGATGACGCGCACGTCCACCAGGCGCGTCTCGTTCCCTCCGACCTTCTCGAGCTTGCCCTCCTGCAGAACGCGGAGCACCTTCGCCTGTGCCGCCAGACTCATGTCGCCAATCTCGTCGAGGAAGAGGGTGCCGGCATCGGCTTGCTCGAACTTGCCGGTGCGGTTCGCGATCGCACCCGTGAAGCTGCCCTTCACGTGCCCGAAGAGCTCCGACTCGATCAGCTCCTCCGGAATGGCGGCGCAGTTGACCTCGACGAACGTCATGCCGGCCCGCCGACTCTTGTCGTGCACGGCGCGCGCCACCAGCTCCTTGCCCGTGCCGTTCTCACCCACGATGAGCAAGCGCGCGTCCGTCTGCGCCACACGCTCGATGGTGTCACGGATGTCTTGGAGCGCCGCGCTCTTACCGATCATCTCGTCGTGACCGGGATGGGTCCTCTGCAGCTCCAGCTTTTCGCGCACCAGCTGTCGCTGTGTGATGGCGTTGCGGATCGTGAGGAGCAGGCGGTCCTGATCCCACGGCTTCTCGAGGAAGTCGAAAGCTCCGTGCTTCGTACACTCCACCGCCGTCTCGATCGTCCCATGCGCCGAAATCATGACCACCGAGAGGTCGGCGTAGGTTTCGCGGATCCGTTGCAGGACCTCGATCCCGTCCATGCGCGGCATCTTGATGTCGAGGAGAACGACGTCCACCGGCTCCTCCGCGAGAAGCTGGAGCGCGCGCGGGCCGTCTTCGGCGCTCAACGTCTCGTACCCTTTGTATTCGAGCAAGCGTTGCAGGGAGCTGCGGATGCTCTCCTCGTCATCGACGATCAGGATGCGATGCGACACAGTGATCTCCGATCCGTCCACGGGCCCAGGCCGATTCTAACACCGGCCCGGGCGACAGGGTGCGCTTGTCGTCACCCCAAACCTGTGCATACCCTGTGAGGTGACCGCTGTCGCCAGGAGGAGCGCGTGCGGGCCTTGAAAGCACTCACCTACGACGAGCTGCAGGCCAGCGTCCTCGCGCTCGGGCTCGAGCGTTATCGCGCCGACCAGCTCGCCGACTGGGTGTACCAGAAACACGTCTCCGATTTCGACTCGATGACCAACCTGCCGCTCGGGCAGCGTCGCGATTGTGCGCGACAGTTCGACCTCACTCCGTGCGAGGAGGTGGTACGTCGCACCTCGTCGCGCGACGGGACGTCGAAGTTCCTGCTGCGGTTTCGCGATGGCGCCGCGGTGGAAGCGGTTCTCATGCCGATGGCAGGACACCACACCGCCTGCATCTCCACTCAGGTCGGATGCCGCTTTGCCTGCAAGTTCTGCCTGACCGCGCGCCGCGGGCTCGTGCGCAACCTGGCAGCGGACGAAATCGTGGCTCAGGTGTTGCACGTGCGCCGTTCCGTTCCCAGCAGCGGGCTCAACGTCGTCTTCATGGGGATGGGTGAGCCGCTCGACAACTTCGAGCCGGTGGTGCGCTCCATTCGCGTGCTCTCGGCACCGCAGCTCGCGAACATCGGCGCGCGTCGCATCACCGTGTCGACCACCGGCTTGCCGCAGCGCATCCGCGAGTTGGCGGAGCTCGACCTGCGCGTCAAGCTGGCCGTGTCGCTCAACGCCAGCAACGACAGCGATCGCAAGCGCCTGATGCCCGTCTCGGGTCGACACTCGCTGCAAGAGACACTTGACGCGGCGCGCTTCTTCGCCGAACGAACGAAGCATCACGTGACGCTCGAGTACGTGTTGCTGCGAGATACCACGGACCGCCCGGAGGACGCACGACGGCTGCGTGCCCTCGGTGATGCGAACGGGCCGTTCAAACTGAACTTGATTCCCTTCAACCCCGAGCCGCGCCTGCGCTTCGCACGCCCCGAGATCGAACGCGTGCGACAGTTCGAGAGCAGCCTCGAGGGCGCATTCCGATCGGTCACCGTGCGCTGGAGCATGGGAACCGACATCGAGGCGGCATGCGGACAGCTCTTCGGGGGTGCCGCCGAGCCATGAACCTCGAGAACCTGCTTCTCGGTCTGGGCGTCGTTCTCTCGCTTCTCATTCTCGGAGCGGCGATCGCCTTCCTGCTGGGAAACCACACGCTACGCGCACGCCTCGTCGCCGTCTTCCTCGCCCTCGCCGTGGTGCCGGCGCTCCTCACGATGGTAACGCTGTGGCGTGAGTTGCAGGCGCTGCGCGATGCCACACCCGGCACCACCGTCTCGGAGCCCGGCCTCCTCCTGGCGCAAACGGTGTTGGCGGATCACCACGCCACCGCGCGCCGCGCGGCGGATGCTGCGGTCGCGCGTCTGATCGAGGAGGGCGCGCCGAAGCCGCAGCAGCTCGAGGGATTGCTGGCTCGACCGTACGTGGCGCTGCTCTGCGCCGGTGCGCCCGGAACGGAGGAGGTGCTGGCGCTGCGCGGCGATTGGGCTGCGGCGCCGGCGCAAGCGTTCGTCCGCGATCTGCTCCCGGGCAGTCGCTCCGGATCGGAGCGCGCGCGCATGGTGCAGGCCCCGGATGGCAGCTCCGTCGTCGTCGGCGTCGCGGGTCCAGCCGACCTCGACGCACAGCCCCACTTCGCGATCGTCGTACTCGCGCTCCCGGTGGCGGAGGCGGAAGCCATCGCCTCGGTCGTCGAAAGTCACATGCGCTCGCTTCAGATCGGTCTCTACGAACGCCTGCACATTCGCAACGCCGGCCTGTTCCTCGCCGCGACCGCCATCCTCTTCCTCTTCCTCGCTCCCGCCCTCGGCGTCTTCCTGGCGCACACGCTCACACGTCCAATCGAAAGGCTGCAGATGGGATTCGAGGCGGTGGCCGCCGGCGACCTCGGTCACCAGATCGAAGCACGATCCACCGGAGAGCTGGGCCGGTTGACCGACGCCTTCAACACGATGAGCCGCGATCTTCACGAGAGCAATGAGCAGCTGGTCCGGGCCACACGGCTGGCGGCGTGGCAAGACGTGGCGCGTCGCTTGGCGCACGAGATCAAGAACCCGCTCACACCGATCACACTCTCCATCCATCGCGTCCGCAAACGCCCCGGCGCCGAAGATCCGGTGGTGAGCGAGTGCCTCGACACGATCCTGGAGGAGACCTCGCACCTGCTCCGACTTGCCGACGAGTTCTCCGCCTTCGCGCGCATGCCGAAGCCGCAGCTCGAGAAGATCGATCCTGGCGAAGTCTTGCAACAGGTCCTGGAGCTCTACTCGGCGCTCCCCAACGTCCGAGTGCGCGCCGAGCTCGCTAGCGTCCCCGCGGTTCTCGCCGACCGGGATCAGATTCGTCAGGTGTTCACGAACCTGGCGAAAAACGCCGTGGAAGCGATGCCCCAGGGGGGAGAGTTGGAGGTGAGCTGGGCGCGCGACGCGGGTTCGATCGCTTTCACGTTCTCGGATCGTGGCTGTGGGTTCCCCAGCAAGGCGGGCGAGCGCGTCTTCGAGCCCACGTATACGACCAAGCCATCCGGAAGCGGGCTCGGTCTCGCGATCGTGCGCAGAATCCTCGAGGATCACGGCGGTGACATCCAGACTGGCAACCGGCCCGACGGCGGCGCCTGGGTGCAGGTGCGTCTGCCGGCGGCGTGACGCCGATCATGGAGGAGCCTCATGACCCGTTCCGGCGCGGCAACGCGAGCTCAGGCTCCAAGCAGGGAGTCGAGCAAGCGGGCATCGGGGATGACCGTCGGCGTGTTGATCCTGGCCGCCGCGGCGTTGCAGGCGCTGCCCTTCCTGCGCGCCTCGTTTCTTCCCTTCGTCGACATGCCGCAGCATCTGGCGATGGCGCGCATCCTGGAGCAACGGCACGATGAGCGTCTGCACGAGCTTTTCGAGATCACACTCTTCCCGCAGGTGAACATCCTGGGGCTGTTGAGCACGACGCCGCTTGTCGGTCGGCTCGGCGAAGTGAACACGGTCCGCGCCTTCGTGCTGCTCTACCTCGTCGGCTTGGCGTGGGCGTCGTTTCGCCTCGCGCGGGCGGTCGGTGGCACGAAGTGGAACGTGCTCCTCGCCCTCCTCTTGGCGCTGAACGTCAACGTCTGGAGCGGTTTTCTCTCCTTCTTCCTGGGACTCCCGTTCCTGATTCTGCTGCTCGCGCGCATCGCCACACCTTGCCGATCGCACCTCGGCGCAGCGACGCTCGACGGCGTCGTGTGGTTTCTTCTCGCGCTCGCACACGTTCTTCTTTTCGCCTTCGCTCTGCTCGCTGCCGGTTTGTGGTTCCTTTTTGCGCCTGTTGCGCGCCGACAACGCGCGCTGCGGCTCCTGCCGCTGCTGCTCCCCTTGCTCTACGTGCTCGCCTGGGCCGCCCACGCCCGACTCCTGTCGTCGGATGCAGCGGGCTTCACGGTGGCGTGGGACGACGCACGGACGAAGTGGCTCGACGCCGGCTGGTCGCTGATCACCGCCAGCGCCGACGCGACACTGGAGTGGAGTGTCATGGCGCTCCTCGCCGGCTTGGTGGCGTTTCTGCTCGCGCGCGAGTGGCGACTCGCTCGCGTACGCCATGTTGCGGGCGAGGAGAGATGGCCGGCTCGAATGCGCGCGTGGATTCGCACCTGCGCGCTCCTCGCTCTCCTCCTCTACATCGTTCTCCCCTACTCGGTCGCCGACCGCGAGCTGACGACGCAGGGCCTCTTCCTTCTCCACCATCGATTCCTCGTGCTGGGCCCGCTGCTTCTGATCCCGACGCTGCTCTGGCCCTCCGCTCGCGGCGCGCGCGCCGCCCTGATCGGGGTCGCGCTTCTCCTGCACCTGACGCTGGCGCTGCACTGGAACGAACTCGTGGCCCGCGTCGGCGCACAGGCACGCGGCCTCGATGGGGCCATCGAAGTGATTCCCCCGCACGTGAAGGTGAAGAGTCTCATCTACATGCCCTATCCGGTGGGGCTGCGTTTCAGCGCCTTCCTCCACGTGGCGTCGCTCTACCAGGCGCGCAAGCTCGGCGAGGTGGACCAGTCGTTCGCGCTCCTGCCGACGACGCCGGTGCACTACCGGAATCCCCGCCGCCCCTACCTTTCGCAACGCGACGAGAACCTCGCACCCGCCCACTTCGACTGGCGGCGTGCCTCCCTTTACGACTACCTGTTGCTCTACGACCCACGTGGAACACACCGGCGTCTCTACGCGAGAACGCCACATCGTCTGGTCTATTCGCACAACGGCTGGATGCTGCTGAAAGTGCAACGCTGACAGCGTGCCGCAGGCGTGGAGCGCGAAGGCGAGCGCCCGGCGCCAAGGCCGGAGCGCGAACGTCGGCTTGCGGCGGCGTCACGCGCGCGAAAGCG
>CP070763.1:1709579-1734777 GCA_020349025.1 Candidatus Latescibacterota bacterium | reverse complement strand
GGAGGCGGGACTGCAGGGGCAGCTCCTGGACCGGAAGCGACGGCTGGAGAATGCCATTGCCGGGCAAGAGGACGTGCAGCACTTCGTGCGCCTCTTGAGCGAAGTGGACGCCGCGCTGGATCGGATGGGCAATGGCACGTACGGCGTCTGTGAGGTGTGCGAGGAAGCGATCGACGAGCAGGAGCTCGTGGCGAACCCGCTGATGCGCTACTGCCTGTGCGAGTTGTCGGAGGAGGAGCTGAGCGCGCTCTCCGACGATCTCGATCTCGCCTGGCGGATCCAGGCTGCGCTTCTGCCGCGTCCGGAGCTCCAAGGTGCCGGCTGGGATTTCCACTACCGCTACGAGCCGCTCGGCCCGGTGAGCGGCGACTACTGCGACCTGCTGACACATGCAGAGCAGAACGGCGACGTGTTCTTCCTGGTCGCGGACGTGTCCGGCAAAGGGGTGGCGGCATCACTCGTCATGGCGCATCTCAATGCGCTCTTCCGCAGCCTGGTGGGGCTCGACCTGCCGGTCACGCAGCTCGTCGAACGTGCGAACCGTCAACTGGTGGAGAGCACGATTGCGTCGCATTACGCAACGCTGGTGTGCGGCTGGGCGCGCGCGTCGGGCGAGATCGAGATCTGCAATGCGGGGCACTGTCCACCGCTCCTGCTGCGCGGTGGCACGGTCGAGTCTCTCGGCGCCACCGGCACGCCAATTGGAATGCTGCGGGACCAGGTGTACGAATCGAAGACGCTGCAGCTCGACAAGGGGGACACACTCTTCCTCTACACCGACGGCCTCACCGAGGCGCGCAACGCAAACGGTGCCATGTACGAGGCGGAGCGACTACAGCGGCTTCTGTACGACAAGCACAACCTGCACCCGCGCTTCCTGGCGCAGGCGTGCCTCGCCGATCTCGCGATACATCTGGCGGGGGCTCCGCGCACCGACGACCTGACACTCCTCATCCTGCGCCGCACCGACGCCTGACCCGGACCGGCCGTGAGGGGAAAGCGCGGTCCAAGGCGACTACGCTTCGCGGCGCAGCCTTTGGATCATCTCGTCGAGGCTCTGGAGAAAGCGTGAGCGATCACGTTTCTCGAACGCCGACGGGCCCCTCGTCCGGCCTCCTGCCTCGCGCAGCTGAGAGAGAAGATCCCGCGTTGCCACGGCTCCTCCGATGTTGTCCTCGGTGAAGGGGCGTCCCTTGAGCCCGAGCACCAGCGCGCCCTGCTTGAGGCAGCGCGAGGCGAGCGGGATGTCGCCGGTGATCACGAGATCCTTTTCGCCGACGTGCTCGACGATCCAGTCGTCGGCGGCATCCTGGTGCCCCTCGACGACCACGAGCTGCACCGATTTGTCGTCCGGGATGCGCATCCAGGAGTTCGCAACCAGCGTCACCTGCAGTGCATAGCGCTTTGCGACTCGATAGACCTCCTCTTTGACAGGACAGCCATCCGCATCGACGAAGATCTCGAGCATCGATTTCCTTTCCACACGAGCGCCCCGGGCCCTCAAACCGCTGCCACGCCACTCGTCGAGCGTCCATTGACGCCAACGAGAACGCGCAGGCCTCGTTCCTGGTGCGCGACGCACGCTCCTTGCAACACCGCGTCGCACGCGACTGACCGCTGTCGCGCTGACCCGCCGTAGGGGGCTGGCGGGCCGAGCACAGCGCACCACCGCAATTGTGACCTCCGTGCCGCCAAGGCCCAACGACTCCATGTCCCACGCTGAATCGTCTTGGCCAATCTCCTGTCAGTCTTCCTTGGGCTGCAGCGGGAACTTGAAGTCGGTTCCGAATTCCTCGTTGAAGTCTTGGTGGATCTGATCCATCAAAGGCAGCGTCTCCCACGCGTATCCTTGCATGATCCACTCTGGCGTGACGTACTTCTCGCCGCCGGGTGCAGCTTGCTGCCGCGCCGTCACTGATGGTGGTGGGTATGGCTGAGAGTTGAGCATGGCCACGCGCGTCCGCACGCCCTCGCGGGTGACGTTCCACACCATGCCATCCACGGCGAAATCCACTGGCCCGTCGTACACCTTGCGGACGGCAGTCACGACTTCCGGGAGCGTCTCGGGGTCATTCTGGAAGTGGTAGGCGACCGCGTGCTTCGGCTGAGTCATTGCCATAATCTTGCCGAAAACGGGAGCCGTCGTGTGGACAAGGGTGCTCACGTAGATCGCTTCTGCTGGCTGGAACTTGTACTTGCTGACAAAATACCGGTTTGGCAGGAAGCATTCGTGAATGGCGAGGTCAGCGCCTTTGGCGTGCTCGACCCACCACCTGTTTGCCAGCGTGTCACCTGAGAAAGCGAGCTTGATCCCGTTCCACTCCAGAATGAAACTCACCGAGCCTTCCAGGTGGATCGCCGGAATCGTGCGGATCACGACTCCGTCCTCGTCATAAATGACGTTGTTGACCTTCGACCAGTCGAATTCATGTACGTTCATGGTGAGTGATCGCGTATCGAGGCCACCTTTGCTGGTTTCGAGCATCCAATTGTAGAACTTCAGGATGCCATCCATCGCCGACTTTGTGCCCCAATCATCGGGCATTCCGCCACCCCCGGGTCCCCAGATGTCCAGGGGCTTCGATCGACCGTTCTGCATGCCGTAGATCCAGAGCGTTGGTAGATCGCCCATGTGGTCGGCGTGCTGATGGCTGATGAAGATCTTGGTCATGTAGTCCAGCGGCAAGACGAGCGAGTAGAGCGTGGTAAAAGCGCCTGTACCGACGTCGAAGATGAACTTGTCACCGTTTCCAAGCTCGACCAGGAAAGACGCAGCCGCCTGCTTGAGGCGCGGCATCGGCATTCCCGAGCCGCAGGCAATGACGCGCATCTCGTCGGGCCCGAGTTCCTCGGTGCCCGGGTAGTACACCTCGTGGTCTGGATAAGGCTTCGTCGGAGACCAGCCACTGCCCGAAGGTTGCTCTGTCGCCACGGCCTGCGCGTCGAAAAGAAGTCCCAGGCTCTCTCCGTTGTTCGGTACGTGACGCCCTACCATGTAGGCTGCCGCCACTGCCATGACGATTGCCACGCCGGTCGTGATGCGGGCGACTCCTGTGATCATTGCTTTCCCCTTCAGATTTGTCTGCACTCGGTGTCAACCTCGACGACGACGGACCCGGAGACAGTCTCCCCGGCGGTTGGTCCGCACGCGGGTCCGGAGGCCCTGAACGGAGCGGGAGACATGGTGAAGCGTCTCGCTGGACAGGGCAAGCCGCTGGCACGGAACTCCACACGCTTCGCGACGATGTTCCTTCGGGATCACCGACGCACCACGAACCGGTGCCGCGCCGATGAACTGCCGCCAAACCTGTTGGCATCAGTTTGCGTCCGCTGCCACGGAGATGAGGGAACGTGGTGGGCAATTGGTGGGCAAAACGACGCGGAGAGGTGCGTCGCGCGCCGACTGGCACTCTCTACCCACTCGGATAAGTCGTTGCTGGGCTGTGCGATGCTTCTGGTGCCGGAGGGGGGACTCGAACCCCCACGATGTTGCCATCGACGGATTTTGAATCCGTTGCGTCTGCCAGTTCCGCCACTCCGGCACAGAGTGGTCAACGCGCGTCGTTCGCCGGATCGCTGCGGGGGGTGGTGGCCGGCGGTCTGCGGCCGCGGCGCCCGGGTCGCGAACCCGTCGCGACATTGTAGAGCCAAACGGCGATGACCGTTCCGACAACCACGACGACCGGTACGATGTCGTCCAGTGCGATCGCGAACATCGTCCCTCCCGGATCGATCCGACTGACGCGCCCGGGCACCGGTGTGAAGCCGCCGTGATGGGGCGCCGGCGGCCCTGGACGGCACGGGCCCGGGGGCGAAGCCTAGGCTAAGCAAGGCGTAGACCGCCGTCAATCGGCCACTTGACGGAGCGCGAGCCGCGGCGCTAGCTTCGTCGCAGCGCGTCCACTCGATGGAGGCTGTGGGGCTGTAGCTCAGTTGGGAGAGCGCTTGCATGGCATGCAAGAGGTCACGGGTTCGATTCCCGTCAGCTCCACCACTTCCGCCCTCGGCGCCGCACGCTGCCCGCGCCAGCACCTCTGATCCCGGCCCTACTCGACGAATCGTACCGACAGCCACTTGAACCGACCGGAGGCTCGCGTGCGCACGCTGGTCGTATTCGAAGACTCCGGCGTCGACGCTTTCGATCTGCTCTGCGCCGTGCGCGGCGTCTTCGATCTGCGCTGCGGGGCGCAGACGCTCCTGGAACGCATCGTGACCGCCTGCGCAACCGAGCGGATCGTCCTCATCGCGCGCTCCGAGGTGCGTGATCTCTTGCGCGAAGCGCACGCGGACATGACGGTCGGCTGGCCCCAGAAGCCGCACGGCCGGAGCGGCGCGAAGCCGGCGCCGGGCGGCGACGTGGTCTTCGTCAACGGCCGGCTCCTGGTGCTGGGTGACGACCTGGAGCGCCTCCTCCGCGCTGACGGACCCCACGCGGTGACAGACGGCGACTTCTTGGTGACGGCTCGCTGCGGCGCCCAGCAGGCCGAGCTCCTGGTGTCCCATCTCGAGACGTCGCTGCGAGCGGGAGCGACAGGGGAGTCGACAGTCGATTTCCTCCGGCGTCGGGCGGAGATGGTCGCGCTGCATGCAATCGACGCACGGGATGTCGCGCCTCGGAATGGCAGCGCGCTTCTCGAGCACACCTGGGACCTCGTGCGTTTCAACAGCGCGGCGCTTCTCGACGACTTCCGGCGTGGACCGGGCGCCGCCATCGCCGACAGCGCGCGAATCGACTCGGGCGCACACTTGATGCAGATCGACGCCATCCACGTCGCCGCCGGCGCGCGGGTGCGACCCGGAGTTGTCCTCGACGCCGAGGAGGGACCGATCACGCTCGATGTGAATGCCGACGTGCAGCCGCAGGCGGTGCTCCGCGGACCCGCGTACGTGGGGCCCAACAGCTTGATCAAAGCGGGTGCCCGGATCCACGCACACACGAGCTTGGGTCCGGTCTGCCGGATCGGAGGCGAGGTTGGGAGCAGCGTCGTGCAGGGCTACAGCAACAAGCAGCACGACGGCTTCATGGGACACGCATATCTGGCGGAGTGGGTGAATCTGGGTGCGGACACGAACAACAGCAATCTCAAGAACAACTACGGTAACGTCCGCATGTGGGAAACGGGTCGTTTCGTCGACACCGGCCTCACCTTCATGGGGTTGATCGCCGCCGATCATCTGAAGACCGCAATCAACACGCAGCTGAACACCGGCACGGTCATCGGGATCTCGAGCCAGATCTTCGGTGCCGGCTTTCCACCAAAGTACATCCCACCCTTCTCGTGGGGTGGCGCAGAGCGCATGGAGACGTACGACCTGGAGCGCGCCCTGCACACCGCACGCGTCGTCATGGAGCGTCGCAAGTGCGAGCTCACCCCCGCCTACGAGGCCGCCTTCCGGCTTGCGTTTGCGCGCGCATCGAAGACTGCTACGGCTGGATGAGACCCCGCGTGCACGTCTCGCGTAGCGCGATGCGCGCTCTCGGGGAAGCTTGCGAAGCCTCGGGGCCTCGTCGCTTCCGCCAGCGCAAATGTCGGGGGAATCCAACCCGATCGAGCGCGCGCGCGCGGGCAGGAGCGCGCAACTTCGCCGCCGACTCGTGACCCCGCAGCGTGACCCCGGCTCGACAACCCTCCCCCAGCCTCAAGCCGGTCAAGGGATTGCAGCCCTCGGCCTACGCGCGCGCGTGCGCTTCACACGCGTGGCATCCCTCTTCCAAGAGGCCAAGGCAAATCGCTTCCTGGGTTACTCGGGAATTGTCGGATCGACACTGCAACCTTAACTGTTTGCTGCTTCCTCGTGCCGGCACGCGACAAGCCCGGTGGCGATTTTCAAAAAGACTGAACGCGGCTTCAGTGCCCCGTCCTTGGCAGCCTCCGAGCCTTGCCGAGTCTCTTCACTGAATTCGACCCTCCTACGCGCTGTGCGGGGCCCACAGCGCGTTGCCGCGTTTCTCTTCCCGCAAGTCGTCTGCACTGCGGTTCAACGTCCCTCATCCCTCCTTCTTGCTCCCAGGCCGACCCGGACGTTTCGTTGACACCTCCAGAAGCGCTCTGCTAACGTCCGACGCGCTTGGCCAGATGCGTGGTTCCCTTACAGAATGGCTCAACCTGCGGAGCGTAACCGCCAGAGAGGTAGGAGCTTTATGAACGGTCCGGAAGCCCTCGGGCTGATTGAGACGCGCGGCTTCGTGGCGTTGGTCGAAGCCAGCGACGCCATGGTGAAGGCCGCGAACGTCCGTCTCGTGAGCTATGAGAAGACGGGTGGCGGCTTCGTCACCGCCGTCGTACGCGGCGACGTGGCCGCGGTGAAGGCCGCCGTCGAGGCGGGCGCGAACGCCGCCAACAAGGTGGGCGAGCTGGTTTCGGTCCACGTCATCCCGCGGCCGCATACGCAGCTGGACGATCAGCTTCCGATCGGCGGCGAGGCGCTGACGACGCGCAAGAAATAGGAGGGCGCCGTGCAACTGGGTGAGGTTGTCGGTACGCTGGTCTCCACGCGCAAGGATCCGAAACTCGTCGGATTGAAGTTCCTCGTGGTCAAGAACCTCGACGCCGAGATGCGCGCGCTCGGAGGCTACTCGGTCGCGGTGGACACGGTCGGGGCCGGGTTGGGCGACGTGGTGCTGCACGTCGCCGGCAGCTCGGCGCGGATGACCGAGCTCACGAACGACCGCCCCTGCGATGCGTGCATCATGGCGATCGTGGATGCCGTCGAGATCGACGGCCGCTACACCTACGAAAAGGCTCGCGACGCGAGCCCGACCAGCCCGTAGGCCGTGACCCGGCGCGCCGCTGGCGCCGAGAGCGCACACCCGAGTCGGTGGCAACGGCGTCGGGTGTCGCTCCGAACGGAGGTTCCGGGTGGAGCAGGAACGCATCGACTCCATCGTCGACGGCGTGGCGCGCACGCTGGAGCAGAGTCAGCGCACCCCGGGGCGCTCTGGCTGGAAGCGCTTCGACGACGACGCGCCCCGGTCCCGCAAGTACAGCGCCTACCTGCGCCCCGCCACATCGGCGGCCGCGACGGCCTCTTCCGGCGTCTACGAAAGCGTCGAAGAGGCGTTCGAGGCGGCGCGCGAGGCGCAACAGCTCTTCCAGAAAGCGACGCTCGAGAAGCGCCACACCGTCGTCGAAACGGTGCGGCAGACGATGCGCGAGCACGTGGAGGAGATCTCGCGTCTCGCCGTCGAGGAAACCGGTCTCGGTCGCGTCGCCGACAAGGTGCAGAAGAACCTCCTGGTCACCAACAAGTCGCCAGGCCCCGAGATCCTGCGCCCCGAGGCGTGGTCGGGCGATCACGGGTTGATGATCACAGAGCCCGCGCCGTACGGCGTCATCGGTTCGATCACACCCTCGACGAATCCATCCGAGACCCTGATCAACAACGGCATCGGAATGGTCGCCGCCGGCAACGCGGTGGTCTTCAACGCGCATCCGTCGGCCAAGCGGGTCACGCTGCGCACGCTCGCCCTCTTCAACGACGCGGTCGTGCGCGCAGGCGGACCGCCCAACCTGCTCACCAGCTGCGCCGAGCCCACGATCGACAGCGCGCAACGGCTCATGCGCATCCCCGGGATTCGTCTTCTGGTGGTGACCGGAGGTGCGGGCGTGGTGAAGGAAGCATTTGCGAGTGGCAAGAAGGTGATCGCGGCGGGGCCGGGCAACCCGCCCGTCGTCGTCGACGAAACGGCCGACCTGCAGAAGGCTGCGCGCGACAGCGTGGCGGGCGCTTCGCTCGACAACAACGTCATCTGCACATCGGAGAAGGAAACGCTCTGCGTCGCTTCGGTCCTGGGCCGCCTCATGGAAGAGATGGAGAAGGCGGGCTGCTACCGGATGACTGCGGAGCAGGCACGCGAGCTGCGCAAACACGTGCTGGCCGAGGAGCGCGGGCCCGGGCGCATGGGGGTGGTAAACCGCGACCTCATCGGCAAGAACGCGAGCGTGCTGCTGGCAAAGATCGGCGTTCGGGTGAGCGACGAGGTCCGACTCGCGATCTTCGAGGCGGAGCCGGATGACCCTCTGGTGTGGACGGAGCAGCTGATGCCGGTCTACCCGATCGTACCCGTGCGCGACTGTGACGAGGGCATCGATCTCGCCGTCCGCGTCGAGCACGGATTCGGTCACACGGCGCTCATGTTCTCGCGCAACATCGACAAGCTCTCGGAGATGGCGCGACGCGTCAACACGTCGATCTTCGTGAAGAACGGACCCTCGTTCGCGGGTCTCGGCCTGGGCGGCGAAGGGTACTCGAGCTTCACGATCGCGAGCCCGACGGGGGAGGGGCTCACGAACGCACGTCATTTCTCGCGCTACCGACGCTGCACGCTCGTGGATCACTTCCGCATCGTGTAGCGAGGCAACGGCTGCGGCAAGAAACGGGGGACATGGAGGCGGTTCCAAGCCCAGAAACGGCGCCTGCGTACGAAGCCATCGGCCTGTTGGAGCTCGGGTCGATCGCTTGGGGCGTCGACGTCGCCGACGCCATGGTCAAGGCAGCACCGGTGGACTTTATCGACACCTTCATGGTGACGCCCGGCAAGTACGTCGTTCTCGTGCACGGCGATCCCTCGTCGGTGGAGTCGAGCATCAGCGCGGGGCGGCAGGCGGCGCCGGAGCAGGTGCTCGACTGGCTCCTGATCCCGTACGTGCACGCACAGGTCTTCGCGGCGATTCGACTGCGCAGCCGCTGCCAGCGCGTGCGTGCGCTCGGCCTCATCGAGACCTCGAGCGTCGCCACCGGCATCGTGGCTGCCGACCAAGCCGCCAAGGCAGCGAACGTGGACCTGCTGCAGCTGCGTCTCGCGCGCGGCATCGGCGGCAAGTCGCTCCTGGTGCTGACCGGGGAGCTGTTCGAGGTGGAGGCCTCGGTCGAGGCGGGCCAGCGTGAGGCCGAAGCGGGGAAGAAGCTGGTCGCAACGCGCATCATTCCGAATCCGCATCCCGACCTTGCGGCACGCGTGCTGCGTGCCGCGCGTGGCGAGGACGCGGAGGAGCGCGGCGCGCGACCGTAGGGGTGCATCATGTTCCTGGGACAGGTCGTCGGAACCGTCGTCGCCACGGTGAAGACGCCAGCGCACGCCGGTCATCGCATCCTGCTCGTGCAGCCGTACACCTATCAGCGCGAGCCGGATGGTCCCGTGTTCGCGGCCATCGATCTCGTGAGCGCGGGGCGCGGCGAGTGGATCTACTACGTCAAGGGTCGCGAAGCCGCCAACGCGCTGCCCGACAAGTTCAACCCGAGCGACCGCACGATCATGGGCATCGTCGACAGCGTCACACTCGAGAAGCTGCAGCAAGCGCCGGCGCCCGAAACCACGCCCGAGGGCAGACACCGAGCGTCGGAGTGAGTCATGCAGATCGCCCGCGTCAGCGGTACGCTCGTCTCCACGCTCAAGCACGACGCCGTACGCGGGCACCGCATGCTCATCGTGCAGCCGTGCGCTCTCGACGGCAGCGCCAGCGGACCGCAGACGATGGCGCTCGACGTCGTCGACGCCGGTCCCGGCGATTGGGTGCTGCTCCTGGACGAGGGAGCGAGCGCCAGCCAGGTTCTGGAGAACCCGCGCGGCCCGGTGCGCACGCTCATTGTCGGTGTGATCGACGAGGTGCACGTTCCGAATCCGCCCCGATCCCCCTCCGGTCGCGGCAATCCCTGAAGAGACAAGGGGTTGACAGGCCTGGGGTGGTTTGGTAACCATGGGGCGACGCCCGTCGGGAGTGGGCCTGGATGCCTCGGATACGGGCGCGTGGCATCGCAGCCACAAGATAGGGGTGAAAACGCATGACCAAGGCCGACCTCGTGGAGACGATCGCTCAGACCACGGGACTGAGCAAGAAGGACACGAACGTCGTCGTCAACGGCATCTTGGAGAACATCAGCCGGGCCTTGAGTGACGGGGACAAGGTGGAACTGCGCGGATTCGGCAGCTTCAAGGTCAAGCAGCGGCGCTCGCGCCGCGCTCGCAACCCGCGCACGGGCAACCCGGTCGACGTTCCAGCGAAGCTCGTTCCGTACTTCAAGGCCTCGAACGAGCTCAAAGACAAGGTCAACAGCAACACGACGCCGGTTGAGACCATCTGACATCCCGCGATCTCCCGCAGCCGTGCATTCCCGAATCCACCGTGACCACGGTGAACGGTTCTCGAAACGTCTTTTCCGAGAGGCGGTGAAGCAGCGTGCCGAGTGGAAAGAAGCGCAAACGCAAGAAGATCGCGACGCACAAGCGCAAGAAGCGCCGTCGTGCAGATCGTCACAAGAAGAAGAATCGTTGATGGCCGACCGGACGGGTTTTGCAGGCCCGTTCGGTCGCGCCCGCCGCTGAAGGTGTGCTCCCGTGCCGCTCTCCGAGAAGGAGCTTCTCGAGTACATCGAGAGCGCCGATGACCAACCGATCCGAGTTCGTGAGCTCGCCCGAGCCCTGAACGTCCCCCGCAAAGAGTGGCGCGCGCTGAAACAACTCGTCCGGCGCCTGCGTGCCGAGGGCAAGATCCAGCGCGCTCCGCGGAGCCGCTCTGCGGTTCGCGGGGCGCACGACGTCGTCGGGCGCTTGCAGGGCACGCGACGTGACTTCGGCTTCATCGTGCGCGACGACGCGCCCGACCTCTACGTGCGCATCGAGTTCATGCGCGACGCCATCCACGGCGACGTCGTGCGCGCCCGCGTGCGCCGCTACCGCGGTCGCCTCGAAGGCGTGGTCGAGGAGGTCGTGGAGCGAGGACGCCGTCTCCTCGCCGGGACGCTGACGCGCACTCCATCCCACTGGATTCTGGTCCCGGATGACGATCGCATCCAACGCGACATCCATCTCGGCACGAGCGCCGTCCTGCCTCGACCTTCGCAGGAGGGCCACAAGGCGCTCGTGAGGATCGTCGGGCACGGGCGTGGTGCAGAGCTTCTGGGCGAAATCGAGACCATCCTCGGCCCGGCCGATGCGCCGGGCGTGCGCACGCAGGCACTGATGGCGGAGTTCGACCTTCCCGAACGCTTCCCGGACGAGGTCTTGGCCAGCGCCGACGCGATGCGCCCCCCCGGTGCGCAGGAGAGACGCAGCCGTGAAGACCTTTCCCACCTGCTCACCTTCACGATTGATCCCGTCGACGCGCGGGACCACGACGACGCCGTTTCGATCGAGCGCCTGCCGGAGGGCGGCTTCGTGCTCGGCGTCCACATCGCCGACGTTGCCTACTACGTGCAGCCCGGGACCCCTCTCGATGACGAGGCGGAGGAGCGGGCGACGAGCGTCTACCTGGCGGACCGCGTCGTTCCGATGCTGCCGGAGTTGCTCTCGAACCACGTCTGCTCGTTGCGTCCCGGCGTCGCCCGGCTGGTGCAATCGGCCCTGATGCGCTTCGATGCGAAAGGCGAGCTGCGCGATTGGAGGCTCGCATCAGCCTGGATCGTGTCGCGCGCCAAGCTCTCCTACGAAGCGGCAGAGGCGCTTCTCGCCGGTGCAGAGCCCGACATCGCGCACTACGCCACCACCTCGAGCGAGGCGAGCGGCGAGCCGACCTGGCCCGGACTCCCTGCTTGGGAGGAGCAGCGCGAGCCGATCCGGAGCGCTCTGGTCGACATGCGCCAGCTGGCGCGCGCTCTGCGCCAGCTGCGTTTCGAACGCGGCTCCCTCGACATCGACACCGCCGAGTACAAGGTGCAGCACGATGCGCGCGGTCGCGTCGTCGACATCGAGCAGCGCCGCGATCTCGAGTCGTACAGCTTGATCGAAGAGTTCATGCTGATCGCAAACCAGGTCGTGGCGCGGTCACTCGCCCAGGCTTCGCTGCCGCTCCTCTGGCGCATCCACCCGGAGCCGGATTTCCAGGGGACCGAGGAGCTGCGCCGCTTCCTCAAGAAGCTCGGCGTGCACTGGACGCCGCAGCACCCCGCCTCGAGCCATGACTACCAGGTGCTGCTGCGCGCGATCGATCGACGCCCGGAGCGCCGCTACCTCATGTACAAGGTGCTGCGCTCGCTGCAGAAAGCACGCTACGAACGACGCGCTCATGGCCACTTCGGTCTCGCCTTCGCCCACTACACGCACTTCACCTCACCGATTCGGCGCTATCCCGACCTCTACAACCACCGGCTCGTGCGCACGATGCTGCTCCCCGATGCACGCAACGAGGCGCGCGCCGTGCGACGCGCCCAGGCGCTGTCGCAGCTCGGGCAGCACACGAGCGATCGCGAGCTGCGCGCCGCCGATGCCGAGCGCGCCTCGCTCAAGCTCAAGGTGTGCGAGTTTCTCGAGTCGCGCGTCGGCGAGACGACGACCGGCTTCATCAGCTCCATCGCCGAGTTCGGCCTCTACGTCGACATGCCGGAGTGGAAAGCGGAAGGCCTCGTGCACACGAGCCGAATGGAGGCGGACGACTACGCTCCCGACCCGCAGCGCACCCGGCTGCGTAGCGCCGTTTCCGGACGCACCTTCCGCTTCGGCCAGCAAGTGTCCGTGCGCCTGGTCCGTGTGGATCCGGATCGACGCCAGATCGACCTCTGTCTGGCCGATTGAGCTCTGGAGCGCACAGCGCTGCGCCCGCATTTCTCCCTCCAGCCGCTCCGCACACCGAAGGCATGCCTCTTGCGCTTTCTCCCGACAACTGGCGGGGAGCCAGGGCCGGATGCGCTCCTGGTTTCTCGGGGTGTCCGGAGGAGGAGGGTGCGGCCATGCAGCAGCAGAAGGTGGAGAAGGATGCACGACGCGAGCGTCGCGTCCACGCACGTCTTCAGATCGAACTCGTGATGGACAATTCGACGACGAGCGAGCAGAGCAGCACGATCAATATCAGTGCGAACGGCGTCTACTTCACCAGCAAGCGCTACCTCGAGCCCCTGACGAAACTGGGACTCCGCTTGCTCCTTCCGGGGCAGGATGGCGGCGCGCAGCTGGAAACGCTCGACGTGCGGGGAGTCGTCGTGCGCACCGAGCCCGAGATGCCCGCTGACGACGTCGAGAGCTACGAGATCGCCTGCTTCTTCACCGACACCACTGCGGAGTTCCGTGAGCGCCTCGGGCGCTACGTCCAAACGAACCTGTGAGCGCAGCCCTTGTCGATTTGCGACTTCCAGGCAACCGCAGGCACGCAACTTTCTTCGGTTCCGCGCAGCATGCACTCCGGGGCCGCAACGCGGTGTGGGAGGGGATCCCGTGAGACCGGTCCTCATCAGCAGTGACTCGGGCAGTGGCCGGCCGGCCGACGAGGCGCTGCTGGCGAGCGCCGTGCGACTTCTCGCCCGCGGCGCCCGTTCCTCCGTATTCGCCGTCACGCGCGACATCTCCAAGTCGACGCTCGCGCACCCCGACCTGCGCTTCGTCTCCGAACCCGAGATCGATGCGGCGCTCGAGGAGAGTGCGCTTCTCGTCGTGGTCGGAGACCTGACGCACGAGGCGAACGTGGAGCGCGCAGCGCTGCACGTGGCGCGCGCCAAGCTCGCTGCGGTGCCGACCGCGCTCGTCGCCGCGCGCTTGCCGGTCGCTGCAGAGTCGGAGCGCACTCGAGCTCTGATGCCGTTCCTGGCGCAGTGTGAGAGCCTCTCCGCGGCCGATGCCACGACGGCGCGCCGACTTGCCTGTCAGTGCGGCGGTCGCGTCGACACGACCGCACCGCTCGAGCTTCTGCTCGAGTTGGACGAGGTTGCGGATCCCCCCCCGCCTCCCATGATCGGGGTGAGCGGAGAATGCCTCGCGCGCACCTCGAAGGCGAGCGGCCTGGTCCAGGCGCTGCGGCGCCTGAGCTCCAGCGAGCATGCGCGTGTCGTGGTGCTCGACACCGGCTCGGGGTGCGATTGCGAGTTCGAGACCCATTCTTTCGGCGACTGGAACTCCTGGCTCCAAGCGCTCACATCGCTCGACCTCTGGCTGGACGAGGCCAACTCGATTGCCTCCTCCGTGGCGGCCACGCACGGTGTGCGCCCGATCGCGGTCGTCGATCCGGAGCAATCGTCCGCCCTTCACGCGCGCATCGGATTGGCGAAGCTGGTCGTGCCGCGCGATGCCGACGCCGAAACGGTTGCGCGTCAGCTGCAGATTGCACACGCCACACCCCCCTCCGATCTGCGTTCGCGTTGCGCCACGTTGCGGACCGTCGCCTGGCGCGCGCTCGGCCCACTTGCGGAGTCGACATCGAGTCGTCCCCTCGATCTCAAGCAGCTCGACAGCGCAGGCCGCGCCTTCCTCGCAGGCGCGCTCGGCGCGCGCGTGCGCACGGCGCTCGAGTCGGGGAGCTACCTCACAGCAGAGCAGGATCTGGCGCGTTGGCGTGATCAGCTCGAAGAGGAACCGCGCTGGCTGCTGGCGCAGGCTCACTTCACGATTCTGCAGGGGAGGGAAGGGGAAGCGCGCGCGCTCCTGGAACGAGCCGTCGCTCGCGACCCGGTCGACGTCGAGTGCCAGGCGACACTGGCGATGGTGCTCTGGCGCCTCGGGGAAGTGCAGGCCGCCGAGGCGGTCTGGCATCGTGTGGCGCAGCTCGAGCCCCACTCGGCGCGGGCGCCGTACCAGATCGGCTGTCTCGAGCTCCTCCGCGGGCGCATGCAGCGCGCCATCCGTGCCTGGGACGAAGCCCGTTCTCGCGAACAGGAAAGCGCGGAGGAAGTCGAGTCCGGCGACCTCGCACCACGCCTGGGTGACGGTGCGGCTTGAATCTCGAACCCGAACGGAGCGTGTGATGCGCACCGAGGCGCTACTGCTTGTTCGCGACGAAGCCCACAACCTGGCAGACTGCATCCACAGCCTGAACTCGTGCGTCGACCGCGTCACCGTCTTCGACTGCGGCTCGCTCGACCACACCGCCGACGTTGCGCGCGAACTCGGGGCGCGCTGGGTGCCGCAAGCATGGCACGAAAACTTTGCGACGTTGCGGAACCAGGCCCTCGAGTCGCTCGATGCCGATTGGGTGTTGGTGATCGATGCGGACGAGAGACTCGACGTGGCGGCGCGCCAGGCCGTTCGCTCTGCGGTCGCCAGCGCCGGTGAGCACGACACGATGTTCTACCTCGAGGTGCGCACTTACACCGACGACATCGAATCGCTCGGCTACGTGGGGCTGGCGCGCGGCGAGTCGCAACGCCGTGGCGCTGCCGGCTTCGTCCCACGCCTGGAGCCGCGGCTGCTGCGGCTGCGACGCGGCCTGCACTATCGAGGTCGCGTGTGCGAGCGGCTGCACTTCGCAAACGGCGAGCCCGTGCCGCTGCGCGCGGCGACGCTCGGCATTCTCCACCACCTTCGAGAGCTCGAACCGATCGCAGCGAAGAAGCGCCACAATGACATGCGCTTGCGTCTCGCGCTGAAGGCGGTACTCGAAGAGGAGGAGCCGGAAGCGTGCGGCCGCCTCGGCGTGCTCCTGAACCAGGAGCGGCGCTGGAGCGCGGCGCTCCCGTACCTGCATGCAGCCGAGGAACGCGGTGGCGGAAACGCCGCACTCAGCCTGCAGATGGGTGTGGCGCAGCTCGCTCTGGGGCTGGTGGAGGGTGCCATCGCCTCACTGCGCCGGGCCTGGAGCGAGATCCCCGATCACCCGGAGCTGGCGACGCACTTGGCGCGCGCGCTGATCCGAAGCGCACGACCGCAGGCTCTCGACGAGGCGGGAGAGCTCCTCGAGCGCGCTTTGGAACAGGACCCGGAACTCGAGCAGGCCGTCGTGCAGCGCGCCGTGCTGCACCGCCACCGTGGCGAGTTCGACGAAGCGCGCGCGTACCTGCACGCGATCCTCGAGCGCAACACCATGCACGCGCTCGCGCTCAAGGAGCTCGGTACCGTCGAGCTGCTGCAGGATCACCTTGGCGAAGCGGAGCAGCATCTGCGGCAAGCGGCTCGTATGCGACCTGAGGATCCGGAGGTGTGGAACAACCTCGGATGTGCGCTGGAACGCCGCGGTCTGTGGCGAGAGGCGTTGAGCGCCTTCGATCGCGCCGTACAGCTTGCACCGGCAAGCGAGCGCTACCTGCGCAATCGCTGTCTCGCACACGCGGCGTGCGGCCGGCTCAAGGGGATGTGCCGCGACGCCGACCAGGCACTCCTGGCAAGCGACGCTCCGGTCGCGCTCCTGGATGGCCTGCGCGAGAGCTGCCTCGATGCGGGCTGGCTTCCGGCGCTGCGGCGGCTCGAGAACTGGGCCGTGCAAGCACGCTGGTTGCGTGAGGAGGAGCGCATCGTGCCAGGCCACGCCGTGCCCAAGGAGCAGTCCGCCTGACCTCTCCGTCGGCCCCCGTCGCCCCTGTCGCCTCCTGCCGGCCGTTGCGGCGCTTCTCCCCCTGGAGTATGATGAGCCGGAGGAGGGAGCGCTGCGTCGAGAAGGACATCCAACGGCAACCTCATCGCTTCTCCCTCCATTGTTTCAATACGTCCTCCGCGCCCGGTGATGCACGAGGCCTCGCCAGGCAACCCGCGACCGCAGCGCAAGGAGCTCGGCGGTGCTCGTTCTCAGCCGCAAGGTCAATCAGCGAATCATGATCGGCGATCACATCGAGATCGTCGTCGTGGACATCCGCGGCGAGCAGGTCCAGATCGGGATCAAGGCGCCACGCGATATTCCCGTGCACCGTCTCGAGGTGTACGACACGATCCGCGAGGCGAACGTCGACGCGACCCGCGTGGAGGACCCCGACCTCTCCCGCCTGCGATTGAAGAAGCCGGGGCGCGAGGAATCCAGCTGAACACCGCTCCCGGTCCGTGCCCCTTCATCTTCTGCTCCGGACTCGCTCGCTGTCGGGAATGATGCTGCCTCTGCCAGGCCTCGTCAGGCGACGGTCGTAATCTCCACCGAAATAGAACGTTGCCACCCATTCACCACGTTCCCCAAGCGACGCCGCCCGCCGGCGAGGCCCACGTCAGGAACAAAGGACTCGACTTTTGATTGCACACGTTTCAGCCGCCGTGTTAGATCACGCGGCGTGGTGTGGGTTGATCCGGGAGGCGGGGTGTGTCCGCGCAGCGCCGCATCTTACTGGTATCGCGTTCCAATTCTGCTCTCGGCGAGCTCGAAGGCGAAGCCTCGCTGAACCTCGTGCGTGCTCACGATGCGTCGAGCGCCATGGAGCAGTTGCAGGAGGGGCGCTTCGCCTGCGCCCTCCTCGACCTGGATGGACTGGGGGAGGCGGCAGCCGATCTCCTGAACAGCGTGCGGCGGCTCCATCCCGGTCTGCCCACGGTTGGGTACGGCCAAGCACGGGTGCGTCCCAGCGCCCAACTCCTCGACGTTCCAAGGCTCCCCGCACCGGTGACGCTCGAGTCGCTCGAGGCCGTCCTGCTGCCGCCGCGCGCGGCCGCGGCCGCGATCCCCAACGCCAGCCAAGAGGAACTGCGGCGCCGCGTCTCACAGCTCACGACGCTCTACCAGATCGGCCGCGCCATCAGCGAGTCGCGCAACTGGACCGAAGCGCTCGACTACTTCCTGGCGACGTTGTGCGAGTACCTCGACGTGCGTGGTGCAGGGATTCTGCTGTACAGCCGTGAGAACAGCGTTCTCGCGCCACGGCGCGTTCTTTCGATTGCGGATGCCGACGTCAGCTCCTGCGTGCAGGCGCTTCTGACGTCGTTCCCCACGCGCCACCCCAGTCCTGAGATTCACGCGCTCGAGTGTTTCATCCCCGGCCGCGGCGTGAGTTGTCGGGGCCATACGGGCAGCTGGCGCTTCAGCGTGCTGCCGTTGCTCTATCGGCGCACCCCACTGGGGTTCCTGCTCCTCGACAAGCAGCGCTGGCGCGGGCCCGATTTTGCCGCGGAGCTCTTCTTCCTGCAAACGATCCAGACGATCCTCACCGAAGAGGTGGCGAACGCGGTGCACCTCTCGCGTCTCGTCGATCTGAAGAACTTCAACGAAGGCGTGCTCGAGAGCATCGAAAGCGGCGTCGTCACGGCGAACGAGCAGGGCGAGATCCATTTCGCCAACCGCTTGGCGCGACAGATCCTCGGGATTGGAGCGGACCATGAGACGCTGCCGTCGCAGCACTTCGATGCCGTGTTCCAGGTGTCGCGCCGGGACGCACCGCGCTCTCTGCTCGCGACGGTTCTCGAGTCCGGAGACGGCCGTTGTCACTTCGAGGGCCGCCTACGCCGACTCGACGGCGCGTACGTGCCGATTCGGATGCGCACCAGCCGGATTGTGAACCCGAGCGACTCGCAACCGTTGATTCTCGTTGCCTTCGAGGACCTCACCCAGCATCGCCTGCTCGAGGAGCAGCTGCGACGCGCCGATCGACTGCGCTCGCTCGGGGAGCTGTCAGCAGCGATCGCGCACGAGGTGCGCAACCCGCTGCAAGGGATCTCGTTGACGTTGTCGAACCTGAAGCAGCACCTGCAGCCGGGTGCAGAGCACTACGTCGACGTCATGTTCTCGGAGATGGAACGCTTGAACGGAATCGTCGGCAACATTCTGAGCTTTGCGCGCCCTGCAGCGCCGCAGCCTCGTTCCGCTTCGCTCATGGAGATCTGCGGGCGCGCCGTCGATCTCGCGCGCGAGCGTGCCTCACAACGCAAGACCATCGTGGAGCTCGAGCCGGCGCCGGCGGATGCGATCTGCGAGGTGGACGAGGGGCAGATCCTGCAGGTGGTCCTGAACATCGTCATGAACGCGATCGACGCCTCTCCTCCCGGGAGCACGGTGCGCCTTCGCGTCGTCGAATCGGACGCACCGCTCCTGCCGGGAGCCGCACCGGGCCCCTGGCTCCGGATCGAGGTGCAGGACGAAGGCGCTGGGATCCCGGAGAACGAGCGCGACAAGCTGTTCGACCCTTTCTTCACCACGAAGGCCGAAGGAACGGGGCTGGGACTTTCCGTCAGCCAGAAGATCATCGAGGAGCATCGCGGTGTGATCCACGTCCGAAGCGAGCCGGGGATCGGTTCTCGCTTCATCGTCGAGCTGCCGCGCGAGTTCGAGTGCGGCTTCGCTTCTGCTGCCGCACCGGCGCACGAACGGGGAGCTTGAAGGCATGCGCATGACCATCTTGATCGTCGACGACGAGAAGACCATTCGCTGGTCCCTCGGTGAGGGGCTTCGCAACGCGGGCTTCGAGATTCTCGAGGCGGCGTCGGGTGAGGAGGGGTTGCAGCTCTTCACCGACAAGACGCCGGACTGCGTGCTTCTCGACATGCGGCTGCCGGGGATCGATGGAATGGAAGTGCTGCGCCGCATGCGCACCGAGAACAACGACGTGCCGGTCATCGTGATGACGGCGTACGGCGAGGTGGACAAGGCGGTCGAGTCGATGAAGCTCGGCGCCTACGACTTCGTCACCAAGCCGTTCATGATCGAGAAGATGAAGGTCACGATCGAACATGCTCTGACCACCGTGAACCTGCGTTCACAGCTGCGCACGCTCGAGCGCTCACGCGACGATTGGGCCGCCAACTTCGTCGGCAAGAGCCCGGCCATGCAGGACGTCTTCCGGGTCGTGCGCAAGATCGGCCAAAGCAAAGCGACGACGGTGTTGATCACGGGCGAGAGCGGCACCGGCAAGGAGCTGGTCGCACGCGCCATCCACGAGTCGTCGAGCTGTGACGGTCCCTTCGTCGAGATCAACTGCGGGGCGCTGCCGGAGCCGCTGCTCGAGAGCGAGCTCTTCGGACACGAGAAGGGCGCCTTCACCGACGCCAAGACGCGCAAGCGCGGGCTCGTCGAGGTCGCCGAGGCGGGCACGCTCTTTCTCGACGAGATCGGCGAAATGGGTCTCACGCTCCAGACGCGGCTCCTGCGCCTGATCGAGAACAAGACCTTCCGTCGCGTCGGCGGCGTGGAGGACCTCGACGTGCGCACGCGGATTGTTGCCGCGACGAACCGGGATCTGGAAAAGGCGATCGAAGAAGGGGCTTTCCGCAAGGACCTCTACTATCGCTTGAAGGTGATCCCGATCGCGCTGCCTTCGCTCCGCGAGCGCCTCGGGGACGTGCCTCTCATCGCCAACTACTTCATCGACCACTACAACCGCGAGCTCAACAAAAACGTGAGCAAGCTTTCGCCCGAGGTCACCAGCGTGCTGCAAGGCTACAGCTGGCCTGGAAACGTGCGTGAGCTCAAGAACGTCATCGAGCGCGCCATGCTTCTGGAGGCGGACGAAGAGATCCTGCCCCAGCATCTTCCGGTCGAGCTCGTGACACCGAACACGCAGGTCGTGAAGCAGCGCGCTTCCTTCCTCGACGAGAACTTCAAGCCGACGAGCCTGAAGGTGATGGAGTACTTCTTCATCACCAAGACGCTCGAGGCAACGAACGGAAACAAGTCGCAGGCAGCCAAGCTTCTTGGAATCTCACGCCAGACCCTGCGGGAAAAGCTCAAGGGATTCGAGGGCACCCAGGTGGGCGCCGGCGCCGCGCGCGTTGCGGAGCCCACCAGCGTGGTGGACCTCTAGGAGCTCCCCGCCGGGGAACTGCTTGCTGCAAGCCTTGCAGCGACTGTTCCCTGAACCTTCCAGCTGCTGCTTCGTGCCCGCCCCGGATCCCGTTCGCGGGATCCGGGGCCTGCCTTCTCTCGACCCGATCGTCGCTGGCGCAAGCGCTGGACGCGCGATACAATTGCGTGGCACGGCCCCTGGTGCGGAGGTGGGACGCATGGATTGGGAAAGGGGCACGCCACGTCGCAACGCCCTCACGTGGCCCTCGCGAGCATCTCTGGGCTCGCTCTTCCTGCTGCTCGCGCTGCCACTCCACGCCAGCGACTCACGCGCGCCGCTCGAGATCGATCTGCATCTCCGCGACGGCCGGCTCGACTGGGAGATTCGTGCCCTCCACGACGTGGCGCTGGTCACGGTGGAATGGCGCAGTGATCCGCCAGGGCGACTGCAGCCGGAGCCATCCCTGGGCTCGGCGTTGCAGCGCGGAGAGCGTCGCCGTGGGCGTGTCTCCTTTGAGCCGGGCACCTCGCCCGAATGGGTCGACGTGCAGGTGCACATCCGCACGGCCCACGCTGCACTCGTCGTCGGCGGGTCGGCCCGCTTGCGACGCACGAGCGGCCGCGAGCGGCTTCCGGTCCACGTGGCGCCGGCAACGCAACGCAAGCCGGCTCCGGGACGCATCCACGCTCGCTTCCTGCTGCAGGACCGGCTGCTCGGCCCGGACGGCTACACCGGCGAAGTGCAGCTCCTACCGCTTCGACACGTCGATGTCGAGCTAGTCGACGCCAGCGGACACATCGTAACGCCGGCGCGCACCGATGCGCTGGGACGCGTCGATCTCGATGCAACGCCGCTCGTCGGTCGCTCCGCCTTCCTGCGCTTGCGCACCTCCACGCGCAACCATCCCCGCATCGATCTTGCCGTGCTGGAACAGCTGCGCGAGGAGGGACGCGACGTCCTGCGGGCGCACACGTTCGAGACGCTCGACTTCACAGTCGCCTCGGGCGGCGTCGCGCTCGAAGACGTGATCTTGATCGACCCGGACGGGTTCGGGCGCGCGCAGGCTTTCCACATCCTCGACGTCACCCTCGACGCCTGGGATGCGCTCGCGAGCGAGGCCTTTCTCGGCGCGCACCCGCCGGATTCGTTGCGCCTTCTCTGGGGGCCGTCGATGCGCATCCGCTCGTCGGCCTTCGGCGGCAGCGCGATTCAGGTCGCATCGCCGGGAAGCGGCGACACGGATGGCTGGAGCGACGCGGTGATCCTGCACGAGATCGGACACTTCGTCGCCAGCCGCTGGTTGCGCACCGACAGCGCCGGTGGCATCCACCTCCTGGGGGACGTGGAGCAGGATCTGCGACTCGCCTACAGCGAGGGTCTCGCGACCGCCTTCGCATGCATGGTGCGGGCGCAGCGCGGATCCGTGCGCGACAACGCTGCGGGGCGCTCGATCGATCTTCGCGCCGGTTGGTACATCGATTCCGGCATGCCGCCGCCGGATGGAATCGGTGGCGGCCTCGAGGTGGCGTGGGACGTCGAAGCGCATCGCTGGTTCGACGGCTCCCAGCTCCCACGCATCGGCACCGGCAGCGAGTCGAACATTGCCGCCACGCTGTGGGACCTCGCCGACGACGCCTCGACCCCCGACGCCGAGGAGGGAGACGACGACCGCGCAGCGCTCGGAAGCGCGCGCCTCTGGTCGTTGCTGGAAGCAACGCGCGGATTGCCGGACGCTGCGCAGATCACGTTCGAGAGCTTCTGGGTCGGGGCCGCCGCCCTCCTCGACGAGACCGAGCTCGAGACGCTGCGCCGGCTCCTCGTCGACGACGCGGCGATCGAGTTCGCTGCAGATGCGGCCGAGCCCGACGATCGTGCCGAAGCGGCGCCAGGCGTGGTTCCCGCCTCGACACGCGGCGCTGCCGGCAGCGTCGTCATCGCGGAGATCGACGTCGGGGTGACGCCGGCCGTGGAGATCGCAAACCGTGGTGCCGACAGGCGCGATCTGGGTGGCTGGCTGCTGCAGGCGCGCCGCAACGACACGTCGACCAACCCGAGCCTCACCTACGCGTTTCCCGACGGGTTCACGCTCGCTCCCGGCGCGCGCGTCGTCATCCACCGTGGCGGTGACCGGAGCGACGACAGCGCGCGCGACCTCTTCGCGCCGCGCTGGACCATCCCCTGGTTCCCGGAGACGAACGGCGCGCTGATTCTCCTCGACGCCGGCGAGCGAGCGGTGGATTTCGTGCGCTGGGATGGGCGCAAGGGCGGCATGTCCGAGGTGGAGGTTCCGGCGGAGACGCTCTTCAACGGCCGGCTCGCCGCTCCCACGTTCGGTCACACGCTGACACGTCGCGCCGATCGCGCCGACCACAACGACGCCACCGACTTCGTTGCGGCGCTCCCCACGCTCGGAGCTCCAAACGACACGCCGACTCTGCATCGCACCTTCTACCCGGTGGGGGACGTCGATCACGTGCGCGTGCGCGCAGCGCAAAGCGGTGTCCACACTTTCCAGATCCTGGACGCACTGAATGGCGCACAACCCCGCATGACGATTCGCGCTCTCGCAGGCGCACGCCCCGCGGCCCAGCCACGGCAAACGCTCCAACAGCCGCTGTCGCGGCTGTCACTCTGGCTGCGCGCCGGCGAGGAGGTGACGCTGCAGCTGGAGCATGCAGGTGAGCTGACGCGTTTCGGCGTCTACGAGCTCGCCGTGTACAGCGAGAATGACGCACGCACGAATCTGCCTCCGGAGGGAGTGCGCGTGGTCACGGCGCCGTCGGGAGGTCGGCGACGCATCTCCATGTCGTGGTGGAACGCGGCTCGCTACGACAGCTTGCGGGTGCGGCATGAAGCGCGTCCACTGGTGACGCTCGCGGGTGACGCCACCTCCTGGGAGGGGGAGCTTGCGGCCGGACGCCATCGCTTGCAGCTCGTCAGCTTCGTGGCCGGGGTCGAAGCGGCGGTGCCGGAGCTCCTGGTTGCAGCCGAAGAGCTCCCGCACCATCTCACCGAGCAGTTCGAGACACTCGCACCGCAGCTGTGGGAAGCGACCGGCACCTGGAGCGTCACCCACGTCCCTGGCCGGCTGGACGCCGTGCTCACCGACAGTCCCGACGGCGCCTACGCCAACCGCGCGGAGTCGACAGTCCGCCTTCGCGGCGCGGTGGCTCTCGGCGCCGAGCCCCGTCTCTGTTTCGAGCACGTTTGCATCGTGCGTCCCGAGGACAGCGCAGTGATCGAGATCAGCAGCGACTGGGGTGGGCGCTGGCAACGCCTCGGACGCTGGCATCAGTTCCAACACGGCGGCGGCTCTGATGGCGCCGATTGGAGTGACGGGCGCGCCGACCCCGAGGATTGGGTGCACGAATGCATCTCGCTCTCCGAGTTCGCGAACGAGACGATTCAGCTGCGTTTCCGCCTGCAGAGCGATTTGCACGGCGCGGCGGACGGGTGGTACGTGGACGCGCTGCGCATCGAATCCATTGCGCCACCTGCCACGAGCGTTCGCCTGGGCCCGATCGTTCCCAACCCCTTCAACCCCAGCACGCGCATCGAGTACGCGCTCGTACAGCGCGAGCACGTCTCACTGCGCGTCTTCGACGTGCGCGGGCGGCTCGTGCAGGTGCTGGTCGACGCGCCCGTGGACGCGGGTGTGCGCCACGCGACCTGGGACGGACGCGACCGCCGCGGCGCTGCGGTGGCTTCCGGCGTCTATTACGCACACCTGCGCGCTGGGAGCGCCGAGCGCAGCACGAAGCTCGTCCTCTTGCGCTGACCTCCAGACAACAGCACCGCCCTGCGTCTCTCGACGACGCGACGTCCAGTTCTCGACCGCCACCCAGGCGCGTCTGGCGTGCGCGAGCGGCGTCGAGCCGCACGAGAGCAGCGCGGCAGCAATCCGGAACCTGCAGCGGCGCATGGCATGTGAGTTGCCGCAGCGCCGACGGTCCGGCCCGGCGGTCCAGCCTGGGCGGTGTCCGCGGCCTTGACGTCTGCCAGGGAGAAGCAGCGTGGCGGTTTCAGCACACAGCCTGGAGGCGCCCAGGATGGGTGCCGCTCGTCGTCTGTTGGTGATCGACGATCACGCTTCCATTCGCGAACTCCTCTCCAGCTGGGCACGCCAGCGCGGCTATGACGCGCAGATGGCTGCTGACGGACAGCAAGCGCTGGCGGAGCTGGAGCGCCAGCCGTTCGACCTCGTCATCTCCGACATGCGCATGCCCGGCCTGACCGGCCTCGAGCTCTTGAAGCACATGCCGAGCACGAACGAGAGAGCCGCCGTGGTCTTCATCACGGCGTTCGGAAACGTGCAGGAGGCGGTGCAGGCGATGCACGAGGGTGCCGTCGACTACGTCACCAAACCGTTCAACGTCGAGGACCTTTTCGAACGCATCGAAGCGCGCCTGCGCGCCGCGTCCACACCGCCACCCGCAGCGGCCGTGGTTCCCGCACACTCCGATGCTGACAGTGTCTCGGCTGGAATGGTGGCAGCCAACGCGTCGTGCGACGCCGGACTCCTGCAGGGGGCGCCCGAGAACCTGCGGCGTCTCTACGACCTTCTCGATCAGGTCGCCCCCGCCCGCTGCACCGTCTTCATCAGCGGTCCATCCGGCGTCGGCAAGGAGCTCGTTGCGACCGAGCTGCACCTGCGCAGCGCCCGCGCTGGACGCCCGTTCGTGCGTGTCAACTGTCCTGCGATTCCGAAGGAGCTGCAGGAGAGCGAGCTCTTCGGGCACGAGAAGGGAGCGTTCACCGGAGCCACGCGCCGCAAGGAGGGGAAGTTCTTCTTTGCGAACGGAGGCACCATCCTGCTCGACGAGATCTCGGAGACGTCGCTGGCGTTCCAGTCGAAGCTCCTGCGCGTGTTGCAGGA
>CP070763.1:1651414-1709479 GCA_020349025.1 Candidatus Latescibacterota bacterium | reverse complement strand
AGCCCGAAACGTTCGAGGCGTTCCACCACGCCGCTCCCGTCGCGCGCGCCGGCGACACGATCGACGACGTCCTCCGCCGCGTGGATGTGCGCGCGCAGGTTACAGCGCCGCGCCAGCTCCTCGGCCGCCGCCAGCGTCTCATCCGCGAGCGTGAATGAGGCGTGCAGCCCGAGCATCGAGCCGAGCCGGAAGGGGAGACGCCGCGCCTGTCCGGCGTAACGCTCGTTCTCGGCCAGCGCTGCGCGTGCGGCATGCGCGCCGCGGCGATCGGAGACCTCGAAGCAGAGCACCCCACGCTGCCCGGCCAGCTCGAGACCTGCCGCGACCGCGTCGAGCGCGCCGTCGATGCAGCCGTAGCTCGCGTGGTGATCGAAGACCGTGGTCACCCCGAGTCGCAGGCCTTCCACAGCCGCCAGCGCCGCCGACAGGCGCACGTCCTCCAGCTCCAACGAGAGATCGAGCCGCCACCAGAACGACTGCAGCAGCTGCACGAAGTCTCGCGCCTCCACCGGCACGCCGGAGCCGCGCACGAGCGTGCTGTACGCGTGCGTGTGCGCGTTGACCAGACCGGGCAGCACGAGCGCGCCGGCTGCATCGATGCGCTCCGCATGGGCATCCTGCGGCTCGGGATCGTCGAGAATGGCGGCGACGACCCCATCCTCGAGAACCAGGCTGCCGCCATCGATGAACTCCGCACCCGGATGCAGCGTGAGAATGCGCGCGCGCGTGATCAAGGTTCGGGACACGGCTCCACCTCGTCGTGCGTGAACGCTAGCGGAACGCCGAGGAGAAGGTCAAACGCATCACTGCGGCAGGCGCACGCGTAGCGACGTCTCCACCTCGGTGGGGTTGGGCAGGGCGAGGCGCACGCTGCGGGCGACGCGGAAACGCCACTCGAAGCGCGCCGTGGTCAGGCGCAGTGCGAAGGCCGCACGCACACCGTCTCCCAGAAGCTTGCGCGAGGTGGCGCCTCCAGCGACGCCCGGATCTGCGACGACGGGCGCCGCGAGCCCCGACGTCGCTTCGAACGTCGTCAGCGCCAGATCGAAGGTGAGAGCGCCACGAGAACGCTGGAGACGCGCCTGCCACGCGCTTCCGGGGAGCAGGACGGAAGTGGCCGATTCGACGCCGCGGTACTCGAGCGTCAGCGTCGTCGCTGCGTCCCAGCGCCGCAACCATCGGAGGATCACGCCGCGAGTGTGCGCGCTCTCGACCGGGGCATTCGACTCGAGAGCGATTGCGTGGAGCTTGCGTGTCCGTCGGCGCAGGCGCACCTCGAAGCGGTCGCGTTCGAGCCTCCAAGTCACGTACAGCTTCGACTCGTTCGTCTCGACGCGTGCGCCCAACGAATCGACGCGTAACGAGTGCGCCTGCGACACCTCGAGCCGCACGTTTGCGAGCGAAGTGGTCGCCTGCAGCAGGGCGTCGCGGATTCGACTCGTCCGCTCGCTGCGGCTGGCTGCCGCAAGCGGCGGCAGCGCGTTTGCCGGCACCGCGCGCCAGCGTCCAGCGAGCCGGAGCCTCTTCGAACCTCCCCGCGCCGCGAACACCATCCCGGGACGCGTCGGGACACCACCCACCTCGAGCGCAAGCGCAGTGCGCCTCGTTTGTCGACTCCAGGAGAGGGAGGTCGCGTGCCGGGTGCCGCTGCGGAGGGCGGCGACGCCGATGCGATGGCCGTCGAAGAGCACAAGCCGCAAGGCGCCGGCGCGGACCTTCCCGGCCTCGAACGCGCCCTGCACGAACACGACGTGCACCGCGCCCCACTCCAGCTCCGCACCCACACCGCGTACGACGCGCGTCCGGGTGCGACCATCGAAGCCTTCGAGCCCACGCGCGTTGCGGAACGGCGCGCTCCCCGCACGCAGGTTGCTCTCCGTGCTCCACCAGACGAGACCTTGCGAGATCCCGGCACGGAGATCACCAATCACGGCGCGTTGCGACCTCGCATCGAGCATCACGTAGCGGCTTCCTGCTCGCTGCCGATGATTCCAGCGCAGGCCGATGCGCAGAGCAGAGCCCTCGGCACGCAGGCGCAGATCGCGACCGGAGCGCAGCGCTGCGCTGCGCAGCTCGGCGCGCCAGCTCGATCGGGGGACGCTGCGCGAGGCGGAGAAGCGCACGAAGGGAAGCACACTGCGAGCGCTCTCCGAGTCCCAACCGTCGAGTCGAGCAAGCTGCGAGAGTGTGCGCAGCGGCAGCGCCCGACGCAGCGCTTCCACCTGCGCGTTGCTCAACCATGGAACGACGCGCAGGCGTCGCGCTTCACCCCGCGCGAGGTCGACGGGATCGAGGAGCAGCTCGTCGAGGTCTGCCAGCGTTTCTGCATCGAGACTCTCATCGACGCTCGCTTCGTGCAGCGCCCCGTGTGCACCTTGCGCTTCCAGGGAGCGGCTCGCTGCGATCGCGGCTGTCGTGAACAGGAGAAGCGTCGCGGCGCTCAACGCCGGAGCTCGAGCATCCATGCAGAACTCCATCCGAGCTCAGGGTGAGACGACGTGGATGCATGCAGGCGCAGGTTCTCGGGCCCCGCTTCGATCCCCACCGCAAGCGTTCGCGTCGCCGCGTCGTAGCCACCGCGTAGGCGCAATCGTGACGCACCCCACTCGACGCCGGCGCGCAGCTGCCCGGGAAGCGCCGCCTCACGCACGCTCTCGACGGCGAGCAGAAGAGTGGCGGGCAGCGTCAGGCGCAACGCCACGCTGAGACGCGTGCGGTCGTGCGGCAGAAGCGCTGGTGAGAAGGTTGCGGCGAGGCGCGTCGCCGCCGCGGGTCGGAATCCCACGCCACAGATCACGCTCGCGCGGCTCCAGGTGGCATAGCCCTGAAAGCGCGCCTCCCGCACGCCGAAGGAGGCGCCGGCCGCCCAGCGTGACGCGCGCAGCTGCGCGGCCAGGCTCCACGCGTTCTCCCGGTGCACAGGGCTCCGCAGTGATACGAGCGCCAGCGCCATGCCCCAGTGCGAGCGCACCAGGCGTGCGCGCAGCGACTGCTGCCGCAGCGCGCTCGTGTCGAAGAGCTCCACCTGTCCAGAGTGCAGAGCGAGGCCCGGCTCGGACAGGAGCCCGGGCGAGTGCGCCAGCGCGCTCGGGATCCCCCCCATCGCCAGCGCGCGCGCGTCCAGCTCCACCCACGGCGCCCCCGCATGGGCGCTGCTTGCGACCGCGAGCAGCACGCCGACGAGAAAGCGCCTCACGGCCTCACCAACCCCACGACGCGCTTGACGGCACGAGCGCCGCCCGACCCCCCAATCAGCTCCAGATGAACAATGTAAGCTCCTGTTGTCATGATGTTTCCAGCGTCGTCCGCACCATCCCACACGAGTCGACGCGGCCCGGGGCCGAGTCGGTCGGCGGCGACGGTTCGTCGGCGTCGTCCGCCGGTATCGAAGACGCTGAGCCTGAAGCCACGAAAGCCGGATGGCACGTGGAACGCGATGCCGACCAGGTCCGAGTCGCCATCCTGATTCGGGGAGAAAGGATTCGGTTCGAGATGCAGCTCCACGTGCGCGCTCGGTGGCGCGCTCGCGCTGTTGGGCCTGCCGGGCGTTGAGCCGCTCGGATCCTTGCTCACCGACCACAACAAGCCGCGCGCGTCGGGATCCTCGGTGAGCCGTTCGATGCTGCGGCCGCGGCCGCCACCCCAGGAAGCGCGATAGAAGAGTGCGTCCTGCACGATGCCGCGCGGATCACGTAGAACGACCTGGTCGGCCCAGCCTGCATCGCCATCACTGTTGTTGAGGCTCGGCCACGGCGCCACGCCGACGCGCAGGACGGAGTCGCTGGCACCCGGGATCGGCGCGCTGGTGTCGGCGCTCGCGAGCGCAAGGGAGTGTGGCGGTAGAGGCGCTGTCGCACGCAGGAACGCGCGTCGGCCGCGGGCGTCGGCCAGGGTCCAACCATCCAGATCGTGCGCGCGCGTGTCGCGATTGCGCAGCTCCAGCCACTCCGGCTCACCCGGCCTTGGAGCGAAGAGGATCTCGTCGATCAGAACCGGCCCGGGTCCGGAGCGCAGCAGCAAGAGCGCCTCGTTGTCACTGCTGTCCTCGTCGGCGCCTCGAGCCGAGACGACGAGCTCGTAGAGCCCGAGCTCCACGCTCCAACCCACGTCGATCTCGACGCTGTCCCCCGGCGCGAGTGCGGCGCGAGGCGCCACGACATCGACCAACCGAGGCGCATCACGCAGCACCGCGTCGCGGTACGGCTCCCCCACCAGCCGCACGAGCTCGGCATGCGGCTGCCACGCCCCCGCCTCGAGCGCCTCGATGCCGCTGTTGTGAACGCGCGCCTGCACGTGAACACGGCGTTGCGGCCACACGCGTGTCGGATCGGGCGGCACCAACGCCAGACGCCAGGCGCGTCGCGCCACGTTGCGACGCCCCGGTGTCGGGAGGGCGCTGCGCAGGTCTGCCGCGTTGTCGTTGCTGTCGTGACCATCCGGTACGCGCGCCAGACTGGTCCCGGTGACGTCGGCAGCGGGACGCCCTTCGTACAGCTGCGGTTGCGTGAGGGCGCCGTAGCCGACGAGGTCGAGGGGTGCCGTGCCATCCCACAGGCGCACGGCGTCCGGTCCGTTCTGCAGGCTTCCCTGCAGCGTGGCGTGGCGCGCCGCGACGCTGTCACCCGCAACGAGCAGGAGCTCACCCGGCTCGATCACACCGCTGAATCCGCGCCACGCCGTGCGCCAGGTCGCGCGCGCGCCATCTCCGGCCTGGATCTCCACTCCCTCGAGGGCCACGGCGCTGCCCGAGACGTTGAGGATTTCGACGAACTCACGCCCAGCGTCCGCGCCGGGTGGATCGTAGAGCACTTCGTTGACCACGAGCGCGCTCAGCGCCGCAGCCATGCACAGGCCACGCACGTGCAGCGGAGGATCTCAGGGTAGGGTGTGGTCAGAGCAGGCCGCGGCGCTTGCGCAGCAGCCACTCGGCGGACAGGAGGAGAACGAAAACGATGAAGAGGGGGGTCGTGTTCCAAACTTCGATCTCACTGTGCAGAAGAACCGGCTGCGGGCTGCGTGGAAGCTCGGCCGCGACCGCGCGCGCGCCGTCGATGCCCACGTAGCGTCCGCCCGTGCGCAACGCGAGCTCACGCAGGAAACCGACATCCTGGCTCGTGTTGGCGAATTCGACCGAGTACGACTCCACCGTGAACTCGGTCGTGTCGCGTCCGACCTCGCTTCCGGCTCTCTTCGCCACGGCTTCGGCGCTGTACTCGCCCGGTCCGAGACCGGGCAAGGCGCCCGCGTACTCTCCAGGCTTGCCGGCGCGACGCTCGAGAAGGAGCGTCGCCGCAGTCGAACGGCCGGCGTCGGAGCTCCGCACCTCCAGGCGCACCTCGGCGTCTTCCTGCGGCTCGAACTGCGGGTCGAGAACCTGCGCCGCGAACTCGACCGGCTCTCCACCTTCGTAGACCGGCTTCGACACGGTGACCTGAACGCGATCCACGTCACGCGGCTGCGTGAGCCAGCGCACCAGATGTCCGAAGAACTCGACGTTGGCGTTGCGCGCGGGCTCGAGCGCCGTGAATCCCCAGCGCCAGACCGGAAAACCGGTAAAGGCTGCCGTGTGTCCGTTGCCGAAACGACCGACGACGAGCACCGGCTGCGGCTGCGCCGTATCGCTGGCCAGGAGCGTGAGGACTCCGGGCTTCGCACGCACGTCGGTGTGTCGCGCGAGAAGCGGTGGGACGCCATCGAGGACGTTGCGCGCGTCGGCAACCTCCGCCAGGGGCGCGCTGGCCGGGTGCAATCGACCTTGCGGGGTCAGCCGCACGTCGTGCACGCGATAGCGTGGCGGTCGCGCGCGCGAGCGCTGCACCGGAAGCGCCGGCGCGAGCGCGTCGAAGGCCGCGGTGGAGGTGTAGATGCTCTCGCGCCCCGCAAGAACGAGGAGCCCGCGTCCGCGCTCGACCGCTTGCAGAATCCCCTCGTACAGCTCGCGCGGCGCATCGCCGGGCGCTCCGAGCACGAAGAGGTCGAACTCGCTGAGCGCGCGCAGACCGCGCGGCAGCGTGTACGGGGTGCCGGCGTGGATCCAGCTCTTCGACTCGTTTTGATGCACGAGCGTGAGGTCGACGTTGGGATCGTCGCGCAGCGTGCGCGCCATGAAGGCCACGTCCCAGTCCGGTCGCGCGGCGACGAAGAGGAGCCGCAGGCGACTCTTCAACACCTCGATCCGGATCTCACGCGCGTTGTTGCGCTCGGTGACCTCCTCGTCGAGCGGCTCGAGTAGCAGCCGTAGACGCTTGCGACCCGGTTGCTTGAGCTCGAGCGGGATCTCCACCTGTGTGCGCCCGTGCTCTTGCTCGAAGCTCAAATCGCGGCCGAAGAGCTCGCGCTCCCCCTCGAGAAGGCGCAGGCGTGTGCTGCGTCCGCGGAAGCCGGAGTTCTCGATCCGGACCTGGATCGCGGTCTCGCTCTCGACGTAGGCGATCGGAGCGTAGTCACAGCGATCGATCGCCAGATCGCGCGGTGCCAACGTGTCGCCGAGACCGATCACGTAGACGGGACGCCCCAGCGCGGCGAGCTCGCCGGCATCGAGCCCGCCCCGTGTCGGACGACCATCGGAGACCAGAACGATCGACTGCAGGTTCTGCCCGGCAAGCCGATCCGCAGCTTGGCGCAGGGCTCCGATGACATCGGTCCCCGCTCCCGTGGCGTCGCGCTGGGCGTCGAGCCAGGAATCCGCCTCCAAGGTGGGCTCCGCTTCGGTCGCGAAGGGGATGACGTCGAGTGCCACATCCGCGTCCGAGAGCTCCTCGGCGACGGCGCGGACCGCCTCGCGCGCCTGCTGCGAGCGCGCGACCGCGTCTCCGCTGCCTGGCGTGTCCGCGGTCGACATGCTGGCGGACTCGTCGACGAGGAGGGCGACGTGGGCGCGTTGAGGTTCGTTGCGGATGCGATTGAGAACTGGGCTTGCGAGAATGATCAGGAGCGCCAGAAAAGCCAGCGAGCGTAGAACGATGTACGGCAGGCGCTCGCGCCTGTCGAGCGGCGGCGTGGTCCGGTGGTAGCCGATCCAGGCGAGCCCGACCGCGAGCGGCAGCAGCAGAAGCGGCCATGCGCTCTGCAACCCCACCTCGAGCGACGCGATCGGCGTCACCGCATCCTCCTTGCAACTCCCCGGTTCGGGAGACCCCCGAACCATACCATCCACCTACGCGCCGCGAACGTCAGAGTTCCGGACGCCGGCTCTGCAACGAGGGAGCTGAAGATACGGGGAGAGACAGGAAGGCACCTGCCGCCACGGCGGGAGGCGCAGCCCCAGCGGCAGAATCTGCGCTCCACCTGCCGCCTGGAGGCCTCAGGCGCCGCGCTTGCTGGTGGCCGGGGACTCCTCTTTGCGACTCAACCGCGCCTTGCTGGCCTCGAAGGCACCGATCGCCTCCTCGACCGTCTCGTGCGCTTCGATGATGTGTCCGAAGCCGAGCAGGTCGAAGACGTCGCGCACGTCGGGACGCATTCCGGCGATCTTCAATCCGCCACCATTCTCGCGGATGTCCTTGATCTTGCTGATGAACACGCCCCAGCCGGCCGAGCTGATGTAGCCCACCTTCGTCAGATCGACGATGACTTGATAAATCCCCTGCCGCAGGATCGAGTCGATGGCCTCGTCCATGTTCAGCGACGTCGCACTGTCGACGTAGCCATCCAGGGACAGAACGGTGATGTTCCGATCCGAACCGACCGTCTCGACGTTGTACTCGAGCGAACGCATGGCCACCTCCTCCTGGGTGCAGCCGCGAGCAAGCAAAGTTCAGTCCAGGGTGCGCGTCTGGAGCCTTGGGTCAGCGCAGCGCGCCGCGGGGAAGAAACGCACACGACGCGACGCCATGCGTGCCACCAGAAGACGTCGAGGTCGACAGTGTGCAGGCGATCCGGGGTCGCTTCAGGCGGATGAGAGAGAATCGGGGGCGGCCGCGCCCCGCGGGCTCTCGCCCCGCGCGTAGAGCGCGAAGAGGCGACCCCACTCCGTGGTTTGCAGCCACTTCTCGAACGTGCGGCGATCGCGCATCGGCCAGCGGTAGAAGTCGTGGTACGCCTCCGAGCCGAGGATGAAGACGTTCACGAGCGGTGTGCGGAAGAAGAGGTTCTGGATCGACTTGAGGGGCCCGAACCAGAGCAGGTCGCCGACGCGGCTGGCGCTGTTGTCTCCGACACGAAAACCCCAGCTCTCGGAGCCGACGTCGCTCCCGACCACGTCGATCTCGTCGGGGCGCCCGACGCCCAGTCCGGCCTCGTGCGCCAGACGGATGTAGTCGATCGTCATCGGGTCGAACCCCATCATCTTGGCCGCGACCGCGTCGATGGCCACCTGGTCGGCGCTCGCGAGCATGAAGTTCTTGACCACCGGCTTCATCGTTCTCGGTCCGGGCCCGTCGCCAGCGGTCGTGCCGTCCATGACGGCGAAGATGCCGGAGTGGATCTCCTTCTGGATCGCCAGCAGGTCGACGAGCGTGGCGTGGATCCAGGAGTGCGTGTAATGGCGCTTCGTGTTGAGGAGACCGCCGAAGGCGTTCTTCATCGCGCCGGTCGTGGTCGTGTAGATGTGGCACTTCATCGTCGGCAGGTGGACGACGTTGCGCCCCTCGAAGTAGTCCGGGATGCGGATCCCTTCGGGGAAGATGCGATCGAGGACGAGCATCTTCGCGCCCGGCCTGTACTCGATCCAGCGCATGTCCTCATCCTTGAAGTTGTAGAGAACGGGAATGTCGTAGCGCGCGAAGATCGGCAGATAGTGGTTGAGGTCCTCGCCCTTGAAAGCGTTGGTCACGACCGTTTTGTTCTGCACGCAGGTGACATCCGGAAAGCCGGCGTTGTGCAGGGCTCGAATCGTGCCTTCGAGCTGCCACGGGGTCGTGTTCGCCCCGGGGAAGGGGAAGTGCCAGGAGATGTTGTCCTTGAGAATCGTGGGCCGTGAGACGTCCAGGGCCTCACGGACGCCGCCCAGCTCCAGGAGCTTCTCCGTGTCTTCGAGAATCGTCTCGGGGGATACGCGCAGAACCGCGACGCGGGATCGTGTCATGACCCCGCCAGTATAACAGGCGCGCGTGCGCGGCGCACCTTGGCGTGTCAGGGAACGACGAGGAGGGACACCAGCCCACCCGCGCCGTCGGGCGCGCGCTGCGGATTGGCTGGATCGAGTGCCCAGAAGCGGCCGTCGACGAGGAACAGGTACTCGTAGCGCCCCGGGCCGAGCGGGACGCGCAGCTCCCAGACGCCGTCCTCCGCCGCGGTCATCCTGCCGACGCGGGTGTCGCGCGTCCAGTCGCGTCCGCGCAGGTAGAAGTTCGACTGCCAGCTGCCGGCAACCTGCACGAGATGGGCCGAGGAGTCGCGGTAGCGGAAGACGACTGCCTCCGGCGTGAGCTCGGGGGAGCGTACGAAGTCGTGCCCAGCGCAGGCGCCAAGCAGGCACACCGCCATGCTTGCAAGCGCGGAACGCACGACCGGCCCCAACCGGGAGGAGTACGGCGCGATCGACATGGCCTCCCATCTCCTCGGTCAGAAACGCAGGCGCACTTCGAGAACGAGTCTGCGCTCCGCTTCCAGAGCGCTCTCGGCGTCGCGGAGACGCGTGCCCAGGTTGAGCGGGTCGGCGAAGGCGTCGACAGGCGAGGCGCCGTTCTGGAACAGGAACTGGTCCCAACCGATGTCCATGTAGACGTTGCGGATCTCGTACACCACCCACGGGTCGACGCCGAAACCGAGGGCGATGTCGGAGCGCTCGGTGAAGGGATACACGAGCTCGACGAAGTGCGCCCAGTAGTTCCTGTAGTCGTGCGTCGCGTCGGCGTAGTCCGCGTTCGCCAGCACCCCCGCCTCGATGTGGGGCCCGGGGCCGAGAAGCGCCAGCACCCGTGGATCCTGGGTGTCGTAGCGCCGGTAGCTGGCCAGACGCGAATGCGTGCGCAGCTCCAACCCGCGCCAGACTTCGATTGCGAAGCGCAGCACCGTCTCCATGTAGCGCGGGGCGCGATCGAAGCCGGGTGCGGAGTAGGTGAAGCGAAGCGAGCCGCGCAGATCACGCGGCTGCCACAGCGCGCGCGACGCCTCGAGGAAGAAGCGGCTGGCGCGGTCGGCGCCGAGGAGCGTGTAGCGGTCGGAGCGCGCCTTGCTCTGATCGAGCCAGAAGACGTGTTTGCGGAACCAGAACTGCGTTTCCCACGTTGCGGCAGAAGGATACTCGAACCAGTTCTGCTCGAGCTCGAAGCGCGTGTCGGTGCCCGCCACGCCGCCATGGATGTCGAAGGCGAGCGTGTTGCGTCGCATGAGGAACGGCGTTCCGGTGACGAGAGCGCTGTAGTCGTGCTCGTGGTACTCGTAGCGCAAGGTCGGCTCCCAGCTGCCGCTCTCGGCTGCGCTCAGCCGCACGGCCACGCGGCGGCTGTGGTCGAGCGCGAAGCGCGCATCCGAAGCCTGCGCCTCGCCGAGGTCGACCACCGGCGCGCCGCCGCCGTCGATCCCGGTCACCCGGACGTTCTGGACGCTCGTGGCGCGGGCCTCGCGGCTTCCGCTCAAGTACTGCGCCTGCAGCCGGGTCCCGAGGGCGCGCAGACGCAGCTCCACGCTCCACGCGTCCCAGTTCTCGCGCGTGTCGAAGGCGCGCCCCGTCGCCGTGTCAACGGCGCTCGGCTGCAGCTCGGCCAGTCGACCCGGGAAGCCTCCGCGATCGTTGCGATAGGCGACCTCGAGGCCGCGATCCGCTTTGCCCGCGCGCGCACGCAGAGCGAGCGCGTCGGCGTTGCGGTCCGTGTTCGCCGACTCGTAGCCGCCGAACGATCCGGGCGTCGGTGGCAGCTGCGGCAGCGGCGCCACTCGGAGCGAATCGAGGCGGGGCTCCGCATGATCGGTGTAGAAGAACTCGATCGGTGCACCGAGAAAGCGTTTTTCGGCCCAGGCGCCGCGTCTCAGGTAACCGAAGGGATCGTCGTAGATCCCCACCTGGCCCACCAGCGTTCCGGCGTCGTCCCAGTCGGTCACCGCGTGGTTCTCGAACAGACGCAGGTCGAAACCGGGCGGACGCCACATCACTTCGCCGCGGTCGAAGCGCAGGCTGGTGCGCGACAGCTCCGTGCCCTCCTCCTTGTTGTTGAAATTGGTGAGGAACCAGGCTGAGGCGTCGTCCGTGAAGTCCACGTCGAGGCGCACGTCGACATCGTGCAGCGGGCGCTCGAGCTCCCAGCGACCGGCGTCGCGCTGACGCCGGGCGGGAACGAAGCCGAGATAGCGCACGTACCAGCGCAGCTTCTGATTGCCCGCCGACGCAGGCGCCTCAGAACCTGCCGCAGCGACTGCGGGTGGTGAGACGCTGCCTCCCGGGCCGACGCGCACGACGGAGTTGCCGCTCTCCGAGACCTCCGGGTTGTCCGGGTCGAGCATCCATTCGCCATCCACAAAGAGCTTGTACTCGTACGTGCCGGGATCGATGAAGACGAGCGCCTCCCAAACACCGTTCGCATCGAGGTCGAGTGGCGTCGCAGTCGGGCTCCAGCCGTTGAAGTCGCCGACCAGGTAGACGCTCGCGGCGTCCGGGTTGGTGTAGCGGAAACGCACCACACCGTCGCCGCTCGAAGGGCCCGCGTCGGCGCGCGTGACGAGGGCCGCCACCACCGCGTTCATCACCCATGCAGCTCGCACACCACTGCGCCGCATTCAGAACCACCCGCGAAAGTGCAAACGCACGACATCCCGATTCGCGGCCGAGGCCACCAGGTCGGGATCGAATGCCGGGTCGGCGCGATCCCCGACCCACTCTGCTCCGTAGTGCAGCGCCAACTCGAAGTGCGGCAAATGCCAGTACTGCAGCTCGGCAAAGAGAGCGCGCCGGACCCCGGTGGCATCGTTGGCAAAGCTGACCCGACCCACCGCTTGCACCCGTGAGGTCACGCGGGCACCCGCCTCGAATGCAAAGAGCTCGCGGCGCGCAGGCGTATCGAGGTCCACGAACGCGAGCTGGGCGCGGAAGCGAGTTCCCGCGTGCGTGGCGCGCAGCTCTGTGAGGAGGTCGTTGTGGTGCTCGCCGTACGGCGCGAGCGCTGCGTCGATCTGCCGCTGGACGTAGAGAACGCGGCCAGCGACTCCGGGCACGAAGATCCCTTCCACCTCGCCCGTCTGACGGATCACGCGGCGTTGGGCGTCTGCGAACTGGGTCGAGCGCTCGTACACGTAGCGCAACCACACCGGTCGCGCCGGCAATCGATACCACAACTCGGCGCGATACCCCTCCACGCCGCGCGTCGGACTTCCCGGCACACGCGACGGCTGCCGCAGTCGGTTCGTATGGTGGCGACCGACGGCGTGGAACGCCGGTGCCAACCCCACCCAGCCCCAGCGTGGGCTTCCGAGCGCCGGCGCGCGGACCTCGGCAAGAAGCGCTGCCGTCGTCGGCATGACGTCGGTCAGACGTCCTCCGGCACCCCAATCCCAGCCCCTGCGCAGGCCCGGCTCCTGCGCCTCCTGCGCGCCGGGCTGGGCATAGACGGAGGCAATCTGCGAGTAGTCGAGCTGCAGCTGCACCCCGCGCAGGTGTAGTCGCAGGTCGATGCCCGCGTGGTCGCGGCGCAAGACGTCGACGCGTGCGGGATCGCCACGTGTCGGCGCTGCGGCGGGAAGGTGCCGCACCCAGGTTCCCCCGAGGCGCAACCCGACGTCGGGTGCCAGATCGCCGCGCGCGCGCAGCACCACCACGTCGCCATCACCGCCCGCATCGGGTGCCAGCAGCGGCTCCACGCCACCCTGGTCGGCGGCGATGATCGCGCCGTGGAGCGCACGCCAGCGCAGGTTGGCGCGGACACCCTGGACGTTGTCCCCGGCCCGCCGCGGCTCCACGTAGGTCGCGAGACCGTGGTCCAGCCACAGCCAGGAGGGCTGGCGCGCGAAGAGCACGAGCGCGAGGCTGTCGGCGTTGCCGAAGTAACGTGTGTAGCGCAGCAACCCTTCGCGCAGCTGCAAGACGAGGCCATCATCCTCGCGCGAGGTGTCGAGCCGCGCCCCGAAGGCGATGAAGGCCTGCAGATTCTCGAGCGGGTGGATGCCGAGCTTGAGTTCGACGAGCGACGTCTCCTCGCGCGCCGAGTTCCAGTCCCACTTGAAGTCGCCCGCCTGCTCGCGCGCCGTGAGGCCGAACCCGAAGGTGCCGCCGATGCGCAGGTCGATGGCGGCGGCGGCAGCGGGCGCGGTGCAGACACACGCGAAGAGAAGCGTCGTCACGACAGCGCGGCTAGAGCTCATCGAAACCGTCCCCCGCCGCCTTGCGCACGGCCCCGAAAGCGAAGCGCAGGCCGATGCGCGTCGTCACGCCGAGATCTTCGTGCGCGTAGAAGCTGGATTCGATCTGCCAGGAGCGCCAGGTGATCCCCACGCCCGCTGCAACCACGTTGCGGCTCACACCGACGCGCGCTTCCAGATGCCCGGCGATCGTGACCTCGACGCCGAGTTTGTTGACCGCATCGATGCGGGCATGGCGCACGCGCGAGAAGTGCAGCTCGGCGTTGGCGCGCCAGCGCAGCGACACACCCCACTCGAGCTCGTCTTGCAGCGTCGTCTTCGTCCCGCCCTGCACCAGGTCGAACTGCGGCTGACCGAGGTTGCGCCAGGTGGCGCCGACGGTGACGTTCGGGATCGGCGAGAGCAGGACCCCCAGATCCCCCGTGAGCCGGGTTTCGTCCGCTCGCAGACCAGGGACCGACTCGAAGCCCTCGGTGTCGACGCCGACGTGTGCGAGCTTGAGCGTCCCGCCGGCCGCGATGTACGCACCCAGGGGACGACGCACCAGGATGCGCGAGGCGGAGAGGTAGAAGAGGTCCTCGCGCAACGCGCCGTCGAGACGCACGGCATTCCACCCGACCCCAAACGACACCGGGCTCGTGTGCAACACGGCGCCGGCGAAGGAGCGCCGCAAGCCCTCGAGGTCGCCGGTATGGTCGAGCGTGAGCAGGAGCTCGTGCCGCGGCACGCGCGCCAGGCCCGCCGGGTTCCAGTACAAGGCGGAAGCATCCTCGGCAACCGAAACGAAGTTGTTGCCTAGCGCCAGCGCACGCGTCCCGACCTCGCTCGACTCGAAGTAGGCGGAAGCCGGTGCCGCCAGCAGGCACAGGGCAACGAGACTTCCATACACGCGCCGCATCAGTTCACCACCGCGATCGTACGGCTCGCGCGCGACACGACGACGCCGGGACTCGGGCCCGCCGAAAGCTGAAGCAGGTAGACACCACCCGGGAGCGGCAGCCCGCGTGCATCGTGACCGTTCCAGCGATCGCGGGCGACGTCGCCATAGCAGCCGTAGGGTGCCGGGAGCGCGCGACAGGAGCGTGGCTCATCGCGGTAGAGATCGATGACGTGCTCACCGCGCATGGAGAACACGGTCGCCGTGAGATAGGCGACATCCGGCGCCGGAGAGGCCAGGCGGAAGGAGAAGCCGACCTCGATTCCGACATCGGGAAGCGTCGAGCGCGTGGCGACCTGTGGCTCGTCGGCGCGAAACGTAAACACCTCTTCGATCCGCACGCCGGGCGTCGGCGCGCCCGGTGCGTCGGAGACGAAGCGCGGCGCGCTCTGCGTCTGCACCGCGACACCGAAGTCGACGAAACGCAGCGCGCCCTCTCCTTGGGCGTCCCAGTCGACGCGCGCGGCACGATCCGCAAGTGTCGGCACGCGCGGATCGAGCGACGGGCTCTCACGTCCGTCCGGCGCCACGTCCGCAGCGCCGAGACCCTCCTGGGCATGGACAACGACGGCCGCAAGCCGCAGACCGCGGATCGACGAATCGAGCGGCAACACGAACATCGGGGTCTCGGGTGCCAAGGTGTCGGGGCTCACGGCGCGCGGCGCATTCGGGAAGAGCACGCGCCACGGAATGGCAACCTCCAACGCGCGCCCCGCAGCTTCGCCAGCGAAGTTCGCGACCCCGGCGTAGTCGTCGAGCGCCACGCGCTCCAGCGCCTCGCGCCCCGTCACACGCCACAGCTCCGGCGTGCGTGCGGCGTCGCGCACGGCGACGAGAGCATCCGGTCGCAACGCGGGGCCGAAGAGCAACGCCCGGCGCCAGGCGTGCAGATTCGACATCGCGCTCAAGCCTTCGGAGGTGTAGTCGAGAAGAAGAAGGAGGGCGTGCCCGGAGATGGTGGCGTTCGCCGCCAGGTAGAGCCTCTCGGCATCCCAGGTCACGTGGATCTGCGTTGTGTCCTGGAGGAGCGACCAGGCGGAATCGTCCGCGGGCTCCTCCTCGGCCGCGCACGAGTCGGGGGGCGCAACCAGAGTGCAGACATCGGCGTTGCGAAAGACCGTTTCGACTGGCGTGTAGTCGTCGACGAGAGCATCGACGATCATGCGTTGGCTCAGGTCGGCTGCCGACTGTGCCAGGGCCGGCGTTCGCCCCAGCACGATGCCGACGGCGACCAGAAGCACCACCCTAACCAGCGTCTGCGTCCCGACCACCCCTCACATGGTCCAACTGCGCCAGACACTCCAGGAGCAGAGACTCCAGATTCATGTCGAGCAGGACCTCATCCGCAGCGGGAGAGACAGCGCGTCTGAAGCGGAAGCGACCGCGGCGCCCTGCCAGAACCCCCGACACCGCTTCACGGATCCGCGTGCGCGCGAGCGCTTCACGCCCGGCGCGGCCTGCTGCGGCCCCCGCTGCGCCGGCGGAGACGGAGGCGCGGGCGGGCGCCTCCGCGTAGATCACGCGTCCCTGCGCCAGAAAGATGCGATGCGGGCCCGCCGGCGCTTCCACCTCGAGGAGCCCGCCGAGCCGCGCCTGCGCCAGGAGCTGCAGCACGAGCTCGGCGGGAACGACCGCAAGATCTCCCTCAAGGTCGACGCGCGCTTTCACGTCGCCCGCACCGCCGCCTGTGCCGCCGCAAGTCGCGCGATTGGAACGCGATAAGGCGAACAGCTCACGTAGTCGAGAGCGCAGGCGTGGAAGAACCCGACCGACGCAGGGTCGCCACCATGCTCGCCACAGATCCCCACCTTGAGCTTCGGATTGGCCGCCCGGCCGCGCTCCGTTCCCATCCGCACCATCGCTCCGACCCCTTCGCGGTCGATGCTCTGGAACGGATCACGCGGCGTGATCCCCTGCTCGACGTAGTGCGGCAGGAACACGCCCGAGTCGTCGCGGCTGTACCCGAACACGAGCTGCGTCAGATCGTTGGTGCCGAAGCTGAAGAACTCCGCATCCTCGGCAATGCGATCGGCGACGATCGCAGCACGCGGCACCTCGATCATGGTCCCGATGAGGAAGGAAAGCCCCTCCTGCTCCGCGCCCAGTGTCTCCTCCGCAACCCGGAGCACGAGCGCTCGCAGCCGACGGAACTCCTCGCTGATGCCGATGAGAGGCAGCATGATCTCCGGCACGGGATGGCCACCGCGCTTGCGGCAGGCATCCGCCGCCTCGAAGATCGCTTCCGCCTGCATCTCGTAGATCTCCGGGAAGGTGATCCCGAGTCGCGCACCGCGATGGCCGAGCATCGGGTTCATCTCACGCAGCGACTCGCTGCGGTTCCACACGTCGTCGCTTTGCATGTCGAGCTCGCGCGCCAGCGCCTCCGCCTCCTCGCGCGAGTGTGGGACGAACTCGTGCAGCGGCGGGTCCAGCAAGCGGATCGTCACGGGGAGCCCATCCATGGCATCGAAGATGCCTTCGAAGTCGCTGCGTTGCATCGGCTTCAGACGCGCCAACGCTTCGCGTCGCTCGCTCTCGTCGCGCGCGAGGATCATCTTCCGCACCCAAGGCAGGCGCTCCTCACCGAAGAACATGTGCTCGGTGCGGCACAGGCCGATGCCCTCGGCGCCGAACCGCCGCGCCGTTTCCGAGTCGTGCGGCGTGTCGGCGTTCGTGCGCACGCCGAGCCGGCGATGCGTGTCTGCCCACCCCATCAACAGCTCGTAGTCTTCCGAAAGCTCCGGCTCGACCGTCGGCACCACGCCCTCGAAGACGAACCCGTTGGTGCCGTCAATCGTCAACCGGTCGCCTTCGTGCAGCACACGCGGCCCGTTCGTCGTGGTGAAGGTCGCGGTCCTGGCGGAGGAATCCACCTGCAACGCGCCACACCCCGCGACGCACACCTTCCCCATCCCACGCGCCACGACGGCCGCGTGCGAGGTGCGCCCGCCACGCGAGGTGAGAATGGCACGCGCCGCCGACATCCCCTCGATGTCCTCCGGGCTCGTCTCGGTCCGCACGAGGACGACGTGGCGCCCCTCCTCGCCCGCTGCGACGGCCGCGGCGGCGCTGAACACGATCTCACCCGTCGCCGCACCCGGCGACGCGTTCAGCCCCTGCGCCAGCGGTGTCGCATCCGCCTTCGGATCGATCATCGGATGCAGGAGCTGGTCGAGGTGCCGGTCGGGGTCGACGAGCAGCAGCGCCGCCGCTTCATCCACGAGCTTCTCGCGCCACATGTCGGTTGCGATGCGCAGTGCCGCCGCCCCTGTGCGCTTGCCCGCGCGCGTCTGCAGCATCCAGAGCTTGCCACGCTCCATGGTGAACTCCAGGTCCTGCATGTCCTTGTAGTGGCGCTCGAGCTTCTCGCGGTAACCCACCAGCTCAGAGTAAATTTCCGGCATCTCCTCTTCCAGCGACCTCTGGCCGTCGTCGCCCTTCTGCTGGCGCGTGAGCGGATGCGGGGTGCGGATGCCCGCGACCACGTCCTCACCCTGCGCGTTGGTCAGGTACTCGCCGTAGAAGTGGTTCTCCCCCGTCGAGGGGTCGCGCGTGAACGCGACGCCGGTCGCGCAGTCCTCGCCCATGTTGCCGAAGACCATCGCCTGGACGTTGGCGGCCGTGCCCCAGTCGTGCGGGATCCGGTTCAAACGTCTGTAGGAGAAGGCGCGGTCGTTGTACCAGGAGCCGAAGACCGCGCTGATCGCGGTCCACAGCTGCTCCTGCGCATCGACGGGGAAGTCGCGCCCCGTCACCTGTCGCACGCGCTCCCGGTAGCTCCGCGTCACCTGCTCGAGATCGTCGGCGGTCAGCTCCGTATCGAGGCGAACACCCCGTTCCCGTTTCTTGCCGTCGAGAATGGCTTCGAAGTCGGCGTGCGGGACCTCCAGGACGACGTCTCCGAACATCTGGATGAAGCGCCTGTAGCTGTCCCAGCCGAAGCGCGGATTGTCGGTCTGCGTGATCAGGGCACGGACCGTGTCGTCGTTCAAGCCGAGGTTGAGAACCGTGTCCATCATGCCCGGCATCGACGCGCGCGCGCCGGAGCGCACCGAGACGAGCAGCGGATTGTCGGGGTCGCCGAACTTGCGACCCAGAACCGACTCGACCCGGGACAACGCTTCGAGCGCTTGCTCCTTGAGCTGCGGGCGCAAGGTGCGCCCTTCGTCGTAGAAGCGGATGCACTCCGCGGTCGTGATCGTGAAACCGGGCGGAACCGGAAGCCCCAGCTTCGTCATTTCCGCCAGGCCGGCACCTTTGCCACCCAGGAGCTCCTTCATGGAACCGTCACCGTCGGCGACACCGTCGCCGAAGAAGTAAACTGCCCGGCTGCTCTCCATGGCCTGATTCACCTCGGTTCGAAAGCGTGTGTTGCAGTCGCGTGGCTTCGCGGTCCGCCCTCTGGCCGGCGAAGCATGGGCGTGGAGGGTGGGAACCCCTCCCGGGAATCTGTGGCGCGGCACGAGTCTGCGCCAGGGCCCGTGCGCCGCGCGCCCGGCGCGCTGGGACCCTTGCGCCAACGAGAGTCTGGAGCGCACGTTAGGAACGCATCCGGTCCTCTTCAAGCGCTTTCTTCTCGCCACGCGCGCCGACGCTGGGCGCTCACAACGTGTTGGGCGGAGGCGTCCGATCGCCGAGCAGGGCTTGCAGGAGATCGTCCAGAAGGATCACGCCGACGCGTCCATCCGCACCGTGGGCGACGGCGATCTGGCTCGTGCTCCTCTGCAGCTCACCGAGGAGACGGTCCAGTCCCGCGGTGAGATCGGCGCGCACGGGCGGCCGGGTGCGACGCGTCAGAGGCTCGGCGTCGTCGGCTCCGAGAAGACCGACTGCGCTGACGACCCCGATCACGTCGTGCCCGGCGGCGTCGGTGACCGGAAGACGCGTGATGCCGCGCGCGCGCATCAGCTCCTTCGCTTCGCCGATGCTCGTCGTTTCCGTCACGCGCGTCACCGACTCAAGCGGGCGCACGAGCGTGCGCGGATCGATCTTCCAGAACTCCACGATGCGATCGATGAGGTCGCGTTCCTCGGCGTCGACGTGGCCGCGCAGCTCGCTGCGCGCCACGAACTGCTTCAGCTCTTCGCGGGAGGCGAACACCAGGACACCACTCCGTACCCCCACGAGGCGACGCGCCAGATCGGTGATGCCGACGGCGACGAGCAGCAGCGGGGCCAGCACGAGCCGAACGACGTAGAGGAGAGGCGCACCGAGCATGAGAAGGCGGCTCGGATAGTTCTGCGCCACCGCCTTGGGCAGGACCTCTCCGAAGACCAGCACGAGCGGCACGATCACGGCGGTCGCAATCGTGTCGGCAACGGGCTCCGACATCGGCCGCAGTCGCAGCAGCGCTTCACGCCCGTAGACGGCGAGCGCCACGTTGACCAGGTTGTTGCCGACCAGGCACACGGTGATGGCCCGCTCGCGCCTGCGCAGCAAGCGCTCCGCGAGGTGTGCCAGACGCGATCCCTCGCCCGAGCGCGTGCGCAAACGCACGCGGCTCGCCATGGTGATGGCAAGCTCGGTGGCGGCGAAGTAGGCCGAAGCCACCAGCAGGGCCGCGATGAGAATCCACAGCATCATCGCTCTCCACCTGACGTGCGCCGCCCACCCGCGTGCCGCACGCGCAGCTTCAGGATGCGATTCGGCAGAGCTTCCTCGACGGTCAGCAGCAGTCCGCCCGATTCGACCGTATCGCCGACGGCCGGGATGCGGCCCAGGCTGTAGATGACGAAGCCCCCCACGGTCTCCATTTCGGGTGCGTGCAGCTCGGCACCGAGGAGCTCGTTGAACACCTCGATCTCCATCTGCGCTCCAACCAGCACCTCGCCGTCGCCGAGATTGGTGAAGCGGGCGCGCTCGATGTCGTGCAGATCCATGATCTTGCCGACCACCTGCTCGACCGCGTCTTCGAGCGACACGATCCCGTCGAAGGAGCCATGCTCATCGACAACGGCCGCAATCTCCGCGCCGCGGCGGCGCATGTCGAGCAGGAGCGCACCCACTCGCAACGTCTCGGGGTAGAAGTGGAGCTCGCGGCTCAGGTCGCGCATGCGTCGCGGATCGCGGGCTGCGTCCCCCCAAAGCAGGTCGCTGACCTCGACGTAACCGACGATGTTCTCGTGCGAGCCTTCGTAGAGGGGCACGCGCGAGTATCCCGCCGCGCCGATTGCCTCGCGCAGATCGTCGACGCTGGCGTCGGCGTCGGCAGCGAAGACCTGGGTGCGCGGGGTGACGATCTCCTTCACGAGTCGGTCGTTGAGCTGGAACACGTTGTGGATGAACTCCTTCTCGCGCACTCCCACCACTCCTTGCTCCCACCCCATCGTCACCAGCATCTTGATCTCCTGCTCGGTGAGCACCTCGTCGCGCGGCGGGATGCGGCGCTCGAGAGCGCGGGCGAGGGCGTCGGTGAGTCGGACCGCCATGGCGGAGAGTGGCCACAGGAGCCGCTGGAACAGGGTGAGGGAGGGCGCGACCAGGCGCGAGACGCCGAGCGGGCGGGCGACGGCAACGGTCTTCGGCGTGATCTCGCCAAAGACCAGGAGCACCACCGTCATGACGAAGGTGGCGACCACCGGCCCACGCTCTGCGCCCAGCCAGGCCACGAACAGCCCTGCCGCGACGACCGAGAGCAAAACGTTGACGAGGGTGTTGCCGATGAGGACGGTCGCGAGGAGCGTACGCGGTCGTTGCAGCAACGTCAGCACCGCGCGCGATGCTCGCGTAGCGCGCTGGCGCAGGCGCTGGAGTTGCGGCGCGCGCAGAGAAAAGAGCGCGCTCTCCGAGCTCGAGAAGTAGCCGGAGAGCCCAAGCAGCAAGACCAACAACACGAGGCGCAGAATCAGCAAGCGCAGCTCACCTCGGGCGGGGATTCTAGCAGCGCAAGGGGTCTGCTACCATGCCCGGTCTGAGGGAGGAGCATGGACGCAGCCGCAATCCTCGTCGTCAGGCTCTCCTCGCTGGGCGACGTCATCCTGAGCTCCAGCTTCCTGCAGAGCTGCCGCGAACACTTCCCCGCGTCCCGCATCGATTTCGTCGTGCGCGAAGACCTCCTGCCGGTCGCCAGCGCTCTCCCCGAAGTGCAACGTGTGATCGCAGTGCGGCGTGAAGCGAGGCTGCCGACGCTCCTGGCGCTGGGAGCACGCCTGGCGCGGGAGGGTTACGCACACGTCTTCGACCTGCACCAGAGCGCGCGCTCGCGACTCCTGACATGGCGACTGCAGCGCCACCTTCGCCGCGGCTTCTCGAAGCAGGGCCTGCCGCGCTGGATCCTGCTGCGCTTCCACCGAGATCTGTACGACCGCTTCGGTGGAGGCGTGCCGCTGCGAGAGCGCATGCTGAAGCCCCTGCGTCGGCTCGGCTACAACTCCCGCCTGCACGACACGCAGCTGGTCATCCCGATGCCGGCGCAGGCGCGCGCCGCGACGTTGCTCGCGGACATCGGACCGCAAGAGACCTGTGTCGGAGTGGCGCCGGGAGCACGCTGGAGCGCGAAACGCTGGCCCGTCGAGCGCTGGGCGGCGCTCGTCGCCGAGCTCGCGCGGACGCCGCAGCGTCGTTTCATCCTGCTCGGCGATGCATCGGAGAAAGCTCTCAGTGGGCCGATCGTCGCAGCGGCACCCGGGCGTTGCATCGATCTCGTCGGCGAGCTCGATATTCTGGAAAGCGCAGCCGTGCTGCAGCGCTGCTGTGCGGCGCTCGGGCACGACAGTGCCTTGATGCACGCGGCAGAGGCGGTCGGCCGCCCCGTGCTCACGTTTTTCGGCCCCACGACGCCGCGCTTCGGCTACGCCCCGTATCGCAGCCGGAGCCGCGTCCTGCACCGTCCACCACCATGCAATCCGTGCTCGAAGAACGGCAGTCGGCCGTGCATGCGGCCCACGCACGAGTGCATGGAGAACATCGGCGTGCCGACCGCACTCGCTGCAGCGAGCGAGCTCCTGGCTCACGTTGCCGAAGATGCGTTGGAGCAGACGCTGTAGTCAGGGGGATGGATGCTGCGGCTCTACAACGCGCTGCTCCCGGCTGCGGCGCTCGGCGCTCAGCTGGTCGCGACCTGGAAGCCGAAGCTGCGCGAAGCCTTGCGGGGCCGGCGTGACGCCGTCCCGCGCCTGTTGTCGCGTGCGTCCGCTCTGCACGCGGCCGCCTGGTTCCACTCCACCTCCGTGGGCGAGTACGAGCAGGCGCGGCCCTTGGTGGCGTTGCTGCGCGCACGCCGGCCGCAGCTCGAGTTGCTCCACACCTTCTCTTCCCCATCCGGCTACGGCTACGCATCGCGTCTAGCCGAGGCCCACGTCGAGTACCTGCCGCCCGACGACCGTCGCAGCGTCGCACGCGTCCTCGACGCCTTGCACCCTCGCATCCTGGTGTTCGTGAAGTTCGACCTGTGGCCCAATCTGATCGCCGAGGCGCACCGGCGCGCCATTCCGACGCTGCTCGTCGACGCGACGCTGCAACCGCGTTCGTTGCGTTCGCGCTGGCCAGCGCGCGCTCTCTATCGCGAGCTCTACGCACGCCTCACCTGCATCAGCGCCGTCTCCGAGGCCGACGCGGAGCGTTTCCGCGCTCTCGTGCCGCAGCATCCCGCCATCTTCGTGGATGGCGACACGCGTTTCGACCAGGTCGTGCGCCGACGCCGGGAGGCGACGCGGGTGCCGCTGCCACCGAGTCTGTGCGCGCGGCCACGACCCTTCACGTTGATCGCCGGCTCCACGTGGCCGCCGGACGAATCACGCCTCCTACCGGCGTGGCATCGTCTCTGTCGAGATGTGGCCGGCGAAGGCGCACGATTGATCCTGGTGCCGCACGAGCCGACTCGAGAGCACTTGGAGCCGCTCGAGTCGCGTTTGCGCGAGCTCGGTCTCGGCTGCGTCCGACTTTCCCATCTGGAGGCGACCGGTGCGCTCGCCGACGTCGTCCTGGTGGACAGAGTGGGCGTTCTTGCCGAGCTCTACACACACGCCGATGCCGCCTACGTCGGCGGCGCCTTCACCACCGGCGTGCATAATCTGATGGAGCCGGCGAGCGTGGGGCTGCCGGTGCTTTTCGGCCCGCTGCATCACAATGCGCCGGAAGCGGAGATGTTGCTTGAGGCGGGAGCGGGAGGCGTGATACGGTCCCCCGCTGATTTGGAGCGCCAGCTCCAAACACTGTTCCGGGACACAGAAACGCGTGCCCGGATGGGAGGCTGGGCCCGGGCCTTCGTCGAAGCGAATCTGGGCGCTTCGGAGCGTTGCCTGCAACGTCTCGTCGAGGCGCTCGAACCCGCCCGCGGGCAACGTCCCAGGAGCAGCGCATGAGCAACCCGCGTACGATCGCCGCCGATGGAACGGTGCGCGAGCTGCACTACGCCGAGACGCCACGCTTCATCCAGATCGAGACCAATCTCGCCTGCAATGCGAAGTGCCCCTTCTGTCCGTACGCGCACATGGATCGCGGCCCCATGCTCATGGAGGATTGGGTCTGGCAGAAGATCGTCGACGACACACGCGATCTCGGCGTCACCTACCGCCCCTTTCTCATCAACGAGCCGCTGTCGGAGAAGCGGCTTCCGCGCATCGTCGATTACATCAAGCGCGACACGACCGCCCATGTCGAGATCAATACGAACGGGGGGTTGCTGACCGAGAAACGTGCACGCGCGCTTCTCGATGCCGGGATCGACGTCGTGCGCTTCAGCATCGACGGGTTCTCGCGCGAGACGTACGAGCCGGCGCGCCCCGGCGTCGACTACGACAAAGTCGTCGAGTACACCAACCAGTTCATCGCGCTGCGCGACGCCGGTGGCTACGGGTGCCACATCGAGGTGCGCATGATTGACATGCAGGAGAACAAGCACGAGCAGGCGGCGTTCCTGGAATACTGGCGCGCCCGAGCCGACGCAGCCATCCTCGTGCCGCTCTACCAGTGGCCGTGGTCGGGACAAACCGCACCCGCGCTCAAGCCGTGTTTGAAGATTCTGGACGAGATCTTCTTCTACACCGACGGCACGGCGCCGCTCTGCTGCTGGGACGATTCCGGCCGCGGGCTCGTCGGCGACGTCACCAGGCAGAGCGTGCTCGAAATCTGGAACGGAGCCGAAATGCAGGCGATGCGTCAGCTCCTGAACCGTGGTCGACGCGATCTGATCACGCTCTGCTCCCGCTGCGACGCGTACAAGGACATTCGCTTCGTCGGCTTCGAGGAGGAACCAGCCTCCGCGCCGCAGAGCGGCGCAGCCCCCGACCCGGCGCGCTGAGACCACGCCGCCTTGTTCCCGCTGGCGCCGCTCCGCGCTGCCGCTCTCGTGTGAGCGCTCCGAACCACGCCGGTCGGATGCTACAATGCCCGCCCCGGAACCGCTGTCGTACGAGGTCGACCCCATGGCACCCCCGAGCTCGATCATCAAACGCACCGGCGAGGTCGTCGCATTCGACGAAAAGAAGATCACCACCGCGATCTACAAGGCTGCGGCCGCCGTGGGAGAACACGACCGCGAGATGGCTCAGGAGCTTTCGCGGCGCGTCGGCGCCAGCCTCGCTCGCGAGTCGGGCAGCCCTAGCGTCGAAGAGATCCAGGATCTCGTCGAGGAGGTCCTGATCGAGGCCGGCCACACACGCATGGCGAAGGCGTACATCGTCTATCGACAGGAACGCGCGCGTCTGCGGCGCGCGCGAGAGAGCCCACGTTCTTCCGGCGACGCCATGCCGTGGAGAACGATGTGGGAGACGTTGGTCTGGAACTTCGATCACGATTGTTCCACGCTCGCGGGCCTGAACCGACACGTGCACGCCGGGACTTTCGGGGAGCTCATCCACGCGGCTGAAGCCGCGTACGAGGAGCGCGTCGATGCGACGGCACGTGCCATCCTCGAGTCGCGTGAGCGCGTTCGCGTCGTGATCATCGCCGGGCCTTCCTCCTCGGGCAAGACCACGGCCACGGCGAAGCTGTGCGAGCGCCTCCGCGCCGCGGATCTGCGCGTGGTGCCGCTGAGCCTCGACAACTACTTCTTCGATCTGCGCCTGCACCCACAGGACGACAGCGGCGACTACGACTTCGAAACACCAGAGGCCCTCGACCTGCGGCTCGTCAACCAGCATCTGGACGACCTGCTCGCAAATCGTGAGGTGCAGATGCCGATCTACGACTTCAAGCTCGGGCGGCGCAGCGACTCGCACAAGCCGCTGCGATTGGCGAGCAACGAGGTCCTGCTGCTCGACACGCTGCACGGTCTCTACGAGCCGCTGACCCAGAGTGTCGACAACGACAAGAAGTTCCACCTCTACATCGAGACGGTACTGCAGCTGCGCGACGAGGAGGGGCGCTGGGTGCGTTGGACCGACCTGCGCTTGCTGCGACGCATGCTGCGCGATGCCGCGCATCGCGGCTACGATCCGTCACAGACGATTGCGCACTGGCACTACGTGCGTCGTGGCGAGCTCAAACACATCATTCCCCATCTGGGCCGTGCCGATGCCGTCATCAATGGGGCACTCCCCTACGAGCTTCCGATCTTCAAGAAGCACCTCGGCCCCCACTTCCCTCGCCTCATCGAGAAGTGGCTCGACGATCCGCGCCGCGCCGACGCGGTGGCGCGCGCGCGCCGCATTCATGCCCTCATGCAGGGGCTCGCCGCGACGGGAGCGGAGGACGTGCCGCCGACGTCGGTGCTGCGCGAGTTCATTGGCGGCAGCGCCTACGAGCTGCATTGAGAAGTGACGAGGGGTCAACGCTCGAGCTGCATCGTCATCGCGGCGGCAGTCTCCGGACACGCCTCGGAGAACTCGCGAGACGCACGCAGCGCCGGCGGCAAGGCCGCGCGAGTGGTCGTCGCGAAACCGAGCCTGTCGAACCAGGCTGCTGCCGTCGTCGTCAGCAGCGACAGGGAGGTCAAGCCGCGCCCGCGCGCCCAGGCGATGCGATCGCGAACGAGACGTCGACCGAGCCCCGAGCCGCGGCGCTCGGCCGTCACGGCAACCGATCGCAGCAAGCCGTGCCGACCGTGGACCTCGACCCCGGCGACGCCGATCAGCTCGCCACCCGCGACCGCGACCACGAAGCCGGCGCCGAAGTGCTCTTCGAGCCCGTCGAGCGGCAGCGCTGCGTGCTGCAGCTGGGTGCGCACACGCGGCAGATCGTCCGGCGTCGCCGGACGGATGCGAACCTCGTCCCCCGTTGCCTGTGGACGCGAATCCGACATCGTCTCCCCCACGCTCGGCGGCCTCTCCCCCGCTCCCACCTCACGAATCGCGCTGGCGCCGCGAGAGCCTTCAGGTGCGTAGCGTCGCCGACATGGACGGATTGCGTCAACGCCGCGTCGCGCGGCGGCGCCACCGCGCTCACCAACGTCGACCTGCATGCCGCTGGACGCGAACGAACCGCCGCCGCAAGCAGGCACCGATGCTGCCTCCCACTCGCAGGTGGCGACCGGATGACGCCACGTCCCACGGCGTCGAGGCGCACCGAGCGCGGCCTCACCAAGCCGGTGCCGATCCGCGACCCGATCAGGAGGTGGGGCGCGCGGTGCGCGAGTGCCGCGCTGCGGGCTTCGTTCTCGATCGCAACGCGCCTCGACGCGAACCCCTCATGTCATGCGGCCGTTCGCGGCCGCTACCCGCCGCTTCGAGCCCTCGCGCGCGTTGCGCGCGAGGGCCCACACCGCGGAGATGCAATCTGCAACCCACGGGCGTCGATGACGGCTCCGCGAGCGCCATCGAGGTCGGGACATCGAAGAACCGCCGGGAGCGCTCCCGAGCTTCGACGCCGCACGCGCCACGCGACGCTAGGAGCTGGTATGCAGGTTGCGCCGAAGCGGGTGATCCCGCTCAGGATGCCCCAGCGTGCCGCGTGGTGCCCTGGCAGTCGAACGGAGAGGTCATGTGGGAAGCGAACGCCCGCGTCTACGACTCACGTGCCCGCAGTCTCTTTCAGGAGGCGCGTGCACGCATGCACGTAGAGAAGGAGTCCGAAGCGTTGGCGTTGCTGCGGCAGGCGTTGCTGCACGACCCGGAGAATCCGGAGGCGCTCTCCCTCTACGGTGTGTGCCTGGCAAAGGTTCTCGGCGACTACGAGCAGGGGATCCGTGTCTGCAAGCTGGCGCTCCACATGGCACCCGGCGACGTGGAGCTCAGAACCAATCTCGGTCGCGTCTACCGTCTGCGCGGCAACAACGACGTCGCCTACCGCCTCTTCCTCGACGCCTGGCGTCGCGACCGTCACCACGCCAGTCCAGCGGCCGAGCTCGCGAGCATGGGGGTGCGCCGGCAACCGGTGCTTCGCTTCCTGCCACGCTCGCACTGGTGCAACCGCAAGCTCGGCTCCCTGCGTCAGCGCCTGCGTCGGGCACTCACGCTGATCCGCCCCACGTCCACAGGCTAGGAAGGCCGCGCTCACGTGCGCGAACGCAGGATGCGCCTGGCGCGCGCTTGGTCGGGTCAGTAGCGCAGGAGATTCTGCAACGCAGCCGTGACCTGGTCGGCGCTGGGAAGCACGGCGCTCTCGAGGTTTCCCGCGAACGGCACGAAGCTGTCGAGCGCCCCCAAACGTTTCACTGGCGCATCGAGATACTCGAACGCTTCGTCCGCGATGCGCGCCGCAATCTCGCCGCCCATGCCGCCGAAGACCTGCGCCTCGTGCAGAACGAGGACCTTCGACGTGCGACGCACGCTCCCGAGCACCGACTCGATGTCGAGCGGTAGCAGGGTGCGCAGGTCGACGATCTCGACGGACGCACCCTGCTCGTCCTCCAGGCGCGTGGCGGCCTGCAGCGCGCGATAGACACCGCTGCCCCAGGTGACGACGGTGACGTCGTTCCCAGGCCGCTCGATGCGCGCCCTGCCGAACGGCACGAGGTAGTCGGAGTCGGGCTCGAGTGCTTTCGTGTACACCTGACGATAGAGCCCCTTGTGCTCAAGGAAGAGCACCGGATCGTCGAGACGACACGCGCTCTTGATGAGCCCTTTGGCATCGGCAGCGTTGCTCGGGTAGGCGATGTACCACCCGGGCGTGTGTGCGTACAGCGCTTCGATCGATTGCGAGTGGAACGGCCCGCCGCGGATGTATCCTCCCACCGCGACGCGCACCACCATCGGCGTCGACCAGGCGCCGGCGCTGCGCCAACGCAGCGTCGAGATCTCGTTGCGCATCTGCATGTAACCTGGAAAGGAGTAATCGCCGAACTGGATCTCGACCACCGGCTTGTAGCCACCGATCGCCATCCCGTGCGCCACCCCCACGATGCTCGCCTCCGCCAGCGGCGCGTTGCCCACACGCCCGGGGAACTGTTCGGTCAATCCACGTGTGGCTCCAAACACGCCCCCCTTCGGATCGGCGATGTCCTCGCCCCACATGACGATCTTGGCGTTGCGCTCCATCTCTTCGCGCAAGCCGTGGTTGATCGCCTCCACCATGGTCACCGGCTTGTCACCCATGGTGCGTGCCTCGCGTTCTTCGATCGCCGGCGTCTCGCTGCTGTAGATGTCGTCGAGGACGTGGGCGGCATCGGGGAAGGGGCGTGCATCCGCCTCCTCCGCGGCGGCGTCGACCTCCGCGCGAATGCGCTCTTGCAGCTCATCCTTCTCCTGCTCGGTCAGCAGCCCCATCTGTACGAGCTGCAGCTCCGTGTGCCGGAGCGGGTCGCGCTCACGCGTGCGTTCGAGCTCGTCCTCGCTGCGGTACTTCAACTGATCGTCCGACGACGAGTGCGACTCCAGACGCACCACGTGTCCCTCGACCAGGAGCGGAGTGCGCGTCTTGCGCATCTGCTCGATGAGCGGCTTCAAGGTCGTGTACATCTCGGTGAAACGCGTGCCATCCACCTCGACCGTGCGCATGTGGAAGCCGCGCGCCACCTCGCTGATCCGTGCACCCGTCTGCGTCGACTGCGGCACGCTGATGGCGTAGCCGTTGTTCTGCACCACGAAGAGCACAGGGACGCTCTCGCGACTGGCCCAGTTCAGCGCCTCGAAGTACTCCCCCTCGCTCGTGGCCCCTTCACCGCTCGACACGTAAACGATGTCGTTGCGTCCATCGGCAACGACCGCCTTCGCCATGCCAACGGCGGGCAGGTACTGCGTGCCCGTGCATGCGGTGGGGGCGACCACGCGCAGGTCGCGCGAGGAGAAGTGCTCCGACATGTTGCGTCCGTTCGAGTTCGGATCGCCGTCGCGTGACAGCATGCCGAGGAAGATGTCGCGCAGAGGCATCCCCAATCCCACCATCAGCGCCTTCTCGCGGTAGTAGGGGAAGAACCAGTCGCGGCCTGGCTGGAGGAGCATGGCGATCGCGATCTGCAGCTTCTCGTGGCCCCGACTCGAGGCATGGAAGGAGCACTTGTTCGACTTCACGAAAAGCTTCGTGCGCTCCTCGATGTAGTAGGTGTAGAGCATGCGCTCGTACAGTGTCCGCAGCGCCTCTGCGGGCACCTGCGAGCGCAGAGAACTCGGCAACACCTTCTTGTCGGGGTGCGCCGCGATTTCACGCATCCGCGTTCCTCCTGGAGTTGCTCCGGTCCCGCCTCCTGGCAGCGGCCGGTCCTGTTGCTCTCGTGTGCCGGGAGCTGGATGAGACTCGGTCACCCGGGGACCTCCATGACAGAAGTTAGAACGACCCGCGTCCGAAATCAAGCCGACCCGCAGCACCCATGTATTTCATAAGTCGAATTTTTGAGGTAACTTATGAAAACCATGCAGGTCAGGAACATGGAGCCCGGACAAGAAAAAGTGGCAAGCTCGGTGCCCATCGTGGGCATGGAGATCGGCCGGCGTGGGATCGGCCTGCGCGGAGCAGGTGTTGGGCGTGGAGTGGAGGAAAGAAACAGATCGCGCGAAGCTCGCGTGTCGCCCCTCCGGAGTTCCTGACGCCGCTCCAGCTCCCCGACCCCCTCGCGGACGCCGAGGCTCCTCTCATGGAGTTGCACCGACCTTCAGAGCACTCGACACGCGCCGTATCGCGTCATGGGTTTCGCGATCCCGCGGGTCTCCCCTCTCGGGGAGTCCTCCACGGTCTTCCGGTCGCGCGCTGCCGCCGATGAGGTTGATTTCTTCGGCTTCGCGCTCTCCTGGCCTTGTGCCCTCCTCCAGAGTTTGACCAGAGCGGGTCGCTGCGCCTCTCTCGAAACGCAGCCCCTCCCATGGGGTTTCCTTCCCCTTCAGCGCTTGCGGTTGCAGGAGCCCACTTCACCCGGGTTTGCCTCGCCCGGTCCGTTGCGCCTCCAGGGTTCGTCAGCCCTCCTGGCGCTTTTCTTCTCCCGCAGCCTCCACGGCCCTGTTTCATGCCGCGCACGCTCGTGGGGTTCACCCTTCGGAGCCTTCCCCTTCGCGGAGAGGGGGTCCGCCTTTCGGCGCGCCCTTGCCCTCTGGCCGTCGGCTCGAGCGGCCCGCGGCTTCCGCCGCACGCCTCGCCCGGCTCCAGGGCTTTGCTCCCTCCGGAAGTCCGTTGCGCGTTCGCCGAGAGGTCCCGGCGAGCGGCTCGCTGCTCCCTTGGGTTTCACCTCCCCAGGGGTTTCCTCCCGGGTGTGACGACCTGCGGCTTCCCGCGAGTCTCCTCCCTCGGGCTTGGCGCGGGCTTCACATCCCGCACGCGCCCCTCGGAGTCTCGATCACGCCCGGGCCGGTTCGTCTCCGTAGAGACCACCGCCCCTCTCGAGGTTCCTGCACCTTGTTCCGGCTCCTGCAGGTTCGAGGTGTCGCGGCCCTGGCTCATGGTTTCACCCCGGACGCGGGTGGCATTGCTGCTCCTGGACGTCCGGCTCGGGCCGTCACCCACCCCTCCAAAAGTCCCGCAGGATCGGGTGTCGGTGCCGCAATCGCTTCGCACGATCTGCTCTTCTTGTCTATTCCTCGTCGCCCGCAGCCACAAGCGAATTCGCGCCGCGGCGGCTCTTTTTCCCTGGAAGCTTCCACAGCGGTTGGATCTGGTCTGATCACAAACGATTCGCCGACTGCATCTGTGGATAACCGTTGCGCGACTTGTGGAGAAAACGTGGGATCCGGCGCTCTTCACAGCAACGTCGAGGCACGCTCCGCCAGCGCCGAACGTTCTCCCTTGGCGAGGTGCACGTGCGTCGCCATCGGCTCGCGACGAAAGCCCTGCACGAGCGCATTGAAACCGCTCGAAGATGAATCGATGTACGGGTTGTCGATCTGGTCCGGATCGCCGGTGAACACGAGCTTTGTCCCCTCCCCCGCACGCGTCACGATCGTCTTCACCTCGAGTGGTGTCAGGTTCTGCGCTTCATCCACGACCAGATACTGGCGCGACATGGTGCGCCCGCGAATGTAGGTGAGCGGCTCCACCGCCACGATTCCCTGGTCCATCAGACCTTGGATCGCGCGCAACGTTTCGAGATGGGTTGCTCCGGTCTGCTCCAGGAGCAACGCGAGGTTGTCGAAGATCGGCTGCATCCAGGGTTGCAGCTTCTGATCCAGCCCACCCGGCAGGTAGCCGACGTCTCGCCCCATCGGGAGGATCGGGCGCGCGACGAGCATGCGCGCATAGGCATCGCGCCGACGAATCAGGTGCAGTCCCGCAGCCAGTGCGAGCAGCGTCTTGCCGGTGCCGGCGCGTCCCATCAAGGTCACCAGCGTCACGTTGTCGTCGAGCAGCGCATCGAGCGCGAAGTGCTGCTCCATGTTTCGAGGTCGCAGTGCGGAGATCTCGTGAATCTCGGAACGGAGCGGCACAATCGACGCCCCATCCGCCGCCACGCGGCCGAGCACGCTGCGCTTCGATTCCCCCTCTGCGTGCAGCCGAACGTACTGGTTCGGGTGCAGCTGCAGCGGCGGAGCGGCGACCGCCGCACCGTCGGCGAGCTGGTCGAGCGCCTGCGTGCCGAGCTCGATATCGACGTGTTCGGAAGCGATCTCCGCCAGATCCACGCGCCCGGTCTCGTAATCTTCTGCCTGAATCGACAGCGCGTCCGCTTTGATCCGCAGATTCGTATCCTTGGTGACCAGGATCACCGGCCTGTCGGGGTGTTTCTTCGACAGCTCGACCGCGAGCGACAGGAGCGCGTTGTCGACGAAGTTGCTGCCGCCATTCACCTGCGCCAGCGTCACATCGGCATCGATCGCAACCCGAAGCGTGCCACCCGAGTCGGTGGGAACGCCCTCGGAGAGATTGCCGCGGAGCCGGAACGAATCGAGCAGTCTGGAGACGCGGCGTGCGTTGCGGCCGAGCTCGCTCTGCTCGCGCTTGAAGTGATCCACCTCCTCGATGACGTAGATCGGCACGATGACGTGGTTCTCCTGGAAGCTCAAGATCGAGCTGGGATCATGCAGGAGAACGTTCGTGTCGAGGATGTAGTACTTGCGCATGTCCGCCTCAGAAAGCAAGGAGACCCGCGTCGAGAGCAACCCGATGGCGCCCGTAAAGCCTGCGAATGGCGGAGTTCGACAGCACGGCCAAGCTCGACTCGCCCAGGCAGCGGCGCACCTCCTGCCGCGTGATGCGCGGGCGTGCACCCGGAACGAAGACGTGCTCGTCCTGCAAGACGCGCACGAGCGTGCGCAGCCCGAGAAAGATCGGCCACAGGCAGAACAAGCGCATGCGCACCTCGCGGCGCGGGATCATCAAGGTGAACTGCACCGCCGCGTCGAGCGCCTGCGCAGCACGCGAAACCAGATCGCGCAAGACCGCGCGGGCCTGCGCGCGATGGCGCGGATCGAGGAGCGACTCGGGGGTGAGTCGATGCCTCGCCGCGAGCTCACGCGGCACGTAGCAGGCGCCGCGTCGCGCGTCGTCGGCGACGTCCTTGATGATGTTCGTCAGCTGCAGCGCCTGACCGAAGCGCTCCGCCAGCGCGCTCATCTGTTTCTCCCGCGCCGCGTCGATGTGCGCAGACGTCGCAGCGAACAGTCGTACGAGCATCTGCCCCACCGTTCCGGCGACAACGTGGCAGTAGCGCTCCAGGTCGTCGACATCCTCGAGCTGCAGCAGGCCGCGCGGTGAGGCGGCCCGGCGCGAGGCGAAGTCGCGCATCCCGAGTGCCATCTCCTGCACGCACTGCTCCACCGGAGCGCGCAGGGGTGCCGGGGTCTCCGCGAAGGCACGGAAGACCGCCTCCCCGTGCCGGCACAACGCGTGGTCGTCGCCGCGTTCGCAGAGCCCTGCGAAGTGGCGTGTCCAGTCGCGCACACCCCTTTCCCACGCCGGCTCCAGCGGGAAGAGACGCGCGTACGCGGCGAGCCGCGCCGGCTTCTCCTCGGCCGCAACCCAGGGGGAATCCTCGGCCGTGTCCGCGATGCGGCAGAAGAGGTAGGCTTGCAGAACCGTGTCGCGCAACTCGCCTTCGAGCACGCGAATGTTGAGAGCGAAGGTGCGCGACACGCGCGGCAGCATCGCACGGCAGTAAGCCCGTGCGGCCGTCGTGTCGCCGCAGAATTCGGTTGCCGTCTGATCTGGAACTACGCGCATGGAGCTTCCGGCGCACGATACCACACGCCCCAGTGGCGTACACAGAGCTGCGCCCGCGGTGCGCCCGATCGGGGTGGCGTGGTGAGCCGGCAGCTGCAGCGAATCGAGCTCCCGGGAGAGGCGGGAAGGCTCGAGGCGCTGCTGGCGCTGCCGCCAGAGCCACCACGCGCGGTCGCACTCCTCTGTCACCCGCACCCGCAACACGGCGGCAACATGCACACCAAGGCACTCTACCGCGCCGGACAGGCGCTCGTCGAATCGGGGCTGGCTGTTCTGCGTTTCAACTTCCGCGGCGTCGGACGCAGCGCCGGTGCATTCGCTGCCGGTGTGGGCGAACTGGAGGATGCTCGCAGCGCCTACCAGTGGCTCGCGGCGCACTACGCCGACCGGCCGCTTCTCCTCGGCGGCTTCTCCTTCGGCGCCTGGGTGGCACTGAGACTCGCGGCCGCAGGGGGGGTGGCGCAGGCGCTGCTCGCACTGGCGCCGCCGCTCGAACTGTACGACTTCCCCCCACCCTGGCAGGGTGAGCCGCCGCTCCTCCTGGTCGCAGGCTCCGAGGACCCCCTCTGCCCGGTTGCCGTACTCGAAGCGTGGGGCGCGCGGCGCGGTGCCGAGGTCGTTGTCCTGCCGCATACCTCCCACCTTCTGGTCGAGCGCCTGAACGACCTTCAGAATGCGGTGAGCCGTTTCGCATCGCGCCTGCTCCCGAAGGCGCCTTGAGTCGACCGGGACGCTCGACTACGATGGGGCGCTCACGTCGCCCGACCGTATCCCGCGGAATCGGAGGAGCTCTGGATGAAGCTCGTGGAGTGCGTCCCCAACTTCAGCGAGGGCAGCGATGGCGCCATTCTGGATGCGATCTCCGCGGCCATCGCGGCTGTCGAGGGGGTGCGCCTTCTCGACGTCGATCCGGGCGAAGCCACGAATCGCACCGTTTTCACCTTCGTGGGGCCGCCCGATGCGGCACAAGAAGCGGCTTTCCAGGCCATTCGAGTGGCGGCCGAGCGCATCGACATGCGTTCCCACCGCGGTGAACACGCCCGGCTCGGCGCCACCGACGTGTGTCCCTTCGTGCCGCTCCAGGGAACGAGCATGGAGGAGTGCGTCACGCTCGCCCGTGCGCTCGGCCAACGCGTCGGCGACGAGCTCGAAATCCCGGTCTACCTCTACGAGGAAGCTGCGAAAGATCCGCAACGGCGCAACCTCGCCACGATTCGCGCCGGCGAGTACGAAGGACTCGAAGCCAAGCTGCGCGACCCGGAGTGGAAGCCGGACTTCGGCCCCACGCGCTTCAACGCACGCGCCGGGGCCACGGTCATCGGGGCGCGCGAATTCCTCGTCGCCTACAACATCAACCTGAACACGCGCGACAAGAAGCTCGCCACCGACATCGCGCTCGACCTGCGTGAGGCGGGGCGCAACAAACGCGGCCCCGACGGCAAGTTCGTCCGCGACGACAACGGCGTTCCGATCAAGAAGCCGGGGCGCTTCAAGCATGTGAAGGCCGTGGGCTGGTACATCGAGGAGTACGCGCGCGCGCAGATCTCGATCAACTTCACGAACATCCGCATCACGCCGGTGCACGAGGTGTTCGATGCCGCCTGCGAGGAGGCAACGAAACGCGGGCTACGCGTGACCGGGAGCGAGCTCGTGGGGCTCATCCCGCGTGAAGCCATGCTCGCGGCCGGACGCCACTACCTGCGCAAGCAGCGACGCTCCTCGGGTGTGCCCGAGTCCGAGCTGATCCACATCGCGGTCCGCTCGCTGGGGCTGGACGAGCTCGCCCCGTTCGATGCGGAAGAGAAGATCATCGAGGATCGTGTCCGTGACGCCGCGGCGTGGCGTTTGCGCGATCTCCGACTGTGCCGCTTCGTGGACGAGCTCTCGACCGACAGCGCCACGCCGGGCGGCGGCAGCGTAGCGGCGTTGTGCGGCGCACTCGGGGCCGCGTTGACCGCGATGGTGGCAAACCTTACGCACAACCCGCGCAAGACCGAGCTGCCGCTCGACGAGCTGCAAACGATTGCCGAGGAGGCGCAGTCACTGCAAACGCAGCTCACCGCGGCGGTCGATGCCGATACCGCAGCCTTCGACGCCGTGCTGGCGGCGATGCGCATGCCGCGCCAGGGCGACGAGGAAATCGCCGCGCGCGCTGCAGCCATGCGCGCCGCCACGCGGCATGCGACGCGTGTACCGCTCGGCGTCGTCGAGCGCGCCTGCCGCGGCGCGCAGCTGGCGCGCCAGGTGGCGGAGATCGGCAACCCGGCGTCGCTGTCGGACGCCGGGGTGGCGGCGCTCTGCGCCGCCACCGCGGCCGAGGGCGCCTACTACAACGTCCTCATCAACCTTGCGGGGCTCGACGATCCGGAGGACGCCGACTTCGTGCGCAGCACCCGCGACGCGGCCCAGCGCCTGCTGCGCGAGACCGAGGCGCAGGTGCAGGAAACGCGGGACGCAGTGCGGCAGCGACTCGAGAATCCGGAATCGTCCGGAGACTGAATGCGCATCGCGTACACCTCCGACCTCCACAGCGACCTGGGGCAGCGCAACTTCGACCTCCTGGACGCAATCGCGGCGCGCGTGAGTGCGCTGTCACCCGACCTCTTCATCGTGGCTGGAGACGTCGCCGAAACCTTGCGGGGGGTTTCGCGCGCCCTCGAGCGCCTCGCCGCCGTGCCTTGCCGCCGCTTCTACCTGCCGGGGAACCACGACCTCTTCGTCGAAGCGGATCCCGGGCGTGCCGACACCGCCACGAGCCGCGACAAGTATGAACGTCTGCTCCCGGACATCGCCCGCGGCGCGGGCTTCGAAGCGCTGGGAATGCGACCCGTGCATGTGGGAGGGCTGGCCCTGGTGGGCGTTTCCGGCTGGTTCGACTTCACGCTGCGCGATCCGAAGCTCGACTGCTTCGTGTCGATGGAGGCGTACCGCGCCGGCCAGTGGCGCGGGATCCGCGCCTACGATCGCGGCCACATCTTCTGGCCACGGCAGCGCGGGCACACGCGTGCGGGGGAGCATCCGGCAAGCCACGGAGGCGCGTGGGCGAGTGACGAGGAGATCCATGAACGCATGCTCGAGCACCTCGACGCGCAGCTCGCTCGCGTCCGCGATGCGGCGGCGCTCGTTGCCGTCGTGCACGTCGTGCCGTTCTCGCAGGCCGTCGTGCGTGGCACCTTCGGGCCGTCCGCCTTCTTCGACGCCTACCTTGGCAGTGCGCGTCTCGGCGAACGCCTGTGCCGTGCTCCGGGCCTGCGCGCAATCATCCATGGGCATCAGCACCAGGTCAGCGAGCACACGATCGCGGGGATCCGCGTGCTCGCAAGCCCGGTCGGCGATGCCAGTCGCAGCCCACTGGACCTGGCTGGGCTTGCCCGTGAGCGGGTGGGGTTTGTCGACATCAACGCGCGCTGAGCTGTGGGTTGTGGTTCGCAGAATGTGTCCGGTGCCGGCGGATGCGGGGCACCTCGGCAAAGCTCGGAACCGATCTGGCTGGCGTCGGTGAGCCGATGCAGCCGAGGCGCAGGGATCGCCCGGGTCACGGTCTGGCGCGGGTCGTAGCGCCGCAGCCGTTGCGGCAGCCGGATGCGAGACGGGAAGAGCCGCTGTCGCAGGATCTCCTGGAGTGACAAGGCGCGCTCGATCAGCCCCAGCCGCACGCCGGGCGGTGGATCGCCTCGACGCTCGCTCCAGCTCTTCACGAAGTTGCGCCACACCACCAGCACCCACAGCTTCTCCGCTGCGTTCTGCCTGCGCTGCGAGAACGCGATCGTCTCGCGCTTGTGATTGCTGCTCGAGTGACGGATCAGAGGATCGAGCAGGTTGAGCGGGAAAAGCAGATTGCCTGCCGTGCGGGGAGCCTTGGACGCGGTCACCGCGTGCTCGAGGTACCGTTGGACCGGGTGCGGCTGCGCCTCGGAGCTGTAGAAGCCGATCTTCTTGAATCGCCAACCCGTTGCGTCGTCGTGATATCGGCACGCGGGCCGGGGACAGAAGGGGGGCCGGAACTGCGCTGACGGCGTCTGCATGCCACCGGGTCACGCAAGCAGCGAGCGAGACACATTCAACTAACCACAATGAAAACGGTTGACTTCCCGCGGCCCACTCCTAGACTCCTGACAACATTCTTGCAGTCATTCGAGTGCCGTTGGCATCGAGCAACGGTCTTCGACGGCGGTCGCACAGGTGTTCCTCGTGTTGTCGCGCACGCGCAGACTCGTTTCAATCCTCCCCTCAACTCGTGTCGAATCGGGCAGCACGTGCGGGAGCTCCGCTCCCGGGGAGTGCCGCGGCGTTGCGCGTCCTAGTCCGAGGCGCCGCCGCGGCTTGCGGCGCTCGAGATGTTGGTAATTCCTGTTTTCTCCTGCGGGCGCTCAGACCAACGCTCCGGGGCGCGACCAGGAGACAAAGGCGGGCGGGGTCAAGACTCTGCCCGCCTTGAAGTGTGTGTCGGAGCGCGATCCGGCGGCCGCAGGGTGCGCCAGGCCCAAGGCTGGCGCTTGAGCAGGGGGTAGGCGTGAGGGGCCGGATGCTGGCAGTCGCAGCCATCCTCGTCGTCGCCGTCCTGGGAGTCCTTCTCCTCTGGGAGCGCGACCCCGCACCTCTCGACGACATCGAGATCATGAAGCGCGAGGTCGAAGAGGCGATCCGTCGAAGCGAGGCGGACGTCTATGCGCCCACGGAGGCGGCGGCGCTGCGCGATTCTCTGGCCACGATCGAGCAGCTCGTCCAGGAGCAGTCGGGACGACTGCCCTTCTTCCGCGATTATGACGAAGTGCGCCAGCGCATGCGCCGGCTCGATCAGGCTGTCGTTGAGATGGAGGAGCAAGCCAGGCGCAACAAGGAGAACATCGAACAGGACGTTGCAGCGTTGATCGAGCAAGCGATTGCGCTCGCGAACGAGGTGGACGAGGAGCTCGCGAACGCTCCGCGCGGCAAGGAGGGCGGCATCGCCATCCGCGACGTGCGCGGCGGCCTGCGCCAGGTGCGACAACGGATCGGGGAGGCACAGAGCGCTTTGCGCGATCGCTTCTTCGTCTCGGCGCGCGACGCCGTTCTGGACGCGATCGATCAAGCGACGCAGCTTCTCGACGAGTTGCGTCGAGCCATCGAGGAGTACCGCGCGATGCAGGAAGCCGATTCGGCCGGCTAGCGCGGTGACTGGAGACGCGTGCTGCTCCCTGCACTCCGCAACGTGCTCCCCTTCGGAGCGTGCGCCCTGGCGGCGCTCGTGCCGGTGGCGCTTGCGCTCTTCGCACCGTCACGCGTGGAACCCTCGGCGGTGCCCGTTGCCGCATTGGAGCCGCGACTCGAAGCGTCGCGCACGGCACCCGCAGACATCGTGGGCCCCGCACTCGTGATCGACGTCGACGCCTGCCGCTTCGAGCTCTACGACGCCGACCAGCGGCTCCTACGCAGCGGGCCGTGCTCTACCGGAAGCAACACGACGCTGCAGGCCCCGGATGGGCGCCGCTGGAGCTTCCGCACGCCGCGCGGCCGGCGCCGCGTGCACCACAAAGCGGAGCGCCCGACCTGGTACCGGCCCGACTGGTCGTTTGTCGAAGAGGGGCTACCGATTCCCCAGCGCGACGACCCGGCACGCTGGGTCCAGGGGCTCCTGGGTCGCTACGCGATCGACATCGGCGGCGGCTACCTGGTCCACGGCTCTCCATGGCGAATCGGCGTGGGTGAGAAGAACACGCACGGCTGCGTGCGTCTGCGCGACGACGATCTCGCGTGCGTCTACGCGGCGCTGCAGGTGGGCGATGTGGTGATTCTCCGTTGAGCCCACGCGACGCGCGGGAGATGCAATGCAGCCCGTGACCCTGGCCGACGCCGGCAGCGTCGCCGAGGAAGCCTGCCGCCGCATCGTCCGCGCCGCTCGAGCCGCGCAGCGACAGCGCGGACGCTTCGCGCTGGCCCTGGCGGGTGGCAGCACACCGCGTCACACCTACGAGCGCCTGGCGCGGGCCGACGTCGACTGGCAACGCGTCCACGTCTTCTGGGGCGACGAACGTGCGCTGCCGCCCGACGACTGGCGCAGCAACCAGCGCATGGCACGCGCCGCGTGGCTCGACTCCGTCTCGATTCCACCGACACAGGTCTACCCGATGCCGGCGGACCTGGAGGATCTCGATGCAGCGGCGCGGGACTACGAGCAAACGCTGCGCCGCGAGCTCGGAACGCCACCCCGGCTCGACCTCATCCTCCTCGGGCTTGGGGAGGATGGCCACACCGCCTCCCTTTTTCCGGGCAGCGCGGCGCTCATGGAAACGGAGCGCTTGGTCGTTGCCACTTCGGCGCCCGCGATCGCCCCACGACTCACGCTGACTCCGGTGGCGATCCGAGCCGCGCGCGAGATCCTCTTTCTGGTCACCGGCGCCGCCAAAGCGCCGGCCCTGCGGCGCCTCCAGCACGGAGCGCACGATCCCTGGTCGCTGCCGCCGCACGCGATCCATCGCGACGACGCCGTCTGGCTCGTGGATCGCGCCGCCCATCCGACGGCGCCACCTTGACGCCGTGTGAGCCGCGTCGCTACCGTCTCCACATGGACATCAAGCTCTCCGGAATCGTTGGGGAGTCCCTGCAGACGTGGGACATTCCCGAAGGCAAGACGCTCATCGGTCGGAGCTCGGAGCTCGACGTTTCCCTCCCCGACCGTTCGGTCTCGCGGCACCATGCGGCGGTGCGGCGCCAGGGAGACACACTGCATGTCGAGGATGTCGGCAGCCGCAACGGCACCTCGGTGAACGGCGTGCGAATCCACGGGCCACACCCCTTGAAGCCGGACGATCGCGTGTCGTTCGGCAACGTCACGCTCCGACTGGTGACAGAAGAGAGGCCGATCCAACCGGCACTGACCGAGCACACGCAGCTCGACTCGACGTTCAAGCTCAACTGGAAGGAGATCCAGGAGGCCGCCGCCGCCGAGAACCGCGAAACCTCGGAGATGTTCCAGGTGCTCACCGACCTGGGCGAGTTCCTGGTGCGCCACCAACCGCAGGAGGAGATCTTCGAGGCGTGTCTCGACTCGGTCGAGAAACTCGTTCCGTTCCAACGCGCCTGCCTGTTGCTCCTGGACGATACCGGCTCCGCCGATCTGCGCGCAGCACGCTTCAAGGGGGAGAACTCCAATCTGGAGCTGGCGCTGTCGCAGACGATGGTGCAGACGGTGATCTCGGAACGCGCCTCCCTTCTGGTGCGCGACGCCCAGAGCGACGCGCGCTTCCAACTGCAGGAGAGCGTCATCCTGGGCAAGATTCGTTCGGCGCTCGTGGCGCCGCTCTTCGACAACACCCAGGTGATCGGCGTTCTCTACGCCGACACGAGCGAGCTGACCGCCGCGTACGACAAGGAGCACCTGCGCAGATTGGCGCTGCTCGCCAACATCCTCGCCGTCAAAATCACCAACGCCCGACTCCTCGAGGTGCAGCGCGAAAAGGAGCGCATGCAGCAGGAGATGGAGACTGCCGAGCACATCCAGCGCACGATGCTGCTGAGCGAGCCCGATCCCCCGGAGGGCTACGAGCTCGATGTGCGGCTGGAGCCGTGTACGGAGGTCGGAGGCGACCTCTACGACGTCATCACGCTACCCGATGGGCGCTGGGTCTTTGTGCTCGGCGACGTCGTCGGCCACGGCGTCGGCGCCGCCATGCTCATGACGAACGCGATGGCTGGCGTACGCGCCCTCGCCGAACTCTGCGACGAGCCGGTCGAGCTCGTCCGGCGCCTGCACGACCAGATGTGTCACTTCACCGATCCGACGAGCTATGTGACGATGTTCGTCGCCGTCCTCGACCTCGCGGAGCATCGCCTCGACTACGTCAACGCGGGGCACGAAGCCCCCGTGCTGCTGGTGTCCGATGGGTCGGTCGTGCACCTGAAGAGCACCGGGCCGCCGGTCGGCCTCATTCCCGGGCTCGACTTCGCGGCGGCAACGGTGGCGATCCCTCCAGGGTCGCTGCTCTGCGCCTGGAGCGACGGGATCACCGAGGCGCACGTCCCCGTGGAGGATGGTGATCCCGATCTCTTTGGTGAACACGAGTCGCTGGAGTCGATCGTGGGCTCACTCCGCGATCAGCCGGTGAAGGCGATCACGAATGAGATCTACGACCGCGTCGACAACTTCCTCGACGGTGGCAGCGCACCCGACGATCGCACCCTGCTCATCCTGCGTCGGAACGCTTGAGAAGAAGAACCCCCCGTTCGCGGAGGGTCGATGGCGGGGACGACGGGACTTGAACCCGCGACCTCCGGCTTGACAGGCCGGCGTTCTAACCAAAACTGAACTACGTCCCCAAATCGGCGGCGTTTGAGCGTCCGGACGCTAACAGATCGCTCGAACGGCTGTCAACGTGCCCTCCAGACCGCAGCCTCCGCTCCACTTCGATGCGCAGCGCGCGCCGTGGCCGCCGTCGCTCCGCCGGCACACTCCCTGCAGCCTCGCAATGCAGCGGCGTGTGTCGTCGCGACGTCTGGAGACGCTGTGGCAGATCCGATGCATCCAGGTGCGGGGCGTACGACGGCGCTCGCAGAGCCGCGTGCGGCTGCGCCCGCACGCGAGCGCGGGATCGATTCGCGAGCCGATGGAAGCGGGCCGTCCGAAGCGCCCGAAGCTGTCGTTTTTTCCCATCCCGTGGTGCTCGTCGATCCGAGGCGCGTGACGCTTCTCGCGGTGCAGAGCCTGCGGCAGCATGGAGCCCCCTTGCATGTTGTCGCAAGCCGCTGGATGGAACCCGCTTTCCGTGCACGCGGCGTCCGCCGCCACCGCGTGCCGCCTCTGGCCACACAACCGCAGGGCTGGAGCGCGCGACTGCTGGAGCTGGCGGCGCATCTGGAGCCGCGCGGGCTGCTCCTGCCGTGCTCAAAGCCCGCGCGCGAGCTGCTGCGCCGGTGCCGCTCCATGCTCGAGCCACACTACGAGCTTCCCTTCCTCGAGCCGCTCGACGTGCACGACTACGAAGCGGAGGATTTCCGCACCGAACGCGCGTTGCGGCGCACGGTGCTGCGTGGTGAGCCTGCCTTCGAGGTGCAGCTGACAGTCGACGCGGCGGGGACGTGCACCGGCTGTTGCGTCCTGACCTGGGTGAGCGCCAGCTCCCCCTACGTCGTGGTCACGAGCGTCGAAGGATCGGAGGTTCTGGAGGCCAGTCTCGACTGGCTGCGGCCACGTGGCTTCCGCGGCTACGCCCGACTCATCTGGGCACCGAACCGTTTTGGGCGCGTGGAGCTGCAGGCGGCGGGGACGCTGCCGGGGACCGGCTGGGCACTCGCACACGACGATGGCGTCGACTTTCCCGCCCTGTGGTACGCAAGCATCGCCGGCGTCCGCACGCGCCCGCGGCAAGCGCAGCGCCGCTTGTCGCGTCAAATCCCGATCTCCGAGATGGCACGTCAATCGGACGTCTTGCCGTTGGTCCCCTTCCCGATCCGCTGGCGGCTCGCCGATCCTCTTCCCTGGCTCATGTCGGTTCTCTCCGGCCTGCTGCAGCGCTAGAAGCGATCCTGCGCAGCTGCTCCGGCGTCATCGACCATCGCAGAATCGCCGGCGGCCCCGGCTTCGCGCTCTCGAGACAGATGCAACCGCCCGGCTCCAGATGCAGCACCGCGTCGCCGCTCCCGACCAGAAGGTAGGAGGCAAGCCCCTCCAGATCCGGTTGGTGCCCCACGACGAGCACACGTTGCGCATCGGCCCCGTCGGCGATCAGCTGCAACAGCTTCTGGGGCGTTGCGCCGCCCGCCAACGCGTCGACGCAGGTGAGAGGAACGTCCGAGGGTTGCAGCTGCTCCACGACGATTTCTGCAGTGCGCCGGCAGCGGCGCACGGGGCTCGCGAGCACGCGCTCCGGAACCAGCCGCAAGCGCACGAGCGCGGCTGCCGCGGCGCGCGCTTGCACCTCGCCCGCCGCCGTCAGGGGTCGATCGGCGTCGGCCTGGGCGCCGCGACGCACGGCACTGCCATGACGCAACAACAAGAGCCGCATGCGCTCCCCGTCTCAGTAGAGCGTTTCGAGAGCCGCTCCCGGGTAGTAGTGCGCCAGGATGCTCGCGTGCGCGAAACCGCGACGCGCCATCTCGAGCGCTCCCATCTGGCACATTCCGACGCCGTGACCGTTGCCTCCGCCGCGGACGACGACGCGCACGAGAATCCCATCGCGTCGCTCCAGCTCGAGCTTGAACATGGTGCTGCGCAGTATGGGGCGGTCTCGCGGACGCAGAACCCAGCGGATGCGATCCCCTTGCACCCCGTACACCTGCTGGCTCGTCTCGACCTCGAGAACGCGAACGCGCCCACTCTCGTCGCGCGCCGCGACGCGCACGTCGAGCAACACCCCGATCGAGCTGTCCGCGGGCAGATCGAGCTCCTGCGGCAAGGTCTGGCTCAACGTGCTCTCGATGCCGGCGCCGCTCCACGACTCACTCCAGCGGAAGTGGCGCGACGAGGCACAGAAGGAGCGCCCGCCTGTGTCGGGAGCATCGCGTCGGCCACGCAGATAGGGCTGCGGTGGCTTCGGCCACACTGCTTCAATGCGAGCCGTGTGCCCGCCACACGTGGAGCTGTAGTACGCCTCCACCAACGAGTCTTCGCGTGTGAGGACCACACCACGCGTCGCAGCGATGGCGTCGTTGGCGACGCGGTCTTCGCGTGTCGTCCCCAGGTAGACCTGATCGGTGACGTCGGCGTAGACGTCGAATCCGAGCTCGGCGTACTGCCCCAAGCGCTTGAACGCGTAGGTCCGCGCCGCGATCGCTTGCGCTTCGACCGCCGCCTTGCGACGCGAGCCGTGCCAGCCGATCTCCCACGGCACCACGCCGCGCAGGTACGACTCGAGGTTGATCTCGTTCACGAGCGTCAGCGCCTCCGCCTTCATGAGGATCTCCATCAGCCCGCGGTAGGAGTGCGTCCCAAAGCGCACGCGCGAGGAGTCGTCTACCGGCTCCAGGAGGACGGTGCCCGCGGCACGAACCGTTCCCTGCTCTCCCAGGTCGAGCTCGATCTGGCCATCCGTGAACGTGGCGCGCAGGCTGCCGGGCTCGGGCCACTCGAACGTACGGCCGCCGCAGCAGAGCAGGCTCGCGCGCCCCTCCACCTGCAGCTCCAGCTGCAGCACCCCTTCGGCGAGCGCGACACGGATCGCGGGGGCATGGCGTGCCGCGCCGGGGCGCGTCTTCGGTGCCGTCGAGGCGCAGGCGACGCCGAGGCTGGCGACGAGCGCGAGCCACTGCATCCGTGGTCGCGGGCGCGCTGCCGCAAGCCGACAGCGGTTGCGGTTTCGTCTCATGCGTCCTCCGCCGGCGCCAGGGGTCGCGGCGGCATGCCGCTGAGTGCGATGCTACCGAGGATGCACGGTCGTTGCGCGCCGGTCACCTGCGTCAGATTGCTCGCGTGGCCGTGCAACGTCTCGTGTGCGAGGAGAGCGAAGTCGACCGCCTCCTTCGCGGCCGGATCGAGACCGAGCGCTTCGAAACCGCAGACGCGCGCCGGCGACAGGAGCTCTTGCAGCCGCCGCATGAGCGTGCGGTTGGCGCGTCCCCCGCCCGAGACGTAGATCGCATCGACTGGACGGGCGCTGAGCGAAGCGCGATGGCACTCCCGCGCGATCGCGCGCGCCGTGAGCTCGACCGCGGTCGCCAGGAGGTCCGCCGCCGTGAGAGCGCGCGTTTTCGCCTGGCGCAGCATGCGCTGCACGAACGCGGCGCCGAACTGCTCACGCCCGGCGGCCTTCGGTGCCGCGCGCTGGAAAAACTCGTCGGCAAGCAGCGTCTCGACCCAGGCGACGTCCGCCGTTCCGGCTGCAGCATGCGCACCATCGACATCCATGTCGAGAGCGAGAAGAGAGTGTGCCAGCGCGTCCAGCACCATGTTGCCCGGCCCCACGTCCCACGCCAGCACCTCATCGACGCCACACCCCGCCGCGAGATAGGTGATGTTGGCGATGCCACCGATGTTGAGAAGAATGCGGTTCTCGTGCGCGCTGCGCCGCAGCAGGTAGTCCGCGTAGGGCACGAGCGGCGCACCCGTGCCACCGAGCGCGACGTCGGCACTGCGGAAGTCCGCCACGACCGGTATGCCGGTCAGCGCTGCAACGGCGCTCGCCGAGCCCGCCTGCCACGTTGCCGCCGTCGGGTCCCAGCCTTCGAACTCGGGAGCGCGGTGCGCGAGCGTCTGACCGTGGCTGCCGATCAGATCGATCTGCTCCGGAGCCCGCCCCGCTTCCTCCACCACCCTCAGCGCCGCCTGGGCGAAGGTGGCCGCTACGCGAAAGTCGAGAGCCGCGAGCTCCAGGGCGGGCATCGCTGCGCCGCTTGCGACCTCGAGCAGGCGCTGGCGCAGCTCCGGTTCGTAGGCATGTGAACGGAAATGGAGCAGGTCGCACCGCGTCGCCAAACCGGCGCCGCGCAGCCGCACCAGGGCGGCGTCGACGGCGTCGATCGAGGTCCCGGACATGAGCCCGACAACGAGGCGTTCCGGCTTGGCCAGGATGGCCGCGAGACGCTCCTGCACCGTCCCTCCCGCTCCTGGCGGCACGCCTACGGGGCAGCGTAGAGGTCGCGCCCCGTCCGGTCCCACCAAGCTTGCCAGCGAGCCTGTGCCTCCCGGCGTGACGTCGGGTCGGCCTCGGGATCGTAGCGCATGTTCTCGGAAGAGGCGAAGCGGAGTGCGTGGATGGCGGCGCGGCGCCAGCGCACGTCGTCGTCGTCGAGCGCTGCGATCAGCTCGGACACGCCGCGACGGCTGCCAGAATAGACTTGCTCGATCGTCACCAGCAAGTGCTCGCGCGAGTCGAGGTCGAGCTTGATCAAGCGGCGCGAACGTGGCACCTCACCCGCGTCGAGAAAGACTCCCGGTCGCAGGCGCAGCACTTCCCCCGGACGAGGATAGCGGCCGTGACGGCTGCGGAAGCGCTCCTGAACGCTGTCGGCATAGGAGGTCATGACGAGGAACGGCACCTCCAGACCCTCGCTGATCGGGTCCTCACCGAGGATGTGGTCGACACCGTAGAGGACGACCAGGCGCTCTTCCGGGTGACGCCCCAGATGCTCCGCGAGGTTCCAGCGGATCTCCGAGTGTCGCAGCGCGCGCGGACGCGATCCCGCGGGGCGACTCTCCAGGGGCAGCACCTCGACGCCGTAGCGGCGCGCGAAGCGCAGAATCTCCAGGTGGGCACGACCGACCTGCGGCGACAGCAGTAGGCTGGTGGGAAAGAGGCGTGCGAGGAAGTCCTCCTCCTCGAGGGCGCCATCGAGGTAGGCGCTCAGGAGGTCTGCGTCGTCGCGGTCGACGAACTCCACCCCGATCCGCACCGGTGCATCGGCGCGCTGACGCAGCTCGTGCACCAGCCTCTGGATCTGTCGCGCCGGACTCTCCTGATCGTGCACCTCACCGAAGAGAATCAGTGGATGCGCGACGGCCTCCTCGAGAAGCTCTTCGTAGGAAACGGTCTCCTCGTAGTCGAGGCCGATGCTGCGGTTGAGGGCCTCGAGATCGATCGTCACCGGCTCGTCGGCAGCGAGCACAGCCGCGAGGACCAGGAGCGCGCACATGCCAAGCAGTCGCTTCACGCCGACTCCTTCCCGAGCGCGCGCCGCAGCACGCCCCCGGCTGCGCTCAGGCGCTTCTCGGCCGCGGCCGCGTCGCAACCGCAGAGCCCCATGAGCAACGCTCGTTTCACCGAGCCGCCGCCCGCGTCGAGCAGCTGCGACGCCTCCTCGTACGACATCTCCAGCAGCTTCATCAGGATGCCCTTGCTGCGCTCCTCGAGCTTGCGACTCATCGGCCGCAGATCCACCATCAGGTTCTCGTACACCTTGCCGAGGCGAATCATCGTCACGGTCGAGATCATGTTGAGAATCAGCTTCTGCGCCGTCCCTGCCTTCATGCGCGTCGAGCCCGCGACGACCTCGGGGCCGACGACTGCGGCGATGACGACGTCTGCGATCTCCTGCTGCGGCGTGTTGCAGGTGATGAAGACGCTGGCAGCGCCCACATTGCGCGCATAGCGCAGCCCGGCGATCGCGTACGGCGTGCGCCGGCTCGCCGTGATCGCGACCAGAGTGTCGCGCTTGCCGAGGTGCATGGCGCGCAGGTCGGTCTCGGCAGCGTGCGGCTCGTCTTCCACCCCTTCGCGTGAGCGCACCAGCGTGTCGCGCCCCCCGGCGATGACGCCCACGACTTGATCCGGGTCGCTTCCGAAGGTGGGTGGGCACTCCGCGGCATCGAGGACGCCGAGGCGACCGCTCGTGCCGGCGCCGATGTAGACGAGCCGCCCGCCCGAGCGCAGGGAGCGCTCGACGAGCTCGACCGCTCTGGCGATGTCAGGAATCGCGCCGCGTACGACGTCGGGAACGCGGCGATCCTCGTCGTTGATGAGGCACAACGCCGTCTCGAGGTCGGCAAGATCGATGTCTCGCGTGCGCTCGTTGCGCCTTTCGGTCACGAGCAGCTCGAGCTCTTCGAGAATCCGGCGGGTGTCCACGCCGGCATCCCGTCCCGAATCGACGCGTTCACCCATGCGCTCTCCATCGATTTGTCCTGCGATCACGGTACGCGTTGGTCGGCCGGGTGTCCACGACCGGCACGACCTCGCCGCCCGGGTCGCTGCAAGCGACGTACCGTCACGGTACAGAGGTCGGAAGCGAGCGAGACGGTGTCAGGAAGGCTGAGATCAGCGCATGACGACCAGCTTGTCGAGGTTCGTGAAGGTCTGGCCGTTCCGATCCTCCACGCGCAGATCGTAGAGGTAGACGCCGTTGGCAACGAGCTCTCCCGTCTGGTCGGTGCCATCCCACACCACCCAGTGTTTCGATGTGTCGCCATCGACGGACGCGATGCAGTCACCGGAGGGGGCGTTGTCCGACATGACGACACCCGGCTCGGCGAGGTTGAAGATGCGTACGCTCCTGCCGTTGAGATCCATGATTCGCAGGTGCCCTCCCGTGATGCATTCGGCCGAGCGGATCGCGAAGTAGACGCTGGTCACTTCCTCGAATGGATTCGGGAAAGCGAGCACGTAGCCGATCTGTAGAGTTCCGGAGACGACGAGCTCGTAGGCATCGACGACGTTGCCGTCGAGCAGGACCTCGAGCTTGTGGCGTCCCGGGCCCACGTCCCACGCGAACTGGAGCCGACGCTCGAAGGCGCTGAGCGAGTCGACGGTCACCGCGAGCGGCTCACCATCGAGCAGCACGGCGAACAACGGGTTCTCGAGCGGCGTGCAGTTGTTGACGTTGTACTCGAAGTCGCTCCTGCCGCCGACCTCCTGCCCGTCGTCGACGATCAGCTCGCCGTTGGCGCGCAGCGTGCGCTCGAACCGCGCCCGCCCCACGAACTCCGACACCCGACCCGCAAGGTCGCGGGCCCCGACGTGGAGCTCGAAGTTGCATTCGTCGAAGAGCAGCTGGAAATCGACCGTGTAGCTGCGCTTGGCGTCGATCTGCATGGCCGTGTCGACGTTGGCGGTGACGGTCACGTCCGGGACGAGCTCCTCGCGGTCGTCGAACACCTTCTTCACCCACAGCGAGTCGATTCCCTGCTCGTCGGCGAAGCGGATTGCCAACCGCACCGGCTGCTGCGGGTCGATCGGACCGATGCGACCGTCGCGAATGAATGCGTTTTCCAGATGGGTGACTTCGTAGCGCGGCACGCCGCCGTCGAGCCGCAGGAGCGGGTCGCCGAGAAGACAGTAACGGTCGATGATGTTGCGCTCGAACACCGGGTTGATGTCGGTCTCGACGTGTGAGATCTCCGAGATCTGCAGGAGCGAGGAGAGCAGCCAGTTCGCCGTCATCGTATCGGAATCGACGAGGGCACCGCCGAGATCGCGGAAGTAACGCTTCTCGAAGATCATACGCCACATTTTTGGATGGAAGCGAGCGTTGGCTTGCAGGAACTCGAAGCCGGTGCTGGCGTAGCTGGCCACGGCTGCGCGCTCCGGGAGCGTAACGTACAGCTCGCCGAGGGCGTCCCCGCTGACGTTCTCACCGGGAACACCGTACTCGTTGAGATGGCACCCGAGGCCGAAGAAGACGAACGGTTTTCCATGGTTGTTGAAGTCGGGCACGATCGGGGAGGAGCCACCGCGACGCAGAATCACCTGCTCGTCGGTCACGACGGCGCGGTTCGCGTGGGACTGCAGCGCGAAGAAAAGGACGCCCGAGCCGACCGAGTCGACGAGCGCCCTGCCGACGTTGGTGTAGAAGACAAGCTCGGTCTGCGTCGAGCCGGAGTGCTCGCCAAGGTAGCCGGGCTGATTGCAGTTCGGAAACGTCCCACACGTGACTGTGTCGAGCGGCGTGTGCTCCGGAATCTGGTCCGCGAGCTCGTTGCTGAACTCGTGCATGTAGAAGGGAACGCAGTCGAAGTCGCCGGGAAAGGCGTTGTCTGCGATCTCGCACGCCTGGCAAATGCTGTTGAAGAAGCCCCACTCCGCACAGCCGCGCCGATGCACCGTGCGCCCGTCGACGCGCCGCCGGACCCACTCGTCGTCGGAAAACAGCAGCACACGCTTGCGCCAGCTGCCATCGTCGTCCGGTCGTGGATTCTCGTACAGGATCGTCTTGTCAACGACGTGACGCAGCTCTTGCGTGTCGCCCACCGGAAGCCGCCCCACCAGCAGATCGGGCCACACGTCGCCGGGGCCGTCCATCTTGGCGTAGTAACGCTCCTGCATGTCGTTGCGGTACTCGTCGCCGCCGCCACTCGACGCGCGCACCGTGAAGTACGCGACGCGCGCCGGCACCAAGTTGGGTCCACTCGAGGACATCAGGCCGGCTGCGTCTTCGCTGCCATCCCCGACCAGCGCGACGAAGGAGATGCCCCAGTTGCGGAAAGCCAGATTGACGCAGCGATCGATGGCGTCGTAGTGGAGAAGCCCGCCGCTGAAAGCATCGTAGACGTCGCTCGTGCGTACGATGCGCAGACGGTGTCCCTGCGACTCGCGAAACGCCGCCCACTCGAGGAGCGCCGGATCAGCGGCGAAATCGTCGTAGGCCACGACAAGCACGTCGTAATCGCCGATCTGCCCGTTGGCGAGCTCGTCGGCAATCGTGTCGCGCGCGTCGAGCTCGACCTCGGCCGGCTGCAGGTTCGGGATCTCCGACTGGGGCCGGACGACGTACTTCTGGACGCTCCCGGCCGGCACGTCGTCGGTGAGCGTCAGCGTCCCGGCGTCGAGCGCGCCATCCAGATCGAATGCCGTCGGTGCCTTCGGATCGGTGACGTTCCACGCCAAGAGCGGTTGACCAGTGAAGCCGTCGATCCGCAGCGCGGTGGGCCCCGTTGCGGTGCCGCTCGTGCAGCGCACGCGGTCGTTCGTGGCGCGATACTCGGCGTTGTAGCGCAGCACGATGTTGTCGACGAAGGGCGTCGTATCGTCGTACGCGTCCTCGACCGGATCCGCCACCAGGATCACGCTGAGATCTCCGGCGTCGACGCTGGCGGCTGAAATCGTGCCGCAGACGACGATCCGCGGCGGCGGCTGCGTGCGCGGCGGATTGACTCCGAGGCTGCTGCCCAGCGCGATGCGCGCAGCGCCCGGGAACTCGGCGAAGACGCTGAAGGGGCGCCGCAGCCAGTCTTGCTGCGTGTCGACGCACACCTCGATGTCGGAATCGCCGGCACGACCCGGGAGCGCGACGCTCCGCCGCGCTTCGGGCAGACGATCCAGCATGAAATAGAGCTCCTCATCCTCGCCGAACACCCAGCGGTTGAGGATGAGATCCTCCTCGACGGTGATCTCTTGCGCAAAACGCGTCGGCCCCGGGCCCGGATTCGAGATCGGTGCGCGCACCGGAATGCGCGCCGGCGTTCCCGACTCGGTCAGCGAGAACCAGTAGACGTTGTCGAAGGAGTAGCGAGCGGCGCGTTCGCCGGCCGTACTGTCGTCGCGTGGCGACTCCGCATGGAAGAGAAAGCTGTCGCCGCTCCGGAAGAGACCGTCTTGATCCAGGTCTTCGACGAGGATCGGAATCTCGATGATGCGGGCCGCAAGAGAGTCGTCGGGATCGAAGCGCTTGAGCACGAGCCGGAGTCGCTCGACCGGCGTGCCATCCGGCATCCCGGAAGCCAAAAGGGTGGTCGCGGGCACGCGCACCGGTCCCGTCGTCCGCACGCGCAGCTTCCACTCCTCCTCGGCCAGGAGACCGGGACGTAGCATCCCACTCTTCAAAGGAGCCGCAATCCGCTCCACACGCTCCGCCGCGCGCCGCCAGCGCCGGCTGCTCGCGGCGTTCAGGAGCGTGTGTGCATACACGCGCTGCCACGACCGAGGCGTCGCGAGAAACGCTCGAGCCGCGTCGCGCGCCTCTGCTCCCCTCGCCGAAGGCTGGATCTGGATCTCGATGCGGAGGCGCCGTACGAGCTGCAGGCGCCCGCTGGTGGGATCGTAGAGCAGGGGCCACACTTCCACCGGCACCACGCTCTGGTGGCGCAGCGTTCCGATGCGCCCCAGGCTCACGGGCTCGCGCCGCGCGCCATCGGCGTTGTAGAGGGCCGGGTCGTAGAGGAGGCGTTCATCGGGCAGTGCCGAGCTGGGGTCGTCGGGTGAGGCGCCTTCGCCGTAGCGGACGCCAAGAATGGCGCGCGGGACGACGCGGACCGTGCCGAGGTCGCGGAGCTCGGTGTCCAGCACCCGCAACCGCGCCTGCGCCCCGGGTGGCACTGCCAGGAGACGATGCTCCACCAGGAGCTCCGGCGCCCCCGCTGATCCGACCGGTCGCGTGTCTGGCAGCTCGAAGCGCGTAAACGTCGCCCCGCCCAGCGAAGTCTCGATGCGACGCGGGTCGGGAGTGCGCACCTCGATCACGAGCCGCAGCCCATCGGCCGACTCGGAGAGGACGCTCCACTCCAAAGCTCCGGCGCTCGACGCCTGCAGCGTCCCAAGCACCAGGACGAGCCCGGCGATCCGCCTGTGCACCAAGGCTGTCATGTCGAACTCCGGTCGCAGGGGATGGGCCAATGAGGCGGGCGTGTGGCTTCCTTAGTATAGGAACCGTGTGCGCGGCGGGTCAAGCCGCGAGCCCACCCGGCCGTGAGCGCAAGTCGTTTTGAATGCTGGGTTTCGTGCGCCGAAGCTGTGTTTGCAGGCTTGTGTCGGCGGGGTGGCGCCCGTAGTCTCCAGTCGGGCTTCGGGCGCGGAGCGAACGCGTCGAGCACAACACCGGAGCTGAAGGAGCACGAATGCCACGTCAGCTGCTCATTCTGGGTGCCGCAGGCAAGGACTTTCACGTCTTCAACACGCTCTACCGTGGCAACGACCAGACGCACGTCGTCGCCTTCACCGCGGCCCAGATCCCTGGGATCGACGGACGCCGCTACCCACCCGAGCTGGCTGGGCCCGGCTATCCGCAGGGGATCTCGATCGAAGCGGAGGAGCAGCTCGAAGAGATCGTGCGTTCGCGCGCCGTCGACGACGTCCTGTTCGCATACAGCGACGTTTCGTACGAGCATGTCGACGCGCTTCGCAAACGCGCCGAAGCCGCGGGTGCCTCCTTCGCCACGCCCGACCCACGCGCTCTGATGTTGCCTTCGACGCGCCCGGTGGTTGCCGTGTGCGCCGTGCGCACGGGGTGTGGGAAGAGCCAGACGAGCCGGCGGGTCGTTCAGATCCTGCGCGACCTCGGCAAGCGTGTCGTCGTCGTGCGACACCCGATGCCATACGGCGATCTGGTGGCGCAAAGGGTGCAACGTTTCGCGACCCTCGACGACATGCAGAAGCACGACTGCACGATCGAGGAGATGGAGGAGTACGAGCCGCACATCCGCAACCAGGCCGTCGTCTACGCCGGCGTCGACTACGCCGCGATTCTCGCCGAGGCGGTGCAGGAGGCGGATGTGGTGGTCTGGGATGGCGGCAACAACGATACCCCCTTCTTCGCCCCCACGCTGCACATCACACTCGTCGATCCGCACCGGCCGGGGCACGAGATCTCACACTATCCGGGCCGCGAGAACCTCGAGCTTGCCGATGTCGTGCTCTTCAACAAGATCGACTCGGCCGCACCCGAGAACGTCGCCGCGGTGGAGGAGAACGTGCGTCGCCTCAATCCGGAATCGATCCGGATCCACGCCAGCAGCCCGATCCACGTGCAGGATCCGGAGAAGATCCGCGGGCGCCGCGTCGTGGTGGTGGAGGATGGTCCCACGCTCACACATGGCGGCATGAAGTTTGGCGCCGGCATGCTGGCAGCGCGTCAACACGACGCCGAAGTCGTGGATCCACGCCCCTGGCTCGTGGGCTCGATCGCCGAGACCTTCCGCATCTATCCGGCTATTGGCACGCTGATCCCTGCGATGGGCTATGGCGAGCAGCAGATGCGCGACCTCGAAGCCACGATCAATGCCGTGGATTGCGAAGCCGTGATCGTCGCCACACCGATCGATCTCGGGCGCATCCTGAAGCTGGAGAAGCCCGCCACCCGCGTCACCTACGAGCTCGACGACAGCGGCTCCGAACCCGACCTGGAGCAGGTGCTGCGCACGCGACTGACCTGAAGCCCGCTACGCAGCCAGGAGCAGCGCGAGAATCGCCTTCTGCACGTGGAGGCGGTTCTCCGCTTCGTCGATGACAGCCGACCGCGGTCCGTCGATGACGTCGGCCGTGACCTCTTCGCCGCGGTGCGCCGGCAGACAGTGCATGAAGATCACATCGTCGCTCGCGTGCCTCAGGAGCGCCTCGTTCACCTGGTAGGGCGAGAGTGCCTCGATGCGCGCTTCGCGCTCGGCCTCCTGTCCCATGCTCGCCCAGGTGTCGGCGTAGACGACGTCCGCATCGCGGACTGCGGCAACCGGGTCCTCGTCCAGCTCGATCGTGGCGCCCGACCGCGCCGCCATGCGCCGCGCTCGAGACAAGACTTCGGCGTCCGGTCCGAAGCCTGCGGGCGAACCCACGCGCACATGCATCCCCATCCGCGCGCCCGCCTGCATGAGCGAGTGGGTGACGTTGTTGGAGTCGCCCACGTAGGCGAGTTGGATCCCCGCAAGGCGCCCCTTCTTCTCCTGGATCGTCAACAGGTCCGCCATCGCCTGACAGGGATGGAGCAGGTCGGAAAGCCCATTGATCACGGGGACGCCGCTGTGCTGCGCGAGCTGCTCCACGTCGGCATGGGCGTACGTGCGCGCCATGATGGCGTCGACGTAGCGGCCGAGAACGCGCGCGGTATCGGCGACGGTCTCACCGCGATTGAGCTGCAGGTCCTGGCTCGACAGGAAGAGCGCATGCCCGCCGAGCTGGGTCATCCCGGCCTCGAACGAAACACGTGTCCGCGTCGAGCTCTTCTGGAAGATCATTCCGAGCGTGCGACCGTTCAGCAGCGGCTCGCGCTTGCCCATGCGCAGGTCGTCTTTCAGGCGCGAAGCGAGGCGCAGAATCGTGTGCAGCTCTTCTGTGTCGTATTCGTGGAGCGAGATGAAGCTGCGGCCTCGAAGCGACACAGCAACCTCCATGATGATGTCGGAGCGGAGACCAAAACGGGCACAAGGAAAGGCGCAACTCCACTGGGAGCCTCTCCCCTCCGAAACTGCAGGCGGTCACATCGTGGAATGTTTCCACCCTGCGAGGCTCCTACGCAAGAGCTGCGCCTTCGTCCGAGTGTCATTCTACCCTGCCGCCGTGCCGTTGGCAAACAGTTGTGCGCCGCGGCGTGCGGAGATTGAGAAAGTTTTCACAAGAGCGGCTCGACGTCGCGCCCGTCGCGCCTCTTGTCCTTCTCAAGCCAGAGCCACGGTCTGTGGACGTCGCTGTCAGGTCAGCCGCAAAGGCGCGAAGTCCACGAGGTCGACCGAGACGCAGTGGAATCCGATGCCGCGGTGCACGCCATCCGGGTAGGTTCCCGGTTCCATGGCGTGAAGGTGCCCGTAGACACAGATCTGGATGGCGTACTCGAGCAGAAGGTCGAGGACCGCCGAGCTCCCGGTCTCGATCGGGTAGGGCGGGTAGTGGAGCATGGCGATGCGCGGGCCGTTTCCCTGGATCGACTCCAGCGAGGCGCGCAGGCGTCCGAGCTCGCGCTCGTAGATGCGCACATCTTCGGGCAGCGACTCCGAGTGCGGATGCAACCAGCCGCGACTGCCGCCGACGCAATACCCTTCCACCTCGACGCTGTCGTTCTGGAGCGGCACGATGTCGGGCGGCAGAACTGCGCGCAGCTTGCGCAAGCTGCTCCACCAGTAGTCGTGGTTGCCACGCAGCAGGATCTTGCGCCCGGGGAGTGCGGCCAGATAGTCGAGGTCGGGTCGAGCCTCTTCGAGTCGCATGGCCCACGACGTATCGCCACAGACGAGCACGCTGTCGCCTGCACCGACGCAGCTGCGCCAGTTTTCGGCGATCCTGTCGGAATGGTCGTGCCACTCCGGACCGAAGCGGTCCATCGGCTTGTCGACGACGGAGCCGAGATGCAGATCGGAGATCGCGAAGATCGACATGCGGGCACGCTACCATAGCGCGTGGATCGCAGCCAGCGACACTCAGCGGCGGTCGTAAGCGAGGAGAAGCGGCCGGTCGATCTTCCAACCGGTGTGCGTGAGGCTCAAGCGATCGCCCGTTTCGAAGTGCTCGAGGGAATCGCCCATGGCGACGCGGTACTCGACCTTGTAGGCGACGTCCACCTGTCCGCGACCGCGATCGGCGACGCGGAAGTCGCGCACGCGCAGCTCGACGAGATCGGGCAGCGGCAGCATGCGCTCGACGCCTTCACCGGTGGCGTGAAGGAAGCACTGCAGCGCGGAGAGATGGCGATGCTCCAGCATCGAGTGCCAATAGCGGGCAATCGTCGACTGCGGCAGCGCGAAATGCTCCGGTAGCGTACGCGGGCTGTCGAATAGACAGGCGCACGCGAGCAGTAGAAGCGGGAGGAGCGCGTACTTCTTCACGGGGGCGGAGGGGGTTCGAGAATGGAACGGCGACAACAATTTAGTGCCGAGTCCATTGTAACAGACCAAGGTGGTCGGATGGAAACTGGTAGTACAGCAAGAGGCCACGCAGGAACGAGGCGAGCAACGGAACATCCTTGCCGATCGTGTCGAGAGCGTGCACGCAGTTGCGAGCGCTGTACGACAGCGGCTGCGCGCGGATCAACCGGGTTCTTCGAACTCGTCGCGCGCACTCTTGAGGAAGAAACGGAAACCGAGGAGAATGGAGAGGCCATCGAGATGATCGGTGCTCTCGACGAGATCGATGCGTTGCGTCATCGTATAGCGTGGTCCAAAGGTCGCCGAGAAGTTCTTGCCGAGAATGAAAAGCGCCGAAAAGCCGAACTCGAGCGCAGGCAGGAGACGGCTCGTCGTTTCCGCTTCGATCCCCGGAAGCGGCTGCAACCAACGCGTGACGTGATAGAGACCGAATCCCACCGCGAACTCCGGCTTCATGTAGCCCGTGCGCATCCCCGTGCGTGTGTAGCGCAGGCGGGCCATCATCGGGTTGACGGCGACACGAAATGTGATCTCGCTCTCGGGCGGCAACACCTCGGAGGGAGCGCGGAAGCGTTCATCTCCCTCTTGCTGCCCCAGGAAGCCGAAGGTTGCCTCCAGGAGCAGGTTGTCGTTCAGATGCGTCCCGATCCCGATCTCGAGTTGGCCGACGACGCGCTCGCTTACGACGTCGCCGTCGAGGTTGGTGTTGAGAACGACGGCGCCGCCACTCGCCGCCAGGTAGGAGCGCGGCGCCGCATGCAGCACGCCTACAAGCGCCAGAAGCAGGGCGGCCATTGGCATGCAGCGAATGAAGATCACGGCTCCTCGATCCGATCTGGCGCGGCGTCCGGGTCTTGTCGAAAGATAGGCGCCGCGACGGCCGCCCGCCACCTGCGCTACGGCCGCGGTGGCAACCCCTCACGCAGGGCACGCCAGGAGTCGTGCCCGGCGGGGTCGCGCTCCTCCAACCATTCCAGATAGGCGTGCGCCCGCTCCGTGATGGCAGTCGACACGGGTGCACGCGAGGTCAGCTCGAGCGCAAGCGCCCGCACCACGGGGTCGTAGACCGGGTCGTCCCGCCGCGGCCAAACCAGCGCGTCGAGAGCGAGCCAACCCGCGTCGGCAGAGCCTTCGGTAGGAACGGCGGCGAGGCGCGACGAGGCGATCCCCGACTGCAGCCCGGCGCTGCCGCCGCCCAGCCAGCGGCGCATCTGCTCGCGATCCGACTCCTGCACGCTCCCCTGCCGCGTGGCGACGGCGAGAAGCTCGCGCGCCTGCACCGTATCGGCCGCGAGCGCCGCGCTCACGAACGCGTGGACCGTGGGCGCAGCGGGCGCCTGCAGCATGCGGACGGCTGCTTGGGGCGCAGGAGCGTCGAAGAGCTCTTCGGTCGCAACCGCCTCCCCCGCCGTCGCCGGGGCATGCGAGCGCTCCTTCTTCTCGAGAGCGAAGCGCGTGGCCGGCTTGGGCGCGAGCACAGGCGGGGGGGCGTCGGCGTCGACGCTCGCAGGCGCCTCCTCCAACGCGTCGAGCACCAGGGCAGACTCGAGCTCCTCGCGCTCGGCAACCGGTGCTTCCGCCGGCGTTTCGACGTTGCGCC
>CP070763.1:1620272-1651314 GCA_020349025.1 Candidatus Latescibacterota bacterium | reverse complement strand
TCGATGGCATCGTGCTGCCGGGCGGGTTCGGAGCTGCGAAGAACCTGAGCACGTTCGCGACCCAGGGTCCCGATTGCAGCGTCGACCCGGATGTTGCTGGGATCTTGCGGAGCATGCACGAGTCGGGCAAGCCGATCGCGGCCCTCTGCATCGCGCCGGCCGTGCTTGCGGCGCTCTTCGGCCCGGATCTGCATCCGTCGATCACGATCGGCACCGATGCAGGGACCGCGCAAGCTCTGGAGAAGATGGGCGCCAAGCACCGCGCTGCGCAGGTGACGGAGGTCGTGATCGACACGCAGCACAAGCTCGTGACCACACCGTGCTACATGAGTGCGACGCGCGTGCGTGAAGTGGCGGAAGGTGCAGAGAACGCCGTACGCGAGCTTCTGAAGCTGGTGGAGCAGTCGGCCGCCGCGACGCGCTGAGCCGAGCTACAGCGCCTCCTTCTCGAGATAGTGCAGAAGCGCGGACGGCAAGATCGGTCGCAGCTGCTCGACGTCCGTCGGCTCGCGCAGCGTCACCCAGCGCGCGTAGGCGCTGGTGGCGGCGTCCGACATCCCGAGCTGGTCGGCCGCGATCGCCTGGAAGAGCGCGTTCCAGGCCATCTGGTCGTGGACCGCGTCGACCTCTCGCGAATGCTCGAACGCCTCGCGCCAGTCACCGCGGCGCAGGTAGACGAGACCGATGTTCTCGAGCGAGCCGGCCTGGTCCTCACGATTCTCGGTGAGCTCGGCCGCCCTGCGCCAATCCTCCGTCGCGGCATCGTCGTTGTTGCGCAGGAAGAGCACGTGCCCGCGCGTGTGGTAGGCGCCCCAGTTGCGGGGAGCCATGTCGATGGCGCGGTCGCAGTCCTCCAGTGCCTCGTCCAGCTCCCCCAGCTCACGATAAGCGGAGGCGCGCGACAGGTAGGCGTCGACGAAGCCAGGTGACATCTCGATGGCGATGGTGAGATCGTCCACCGCGGCCTCGTACTCTTGCATGAGCATGTAGGTGGTACCGCGCACCAGGTAGGCGCGTACCTCGTCCGGGTCCTCGGCAATCAGTGCGTCCATCTCGTCGAGCGCGGCCAGGTACTCGCGCTGGTCCAGATGCGCGATCGCCCGTTGCAACGGTGTCTGCATCTGCGACGCCAGGACCGTTCCCGCCACCAGGGCTGCAAAGCCCAGGAGCGCCGCGATGGAGTTCCTGCGGCTCCGGAGTCGAATCGCTTCCGGCTCGAGCCGATGACTGAGGACGAATCCGAGCAGCAGGCCGGAGAGGAAACCACCGAGATGCGCGGCGTTGTCGATGAAGGAGACGAGCGCACCGAACACGAGGTTACCGACGACGACGAAGCCGACGACGCGCAGCAGGCGCCTGTAGATGATGCCAGGTACGAAGCCACGTTGCGGAATCAGGAAACCGAGCAGGCCGCCAAAAACGCCGAAGACCGCGCCCGACGCGCCCGCCGAGACGCGAAAAGATTCCATGTGCCACAAGGTGCTGTTCAGGCTGCCGACGAGCCCGCTCAGCAGGTAGAGCAGCAGGAAGCCGTAGTTGCCGGTGAGTCGCTCCAGGACCGAGCCGGAGGCCCAGAGCGCGTACATGTTCACGGCCACGTGGATGACGCCAACGTGAACGAACATGCAGGTGAGCAGCCGCCACGACTCCCCTTCGTTCAGGGCCGTGCCGTAGTTCGCGCCCCAGCGCAGCAGCGTCTCGGCGGACGGCATGAGCGGATGCGCTCCGGAGAGCACCATGGCGAGGAATACGGCGACGTTGACGCCGACGAGCAACGGCGTCACGACGAGGCGCGGCGTTGCCCCGTAGAAGGCGTGCAGGAACTCGACGACATCTTCCGGGAGCTGAGGGCGGTCGGACTCGTGCATCTCCATCATCTTGGTTTGCGACGTGGCGCCGTGACGGGAGCGGTCGCTTCCCATGATGCGAGAAGCAGGTTGATGTGGCAAGCACCCGGCGGGCATTGTATGGAGCGTTGGGCCGGCACCCCTCCGTGTACCGAAGGTAGAGGCGGATGCGAGTTTGGCCAGGTCAGCCTGATCCTCTCGGCGCCACATGGGACGGCGCCGGCGTCAACTTTGCGCTCTTCTCCGAGCACGCCACACAGGTGGAGCTGTGCTTGTTCGACTCCCCCGCGGCTGCCTCCGAGTCGCGGCGCATCCGCCTGCCCGAGAACACCAACCAGGTGTGGCACGGGTACTTCCCGGACCTGCGACCGGGGCAGCTGTACGGCTATCGCGTCCACGGCCCCTACGAACCCAGGAAAGGCCACCGGTTCAACCCGAACAAGGTCGTTCTGGATCCGTACGCTCGCGCGATCGGGCGTGACGTGCGCTGGGCCGACGAGATGTACGGCTACCGTGTGGGCCATGCGAAGAGCGATCTCTCCTTCGACGAGCGCGACAACGCCGCTTTTGCGCAGCTGGGGATGGTCGCGGACACCGCCTTCACGTGGGGCGGCGACCGCTCACCGGAAACGCCGTGGCGCAACACCTTGATCTACGAGCTGCACGTCAAAGGATTCACGCAGCGACACCCCGAAGTGCCCGAGGAGCTGCGCGGGACCTACGCGGGGTTGGCGTCGGAGGCGGCGCTGCGACACCTGAAGGGTCTCGGTGTCACCGCGGTCGAGCTCATGCCGGTTCACCATCGCGTGGACGATCGGCATCTGGTCGAACGCAACCTGGTGAACTACTGGGGCTACAACACGCTCGCCTACTTCGCGCCCGACGTGCGCTACGCCTCACGTCGAGATCCCTCGCACGCCGTAGCCGAGTTCAAGACGATGGTGCGGGCGCTGCACCAGGAAGGCATCGAGGTCATTCTCGACGTCGTCTACAACCACACGGCCGAAGGGAACGAGCTCGGCCCCACGCTTTCGTTTCGCGGCATCGACAACGTCTCCTACTACCGCTTGCTTCCAAGGAGACCGCGCTACTACGAGGACTTCACCGGCTGTGGCAACACACTCAACATGCGCCACCCGCGTGTCCTGCAGCTCATCATGGACAGCCTGCGCTACTGGGTTCTGGAGATGCACGTCGACGGTTTCCGCTTCGATCTTGCGAGTGCCCTGGCGCGCGAGCTCTACGCGGTGGACCGACTGAGTGCTTTCTTCGACATCATCCATCAGGACCCGGTGCTGTCACGCGTGAAGCTCATCGCCGAGCCGTGGGACCTGGGAGAGGGTGGCTACCAGGTGGGCAACTTCCCTGCCGGCTGGGGTGAATGGAACGGCAAGTACCGGGATTCGGTGCGTCGCTTCTGGCGTGGTGATGGTGGTGCCGTGGCGGAGTTCGCCACGCGTCTGACCGGCAGCAGCGACCTGTACGAAGGCAGCGGGCGCCGCCCTCACGCCAGCGTCAACTTCGTCACCAGCCACGACGGCTTCGCGATGCAAGACCTCGTCAGCTACGACCACAAGCACAACGAGGCCAATGGCGAGAACAACCAGGATGGGGACAACCACAACCTGAGCTGGAACTGCGGTGTCGAGGGCCCGACGGACGATGCGCAGATTCGAGCCCTGCGCCAGCGCCAGAAGCGCAACTTCATGGCGACGCTGCTCCTGTCGCAAGGCGTGCCGATGATCCGCGCGGGTGACGAGTTGTCGCACACCCAACAGGGCAACAACAACGCCTACTGTCAGGACAACGAGGTCAGCTGGCTGCCCTGGGATCTCGACGACAGCGCCCAGGATTTCCTCGACTTCGTTCGCGAGGCGATCCGCGTGTGGCACGAGCAACCCGTGTTGCACCGGCGCAAGTTCCTGCAAGGAAGAAGCATCCGAGGCTCCGGCGTGAAGGACATCGCCTGGCTCGAGCCTTCCGGCGCTGAAATGAGCGATGCCGCCTGGGATGCGCGCTTCGTTCGCAGCCTGGGGGTGCGGCTCTCCGGCAGCGAGATGGACGAGGTGGACGAACGCGGCAACCGCGTGCTCGGCGACACGCTCCTCTTTCTCTTGAACGCTCACCACGAAACGATACCGTTCACGCTTCCGGAGGTGCGACCCAGCAACGTCTGGATTCGTGCCTACGACACGGCGCTGCCGGAGCAGGAATCGGAGGCGTTTCTTGCCGGCAGCGAATACCCGCTTCAGGGGCGCTCGCTCTGCGTCCTGCGCTGCCCGCGGCCGGGTGGGAGGAGGGAGAGACGTGGCAAAGGATCGCCCCGCGCGGGCCCGAAAACGTAGGCCAGCAGGGCGCGATGCCGACTCCGGTCCGGAGACCCTGAGGTCTCTCCAGAGCGAGCCGCATGCTGCAGCGGCGAGCGAGCGCGCCCGCGTGGTGATCGAGGGTGTCTCACCCGAGATCGACTCGGGGCGCTTCCCCATCAAACGCATCGTCGGCGACGCGGTCGTCGTGGAAGCCGACATCTTCGCCGATGGCCACGAGGTCCTCTCCTGCGAGCTTCTCTACCGCCGGAGCCACGCTCCTGGTTGGTCCGCGGCCCGGATGGAGGCTCTGGGCCGCGACCGCTGGCGCGGCGCCTTCGAGGTGACGGGCAGCGGGCGCTGGACCTACACCCTGCGCGGATGGATCGATCACTTCGCGACCTGGAGGCGTGACCTGGAACGCAGGCTGGAAGCGGGCCAGGATGTGGAGGTCGATCTGCGCATCGGCGCGGCGCTCGTGCGCCGTGCGGCAGGGCGCGCCGATGTCGCGGCACACGCGCGCGAACGTGACGAGAGCGATCCCGCCGCTCCCGATGCGGCGGCAGCCGATCCGGCGGAGCCGGACGCGGGTCGTGGGATGCTGGGGCCGAGAGAGCGCGCGCAGGCGCACGCACGCCGACTCCAGGGGTGGGCGGCGGATCTCGATGGCGATCTGCCGACGGCGAAGAAGACGGAGCTCGCCCGCAACGAAATGCTCTGCGAGATCGTGTCGCGCTACCCCGATCCGCATGCGATTCAGGTCCACGAACGCGAGCTGCAGGTCGTGGTCGATCGAGCCAAAGCGCGCTACAGCACCTGGTACGAGCTCTTTCCTCGCTCCTGCGCCGCCGAGCCGGGCGGCCACGGCACGCTGCGCGACGTGGAGGCCCGTCTGCCCGACATCGCACGGATGGGATTCGACGTGCTCTACCTGCCTCCGATCCACCCCATCGGCCGCTCCCATCGCAAGGGTCGCAACAACACACCGAGCCGCACCGACGACGACCCGGGATCGCCCTGGGCCATCGGTTCCGCCGAGGGCGGGCACAGAAGCGTACACTCACAGCTCGGCACGTTGACCGACTTCGGCCGCCTCGTCGAGCGCGCCCGCGAGGTTGGCGTCGAGATCGCGCTCGATCTCGCATTTCAATGTTCGCCCGATCATCCCTGGGTGCAGGAGCATCCGGAGTGGTTTCGCACGCGGCCCGACGGCTCGATCCAGTACGCCGAGAATCCTCCCAAGAAGTACGAGGACATCCTTCCTTTCGACTTCGAGTCGGCCGCGTGGCGCGAGCTCTGGCAGGCACTGCGCGGCGTCGTGGAGTTCTGGGCGGCGCGTGGCGTCCGCATCTTCCGCGTCGACAATCCCCACACGAAGCCGTTCCGCTTCTGGGAGTGGCTCATCGAGGTCGTCAAGGAGCGCTATCCGGACACACTCTTCCTTTCCGAGGCGTTCACGCGGCGCCGCGTCATGTACCGCTTGGCCAAGCTCGGGTTCACCCAGTCGTACACCTACTTCACGTGGCGCGACACCAAGCAGGAGCTGCAGGAGTACGTGCTGGAGCTCACGCGCACGCCGGTGCGCGACTACTTTCGCCCGAATTTCTGGCCCAACACACCCGACATTCTCAGCGAGTGCCTGCAGTACGGTGGACGCCCCGCATTCATGGGGCGCCTGGTTTTGGCCGCCATGCTGTCGTCGAGCTACGGGATCTACGGACCTGCGTACGAGCTCTGTGAGAACCGCGCGCGCGAAGCGGGGAGCGAGGAGTACCTCGATTCGGAGAAGTACGAGATCCGTCACTGGGATCTCGAGCGCGCCGGCAACTTGCGCGAGTTCGTGACGCGCTTGAACGCGATCCGCAAGCGGCACCCGGCGTTGCAGAGCAACGAGGGCTTGCGGCTGCACTCTGTCGACAACGAGCAGATCCTCTGTTTCAGCAAGACGACGCCGGACCGTTCCGACCTGGTTCTGGTCCTCGTCAACATGGATTTCCATCACGCGCGCTCCGGCTGGGTGGAGTTGCCGCCGGAGGAGTTGGGGATCGACCCGGAGCAGCCGTACCAGGTGCACGACCTGCTGTCGGATGCACGCTACTTGTGGCACGGGCGGCGCAACTTCGTGCAGATCGATCCGCACGCGTGCCCCGCCCACGTATTCCACGTCTTGCGGCGCGTGCGCCGTGAGAACGACTTCGAGTACTACTTCTGAAGGCCGGCGGCGCCGGAGCTTAGCGCTTCGGCCGCTCGGGAGGTGCGCCGCGTGGGCGCGGATGCGAGAGCGACCGGTGCGGCGCGGCGGCCCGAGGCGGTGCCGGAGCTGCAGGCAAAGAGCGCCTGGCCCGGGCTGCTCGCGGCAACGGAGCCGGATGCGCCGATCTGTCGACTGCTTGCGCACTGGATCCAACGCCAGCGCTGGTTCGGCGCCAAGGCGCGCGCGCTGCGGCGCGTGTTCATCCTGGATGCCGTGCCGTTGTCGGAATCGCTGAGCTTGGCGTTGGCCGAGGTGGCCTACGTGGCGGGAGCGCCCGAGCGCTACGCCATTCCCCTCGCGTGGATGCCGGCGACGCCGACGTCGTTGCATGTGGTGGCACGCCTCCAGGGTGCGTGCTCGGGCTTTCTCTGCGAAGCGAGCGCGGCTCCCGCTTTCCACAAGCAGATTCTCGAAATCGTCCGCGGCGAGCGCCGCGTCGCGGGCGGGCAGGGAGAGCTCGTCGGGCATCGCGCGCAGCCGCTGCCGCCTGACGACCCGGGACCGGCGCGGCTGCTGAGCGCGGAGCAGAGCAACTCCTCGATACGCTACGGCGAACGCCACATTCTCAAGCTCTTTCGCAAGCTCGAAGCCGGCGTCAATCCGGATGTCGAGGTGAATCGCTTCCTGGCGCACGCACCCGCCTTCCGCCACGCGCCTCCTTTCCACGGCTGGATCGATTACGAAGGACGCGACGCTCAGAGCGCCTCGGTTGCCCTGCTGCAAGGTTTCGTGGCCAACCGTGGAGACGCCTGGGGTCGAACCCTGGAGGCTCTGACCCAGTGGCTCGAGCGCGCTGCGCACGACGCGGGTCCGCCACCGAGCTGGCGTGGACGGCTCGACATCGCGCATGCCGCCCGGGCGGCGGAGGTTGCTGCACCGCTCGGCGCAGACTGGGGCGAGCTGCAGCTCCTCGGACGCAGGACGGCGCAGCTGCATCTGAAGCTGGCGTCGGAGCCGGAGAACGCCGCCTTCGCGCCGGAGCCGTTCACGCTCGCCGACCGCGCGGCTCTGCACGACGTCCTGCGCCGGCGCACTCAACGCTCGCTCACTCTGCTGCAGCGCGAGCTGCCGAACCTGCCGGGCCGTGTGGCCGCCCTGGCCACGGATGTCGTCGCTGCCTCGCAACGCATCGAGCTCCTTCTCGAGCGCTGGCGGCAGACGCGCATCGAAGCCCGACGCATCCGTTGCCATGGCGATTTCCACCTCGGCCAGGTGCTGAGCACGGGATCCGACTTTGCGATCATCGACTTCGAGGGGGAACCGGCGCTCGACTTGAGCGAGCGGCGCCGGAAGCATTCCCCGCTGCGCGACGTCGCGGGGATGATGCGCTCCTTCCACTACGCGGCCTCGAGCGCTTTCCAGACCGTGCTGCAGGCCGACGCCTCCCGGCGTGCGGACACGCAGGCCCGCAACAGGCAGGGATCCGCTGCCAGCGAGGACAGGCACCGACGCCTGCAGGAATGGGCCGATTTCTGGTACAGATGGGTGAGCACGGCCTTCGGGCGCGCCTGGGTCGCCGAGCTGCAGGGCTCCGGCCTCCTGCCTCCCGACGGCCAGGCGCTGCACGTGCTCCTGGACATGCATCTCCTGGAGAAGGCGCTGTACGAGCTGGAGTACGAGCTCAACAACCGACCCGACTGGTTGCCCATTCCGTTGCGCGGAGTCGTCGATTTGGTCGCGAGCGCACGGGCGTGACACGAACAGCAAACGAAACAAGCCGATGAAACGAGACCCCGCCGACACCGTGACGGAGTTCTCCCTCCTCAGCGAGGACGACCTCTATCTCTTCAACGAGGGCAATCACTTCCATCTCCACAGCAAGTTGGGAGCACACCCTCGCGAGGTTGGCGGCGTTCGCGGCACCTACTTCGCCGTCTGGGCTCCCGATGCCGATCGGGTTTCCGTGATCGGCGACTTCAATTCCTGGGACGCCCATCGCCATCTACTGCAGATGAAAGACCACTCCGGGATCTGGGAAGGCTTCGTGCCGCACGTTGGGCCAGGCAGCGTCTACAAGTACTGCGTGGCGTCGCGCTATCACGGCTACAGCGTCGACAAGGCGGATCCTCTGGCCACGTACGCGGAGGTACCGCCGCGCACCGGCTCGGTGGTGTGGAATCTCGACTACACCTGGAGCGACCAGGAGTGGATGGCAGCGCGCGCCGCCCGTCACGAGCTGAGCGCGCCGCTGTCGATCTACGAGGTGCACCTCGGCTCCTGGATGCGTGTACCGGAGGAAGGGAACCGTTGGCTCACCTACCGTGAGGTGGCGCCGAAGTTGGCGGAGTACGTCACCCGCATGGGGTTCACACACGTGGAGCTGTTGCCGGTGATGGAGCATCCGTTCGCCGGCTCGTGGGGATACCAGTGCACAGGCTACTTCGCACCGACCAGTCGCTTCGGGACGCCGCAAGACTTCATGGCGCTGGTCGACACGCTGCATCAGCATGGAGTCGGTGTGATTCTGGATTGGGTTCCATCACACTTCCCCGCCGACGAGCATGCACTCGCGTTCTTCGACGGAACCCACCTGTACGAGCACGCCGATCAGCGCCAGCGTGTGCAGCCGGAGTGGAACAGCACCCTCTTCAACTACGGACGTCACGAGGTGCGCAGCTTCCTCATCAGCAGTGCCTTCAGCTGGCTGGAGCGCTTCCACGCCGATGGCTTGCGCGTGGACGCCGTGGCCTCGATGCTCTACCTCGACTACGCCCGCGAGCCGGGTGAGTGGATCCCCAACCAGTATGGGGGCCACGAGAACCTGGAGGCGGTCGGTTTCGTGCGCCGGCTGAACGAAGCGGTGTATCACAGCTTCCCCGACGTCCACACCTTCGCCGAAGAGTCGACGGCCTGGCCCATGGTGTCGCGCCCCGTTCACCTCGGTGGCCTCGGGTTCGGTCTCAAGTGGGACCTCGGGTGGATGCACGACACCCTGTTGTACATGTCGAAGGATCCGGTGCACCGGCGCTTTCACCACAACCAGCTGACCTTCCGCATGCTGTACGCCTTTGGAGAGAACTTCGTGAACGCCCTCTCCCACGACGAGGTCGTGCATGGCAAGGGGTCGCTGGTCGGTCGGATGCCGGGCGACGTGTGGCAGCAGTTCGCCAACCTGCGGCTGCTCCTCGGGCTCATGTACGCGCAGCCGGGCAAGAAGCTGCTGTTCATGGGGTGCGAGTTCGGTCAGTGGCGCGAGTGGGATCACGAGGCGAGCCTCGACTGGCATTTGCTGCAGGAGCCGCCTCACGCCGGGACGCAGGCGTGGGTCCAGGACCTGAACCGCGCCTACCGCTCGGAGCCGGTGCTGCACGAGCTGGATGTCGATCCGGACGGCTTCGAGTGGGTGGACTGCAACGACACCGAGCAGAGCACGCTGTCGTTCCTGCGCCGTGGCGATACCACGGAGAGCATCGTTCTCTGCGTCTTCAACTTCACTCCCGTGCCGCGTCACAACTATCGCGTCGGCGTCCCGTGCGGCGGATACTGGCGTGAGATCTTGAACAGCGATGCGAAGGAGTACGGTGGCAGTGGGCAGGGCAACCTCGGTGGGCGGGAGGCAGCGCCCCTGGGTGTTCACGGTCGTCCGCACTCTCTCAACCTGACGCTTCCACCCTTGGGCGTCCTCTTCCTCAAGCACGACGGAGGCGCGCCGTGACGTCCGGCGCGCGCGGCTCCGCGAGCGAGCTCGATCGAGCGCACATGCCGCAGCTGGGCGCAACGCCGCTCGACGCCTCGCGCTGCGCGTTCCGCGTCTGGGCTCCCTGGGCGCAGCGGGTGGAGGTGCGAATTCTGGACGCGAGCGGCCGTCCCGACGACGGCGACCGCTTCGTCCCGCTCGCAGAGGAGGCGCGCGGCTACCACTCCGGCGTCTGCGACCTGGCACCCCCCGGCACGCTCTACCTGTATCGGCTCGATCGCGGGCTGGAGAGGCCCGATCCCGCCTCACGCCATCAGCCTCACGGAGTGCACGGCCCCTCCGCGGTGGTCGAGCCCGCCTTTGCCTGGAGCGACGGCGCCTGGGCGGGATTGCGTCGGAGCGAGCTGGTCTTCTACGAGCTCCATGTCGGGACCTTCACGCCCGAAGGCACGTTCGACGCCATCGTCCCGCGGCTCGACGCCCTGCGGGAGCTCGGTGTCACCGCCCTCGAGCTCATGCCGGTGGCCCAGTTTCCGGGAGAGCGCAACTGGGGTTACGACGGCGTCTATCCCTTCGCGGCTCACGCCTCCTACGGCGGCGTCGCCGGGTTTCAACGTCTGGTCGACGCGTGCCATGCGCGGGGGATGGCGATCGCGCTCGACGTCGTCTACAACCACCTCGGTCCGGAAGGGAACTACCTCGGTTGTTTCGGCCCCTATTTCACCGACCGCTACCAGACTCCATGGGGGCGTGCCGTCAACTTCGACGACGCCCACTCCGACGAGGTGCGCGCCTTCTTCATCGCGAGTGCTCTCTACTGGCTGCGCGAGATGCACGTCGACGTTCTGCGTATCGACGCCATCCACGGGATCTTCGACTTCAGCGCCCACCACATTCTGGCGGAGCTGCAGGAGCACGTGCAGGCGTACGCGCAGCGTGCGGGGCGGAGGATCCAGCTCATCGCCGAGAGCGACTTGAACGATGCGCGCGTCATCCGCCCGCGTGACGCGGGTGGCCACGCGCTGGATGCGCAATGGAGCGACGACTTCCATCACGCTGTGCACGCGCTGCTCACGTCCGAACGCAGTGGCTACTACGCCGACTTCGGTGAGCTCCATCATCTGGTGCGCGCCATCAACGAAGGCTTCACCTACTCCGGCCACTACTCGAAGTACCGGCAGCGCAAGCACGGGAACAGCGCCGCCGATCTGGAAGCGTGGCGTTTTGTCGTCTGCACCCAGAACCACGACCAGGTGGGCAACCGCATGCACGGTGATCGTCTGACGACGATGGTCGATTTCGAGGCGCAGAAGTTGAGCGCTGCCTTGCTGCTGCTCGCTCCCCAGATCCCACTCCTGTTCATGGGGCAGGAGTATGGGGAGACGGCTCTCTTTCGCTACTTCGTCAGTCACGAGGACCCGGATCTCGTCGATGCGGTGCGGCGGGGACGTCAGGCGGAGTTCGCGGCGTTCGCATGGCAGGGTGAGCCCGCCGATCCGGCCGCGGAAGCCACGTTTCTCTCCTCCCGCATCGACTGGTCGCTGCATGAGCGGGAGCCACACCGCACGCTTCTCGACCTGCACCGCGAGCTGCTGCAGCTTCGAAGCTCGCATCCTCGGATGCACGAGGAGAATCGTCACGAGGCAACAGCGAGCGACGCGGGGACCCTCCTCCTGCGGCGGTGGGGCTCCACGGGTGAGATCGCGGCGTTGTTCCATCTGCGCGCGACGACGCACCGCCTGCAGCCGACGCTGACGAGCGGAGAGTGGTCGCTGCTCCTCGATACGGCGGCGACACGCTGGCGCGGTCCCGGAAGCCGCGTGCCCGCGCGACTCGATTGGACGGCGGAATCGTCCCTCGAGCTGTCGCCCTGGTCGTGTATCGTGCTGGCGCGGGCCTGACTCGCAAGAGCACGAGCCGGGAGGCGCGGCCATCCTCCGTGTACCCAGGGCGACGTACCGCCTTCAGTTCAATCCCCGCTTCCGATTCCAGGACGCGGCGCGCATCGTGCCCTACCTTCAGGCTCTCGGAGTCAGCGACGTCTACGCCTCACCCGTGTTCAAAGCGCGCCGCGGCAGCGCACACGGTTACGACATCACCGATCACACACAGCTCAACCCCGATCTGGGGAAGATGGTGGACTTCGAGCACTTCGCGTCGGAGCTGCGCAAGCGCGAGATGGGTCTGATCCTCGACGTGGTGCCGAATCACATGGGGGTCGCCGACGACTCGAACCGCTACTGGCAGGACGTGTTGGAGAATGGACCCAGCTCACCCTTCGCCAAGTTCTTCGACATCGACTGGTCACCACCCAAGCCGGATCTCGCCAACAAGGTGCTGCTGCCCTTTCTCGGCGACCAATTCGGGCGCGTTCTGGAGAATGGCGAGCTCCGTCTCACCTATGCGCGTGGGGCTTTCTGGATCAAGGTGTACGATCGGCGGCTCCCGGTGGCTCCTCGAACGTGGACGCGGGTGCTGGAGCCCCTGCTCGCCTTGTTGAGGACGACGCATGCGCGCGACGACGGCGAGATTCTGGAGCTCGAGAGCATTCTGACTGCATTGCGGCACCTTCCGGCGCGAACGGAGTCGGAACCGGCGCGCGTGGAGGAGCGTCGCCGCGAGAAGGAGGTCATCAAGAGACGCCTCGGCACCTTGATGAACTCCGCACCGGCGTTTCGACGCGCGCTGGAGCAGGTGGTCACGCGCACCAATGGACGCCGCGGCGAGCCACGTAGCTTCGACGCTCTCGAAGAGCTGCTTGCAGAGCAAGCCTACCGCCTCTCCTACTGGAGGGTGGCGTCGGACGAGATCAACTACCGTCGCTTCTTCGACATCAACGAGCTGGCTGCCATTCGCGTCGAAGAGCTCGACGTCTTCAAGCTCGTCCACCGCTTCGTTCTGCGTATGCTCTCGCAAGGTTGGGTCACGGGACTCCGCATCGATCACCCCGACGGGCTCTTCGATCCGGAGCAGTACTTTCGCGACATTCAGCAGGCGTGCGGCAAGGCTATGGCACGAGCGGCCAGGCGCGCCGAGCCGCGAGTCGAGGTTCCCAAACGTGCCGCGGGCGCGACCCGCGTGGTGCACGATCGAGATCGCCCCTGCTTCGTCGTCGCTGAGAAGATCCTCTCCGGCGACGAGAAGCTCGACCCCCACTGGGCGGTGCACGGGACGACCGGCTACGAGACGATGAACCATCTCAACGGAGTTTTCGTCGACCGCGACAACAGCCACACGATGCGCGCAATCTACCAGCGTTTCACCGGAGAAGTGGAGAGGTACGAAGACACCATTTATGCCAGCAAGAAGCTCGTCCTCAATGCCACGATGTCGGGCGAGCTCGGCGTCCTGGCGCGTCATCTCGATCGCCTCTCCGAGCAGCACCGCTGGTCGCGGGACTTCACGCTTCCGAGCCTTCGCAATGCACTGCGTGAAGTGATTGCCTGCTTCCCGGTCTATCGCACATACATTCGCGCCGATTCACAGATGGTCAGCGACGAGGCGCGACGTTCGATCGAGACCGCGATCCGGACTGCGCAACGGCGCAACCCGGTCATGAATCCGTCGCTCTTCGAGTTCATTCGCTCCGTCCTTCTCCTCGAAGATCCCCCGGAGCTCACCGAGGCGGAGCGAGCCGCGCGTCGCAACTTCGTGCTTCGCTTTCAGCAGCTGACCGCACCGGTCACCGCAAAAGGTGTCGAGGACACGGCCTTCTACCGCACACTGGCGCTGGTGTCGCTGAACGAGGTCGGTGGTGAGCCGAATCGCTTCGGCGTCCCGGTCGACGAGTTCCACGGTGCCAACGCCGAGCGTTGCACGAACTGGCCCTTCTCGATCAGTGCCAGCTCGACGCACGACACCAAACGCGGTGAAGATGTCCGCGCCCGAATCAACGTGCTCTCCGAGATTCCCCAGGAGTGGGAAGCCGCCATCCAGCGTTGGCGCGACTGGAACCGCAACAAGAAGAGCATTCTGGACGGCGTGGAGGTGCCGGATGCGAACGAGGAGTACCACTTCTACCAGACTCTCGTCGGCGTCTGGCCGCTGCAGGTCGAGGACGCGGAGGCGGAGCACGCGACCCTGGTCACGCGGCTCGAGGTGTACATGCAGAAGGCGATCAAGGAAGCGAAGCTGCACACGAGTTGGGTCAACCCGAACGAGACATATGAGAACGCGGTGATCGAGTTCGTTCGCAACACGCTCGCCATGGAGAGCGGAAACGAGTTCCTTCGCGACGTCATGCGGTTCAGCGATCGGATCGCCCCGGCCGGGGCGCTGAACTCGCTAGCGCAGACGGTGCTCAAGGTGGCGTCTCCGGGAATTCCCGACTTCTACCAGGGCACGGAAACGTGGAGCTTCGCGCTGGTCGATCCGGACAACCGCCGAGCGGTGGAGTTCGAGCGCCTGGCGCAACAGCTTGCCGAGCTCGAGCGTCAAGAGAAGAGGGACGCGGTGGGCTGCGTGCGCGAGTTGCTCGACAGCTGGAGGGATGGGCGCGTGAAGATGTACGTGACCAGGAAGGCACTCGGCCTGCGTCGCGATCATGCCGCGCTGTTCGAGAACGGCGACTATGTTCCGCTCGAAGCGCGCGGCAGTGGCAGAGGCAACGTCTGTGCCTTCGCGCGCCAGCACGCGGATCGGTGGGTGCTGGCCGCGGTGCCGCGCCTCACCTGCCGGCTGCAGGAGAACGGCTCGCGACCTCTGGGTGAACCGCAATGGGAGGATACGGCGCTTCTGCTCCCACGCCCCGCGCCCGACGAGTGGGTGAACGTGCTGACGGGCGAGACGCACTCGACGCAGCGCGACGAATGGGAGACGACGCTATCGCTTGCGAGCGTGTTCGCGAGTTTCCCCGTCACGCTGTTGCGCGGGCACGCGTCGTAGGGTCACGCGCTTGACACCCATGCCCGTTTTCTGTCACTTCTCTCCGAAACGACGTTGCGCTCACGCATGCCACGCTCGAGGAGTTCCTCGCGTGGCGCCCTTGCGGGCACGAAAGTCGAAAGGAGTCGAGAGTGAAGAGACGATTGATCACGCCGGTTGGCGTCGCGATGCTGCTCCTCGCTGCACCGCTCGCCCATGCACAGCTGCAGCCGGAACAATCGGTCATGGCCTGGAACATCTCGGGTCTCTGGGGTGAGTTCGAGCAGGAGGGTACGTTCAACGCGGGGGGTGCCCTCGGCTTCACCTACGATCGCATCATGCCGGGGGGGAAGTGGGCCCTCGGCATCAACCTCTATTACGGGCGCGCAGTCCAGGATCGGCTCACCTACACGTCTTGGCCCACGACGTTCACCGTGAAGCTCCTCGTGGGATGGCCGCGATACAAGGCGTACGTCGGCGGCGGCATCGGCCTGCACTCCGAACGGCTGGATGTCTCGGGCGAGGTCTATCGCGCCTTCCAGGACGTCACGATGGACTTTGCGATTCCACTCGGGTTCTACGCTTTCTTTACGGAAAAGCTCGGCGCACAGGTGCAGTATCAGGCCAACTTCGCCAACAGCGACGTCATCAAGAACGGCGTGCTCCACTACCTCGGCGTTGGCATCCTCTTCTCGTTGTCGCTCTAGGAGCGCGACGACGCACAGCACGACAGCCCGCCGTATACGCACGGCGGGCTCGCTGCGTGCGCGGTGCGCTGGGCACCGGAACGCTGCTCGCGGGACGGGGCTCGGCGGGGGGCGATGCTCAGAAGAGTCGCGTTTCCACGAGACGGTTGCCCTGGAAAACGTAGGTGATCTTCTTGTCGGCGTAAGTCCACAGCTCGGTCACGGAGCCGGCGTAGCTCTCGCGCAACCGATACGTCGGCCAACCTTCGCGCTCGTAGAGGGCCCGTTGGTCTCCATCCAGGAGAAGATGCCAGCGCGCATAGCGGACCTGCTTGCGCTCCTTCGCGCCCTTGACTGGGACTTTCACGGCGACCTCGACGACTCGTTTCGTCATCTTGACGTCGTCGCGATCCACGGCACCCGACTCGACAAGCCGAATCGCCTCCTCCAGCTCCTTCAGGATGCTGGCCTCGGCGTCGACAGATCCCAGAAGAAGAAGGCAGGCTGCGAAGCCAGGCAGGATCAGACGCAGTGCCCTCGATGGCACAGACATGATGTACCTCCATGGGGCGCTGGTTTCAATTATAGCGGACACGCGCGCTCGATGGTGTCTCGAAAACACCTCCGAGGTCTCTTTCGGGATTCAGAAACACGGATCGAAGTGCGAAGAGACGTCACGATTGGATAGGATCGTGCGACATCACGATGCGGATGAAAGGGTGAACTCCCACGCGCGCTTCTGCGTCGCGTACGACGACTTCCCATACGACCTTGCCGCTGCGATCGAATTCCGATGCGATCCTGCTACACGCGAATCGGCGCGTGCACTAATCGTGAAGGAATCAGGGTGGGATCGGCAAAGAGCAGAACGGGGGAGCGCCGGGAAGCGCTCCCCCATCGCCTGGCGCGGCCGCCGCGTCGATGCTTCGTCGCGGCTCAGTTCTTCACCACGACGCGGCCGGACGCCGTGCGCAGCACGATTTCCGGTCCACCCGTGCCGCGTTCGACCGTCTTCTCTTCGTACGTGTGGTGGTGATCCTCGAACGTGGTCTCCGAGGTGAACTCGAATGGACAGTCGATCCGCCCCCGATCCTGGCGCTTGATCATCACGAGCGTGAAGCGATCACCGAAGTCGTCGACGTCGAGGTGGACGTCGCCGGAAGCAGACGAGGCGCGCAGGTCCTCCTCCGGAAGCTTGGCGAGCTCCAGTCGCACGTCTCCCGAGGCCGAGGAGAACTTGCTGCGTCCGATGATGTCGCTGCGGCGCACGATGACGTCTCCGCTCGCGGTGCTGAGGTCCATGGAGCCGGTGCAGTTGATGCACTCGACGTTCCCCGACGCAGTCGAGAAATCGCATCCCTCTTCGACCGTGACGTCGCGCAGCTCGATGTCCCCGCTCGCGGTGCTCAAGTCGGTGCCCTCGTGGATCGTCATCTCCTCGATCGAGTAGTCGCCGCTCGCGGTGCTGAGGTCGGAGCTCGCGGCGAGATCGACGTTGGCGAGCGTGATGTCACCGCTCGCCGTGTCGATGTCGAGACGCGCCGCGATGTCGGCGCAGTCGAGATCGCCCGATGCCGTGGAGAAGCGAATGCGCGGCATCTCGTCTCCGCGCGGCAGCAGAATCGTCCACTCCACGCGTCCGCTCGAGCTGCGTCCGCTCCACTCCTCGTCGATGCTCAGCGTCTTTCCATCCTGTTCCACCTGCGGCTCGAATGCGTCGACGGGATGCACAGCGGCTTGCAGCTGTACGCGCACCACGTTTCCGTCGGTGGGTCGGACGATCAGATCGCCCGAGACGCCGTCGATCCGAATCCGCGTCACGTCGGAGAACTCCCATTCTTGAGCGAGGCTGGGCGTTGCCAGAAGGCATGCGACGCTCAGGGAGAACAGGACGACGCGCATCTGGGATTGGCTTCGCATGTCATCTCCCGGTTTGGCTGGCCATGCTCGGAGAGGGAGCCCCGTCCCATTGGATGGCTGAGCCAGTTTTCAGCCATCCCCCCGGAGGATCTCTGGATGTCACACGCGGCATCCCTGCTTCGCTTCCGGTTGGACGCTCGCGGCTGCTGGAGGGTTGCACCCGGGGCGGCCACCAAGAGGCCCCCACCCGAGGCCACCAGGAAGCGGCGGCGAGCGCGCGCGTGGGGCACCGAGAGGCCACCGGCGCCGTACCAGAGGAAACGAGGCCCCTCCCCTGGACCGTGCTCCTCCTGATCTGGCACGATCGCTTCGAGAGGGTGAAGAAAGGCGGTGGATCGGCTTGTCCCGGCGTGGCAGCGAACAAGACCGTCTCTTCGTCCGGGATGGGCGCCGCAGCCACCGGAAGACCTTCTCCATGACGGAGTTCCGCTATGGGCTCGTCGTTCTGTTGGGCCTCGGGCTCGTGGCCGCGTGGGTCGCCTGGAAGGGAACCCGACCCGATCCGGCCCTCTTCGAAATCCCCGAAGAGCTCCTGGAGGGTGAGATGCCCTCCAGCGATCGCGGACCTCTCCCGGATCGGCTCGCGGCTCCGGGCTGGAGCGAGGGGCCGCTCTCGCAGTTCGACAGCGACAACCTGTACGAGAAGATCAACGGTCGCGAGGACTACTACAAGACGTTCGGGTTCGAACTCCTCTACTTCATCTCGCTCGTGCACGACGAGGAAGTCGCCACGGTCGTGGACATCGAGCTCTTCGACCTGGGCCAGGCAGCCAACGCGCTCGGTGCCTACTCCGGCGAACGTCCACCCGAGGTGCGGCCCGAGGTGGGCGAGGGTGGCATGTCGCATCGGGCGCCGAACGCGCTCTTCATGACGCGCGGCCGCTATTACCTGCGCGCCATCGGCTCCGAAGTCACTGACGTCGTCCAGGCCCAGCTGACGCACCTCAGGCAAGCCTTCGAGACGGGCGTTCAGGGGGAGCCGCTGCCGTGGGCATACGCGCTCTTCGTCGGCGAGCTCGGTGTCGACCCGAGCCGGGTCTCCTACATGCGCGAGAACGCCTTCTCGTTCGGCTTCGCCCGCAACGTCTATGCAGCCACGCTGGAGGATGATCAAACGCAGATCTTCGTCGTAGCGCTCGAAGCCGACACGGTCGCCACCCGTCTGGCGCAGATGTTCGAACAGGGGTTCCGCGAGTACGGCTCGGCCGTGGAGTCCGCGCCCGGGGCGTCAGGTGTTCAGTGGGTCCGCGACCGCTACCTGCAGCGCGTCTCGGGAGCGATCGCCACCGGCTCCTGGGTCCTGGGGGTGCGCGGTGCTCTGGACCTGGACGCGGCGACGAGCGCCTTGCGCTCGCTCCAGTCGGGTGTCGAGGCGCTTCCGGCCGAGGTCGTGGCGCGTGCCCGTGAGAGCATCGACCCGGGAAGCTCCCAGACACTTGCCAGTCCGGAGTATCCTGAGGAGAATTGATAGTCGCTGCTATCAAGTCGCCCGATCCCGCCCGCTCGCCATTGGAGAGCTGAACGAGTGACCGCGAAGACACCCGAAGAGAAGTCGCGCCAGGAGCAGGTGTCGCTCGAGCGCCGCAAGTTCCTGAAGCAGGCGGGGACGGTGGCGGGTCTGACGCTGGCGTCCGGGTGGGCCGCGCTCGCACCGCCTAAGTGGCCGCTGTCACTGCGCGACCCGGATGGTGAACGCGGCAAGCCGCGCGCGCGCACGCTGCATCTCCCAGAAGGAGGCTTCGTCGTCGAGCCGCTCGAGCGCGCGAGCCTGGGGGTCGCGCGCGGCGGCGACGTGCCGGCCATGGTGCGTGCTGCCGTGGACGGCATCGGTGGGATCGCACGCTACGTCGGGCCGGGCGACGTCGTCCTGATCAAGCCGAACGTGGCCTTCGAGCGGCCGGCCGTTCTCGGCGCCACCACCAACCCGGAAGTCCTCGCTGCGCTGATCCACCTCGTGCGCGAAGCGGGCGCCAAGGAGGTGCGCGTCGTCGACAACCCGATCGAGTCGCCGGAGAGCTGCTTCATCCGCAGCGGCATCCAGAAGGCTGCGGTCGATGCGAACGCACGCGTGTACCTGCCGTCCGCAGGCGACTTCGAGACGGTGAACGTTCCCGGTGCCACGTGGATCGAGAACTGGCCCTTCTTCTGGAGGCCCTTCAAAGGGGTCACCAAGGTGATCGGCGTCTCACCTGTCAAGGATCACAATCTCTGTCGCGCTTCGATGACGACGAAGAACTGGTACGGGCTTCTCGGCGGGCGCCGCAACCAGTTCCACCAAGACATCCACGGCATCATCGCGGACCTCGCGCTCATGATGCGCCCCACCTTCGTGTTGCTCGACGGCAGCCGCGTGCTCTTCCGCAGCGGCCCCACCGGGGGCAGCCTCTCCGATGTGCGCGAGGGGCGCACGCTCGTCGCCTGCGTGGATTCGCTCGCAGCGGACGCGTTCGGCTGGGACGACCTGCTCGAGCGCAAGGGCGAGGAGCTGCCCGCGTACTTCGCCAAGTCGGCCGCGCGCGGGCTCGGCAACCCCGACTGGCGTCGGCTGCCGATGCGGGAGGCGCAGATCGGTTGAGCGGAAAGGTGTCGCAGGGTCGCGTGACGGGGGTGCCGAGCGCATGACGGGACCGGTGAAGCTCGAGGTGACGAGCGCGAGCGGCGAGCGCGGGGGCTTCTTCCGGCGCAACCCCGACGGCACTCCCTGGTACGCGCGCGCGCTTCGCATCACCACGATCCGCATCGTCTCGCAGGCGTTCTTCTTCACGCTCTTCATCTTCATGCTTTGGACCACGTGGTTCAGCCGTCTCGGGGGTTATCCCGTTTCGCTCTTCCTCGAGCTCGACCCGCTCGTCGGCTTCGCGACGGCGTTGTCCACGCATACGGTCTACCGCTGGCTGTGGCGCGGTGTGCTGCTTCTCGTTCCGACGCTTCTCCTGGGGCGTGTGTTCTGCAACTGGATGTGCCCGTACGGCACGCTGCACCATTTCGTGGGGTGGCTCGTCAACATCCGCGGCAATCGCGACAACATCGACAAGAATCGCTATCGGCCGGTCTTCCAGCTCAAGTACTACATCCTGGCGATCATGCTGGTGATGGCGGCCTTCGGGTCGTTGCAGATCGGTCTCCTCGATCCGATCTGTCTGCTCGTGCGCACGTTCACCACCACGATCCAGCCGGCGTCCGACCTCGCCTCCACACAGATCGGCGGCATGCTGGACGACCGCGGTCTCAACCCGGCGTGGGCGTCGTGGCTCTCGTCGGCGCCTGGGGCGCCGGAGCAGCGCGTCTTCAACGGCGCCTGGTTCGTGGGTCTGCTGATCATGGCTCTCGTCGGCATGAACCTGGTGATCCCACGTTTCTTCTGTCGCGTGCTCTGTCCGCTCGGTGCTTTCCTCGGCTGGCTCTCGCGCTTTGCACTCTGGCGCATCGATCGTGACCTGACGAAGTGCACCGACTGCGATCTGTGCCTGAAGCACTGTGAGGGCGCCGCAGACCCGCAGGCGGCGCTGCGCAAGAGCGAGTGCTTCGTCTGCTTCAACTGTATCGACGATTGCCCCGAGGATGCGCTCTCCTTCCGGCTGGCGCCGCTCCCGGTGCAGGAGCGCATCGTCGGCAAGATCAAAGCGGGAACCGCAACGCTCTTCGGCAAGAGGGTGATCTCCAAGATCCCGCAAACGGAGATCACCACGCCCGCCGTGCCACGCCGGCGTTGGATCCTGGCGCTCTTCGCCGGCATCCTGGCGTTTCCGTTCGTGCGCCTTTCGCGCGCGGTCAACAAGCGTGGCTTCAACGAGAAGTGCATCCGGCCACCCGGCTCGGTCGAGGAGACCGAGTTTCTCGAGCGCTGCATCAAGTGCGACCAGTGCATCAACGTGTGTCCGACGAACGTTCTGCAGCCGGCGGGGTTCCGGGAGGCGGGCTTCGAGGGTTTCTGGACGCCGGTCATGGATTTCAGCGTCGGCTTCTGTCAGCTCAACTGCACGCTCTGCAGCGAGGTGTGCCCGACGGGCGCCATCCAGAAGACGTCGCTCGAGCGCAAGCTCGGCCTCGGCGAGTACAAGGAGGAGGGACCGATGCGGCTCGGCACCGCATTCTTCGACCGCGGTCGCTGCCTGCCTTGGGCCATGGAGACACCCTGCGTAGTGTGCGAGGAGGTGTGCCCGACCAGCCCCAAGGCGATCGGTACCTACGACGAGGAGCTGACGCGCTGGGACGGGACCCGCGTGATTCTGAACAAACCGTACATGCGCCCAGAGCTCTGCATCGGGTGCGGAATCTGCGAGCGCGAGTGCCCGGTGGTCGACGACGCCGCGGTCTACGTGACCGCCGTGGGCGAGACGCGCTCGAAAAATCGCTCGCTCCTTCTCGAAAGCGAAGGGGCGGCCGAGTCGACTGAACGCGGCATCTCGACCGACTCGTGAGCGGAACGGCCGGTCGGCCTGCGGGTTCGGACGGCACACTGAGAAGAAGGGAATGAAATGGCCCGAAAGAGCGAGATCAGCCGACGCGACCTGCTGAAACTGGGCGCTGGAACGGGGGCCATGGCTTTCGTGGGGCGTGATCTCCTCTTCCCCGTCGCGGCTGCGCAGGAGGGGGAGGCTGCGACAGCGCTTCCCCAAGTTCCGCGGCGCATTCTGGGCAAGACGGGTCAGTCCGTTCCGATCTTGCTCCAGGGTGGCTCGATGTCGCTGGACACGCGATTCGACCCGAAGCTCGCCGAGGCCGTTCGTTTTGGGGTCAACTATTTCGATGCCGGAGCGAACTACGCTGGGGGGAACTGTGAGTCGGCGATCGGCAACTTCATCGAGACATCCGACGTGAGTCGGGATCAAGTCTGGGTGACGAGCAAGAGTCACATCCATGATCCACTGGGTCTCGAGCAGACACTCGATGAGGGCTTGATCAGGCTCAAGAGCGGCTACTTCGACATGTATTTTCTCCACGGCCTGAAGGATCCGCTCTTTCTCGACGCCGAGATGAAGAATCTGGTCGAGCGCCTGCAGAAGGAGGGGAAGATCCGCCACTTCGGCTTCTCCTGTCACGATGGCAACGTCGTCGAGCTGCTCAACAAGGCCGCGGACACTGCGTGGATCGACGCCGTCATGTTCCGCTACAACTTCGACCAGTACGGCAACAAGGAGCTCAACGACGCCATGGATCGCTGCTTCAAGGCGGGCGTCGGTCTGATTGCGATGAAGACGCAACGCTCCGAGGTGTCGTTCCAGAAGGAGTGGCAGAAGTTCGCTGTGGGCAAGTGGACGAAGCAGCAGGCGGTGCTCAAGGCGGTGTGGGCGGACGAGCGCATCGCGGCCGCCGTCTCGCACATGGACACCTTCGACAAGCTGAAACAGAACATCGCTGCTGCGCTCGACGACGTCGAGCTCGGCCAAGCCGAGTGGGAAGAGCTCGAGCGCTACGGCGCCGCCACGCGCTCGGCCGCCTGCGACGGTTGTGACCACATCTGTGGCCCCGCCGTCGACGAGCCGGTCCAGATCGGTGCGACGTTGCGCTACCTCATGTACCACGACGTCTACGGCGAGCAGGAGAAGGCGAGGACGCTGTTCCGCAAGCTGCCCATCGAGGCGCAGCGCCTCTGCGGCATCGACTACACGGCGGCCGCGGCGCGCTGCCCGCGTGGGGTCGACATCGCTCGCCACATGCAGCGCGCCGCCGAGGTCTTCCAGGCCTAGGCGCCAAGCCGTAACGTCCGACGGGGAGGCCTCCCGGTCGCGTCACCTCCCGGCCGCTCGGGCCGGCTGTCTCGGCTCGGTCGACGCGTCCGCAAAGGAACAGCATGGGCGACTCGATTGCTGCGCTCCTTCTGGCAGGCTCCATCGCCGGCGCCATCCACGTCCTCTCCGGTCCCGACCATCTCGTCGCGGTGGCGCCCTACGCGATCCGCGGGCGAGGCTCCGCCTGGATCGCCGGTCTGCAGTGGGGGCTCGGTCACACCACGGGCGTGCTCGTCGTTGGAGCTCTGGCGTGGGCTTTACGTTCCGCTCTGCCCCTGGAGCGTCTCTCGGGCTGGAGCGAGCAGGTTGTCGGATTCGTTCTCGTCGGCATCGGGCTCGTGACGCTTCGAGCCGCGCTGCGAGCGCGCGTCCACCTGCACGAGCACGAGCATGGTGGGGTGCGTCACGTGCATTTCCACGCGCACTCCGCCGGCGAGCGCGGCGATGCGCACGGCCATGCTCGATCGCACCGGCACACGCACGCGGCATTCGGGATTGGTGCGCTGCACGGTGTGGCGGGGGGCTCGCACTTCGTCGCCGTCCTTCCCGCGCTCGCGTTTCCCACGACAGCGGGGGTGGCCTCGTATCTGGCGGGCTACGGCGCCGGGTCGATCGTGGCCATGCTCCTCTTTGCAGTCTTTGTGGGTCGCTTGACGACGCGCGTCGCAGCGGCCGGCGGTACCGCGTACCGCAACCTCCTCGCCGTCTCCGGCGTGCTCGCGATCCTCGTCGGTCTCTTCTGGATCGGATCCTGACCCGGCCCCAGCTCCGAAGAATCCTCGGTCACGCGTCGCGCCCGTGCGCGTCGACCCGCATCCGCAAGCGTGATGCGCAGGCACTCCTGTCCAATGCAACCTGACCGGGCACTTCCTCGACCCTCTTCTGTACGAAGGGATATCGACGAGAAGGGAGGTCATTGGCAATGGGTAAGATCTTTGGATCGAGACCAGGTGTCGTGTGCGCATGTCTGCTCCTCGTGGGATGCGGGGCGCCGTCGGACGAAACGGGTGAGGCGGTCCCCGACTCGGCTGTCGCTCGGCTCGACGAGAACCATCTGCTCGGGGAGCCGATCGTCGCCGAGAACCTCACCGTGTGGCCGGTCTTCGCCGAGCAGCCGCTCGAGATCGGTGAGTTTCTGACTTTGAACGACGCCCAGACGGCAGACCTTGCCGTGGTGCGTGAGCTGGGCGATGCCACTCCATCGGGCGCGACGCCAACATCGATTCGCCACCAGCGCGCGAGAGTCGGCAAGCTGGAGATCGAGAACAAAGGCGATCTACCGATACTGGTGTGCGCCGGGACCGTGGTGAAGGGCGGCAATCAGGATCGCCAGATCGCTCAGGATTTCGTCGTGCCGCCGCAGAGCCGCGTTCCTGTGGATGCGTTCTGCGTCGAGCGCGGGCGCTGGAGCGGTCGCCGACACGGGGAGCGGACCAAGGGGTTGTTCCTCGCGTCGAGATCGATGGCTCCCAAGAGCGTGCGCGCCATGGCCCAGTACGAGAAGAATCAAGGCAAGGTCTGGGAAGAGGTGGACGCGTACGTCTCGCAACGTGCGTCCGAAGCGGCTGGAACGTCGCTCCTGCTCTCGATCGACGCGGCCGATGCCACCGCGCGCAAGGTCGATCAGCGTCTGGCGCAAGAGGTGCGCGCCCATTTCGTCACGGCGCGCGAGAACGGGTCCGCTCCGGTCGGTTTCGCCTACGCCATCGACGGCAAGCCGGTGACCGTGCGCACGTTCGCGCACTCGCGGATCTTCGAGAATCACTTCGACATCTTCTTGGCATCCATGTGCATGGAGGCGGATATCGCCCAACGCATGGCAAGTCGGCGGCAGGAACGGAAGGGCCAGTTCGAGGAGGCGTCCGCCGAGGACGTGGTTGCGCTCGTCCGCGCGCTCGAGAGCTACCGCGAAGAGTTGCAAGCGACTGCTGCCGCCAACCTCAACGGCTATCGCAAGGGCGATCTCGGATTCAATTCCAACTGCTATCTGGAGCAGGGGAACAAACAGATCGCACTGACGCAGGATTGGACGGCGCGGTAGTTGTCCGGATGGGGCCGCATCCTCGCGATGCACCGGTTCATGCGGCAGGAACGTGCCGCCAGCGAGACCATGACCGCTTCGAGCGCGCACGCCTGCAGCACGTGTTCTGCTAGTCCCAGTCGACGTTCATCTTTGGGGCGGCCTTTGCGACGTTGAGTCGGATTTTGCACTTCGCGTTTGCGAAGTTCTTGCTCACCAGGCCCTCCCCTTCCGCGCTCAGCTGCTTCGATTCGAAACGCGCAACCACATCCGCGGGTCCGTCGATGCGCAAGCCGATCTTTTTCGAGAAGACGAAGCTCAACTCCTGGGCGTCGCCATCGACGACGATTTCCGTTTCCCCTTCGTACTCCTTGCCCGTGATCTCGAAGGTGCAGATCGAGCCGTTGGTGATGAAGGCCATCGTCTTGGCGCGCGCGTTCAGCACCTTGCGGAACTCCATCGAGCCGTTCTTGACCTGCGTGGCAAAGAGCTCCATCGGGATTGGATTCTGGCGCCCGAACTCCATGTCGAGCTTCGTATTTGCCGCCTTCAGGCGCACTTCCTGAACCTCGAAGTCCGTGAAATCGAGGACGCCTACACCGTCGTCGATCTGCAGGAAGAACTTCGTGGGACCGAATGGGTAGAGACGTGCCTCCCACGTCTGCGCGTCGGAGAGGTACTTCTGCCTCTGCTTCTCGGGCAGGGTCTCCAGGTCGGCCGGGGGCTGCTTCTGGAACAGCTGCTGGTCGCGGATGCGCAGAGTCGCGTTCCTCTGGTGTGTGTACTCGATGCGGGGCTCGACGTGGACCGGCCGGCAGTCCATACGCAGAAGCTCCTGCGGGATACCCATGTAGAGCGTGACCTGATCGCGCATCGAGTGCAGATGGAACTCCAGCGTTTCGTGGGGTTGAATCGGGATCAGGATCTGAGCTCGGGCGCTCGACGCGGGCAGCAGGAGAAGCGCGAGCAGGGCGAGACGACGGGCTTGGCTTGACACGACCGGACTCCTCGATGAGAGACGCTTCGTTTCGTCACGACGTGAGTCGCATGATAGCCGAAGCCCGGGTCGGGCGGAACACCGCGCCTGCAATGGCTTGGCTCCGGTTGCGGTGCCTCGGGCGACGGACCAAGCGGGAAGTGCGCACCCGGCCGCGCTGCGAGCATCTTGCGACTCCACGCGACGCCTCACCGCCGTCGCGTGTAGAATGGGCGCGCAAGAGAGCGAAGCGCCGCCCACCACATCTGCCGGGAGATTCTGGGATGTCGAAGAGAGTGCGCATCCTTCGAAACGTGGCAATGTTCCTTCACGCCACGATCGTATCCACAGCGGCGTTCGGCCAGTCGCTCCTCGATCCGGCCCTCGAGGTCGAGACAGTCGTTTCCGGGCTGACACAGCCCACCGCCCTGGCGATCCTCCCGACGGGCGAGGGCACGCCGCGCGAGATGCTCGTGTGCGAGAAGGCGACGGGTCGTGTGCAGCACGTCCGTGGTGCCGATATCGTCGGGACGGCGCTCGACCTGCACGTCAACTCGCGCAGCGAGCGGGGTCTCCTCGGGATGGCGTTGCATCCCGAATTCGCGAGCAACGGCTGGGTGTACCTCTACTACACCGCTTCGAACACGGGGGGTGATAGCTTCGACCAGAACGCGGTCCAGTCGCATCGGGTGGAGCGCTACGCGTGGGACGGCAGCAGCCTCGGCTCACCCACACCGATCCTCGAGCTGCCGGCGTTGCCGGGGCCGAACCACGATGGTGGCGTGATTCTCTTCCTCCCGGATGGCAAGCTCTACGGCGTCATCGGTGACCTCAATCGCAACGGTCAGCTGCAGAACTTCGCCACCGGTCCGGTGCCGGACGATACGGGAATCATCTTCCGTTTGAACGACGACGGCAGCGAGCCGACCGACAACCCCTTCTTCACACTGGGCGGCCTCATGGCGAAGGTGTACGCCTACGGAGTGCGCAACTCCTTCGGCCTCGATTTCGACCCCGTGACGGGTGCGCTGTGGGACACGGAGAACGGGCCGCGCACGTTCGACGAAATCAACCGTGTTGTCCCCGGCTTCAACAGTGGCTGGGAGCGGATCATGGGGCCGGTTGCCCGCGATTCCGAGGGCACGAGCGACCTGTGGCAGGCGCCCGGAGCGCAGTACGGTGATCCCCTCTTCTCCTGGCGTGCCACGATCGGAGTCACGTCGATCCACTTCATTCGCGGCGATGTTCTGGGGCCAACGCTGGCGCATCGTGTTCTGGTCGGGGACAACAACAACGGCTCCCTCTATCTCTTCGAGCCCAGCGGCGACCGCGCGACCCTGGTGATGCCGACGCCGGAGACGGAAGACCGTGTCGCCGATTCGACCGCGGAACGCACACTGTTTCTCTTCGGCACCGGGTTCGGTATCGTGACCGACATCGAGAGCGGAGCGGACGGTGTCTACGTCTGCTCCATCGGTGGGAACGTCTACCGGATCCACGGCGCTTCGACGAGCGTGCAGCCGAGCCCTTGGGGGGACGTGAAGCGACTGTACCGCTCTCGCCCACGCCGTTGAGCGGCAGGCGTCGGCGCTCGCGTCCGACCGCCGCAAGACCGGCTCGCGATCGATCTCACTTCGACTGCAAGGGAAGAGCGAGCACCGCCGACGCGCGTTCGGCGAGGGTCGCGCCGATGCTCAGCGCGGCCGTCGCGGCCGGGGAGGGCGCGTTGAGGACGTGCAGCATCCGTTCCGCTTCTTCGATCACGAAGTCGTCGAGGATGGCGCCTGCCGGAGAGACGGCCATGGCGCGCACTCCCGCGCCGCCCGGGACCAGGTCCGAGGCTCGAAGCTCCGGCAAGAGCTTTTGGAGCTGCCGGAGCATCGCCGCTGCGTGGATCGAGCAGTACCACTCCATCATCCCGGTTCGCCAGTAGCGCAAGGCCAGTCGCAGAAACCCGGAGTAGGAGAGGCTGTCGATGGTGTCGCGGGCGGAGAAGCTCCAGCGCGTATAGCCCTCACGCTTGAAGGCGAAGAGTGCGTTCGGGCCCGCCTCGACGTCGCCATCGATCGTGCGCGTGAAGTGCACACCGAGGAACGGAAAGCGCGGATCGGGAACCGGGTAGATCAGATGGCGCACCAGGTGGCGGCGCTCCGGTTTCAGCGCCTTGTACTCGCCCCGGAACGGAACGACGCGCACCTTCGGATGCAAGCCACACAGTCGCGCAATGCGATCCGCTTGCAGCCCGCCGCAGTTGATCAAGCCACGGCTCTCCACTTCGCCCTCGGCCGTCGTCAGCGTGAAAGCGTCGCCACGCTGCGTGACCTCCAGCACCCGAGACGAGCGTCGGATGTCACCCTGCTGCTCTTCGATCTGCCGGGCCAGCTCCCGTGCGACGGCAGAGAAATCGACGATTCCCGTGTCGGGCACGACCAGGGCTGCGACGCCATGCACGTGCGGCTCGCGTTCGCGCAGCGCTTCGGGGCCGAGGCGTTCGACATCCTCCAGCCCGTTGGCGCGTCCACGGCGCTCGAGCTCGTCCAAGGCCGGGAGCTGCGCCGCATCCGTTGCCACGACGACCTTCCCGCAGCGCTCGTGCGGGATCCCGTGCTCCTTGCAGAAGCGATACATCGCCTCGCGCCCCGTGACGCAGTTGCGCGCCTTCAGGGATCCCGGGCGGTAGTAGAGACCGGAGTGGATGACACCGGAGTTGTGTCCGGTCTGGTGCGATGCAACCTGATTCTCGGCCTCGAGCACGACGACCGACGCCCGATGGCGTAGCCCGATCGCGTGCGCGGTCGCCAAGCCCACAATGCCACCGCCGATCACCGCAACGTCGTAGCGCGTCGTGATTCAGACCTCCCTGCAGGTGCCGACCGAGCCTGGCGCGTCGTAGCCCCCAAAGCAGGAGGGCAGTCCAGACGGGGCCGCTTCCTCGTGCAGATTCCACAACACTTGGCGGGCCCGTCGCGCGGTACGAGCCCGAAGTCATACTGCCATGTCGAGCGAACGAAGTAGGCGACAATCGGCAAGGCAAGTCCCGAAGCGAACCTTGCTCGGACTGCAACCTGTCCTCTACGCTCCGCTGGCCCGGCGCCCCGGCACCTTCGCGTGGGGCGCAGCCTGCAGGGGGAGGGAAACGATGAGCGTCGAGATGTTTCGCAGCGCGCTGGGATGGTGCACTCTCATCAATTGGGCGTTCCTGCTGGGGTGGTGGATTTGGGTGACGCTGGCACACGATTGGACGTACCGCGTGCACGCGAAGTGGTTCAAGATCTCCGAGGAACGCTTCGACGAGATCCACTACAAGGGGATGGGAGCGTTGAAGGTCGGGACGATCGTCTTCAATCTGACGCCTTACCTGGCGCTTCGCATCGTCGTTTGAGGAGCAATCTCGGAGCGGAGCGAGAACGAGCAGGCGTGCGCGCTCGGGCCTACCGCAACACGAGGACCTTGCCGGTGAAGCGTTGCGCGCCGATCTCCGCACGCACGAAGTAGATTCCGGCAGCGATTGCGCGACGATCTGCACCAACCCACTCGATGCGCGTGCGCCCAGCCGGCATTGGCCCGTTCCACAGCGTCGTGAGGAGACGGCCACGCACGTCGTAGATCCGCACGCGTGCCGGCTGCGGCCGCGGAGACGCAAGCTCGACCCAAGCCGCCTCGCCTCCGATGCCGTTGCAGAGGAGCAAGCCCGGCCGAGAGACGGTATCGACCTCGAGCGGCGCGTTCTTGGCGATTCCCACGAAGGGGCGGAGCTCGATCGCGACCACGGCATAATCGACGTCGCCGCTGAATGTTCCCTCCACCGACACCACTCCCGGTGTCTCGAACTCCTGATCCAGGACGGCAAGGCTCGAAATGGCTCCGCCGGCGCCCGCGAGACTCTCGTCGCGCAGGACGAAGCCTGGGCCTGGTGTGTGCTGGCGGTTGCGCATCGCGACCGCGACGAACAGGAGCGCATCCTGAACCGTCGTCGTCATCTCGAAGTCGTACTCGGTGTCGTCCTCCCCGCCGCTGCATCCACCGTCGAAGCCGTTCGTGTTCACGGAGCCGATCGACCCAAAGGGCGTGTCGAGATCGACGCCGGAGTAGCGCGAGACGATGATCACCGCGCTATCCACACTGTTTTCGAGCGTGGCGGTTACCGGCCCCGCGCTCGGGGAGCCCGAAGCCATCCAGACCTGCACGCCCGTCTGGTCGCGTCCGCTGCACTGTGTGCGTACCGCAGTCCAATCGAGGTCCAGACCGGTCAAGCTCGTGATCGATGCGAAGCCCTTCGATGCAACCGTGGCGAGGTACAGATGGCCCTCCACCGCCGAGATGCTGCTCGACGTCGTGACCGTGGATGATCCTTCGGAGTCGCCGCGGACGCTCTCCTCGAAGGCCACCATGCCCTCGAGCGGCGCGACGCCGACTCCTGCCAGCGCCACGTCGAGAGGGTTCTCGTCCGGATCGTCGCTGCTGATTCGCAAGGCTGCGCTCTTGCTTCCGGTCGTGACCGGTGCGAAGAGCACTTCGAGCGTGGTGCTGTCGCCCGGCGAAAGAGAGAACCCTGCACCGCCACCCGGAATCGCAAACTCGAGCGAGTCAGCGCCCACGAGCGCAATGGATGTGACCTGCAGCGGAGCGTCGCCCTCGTTCCACAGGAGCGTGCTTTGGCTGGATGTCGTCCATGCCGGAATCTCGCCGAAGTCGAGCGACATCGGAGACAGAGCGATGTCGGGTTGCGGCTGCGGCTGGATGGAAGCTGCCTGCAGCGGAACGTCGAGCGTGGCCGCCGTTCCATCGTTGCTGACGATGC
>CP070763.1:1589201-1620172 GCA_020349025.1 Candidatus Latescibacterota bacterium | reverse complement strand
CCCTGGAGGGGCGGAGCCAAGCGTCCGGCGAAACCGCTCGACGCACGCCGCGGCCCCACGATTACATCTTCCTCCGCTTCCAGCGCGAAGAATCGCGATGCGTGTACTTCTCCAGCACGCGGTCGAACGCGTGTGACATGTCGATTCGCAACGAGTTGCACAGACAGGTGAGGACGAAGAGGATGTCGGCCACCTCGAGCGCAATGTCACCCGTGGGCTCGTCTGCCTTCTTCGGCTTGTGGCCGTAGTGATGGTTCAGCTCTCGCGCCAGCTCCCCGACCTCTTCGCTGAGCCGCGCCAACATCGCGAGCGGCGGCCAGTACCCCTCTTCGAACTGCGAGATCCAGTCGTCGACGCGCTTCTGCACCTGCGACAGGGTCAGCTCGGCAGCGGGATCGCTCATGTTCGCTCCCCATGTGGAAGTCCCGTTTCGTAGCGACGCACCATGTCGAGCGCAAGCTGTGCCGCGAAGGTGCGGTTGAGGTCGCGATGCGGGCCGAGCTGGAGCTTACGCGTCCAGGAAGCGCCGGCGTCCGCGAGCGCCAGATAGATCAAACCAATCGGCTTCTCCTCGCTACCTCCCGTGGGGCCCGCGATCCCGGTGATGGCGACTGCGATGTCGGCGCCGCTGCGTTCGCGCGCGCCCTGCGCCATCGCCACGGCCACTTCGGCGCTCACGGCACCGTGCCGCTGCAGCAGCGCCTCGGGAACCGCGAGCCAGTCGCGCTTGGCGGCGTTGTCGTAGGTGACGAAGCCGCCCACGAACACCGCGCTGCTGCCGGCCACGCTGGTGATGCGAGCGCCGAGGAGTCCGCCGGTGCACGACTCGGCGACGGCGATGCGATGAGCGTGACGTGTCAACAGCTGCACCACGACTTCCGCCAGCGACTCCCCCGGCGTCTCGCTGTAGAGGCAGGCTCCCAGGAGCTTGCGCACCGCGTCGCACGCAGCACCGAATGCCGCCGCGCTACCGCTCGACTGCGCCAGGTGGACGTCGACGCTGCCGCGTCCGGGATAGAAGGCCCAGCGGAGATCGTTGCGCTTCTCGATCTCGGGCTGCAGCCGCTGCGCCACCTCCGATTCCGGCAGCGCGGTGGTGCGGAAGACGGCGTACTGCATGGCGCTCGTCGCGACCCGGCCACGCAGGCGCGGGATCACCTCGACATCGAGCATCGCACGCATCTCTGCGGGCACGCCGGGGAGGAGGAAGACGTCGCACTCCTCGCGCTGCCAATGCACTCCGGGAGCGCTCCCCACCGGGTTGGGAATCTTCTGCGCCGTGCGCGGCAGGAGCGCCTGCTTGCGGTTGTTCTCCGTCATCTGCAAGCCGCGTCGGGCGAAGCGCGAGCGGATCTCTTCCAGCGTCGGCTCGTCCATCTGCAGCGCATCGTCGAAGAGCGTGGCAAACGCTTCCTTGGTCAGATCGTCCGGCGTCGGGCCGAGCCCGCCCGTGACCAGGAGCACGCGCGCGCGGCGGATCGCCTCTGCAGCCGCGCTGCGGATCGCCTCCTCCCGATCTCCCACCTCGGTGACGCGCGTGACCTCGAGACCGGCGGCGCGCAGCTGGCGTGCCGCGTAGCTGGAGTTGGTGTCCGTGGTCTGACCGGAGAGGATCTCGTCTCCAACCACCAGGATCTCGACGTCGGCTTTCCTGCGGCTCATGACTTTCCTTTTGCATGTGGCGGGCGCACGTGCGGCTTGGCGTAGCGGCGCATCAGCGGTTTGCGCAGGAGAATGCCGGCCAGCACCAGAGCCAGGAGCACGACGGCATGCCAGGCGACGAAGCGCGGCTCCGGCCACACACGCAGGAGGAGATGCAACCCGAGCGCCGCATAGAGCCCCGCGACGACGTCGTCCAGCATGACGCCCCAACCGCCCGGGAGACGCTCCACCGCGGCGCCCGGCGGGATCTTGAGGATGTCGAAGAATCGAAAGAGAAGGAAACCGAGAACGAGAGTCGCGGGCGTGATCGGGACGGTCGCGAGCGTCACGGCCATCCCACACACCTCGTCGATGACGGCAGCGCCGGGGTCGTGACCCCAGAAGCGCTCGACGCGCCCGCAGGCCCAGACGCCCAGGACGAGGATGACGAGCAGGAGCAGCGCGGTCGCGAGCGTTCCGAGCGGGTAGATCGCAGCGAGGATCAAGGTGGTGACGGCGCTCGCAAACGTGGCCGGGGCCACGGGAAAGAAACCGCTCCAGGCGAAAGAGGCGACGATCGCGGCGGCGCGATCGATGTTGCGGCTCGGGTACTTGGACATGGATGCTATGCGAGCTTGCGGAGCACCTGCTTGCTCACGCTCTTCAGGGTGTCGAAGACGCCCACCCCCTGCGTGGCGACCGCCTCGAAATAGGGATAGCGCGACGGATTGAGCTCCTCCTGCAGATCCTCGAGCGCCACGACGTCGCGCATGTCGCGCTTGTTGTACTGCAGGGCGAAGGGCACGTCGGACAGCATCAGCCCATGCTCGGCCAGGTTCTCGTGCATGTTGTACATGCTTTCGACGTTGGCGTCGAAGCGGGAGGCGAGTGAGTCGGCCACGAAGATGATGCCATCGACGCCGCGCAGGATCAGTTTGCGACTGGCGTCGTAGTAGACCTGGCCCGGCACCGTGTAGAGATGGAAGCGAATCTGGAAACCCTTGATCGTCCCGAGATCCAGGGGCAAGAAGTCGAAGAAGAGCGTGCGATCCATCTCGGTGGCGAGCGAGATCAGCTTCCCCTTCGACTCCGGCCTGAGGCGCGTGTAGACGTAGCGCACGTTCGTCGTCTTGCCACCGAGGCCGGGGCCGTAGTAGACGACCTTGCAGCTGATTTCCTGGGTGGAGTAGTTGATGAGCGACACGCGTCAATCCCGGAACAGGTTGTCGATCTCGGCCTCGGCTTGGGCGGCGAACTCCTCGTCCACCTCGAGCGTGAACTTCTCCACGTGCTCCTGCGCCTTGCCCTGCACGCGCTCGAAATGCGCCGCCAGCTCCTCGACAGCGCGGGTGACGCGCAGCCGCACCAAACCGAGCGTCGTGCGTCGATCGAAGAGCACCGCGATGATCACGCGCCCGTCGACGCGCGAGAGATACATGCTCTCCTGGGCGCCCTGGTGGTAGAGCGTCGTGAAGTCCTTTTCGCCGATCAGGTAGGCGAGCTGTCGATTCGCCTCGAAATCGGCGGCGCAGAGGGAGGCGAAGCTGACGACGTCGAACTCGTCCGGGGTCCCGAGGCTCGAGATGACCTGACCAGTCTGGTCGACGAGGACGGCGCTGCGCGCGTTGGTTCCCTCGAGCAGCTCCGCCATCACGCCGCGAATGGCCCAGTAGTCGTCCGCAAAGATCGACTGATCTGCCTGCATCGGCAGCTCCCCACTCACACGTCTTGTCGGCCCTCGAGCGCGCGTCCAAGCGTTGCTTCGTCGAGGAACTCGATGCTGCCCCCCACCGGCAGCCCGCGCGCCAGCCGGGTGACCCGCACCGACAGCCCCTGCAACAACTGGGAAACGTACAGCGCCGTGGCCTCTCCTTCCACTGTTGGATTCGTCGCCACGATCACCTCGCGCGTCCCCCCCTGCTCGATGCGCTGTCTCAGGTTGCCGAAGCGCAGCTCCTCCGGACCGACCCCGTCCATCGGCGAGAGCACTCCGTGCAGGACGAGATAGCGGCCGCGGAAGGCGCCAGTCCGCTCCAGCATGTAGATGTCCTGCGGCTGCTCCACCACACAAACCGTCTCGTCGCTGCGGCGCGCGTCGCTGCAGATCACGCACTGGGGTGCCTCGGAGACGTTGGCGCACACCTCGCAGAGCCCGACGTGCTCTTTGACGTCGTTCAACGTGCGCGCCAGCTCCTCGATGGCACTGCGCTCGCTACGGAGGACGTACAGGGCCATGCGCTGCGCCGACTTCTCGCCGACGCCCGGCATTTGCTTGAAGAGCGAGACGAGACGTGTCAGGAGCGGGGAACCGAAGATCACGAGAATCCGTCCTCGCGCGGGACGTCATGCAGCGTCACAAGCCCGGGATGCCGAGGGCACCGGCGATCGGGCCCGCCATGTTGCCCATCTCCTTCTTTACCAGCTCTTGGACCTTCTGCTGCGCGTCGCGAAACGCGGCCAGCAAGAGGTCCTCGAGCATCTCGACGTCAGCGGCAGCCTTCGGGTCGACGCGCACGCGGAGCGGCTCGCTGCGTCCGTTGAGCACCACGACCACCATGCCGCCCCCCGCGCTGCCTTCGACCTCGTGGTTCCCGAGCTCCTCGCGCAGTGCTTGCATCTTCGACTGCATCTGCTGCGCCTGCTTCATGATGTCGCCCATGTTCTTGAACATCTGCTCCTCCCGCGGCTCAGCCGTCGCGATCCTCGAGGATCTCCCCATCGAACGTATCGAGAATGTCCTGCAAGCGTGGGGTGCGCCGCACCACGTCGTCGACGGCGGCACGACGGCTGTCGGCGACGTCCACCTCCGTCAGGCGTGCGCTGGACTCGGAGACGACCTCAGCCTGCGCGCTTCCCTCGCCCAGACGCACCTGGAGCGGATGCCCAAAGAAGGTGTGCAGCTGCGTTTCGAGCTCGGCGCGCGTGCCGGGCACCTCCAGCAAGCTCAGGTGGAAGGAGTCGCCCTTGGCAAAGCGCACCTCGAGAATCGAGCCGTCCAGCCGTGTGGGAATGCCTTCCGAGAGGCACTGCGCGAGCATCGCCTTCGAGCTGCGCACCTCGTGGGTGAAGTCGCTCCAACGCGCGCGGATGGAATCCACGTCCAGCGTCGCAGCCGGCGCGGCCTGCGTTGCCGACGGCGCCGCCGACTGGGACGATTCCGTCCACACCGGCGTCGAAGCGGGCGGCGCCTGCGGTGCCCTGGGTGGCGTCAAAGGCCCCCCTGCGGCCAGCGGTCGCGACGTCGTGGCGCTCGAGGAGCGTTCCGAGGCGTCGGGCGCTTTGCGACCCGCGGCGCGCCCCGGGCTGCGGCTCGGCGTCGATGTCGCGGAGCGCCTGCGCCCGCCAGCGCCCGAACGCCCGCCGCCGCCGTCGCTCGCTGCCGGCTCTTGCGCTTCGCCGCCGAGACGCTCCAGCACCTGGCTCAGAAGCACGCGCGATTCGAAGCGAGCCAGCTCCACCATCGCCGCCTCCAGAGCCACACCGGGGTTGCTGACGTTGCGCGCCTCCTCGTGCAGCGCCGCCGCGCGGTTCAACAAATAGAGCAGGTCCTCGGTGCGGAAGCGCGCCGCAAGCGCCTCGGCACGCTGCAGGTGCGATTCCCCCAGCTGCACCGTGTCGCGCAGCGAGGCGTCCACGGACAGCAGCAGCAGGTTGCGCAGGTGCTCGACGAGCCCGAGCGCAAAGCCGGCCGGGTCCGATCCTTCGCGCAGGGCGGCGTGCAGGAGCTGCAACGCGCGCACGGCGTCGTGCTCCAGGATCGCCTCACTGAGATCGATGTAGATCTCTTCGCGCACGAGCCCCAAGACCTCCGCCACCTGCGACTCGCGGATGCTGCCGCTCGTGCTCGAGATCACCTGGTCGAGGAGGCTCATGCCGTCGCGCATGCTGCCGTCGGCGCGCTTCGCGATCACGAAGAGCGCCGCAGGCTCGATGTCGACCTTCTCCTTCTTGCAGATCGCGTGCAGGCGCTCGCGAATCTCCTCGATCAGCAGCCGGCGGAAGTCGAAGCGCTGGCAGCGCGAAAGGATGGTCTGCGGCACCTTGCGCGGCTCCGTGGTGGCAAACACAAAGACCACGTGTGCTGGCGGTTCCTCCAGCGTCTTCAACAGCGCGTTGAAGGCACCGGTGGAGAGCATGTGCACTTCGTCGATGATGTAGACCTTGCGTTTGCCCGGGGAGGAGGCCGCGTAGCCGACGTTTTCGCGCAGCTCGCGCACGTCATCCACGCTGTTGTTGGAGGCGCCGTCGATTTCGAGCGTGTCGAGGCTGCGACCATCGGCGATTCCACGACACGACTCGCACTCGGCGCACGGCTCACCCGACTGCGCGTGATCGCAGTTGACCGCCTTGGCGAGGATGCGGGCGACCGTCGTCTTCCCGGAACCGCGCGGCCCGGCGAAAAGATAGGCGGAGGCGACCCGGTCGGAATCGAGCGCGCGCCGCAAGGTCTCCGTGATGTGCGTTTGGGCTGCGACCTCGGAGAAGCGTTGCGGTCGGAAGCGACGCGCCATGGCTAGATAGCTCATCCGTCCCCTCCGATTGTGGTTTGCCGTGCCACGGCTCTGGCCTTGAAAAAGCCAGAATCAGGTTGACCAGCGCACACAGGAGTGGACCCTTACCGCTGCTACCTTCCGGTCCTGACGGGGTTCGGGATCTCCTGTTGCGTGGGACCTGATTCCGGCCTCGGTCGCGGATCCGTCCTTCGACGCCCCGCAGAGGATGGTGGAGATGAAGGGATTCGAACCCTCGACCCCCACGTTGCGAACGTGGTGCTCTCCCAACTGAGCTACATCCCCATAATCTTCCTAGGAGCCATGATTAACACCGGGTTCCGCGGGTGTCAACCGGCTTCCCCGCGGCCGTCTGGCTGCGCAGGACTTGCAGGTGTCGCTGCAGAGGCTGGAGACACACGGGCCCGTGCGCTTGCGGCCCTCTGAAGCAGCGGGGGATCCGCTGCGCCTGACGAGCCGAGAACCGTGCGTGTGAGGCCGTGAGCTGGGCAGGCTGGAGTGGATGGTGAGGTCGGATCCACCCCGGAGCCGCGGCGCGCGAGTGACTCTCGCTCCGGCTCCGGGGTCGAAGGTCCACGTGAAGCACCGAGGTGAAGGGGTGAGCGTTGTCGCTCGAGCCGCCGGGTGCCTTCACGCACGGAGCGACGGGTCCACGGCAACCCGCGCTCCGCGCGAGGGCTCAGCCGCGAAGAACGTGGTCGACGACGTCGAAGACGCCTCAGTAATCGATCGATCCCTCCTCGAGGATCTCGCCGAGAAGCATCTTCTGTTCGAACAGATCGAAAACGATGTGCAGAACGAAGCAGCCGATGGCGTCATCGAAACGCCCGGTTCCACCCATGATCGTGACTTCGATGAACTGCTCCTGGCCATCGCCGGCGCGTTCGAAGCCAAGCTCGTAGACCTCGCCACCCGTGATCGTTCCGTGCACTTCGTCGCCGTTCGCCGCCGTGAGGACCACGTCGCCCGTGGCGACCTCGCTGCGGCCGCAGAACGCGTGCGGATAGCTGGTGATGAGGCTGGCGCTGCTCCCCGTGGTTGGACCGACGGGCGTGTGGACGCGGGCGGCCTCGTCCGCCCAGTTCCAAGCGGCGCTCGCAACGGCATACGTTTTCCCCATGTGTGTCACGTTGCCGCTGCTCGCCACCTCGGCTCCGGCGTCGAGGCTGCCGTCGCAGCCCTCGCGAAAGTGGCTCACGACCCAATTGGGCTCGAAGGTGCGGAACCTGCCCTTGAGTGGCCGCTTGGCGCATGGCTCGGTGGGCGTCTCATGCTCGTCGGCCGGCTGCAGGCCCGGGACTTTCAGACCTTTGACCTTGGCGTAGCTCGTCGTGTCGTCGAGGGAGGCCGGGGTGGCGCTGGGCTCGCATCCTGCGAGCGCCAAGGCGAACCACGCGGCCGCCAGCAATGCGAGGGGGATGCTGCGGTGGCGCATCGTTGTTCTCCTATGCGTTGAATCGGAAAGGACTCGGGCGCATTTCGGCTGGGTGGAATCCAGGGGGACGCCTCTCAATGATAACGGAATCGGGCGTGCCCACGCCGTGTTGAGTCGCGACCGCTGGATCACTCCGGCGCTTCGGGTGAGATGACTCAGGATCGATGCGAAGGCAAACGTCCCGTCGAGCGGGTGAAGAGCTGACCCGCCATCGAGGTGTGGAAGGCGAAGAGCAGCAGCAGCGTCATGAGCGCCAGAACGACGAACGACGCGTTCGCGTACCAAAGCGTGTGATCGATCGTCACGATGTAATGCTCCAGGACGCTCAGCGTGAAGAAGCCGGCCATCATCGTCACGATTCCGAAGCGCAGGAGCGTGAACATCCAGATGCCGGTGATCGCGTACGCCAGCGGCAGGTAGACGAGCGGGTCGTCGCTCGTGAGGCCGATGATGCTCCCCAGCAGCAACACCACCGAGACGTTGGCGATCCACTGTCGCCGCAGCAGCATACGCAGCCCCAGCATCAGCATGAGGATGGCGAGCGGTCCGGAGATGGCGTCGGTCAGCTCGAGGAGGACACCGAAGAGCGCGCGCAGCGGGCCGTGCAGCACCTCGGGCGCCACGGCGTCCGGTGCCGCCGGTGCCTTGCCCAGGAGCGGCAGCAGCACCTGGGGCAGAAGCACCAGGTAAGTCGTTCCGGCGCCAAGCAGCATGCCGATCAGGGCATCGCGCCCGACGAGGGGATCGCGGAAGTGGCCGCCCAACAAACGGCTCCAGGAGATGATGCTGTCGGGCCAGCGCCGGCGCACGTACGGCTCGAGGGCAATGTAGAGGACCCAGAAGACGCCCGACACGAACAGCATGACGCCGAAGGTGCGGAAGAAGAGGGCGGACTCCTCCACCAAGGAGGGCGCGTGGTTTGCGTGAATCAACCAGGTGGCGAACAGAATCCCCAGGATGAAGAGCGCCAAGCGCCAGGCGCCACGTCGATCCCCTCGCCCCTGTTGCAGGTTGCGCCGTGCCAGCAGTGTGCTTCCCCCGAGCAGCGCCAGCGACAGCAGCGCGCCAGCGATCCCCGCGACGCGCGTGGCGCGATCGCGGGCGCGCGGCTGCATGCGTGTCGGGTGCGTCCACGGGCCGATCACCTCGAAGTAGACCGCGCGTCCGCCGTAGGAGCCCGCCTCGACGCGCAGCGGCTCCTCCGGGGCGTCGGCGTACGTTCCCTCCCACGCTGCACGTGTATCGCAGTAGACGGGTGGAAGCCAGCGTGGCTCGCTGACGCCGAAGAGTTGCCGGTCGAGCCCCGCGGCGCCGAAGAGCGGCGCGAAATCGAACGCCTGCGCCGCGCGCAACGAATCCACCTGGGGTGGCACCACGAGGAGCTGCACCAGACGACCTGCCGGATCGAGGATCACCGTGACCATCCCGGAGACGTCGTTCGGCGGATCCTCGAGCGTCACACCATGCTGCACCGAGGCTCGCAGCGGCTGCAGATGACGTGGGCTCTGCCGGTACCAGAAGAGAACCGCGGGCGGCTCGCCGGTCGAGAGCCGATCCCAACGCGCCACCGAGGGGTTTTCCCTTTCGACATACTCGAGATAGCCCTCGTGCCGCATGAATCGGAAGGCGCGATCGACGGGCGGCTCGCCGTAGCCGAGCTGTGTCACCAGCTCCGTTGCGCGATCAGCGAGCACGGCCGGTGCCTTCGGCATCGGAATGCGATTGACCAGGAAGCGCTGCGACGTCAATGGAAGCAGCCCCGACACGCAGACGAGCGCCAGCACGAGGCAGGTCCACCCGACACGTCGCGGCAGCCGCCCCACCTCGCCCGCGGCAGCGACCATCTCGGGGGACGGCGTTTCTCCAGCATCCAGCGCGGCCGCAAGCGGGTCGCCACCCGGTAGCGACACCGCGACCGCAAGCGCCGAGCGCGGTCTTTGCGTGGGCTCCGGCTCGAGACAGCGCAGGATGGCGCGTTCGAGCGCGGCATCGATCTCCTCCACCACGCTGGAGGGGCTTGGAGGGGTGCTCGTGCGTTGCAGCTGCGCCAGCTCCGACATCGAGCGCGCCTGATAGGGGCGCTTGCCCGTGACCATCTCGTAGAGCACGAGGCCGAGCGCGTAGATGTCGCTCTGAACTGTGAGCTCCCCTCCCTCGAGCTGCTCCGGCGACATGTAGGCGGGCGTCCCGGCCCGCGCCTCGCGCGCGTGCGCCTGCTCGGCGAGAACGGCGAGGCCAAAGTCGGTGAGGCGGACGCGCCCGCGCGCGTCGAGCATGACGTTGCCCGGTTTCAGGTCGCGATGCAGAACGCCAGCATTGTGGGCCGCCGCGAGGCCAGCGCAGATCTGGCGGCCGATGTCGACTGCTTTGTCCTTCGGAAGCCGACCGATGCGGCGCAGCAGCGAGGCGAGGTCTTCCCCATCCACGAGCTCCATCGACAGAAAGGGGCGCCCGCCGAGATCACCAATGTCGTAGACACGGCAGACGTTCGGATGCGACACCGAACGCGCGATGCGCACCTCGTGGTGGAAGCGGGCCATGCGTTCGGCGCTGCCCGCCAAATCGGCTGGGAGGAACTTGAGCGCCACCGCTTGACCCAGTGTGAGATCGTCGGCGCGGTAGACCTCCCCCATGCCGCCGCGTCCCAGGAGCCCGACGATGCGGTAGCGGCCGAGGAGCATTGTTCCAGGCGGGAAGGCGTCATCGAGCGAGCTGGAAGAGGAGAGCCAGGCAGCGCTCGAGGAGAAGCGCTCGGCCGCGGTGTTGCTGGCTTCGGCGGCGGTCAGGAGCGTGCGGGCGTCGGAGACGGAGAGCTCGAGCGACGCACCGCAGAAAGGACAGAAGCGATGCTCCTCCGAGCCGACGACCGCTGCGCAGTTCTCACATCGCAAAGGTGCTCCACGCCGGGGGTACCCGGTGGTTCGGGATGCCCGTAGTCTACGCCCTGCACCCCTGGCTGTCCTACGTCGGGCCGAGCGTGCGGGTTCGTCGAAATCGCCGCTCCGAATCGAGGCCGAATGCGACCCCAACGGCTCCTGACCATGCTGTTCGCAATCGTGACGCTGCACGTGCTGGCGTGGGCGCTCGCACCGGGGCGTCTCTGGGGCCTGTCGCATCTGGCGGCGTGGCCCGCCGCCTGGGCGTGGGGCGCAACGGCAGTCGTTCTCCTACTGCTCTTCGTCGCGACGCGGCGGCCGCTGGATGCGCCCCCCTTTCCGGGGTGGCGCGGCGCCGTCGTCGCTGCGCTCGTCGCCGGGATGCTGTTCTGGCTGCTGCGGGAGCGGACGCACTTCTTCGGCGATGGCTACCTTCTGATCCGCGACCGCGGCATGTCCGAAAGCGTGACACGCGCCCCACTCCTGGTCGCGAGCGCGACGCGCGCCGTGCGCCTTGCGGACAGCCACCTTGGCTTCGCTGCGGAAACGACGCTGGCACTCCTCGCCGTCGTGGCCGGCGTCGTCGGCATCTTCCTGCTCTTGCGCTTGGCTGCGTCGATCGGCAGCGACCGTACCGAGCGTTGGACCTTGGCCATCCTTCTCGCGAGCGCCGGGAGCGTGCAGCTTTTCTTCGGGCACGTGGAGTACTACGCCGCGCTGGCAGCGGGCGTGCTTCTCTACCTTGCGCTCGCGACGCGGGCGCTCGCGCGAGAGCGTTGGACTGCGATCGGCCTGTGGAGCTACGGCGCACTTCTGCCGCTGCACCTTTCGACATTGGGGTTGGCTCCCGCGCACGCGTACCTGTTTGCGCGCGCCTGGCGAGCGGGTCGACGTCGTCAAGTGCTCCTGGCACTCCCCGGGTGTCTGCTCCTGGCGTGGGGACTGACGCGCATTGCGGGTGGCGGAGCGAGCGAGCTGGCTTCCACATCCTTCGCCGGCTGGAGTCGCTACACGGATCCCTTCTTCGACGCTTCGACGGCGCGACATGCTTTCGGCTTCCTCAGCCCGTCGCACCTGCTTGCGGTCGCCAACGATCTCCTCCTCGCCGCACCGCTCCTCCTGGTGGTGCTTCCCACCTGGTGGGCGGCACGACGCAACGCGGCGCGGCAGAGCTCGAGCATGGCGACCGCCCTCGGACGCTTCCTCGCACTCGCAGCGCTCGGGTGCGTGGGGGTGAACCTGCTATTCGCACGCGAGCTGGGTCCCTATCGCGATTGGGACATCCTGGCAGCGTACGGATTCGTCGGCCTCACGTTCACCGGTGTCGTGCTTCTGCGCGCCGGAGCCGGACGCTACTGGTTGCCCTATCTCCTCTGCGCTCTCTACCACACGCTTCCGTGGGTGGTGATGAACGCGTCGGACCGGGCCGTGATGACACACCTGCGGCTCGTGCTCGCCGAGGAATCGCAGTGGTCGCCTCACGCGCACGCGTACATGCACGAGAGCCTCGCCATCTACTACCGTGAGCGTGGCGACGAGGAGGCGTCGTTGCGCGAGTACGAGGCTGCCGTGCAGGCCAACCCGGCCGACTCCCGCTACCGAGTGGGCCTGGGCAATCGTTACGTGCAACGCGGCGACATGCGCGCGGCGGCGCGCGAGTATCAGCAAGCAGTCGAACAGCGCCCCGGCTACGCACCCGGGCACAACAACCTCGCTTTCGTGCTCGCAGCCTTGGGGGAGGAGCTGGAGCGCGCGCGGCACCATGCTCAGGAGGCGCTGCGGCTCGACCCGAGCAACGCCGACTACTGGCTGACCCTGGCGCGTGTCGAGGTGGCGGATGGGCGCCGGTTGCAGGCGGGCGAGGCGGCGCGGCGCGCTCTCACCCTGAGGCGCTCCTTCCCGGCAGCGGAGGAGCTGCTGCGGGGTCTCGAAGAGTAAGCGCGCGCTTCAACCTGGCGGCGCGCCGCTGGCGACACGAGCTTCGATGTCGGCGAGGCCGAGACGCCGTGCCTCGTAGAGCACGGTCTCGCGCATGCCGACCTCGAGCGCTCGAGGCGCGAAGCCGAGCTTCCGTTTCGCCTTCTCGCTCGACACGGTGAACGTCGTTCCCGCGATTGCGCGCAGCGTCTCGCCGGCGTACATGGTCGGCAGCGGCACGATCGTGCCGATCGCCCTCATCAACCCGGCCACGACTCGCATCGTCGTCGGCCCCGGTCGCAGCCTCGGTGTCGGCAGTCCGGTCATCCGCGACAGCAGCTCCACGACCTCCTGCATCGTGTGCACGGGGCCGGCGATGTGATAGCAGTCGCCCGGTGCGCCGTGTTCGAGCGCCAGAAGGTGAGCCCTCGCGGTGTCGTCAATGTGCCCCCAGGAGAAGGCGGTTCCACGTGGGAGCATGCTCAGCCGTCGCTGCAGGAAGTCGACGAGGAAATCGTGCGTCGGGCCCTGGTCCTCCGGGCCGTAGACGAGCCCCGGCATGACGACGATCAACGGCAGCCCCTGCTGCATCAGCGGCAGGGCGACCTCGTGGTGCGCCTGCCATTTCGTCCGTTCGTAGACGCTGCACCAGGGGCCCGCGTGTCGGTGAGACTCGTCGACGACGCGCCCCTCGGTATCGGAGTAGACACCCACCGTGCTCGTGTAGACACCGCGGGGGATCTCGAGCTCACGCATGAGCTCGAGGACGTTGCGCGTGCCCTCGAGGTTTGTTCTCCGAGCCGGGCTCTTGTCGCGCACGCCGACCTTGTACCAGGCCGCCAAATGGAAGAGAGCGTCGGCGCCGTGCATCGCAGCCCGCACGCTCTCGCGGTCGGTGACGTTACCAGGATGCAGGTGCATTCCCGCGGCTGCCAGCTTCTCGGCCTGGCGCAGGTCGCGAACCAGCGCGTGCACTTCGTGCCCCTGCGCCGCCAGGAGAGCCGCCACGCGCCCGCCGATGAAGCCGGTCGCGCCGGTCACGAACACTCGCATCGACTCCCCCGTTCTCGTCAGCACCGCCGACCATTGTCGGCACCGCGCCGGGGCGACGCAAGTGACGGCATTCCGCTCTCAAGAGGGAATGGCTTCGGTGTAGCCGAGCCTGCGGATGAACTGGAGGATGCGATCGATGACGAGCTCGACATCGTGATCCAGCGAGATCACGTGGTAGGAGCGCTGCAGTCGCAGGAGCTTCTTCTCCTCGGAGCCGATGTGCTCGTAGATGTAGTCGGCGTTCTCGGGTGGCACGACGTGATCCTCAAGCGACTGCACGATGAGCGCGGGGGCCTCGATGTTGGGGAGATCGGAGCGCACTTGGCGTGCCAGCTCGCGCAGCTGCTGTACCGCGCTCAACGGCATGCGGTCGTAGGAGCCGACGTCGCGCACGCCGGGTCGAGCGATGTCGTTCTCCGGCGACTGGCGCCAGCGCAGCGTCGGGGTGAGAAGCGGAAGAAACCACAAGCGCCAGTCGCGCAGGTAGGCGATGGCTGCCAGCGTGATGATTCCATCCACGCGCTCGTGCGCCGCGGCGTGCAACGCCAACGAGCCGCCGAGTGACTGCCCACACAGGAAGACGCGATCGCAGCGCACGCGCATCTTTTCCAGCCCCCGGCGCACCGCCTCATCCCACGCACTCCAGGGCACGTCGATCAGGTCTTCCGGGCGCGTCCCGTGGCCGGGAAGCAGAATGGCATCGACGTCCACACCCTGCTGCGCCAGCGCCGTCGCCAGAGGACGCATCGCCTCCGGCGTCGAGGTCAAGCCGTGCACGAGGAGACAACCGAGCCGGCGGCCCGGCTCGCGGAATGGCTTCACGTTTGGAGGAGTCGGCTCGGCCGGAGTGGGCCATGCACCGGAAGCGTCGACTCGGTCGGAAGGGCTGACTTCGAGATCGCCGCCGCGCTGGCGGCCGTTGCGCCGCAGCCACTTCGTCAGGCCATTCCACCGCGATGTGGACCGTTGCGACATCTCAACCGCTCCCCGAGCGCGATCTAGTCGGAATCAGGCGCACCCTCTGCGAGCGGCTTGCGTTCGCTCTCGCCTTGCTGCTCGACACGGCCGTTGCCACCGGCATCGCCATGGCTTTCGGCATCGCCGCTGTCCACAGGTTCATCTGGGAGTTCGCTCCGACCGTTGCGCGTGAAGCTCGGCGGCTCCAAGAGAGACGTGCGGAGTGAGTGACCCGCGAGCAAGCGCAGGCGTCGCTTCAAACGGTTCTTCGGGCTGTGGAACTCGGCGATGGTGCGCCGCACCAGAGGCATCAACTCCTGCGACACTTCCTCGCCGAGCTCGATCAGGCGCGGGATCTCGTCGATATCGCGCATGCCGAGCGCTGAGTCGAGCTCCAGCTCGATGGGGACGACCTCCACGTTCGGATTGCGAGCGTAGTAGGCGACGGTGGCGCGATAGAGCTGCGTACCGGAGATCTTCATGAGCTGCGTCACGAGTCGCAACGGTGAATCGATGCGCTTGTGCGGACGATTGGCGAACCCCATGCTGATGATGACCTCGGCCCCCTCGGCAATGGCGTAGTCGAGCGGGATCGGCGCGCACAGGGCGCCGTCGACCAGATAGCGTCCGTCGACGAGATGCGGTTGGAAAAAGACCGGCATCGAGATGCTGGCACGGATCGCCTCGACGAGAGGTCCCTGCCCCAGAACGACCGGTTCACCCGCCTTCAAGTCGGAGGCGATGATGCGCAGGGGGATCTTGGTGTCATCGAAGGTCAGGCCGCCGAACAGCTTCATGAAGACTCGGCGGACCTCCTCACCCTTGATGATGCCGAACTTCTCGTCGAACTTGAACTTGCGCGGGGAGAGCATCTTGAGCATCTGGCGGTAGCCGTAGTCCTGGAAGATCTCCTGCTTCCAGTACTTCTCCACCCAATGCTCGATCTGCCCACTCTCGGTGCCGAGCGCGTAGGAAGCACCAAAGAGGCTGCCGCCGCTGGAGCCTACCACCAGATCGATGTCGATCTTGTCGCGTTGCAGGGCGCGGAAGAGTCCGAGGTGACAGACGCTCTTGATCCCGCCCGCGCCGAGCACGAGCGCCGTCTTCGGCCGCCGACGTGTGCCGAGGAATCTGCGCATGTCACCCTTCCTCGTCTGCGGGCGAGGCCACACGAGCCGACCCGGCGCGGAGACGGCAACCTCGGGAGTCACTCCACAGCTTCTGCTGAGGGCCGATCCGGGTGGAAGCGCGCAGCGTCCGCCGCCAGACGCAGGAGCATCTCGCACGGCGCGAAGCGCGGACCCAGCTCGCGTTCGAGCTCATGCAGGCGCGCGACGATCTCGCCCACGCCGCGTTCGTCGGCGTAGCGCAGGAGACCGCCTCGGAAGGGTGGAAAGCCGATCCCGAACACGAGCGCGAGATCGAGCTCGCGCGCATCGCTCACGATTCCCTCTTCGAGGCAGCGGGCCGCCTCGTTGATCATGAGGCCGAGGACACGGTCGAGCAGGACGTCGCTGGCGTACCGGGTGGAGCCAGCGTGGCGCAGCGTGTTCCAATGGGCGCGGTCGGGGCGACGACGCCGGTCCACGTAGCGGTAGACGCCGACGTTGCCTTTGCGCCCCAGCCTCCCGGCTTCGACGAGCTTTCCGGCGAGGCCGGCGGGCTTCATGCGCTCGCCCAAGCCCTCGTGCAGCGTCACACCGACCTTGTGAGCGACGTCCGTTCCCACCTCGTCGATCAGCTCGAACGGACCCATCGGCATCCCGAAGCGGCGCATGATGGCGTCGAGGCGTTCGATCCCTTCCCCCTCCTCGAAGAGGAGTGAGCTCTCGTTGAGGAAAGGCGCCAGGATGCGGTTGACCAGGAAACCCGGCGCGTCGCGCACGATGACCGGCGTTTTGCCGAGACGACGCGCGAGCGCCACCACTGTCGACACCGCTTCCGGGCGTGAATGCTCCGAACGCACGACCTCCACGAGCGGCATTCGGTGCACGGGGTTGAAGAAGTGCATGCCGACGAGGCGTCCCGGATCGCGCAGAGCTTGCGCCATCTCCGTCACCGAAAGCGCCGACGTGTTGGTGGCAAGGATGCAACCAGGACGCACATGCGACTCCACCTCCTGCAGCACGCTCTTCTTGATCTCCATCTTCTCGACGACGGCTTCGACGACGACGTCCGCCAGGGCGAAGCCGCTGTAGTCGAGTGTCGTGCTGATGTGCGCCATCCGGTTCTCGAAGCCTGCGGCATCCAGTCGACGCCGCTTGACCGCCTTGCGCATGAGCCCGTCCGCCGTGCGCAAAGCCAGGAGAAGCTGTTCGGCCGCGATGTCCTTGAGGCGAACGCGGATGTCGTGATACGCCGCCAGCTGCGCAATGCCGCCCCCCATCACACCGGCACCGACGATCGCCATCTGACGGATGGCGCGCGGTTCCGGCAGGTCGTTCCCCGTCCTCTTGTTGTTCTCCGTGAAGCGGAACAAGCGCACGAGATTGTGCGACTCCGGCGTCATCGCCATCTGCGCCAGCAGGTCGGCTTCGCGCTCGTAGGCCCGACCGCCCCGGCGCAATCCGGCGCGCACCGCATCGATCGCCGCGAGCGGCGCCGGATAGTGCCCGCGCGTCTGCGCACGCACACGATTGCGGGCGCCGCGGAGCACGAGAGCACGACCCAGTGCCGTGCGATCGAGGAAACCGGGCAGGGAGAGAAGCGACTTGCGCGCACGACGCGCGTACTGCCAGCGCCCGCTGTCCGCGAGGCGCCGCGCGGTGCGGGTGGCTTCTTCGACGAGGAGCCCGCGGTACGTCAACGCGTCGACCAACCCGAGGCGTACGGCACGACGCGCGTCGAGGAGGCGCCCGGTGAGAATGAGATCGAGCGCCGCCTGCAAGCCGACCACGCGCGGCAAGCGTTGGGTGCCGCCGAAGCCGGGAACGATCCCCAGCTTCACCTCTGGGAGGCCGATGCGCGTGGCGGCGTCGTTGCTAGCGAGGCGGTAGTGGCAGGCAAGGACCAGCTCGCATCCACCGCCGAGACAGGCGCCATGGATCGCCGCGACCACCGGCTTCCCCAGGTGCTCGATTTTCTCGAACACGCGCTGACCGAAGCGCGACTTTTCGCGTGCAGCATCGACGTCGTCGAGCAACTCGATCTCGTCGATGTCGGCGCCCGCGATGAAGGTGTCCGGTTTGCCGCTCGTGAGAACCACGGCTTGTACCTCTTGGCTGCCGGCGAGCATGTCGACGACCGCTTCGAGCTCGGTCATGAGCGCCGTGGTGAGCTTGTTGACCTTCGACGCCGGAAGATCGATTTCGACGCGTGCAATGCCCTCCTCGACCGCGACGCGCAGGGCGCCTTGCGTCTCCCGATTGACGGAGGTTTCCAACGTACCCATGTCCCCTCAATTCCGTTCGAAGACCAGTGCTGCGCCCTGGCCGCCGCCGACGCAGAGCGTCGCGAGGCCCAACGACTGATCACGGCGCTGCATCTCGCGTAGCAGAGTCACGACGAGGCGCGTCCCGGAGGCCCCCACCGGGTGCCCGAGCGCGATGGCCCCGCCGTTGACGTTGAGGCGCTCGCGATCGATCGGCCCGATCGGTGCGAGGCCGGTCTTGCCGTTGCCTTTCACCCCGCGTTCGAACACGCGCAGGTTGGCAAGCACCTGCGCCGCGAAGGCCTCATTCAACTCGATCAGCTCGATCTCCGCCATGCGCACCTTGGCGTGCTGGAGCGCCGCAGGCGTGGCGTAAGCGGGGCCGAGCCCCATGCGTTGCGGCTCCAGCCCAGCGTAGGCCCAACCGCGCAAGTATCCGAGCGGTTCGTAGCCGAGTTCGCGCGCACGCTCTCGATGCATCAGCAGCACCGCGCCCGCACCGTCGGTGATGGGACAGGAGTTGCCGATCGTGACCGTACCCCAGCGACGCTCGAAGTAGGGCCGCATGCGAGCCAGACGTTCGAGGGCGATGTCGGCGCGCGGCCCGTTGTCCTCTTCGATGCGCTCACGCAGGTTCGCCGCCGGAACCGGGACGATCTCTTCGCTCAGCTTCTCGCGCGCGGCGACGGCGCGACGATGACTCTCATACGCGTACGTGTCCTGTTCCTCGCGCCGGATCCCAAACTCGCGCGCCAAGACCTCGGCGGTCTTGCCCATGTTGATGCCGGCGTATGCATCGGTGAGACCGATCTCGAGCGCGAACCGCGGCTTCAAAAGCCCGAGCCTGAAGCCGCCGAGGACGCGCAGGCGTTGCGCCAAGGTGCGTGCCCGCAACCAGGAGCCGAGCCATTCATTCACGGCCAACGGGTAGAGCACGGGAATCTGGCTCATCGACTCCGTGCCGCCGGCCACGACGACGTGCGCGCGCCGCGAGAGGATTCTCTCCGCGGCGCTCGTGATCGCCTGCATTCCGGAAGCGCAATTGCGCTGCACGGTATATGCGGGGCGTTCGGCCGGCACGCCGCTCCGCAGCGCAATCACGCGCGCGATATTCGTGGCTTCGGCGGGTTGGCCGATGTTGCCGAAGATCACCTCGTCAACGAGGTGGGGATCGCAGCCGCTGCGCTGGAGCAACTCCGTGGTGACGAATTGTCCCAGCTGAACGGCTGATAGACGTCGGAAAGCAGTGCCGGCGCGGACGAAGGGTGTGCGGTAGCCCGCGACGACGGCGATTTCGGATGCAGTAGCCACAACCTCTCCCTGGATTGGGTGGGGCGGAGGTTCCCCAGGGGGGTCCGAACAAGATCCGTGCCCCAACCGCAACAGGAGTCTGGGCCCGGGTGGAATGCCGCCGCAGGCCCGCCTCAAGGCGCCAAAACGCCTTTGTTAAAAGGTACTTAAGGTCGGCAGACGGGGCAAGTTGCGAGCCGGAGCCGCGCCGCCTGCAACACGCACACTCCCGGGGGAGCGCCGCCCCACGTCTTCGCAGCCGCATGCTTGTCACACCGCCGCGCTTTCCCGGACAGATCGTCGAAACGTATGCACGGCAAGGGCTTGTCGGTGCGCACGATCTGCATTTGACGGCCCCGGTTTTCTCGTTTAATCTGTTGTTCCAGAATCAATTACAGGAAAACTCGGGGTCGCCGCTGTGTCCATCCCCCCGACGGCTTCGACCGCGGGAGCGCAAATGGTGCAGGCAACCGGTACGCACGAACCGCCCACGCTTCTCGAGCGTCGCTTCCGGCTCGGGCAAGTCCTGGGATGTGGCGGAGCGGGCGAGGTGTATGCCGCACACGACCTGCTACGCGATCAACCGGTGGCATTGAAGCTCCTGCAGCGGGGACACGGGGATGTCGACCAGGAGGAGTCGCTACGCGCCGAGTTCCGGGTGCTGCGTGGGCTGTCGCATCCGGGGATCGTGCGCGTCTTCGATTTGGGCGCGACGGAGGACCGCTCCCCCTTCTTCACCATGGAGCTCCTCACCGGCGATCTGGAGAAGAGCGCTGCCGACGTCGATCCCCACCGGCTGCTGCAACAGGTTGCGACCGCACTCGACTACCTGCACGAGAACGGCATCGTGCACTCCGACCTGAAGCCGTCGAACATCTTTCGGAGCGACGACGGAACGCACTTCAAGCTCACCGACTTCGGCCTGGCAAAGCGCACGCGCGGGGCGCGTCGCGATGCGCCCTACGGCACGCTCGCGTACATGCCACCGGAGCGCCTCGGCTCGCACGAGCGAGCGCCGAATCCGCGCGAGGATCTCTACGCACTCGGCGCCATCCTCTTCGAGGCGCTTGCAGGCCGGCCGCCCTATCTGCAGGAGAGTGCCGACGCCACGATCACGACGATCCTGCGCGGTGATCTGGAAGCGGAGCTCCGCAGCGTACCATCCGAGTGGAAGGCGTTGTTGACGCGTCTGCTCCACCCCGATCCGGAGAAGCGCTTTGCCAGCGCGTGGGAGCTTCTGCACCACTGGAGTGGTGCGCGCGACCTCCCACCACCCTCCCCTCCGGTCTGGGACCCTCCGTTCGTGGGACGGCGGCGCGAGCTCTCGCAGATCCGCGACGCGCTATCGGGTCTCGTCCGGGGCCACGGTTGCTACATCGACGTTTCGGGTCTGCCCGGCGTCGGCAAGAGCGCTCTCCTCGGGGCGGCGGCCGCGCAGATCGGAACGCATCGGATCCCGTGTTGGACGATCACGGTGCCCGCAACACCGAAACCGTTGCTGCTCGTGGAATCGTTGTCGACGCTCTACCGGCGTTGGGCAGCGGCATTGGAGGGGAAGGCCGCGGAAGCGGCGGCGCGGTTGGCCAAGTGGCCGCACGAGCTCAAGCGCGCCGAGAGTGAAGAGGAGCAGCTCAACGTCAACGCCCACGCGCTCGCCGACATCCGCACCGTCGCCGACATGGTCCCACACGTCGTCGTGGTCGACGATGCGCACCAACTCGACTCGGGCTCCTTGGTTTTCCTTTCCTTGATGGCATTGTCGGTCTCGCGCATGAGCGTTGCATTGTTGGTGGGGTCGCGCATGGCCACACGCGCCAGCTCCGCGGCGCAAGCACGCGAGGCCTCGCTGGATGACACGCTGCGCACGGCGCGCGCGGTCGGGACGGTGCGTGCGATCGCCCTGCGCGAGCTCGGCCTCGACGAAGTGCTCACGCTCGTGCGCCGGCGCTTCGGCGAATCGCACGACTTCGACACGCTTGCCGAACGCGTGCACGAGCTCACGCAGGGGCACCCCTTTTTCGTCAACGAGGCCTTGCAGCACCTCATCCTCACGGAGCAGCTGCGTCGCGATCGAGCCGGCTGGCAGCTGGCGCCGAACACGCAGCGCAAGATGCTGCCGCGGATGGCGGACACGATTCTCTCCGAGCACGTTGCGGCAGCACCCGCTGAGCACCGTCGCGTGTACCAGGTGCTGGCCTTGCTGCCCGCCGGTGCCGATCTCGAGCTTCTGGCGCGCGTTCTCGACATCGAGCCGCAAGAGCTCGAGCCGATCCTCTCCAACGGTGTGCACGTCGGACTCCTGCACGCCCACGGGCCGCCGCCGCACTACGGCTTCCGGCACGAGCTCATTCGCGAGGCGTGCGCCGCCCGCTGTCCCGATTCCACAGCGCGCCACATGCACCAGCGCATCGCCGACGCGCTCGTGGGGGCACCGGAGGCATACCACCGCCTGTGCGCACGCGAAGCTTCGCCACGCAGCCGCGACTGCTTCCTGAGCGCAGCGGAATCGTACGAAGAGCGTCGCGCTCCGTGGGAGGCCTTGCGCTACTACGAAGCGGCGCTCGAGATCGACCCACAGGCACGCGATGCGGACGACATTGCGCTGCGTGTGGCGCGATTGCAGATCCAGGTTGGGCGCGCCGCGGAGGCGGCACGTTTGCTTCTGCAACGCATGGTCGCGGTGCGCGGACCGCTCCGGCGCGCCCGCTCCTTGCGACTGCTGGGCGATGCCTACAGCCGCCAGGGGCGCAATGACGAGGCGATCTTCCATTTGCAGGCGGCGACCCAGCTTTTCCGCAAGCACGCCGATGCCGAGGAGCAGAGTCGCTTCGTGGCCGATCTCGTCCGCGTGTTGCTCGAGCGCGGTGACTACGCAGCGGCGATCGGCAAGTGCCGAGACGTCCTCGCGGAGCTCCCCGCGGACGTTTCGACCTCTTCGCGCGCCGGACTGCATCTTCTCAAAGCACAAGCCGAGCGGCAAAGCGGCGACTACGAGACCGCCGAGACGACATGCCGGGAAGCGTTGGAGCTGTTGAAGCCACACGGGCGCACTCTGGAGCTCGCACAGACGTACACCCAGATCGGGACCAACTACCACTACCGGGGCGACTACGAGCAGGCGGGGCGCTTCTTCAAAGCGGCGCTGAAGGTGCACCGCGAGCTCGGCGACCTGCACGGCATGAAGAGCGTGCACAACAATCTCGGCCTGGCGCAGATGCGTGCCGGTCAGCTCGACGAAGCCGTGCGTTCGTACGAGCAGAGCCTCGAGCTCAAACGCAAGCTCGGAGATCGTGCCGGCGAAGGCAGCAGCCTGAACAATCTGGGCAACATCTGGGAGCAGCGCGGCGAGTACCGGCGCGCCCTGAACTGCTATCGGCGCGGTATCCAGGTCTTTCGACGGCTCGCGCGCCCACGCGAGCTCGCGATCCTGCACAACAACATGGCGGAGGTGCACCTCGTACTCGGCCGCTATCCGCGTGCCCAGCGCCACCTCGGTCGCGCCTGGGATTTCGCCCGCGCGCTGGATGGCTCCTACATCCAGCAGATGGTCGTGTTCAATCAAGGCGTGACTCTGCTGCGACTTCTCGATCATGAGGGTGCGGCGCGAGAGCTGCAGGACGCGCTTCAACGCGTGCGTCGCTCCGGCCTGGTGCCGGTGGAGGCGCGCTTCCATGCCGCACTCGCGCTGGCATACGCCTGTTCCGACGACCGCCACCAAGCGGAGCTCTACACGCAACAGGCGGAGAAAGCGCTTGCCGAGCTGGAGAAGGAAGCGCTCCTCGACGTGCTGCTTCTGTTGAGCGAAACCGCCACCGCGCTGCGCCAACCGAAGCTGGTGCGCCCCCGGGCCGTCGAGGCAGAACGACTTGCGCGCCAGCTTGGCCGCCGCCGTGAGCGCGCCAGCGCGCTGCGCCTTCTGGCCTCGGCACACGCGGCGTGCGGCGACTGGGACGTGGCCGAAGCACACCTCGATCACGCGATCGAGATGGCCCGGAGCGCGGGGTTTCGCCACGAGCTGGCGAAATGCTATAGAATGTTGGGGGCTATCCACTGGGACATTGGATTGCGTTCGCGTGCGAGCGCGGAGTTCGAGCGTTGCTTCGAGCTGCTTGAAACGCTTGGCCTGAAGACCGAGCTCGGTCTCTGTTACCTGGAAGTCGCGCGCCGCACCAAGGAGGGAGCGCTGCGCCCGATGTGAGCGGTTCGCTGCTCGAACGATGGAGCTCGCAGAAGCGAAAACTGGCGCGAGCCGGAGCCTGGTCGAACACGAGACCCGCGGACCGGAACGCAGGAGGAACAACGTGAGTGGCAATCCGGACGATTACGTCAAGCGTGCCGAGGAGCTCTTGCGGGGCACGCGCTGGGAGGAGGAGCTGCACGAGATCCAGGATGTCATGCAGCGCGAGAAGAGCTCCCTCTCCACGGCAGGCGAAGACCAGCGCCTGATCATCGTGCTGCGCACTTCAGAGATCCTGAACTCGATCCACTCTTTCGAAGAGGTCGTCCCGCGCGTCATGGATCTGGTCATCCGCTGCTTGAACGCGGAGCGCGGCGTTCTCTTCTTGCTGGACGAGGAGGGGCGGTTTCAACCGGTGGCACAAGCCAACGTGGAGTCGGAGTGCCTGGCCGACGCGGTGGAGTACAGCCACAGCATTCTGAAACGCGCTGCCGAGGACCACATTCTCTGGAGCGGTAACGCGCTCTCCGACGAGCGCTTCTCGCAGTTCCAGAGCATCGTCGCCTTCAACATCAAGTCGTTCATGTGCGTGCCGATCAAGTGCCGCGGCGAGATTCTCGGCACCGTCTATGTGGACAACCGCAGCCTGGAGAACACCTTCACGGAGCAGGACCTCGAGATCCTGCGGATTCTAGCCAATCACGCCGGCGTGGCGATCGAGAACGCGCGCTTGCACGACAACATGAGGGCGGAGAACCGTGCCTTGCGCAAGGAGATCAAACGATCGCTCGGCGAGCGCATGATCGTGGGGAACGATCCGAAGATCGCGCGCATACTCGATATGGTCGCGCGAGTTGCGGACTCCGACGCCACGATCCTGATCACCGGCGAGAGCGGCACGGGGAAGGAGCTGATCGCGCGCGCCATCCACCAGAACAGCACGCGCCTCGGGCAGCCGCTGGTGACGCTGAACTGCGCCGCGATTCCGGAGAGCTTGCTCGAGTCGGAGCTCTTCGGCTACACCAAGGGCGCCTTCACGGGTGCACAAACGACCAAGATCGGTCGCTTCGAGGCGGCAAACAAGGGCACCCTGTTCCTCGATGAGATCGGGGACATGAGCCTGCCGCTGCAGGCGAAGATGCTTCGGGTTCTGCAGGAAGGGCGCTTCGAACCGCTCGGCTCCAACAAAAGCCGGGAAGTGGACGTTCGCATCGTCGCCGCCACGAATCGAAACCTGGCGCAGATGGTCGAAGATGGCGAGTTCCGCGAGGATCTGTACTACCGGCTCAACGTCATCACGCTCGACCTCCCTCCCCTGCGCGACCGCGGAGACGACATCATCCAGCTGGCGAAGCACTTCCTGGAGAAGTGCACGACCAGCAAGACGGTCGCGTGCGAGTTCTCAGCCGCAGCGATTCGTTTGATGAAGGCACACTCGTGGCCCGGGAACATCCGCGAGCTCGAGAACTTCGTCATGCGCCTCGCACTCCTCACGCCACACGAGACGATCGAAGCGGAAGATGTGGCGCCATTCCTCCAAGGCAAGAGCGGTAGCGAGAAACCCGCCGCGGCGAGCGTGGAGATCGGCGTCCAGCCGCTCGAAGACGTGGAGCGCGAAGCGATCCTGGGCGCGTTGCGTGAGTTCGGAGGCAACCGCACGGCAGCGGCGCAGGCGCTGGGAATCTCCGTGCGCAAGCTCCAGTACAAGATCAAGGAGTACCAGCAGCAGGGAATCTCCCTTCCCTGAATTGGGCACGCGGCCGCCGCACTCAGCTTCCGACCGGCGCCCCGCGTGTGCGCTGGCACGGAACGCGCCCGAACGCCTGGCTTCTCCGGACCGCGCTTTCAGAGATGTCCGGTCCAAGTGGGAGCGAGGCTCCGACCACGACGGAAAACGTCGGGCAGCGGTTCTGCCGTTCGCTTCGCCCGATGGAAAACGCCGAGCATCGACCCTTCTCGCCCGCCAGTAAACACCGAGCGTCTGTCCCTCACCACCCGATGGAAAACATCGAGCACCCTGTGACGAATCCGGAGCGCGCCTCGTGCGCGACAGCGCAACCTTCACTGTTGTCAGCATGTGTGGCCGGCAGGGGAGAACACTGAGAATCTCTGCGGCCTGGTTCTGCTCCCACGCTGGGCGGCAAACGCAAGTCTGTCCCAAGCATGCACCTCTGATCTTGCATGCGCCGTGCCTCTTGCGATGGTCACGTGTTGACTCGGTGGAATGCGAAGCGACGTGTTGACGGGAGGCGCAGTCACCGCTGTCACCCTGAGTTGATGGCCGAGGGGTGGCCAAGCCCGGACAGGGGCTGCTGGTCGGCAGCATGTCACTGCGCACTGGGAATCCCAGGCCCCGCTCATCGCAGGGGAACCCCTCAGCTTGCAACGAACCCTGACTGTGCACTGCCTTCTCGTGGGAGTTCTCCCTTCGCCCCCCGTGGCCGCCGCAGCAATACTCTTCGCGGTCCAGCTTTGCAGCGCCGTGGAGAAGAGCGCGATGAGGTCGCTTGAACGTGCTCACCAGCAAGGTCCCCGCGCCTGCGGTCATGTGTACTGCACCGACCACTGAGATGAGCAACCATGAGTCGAGACCGTTTCTTGCGTCTGCTCCGCACCACGACTACTGATCAGGATGGCTCGTCCCGCAGATCAACCTCCAACCTGCAGAGTCTATTGAGCGGCACGCGCCCCGCCTGCTACGCTTGCGACGCATCAAGTTACTAAGAGAGACGCTGGTTCACGATCCTGGACGTCGGCCGTGCTTAAGCTCCATTGGCCACTTTCAGCGTCCGATCCAATCTGTGAGGCTCAATCATGCTGCCAGACGCACACCGGTTTCGGCGGGTTTCCCGCACACATTGGCCGCTCCCGATCTCCGTGGTGCTGGTACTGAGTCTCTCGACGCTGTCCGTGGAAGCACAGCAGTTCCTTTGCGAGCCACCGCGGGCGCCCCACAAGCTGGAACTGTGCTCACCGCTGGCGATGCAGCTCGCCACTCGGAGTGTGCCGGATGGACTCGAGATCAGCTGGAACGCTCCGCCGCGCGAACAGACAAGCTACCTGAGTCCTCTCCAGGCCATGGTTTGGCAGGATGCGAACGGCGACACGCTGGAACAGGGGGCGACGGTTCCCGGCATCGCGATCACGGGCACCTATCTCGGCGTCGTGGATCAACGCATCGAGATCGCCATCACGCAGATCGGTGTGGACGACACGGTCGGGGTTTTAGGCGTCGACCCGGTGCGCGTCGCGTGGTCCAGCATCTTCCAACCCAGGGACGATCCCAATGAGATTCTCGAGTTCCAGCTGGACGGTGCGAGTGTTGATGCACCGCTGCAATTCGTGATTGAGGGAACCGGTGCGGCGGACACGACGGTGGTTCCCGGAGTTCGCATAATCTTCTCGAGCGGCCAGCTCGTGCGCAAGGGATCAAGTGCCGTGTTCGATGTGGAGGACTTTGACGGGTTCCACGTGTGGCGCTGGCTTTCGGATCCGACTCAGACGCCGCTCGTGGTCGGGACGTACAGCAAAGTCAGAGGTTTTTTTGACCCGGAAACAGCTCCTCGGCCGAGCGACGCGTGGCCAAACGCGACGCCTTTCTCAGGTACCTATACGCTACTAGATCGGTTTGTGTTCGATGGCAACGTGTATCACTATGCCATCACGACGTTCGATCAGGGGTTCCGCCCGGAGACGGGCGAACCAGCAAGTGCGGGACCGTTCGACAGCCTGCCCTGGGATCCGGCGTGCGAGTGCATGCCAGGGGCACCTTCCGCCTCAGATCCGGGTCCGACCGTGCTTCGTGTCGAATACCGCCGAGTCAGCGTCAAGTCCATGCAGTGGTCGAAAGTGAAGGGGTTGTATCGGGAGTAGTCTGTACTGGTTGGTACTTTACCGTACAGTTACGATCAGGAGTTGCGACATCCTCAGGCAGAATCGCCGTGAACCTCGGCTACAAGAGCAGCCATCATTCGCAAACAAAGCGACTAAACTGGGGCATTTGATATGGCGGCAGAACAAGGTTTGCCGGTCATCCGAGACAAGCACGACGTCGAATCCGCCCGGAAGCTGGTAGCCCTTGGCTATCCCGTTGTGGCACCAGCGTTGTCCGACATGATGGAGTGGATTCAAGACATGAATTGGCCCGTCGCCAAGGTGTTGGCGCCATTCCTTGCTGCTCTCGGCGAGGCCGTCGTCCCAGAGGTGCGGAGGGTGTTGGCCTCGGATGATCACCTCTGGAAATACTGGTGCATAAACGACATCATCGGAGAAATGCCAGTGAAGGCTGCCCGGCAGTTCACAGCTGATCTTCACCGGTATGCGCTAACACCCACGGAGGCCGAGCGCAAGGAGGAGCTTGACGAGGTTGCCAAGGCTGCACTATCGCGGATTGACGAACAGAGCGGGGCCTGATCGGTGAATCGACATTACGACAGCCGGAAACGGAAGCCACTGTCCGACGTAGTCGCGTGTACATCGAGAACCTGTCAGGTCGAGTTTGCCACCAAAGCGTGCCATTTGGTCCCTGCAGTTTGCCGCGCACGTGCGATCGCGCAGACGCGACCTTCGACGAAAGCCTTTCACACTTGGCAGGTGCCGTCTACGTAGGAAGTGGATGATCCGGAACGCCGGGTGCTCATGGAGTCCAAGTCACTGCACCTGTGCCCTTGTTTGAAGTTGGCGGGGCCTCGGCATAGGCTTCTCATGCGATCCAATACGTGAGGATCGACAGCCTGGTGGCCACTGCAGGCCCCGCCGCCGTAGTAGACGCCGCAGTACGACGCCCGCCCGACGACGAGACCGCTGGAACGACCGATCCGGCCATCATGGCGCGAGAACTTCGCGGACAGACTGGTAACGGCATGTCAACCGTGATCTGGACAGCGGTGCCCATTGCTCTGGGCGTCCTTGGCGCATCGGCGCTGGTGCGTTGGGGAACGCGTTGGGGATCGACCTCTGAAGAGCGTGCTCTCAGAATGCCAGGTGACGAGTATCTCGAGGTTGATCGACGGACTCGAGTGGTCATGACTCGTGCGATCTCGATCAGCGCTCCTCCAGAGCGCGTTTGGCCGTGGATCGCGCAACTGGGGCGAGGTGCCGGATGGTATAGCATCGACTGGCTTGACAACGGGCGAAAGGTCTCCGCTTGGCACATTGTCTCCTGGATTCCCGAACCTCGGTTGGGCGACGCGACGGCAATCGGTTACCTCCGTCATGTAAGCGCGGGGCAGTCCCTGGCCTGGTGGATCGATGGCGAAAGGTCCTTCGGGTCGCAGTTTCGCATGGTGACAAGCCTTGGCATCAGCGCCGAGGGGCAGGGTACGCGTGTGATCAGTCGGATCTCAGCCGACGCCATCGGGCCTACAGCACACATCGCTCTCCTGGCGTTTCGAGCCATAGACTCAATCATGGCGTGCCGTCAGCTGATCGGCCTACGCGACCGCGTTGAATACTGCGAAGAGGGTCGCGCGAGCCCGAGAGATCCAGAGACCGGAGATCGTGATCAGTACCAACGCTACGAGATCCTATACGCCAACGGGGATCGCGCCGGTGTAGCCGGCAAGGAGGCCGGTGCCAAGTGGCGCCAGTCAGCCATGCGAGACGGCGTGCTCGAAAAAGGAGGATAGACACTCGGGATCCCCAGTTCCGTCTGTCCGACCTCGGGATCGAGATTGTCGGATCGCAAGCACAGCTGACTAGGGGTAGCCTGCTACGGCGCTGACGCCCAACTTGGGCGGCGGTTCTACGACCAGCAGGCGTCCTAGATCTCCGCCTCCGCCAGCGCCTCCCGCGCTTCCTCCACCATCGGCCGTATCATCGATAAATGCGTTCCCTGAAAGACCGATCATCCTTTGCCCTTCGCAGAACGAGATCGGAACGCATCTGCTCAGGCGACATCTCGCCATGGAAATTCGTCAGATAGCCGAGATCGAAAGCATCCTGCAACCACTCGTGTGTCTTCGCTTCGGAGCTTTGGGCGGGTCCAGGTTCTCGGTCGAGAGACTGTGTTCAATTCTGGTTCCGGAATGGTCCAGCATATCTGAGCGGAAGGTCGGCGTCGTTCTCCATTCGCCCCGCGCTGAACACGTAGAGTTCAACCAGAGTCGACGACCCTGAGGTTCCCGGCAACGCCATGCGGTAGACTGCTGCACTCGATTTGAAACGCAGGGCAAGAGACGCGACCTCCCGGATCAAACGCAAGTCTGCGTCTGGTATCTGGCGCGAGAGTGCCACAACGAAGTACCCATTCCGGTTGATGTAGTCGTCGAAACTCCGCGTGTCCTCGTCGCTGAATCCAAAGCCGTTTTCTTCGAGCGATGTCACCAGAGTGTCACTATGCGTGGATCGCACGACTCGGACATCGTAGGCACCGACTTGTTCGGCCCTCAGGACTTCCAGCGACGCCGCAGATCGCATCGTAAGCCCTAACGGCGAGCACAGACCCAGTACGCCGACGAGGAAACAGGCGCCCGCAATCTGCCACCGTTTCCTCTGACTCCCAGCGAAGTTGGGGATGTCCATCACGGCCAAATCGAACAGCGCCAGAAGGATCGACGCTGCGAGCGCACCAGCTGCGAGCAATAGTAGACGGCCAGAGATATCCACAACCTGGGGCTCGGTCGCGGACCCCAAGTGACGAAAGAGTTGTGTCGCCTGATTGGCCGGTAGGCTCCCGAGATCCGGTACGGTGGGGACCGGAACCACCCAACCAACGGACTCGAGCGGGCGAGCAGGTGAGTCACCGTCCGCCTCCCGCGATCAGATGTTCGCCTCCGCTTCCTCAAGCGCCGGTCGCGCCTCCTCAACCATCGGTACGAAGCAGATCCTTCTGGCGACGCTCAGCGCCAATCCCTCGAACCCGCTCGATCGCGTCGTCCACTCAGCGTTTGCGAATGTAGGCGTTGACGCCGACAATCAGAGGCTCACCGTTCACCTTCGCATCGATTGGCTGGTTGCCGTGCGTCGTCGCGACCACCAGGGTTCTACAGCTTGCCGACTGGGTGGGTTCCTGCAAATCGAGAACAAGTGTGGGGGTCTTGGCCGCTTCGTCGATCTTTGCTTCACGCAGCAAGGTTGTTCTCCTTGGCTTCCGGTTACAAACCTCAAGCACGCAGGCGTCGTCGGTCGACGTCAACGCGAGCTTTCACGACGCAGCCCGCGCTTCCGCCTCCTCCAGCGCCCGTCTCGCTGCGGTTTCTTCCGCCGTCAGAATGCCGTCGTCAGCGTTGGGCTCGGGTGGGCGATTGGCTCCAGCAAAGGCGAGACCCGATAGAAGATACGGGCTAACCCCCTGGACGTGCCGCACGTGATCCGGGTACATGTCGTCCGAAGCCTCTGGGCTGGCGGCTTGGATCGACGATTCGATACTTGAGGGTGCAAAGACCTGGGCGTTGGTGTTTGGCCACGGGCAACCTCGCCTGAGATGCGGGCGCGAAGAGCAAAGCGCGGAGCTTCTCCGCGCCGCCCAAGACAGTCGATTGTACTTTCCGATCTTGCTCACACTGACTACTGGGATGCGGCGGGGCGAGATCCTTGCGTTGAGGTGGGCCGACACCGATCTGTCGGCGGGAGCGCTTGCGGTGACCCAAACCGTCTTGGCGCTTCTCCGGGTGAGGATTAGCAAGGGATTAGCAGTTCACGAGTCGCAGCTGCCGGCAGGCAAGACCCACTGGGGCTTCACATCTCGCAAACGATTGTCACGGAATCGATTTGGCGGAGAGGCAGGGATTCGAACCCTGGGAGG
>CP070763.1:1521498-1589101 GCA_020349025.1 Candidatus Latescibacterota bacterium | reverse complement strand
AGGTGGATGGGCAGTTGATCTTCAGCAAGACGACCGAGGGGCGTTTCCCCGAGGTCGATGAACTCATCACGCATTTCCAGTAGGTGGGAGAATGTCGATGCGCGTGCGGGACATCATGAGCGCCCCCGTGTTTGCCGTGAGCCACGTGGACACGCTCAAGGATGTCGAAAAGGTGATGGAGTGGAGGCACGTGCGACACGTGCCCGTTGTCGACGACCAGGACGAGCTCGTTGGACTCATCACGCATCGAGATCTGCTGCAGGCCTGCGTCTCGAGCATCGCGGAGATCTCGCAACGCGAACAGGATGCATTGCTGCGCGCCATTCCGGTCGCCGAGATCATGAAGGACGCCGTGCTCACCGTCAGCCCCGACGAGAACGCACGCGATGCGGCAGCGCTCATGCTGGACCGCAAGATCGGCTGCCTTCCGGTCGTGGAGGAACGCAGGCTCGTGGGTATTCTCACCGAAGCGGATTTCGTGCGTTACCTTCTCGAAATCCTCCAGTGAACTCGCCAGCGGCCTCTTCATCCTGGAGCCGCGCGCGTCGGCGGCGCCCCGAGGAGCTTCCCCTCGTGATCGCGCACCGGGGTGCTTCTGCGCATGCACCGGAGAACACGCGCGTCGCCTTGCGGCTCGCTATCGAGCATGGGGCCGACGGCGTCGAAGTGGACGTGCAGCGCACGTCCGACGGCGTTCCGGTGCTCGTTCACGACAGCGATTGGCGCCGCACCACCGGCCATGCTGCGGCGGTGCGTGAGCTGCCGTGGAAACGCGTCTGCCAACTCGACGCCGGCAGCTGGTTCTCTCCACACTGCTCCGGCGTGCGCCCCGGGACGCTGGACGATGCGCTCGAGGTCGCGGGCACGGCACTCGTCAACCTGGAGATCAAGTCGCCCCATCTCGACGCGGCGTTGTCGACCACGGTCGCAGCGCGCGTGCGCGCGCGGGGCCTGCAAGAGCGCGTTCTGTTGTCGTCGTTCGATCGCGCCTCGATCGACGCCCTCGCCGAGGCGCACGAGGATCTCGAGCTCGGATACCTGGCGCATCGCGCCATCGAGAGTCCCCACCCCCGAGTGCAGACGCTGGTGCTCCTCTTCGCAGTCGTTCTCGCCGATCCGGGCATCGTACGCGGAGCGCACGCCACCGGGCGCGGCGTCGTCGTCTACAGCGTGGACGATGTCGAGACCGCCGGTCGACTGCGGCGGGCCGGCGTGGATGCGATCATCACGAACCATCCGCAGCGCCTGCGGCAGGCATGGCAACCGCGCTGACTCGAGATCGCCGATCTGCTCTCAGTGCCGCCGACGCCCTGCATCGGCGCGCCCCGACGCCGCTGGCGAAGGTCTCGACTATCCTCGTGCAGGGCTCGAACCTCATCTCGCAAGGCATTCCAGGATTGCGGGTTGCGGGACTGTTCCTGGAAGCGCTCGAGGGCGGTGCTCGCGCTCAGCTGGATGCGTCGGTCGACATCGGAGACGGCCTACACGTCGCAAGGCGGCGATCGCCTGCGGGCGTCCCAAGGATCCCGGGACTGCGCGGGGACCTCGAGTGACGCAAACGCTTTCGGCTCGCTCATTGTCCGCGGTTCCCGTCGATCAACGACAGCTTGAGTCGCGGCCCGGGGCGTCGTGGTGTGGGCAGATCGGAGGCGATGTGCAGCCCCGGTTGAAAGCCATCGACGCGCGCCGCAGCGGAAAGCAGCTGCGCTGCGGTGGTGCGATCGCCGTGGAAGCCGCCGGGGACGGTGCAGCGTAGTGGCGGGGTGCCCTCGAGACGGACGTCGTCGCGCGCGTCTTTGGCGCCGAGGTACATTTGCAGATCGAGCTCCACCAGCGCGCGCCGCCCGACGTAGCCGAGGGCACGATGGATGATGCCGCAGACGCGTCCGGCCGGCACTTCGACGTGTTCCGTTCGGATCCGGCGAGTCGCCACCTTCGGGCGCAGGCTCTCGTGCACGCGTTCGAGCTCCCAGCCGAGCGCTGCTGCCAGGTGCGCGCACGATTCCACCAAACCGACGTGACCGATGCGCCCTGCTTGCGCCAGGGCTTCGAATTCCCTGCGGCTCATGCCGGCGCCCACCTTGAGCTGCAGCGTACGCCGGCGCTTGGCGGCGTCGACCACACGCGTGACCTGGACGCGCTCGAGCGTCTGCATGTTGGAGGCGAGAACCAGCGGCCACACGTCCATCGCGAAGCCGGGGTTGATCCCGGTACCGACGACGCAGCGGCTCGCCTCTCGGGCTGCGCGGTCGAGGGCGGCCGCCAGGCGTGGGGCGCGCAGACTGGGGTAGGAGAGCTCCTCGGTCGAGGAGACGACATGATAGCCGAAGCCCAGAAGCTCGCGAATCGTCGCGGCGACGCTGCGCACGGAGCTCGTGGTGGTGAGGAACGCAAGCGCCTGTCCTCGCGGCGCCGCAGGCGCCGCCGGGCGGATGCGGCCGCGGGGCGCCGCGTCGCCGAGCACTTCGCGCAGCGGCCGGCCCGCAATTTCCGGGGCTCGATCCACCGCAGCCACGAAGCGGAAGAGCTCCGGGCGCGCCAAGAGCAACTGGGCGACCTCGACGCCGATCGGACCGAGGCCGACGACGACGACCGGCAGGCGTCGCGCTCGGGTCGTCTGCACGCGCAGATGGTGGTCGCGTTCCATGCACCGGAATCTAGCAGAGTCGTCGACGGGATCCAACGCAGGTCGTGCAGCGCAAAGGCCCCGCAGGCAAGCACGACGCGCGCAAGCGTGGTGGGACGCGCTCGGTTGTGGCATCTTCATGGGCGCAGGGAGTGGCCCGTCGCGTATTCCGAGGTGGAGGGTGCATGCAGGCTTCGTCGGGTCGCAAGCAGATCCTGGCCGTCTGCTACGGCAACATCTGTCGGAGTCCGACCGCAGAAGCGCTGCTGCAGCGCGAGCTGCGCAGTGCCGCCATGGACTCGCGCTGGGTGGCGGCCTCGGCCGGGGTCGGAGCCCTCACGGGGCATCCAGCGGCTCCGCTCGCGCTGCAGGTGGCAGCGGAGAACGAGGTCGACCTGGAGGCGCACCGCGCGCGCCAACTGACGCCGGAGATGGCGACGGCCTCCGACATCGTCATCGCGCTCGATGAATACGTGGAGGATCGGATCCTCGACATTGCTGGGGACATTGCCATCGAGCTGTGGCCCGTCGCCGACCCGTTCGGTGGCCCGGAGCCTCTCTACCGGCATGCCTTCCGCGAGATCGAAACGCACGTCTTGCGTTTTCTGCGCGAGCTCCGCGCGCGCGAGCTCACCGAGTGAGCCAGCGCGGGCCGGTCCGCTGCGGCCTGCTACACTGGTGCGATGCAGAACCTCCCGGACAAGCCAAGCGTCGCCGTCGTCGGAACCCTCACGCGTGACACCACGCTCTACGCAGATGGCTCCCGCAGCGAGAACCTGGGTGGAACACACTACTCGCTCCTCACGCTGGCACACCTGTTCGGCGGGCGCGCGCGCATTCTGCCGGTTGCCAACGTCGGCGCCGACGCCTACGACGACGTGCTCGCTGCGCTCGACGTCCGCGGCATCGATCCGTCCCTGTTGCGGCGCGTTCCGCACCCCAACAACCACGTCTACCTGACGTACAAGGATCGCGAGGAGCGCGAGGAGATCCTGAAGGGCCTCGTCCCCCCCGTCGGCTTCGAGCACCTCGCGGCGGCGGCGGACGCGGACTGGATCATCGTGAACCTCACCTCGGGGCGCGACGTCGAGCTCGAAACGCTGGAGGCTCTGCGTCGAGGGGGCGTGCGCACTCTGCAACTCGACGTCCACAGTTTGACGTTGGGGTTCGCGGAGGGCGGTCGTCGCGTGCTGGAGAAGCCGCAATCGTGGCAGAGGTGGATCGCCTGCGCCGATTGGGTGCAGATGAACGAGACGGAGGCACGGCTCCTCGGCGATGACGAGCCGCTCGACGACTTCGCCCTCCGGCTTCTCGGCCTGGGGGCGCGCGGCGTCCTGATCACGCTCGGCAGTCAGGGATGTCTGGGCGTGTGGCAGGGGCGCGTGCGGCATTCACGCCGACTTCCCGCGGCACAGACCCCGCAGCGTGCCTATCCGACGGGGTGCGGTGACGTCTTCGGTGCCAGCTTCGCCTACGCCATGCTCGAGGGCGCAGGCGCGGAGGCGGCGCTGCGCTTCGCAAACGCTGCGGCGGGGGCGAAGGCGTGTCGCGAGCCGTACGGCGAGCTGCGGCGTCTGCGGACGCTCGTGGCCCACGAGCTCGAGACGCTGGTGCCGCAGAAGACACGACTGCGCCGCCGCTGAGAGGAGGCAGGTCGCGTGACTAGCCCTCCTCGGCTTCGCGCAGCTTCGCCAGCACCGAATAATCTTCGAGCGTCGTCGTGTCGCCGACCGTCTCGCGCCCCGCCGCAATGTCCTTCAACAAACGCCGCATGATCTTGCCGCTGCGCGTCTTCGGTAAGGCGTCGGTGAAACGCACGTCGTCCGGTCGTGCCAGCGAACCGATCTCCTGCACGACGTGGTTGCGCACCTCCTCGCGCAGCGCTTCGCTCGGCGTCTGCTCCTGCTCGAGGGTGACGAAGGCCACGATCGCCTGGCCCTTGAGATCGTCGGGCCGACCGACGACGGCGGACTCGGCAACGCGCGGATGACTGACGATGGCGCTTTCGATCTCCATCGTTCCGAGTCGGTGCCCGCTGACGTTGATCACGTCGTCGACGCGCCCCATGATCCAGTAGTAGCCGTCGGCGTCACGCCGCGCGCCGTCGCCAGTGAAGTAGCAGCCGTCGATCTGACTCCAGTACTGCTCCCTGAAGCGCTGCGGATCACCGTAGAGAGTGCGGAACATCGAAGGCCACGGTTTGCGGAGCACCAGCAGCCCGCCTCCCGCGTCGCCCACGGAGGTGCCATCCTGGTTGACGATGTCCGGGAGGACACCGAAGAAGGGGCGCGTCGCCGAGCCCGGCTTCGTCGCTGTCACCCCGGGCAGCGGTGTGATCATGATGGCGCCCGTCTCGGTCTGCCACCACGTGTCGACGATCGGGCAGCGTTGCTTTCCGATCACCTTCTGGTACCAGACCCACGCTTCAGGGTTGATCGGCTCTCCGACGGTTCCCAGAAGCCGCAAGCTGGAGAGGTCGTGACGCAACGGCCACTGCTCCCCCCACTTGATGAAGGCTCGGATGGCGGTGGGTGCGGTGTAGAAGATGGTGACGTGGTGACGGTCGACGATCTCCCAGAAACGGTCAGGCTGCGGATGATTGGGGGCCCCCTCGTAGATCACCGTCGTGGCCCCGTTCAGGAGAGGACCATAGGTGATGTAGCTGTGCCCCGTGACCCAGCCAACGTCTGCGGTGCACCAGAAAGTGTCCTCCTCACGTAGATCGAAGACGTACTTCGAGGTCAGACCCGTCCCCACCATGTAACCGCCGGTCGTGTGCACCACTCCCTTCGGACGTCCGGTCGTACCGCTGGTGTAGAGGATGAAGAGCGGATGCTCCGAATCGAGGGGCATGGCCTCGCACTTCTCGTCGGCCGATGCGATCAACTCGTGCCACCAGTGGTCACGTCCCGCCTGCATCTTGACCTTGGTCTTGGTGCGTCGAAGGACCACGACGTGTTCGACGGTCGGACACTGCGCCAGCGCCTGATCGACGGCATTCTTGAGCTCCACCACACCGCCGCGGCGATAGCCGCCGTCTGCCGTCACGAGCAGCTTCGCCCGTGCGTCGTTCATCCGATCGGCCACGGCTTCGGCACTAAAGCCCCCGAAAACGACGCTGTGCGTTGCACCGATGCGCGCGCACGCCTGCATCGCGATCACCGCTTCCGGCACCATCGGCATGTAGATGCCAACGCGATCGCCCGGCGCGATACCGAGCTTCTTCAGTGCGTTGGCGAAGCGACACACTTCGCGGTGCAGCTCGCCGTAGGTGAGGGTGCGCGTGTCGCCAGGCTCTCCCTCCCAGAGGATCGCAGCCTTGTTGCGCCGCCAGGTCGTGAGATGGCGGTCGAGGCAGTTGTAGGACACGTTCGTCTTGCCACCAACGAACCATTTGGCCCACGGGCAGTCCCATTCCAGGACTCGGCTCCAACGTTCGAACCAGTGCAGCTCCTCGGCGCGTTCGCTCCAGAACTCCTCGGGTTGCTCGATTGAGCGTTTGTAGAGGCGTTCGTACTCTTCCAGACTGTTCAAGTGGGCGTCGGCGCTGAAGCCAGCGGGTGGTCGGAAGACACGATCTTCACGCAGAACCGAATCGATATCGGACATCTCGGCCTCCGTCGGATGGGGCTGAACGTGTTGCTCGAGCGGGTCTCAGGCCGCGTCGACACCGGAGCGGCGCTGCCGCGCGGCGCAAGTCGGGTGCCAGCGGCGGCCGGCGGCCGGAGAGCACCTCGGCGGGCGCAGCATGCGGGGAGCGTCCAGGGTCCCGTCACTTCTACCACGCTTCGAGGCGTATGGCGAGATGGGGTGGGCGACGCCGGGCGGCGCGGATCACCCGTCGGCCGTGTTTCCACCTGGCAGCAGGCTGCGGACGACCTCCATCTGCACGAGCCGGAGGCCCAGGACGGCGGCGACGTAGCTCGCCACGATCACAAGCCCGAGCCCGACGACGACGAGGAGGCGCCAGCGAAGATCGAGCCCCGGGGCGTCGATCCACGCAGCCGCGAGGCGGTGTACGAGCCAGCCGATGGCGACCGCGATGGGCGGGCTCCAGAGTGTGCGCAGCTGCAGCTTCAGGTCGCGGATGCGGGTCCAGTACAGCGCCAGCGTCAGCATCACGCTCGTTTCCGTTGCCACCAGAATCGCACCGACGCCCATGTAGGAGAAGCGCGGGATCAGAAGCACGTTGGCCGCCGTGCTGGCGATGGCGAGAAAAAGATAGAGACGCAGGATCAAGCTCTGACGCCCCTCCGCCAGCACCAGATGCGCGAAGCTCATGCCGACGAAAGCACCGGGGAGCGCCAGCGCCAGGACGCGCATCGGCTGGCTGGCGCGCGGCTCGCCGAGGATCGCAGCGATCTGTGGCGCGAGCACCTCGAGCAGCAGGCACAGGCCTGTTGCGGCCAGGAGCATGACGTCGAAGGTGCGTTGGAAGATGCGGCGCAGGCGTTCGCGATCCTCGCTGGCGAGACGCGAGAGCACCGGGTAGAGGAGCGCGATCAGCATTCCCGGGAAAGTGATCAGGACTTCGTACACCTTGATGGCGACGCCGTAGATTCCAACCTCTTCGGTGGGGCGCATCAGAGACAGCAGCAGAATGCCGATCTGTCCGCGCAGCAGGCTCAGAACGAGGACGCCGGCGACGACGACCGCCTCTCGTGCCAGCTGTCGCACCAGGGGCGAGTGCAGCTGCGCACGGAACCTCTCGAGGCGCTGCGACATGAGCCACGCCCACACGAGGTTGGCCGAGTTCGCCACCAGAAGCGCTGCGGCCACCCATCTCAACCCACCACCCGCTTGCGCCACGAGTCCCACACCCAGCAGGGCCAGGACGCGCGATCCCACCTCTCCCACGACCGCCAACTCCATGCGCAGGTGCATGCGGAACACACCGGTCAGGAACTGGCAGAGGAGTCGCACGTACTCGTTCAATGCGAGGATTGCGATCGTCGATTTGACCACGGGCTCGTAGGTCGGGTAGCGCTGCGAAGGGATCAGCTGCGCACCCAGGACCGCGATCCCGAGCGGGACGAGCGTCCACGTCAGGCGTAGGCCCAGCGCCGTACCGAGGATCCGCGCGCGTTGCTCCGGCTCCTGTGAGGCGCGCCGGATCGCGACCAGGTAGAGGCCGAACTCACCCAGGATCATGAAGAGGGAGACGTACGCCGAGGCAGCCGTGTACTGGCCATACGTCGCCGTGCCGAGATGGCGGATGATGAGCGCCGTGAGCGCGATCGACGCCAGGAGCCCGACGAGTCGGCCAACGATCTGGACGTGCGTGTTCCAGGCGACTGCACGCGCCAAGCTCATGCGCTCTCCCCGCGTTGCGCTGGTCGTCGCGCCAACCTATTCGGAAGTGGAGTCCGGTTCAACTGCCGGCGGCTGCAGCTCGACGACGGTCGCTCCCCAATGGCTGGGCGGTGGGGCATCGGCAAAGGCACGTACTCCAGGGTGGGCGGCGAGAATGGCGCGGATGCGGGCACGCAGCACCCCCGTTCCTTTTCCATGCACGATGCGCACGCGCGGGCGGCCCTGGAGCAGCGCCTCGTCGATGAAGGCCGCGACCAGTTCCGTCACCTCGCGCGGCGGCACGCCATGGAGGTCGAGCTCGTCGCCGATCGGCTGGTCGATCGGGATCCCTGGCGGCGGCTCCGCGGGGAGGGGCGCGGGGGGACTCGATCGCGACCCGGAAAGCAAGCGCTTCCCGAGCCAGGAGAGAAGGAGGAGAAGCAGCAACGTTGCGACCAACCACCACACATCCACATTCTAGTATGCTGGGTCGGGAACGCACGTCGTTTCTTGCGGGGAAGTGATGCCGGGCTACGAGCGCCACATTTTCGTTTGCGAGAACAGCCGCGCTTCGGGGCATCCACGCGGCTGCTGCGCCGACAAGGGCGCCAGCGAGGTGCGTGCCCGTCTCAAGCGTCTCGTTCACGAACACGCTCTCCATGGCCGCGTGCGCGCCAACGCCGCCGGATGCCTCGACCAGTGCGAGTTCGGTGTCAGCATCGTCGTCTATCCGGAGGGTGTGTGGTACGTTGGTGTCACCGTCGCGGACGTGGACGAGATCTTCAGGCGTCACGTGATCGGCGGCGAGGTGGTGGAACGCCTGCTCCACACCGACGAGACCGCGTCGGACGCCGACAGCTGAGATGACGAACTACCGCTGCCTGATCCTCGATCTCGACGGCACCGTCGTGAACTCCCACGACTACACCTTCGCGGCGATCCGGCACGCCTGCGCGCCGTTCGGCGTGCGTCCCGACGACGCATCGATCCACGCCGCCTTCGGTCCCGACGAAGGTGTGATCCTGCGCCGGCTCGTCGGTGCGAACAACGTCGAGGTTGCGTACGCGCGCCTGCAGCACTACTACGCAGAGCACGTGCACGCCCTCGAAGTGCAGGCGGAGGTGCGCACGCTGTTGCACGACTGCCAGGTTCAGGGGGTGCGGCGCGGTCTGTTCACCGGGCGCGGCAGTGACTCCACGCGACTCATTCTGGAGAGGCTCGATCTGGTGGCGTGCTTCGACGCGATCGTGGCGGGAGACCACGCGCCGCCGAAGCCGGCGGCGAACGGTGTCCTGGCTCTACTCCAGCGGCTACGCTGCGCGCCGCGCGAGGCCCTGCTCGTTGGCGACTCGCCACTCGACCTGCGCGCCGCGTCGGCCGCCGGCACCGACGCGCGTCTTGCCACCTGGTTCATGAGCGATGTCACACGCAGCGGTGTCGAGGCGCCGACCCTGTCGAGCCCCGGCGAGCTGCGTGCACTCCTGGGTCTGCCGAGGCCGGTCTAGTTGTTGACCCCTCGTCTCGACGGCCGGCGCAGGGGAACGAGGAAGTTCTGGGTCAGGTAGATGCGGCGCCGACCTTCCGGATCCTGGTCGAAGACCACTCCCAGGCCGACGTGCGTGAAGTCCGGATCGAGCAGATTCATGCGATGACCCGGGCTGCGCATGAGTGCTTCCTGCGCCTCGTACACGTTCGAGCCGATCGCGATGTTCTCGCCGATGCGCCGGAACGCGATGTCGCTCTTCTCGACACGCTCCGACAGGCGCCCGCTCGTCGGCGACACGTGCGCGAAAAAGCGCCGGTCGCGCATGTCCATGCTGTGCGCACGGGCGAGGTTCGAGAGGCGTTCGTCTTCGCGGAGCGGCTCGACCCCCGCCTTCTCGCGGTCGCGGTTCACGAGTCGCAACAGGATCTCTTCCGCTTCGCGCTCGCTTCTTCCGCCTTCTGCCTGTCCCGAAACGCGCGACGGTTCCAGGGTGCCGGCGCGAGCCGCCGCAAGCAGGCGCTCGTAATGCAGCGGCTGTCCCGGCTCCCGCAGGAACAGACTGCACAGGCCGAGCACGCGCGGTCCCATATCGTACCGGCCCATCACCTCGAGCTGGTACTCGCCCCATTGCTCCCCGAGGTGGACGTAGGTGCGGAAGTGTCCGGGGTCGACGGCGTAGTTCTCCAACACGTCGGTGTTACCGTCCGGTCGCGTGAGCAGAAGCTCCGGCTGTCGGAAGGGGGGATGGATCTCCCCCTCGAACAGAAAGCGGTCGCCCGGACGCAACCCTTCTGGAATGGGGCTGAAGCTCATCGCACGTTGGGTCAGCAGCACGGTGACGAACCACTCACGCCTCTGGCGCAGGAAGCGGCGCTCGACGCGTTCGTGGATGCCGATCGCCGCGTGCGTGTAGAAACGCCTTTCCACCGCAGGCAGTCGCGCCAGGTGCTGCAGGAGCTGCGACTCGATCTCGCGCAGCCGCTCCGGCGGCCCCGAGCCGTAGAAGACGTATGGAAACGGGTCGAGGACACTGTGGCTCGAGAGCGCCTGGCGCAGGAACTCGTGTGTGTCCAGGCGTGCGCCCGTTGCGAGAACCTCACTGTGCTCGCGCGCGGCGCTCGCGAGCGCCGGGTCTCCGAGCATCCGCGCGCGCCAGTGGTCGCGGGCCCAATCCACGACCGCCTCGGTCAGGGCGTGCTCCGCCTCCTCGGCGCTCGCATCGGGACCGGAACGCACGACGCCCGGGAGCAGGGCTGCGACCAGCAGGGGCAGAGCGAGAAGGACTCCCGAGCGACGCATACGCACCTCCGCCTCCAGGTGGTTCACGACCCGTGCCAGACGGGAGCGGTGTCGGCACGGTTGCGCGACGCGTTCGCATGTGGCATCTTACGGCGTTCTGCGCCCGGGCCTGCCTTTGCCGGTGGGAGAGTCCCCCGATCAGCCGAGGAGTGTGCGTGAGGCGATCCCTCTTCCTTTTCTTCATGCTCCTGCCCGCCGTCGTGAGTGCCCAGCTCACGCCCGGCTCGCATCACATCATGCCGGCCGTGGGTGCGCAATTCGCAACGCAGAAGCTGCTCGAATCCACCGTCCCGATAGACCGTTGCGGCTTTCCGTCAGAGTTGCCGTGCGACCACGAGGCCGCGAACCCCGTGCTGACACAGATCTCGCTCGATCCTGGCCTTTACACCGGGCTGCGCTACGAGTACGACATCACCCGTCGCCTGCAGATCGAAGCAGAGTTCAGCTTCGGGATTTCCGTGTTCGTCATCCAGATGCTCGAGATCCTGCCGCCGGAAGAGCAGGAGCAGGAGGAGGGCGAGCCGCAGTTAGAAACCACGACGATGGATGCGCGCATCCTGCGGCTGTTCTTGAACTTGAACTACTACGTCGGTCCGTGGGCCTACGTGCACCCCTACTTCACCTTCGGTGTCGGCGGTAACCTGATGGACCTGCGTCAGAAAGGGGCCATCAAGACCGATCCGCTCCGCGACGCCGCCTTCCAGGTCGGCGCCGGGATCCAGTTCCGCGCGCACGACCGCCTCGACATCCGGGCCGAAGCCCGCACCTTCATGTACAACTTCCACTTCGACAACCAGTTCGCGGGCGAAGATTCGGACAAGATCGTGGGCTTCCGCGACGTGGGACTCGCCGTGGCCGCGGCCGAGCCGGAGTTCCAGGCCGACATCGTGGTCAGCATGGGATTCATGGTGCGGATTTTCTAGGCGATCATTGGCAGCGGAGTTGCTTGCTCCGAGCGACGGCGGCACGTAGGATGGCCGAGTGCTCCGCCTGTCACCAGGGAGGACCTAGCGCATCTCGCTACTCGACTCGGACCGGGACGGATGCAACCGGATCACGTTTCCGACTTCCCGGTCACAGCGTCACCAGTGGATGGTCCCCCCGTGGGCTTCCAGTCGTTGCCAGACGGGTGTCGTGGGGAGAAGGGGGACTGCGGAGCGAAGCATGCGCGTCCTCTTCATCAGCCAATACTTTCCTCCAGAGATGGGGGCTCCGGCAGCACGCACCTACGAGCTGGCGCGCCGTTGGGTGGCGGCGGGCGCAGACGTGACCGTGGTGACCGCGATCCCAAACCACCCCAACGGGATCGTCCCGGCCGCCTACCGTGAAAAGAAGCTCTACGAAGAGGAGATCGAGGGCATCCGCGTGCTACGCACCTGGATCTACGCGGCTGCAAATCGCGGCTTCTGGCGCCGCAGTCTGAACTACACCTCCTTCATGTTGAGTTCGCTGGCGCAGGGCGTGCGACGCGCCGGGCCCGCGGATGTCGTCGTCGCCACCTCGCCGCAATTCCTCGTCGGGCTGTCGGGTTGGACCGCGAGCAAGCTGCTCAATGCCCCCTTCGTCTTCGAGGTGCGCGACTTGTGGCCCGACTCGATCGCCGAGCTCGGCGTCATGCGCGAGGGCGCGGTGCTGCGATTCCTGCGCCGGCTCGAGATGATGCTCTATCGCCACGCCGCGCGTGTCGTGGGGGTTGCGCACTCGACGCGGCGTGAGCTGGTGCGTCGCGGCATCGAGTCGGAGAAGGTCGTCATCATTCCAAACGGAGCGGATGGCGAGGTCTTCCGCCAGCTCGAGAAGTACAACGGCATTCGCGAGAACCTCTCCCTCGGGCGCAAGTTCGTCGTCTCCTACGTCGGGACACACGGGATGGCGCATGGACTCGAGACCGTTCTCGAGTGCGCCGATCGCTTGCGAGGCAACGACGACATTGCGTTTCTGTTCGTAGGAGATGGAGCCGAACGCGAGGGTCTGATCCGGCGAGCCGGCGAGCTTCGACTCGACAACGTCCACTTCGTCGGCGTGCAGCCGCGCGAACGCATCCCGGACTACCTCGCCACGTCCGACGTCTCGCTCGTGCCACTGCGCCGCAAGCCGCTCTTCCAGAAGGTGCTTCCCTCGAAGCTCTTCGAGATCATGGGGTGCTCCCGTCCGATCATTCTCGGCGTCGAGGGCGAGGCGCGTGCCGCGGTGGAGGCAGCGGGTGCCGGGCTCTGTGTCCGACCCGAGGACCCGCGCTCGATGGCGGAGGCGATTCTGCAGCTCTACCGCGACCCGGACCTCGCGACGGCGCTCGGGCGCAACGGTCGCAGCTACGTGCGCCGCAACTTCTGCCGTGACCAGCTCGCCGACGCCTATCTCCATCTGCTGCGCGAGGTGGTGGCGGAAAGCCACTGAAATGCTTGACCTTTTGCGTATTCTGCTTCGCTGGCGCCGGCCCCTCGTGGTCTGGTGCCTGGTCGCCGCCGCTGTCGCGGCGGGGGTCTCCATGCTGCTGACGCCGCGTTACTACTCGCAGGCGTCGATCCTTCCCCCCCATGACAATCCGGGCTTCGGTGGCATCTCCCAGGTGTTGCAGCAGTACCAGATCCCGATTCCGGGCGGCACGGTGACCCCCTTTCTGCCGACGCTGTACGCCTCGATCATCGGCAGCCGCAAGATGGCGACGCAAATCCTCGACGAATTCGATCTACGGCCCCTCTTCGGCGGCGCGACGGAGGAGGCGAACCTCCAGGCGCTCCGCAAGCGCACCTTCCTGAAGTACACCGACGAGGGCATCCTCCTCGTCGGCTTCGAGGATCCCGATGCAACGCGTGCCGCCAACGTGACCAATGCCTACGTGCGCCACCTCGACCGCTTCATTCAGGAGATCAACGCGTCGCGCGCCGGAGATACACGTGTCTTCGTCGAGGGGCAGGTGGAGCGTTGTCTCGGCGACCTGGCACGAGCCGAGGAGCGCCTGCGCGATTTCCAGCTCCAGCATCGCGCCATCGAAATCGATGCGCAGACGGAGGGCGCGTTGGCGATCGCCGCCGAGATACAGGGTCGCATCCTGGCCAAGGAAGTCGAACTCGAACTGCTACGGCAGCATGCGCTTCCCGACGCACACGAAGTGAAGGCGAAGGAGGCGGAGCTGCGCATCTTGCGCGACAGCTACCAGAGGCTCCTGGGCGACTCGGGTCCGCCCCTCGACTCGCAGGCACCTCTGACGGAGCCGATGGAGCACCTCTTCCCGCGCTTCGAGGAGGTGCCCGATCTGGCACTCCAGTACATGCGTCTGCTGCGCGAGGTGAAGGTGCAGACGGCCCTGTACACGATGCTCTTGCAGCAGCTGGAGCAGGCGCGCATGGAGGAGCAGAAGAACACGCGCGTTCTCTCGGTGCTCGATTCGGCGGTGCCGAGCGAGCAGCGTGTGTTCCCGAAACGCGTGCGCATCGTGGTCGTCGCGGCGCTGGCGGCATTTGCCTGGGTCGCAATCTTCGCCGTCTTCGTCGAGAAGCTGCGCGAGCGTCGCGAGAGCGCCGCCGAGGCTGCCCGGTTGCAGGCGTTGCGTGAGGAGTGGGAGCGCATGCCGGGATGGATTCGCTCGCTCGAACGCCTCGTCGTAAAGTGAGGGGTCACGGTGCGCCGGCGTCTCTTGGCTCTGATCAGCTTCGAGCGCGGGGCGCTCCTGTGGGTTCCCGCGCTCTGGCTCGCTGCTGCAGCACTTCTCTTCGCGATTCTCCAGGCCACTTCCGAGGAAGCACTCTACAATCACGCGCGCGAGCTGCGTGTCGCGATTGGACCACTGCGCGGGACCGGCCTCTCTGCTTCGGCGCGTGAGGAGTTTGCGGCCGGCTTGCGCGCTGGACTGGCGGCGCAACGGGAGCTCACCCTGGTCGCAGAGGAAAGCGTGCAGCGCCGGCTTCGGGCCGTCCTCGGAGCGGCGGCACCCCCCGACCCGCAGCGTTGGATGCGCGCGACGCGCAATCTCAACGTACGCTACTGGCTGCACCCCGTCTTGATGCGAGCTGGTTTGCAGTTCGACGGCTCGCTCTCGGTCTGGGAGGTTGCGCCGGAACGCGAAGTCCACAGCGTGCGTGCCGTGGAGAAGGATCTGAATCGACTCGGGCGCGTGTTGGCGGACTCGATCGGCGTCGTCCTCTTCCGGCCGCGCCCGCTCACTCCGGAGAGCTGACGGCGTCGCGCTTCGGCGTCGCAGCCACGCACCGCTCGTAGAGCGTCGCCAGCAGCGGCACGGCCTGCTCCCAGTCGTAGGCACGCACGCGCCGTCGCCCCTCCTCCCCCATGCGCTGACGCAGCGGCGCGTCCGAGATCAGCCGAGCGAGCGCCTGCGCGAGAGCGTCGACGTCGCGCGGCTCGACCAGGAAACCGTTGACACCATCCACGAGGTAGTCGGGGATCGCCCCGGTGCGCGTCGACACCAGCGGCAGGCCGCATGCCATCGCTTCGAGATTGGCGATGCCGAAGCTCTCGTTGCGCGACGGCAGAACGAAGACATCCGCGCCTTGCAGGAGGCGCAGCTTGTCGGCTCCGAAGAGCGGACCATGGAAACGGACGCGCTCACGCAGACCCGGCGTGGCGTAGAGCCGGCGCAACCGCAGCAGCTCGCCCGGCACTTCCTCACCCCCTGCGACGTCCAGCTCGAAGCGGCTGCACCCGTGGCGCAGGAGCTCGAGAAGTGCCTGTGCGAGCTCGTCCAGTCCTTTGCGAGCGCTGACCATGCCGAGAAACAGGAGGCGGACCGAAGGGCCTCGCCGCGCTTGCGCGACGCGCGTGAAATCGTCGACGTGAATCGCGTTCGGAACCACGACGATGCGCTCGCGCGGCACGAAGCGTTCGAGCAGCGGCCCCCATCGCGCCGTGGTCGTGATCACGGCTGCGGCGTGGCCGAGGCTGCGCGCAGCGTAGCGCGCCATCCTGGGGCGGAGGTTCTGCAGGAAGAGATCGAAATCGCCGCCGTGCAGGTGCATGACGTACGGCACGCCCCGCGCACGGGCCATGGCGCCGAAGAGCGCCTTTTCCCAGAAGCCGGCGTGCCCGGCGGTGTGGATGTGGACGAGGTCGGGGCGGTGGCTGCGGAGCTGGCGCTGCACGCCGCGCAGGAAGCGCAGGCTGAGGAAGGGGCGCAAGATCCGATGGCGACGGTATCGCAGCGTGACGGTGACGTCGTACGTGCGCAGGTCGAAGCGGCGCGCCAGCGTCGAGCGCAGAAGGCCGTCGACATAGACGGAGATTCCACCTTCGATCGGGGGCGGGACGGGTCCCAGGTGCAGGATGACGGATCGCGACGCGATGGGTGTCTCCGTGGAACGGACGCTTTCGGGCGCAGTGTAGTCAGGCTCCGCGCACCCGACAACCGGCGCTTCGGGTGCAGGCCACGACCCGCATCCGGATCCGGCCGCGGGTGAGACGGTCATCGCAAGCTTCACTGAACAGGGAAGATACGAGGACGCTCGCGTTTGACACCCCCCAGGGCCGATGCTAGACTCGCGCGTCGGTTTCGGGACACGTCAGCCGTCGTGCACCCACGTCGTCGACCGCCGTACGCTCACTTGCCAGGGAGGCGCGTTCTTGAACAAGGTTCCAGTCGAGAAGATCCGCAATCTTGCGCTCCTGGGGCACCAGGACACGGGCAAGACCAGCTTCCTCGAGGCTGTGATGCTCGAAACGAAGGTGACGAACCGATTGGGTCGAGTCGACGACGGCAATTCGAACCTCGACTTCATCCCGGAGGAGATCGAGCGCCGCATCTCGGTGCGTTCGAAGCTCGTCGCGGCGGAGTGGGATGGATACCGGATGCACTTCGTCGATGCGCCCGGTTACGACGACTTCGTCGCCGATCGCATGGGCGCGATCGCTGCCGTGGAAACCGCTCTTCTCTTTGCCAGCTCCGACGCCGATCTCGAACCGGGGACGGAGCGTGCCTGGCGCGCCCTCGAGTTGCTCAACAAGCCGCGCATCATCATCGTCAACAAGATGGATCGCGAGCACGCCGACTTCGATCGGGTCGTGCAGCAGCTGCGCCAGCGTCTCTCCCACAACGTGGTACCGTTGCTCCTGCCGATCGGGCACGGCACGGCGTTCAAGGGTGTCGTCGACGTGGTCGAGGGCAAGGCGTGGATGCTGGCGAAAGGGAGCGCCCCGAAGGAGGGCGCCGTGCCGGACGACATGGCCGCGGCGGTGGCACAAGCGCGTGAAGAGCTCATGAACGCGGCGGCAGAAACGTCGGACGAGCTGGTGGAGAAGTTCCTCGAGTCGGGTGAGCTGTCGCAGGAGGAGTTCCACATGGGGCTCTCGCGCGGCATCGCCACGGGCAGCGTCTATCCGGTGGTGGCCGCGTGCGGCGGCGAGGGTCTCGGTGTCGCCACGATTCTCGACGTGGTGCGGCGCTTTGCACCGAGTCCCGCTGACGTCGGCGAGGTGACCGGAACGCTTCCCGGCGGCAGCGATCCGGTGAGCCGCGCGGCCGTTGCGTCGGCGCCGCTGGCGGCGCTGGCGTTTGGAGCGCTCTCCGAGGCGAACGTGGGCGACTACGTCTACGTGCGCGTCTTTTCCGGCAGCATGAGCCAGGGCATGGACGTCGTCAACTCCACGAACGGCGACTCCGAGCGCATCGGGCCAGTCTTTCTCTTGAACGGCAAGCAGCGCGTCGACCACGAGGCCATTGGTGCCGGTGAGATCGGTGCGGCGGTGAAGCTGAAGCACACGCACATCAGCAACACGTTGTGCGACCGTGGCAGCCCGATCGTGCTGCCATTTGCCGACATTCCAGAGCCGCTCGCACACATCGCCATCAAGACGAGGGCGAAGGGGGACGAGGACAAGCTCTCGAACGGGCTCGGGCGTCTGCACGAAGAGGATGTCGGCTTCCGCGTGCAGGTCAATCCGGAAACGCACCAGACCATCTTGATGGCGCAGGGGGACACCCACGTCGCCGTGCTGCTGGCCAAGCTGAAGCGCAAGTTCGGCGTCGAGGTGGACACCGAACCGCCGAGGACTCCGTACCGCGAGACCATACGTGGCAAGTCGGAGGAGCGCTACCGCCACAAGAAGCAAACGGGGGGGCGTGGTCAGTTCGGCGAGGTGAATCTCCTCCTCGAGCCGCTGCCACGCGGCGGCGGCTTCGAGTTCGTCAATGCCGTCGTCGGCGGCGTCATCCCGACGAAGTTCATTCCCGCGGTCGAGAAGGGTGTGCGCGAGGCGATGTCGGATGGTCCGATGGCGGGCTTCCCGGTCGTCGACGTCAAGGTCACGGTGAACGACGGCAAGTTCCACGCCGTCGATTCCTCCGAGGCCGCATTCAAGATGGCCGCGGCACAGGCCTTCAAGGCGGCGTTCCCCAAAGCCAAGCCGGTGCTGTTGGAGCCGATCTACAAGGTGGTCGTGCGGGTGCCGGAGGAGTACATGGGAGACGTGATGGGCGACATGTCGTCGCGGCGCGGGCGGATCCAGGGGATGGGGCAGGAAGGGCCGTACCAGGTGGTGCGCGCCGAGGTGCCCCTCGCCTCTCTCTACGAGTACGCCACCGTCCTGCGTTCGCTGACGCAAGGACGCGCTGCGCACGAGCGCGACTTTTCCCACTACGAAGAGGTTCCTCGCGAGATCGCAGACACGATCATCGCCGAGCACAAAGCCGCGGCGCAGGCGCAGTCGTAGCACGCTGGCGCCGGGACGCCAGAGCGAAGCGGGGGCAGGAGAGATGTCGGGTCATTCCAAATGGAGCACGATCAAGCGCAAGAAGGGCGCGAAGGACGCACAGCGCTCCAAGATCTTCTCCAAGCTGATCAAGGAGATCACGGTGGCGGCGCGCCTCGGCGGAGGCGATGCGGAAGGCAATCCGCGCTTGCGACTCGCGATCGCGAAGGCACGCGAGGCGAACATGCCCGCCGACAACGTCAAGCGCGCAATTCAGAAGGGCACCGGCGAGCTCGAGGGCGTGCACTACGAAGAGGTGGTGTACGAGGCCTTCGGCCCGGGGGGTGTCGCCATGCTGATCGAAACACTCACCGACAACCGCAACCGCACCGTGAGCGACATCCGCCACGCGCTGGATCGCCATGGCGGCAAGTTGGCGACGAGCGGCTCGGTGTCGCATCTGTTCACGACGATGGGTACGATCATGGTCGCCGGCGACGACGTGGACGAGGACACGGTCATGGCCGCGGCGATCGAGGCCGGCGCCGAGGACGTGCGCAACGATGGCGATCTCTTCGAGGTACTGACGGATCCGGGGGAGCTGGAAGCGGTGTCGGCGAAGCTGCGCGCCGCGGGGTTGCAGTTCGACAGCGCCGAGGTCGCGCGCATCCCTTCGACGACCGTCACGCTGGAAGGGAAGCCGGCGCACACGATGCTGCACCTGATGGATGGCCTCGAGGATCTGGACGACGTGCAGAGGATCTACGCCAACTTCGACATCTCCGAGGAGGAGATGGCGAAGGCGCAATGATCGCGCGGCGGAGTGCGCGAAGCGGGAGCGCGCCGCGGAGGGTGGGGATGACGCGGGTGCTGGGAATCGATCCGGGGACGGTGCGGACCGGCTTCGGAATCGTCGGGCGCGACGGATCGCGCCTGCGACGCGTCGCGAGCGGCACCGTCGAGCTGGGACGCGCGCCGCTGCCGCAGAGGCTCGCCCACCTGCACTCCGAGCTCACTCGTCTCATCGACAACTACACCCCGACGGCGTGTGCCGTCGAAGGCCTCTTTCAGCACCGCAACGCGCGCAGCGCCCTGCTGCTCGGGCATGCGCGCGGTGTATGTCTGTTGGCGGCGGCGGCGCATGGACTCGATGTCGTCGAGTTGGCGCCGGCCACGGTGAAGAGGTCGCTCACCGGCAACGGCGCCGCCGACAAGCAGCAGGTGGGGTTCATGGTGGCACGCCTGCTGGACGACTTCAGCGAGAGCGCGCCCGATGCCTGCGATGCTCTGGCGGTGGCGATTTGCTTGATCGAAACCCGCAAGCCACTGCGGCTGTTCGGGTAGCACCCTGGAGGCATGCTTGATCTCGACGTTGCGAGGACGCCTGGCCGGGCGCGAGCCGGCGGTGGTGGTGGAAGTCGGGGGGCTCGGCCTGAGCGTCAACGTCTCGGCGCGAACCGCTGCACAGCTCCCGGGGTTGGGTGACGAGGTTTCGCTCCTGACCTATCTGCACGTGCGCGAAGATCGGCTGACGTTGTACGGCTTCACGGCGGCGCGCGAGCGCGCCCTCTTCCTGCTTCTGCTGGGCGTCAGTGGGATCGGGCCGCGCTTGGCGCTGACGCTGCTCTCGAGCGCGCCGCTGGAGGAGATCGAGCGCGCGCTGCACGAGGGCAACGAGGCGTACCTGGTGAGGCTTCCCGGCCTGGGGCGCAAGACGGCGGCCCGCTTGATCGTGGAGCTGCAGGGGAAGGTGTCGATGCTGGAGCCGCAGGAGGCGGCGCGCGTGGATCACGAGCCGCTCTTCGCCGAGGCGGTCCTGGCGCTGGCCTCGCTCGGGTTGACGCAGCGTGCGGCGCGCGACGCGGTGGAAAGCATCGATCGCTCCCGCTTCGGTAAGGCACCGCGCGTGGAGGAGATCGTGAAGGCGGCGCTACAAGTGAAGTCGTGAGCGCTGGAGGAGGAGATGACACGATCGGTTCGCGTCCTCAGCCCGGAGCAGTTCGACGGCGAGCTGCAGAGCGAAGCGCGTCTGCGCCCCACGACGCTCGAGGAGTACGTCGGCCAGGAGCGCGTCAAGGGCAACCTGCGCGTTTTCATCGAGGCGGCGCGCCAGCGCGGTGAGCCGCTCGATCACGTTCTTCTGTGTGGGCCTCCCGGTCTCGGTAAGACCACGTTGGCACACATTCTCGCCCACTGCATGGAGAGCGCAATCAAGGTGGCTTCCGGTCCGGTCTTCACCACCGCGGCCGACCTTCTGAGCGTGTTGTCGCATCTCGAAAGCCGGCAGGTCCTCTTCATCGACGAGGTCCACCGCCTCAACCGCGTGGTCGAAGAGCACCTCTACCCCGCCATGGAGGAGCGTCGATGTGAGCTCATCGTCGACAAGGGACCGAACGCGCGCCACTACAGTCTGGCGCTGGAGCCGTTCACGCTCGTGGGCGCGACCACGCGCCCGGGGATGCTCACCGCGCCGCTGCGCAGCCGCTTCGGCATGGTGATCCGCCTCGACTACTACGGGCCGGACGACCTGAAGCAGATCGTGCAGCGTTCGGCTCGCCTGCTCGAGATCGAGGTCAGCGACGACGGGGCCGCCGAAATCGCGCGCCGTTCGCGCGGGACTCCGCGCATTGCGAACCGCTTGTTGCGGCGAGCACGCGACTTCGCCCAGGTGGAGCATCGAGGAGCCATCGATCTGAACGTGGCGCGCTACAGTCTGGAGCGGCTCGATATCGACGCGCGCGGACTCGACGAGATGGATCGCAGGCTGCTGCAGACCATCGTCGGGAAGTTCGATGGCGGCCCGGTGGGCGTGGCGACGCTCGCCTCGGCACTGAGCGAAGACGTCGAGACGCTCGAGGACGTCTACGAACCATATCTGATCCAGGAAGGCTTTCTGGCGCGGACGGCGCGCGGGCGCGAAGCCACGCGGCTCGCATTCGAGCACCTCGGCGTGCGCCGAACGCCGGGCAGCCTGTTCGACTGAGCCGCCGACCGATGCAGCTTGAGGACCTCGATTTCGACCTGCCCGAGGAGCTGATTGCACAGCACCCTGCGGCGCAGCGCGACGCCTGTCGCTTGATGCATCTGCGCCGGGCCGACTCCAGCAGGAGCGAGCACCGCTTCCACGACCTGCCGACGCTGCTGCAGCGTGGTGACCTTCTCGTCCGCAACACGAGCCGGGTGTTGCCAGCCCGCTTGCACGGGGAGAAGGAGGGGGGAGGTGCGAGGTGCGAGTTGCTGCTCACCGACCCGGAGGAGCCGGGGCGTTGGTGGGCGCTGGCGCGTCCGGCGCGCAAGCTGCCGCCGGGCTCCGTCGTGCGCCTCGCGGATGGCACGCGCATCCGTGTGCTGGCGACGGGGGAGGCGGGGGCGCGTCTGCTGCAGTTTCCGGCCGACCTCGATCCACTCCAGGTGGCGGAGCGCTTGGGCTCGACGCCTCTGCCACCCTACATCCGTCGCGCGGCCGAACCGGGCGACGCCGAGGCGTATCAAACGGTGTACGCCAGCGAGGCGGGCAGCGTCGCGGCACCGACCGCCGGCTTGCATTTCACCCACGCGCTGCTGGGCCGGTTGCACGAGCGCGGCATCGAGTGCGCCGACCTGTTGCTGCACATCGGGCTTGCGACCTTCGAGCCGATTCGCGTCTCCGACCCGTTGCAGCATCGCATGCACTGGGAGCGTTTCGAGGTGCGACGCGCGGAGCTGCGGCGCATCGAGGCGACGCGTGCTGCGGGTGGACGCATCGTGGCCGTCGGAACGACGGTTGCACGCGTCCTCGAGTCACTCGCGTGGCGGCATGAACGTCGCGGCGAGGTCGAGTTGGAGGAGCTCGAAGGGCGCGTGCGCGGGCGCACGCGACTCTTCATCCGCCCGCCGCACGAGTTTCGCAGCGTCGACGCGCTCCTCACCAACTTCCACCTGCCGCGTTCGACCCTTCTCCTTCTCGTCGATGCGCTCGCCGGGCGTCCTGCAATCCGCGCCGCGTACGCGGAGGCCGTGGCACGCCGGTTTCGCTTCTTCAGCTACGGGGATGCGATGCTCATCGAGTGAGCGTGACGGCCGGGGCGGCGTACGGCAGCTGCGCGCCGCGCGAGCTTGTGCCGCGCAACGGAGCAGTTGCAGCCGCTGCGTGGAGCGGGTATCAAGGAGGGCTCGGGGGACGCCATGACGCGGATCGAGTACGAACTGGTGGCGCGGGATGGGCGTGCGCGTCGGGGCGTCCTGCACACCGGCCATGGGGAGGTCTCTACACCCGCCTTCATGCCGGTCGGTACGCGTGGCACGGTGAAGACGCTCGGCAGCGAGGACCTCGAGGGGCTCGGTGCCCGCATCGCGCTGGCCAACACCTATCATCTCTACCTGCGCCCGGGCGTCGATCTCGTTGCGGAAGCCGGTGGTCTGCACCGCTTCATGGCGCTCGATGCGGCACTCCTGACCGATAGTGGTGGTTTCCAGGTGATGAGCCTCGCCGACCTCAACCGTGTCGACGCAGATGGCGTGACGTTTCGCAGTCATCTGGACGGCTCGTCGCATCGCTTCACCCCGGAGGGCACGACCGAGGTGCAGGCGCGCCTCGGGGCAGACATCGTCATGTGTCTCGACGAATGTCTGCCGGCGAACTCCGATCGCGCAGCGCACCTCGTGGCGGTGCGTCGAACGAGCGCCTGGGCGCGCCGCTGCCGCGACGTTTATGGCGCGCATTTCAGCACCTACGACTATCCTCAGGCGCTGTTCGGCATCGTCCAGGGTGGGATCCACGCGGAGCTCCGACGTCGGTCGGTGGGGGAGATCGTCGATCTCGACTTCGGCGGCTACGCGATTGGCGGGCTCGCCGTCGGCGAGCCGAAAGCGGCGACGCTCGAGACCGTCGAGCAGATGGATGCGTTGCTGCCGCAGGAGTCGCCACGCTACCTGATGGGTGTGGGGTACCCCGATGATCTGGTCCACTGCGTGGCGCGCGGAGTGGATCTTTTCGATTGTGTCTTGCCGACGCGTAACGCTCGCAACGGCATGGCGTTCACGCGCCAGGGACGGCTGGTCATCCGCAACGCGGCCTACGCGCGCGCGTCGGAGCCACTCGATCCGCACTGCGACTGCTGGGTCTGCCGGCGCTACTCGCGCGCCTACGTGCGCTACCTCCTGCATGCCGGCGAGATCCTTGGTTTGCGCCTGGTCACCTATCACAACCTGCACTTCTACCTGGGGCTCATGCGCGAGATGCGGGAGGCGATTACGGCCGGATGCTTTGCGCTTTGGCAAGCGAAGTTCTTCGAATCGTACGACGCCGCGGCGGCTTGAGTCGCGCTGCGCGCGGAGGGAGGATCTATGACTTTCGAGACAATGCGTGTCGACCCGATGGGGCTGATCCCCGCGGTTGCCGGTGAGCCCGGCTCGATGTTTCCGCTGCTGTCGATGTTTCTCGTTTTTCTCGTGCTCTACTTCCTGATGATCCGTCCGCAGGCGCGACGCCAGAAGGAGCGTGACCAGATGCTCAAGAAGGTCGGCAAGGGCGATCGGATCGTCACGACGGGTGGTCTCTACGGCACCATCGTCAGTACGCGCGGCAACGATGTCTTGGTGGTGAAGATCGCCGAGAACGTCCGCGTTGAAATGGCGAGACCCGCGGTGGCTTCGATCGTCTCCTCGGGTGAAAAAACGGATGCGTCCTGATTGTGCTACCATCGTGGGCAGCCCGTTCGCTGGGGACGGTCACGCGCGGGAGTGAAGCCATCGCAATTCGCCCTGTCCGCACCTACGGGGATCCCGTCTTGCGCCTGAAGGCGGCCGCGGTCGAAGAGCCGCTCGAGTTGTTGAAGGGGCTCGTGGACGACATGTTCGAGACCATGTTCGACGAGCCCGGGATCGGTCTGGCGGCGCCCCAGGTCGGTGTGTCGAAGCGTCTGGTCGTGATCGCCCCCGTCGCCGACGACGACGAAGGGGAGAACATCGGAGCGCGTCTCGTGCTCGTGAACCCCGAGATCACCTGGTTCTCGGAAGAGCGGGTTCCATATGAGGAGGGGTGCCTCAGCGTGCCCGAGATCACCGAAGTGGTCGAGCGCCCACGCGCGATCCAATTCGCCTACACCGATCTCGATGGCGTGCGCCGGGAGCACGATGCGGCCGGCTTGCTTGCACGCGTGGTGCAACACGAGCTCGATCATCTCGATGGCGTTCTTTTTGTCGATCGCTTGTCCCTGATCAAGAAGCAGCTCCTGCGCAAGAGGCTCAAGCAGCTCGCAGACGCTGCCCGTTCCTGATTCCGATGCGTGTGGCCTTCCTCGGAAGCCCTGCCTTCGCGGTGCCCTCTCTGCACGCCCTGGTGTCTCGCTTTGGCGTGGCGCTCGTCGTCACCCAGCCGGACCGGCCGGCGGGACGCGGACGACGCCTGGCCCCTACGGCCGTGCGTACCGCGGCGCAAGAGCTGGGTCTCGAGGTGGAGATCTACGAGCCGGCGCGACGTCGGGTGGTCGATGCGCGCCTCTCCGATCTGGAGCTCGACGTGCTCGTGGTCGTGGCGTTCGGCCACATTCTCAAGCCATCGACGCTGGCGACCGCGAGTCGCGGCGCCGTGAACGTGCACGCCTCGCTGCTGCCGCGCTGGAGAGGCGTGGCGCCGATCGAACGTGCGCTGTGGGCGGGTGAATCGGTCACCGGCGTGACGCTGATGGCGATCGACCCCGGAGTCGATACGGGAGCGATGCTGGCGCAGCGCATCGTGCCGATCGCAGCGGAGGACACGCGCGTCACGCTCGCGCGCAAGCTCTCCGATGTGGGTGCAGAGCTGCTCGCAGCTCGCCTGCAGTCGTGGGTGGAGGGGGCGCTGCCGAGCGTGGAGCAAAACGACGCGGAGGCGTCTTACGCACCGCGCCTGCAGAAGGAGGAGGGGCAGATCGACTGGGGTGAGGATCCGCTGCAGATCTGGCGACAGGTGCGGGCGCTCTACGGCTGGCCGGGTGCCTACACCGAGCTCGACGGGGAGCGTCTCAAGGTGCACGCCGTGAAGCCGCTCGATCTGTTGCCATCGGCGGCGCCGGGGAGCGTCCTCTACGCCGACGCGCGCGACGGCGTTCGGGTCGCGTGCGGTGGCGGCACCCTGGCGCTTCTCGAAGTGCAGCTGCCGGGGCGAGCCGCCACCGCAGCGACAGAGCTGGTGAGCGGGCGCAAGCTCAGAACCGGGATGCGGCTCGGCAGCCGCGTGAAGAAGGCATCGAGGATGGAGTCGTGAAGGTGGCTTCTCCGCAGAGAGAGGCGCCGCGCGCGAGCGCGGTCGACGTCGCCCGGCGCACGGCGTTCGAGGTGGTGCGGCAAGTGCGACGCGGGCGCACCTGGGAGCAAGCGTGGGAACGCCGCGGGCGTGCGGTTGCGAGCGGCTCACTCGACCGACGTTTTGCCATGGAGCTGGCGAGCGGTGTCGTGCGCTTGCGCGCACGGCTCGACTTCGTGCTGCAGCGCCACTGCAAGCGCGCGCTTGCCGAGCTGCAGCCGGACGTCCTCGACGTGCTGCGTCTCGGTGCCTACCAGCTCCTCGAGATGGATCGCGTCCGCGATGGGGCGGCGGTACATGCCACGGTGGAGCTCGCCAAGAGCGTCTCTCCGCGCGCCACGGCGCTGGTCAATGCGGTTCTGCGCGCGCTTCTGCGTGCGGCTCGCGACATCGAGTTTCCCGCCCCCGAGCGCGACCCGAGATCCCACCTGGTGACCGCAGGCTCCCACCCGGAGTGGATCGTGGATCGTTGGCTGCGACGCTTCGGCGCTGAAGAGACGTTGCATCTGTGCGCCTACAACAACCGCCGGCCGCGCCTGTCGCTGCGCGTGAACCGGCAACGCGCCACTGCGACGCAGGTGCGCGAGCGCCTTCCCGAAGCCCTCTCCGGATTCTGGTCGGCCGACGTCGTGCGCGCTCCGGAGCACGGATGGGAGCAGGTACGCCCTCTCCTCGAGTCGGGCTGGGTGAGCGTGCAGGATGAGAGCGCCGTTCTGGTCACCGAGGAGGCTTCACCCCGCTCGGGAGAGGTGTGGCTCGATCTGGCTGCGGCGCCCGGAGGCAAGGCGTGCCATCTGGCCGAGCGTGTCGGCGACGCGGGCCGCGTGCTGGCGTACGACGTCGGCGCGCACAAGGTGCAGCGCATTCGCGACAACGCGGTGCGTCTCGCTCTCGAGAACATCGTCGCGGCGGAGGGGAACGCGCTCGAGATCGAGACCCCGAGCGCGGACGGCGTGCTCCTCGACGCACCCTGCTCCGGCTTGGGCGTCCTGTCTCGGCGCCCCGACGCACGCTGGCGCAAGCGACCTGGCGATCTGGAGCGCCTGGCGGAGCTGCAGCTGCGCCTGCTCGAGTCGGCACGCCGCCGCGTGACTCCGGGCGGAGTGCTCCTGTACAGCGTCTGTAGCTTCGAGCCGGAGGAGACGACCGGCGTCGTGGAACGTTTCATGGCCGCCAACCCGGAGCTGGCGCTGGAATCGGGCCAGGCACCTGAGGCGTTGCGATACGCCCCGGGGATTCTGTATTTCTTTCCCCAGCGTCACGACGTCGACGGCGGTTTCGTCGCGCGCTGGCGCGTCGGCTCGCGAGCGAGGTGATCGGGTGCGCGCGGTTCTTCTCATCCTCGGCGGCCTTCTCGGGGCTTTCGTGCTCGGAGTGGCGCTGTTTAACTTCGTCATCATGCCGCGGCTCGTACAACACAACGTCACCGTGCGCGTGCCGCGCCTGGTCGGGATCGATCTCGACGAGGCGCAGGAGCGCTGCGATCAACTCGGCCTGAACCTCCAGATCGAGGATCGGCGTTACAGCGAAGGTGTGGCACCCAACCAGGTGCTGAACCAGGCACCCGGTGCCGGGATGTCGGTGAAGCGCGGCCGCACGGTGCGCGTACACGTGAGCCTCGGAGCGCAGCTCGTCACCGTTCCCGACGTGCGCGGGATGACGTTGCGGCAGGCATCGCTGCAGCTCGACAACGCCAACCTGGATCTGGGGCGCATCTCGCGCATCTACGTTGGCGAGGGGGGCCAAGTCGTTCAGGCCACGCGGCCGCGCTCCGGGAGCGGAACGGTCGCCGGGAAACCGGTCGACTTGCTGGTGGCGGTGGGTGAGGGGGCCGAGCCCTTTCTGATGCCGAATCTCGTCGGGCGCGCGCTCGAGGAGGTGCGCGAACTGATCGAGACGCGCGGCTTCCGCATCGGGCGCGTCACCTACCGGAGCAAGAAGGGCGTCTACCCCGGGACCGTGCTCGAGCACTATCCGGCAGGGGGCGCTCTCATTCTGCGTGGAGAATCGATTGACCTGGTTGCGGCCACACCCGACTGAGGAAGCCGCGATCGCGCCGTCGCTTCTTGCTGCGGACTTCAGCCGCTTGCGGGAGGAGATCCGCGCGGTCGAGGCTGCCGGTGCCGATCTGCTGCACCTCGACGTCATGGATGGCGACTTCGTCGACAACATCACGATGGGGCCCGTCGTCATCCGCGGCATTCGCAAGTTGGCATCGCTCTTCCTGGACACGCATCTCATGGTGACCGAGCCGCAGCGCTACGTGGACGCCTTTCGCAAGGCGGGCGCGGACGGCATCACGGTACACGCAGAGGCGACCGCGGACCTCGCGCGCACGCTCGATGCCGTGCGGCGAACGGGCGCAGAGGTGGGATTGTCGATCAACCCCGCAACGCCTCTCGAACCGTACGAAGCGCTTCTCGACTCGATCGACTTGCTGCTGGTGATGAGCGTGCAACCGGGGCACGGCGGCCAGTCTTTTCGTCCCGAGGTGCTGCCGAAGGTGGAGCGCGCGGCGCGGCTGCGGCGGGCGCGGAACTTGCGCTTCGCCATCGAGATCGACGGCGGGATCGATCCGGAGAGCGCGACGCTGGCGCGACGCGCGGGAGTGGACGTTCTCGTGGCCGGCAGCGCCATCTTCCGTCACCCTCCATACGCGGCGCGCATCGCCGCTCTGCGCGGGGCCGCCCGTCGACTTTCCACTTGAGGATGCCGCGACCCCCTGCTAGGATGAGCCGTTTGCATTCTGAGGTCTCGTCGTTCTTCCTTCCCCGCAAGAGGCACGATGTTCGAGGTCCTGAGCCAAAGGCTGGACGGCGCTCTGCGCAAGATGCGCAATCAGGTGCGCATCACGGAGGAGAACGTCGGCGAGTCGATGCGCGAGGTGCGGCGGGCGCTTCTCGAAGCGGACGTCCAAATCCAGGTGGCGCGCGATTTCGTCGAGCGCGTGCGCGAGAAAGCGCTCGGGCACGACGTGCTGCGCACGCTGCAGCCTGGCCAGCAACTGGTGAAGATCGTGCACGAGGAGCTCGTCGCGCTTCTCGGCGGCGAGACCGCCGAGCTGCAGCTGGGCGGTGGGCCGCCCGCGGTCCTCCTCCTCGTCGGCCTGCAGGGCTCTGGAAAGACGACGCTCGCAGCCAAGGTTGCGAGCTCGATGCGCAAGCGTGGGCGCAAGACGATGCTCGTGGCCGCGGACGTCTACCGTCCCGCCGCAATCGAGCAGCTGCAGGTGCTCGGTGCCGAGCTCGAAGTCCCGGTGTTCGCGCAGCCGGACGAAAAAGACGTCGCGGCAATCGTGGAGCGCGGGCATGCCGCGGCGCGCCAGGAACTGTGCAACGTGCTCGTGGTCGACACCGCGGGGCGGCTGCACGTGGACGACGAGCTCATGCGTGAGCTCGAGAGCGTGCGGCGCGCGGTGCCGCCGCACGAGACGCTTCTGGTCCTCGACGCGATGACCGGACAGGAAGCGCTGCACGTGGCGCAGGAGTTCGATCGGCGCATTCCACTCACGGGTGTTGCGCTCACCAAGCTCGACGGCGACGCTCGCGGTGGTGCTGCGCTTTCGCTGCGCACCGTCCTGGGCAAGCCGATCAAACTGGTGGGGGTCGGCGAGGGGCTCGACGATCTCGAGGCCTTCCATCCAGATCGCATGGCGCAGCGGATTCTCGGGATGGGGGACGTTCTCACCCTCGTCGAGAAGGCGCAGGAGGTCGTCGACGAAGAGCAGGCGGCCGAGCTCGAGAAGAAAGTGCGCCGGCAGGCGTTGACGCTTGAGGATTTTCTCGAGCAGCTGCAGGCGGTGAAGCGCATGGGGCCGCTGGACAAGATCCTCGGGATGGTTCCCGGCGTCGACGCCAAGTCGCTGTCGCAGGCGCGCGAGCGCATCGATGCGCGTCAGCTCGATCGCGTCCAGGGGATCGTGCACTCGATGACCGTTGCGGAGCGCCGCAACCCGCGCTTGCTGGACGGTTCACGGCGACGGCGGATCGCGCGCGGCAGTGGTACCAGCGTGCAGGAGGTCAATCAGCTCCTGTCACAGTTCGATCAGATGAAGCGCATGATGAAGAGCATGACGGGTGGATCGGGCGGGGGCTCGAGCCGCGCAGCGCGAGTCGCGACGCGCAAGGTGGCAGCCGGCCAAGGCCGGCGTCGCTACGGCAGCAAACGCAAACGGCGTCGGCGTTGAGGCGGCGCTGCGATTGGCATTGCAATGGAGGTCGAAGAGTGTCGGTCAAGCTGCGACTGAGACGCATGGGGAACACGAACCGCCCCTTTTATCGCGTGGTCGTCATCGACAGCCGCAGGCGTCGTGACGGACGCGCGATCGAGGAGGTCGGCTACTACGATCCGATCAAGAAGCCGGCGGTGACGCACCTCAAAGAGGAGCCGATTCTGAGCTGGCTCGATCGTGGTGCGGAACCCTCCGACACCGTGCGTCAGCTCCTGCAGCAGCACGGAATCCTGCACAAGTGGCACCTGCTCAAGCAGGGTGTGTCGCCCGAAGAAGCCACCAAGCGCGTGGCGGAGTTCCTCGAGGCGCGTCCCGACAAGCCGGCGCGTACGCGTCCGTCGAAGAAGGCACGCGCCAAGGCGGAGGCGGCTGCAGACGCCGGATCGTGATGCGTGAGCTCATCGAGTTCGTGGCGCGCTCCCTCGTCGACGATCCCGCCTCGGTGCGCGTGCATGAACAGAAGACGGAGACGACCATTGTCTACCAGCTGCACGTGGCGCGAGACGATGTCGGCAAGGTGATCGGGAAGCACGGTCGCACCGCGCACGCGCTGCGGCTCCTGCTTTCGGCTTCGGCGCAGCGCCGCGGCTGCAAGGCCGTGCTCGAGATCAAGGAGTGAAGATGGCCGCCGTCGTGTTGGGCCAACTCGTCAAGCCGTTGGGGCTTCGCGGCGAGCTGAAGCTGCGGGAGTCGGAGGACTTCTGGCCCGCGGCGCTGGAAAGCGAGCATCTGCAGCTGGTGCAGGCCGACGAGCAGCGCCGTGTGCGCGTGCAGCGCGTTCGCGTCCACACTCCGGGCATGCGCGCACTCTACCTCGAGGGCGTCGCGGATCGCACCGCCGCCGAGGCCGTCGTCGGTGCCGAGCTCGTCATCGATGCCGACGAGCTCGACGTGCCGGAACCGGCGGAGCGCCGGCGCTTCCAGGTGCTCGATCTGGAGGTCGTGCTGCCTGACGACAGCGTTCTCGGGCGTGTCGTCGACCTCATGCAGATGCCGGCGCATGCGGTCTTCGTCGTCCGCGACGGCGCGCAGGAGTATCTGATTCCGGACACGCCGCACATCGTGCGAGAAATCGACTGGAGCGCGAAACGCATGCGGATCGAGCCGATTCCCGGTTTGCTGGAGCTCTGACGCGTCGTGCGCATCTCGGTGGTGACCCTCTTTCCGGAGTTCTTCGAGTCACCGCTGCGCGCCGCGCTCTTACACCGGGCGGGTGAAAAGGGTCTCGTGCACTTCCGTTTCGTCAATCCGCGAGACTTCACGCACGACCGCCATCGCACCGTCGACGACTACCCGTATGGGGGTGGCCCCGGCATGATTCTGCGGCCCGAGCCGATCGTCGATGCGGTGGAGAGCATCACGCGTCCGGGCAACCCCGACGGCATCCCGGTGGTGCTGCTGTCGCCGCAGGGGCAGCGCTTCGAGCAGGAGAAGGCCGTGGCGATGGCGGCGTGGCCAGAGATGGTGCTCTTGTGCGGGCGCTACAAGGGGATGGACGAGCGCGTCCGCGAGCTCGTGGTCACCGAGGAACTCTCGGTCGGGGACTACGTGCTCTCCGGCGGCGAGGCGGCGGCGCTCATGCTGATCGATGCCGTGGTCCGACTGCTGCCAGGTGCTCTGGGGGATGGCGATTCGGCCGCGAGCGATTCCTTCAGCCAGGGGTGGCGAGGCGGGCTCGATTGTGCGTACTATACGCGGCCCCCGGAGTATCGGGGACTTCAGGTTCCCGAGGTCCTGCTTTCAGGGCATCACGCCCGGATCGCGGAGTGGCGGCAGCGCGAGGCGGAGGTGCGCACGCGAACACGTCGCCCCGACCTCGAATCGCCGGAGTCTTCGCAAGCGGGTGAGGACCCGGCTGCGGGTCGCAGCGGACGCGCGGCGCAACCGGAGCGGAGGAACAATTCATGAACATTGTCGATGCCCTCGAAGCCCAGCAGATGAAGGCGTCGGTCCCCGACTTCGAGGTCGGAGACACCGTACGTCTCAGCGTCAAGGTGATCGAGGGAAGCAAGGAAAGACTGCAGCCCTTCCAGGGCGTGGTGATCCAGAAAGCCAACTCGCGCAACCGCGCCACGTTCACGGTGCGCAAGATCAGTGGCGGCATCGGCGTGGAACGCGTCTTCCCGTTGCATTCGCCGAACGTCTCCGGAATCAAGGTGATCCGTCGGGGGCGCGTGCGCCGCGCGCGTCTCTACTATCTGCGCGAGCGACGTGGCAAGGCTGCGCGCATTCGCGAGCGCAGCACCTGAACCAGACGAGGTGCGGATGTGGGACGACGGGCGGAGGATCGGCAGTGTCGCTTCGCTCGTCTGCGCGCCTTCGATCACGACAGCGATCCGACGGCGTGGAGAAGCGGTCGGCTTGCCGGCGTGGACGAGGCGGGGGTCGGGCCGCTGGCCGGCCCCGTGGTTGCCGCCGCCGTCATCTTGCCCGCCGACTTCGAACTCACCGCGCTGTACGATTCGAAGCGCCTGACCGCCGCCGAGCGCCGGCGCTGTGAAGCCGCCGTTCGCGCCGCAGCGGTTGACTTTGCCGTTTCGTGGGTCTCGCCGCGGCGCATCGATCGCGTGAACATTCTCAACGCCACGCTCCGCGCCCAACGTCGCGCCTTGGAGCAGCTCCGAGTCCGCCCCTGGACGATTCTGGTCGACGGCAATCGCAGCCCCGAGCTGCCGCCGTCGTGGCGCTCGCGCTTGCGCACGGTCGTCGCGGGCGATCGCTCCTCGCTGGCGATCGCCGCCGCTTCGGTGCTCGCCAAGTCGACGCGCGACCGCTCGATGCTGCGCCTGGATCGGCGCTACCCGGGGTACGGCTTCGCCCAGCACAAGGGCTATGCGACCGCGGCGCACCGCGACGCGGTGCGAAGGCTCGGGTTGTCGCCGGTGCATCGACGCAGCTTCTGCGGCTGGCTGCGCGAGGAGGCCGAGCTGGCGCGTCAGATGCAGCTCCCTTGGGAGGTGGGCGCGAGCGACCCCGGGAGGCTCGTCTCGCCACGCCCGGCTTGAAGCGCGGCAACAGCGCGGCCGCACGACATCCCCTGCGAACCTCCGCATTTCGATGGAACCGGAACGCAAACGACGCGGTCGCATCGGCGAAGAGCTCGCGTCTCGCTTCCTGGAGCTGCAAGGGTGCAGCATCCTGGAGCGCAATGCGCGCTGGGCCGACGTGGAGGTGGATCTGGTCGCCCGTCACGGCTCCTGTCTCTTGTTGGTCGAGGTGAAGCTGCGGCAACGCTCCTGGGCAGGGGCGGCTGCCGCGGTGAGACCGCGACAGGGGCGTCGCCTCGTGCGTGCGGCACGTGCATTGCTGTCGCGGCACGCATGGGCGCAGACGTTGCGCATCGACGTCGTGGCGATCGATTGGCATCCGCAGGATGGGGCTTTGTACCTGCGGCACTTGCGCGGAGCGCTCGCAGAATGAGACGGCGTGCGCTCGATGCTGCGATTGACAGCGGACGGAGCGCCACCTAAAGTGCCCCGTCGGTTTCGCTCGGAGGTTGCATGTCCGCACCGCGGCGTCAGATGTTGCTGGCCGGTGTGGTCGCAGGCCTTCTCCTGCCGGGCACGGCGCTGTCGCAGGGGTGCTATTTCAGCGATCTGGAGTGGGCTCCCGGGGACGGCCAGCTGCGCTTCCTGGCGGGCTCGGGCGAGGATCTCCGAACTCTCCAGGTCGACGTCGCTAGCGGTGCGATCGCCTGTCTCGACGCACGGGTGCACGATCCACGCTGGGCTGGCGCCCGTGCACGCGTGCTCTTCCACGATCTCTTCGGAATCTTCGAGATCGCGCCCGAAGAGAGCGCACCGCGCATGCTCCTCTTCCTCCCCGATCTCTCGAGCCTGTTCCTGCGCGACTACGGCGCCGACGCGCGCGGTCGTCTGCTGGTATGGACCTACGAGCGCCGTCTCGGCGAGCATGCGATCTGGATGCAGAGCACCACGACGTGGGATCGCGTGCCGGGCCAGCTGACGGGTCCGGAGGCGCTGCGCCTCTGGGACCAGCGCAACGCCTCGCGCTCCTTCCGCAGGGTCGGCGGTCAGTTCGTACGCAGCACCTGCGTGCGTCGTCCACGCCGGAAGGACAAGCTCTGTCTCGAGAACCTGATGGGCGCCACAGGTCGGAGCCCGCTTTTCCGCATGACCATGGGCGCACCGGGCGGAATCGAGGTGTTGCAGAACCGTTGCGCACCTGCGGGCGTCTCCCCTTCGCCCGACAGCAGCCGCGTGGTCGTCGGCTTGTTCGAAGAGGTCGATGACGGCGGACGCAGCGAGGTGCTCTCCGCCTGGGTCGCCAATTGGGACGGGGCGACGCGCGTCTACGAGACGTTGTTACCGGGATTGCGCGACGTGCGTCGGCGGCAGGAGACATCGGCCTACTGGGTCGACCGTCGGAACCTGCTTTGGGCCGATGCGGCCGGGCAGCTCTTTCAGCTGCGGACCGATCCGCCGGGCGCCCAGACCGTGGTCGGCGCCGTCGCCACACCCGTGCGTTCCAGCATCTATCGCGTCATCGCCGCCGAGGTCGGAAGCGTGGAGGCCGCGCGCGACGCCGCGGCGCGTCTCGGCGAAGCGGGCCTCGACGCGGGGATCTTCGATCTGCAGGCCGCGTTCGAAGTGCAGGTGGGCGGTGGCTACGCGCGCGAGGAGGCGCAGCGACGGGCCGAGGGTTTGCGCCGCAGCGGTTTCCCCGACGCGCGCGTACGCTCCGGCCGCGTTGAGGAGCTCGCCGTCGAGATGGGATTCGCTTGGACGCCGACAGGCTCCGGAGCGGGCGCCTTCGTCCGCCATCTGCGCGGCGCCAACGGGATCTACTCGGAGATCTGGTTCGTCGAGGATGGTGCCCAGCCGCGTCTGCTCGTGCCTCGTTTCGACGAATTCACGCCCTTCACCGCCAGCCGCTAGGGCGCGTTCGACGCCACGACCTCACACGGTATAGCCGCGCCGCTGCGCAATCTCGCCGAAGAAACGATCGTAGAGGATGCGCCACTCGTCGGAGCCGTAGGGGATGTCGCGCTTGTAGCTCTCGATGCGTTCAATCGCTTCCGCGGAGATTTCGTCCTCGATCCGCAGATCTTCCTCGAGAACTTGACTGATCTTGTGCTGCAAGTCCCGCTCCGTCATCTTGAAGTCGATCAGGTCGTCATCCCAGAGGCGTCCGACGATGCGGCTGGCGACGTGGGCCATCTTCTCCTGCGACATGCGCATGCTCTACCTCACAGGATGATCCCGCGCTCACGCGCCAGCTGTTGGCGGATCTTCTTGCGCATGACCCACGTGTCGACGCCCTCGATGCGCATGCGCGCCTCGTTCTGTTGCAGGATCCGGTCGACGTCGTCGTCGAGCTGGCGCTCGATCTCCTTCTCCTGCATGAACTCGTCGACGATTGCGGCGCCGATCGCACCGACGTCAGCGAGGAGCTCGATGTCGGGATTCTTCTCCATCCACTGCACGATCTTGCCGGCGAGGGATTCGATCTTGCGGTCGGAGACTCGCATGGGGCCAGGATAGTCGGGCGACGCGAGAGCGTCAATGCGTGGCCATTGCGAGGTTCGGAGGACTCAGCTACCTTCCGGGCTGGCCAAGGAGCGTGCATGGAACGTGTGCGACTGACGGCGCTCAGCCACGGTGCCGGTTGAGCGTGCAAGCTGCACCCGGAAGACCTCGCGCAGGTGCTGCGCGCGCTTCCGGAGGTTGACGATCCACGTGTTCTCGTCGGGACCGCGACGCTCGACGATGCGGCCGCGTACGCGCTCGGCGACGACACCGCAATCGTGCAAACGCTCGACTTCTTCACGCCCCTCGTGGATGACGCCTACAGCTTTGGATCCGTCGCGGCTGCGAACGCGCTGTCCGATCTCTATGCCATGGGAGCGGAGCCACTTCTGGCGCTCAACATCGTCGCCTTCCCGGCCAAGAAACTACCGTTCGAGATCCTGGGAGAGATCCTGCGCGGCGGTTCGGACAAGGTGCGCGAGGCGGGAATCCAGATCCTGGGTGGGCACTCCATCGACGACCCGGAACCGAAGTACGGTCTGGTAGCGACCGGTCGCGTGCATCCACAGCGCATCGTGCGCAACGTCGGCGCACTGCCGGGTGATCGGCTCGTTTTGACGAAAGCGCTCGGCACCGGCATCTTCACCACCGCGCTGAAGCGAGATCTGCTGTCGCCGGCGCGCGAGCCCGCGATCGTCGAGCTGATGGCGACCCTGAACCGCGACGCAGCCGCAGCGATGCTCGCGCAGCGCGTGCACGCTTGCACCGACGTCACGGGCTACGGTCTGCTCGGACATCTGGGTCACATGCTGCGCGGCAGCGGCGTGGGGGCGCAGATCGATGCGACCCAGATCCCCTTCGTCTCCGACGTCCTCGCGCTGGCGGAGCAGGGATGCGTTCCCGGGGGCACGCACGCCAATCTGCGCGCCGTGGAGCCGCACGTCGACTGGGGGGAGCTTGCGCCAGCGGAGCGTCTGGTCCTGGCCGACGCCCAGACTTCGGGCGGACTCCTGATCGCGGTGGCACAAGAGGACGAAACGCAACTCGTGGAGGATCTTGCCGCACGCCGGGTGCCTGCTCATGCCGTCATCGGGCAGATCGTCGACGCTGCGGCGGGCGCCGAGGGGCGCATCCGGATCCGCGGTCGACTGCGGCAGGCGGTCTCCCTTTGAGCGCCGAGGGCGCGCATGTACGCAACCTCCTGGAGCCGATCGTTCGTCGTGCCGGCGAACATCTCGTGGCTTCGTGGGGAACGCTCGAGGCGCAGCACGTCGATCGCAAAGGGATCATCGACCTGGTGACACACGTCGACCTCGAGTCGCAGGCGATTCTGCACCAGGGGTTGCAGCGCGCCTTCCCGGGGCAGCCGATCCTGGCCGAGGAGGGGAGCGAGGAGCGTCGGGCTCGCGCCGGCTTCCAGTGGCTCGTCGACCCGCTCGACGGCACGACCAACTTCGTTCACGGGCTGCCGCTCTTTGCCATCTCGGTCGCACGCTTGCATGACGGTGCTCTCGATTGCGGCATGGTCTACGCGCCGCTTCTCGGGGAGCTGTACTGGGGCGCGCGCGGCGGCGGCGCTTGGCTCGGCTCGGAGCGGCTAAATGTCTCGACGCGCGCCGATCTGGACAGCGCCCTGCTCGCGACCGGTTTCCCGTACGACATCCGCACGCATACGCACACGAACCTGCGCGAGTGGTCGCATCTGGCCGTGCGCTGTCGCGGCCTGCGGCGCTGCGGGGCCGCCGCACTCGATCTGGCATGGGTCGCCGCCGGGCGCTTCGACGCCTTCTGGGAGTTCCGGCTCGGGCCGTGGGATCTCGCGGCTGGCGCGCTTCTGGTGCGGGAAGCCGGAGGGCGTCTCAGCGATCCGCGCGGTGGCTCCGAGTTCCTCTGGAGCGGCGACCTGGTGGCCAGCAATGCGCTCCTGCACGATAACCTGCTGCGGGAATTGCATCACGCCGGCTCGAGCTGACGAGAGGCGGCTGGAATATCGCATCATGAGCGCTGGTTGTGGGAACTCAGAGCCGCCGAAGCGTGTGTGATATAATGGCGCCTCGTTTGCACACTGCCAGACGCCTGGCAAGGAGGACCTGGATGCGACTTTCACGCGGGATTCGTCTCGCAACGCTGATGGCGGCGTGCGGCGTTTACACTCTGGCGTGGGCCGGCGACGGCAAGGAGGAGAAGAAGAACAACGGCGCCAAACCACAGCTCGCCTGGGTCCCGTACGGTGAGGCTCTGGAGCGCGCCGAAGCGGAAGACAAGCACATCCTGATCGACTTCTACACCAGCTGGTGCGGCTGGTGCAAAGTGATGGACAAGAAGACCTACACCGACCCGGCCGTGGTCGAGATGCTGAACGAGAACTTCTTGATCGCCAAGATCAACGCCGAGTCGAAACGCAAATTCGCCGTCGGCGACACCGAGATGTCCGGGCAGCAGCTGGCGCAGCAGTATGGCGTGCGCTCCTTTCCGATGACCTGGTTCCTGAGACCCGACGGCACGCGGCTCGCCAACATTCCCGGCTACATCCCGGCCGAGCGCTTCATCAAGGCGCTCGAATACGTGCACGATCGCGAGTACGTGAAAGCGGAGCAGCGACGAGCCCAAGAGGGGCAGTAAGGCGCTGCCGTTACGCCTTCGGTCCGATCCTCTCCATCCCGTTCAAATAGGGTCTGAGCGCCGGCGGCAGCACGATGCTGCCGTCCGGCTGCTGATGGGTCTCCAGGATAGCAATCAGGATGCGTGGCGAGGCAATGACGGTGTTGTTCAGCGTGTGGCAGAAGTGCACGTTGCCATCGGCGCCACGGTAGCGCATGTCCAGCCGGCGCGATTGGAAGTCGTGGAAGCGCGAGGCGCTGTGCGTTTCCGAGTAGGAATCGCGCGATGGCATCCAGGTCTCGAGGTCGAACTTCTGAATCTGCGGACGTCCCAGGTCGCCGCCGCAGACGTTGACGACGCGGTAGGGGAGTTCGAGCATCTGCAAAACCTCTTCGGAGTTCTTCAGGATGTCGTGGTGCCAACGCAGCGACTCCTCGGCGTCCGCACGACACACGACCACTTGCTCGATCTTCTGGAACTGGTGGATGCGGTAGAGCCCGCGCGTGTCGCGGCCGTATGTGCCCGCCTCACGCCGGAAGCAGACCGACCAGCCGGCGTAGCGTTTGGGAAGCTCCGCTTCCGCGAGCACCTCGGAGGCGTGAAAGGAGGTGAGCGGCACTTCCGACGTGCCGATGAGCGACAGCCCGTCGCGTTCGATCTGATACGCCTGCTCTTCTCCGCCGGGGTAGTACGCGGTGCCCGTCATCGCCAGGGGCCGCACGAGATGCGGCACCAGCATCGGTTCGAAACCCTTCGACTGGATGTGGTCGAAAGCGAGTCGAAGCACCGCCATCTCGAGCAGGGCGCCGGCGCCGCGCAGGAAATAGGTACGCGAGCCAGCCAGCTTTGCGGCGCGCTCGAAATCCATCAGCCCAAGCTCGAGCCCGAGCGTCACATGGTCTTTGAACTCGAAGTCGAAGGTTCGGGGTGCACCCCAGCGGCGCAGCTCGACGTTGTCCGCATCCGTCTCCCCTTCCGGAACCTCGTCGGCCGCGATGTTGGGCACCTGGAGCATCAGGTCGTCGAACTCCGCCTCGCGCTCCTTCAGCTCTTCGGTCATGCGCTTGATGTTCGCGACCAGCTCCTGCATCTCGCGGATCCGCACCTGGCGCTCCTCTCCCTGGAGGCCTGAGATCTGCTTGGAGGTGCGGTTCTGATGCGCCTTCATCTCCTCGCTGGCCTGGATGAGCCGGCGACGTTCGACGTCCACCTCCAGGAGCCGATCGATGTCGAAATCGATGTGCTTGAGCGCCGCGGCGCGCCGCACGGCTTCCGGGTTGTTGCGGATGAAGCGGATGTCGAGCATGTCGCCTCCTCGAGCGCCTGAGCCGGCGCGGCCCACGATAGCATCGCCCTCGCGGCCTCGAAAGGCCTGGCGGCACGGGGGGTGGGGCTTGCGCCGCGGCGCCGCTGGGGCGAGAATCGGACAGCATTCCAGACGGCATTGCGCCGGCGGAGTGTGCCTGCGCCTGGGGTGCGCCGACCCGCGGCGGGGCGTTGACGCAAGCCTGGAAGACCCGGAACCGGCTGACCCAGTCAAGGTTTGACACCCTCAGGGGGCGGTGTTAGCGTCGCCCGACTCGTGCGCTCCGCGATCCCCGAAGTGGGGCGGGGCTGCGGCTGCCGGTGGTGGTATGGGAGGTGCGGACGTGGACGTTGCGGCCGTGGTGTCGCCGCTTTTCTCCTTCTTGGGCGTAGACAACACCTACCTCAGGCTCATTGCCGAGGCGGGCCTGTTCGCCAAGTTCATCCTGTTGCTCCTGCTCCTGCTGTCGATCTTCTCGTGGGGTGTCGCCTACGACAAGTGGAGTCTGTTCAAGCGCGTCGAAGCGCAGACCCGTGCCATCCGCTCCAGCGTGTCGCGCATGCGTTCTGTTCACGAGCTCTCCGACCTGATGGGGAGCGGTTTCTCCGGGCCCCTCATGGGGATCATCAGCGAGAGCCAGAAGGTGCTGCAGCGCATGGGGGAGAACGTCGCAGGGCGCGAGTACCTGATTGCCGACTTCCAGCGCGCCAGCGAGAAGGCGGCGCTCGATGCTCTCTCCGTGCTCGAGAAGAACCTCGTCGTGTTGTCGACGACGACGACCGTGAGCCCGTTTCTCGGTCTCCTCGGCACCTGCTGGGGCATCATGATCTCCTTCGTGAACATCGGCCAGGCCGGCTCCGCTTCACTCGATGTGGTCGCGCCCGGTATCGCCGAGGCGCTCATCGCCACGATCGCAGGCCTGGGCACTGCCATCCCGGCTTTGGTGTTCTACAACATGTTGACGAGTCGCCTGCGCAAGCTGGAGGGCGAGATGCAGAGCTTTTCCATATCGATCGTGGACCTCCTCGAGCGTGAGGTCCGAGCCCAGCAGGTCGCGCGATGATGGGCGTGGACACCGGCGTCCCCACCGGCTGGGGCCGCAGACGCGGCATGCGTGGGATGACCGAGATCAACATCACCGCGTTCGTCGACATCCTGTTGGTGCTGCTCATCATCTTCATGATGACCTCGCAGTACCTGCGTGCCGGGTTCGACGTCGACCTGCCGAAGGCGGACACGCCCGGCCTGGAGCAGGAGACCGACCCGATCGTCGTGACGCTGTCGATCGACAAGCGCCTCGCCGTGGGCGACGAAGTGGTCCCCGGCTTGCAGGAGCTGCGGTCGGTGTTGCAGGCGGCGATCGGCGCGGGCGTCCGGCCCGTGTATCTCAAGGCGGATCGCAAAGTCCCGTACGGCTCCATCGTCGCCGTGATGGCCGAGATCCGCGGCGCCGGTGTGCTGGACATCGGCTTGATGACCGACTCGGGACGAGAGGATTGGTTTGAGCAGTGAGCCTGCGCAGTCCGTATTGGATCTCTGCGTTCGGGCACTTTGGCGTGCTCGCACTGCTGATGCTCTTCTCCGCCCTGCATCGCCCCAACCTGTTCGTGGACGGCATCCACATCGTGCTGCCGCCGGCCGGCACGGGGCCCGGCTCGGGCGCACCGGCACCGCTGCGCGCGGAGGAGCCGCGCGATGAAGAGCCGCCCGAGGAGCGCCGGCCGCAGCCGCCGCCTGAGGAGAGGCGACGCCCACAGCCGGAGCTCAACGTCGTCAAGGAGACCGATCCCGATGGAATCCTGCCGCCGCCGAAGGACCCCATTCCCTCGGAGCGCCCGCGCGAGCGCGACCCGGAGCCGGTGCCGGAGGAGCCGCCGCCACCCCTGCCCGACGCTCCGCTCGGTGCGGACGATGGCGTGGCTCCCGTTGCCGATGCGGATGCCAGCGGCGCCGGCGCCGGCGACGCGGGCGTCGGCTCCGGAAGCGGCATCGGAGTGGAGGGAGGGGTCCTGGGAGCGCATGCGCCGTGGTATCTCGTGCAGCTGCGCGACAAGATCTCGGCGAACTGGCGCCCGCCCGCAGCCATCGGTCGTGCCGGAACGGTCAAGGCCAGCTTCCAGTTCCAGGTGCAATCGGATGGCTCGGTCGCGGGCCTCGAGTCTGCCGCCACTTCGGAGAACCGGCTCTACGACCGCGCCGCCATGCGGGCGATTCTGGAGGCCTCGCCGCTTCCACCCCTTCCCGATGAGCTGGGAACGGACTCGATTGCGATCGTGTTGACCTTTACGCAGCAGTACTAGTGCCACGAGGAGAAACCGCGGATGTCGCTCGAGCACCGAATTGCAGTCCTGCCCGGAGCGGGCGCACGCCTGTGCGCTCTCACGTGCGCTCTCCTGATTCTCCTTCTGCCGCTCGTGGCGGCGGGGCAGTCGGTTCCGTACCGGATCGAGATCCAGCGCGATGGATACCGGCGCATTACGCTGAAGATCCTCGAACCGGAAATCGACGGCTCGAACGCGGCCTTGCGTCAAGCCGCGAACGAAGCGCGCGAAACGCTTGCGCGTGACCTGATCTACACGGGTCTCTTCTTCGTCACCGACCAGTGGGCGAGCCCTTACCTGCCACGTGGTGTATCGCGAGCCTGGAACGTGGCCAACGAGCAACCGGAGCGTCGACCGCACGAGATCGCGGCCCTTTGGCGCATCGAAGAGGGCGAGTTCCGTTCCGAGATGCGTTTGCTCGACGCGCTCGGCACCCAGATTGCTGGCAAACGCTACAAAGTCGACGCCAACGACGTTCGCGGTGCAATGCACCACTTCGCCGACGAAGTGGTGAAGCGTTTGACCGGCGTGGATGGCACGGCGCAAACGAAGATTGCATTCGCGCGTGTCCGCGGCGGCAGGGGTGAGATCTACACCGTCGACTACGACGGTTTCGGCGAGCGCCAGGTGACCGACCGCAGCACGCTCACACACTCGCCGGTTTGGGGTGTCGGGCGCAGCTGGATCGCCTTCACCAGCTACGTCGACGAGAACCCGAACCTGTACCGGGTGGACCAGGGCTCGAGCCGGCTGCGCGTCGTGAGTCGTCGCCCGGGCCTGAACACGGCGCCCGACTGGTGTCAGGAGCGCAGTTTTTTTGCCCTCACGCTGTCGCACGAGGGGAACGCGGAGATCTACACGATGCGCGAGGATGGGAGTCGGCTAAAAAGATTGACGCACCATCCCGCGATTGATACAGCTCCCACGTGGTCGCCGCGCGGTGACCAGATTGCGTTCACATCGGATCGATCCGGTGTCCCGCAGATCTACGCGATGGATGGCGATGGGGGGCACGTGCGGCGGTTGACCTACCACAACCGCTACAGCGATTCGCCCGCCTGGTCACCCGATGGACGCTGGATCGCTTACGTGGCGCGATGGGAGGGGAACATCGAGCTGCGGCTGATGAAGCCGGATGGAACGAATCAGCGTGTCGTGGTCAGCGCGGGACTCAATGACGGTCCCTCCTGGGCCAAGGACTCCAGGCACATCGCTTTCAGCTCGTTGAGAGGTGGGTCGCGAGCCATCTACGTGGTGGACATCTATACCGGGCTTGAAAGGCGCTTGACCTCGGGCACCGGAGATGCCATCACTCCGGCGTGGTCACGTGACTGACACGTCTCGCGGGACGCCTTGTCAGAGGGAGGTCGGATCCAGATGCGTCGGATTCTTCTCGTCAGCCTCGTGGCTGTCGTGAGTCTCGGAATCATGGGTGGATGCGGAGGCGAGCCGCCACCACCACCGGAGCCGCCGGCTCCGGCGCCGCCGCCACCTGAGCCACCGCCACCACCGCCGCCGCCACCGCCGCCGCCACCCGAGCCCGAGCTCATGCAGGGCGATCTGGGTGACGTCTTCTTCGATTTCGACAAGTCGGAGATACGCAGCGATGCGGAGGCGACGCTGACTCAGAACGGGAGCAAGCTGATGGAGGTCCGCGGCGCCACGATCCTCATCGAGGGTCATTGCGACGAACGCGGCACGCACGAGTACAACCTGGCGCTCGGCGACCGGCGCGCGATCGCCGCGAAGGACTTCCTGATCAGCTACGGCGTGGAGTCGATGCGAATCGACACGATCAGCTACGGCGAGAGCCGACCGTTCGCGACAGGAAGCAACGAGCAAGCCTGGGCGCAGAATCGCCGCGCCCACTTCGTGGTGAAATGAGAGCGGTGCCGGGTACGGGGGTCGTTCGCGCCACGGCCCCCGTCACCGCGGCACCCGAGCGTTCGTGGGATGGAATGCGCAGGGTGCGACCACGCATGGGGAAGCCGTGGGCGGTTGTGGCAACCGCCTTTTTGCTTGTAACAAGCTGCAACAGCAAGCAGCTCAAGCAGGTGCAGCTGGATACCGCGCGGCTACAAGATCAGGTGGCGACGCTGGAGCGCTCGCAGGAGCGGCTCTCCGCAGTCGTGGACAGCCTGAGCACCCTGGTCGAAGAGCAGACGCGCGAGGTTCGAAACCGGCGCGCCAGCAACCAGGACCGGCTCACCGAAGTCGAGCGCCTGCTGCAAGCCGTGCAGTCGGAGCTCGACGCGGCCAACGCGGAGATCCGCGAGCTCAAGGATCGCTTGCGCTACGAGCAGGGGATCAGTCCCGGGGCAGCATTGGCAGCCGGCGCCGCTGCGGGCGCTGCTGCCGGCTCGGCGGCAGCGAGCGGCGACACGGCGCCGCAGACGCAAGTCACACCGCGCTCCCTCTACGACGCCGCGTACCAGGACCTCACACGCGGCAACCACGGGCTCGCACTCATGGGGTTCGAAGAGGTGTTGTCGCAGTTTCCCGAGAGCGAGCTGGCTGACAACGCGCAATACTGGATCGGTGAAACTTACTACGATCAGGGTAATTACGAGCAGGCTCTGAGCGAGTTTCGCAAGGTCCCGGAGCAATTCTCGACCGGTGACAAGGTTCCCGCAGCGCTGCTCAAGACCGGCTTCTGCCTGCAGCACCTCGGCCGCAACTCCGACGCCTGCGAGGTCTTCGAGGACCTGATCCGGCGCTTCCCCGGCAGTGAGGAAGCGCGTCTCGCGCAAACGAAGCGCTCCGAGAACTGCTGAGCGCGACGCCCGCAGGCTCCACGGAACCTCATTGCCGCCAAAGGCTTGCGCCCCCCTCGCCAACCCCGTAACTTGCGTACGGAGCACACTTCCGACACAGCCGCCGAGCGCCAGACGCCGAGCGTGGAGGCATCCCCCGTGCGCACCCTCTCGTTCCTCCTCATGCTGCTTCTCGTCCCGTGCGAGCTGGTGGCGAACAGCCTGATCGCCGTGCATCCGACGAGCCCGTGGACGCTCCGTGAGCTCGAGGGGCTCGGCCTCGAGCTCGTCAGCCACGATCCGCAGAGTGGCCTCACCTACCTGATTGCGAGCCGCGACGACATGCGGCGGCTGCGCGAGCGCAGCTTCACGTTCTCCACCGTGGAGCCGGACTGGAAAGCGCGGCTGCGCGAGCTACAGGAGATCCCGGGTCTGGGGCTCTACCACACTTGGAGCGAGACGGTCGCGGAGCTGGAGTCGTTGCACGCCACCTTCCCGAGCATCACGCGCCTCGAAGTGATCGGTCAGAGTCTAGAAGGGCGCGACATCCCGGCGCTCAAGATCTCCGACGACGCCAGCTTCGACGATCCCGCGGAGGCCGACGTCCTCATCGTCGGCAACCATCACGCGCGCGAGCTGATGTCGGTGGAGGTGCCGCTGCACGTCGCAAGACACCTGCTCGAGCAGTATGGGCGGGCGCCACGGACGACGCAGCTGGTCGACGAGCGCGAGATCTGGATCGTGCCGTTGCTGAATGCCGATGGCCACGTCTACCAGGAGGAGACGCAGCTTCAGCCAGGCTGGCGCAAGAATCGACGACGTCTCGGTGACGACGTGATGGGCGTGGACCTGAACCGCAACTACTCCTACCTGTGGGGATTCGACGACACGGGCAGCTCCCCCGATCCTCTGAGCCAAACCTATCGCGGCAGCCACGCCTTCTCGGAGCCGGAAAGTGACGCCATCCGCAGGCTCAGCGAGAGACAGGAGTTCAAACTTGCGATCAGCTACCACTCTTTCGGTCAGCTTCTCCTCTACCCGTGGGGCTGGACCCGCAACATGGTGACCCCGGATCACAGCGTCTTCGTGGCGTTGGCCGACAGCATGGTGCGCGACAGCGGCTACCGGCCCGGCAACGCCTATTCCGGCGCGATCTACATCACCAACGGAGCCTTCGGCGATTACATGTACGGCGAGCGCAACGACGCCAAGGAGACCCGCACCTTCTCCTTCACGGTCGAGCTCAACTCGATGGCGCAGGGAGGCTTCTGGCCCTCTGAAGATCTGATCCGTCCAACCTGCGAACTGCTGTTGTCGTTGAACCTGTACGCCATCCGCGTCGCGGACAACGTGCGCGCAGCGACGCCCCCTCCGCCACCACTTCTCACGGCAGTCCAGGATGGGGAGGATCCTCGCATCATCTACATGAGCTGGAGCGACACCGGGGACGAGCACAATCCGATCGATCACTTCGAGATCTTCGAGATCGATCCGATCGGGCAACCGAGCCCGCCGAAAGGGACCTCGACGACGCTGCATGCGAGCGGCCGCACCCTCGTCGCCAGCGACTTGCGCGTTCCGAGCGGCGGCGACCTCGTTCTGGATCTCGAGACGCGACTCGAGCCGCTTTGGGATTACGCCTATGTCGAAGTGCGGCGCCTCGGTTCCGGGGCGTGGGTGTCGCTGTCGGGTGAGGTGACACGCGAGGCCAATCCGACCGGCCGCAACCAGGGTGCGGGCATCACCGGTTGGCTGGCGCGAACGGCGCGCTTCGACGCGGCTCGCTTCGCTGGAGAGCGGGTCGACGTGGCGGTGCGCATCGATGCGCATCCCGATTCTCCCACCGATGTCGCCTTGCGTGCCCGTCTCGACGTGGCGCAGACGCTCACGGAGACGCGGCGTGTGCTCGTTCCCGACGTGCGGGACACGACCTACACACTGGTGGCTGAGCGCCCCGGGCTGTTCGCGTACGGCGTCACGGCAGTCGACGCCGAGGGTCAGCGCAGCGACAGCGACCTCGCCTGGTTCTACATCCCCGAGGTCGTTGCCGTCGGAATCAGCGACATACGAGTCCACGTTGAAGGGCGACGTGCAGAGCTGCGCTGGCGCGTGGCCTCGAGCTCGGATGCACTGTTCGAGGTGTGGACACGCGCGCTCGACGTCAGAGACTCCGCACTCGGTGTCGCGGAGGAGTGGGGCAGTCGTCGCCACCGCCTGGTAGCGAGCACGCGCGTCACCATGCCGGGCGAGGTTCGGCTTCCATTCCAGCTCGAGCCGGGGCGGCACGTGCTCCTGCTTCGCGGCGCCGATCGCGATGGAGAGCGCCTCTGGGGTCCCTGGGTGGTCGAAGTGTCGGCGCGCACCTTCCTCGACGTGGCCACCCCGAACCCGTTCAATCCATCGACCCGCTTGCACTTCGAGCTCGAGCATTCGGCTTATGCAGAGCTCGACGTGGTCAGCGTGAGGGGGCGGCGTGTGCGCCGCCTCTGGTCCGGAACGAGGCCCGCTGGTCGCCACGCGGTCGATTGGGATGGACGCGACGATACGGGTCGCGGCGTGGCGTCCGGTCACTACGTGGCACGGCTGCGTGTCGGTTCGCAGACCTGGACGCGGCGTCTGCTGCTCCTGCGCTAGGGTTGTGGTTCGTAGAATGTCTCGCACTCCGAGACCCAGCCGCACACGGCTGCGGCGCTACTACCGGCACCAGACCGTGACCCGGGCGATCCCTGCGCCCCGGTTGCATCGGCTCACCTACGCCAGCTAGATCGGTTCCGAGCTTTGCCGAGGTGCCCCGCATCCGCTGGCACCGGACACATTCTGCGAACCACAACCAACGCCGAACGCCAGGAGCATGCCGCAAAAGCGCGGCGCCTCGAGCAGAAGACCGACGCCTGAGCGCAGCGGATCCGATGCGTACGGGAAGGGCAGCGCACACAAGGCGTACGCGATGCCGGCCCCCCAAAGAAGTGGCTGCTTCACCTCGCCGTTCCACGCGGCGCGCAACCAGAGAACGAAGCTCGGCAGCGTCAAGACGACCATGTACTCCCAAGTGACCCTTGCCAGGAGGAGGCTCGCCACGAGGGCCAGACCCAGCCCCCAGGCGTCGCGCTGCATGCCCTTCCGGCGTCGCGCCACGCGCACCAGAGCGACGACGATGGCAGCGCCGAGCAGGAGGGTTCCGAGACGGTACAGGAGAGCGCTCTCCACCCACGGCGTGGTGTCGGGATTCGGCATGAACAGCCGCCAGAAGACGGCATCGATCGATTGGTTCGTGAACCAGGAGAAGTTCGCCGTGGCGAGATACGGGATCACTCGGGTCACGTACTCCGTGTACGCGGTGGTTCCCGACCAGGGAAGCGTGGCAACGACGTAGGCGGCCAGCATGGTCAGCGTCCGCCCGACCAGTCGCCGCTCGCCGCGCAAGAACAGGTAGGCCAAGAGGAACGCCGGCGCCACCTTCAGCAAGATGGCGGCCGCCAGCGCCCCGGCCGCCCGCCAGGCGTGGCCGCGCTGGTAGGCCCGCAGGAAGAGCGTGAGGAGGAGCAGCAGGACCCCCGACACGGAGCCGAGCTTGAGGTCGAGATGAAAAGGCGCGAAGGGTAGAAAGAGGAGGCCGAGCGCCGCCCAGTGCGGCAGGCGCAGGGTGCCGAAGGCGAGCTTGCCCAAGACGACGGCCGCGCTCAGGTAGGCTGCCGCTTCGACCAGCACCCAGAGACGCCGTGCGAGGTCGAACGGGAGGAGCAGAAACGGTCGCATGATCACCGCGGCGAACGGGGGTGGGTAGAAGTAACGCCCAACCCAGCCCTCGAAGGCCGTGTCCGCACGCCGCAACGAGTCGAGCGCGTACGGGCTGCGCCTTTCGGCGAACGCTTCGGCGGCGCTGTAGAAGGTGACGAAATCGGAGTAGACGTAGGGTCGCAGGAGCGGGCGCAGAAGACCGGCCAGCGCGAAGTAGAGGAGGAGGAGCAGCAGGAGCGCACGGGCGAATCCCGCTCCCGGTTGCGCGGTGCCGGCCTTCAAGTCCACCTCCAGCGGACGAGCGGGCAGGATAGAAGAAGGCGTTCCGGGTGGCAACCTCGGCTGATGCAGTGCTCGCTGGGGTGTATAGTCGAAGGGGCACGAGGGAGGAGCATGGTTGCGGATGCACCGTTCCCCGCTGCGCGCGACGTCGGCGTCTACATCCTCGCGGGTGGAGCCAGCCGGCGCATGGGGCATAGCAAGGCGCGCTTGGAGCTGGATGGCGAAGCAGTCGCGCGAGTTCTGGCCCGGCGCTTCGCGCCCCACGTCGCGTCGGTCAGTCTGGTCGTGAAGCGGGAGTCGGAGTATCGCGATCTCGGGATGCCGCTCCTGTGCGACGCGACGCCGGAGCACGCGCTCGTTCATGGCATTCGCACCGTGCTCGAGTCGAGCGGTCCCGCGTGGCGACTGCTGCTCGCGTGCGACATGCCGGACGTCGGACCCGCGCTGCTGTCGGCGCTGTGGCACACGGCGCAGCGAACCGGTGCCTTGGGGAGCTGCCCGCGGCTGGATGAGGCTCGGGGGCTCGAGCCTCTGCCCTCGTTGTGGCATAGAGATTTGCGCGCGGCGATGCGCCCCGAGTGGGGACTCACGGCACGCACCTGGGTGCAGCGCGCCCGACTGGCGCCGTGGGAGCCCGGCCCGATGGAGATCTCAACGCTTCAGAACATCAACACGGCAGACGCGTGGGCGCAGTACATCGCCAGGCGCCGGGTGACATGATGAAAAGGAAGCTCACGCATCTCGATCGCGAGGGACGAGCGCGCATGGTCGACGTGGGCCAAAAGCCAGCCAGCCCGCGTCGCGCGCGTGCCAGCGGATTCGTGCGCATGGCGGCGTCCACGCTGGAGCTGGTCGCGGACGGCGCGCTCGCGAAGGGCGACGTTCTTGCGGTGGCACGCTTGGCCGGGATCCAGGCCGCAAAGCAGACGCCGCACCTCGTTCCGCTCTGCCACGTGTTGCCACTCGATCACGTCGACGTCGACGTGCGCGTCGATCGCGAGCGCTGTGGCGTGACGATTGAAGCGAGCGTTGCGTGTCGCGCAGCCACGGGCGCCGAAATGGAAGCCATCGTTGCGGTGTCGATCGCCGCGGCCACGGTCTACGATATGTGCAAGAGCGTAGAGCGCGGCATTCGCGTCGAGGAGATCGAGCTGATCGAGAAGTCCGGCGGCCGCAGTGGCCACTGGACCCGGAGCGACGATTGAACCGGATTGTCCCCAGAGGAAGGATTTCCGCATGACCTGCGGTCGATTGGGTCCCACCGAGCTGATGCTGATTGCGCTGCTCATTCTCCTGCTCTTCGGAGCGAGTCGACTCCCCGAGATCGGGCGTGGCCTGGGGCTCGGCATCAAGCGGTTCAAGAAGAGTCTGCGCGAAGAGGAGGAAGAGGAGGAGCCGAAGCAGAAAGCGATCTCCGATGACGACGCGAAGTCGGCGAAGAGCTGATGTGTTGAGGCCAGGTCCGGTTCTCCTGGAGGTGTCGGATCATCAGACTTGACCGAGACGCCGGTGAGATCGTGCTGAGTCGCGTCGCATCCCAACCAAGCAGTCAAGTCCCCCTAGCAGACTTCTCGTACCTGGCCCCGAACCCAACCTAGGGGCCGACGTGTATGCTGTCAACGCGCTCCCGGGCTTCCCGCGTCCCCCTGGCGCACCTTGCATTGAGCGCAACCTCCACGTGCCTGGAATCCCACACCGATTACACGTTTAACTCGTTGTCATGAAAAGGGTTGAAAATTCGCCGATGCGATTCTCGAGGGCCACGTGTTAAAGCGGTGGGCACCCCGCACGTTGCGCGGGGGAAGGGAGGTCACCATGCGACGCGCGCCTCCAGACGCGCGCCGGAAGTCGGTGGTCCGGAACCTGCTCCCCTGAGCCCATCCCCGATCGACCGACGCGCTCTGTACCGCTCCACACGGGTGCTCCGTGCGCGATCGGGGGACGTGCCGTGAGGGTGTCGCGCCGCCAGAAAGGTGCCGGCTGCCATGGGCGATCGCATCACTCGCACCGCTCCTGGTGATCCTGCCGGATCACGCCAGGCGGTTCTACGCCTGCAGCGGGGTGTGCAGCGCCTGCTGCAGGCGGAAGTGCGCGCCTACACGGGTGGCAACACGCCGGCGCTCGAGCGCTACTACCGCGAGTACATTCGCGATTTCCGCAGCCAGCACTCCCTGACCAGTTTCGGCGAGCTGAACCAGTCGATTCTCGACGTCGATCTCTTCTTCGTCGGCGACTACCACACGCTGCGGCAGTCGCAGGAGCTGGCGCGGCGCCTGCTCGAGCGCGCCGCCCACGACGAACGGCCGCTCGTTCTGGCTCTCGAGATGGTGCGGCGTGAGCACCAGGTGCATCTCGATGCGTACATGCGCGGGGAGATCCGCGAGGCGGACTTTCTCCAGCGCGTGCAGTACGACCTGACGTGGAACTTCAACTGGGAGAACTACAAGCCTCTCTTCGATTCGGCGCGGCGTCTCGGGGTGCGCCTCGTGGGCATCAACCACGCCGCCGCCGGCCAGGGGATGCACGCGCGCGACGAAGCCATTGCCAGCTCACTCGTGGAGGACACGCTGAAATGGCCGGCGGCGCGCTTCATGGTGCTCATCGGCGACCTCCACCTGGCGTCGAACCATCTCCCGCGCGCGCTCGATCTGCGCCTGCAGGCGGTGGGGTTGCAGCGCCGCAAGCTGGTCGTCTATCAGAACAGCGATACGCTGTACTGGACGCTGGCGGAGCGTGGCGAGGACGCGGATGCGCACGTGGTGCGCCTCGGCGTGGACCGCTTCTGTGTCATGGAGGTGCCGCCCCACGTGAAGCTGCAGTCGTATCTGAGCTGGGAGCAGGCGGTGGAGCGGCTACACGTCGACGGGGAAGCGGACGAGCTGCTGGTCGAGGCGTCCTACACCAGCGTTTTCGAGGCGCTGGTGCGGCAGATGGGACGGTTTCTCGAGCTGCCGCCCGTCGAAGCGGGGTGCGAGGTGTTCACGAATCTTGACGAGCACTTCTTCGAGGTGGTGGAGAACTCCACCGCCATCGATGAGAAGCGCGTGCGCGAGGTCCACCTCCTCGCGTTCGCGAACCGCAGCTGCTACGTCCCGGAAGTGAACGTGGTCTACCTTCCCTTCTTCTCGGTGAACCACGCGTGCGAGGAGGCGTTGCACGTCTTGCAGGTGCGTCACGCCGGCAGCGTGAGCGCCTACGAGGATGAGGTCGAGGAGTTCTACGCCCGGGCCTGGAACGCCGCCCTCGGCTTTTGCATCTCGAAGCTCGTGAATCCGCGCCGCGTGGCCACGCGCGCCGACGAGTTCCGCTCCTTCCTGCGCTCCGCCTCTCGCCGTCTGCACGAACCGGGCCTTGCGTTCCGCAAGCTGGTGGCCCGCTTCGTCGTGCAGCACAAGGCGCACGAGCGCGCCCGCCTCGCCGGTCGGCGTGGTCGCTTGAAGCAGATCTACGAACAGGATCTCGATGTCGTGCTCGAGGTGACGCACGCGCTCGGCTACATGCTCGGCGAGCGTCTGGTCGCCGCGGTCGACGCCGGCCGCATCGACGCGGCGCTCCTGCGCGACCTCGTGCTGCTGGACCCCTCCGTGGCCCCCTCGGAGCGCTATTACGCCACGCTGCGCCAGCTCGAGGCGTGAGCCACCCGAACCCCTCCACGCGCTTGACACCCCTGCAACCCTTCGCTACAGTGCCGCGCGTGCGGGGCGCGCGATGCGGGGCCCCTTTTCTTTTGTCCGCAAGCGCAGCCCACCGCGTGCGATCGTAATCTCCAGCGAGGACTCATGAACATACACGAATACCAGGCACGCGACCTTTTGCGCCGGCATGATCTTCCTGTGCCGCCGCAGGTCGTCGCCTCGACTCCGGAGGAAGCCGCCAACGCTGCCCGGGAGTTCGACACTCCCGTCGTGGTGAAGGCGCAAGTCCACGCCGGTGGGCGTGGAAAGGCGGGCGGCGTCAAACTCGCCCAGAGTGTCGATGACGCGCGTGCGCGCGCCGAGGAGATCCTCGGCATGCAAATCAAAGGACTGGACGTGCGCCGCGTACTCGTGGCCCCGGCCGTCGACATCGCGCGTGAGGTCTACGTCGGCATCACGCTCGACCGCGCTGCGGCGCGACCGGTGCTCATGCTCTGCGCCGAAGGCGGCGTCGATATCGAAGAGGTTGCGCGCCTCACACCGGAGAAGATCGTGCGGACGCATCTCGATCCGGTGCGGGGGTTGCAGCCGTTTGCAGCCCGAGCCGCGAGCTTCCAGGTCTTTTCGGAGGGGCGCGCCGCGTTGGGCCTGGCGCGTGTGTGTCTGCGATTGGCTGCAGCCTTCGCCGCTCTCGATGCGACGCTGGTCGAGATCAACCCGCTCGTCGTCACGACGGCAGGCGACATTCTGGCGATCGATGCCAAGATCAACCTGGACGACAACGCGCTCACGCGTCATCCCAAGCTCGAGTCGCTGCGCGATCTCGATGCCGAGGATGCACGCGAACGCAAGGCGCGCGCGCGAGGCCTCTCCTACATCCATCTCGATGGGGACGTGGCCTGCGTCGTCAACGGCGCCGGGCTGGCCATGGCCACCATGGATCTCATCCAGCACTACGGGGGCAGCCCAGCCAACTTTCTCGACATCGGCGGCAGCTCGAATCCGGAGAAGGTGACCACTGCGCTCGAGATCATCCAGAGTGACCCCAACGTGCGGGCGATCCTGTTCAACATCTTCGGTGGCATCACCCGTTGCGACGACGTGGCACAGGGGCTTCTCACCGTGATCGAGACCAGTCCGCCGCGTGTGCCGCTCGTGGTGCGCCTGATCGGTACGAACGAAGAACGCGCTCGCGAGATGTTGGCGGGCGCGAAACTGGAGACGGCATCGGGCATGGACGAGGTCGTCCAGAAGGCGATCGCCGCGGCCCGCAGCGCCGGGGAGGCGTCATGAGCATTCTCCTGGACGCAAAGACACGGGTGCTGGTGCAGGGAATCACCGGACGCGACGGCAGCTTCCACACGCAGCAGATGATCGCCTACGACACGCGCGTCGTCGGTGGCGTGACTCCCGGCAAGGGCGGGCAGAGCGTGCACGACGTTCCGATCTTCGATACGGTGGCGAGCGCCGCGCGGGAAACCGACGCCAACGCCAGCGTCGTCTACGTCCCACCTCTGGTCGCGGCCGATGCCATTTGCGAAGCGGTCGTTGCCGGGATCCAGCTCGTGGTCTGCATCACCGAAGGCATCCCGGTTCAAGACATGGTGCGCACTCTTCCCCTGGTGCACGCCCACAATGCGCGTCTCGTCGGACCGAACTGTCCGGGTGTCATCACGCCGGGTGCTGGCAAGATCGGGATCCTGCCCGGGAACATCTGCACACCGGGCGACGTCGGCGTCGTGTCACGCAGCGGCACGCTCACCTACGAAGTGGTCTACGAGCTCACGCGCTCGGGGATCGGACAATCCACCTGCATCGGAATCGGTGGCGATCCGCTGATCGGCACACGCTTCATCGATGTGCTGCAACTCTTCGAAGAGGACCCTGGCACGCGCGCGGTGGTGCTGATCGGCGAGATCGGAGGAACCGACGAAGAGGAAGCCGCCGAGTTCATCGCCTCGAAGATGAGCAAGCCGGTCGTGGCGTTCATTGCCGGGCGGACCGCGCCCCCGGGACGTCGTATGGGACACGCCGGCGCCATCGTTTCGGGCGGCTCCGGGACGGCGGCCGCCAAGGTGGAGGCGTTCCAGGCTGCCGGCGTCGAGGTGGCCGAGACACCGAGTGGTGTCGTGGAGTGCATGCGCAGCAAGCTCTCGATCCAATAGGGGAACGGACTTGACGCAGACTTATCTCATGATCAAGCCGGAGGCTGTGCGCGCGAGCGTGTGGCCCGACATCCTCCAGATCGTTCTGCGCAACCGGTTTCGGGTGCGCCGTTTGGAAATGCGGCGGATGTCACGCGATGTTGCACAGCGCTTCTACGCGGAGCACGAGGGGAAGGGGTTCTTCTCCGACCTGATCGAGTACATCACTTCGGGCGACGTCATCGCGGTACGTCTCGAGGCGGAGGACGCGGTTCCGAGGCTGCGCCAGCTGGTCGGTGCGACCAACCCGGCGCAAGCGACGCCGGGAACGATCCGAGCCATGTACGGCACCAGCCTGCAGGAGAACGCGGTCCACGCTTCCGACAGCGATGCCTCCGCGGAGCGTGAGCTGGGCATCATCTTTCCCGGCTGACGGCCCCGGAATGCCCGCATGACGGCCCCAGGATGGCTGCCCAAGTGCATGTCCTACAGGGACTTCCCTTGACAGGCCGCGACTCGGCCCCTACAGTCGCGGCATGTCCACGGGGGGCATCACACTCGATCTCGGGCGCTTGGACGCCGGTGAGACGCGCCAGGAGGGCACGGCGACGTGCGCCATTCGCGACGCGGCGGGCGACGAGGAACGCCACAACGTGCGCGTGAGCTCGACGCTGGAGCCGCTCGGGCGCCGCGTCCACGTCCGCTGCCACATCGTGGGTGGGGCCGAATCGAAGTGTCACCGGTGCCTGAAGCCATTTCAGCGACAGGTGGAGACACGCTTCGAGTTCGTGCTGCAGCGGGGTGGCACGAGCCCCGGCGACGAGGTCGTCGTCGTGGCCGAAACGGCGCTGGAGTTCGATCTCACGCCACTAGTGCGCGAGAGCCTGATCCTCGAAGAGCCGATTCGGGTCCTGTGCCGGGAGCAGTGTGCGGGGCTGTGCGCGCAGTGCGGCCAGGATCGAAACGAGGGCTCCTGTGACTGTGCGCCGCCGGAAGACCCGCGCTGGGACGATTTGCGACGCTTGTCGGAGAAGATGAAGAGCAGGTAGTGCACCCGGCGTGCACCGAATCGAGGAGGAGCAACTTGGCGGTTCCGAAACGCAGAACATCGCGATCGCGGAAGCTGAAGCGTCGCGCCCAGTGGAAGCTCGAACGCCCGAGCATGTCCACGTGCGCCGAGTGCGGGAGCCCACGAATTCCCCACCGCGTCTGCCCCGGGTGCGGCCACTACGCGGGTCGGCAAGTGGTGTCCACCACCACGGAGTGAACGCGAGTCCACCGGGGGTGAAAGCGTGCGCCTCGCCGTCGACGCCATGGGGGGTGATCGCGGCCCGCGCGTGGTCGTTCCAGGCACGCTCCGCGCTCTCGCCAAGCTTCCAGCAGACACCCAGATCGCCTTCTTCGGACAGGAGGAACGCATTCTTGCCGCGTGCCGCGGCGATCTGCCCGCGCGTGTGACGATCGAGCACGCGCCGGACGAGGTGTCGATGCACGAGTCGCCGGCGACGGCGGTGCGTCGCAAGCCGGATTCCTCTCTCGCCCGCGCCCTGCGGCAGGTCAAGGAGGGGCAGGCGGACGCCATTCTGAGCGCCGGCAGCACGGGCGCGGTGGTGGCAGGTGGCCTTCTGGCGCTGGGGCGGATCGGCCGCGTGCAGCGGCCGGCGATCGCGACCCTCTTTCCGACCGACCGTTCGCGCTGCGTTGTGGTCGACGTGGGTGCCAACTCCGACTGCAAGCCGTCGCACCTCCTGCAGTTCGCGGCGATGGGAGCGGTCTACGCCCACATCCATCTCGGTTTGCCGCGGCCGCGTATCGGCCTGCTCAACATCGGTGAGGAGGAGAGCAAGGGAAACGAGCTTGCCGTTTCGACGCACGCGCTGCTGCGTGACAGTGGCTTGAACTTCGTCGGTAACGTCGAGGGACGCGATGTTCTCGCCGGACGCACCGACGTGGTCGTCTGCGACGGCTTCGTCGGCAACATCGTGCTCAAGTTCGGTGAGAGCATGCTGCGTTTCCTCACGCGTCAGGTCCGCAGCGAGGTGCGTCGCTCGTGGCGCGCCAGGATCGGCGCTCTGCTCATGCGTCCCGCCTTCCTGGAGCTGCGTCGGCGCATCGACTACGAGGAAGAGGGTGGGGCTCCGCTGCTCGGGATCAACAAGGTCGTCATCATCGCCCACGGCTCGAGCTCGGAGCGGGCTATCGAGAACGCCGTGCAGCTCGCGGCGAAGTTGGTGGCCAACGACCTGCCGCGTCAGACTTCGGAGCTGCTTCAGGAGATCGGCGCCCACGTCTCGGGTGATCCAGAGAAATCGCCGTCGGGGCCTGCGTGAGATCGCGCACGTCTCGGCGCCGTCATCGGGAGGACTTCATGCAATTCGCCATGCTGTTTCCGGGTCAGGGATCCCAATGTGTCGGCATGGGCGCGGACCTTGTGGCCGCCTCGGCGGAGGCGCGTCGCACCTTCGAGGAAGCGGACGCGGTTCTGGGGCTCCCGCTGGCCCGGATCTGCTTCGAAGGCCCCGCGGAGACACTGACCGAAACGCGCAACGCGCAGCCCGCTCTGCTGGTGCACGCGGTCGCCGTGCTTCGCCTGCTGCAGCAAGCGGGTGCGGAGGTCGCCATCGCCGCCGGTCACAGCCTCGGGGAGTACACGGCGCTGGTTGCAGCGAACGTTCTCGATTTCGACGACGCGCTCCGCATCGTGCGGCGGCGCGGCGAGCTGATGTTCGAGAGTGGGGAGCGCGAGCCCGGGACGATGGCGGCGGTCGTCGGCCTCCCAGCCGCGGAGGTCGAGCGCGTCTGTGCGCAGGTGCGCGATGCCGGCGTGTGCGACCTGGCGAACCTGAACGCTCCCGACCAGATCGTGGTCTCCGGCGCCGTGGCTGCGATCGAAGCGGCCCTTCCGCGGCTCCAAGACGCAGGAGCGCGCGTCGTCAAGCGCTTGAACGTGAGCGGAGCCTTCCACTCGGAGCTCATGCACGAGCCCGCCATCCAGCTGGCGCGTTACCTGGACGAGTTCGAGTTCCGCAGAGCCGAAGTTCCGGTCGTGCCGAACGTCACGGCCGAGCTGGAGCAGGAGGGCGCACAGCTGCGCGAGTTGTTGAAACGCCAGATCGCATCCCCGGTGCGCTGGAGCGACGCGATGCAACGGATGCGCGCCGAGTGGCAGGGGCCGGTGCTGGAGGTGGGAGCGGGCAACGTCCTGCGCGGCCTGCTGCGCCGGATCGACCGTGGCGCTAGCTGCACCTCCATTGGCGACCTCGAGTCGCTGCAGGCGTTCAAAAAGCGCTACCGTCATCCAGCACAGGCGGAGTAGTCTAGGCGCCCGGAGGCGCTGCAATGGAGCTTGCGGAGCGCGTCGTCGTCGTGACCGGTGCCAGCCGTGGAATCGGCCTTGCGGTCGCGCGTCGTTGCCTCGAGCATGGTGCCCGGACCGCCGTCGTCGCGCGCAATGCGAAGACCGTTGCCGCTGTGGCCGCGGATCTGGGTGACGCGGCGCGCGGCTATGCCTGCCACGTTGAGGATCCGACGCAGGTGCAGGAAACGGTCGAGCGCGTGCTGGCCGACATGGGCGCGGTGCACGCGTTGGTCAACAACGCCGGCATCACGCGCGACGGACTCCTGGCGCGGATGTCTCAGGATGCGTGGGACGAGGTGCTCGGCGTGAACCTGACCGGGACCTTCAACTGGACCCGCGCGGTGGCCAAGGTTATGATGCGCCAGAAGTTCGGCCGGATCGTGAATGTCACCTCTGTCGTCGGGCAGATGGGCAATCCGGGACAGACGAACTACGCCGCCAGCAAGGCCGGCATCATCGGCTTGACGAAGGCGGCGGCCCGGGAGCTTGCGACGCGCAACATCACGGTGAATGCGGTCGCACCGGGCTTCATCGACACGGCGATGACCGAGTCCCTGGACGAGAAGGCGCGCGACAGCCTGGCGCGACAGATTCCGATGCAGCGCTTCGGCGCTCCGGAGGACGTGGCCGGGGTGGTCGCGTTTCTTCTGAGCGACGCCGCGGCGTACGTGACCGGTCAAGTTGTCAACTGCGACGGCGGCATGTGGATGCACTCCTGAGATCCCACCAGGGAGGGGTGTGCACACCTGCAGCCCCGTCGTGAACTCGAGTGATGAAAGAGGGGGTGAGCTCTCCACACATGGCCAGTGAGATTGCCGACAAGGTCAAGAAGATCATCGAGGAGCAGCTCGGCGTGAGTGCCGAGCAGGTGACGGACGATGCTGCGTTCATCGATGATCTCGGCGCGGATTCCCTCGACACGGTCGAGCTCGTGATGGCTCTGGAAGAGGAGTTCGACATCGAGATCCCGGATGAGGACGCCGAAAAGATGACCAACGTGGCATCTGCGATCGAATACCTCGAGCAGAAGGTCGGTGCCTGAGGTCGCGTGCGACCGAGGGCGCGCGCAGCCGCCGCCGGGCGGCGCCGGATGGCGCGCGCCCGGGAGCCGGATGAGTCGGCGCCGGCTGACCGGGAGGGCGGGACTCCGCTATGGATGACATCCGAGTCGTTGTGACCGGCATGGGGGCGATCTCGGCCGTCGGCCTCGACACCGCTGCGATGATGCAGGCGCTTTACGACGGTGTACCGGGGGTCGTCCGGATCCAGCGCTTCGACCCATCCGAGCTACCGACGCAGATCGCCGCCGAGGTGGTCGACTTCGACCCGGCGCAGTACATGGAGCGCAAGGATGCGAAGCGTGCCGACCGCTACGCGCAGATGGCGATCGCGGCATCACGCGAGGCGGTGGAGCAGGCGCGACTCGCGGACTCCGGCATCGATCCGAACCGGATCGGCGTGCTCATCGGCTCCGGGATCGGCGGCATCGAGACGTTCGAGACGCAGCACCGCAACATGCTCGGCAAAGGAATGACTCGCGTCAGCCCGTTCTTCATTCCGATGATGATCTCCGACATGGCTTCCGGCCTCGTGTCGATGACCTTCGGCTACAAGGGGCCGAACTTCTGCGCCGTCTCCGCTTGTGCCTCTGCGGCCAACGCCATCGGCAGCGCCTACCTTCTGATCAAAGCGGGGCAGTGCGACGTCATGCTCACCGGAGGCAGCGAGGCCGCAATCACACCGATGTCGATGGCAGGATTCTGCGCCATGAAAGCGATGTCGGAGCAGAACGACGATCCGCCTGCCGCAAGCCGACCCTTCGACGCACGCCGCGACGGCTTCGTGATGGGCGAGGGGGCGGGTGTCCTCGTGGTCGAGCGACTCGACGTGGCGCGGGAGCGGGGTGCTCCCATTCTCGGCGAGATCGTGGGCTTCGGGATGACCGGCGACGCCTATCACATCACGGCGCCGGCGCCGGAGGGGGAAGGGGCGGCGCGCGCCATGCAAGCAGCCCTGGACATGGCTGGAGTCGGGCCGACCGTCGTGGACTACATCAACGCACATGGGACGTCGACGCCGTACAACGACAAGAACGAGACGCAGGCGATCAAGACCGTGTTCGGCGACCACGCCTACAAGATGGCGGTGGGCTCCACCAAGTCGATGATCGGTCACCTCCTCGGTGCGTCGGGCGGAGTCGAGTCGGTCATCTCACTGCACGTGCTGCAGTCGGGCAAGCTGCCGCCGACGATCAACCAGGAGGAAGCGGATCCGGAGTGCGATCTCGACGTCATTCCGAACGTGGCCCGCGAGCGCGACGTGTGCTACTCGCTCTCGAACTCCTTCGGTTTCGGGGGACACAACGTTTCGATTCTGTTCAGGAGATTCGAGGAGTAGGAAGCTCCGGGCTGATGGAGGGGTGAGAGGCGTTTCATGGGGCTCCGCGCATGGCTGCAACGCCTGCGGCGCGTCAGCCCGAGCCAGTACACGGGGGTTTCGGAGCAGTCATTCGCTCTCCCTGAGCTGGAGCAGAAGCTCGGGTATACCTTCACGGACTCGGATCTCCTGCGCACCGCTTTGACGCATCGCTCGCACGTCTACCGCGCCGGTCAGGAGCGCGTGCAGTCGAACGAGCGGCTGGAGTTCCTCGGCGATTCGATCCTCGGCCTCATCGTCAACGAGCACCTGTATCAGAGCTTCCCGGAGCGCAGTGAGGGGGAGCTCACCAAGATCAAATCGCTCATCGTCAGCCGCACCGTCCTCGGGCGCGCCGCCGAGAGCATCGACCTCGGGCGCCACCTGATCCTGGCTCCGGGCGAGGTCGATGCCGGGGGACGCAAGCGCGCATCCATTCTCTCCGACGCCTTCGAAGCCGTTCTGGGGGCCGTGTACCTCGACGGAGGGCTGGAGCCGGTGCGCCGCTTCCTCTCCCGCGAGCTGCTCGATTCGCTCGAGGAGACCCTCGGCGACCACCGCCTGGCGAACTACAAGAGTCAGTTGCAGGAGAAGATCCAGGCGCGGCTGAAGACGCCACCGCGATACAAGGTGCACTCGACCTCCGGACCGGACCACGCCAAGCGCTTCGTCGTGGAGGTCCTGGTTCGCGGCCGGGTCCTCGGCAAAGGGGAGGGGAACAGCAAGAAGCTGGCGGAGCAGCGAGCGGCTCGTGAGGCGCTGCGGACGCTCTCCGACAACCCCGATCTCTTCCCGGACGCTTGACGCCGCCCTGAAACCCCGCGCGTACGTGTCTTGCATGAAATACGGCGGAACTGGCTGGGGAGCGCTGCTGTTTCCCGTGGGGGCGGGTCGTGGCTCGTGCGCCTCCGTGGTCCGAAGAGCGGGAAGAACTTATACTCTCCATAATGGGCGTGTGCGCCCGGGATGAGGAGAAGAGATGGCGAAGCGGTGGCTTGGTGGCATTCTCTGCGCCCTGGCCTTGTGCCTGAGCGGCTCAGGGTGTGCGTCGCCAGGCGGTGCACAGACGGAACTCGACCCGACGACGCCGGCCTCCGAGGAGGAGGTCGAGCGCCAGGCTGCGATGCGCGAGGCGGCGTTCGTGGCCTACGTCGAGGGCGTCTACATGCGCGAGCAGGGCAACCTGCGCGGCGCCCTGCACCGCTTCACTCAAGCTGTTCGATTGCACCCTGAGGATGCCGGACTGCGCCTGGCGTTGGCACGCCAGCATCTCGAGATGGGGGCGCTGCCCGAATCGAAACGTCTGCTCGAGAGCTTCGTCGAACGCTACGACGCCTCTGCGGCGGAGCACCTCCTCCTGGCGCGCTTGCGCGTGGCCGCTGGAGAAGACGATGCGGCGCTTGTGCAGCTCGAGCAGGCGGTCGCGAAGGAGCCGGACAACGCGGAGATCTGGTCCCTGAAGGGGAGGGTTCTCCTCGATTCGGAGCGCTACGAGGAAGCTCTGGTGAGCTTCCAGCGTGCCGACGTGCTGCGACCCTACCAGGCGACCACATCGATGCGGCTGGGTGACAGTTACCAGGGCCTCGAGCGGCCAGAGGAGGCCGCGCACGCCTACCGGCGTGCGCTCGAGCTGGACCCCGGCTTGCGCTCGGCACGTGAAGCGCTGGCGCGCCTCTACCGCTCGAGCGGCCGTCTCGAGGACGCGATTGCGCTCTATCGCGACGCCTACGTTCTGGAACCAGAAGACCGGGAGGCCGTGGACAGCCTGCTGGAGCTCTACATCCAGGAGCAGCGCTACGCCGATGGCGTGGAGCTTCTGCGCTCCTACCAGGCCCACGCCACGCTCGACCCCCGTCAGCAGTACGTGCTCGGTTGGATGCTGCTGCAGCTCGACCGCCTCGCGGAGGCGGACGAAGTCCTGAAGCCGCTCTCGGAGCACGGAGTGCGTGGGATCGAATCGCTTCTCGGCGAGGTTGCGATGCGGCAGGAGCGGACCGCGGATGCGGAAGCGCACTTCCGCGCCGCGATCGATCAGCGGCCGGACGATTGTGGTGCGTATGTGAGCTTGGCGACGGTGTTGATGGAGCGCTTGCGTGACGATTCGGGACGGCTGCAGCGCCACGGGGTGGCGGCGGATTCGCTGCGCGCCGTGCTCCACGCCGCCTCGGAAATGACGCCGGCTGGAGAGCTGCGCTGCAACGCCCTGCTCGGTTTCGCCTACGGGCAGCTGCGCGACTTCGAGGCGGCGGTCCCGCATCTGGAAGCGAGCTACAACCTCGACCCGGGAAACACGGACATCCTCTTCAATCTCGCCATGGCGCATCAGGAGTTGGGCGACTTCGACACCGCGCTGCGCTACGGGCGCGATGTGCTCGACCTCGAACCGGAGAACCCGGCAGCGCTCAACTTCGTCGGGTATATTCTCGCCGAGCGCGGCTTGGAGTTGCAGAGCAGCGAGGCGCTCATCCGCAGGGCCCTGGAGGCCGAGCCCGAGAACGGCTATTTCGTCGACAGTCTCGGCTGGGTGTTCTATCAGATGGGCCTGTACGAGGAGGCCGCCGCGGAGCTGGAACGTGCCGTGGCGTTGACGGAGAGACAAGACCCGATCATCCTCGAACACTTGGGCGACGCCTACCTGAAGATGGGTCGTTTGGATGGCGCCTACCGCGCGTACGTGCAATCCCGCGAGCTGGAGCCGGACAACCCGGATCTGCTCGAGAAGATCAGCGACATCGAGTCGCAGCTGGGCAAGCCGTAGCACCGGGGCCGCGACGCTCCTCCTCCTCGTGATCGCGTGTGGGCCGCCGCAGCGCATCGACCGCGCGCCGACCTCCAACGAAACGACACGCCTGCTCGACGCGCTGCGCGATTCCACGCCCGTGGCCTGGAGCGCGCAGGGCCACGCGCGAGTGCTGCTCCCGGAGGGGGACGTGGAGGGGGAGCTGCGTGCCCATGTCGACCCGCCGCAGCGCGCGCGGGTCGAGATCGTCTCGAAGGCGCTCTTCGGCATGGTGGGCGAGCGTGTGGTCGTCTCCCTGCCCGGCGATGGTCACGTCCTCTTCTACCGCGAGCGCTCCGACATGCTCGAGCGGCTGCCGTTTGCGGAGTCGCGCCTCGCGGACCTCGTGCCGGGGCGCTCGATGCGCGGGCTCTTTGCCCTGACGGCGGGCAGCCCCCCCTGGCCGCGCGGCACGCCCCCATCCGATCTGGCGCAGCGGCTACGCGTCGTCGCGGAGGAGGATGACGGCGCCAAGCTCGACTTCGAAGTCCGGCTCGAGGAGGCGCAGCTCTTTCGCATCCGCCTGCAGCGCCAACGCGTGGAGCGCTTCGAGTGGTGGGTGGGCGGCGTCCGTCGGCTCGAGGTGCGGTACGATCGCTGGCGCCCCTTGGCGGTGGGGGAGCAACCCGGCCGACTGCGGGTGCGCGGGACCGATCTGGAGGCCGAGGTGGTCCTTGATCGAGTCGAGCCTCGATCGGACTTCACCGCTCGCGACTTCGAGGTGTACTGAGCCCGCTCGGGTTGCTTCGCGGGACCCCGTGCAGGCTCCGGCGGGCCTCAGGCGCCGCCCATGCCCCGGCGCGGGGTCCAGGCGAGCCCGCGGGGCGCGACTTGGGCTCCGCCCCAAGGTTGGAACCTGCCACCCGGCGTGGGCGTTCAAGAAGCCGAGCCGGGGATCTGGAGATGAGCACAGTGAGCGCCAGGAAGCGGGCCGCGACCGACGAGGGTCGCAGTGATGAAGATCTCATCCAGGCGGTTGCACGCGGCGAGAAGGCGGCGTTCGACGTCCTTGTACAGAGGCACAAGGTGCGTCTGTACAACTACCTGCTGCGCCTTCTCCGCGACCCGAGCGACGCCGAAGAGGTCACCCAGGAGACCTTCGTTCGCGCCTACGTCAACGCCGACAAGTACCGGACCGTGGCCAAGTTTTCCACTTGGCTCTACACGATCGCGACCAACCTGGTCCGCAACCGCATTCGCAAGCTGCGAGCCGCCCCCAAAATTTTCTCGATCTCTTGGGGGCGTGGGGAGGATGAGGAAGAGGAGCGCGGCGGCATCGATCTGCCCGACGACGGCGATCTCCCGGACCGCGTCCTCGAAAAGGGAGAGGTGCATCGGCTCGTGGCGCAAGGGATCGAGAGAATTCCGTCGAAGTATCGGGAAGCCTTCGTGCTGCGTGAGGTCAACCACTTCACCTACGAGGAGATCTCAGCCATCACCGGCCTCAAGCTGGGTACGGTGCGGTCACGGATCAATCGGGGACGAGGGCACTTCCGCCAGATCATGGAGCCCCTGGTGCAGCGCGCCCTCGGTGATACGGAGTGACCGGCTCGTGCACACGCGCCGGTCGTGAAGGCGCCCGCAAGGGCGAGTCAAGAGGAGACCGACCCGCCATGAATTGTCGAAACGCGAGGAAACATCTCCAGGAGCGTCACGACGACGTGCCCTCGAGTCAGAAGGAAGCGGCCCTGCAGGAGCACCTTTCCGCCTGCGCGCCCTGTTCCCGCCTGGCTCGGGAGATGGATCTCGCATTTGAGTGGCTGCGCGCCTTGCCCGATGCGCAGCCGACCGAGAGCTTCGATTGGCGCCTGCGCTTGCGCCTGTCCAAGCTGGATCAAGAGTCGCAGGCCCGGCTCACGCTCGAGCCGCAACCGGTGCGACGCACTTGGACGCTGCAGTTCGCCGTCTCGGCGGCGCTCGCAGCGGGCGTGGTTCTCGTTGCCGGGCTGTACATGCTGCGGAGTGGACCCGAGTCGGGGCCCCGGCTCGTGAAGACGCCGACCCAGACGGCGCCGCTGCCGGTGACGCCGGCCCAGCCTCCTGCGAGCTTCGTGCAGAGCCCGGTGCAGACACCGGTGCAGACGCCGGTCCAGTGGCCGCGGCCGGTGCCCGTTCGTTACGGCGTGCCCCTGGGGCCGCAGCATCAACCCCTCCCCGCGCCGTCGATTCTCGGCGACCCGAGTGCGCGGGAGGGGCTCGTGAACACGGTGCCGGTGGACTCGATCCGCGAGCTGCAGTGGCCACCGCCGCCGCCAGCGCCCCCGCAGCGCTAGAGGCCTTCAACATCGACGCGCGCCGGCGTAGACTGCGCCAGAATGCGCCTCTTCTCCTCACTCCCATTCGTCGAGCTGCTTGTGCTCGCGACGACGCTGCCGCTGGTAGGTTGCGGGGACCCGAGCCTGCCTGCCGCGACGGGGGCGTACGCGGAGATCGTCCTCGCGCATGAAGGGCCGAGTGTTTCGATCCTGCGCGATACACTCGAGGCATCCGTGCACTACCTGGGGCAGACGGAGCCCCGCTTTCGCGTGCAGGCCGCGGGCTTCGAACAGCTCGACTCACTCTCCAACCACAAGAACCTCATCCTCGCCGTGATCCTCGGCGACGGCAAGCTGGCGCAGCGCGCGAAGCGCATCCTGCGACCCGAGCATCGACAGCGAGTGCTCGAATCCGGCGCCGGCTGGTTCCACTATGCCGACGTGTTCGCGCGCGGGCAGCGCGTCGTCGTTCTCGCCGCGCGCTCGAGTGCAGCTCTGGACTCGCTGCAGCGCAGCGCCAGTGCGCAAGTGCGAGAAACGCTGGAGCAGAGCACGATCGAGCGCATCACGCACGAGATTCAGAGCCTGTCGCAGCGCGGCGCGATGCGCTCCAGGGGAGCCGACGGCTTCGACATCGCCGTGCCACCCGCGTGGCGATTTGCTCAAGCGCAGCCGCGCTGGGGGAACGCCGTGGAGCTCGTGCGCGATGCGCCGACTCGCATCGTCACGGTGTTCTGGATCGAAGGTGTCGACTCCGTGCAGGCCACAAGCCCGCAGTTTCTGCGCGGGCTGCAACGCGACGCCATGTGGCGCCTGCACGGGGACCGACTCGTCGAGTCGGAGTGCGGCTTCGTCTCGCCCGCCGGCGGCGAAGCGCAGCTGCACGGCGTGTGGCAGAACGAACGCGACGTGGGTGGCGGACCCTTCATGACACGCTTCGTTCACGATCCACGTCGAGGCCGACTCTACGGCGTTCAGGCGTTGCTCTTCGCGCCGGGACGTCCGAAGCACCCGTTCATGCGGGAGCTGCGCGCGATGCTCGACACCTTCCGGATCATTGAGGAGGCCGCTTGAAACAGCGGGCCCTTTCCGTGCGCCTGCGTCCCGGTGGCCATGCGGCGTACAGCATCCACATCGCGGCGCGCGGCTCCAGGATGCTGGCCGAGTACCTGTCGCGCCAGGATCGGCACTGGCTCGTGGTGACCGACCGCAACGTTCGACGTCACCTCTGGAGCGACGTGGCCCAAGCGCTGCGGCGTGCCGGTTTGAGCGTGCCGGCGCCCGTAGTGCTGCGAGCCGGCGAGGGCGCCAAGAGCGTCACCCAGTGGGCCACCCTGCTACGGGCGCTGTTGCGTCACGGCCTGGACCGTGGCAGCTTGATCGTGGCGCTCGGGGGGGGCGTGGTCACCGATGTGGCGGGCTTCGCCGCCGCGACCTACATGCGGGGCATCGATTGGGTCGCAGCCCCGACGTCGCTCCTCGGCATGGTCGATGCAGCGGTCGGTGGCAAGGTGGGCGCGAACCTGCTGCGGACGAAGAACGCGATCGGTGCCTTTCACCATCCTCGCGTCGTGATCGCCGGCACCGATTGGCTGCGGACCCTCCCGGAGCGCGAGCGTCGCAGCGGCCTGGGCGAAGTGGTGAAGTACGCGATGATCGCGAACCGCAGGTTGTTCCACGAGCTGGAGCGCTGCGCCCCGGATGCTCCAGGACGAAGCCCCATGGCCGATGCTAAACTGGTGGCGCGCTGCTGTCGGATCAAGGCACGCTTCGTCGAGCTGGACTCGCAGGAGCGTGGAATCCGCGCTGCGTTGAACTTCGGCCACACCTTCGGGCATGCGTTCGAGGGCGACGGGCGCGCCGGGCTGACGCATGGGGAGGCGGTCGGTCTGGGCATGGTCGCGGCCTGCGCCGTCGCAGAGGAGCTTGGCGTGGCCGGCGAACCGCAGCAGGAGCGTTTGCGCGCGCTTCTCGAGCGGTTGGGGTTGCCCGGACGCCTGCCGCATCGCCCGCACGTTGCGCGGCTGCGCCGTGCGTGGCGCCGCGACAAGAAGGCGCGGCGCGGGGTCGCGCACCTTGTGCTCACCCCGCGCATCGGCGAGGTGAGCGTGGGGCACGCCGTCGACGAGCGGCTCCTGCTACGAGCGCTCGGAGTGCTGATGCCTCGCCCGGCGGGCCGGCGTCGATGACGCGTTGAAGCGGAGGTCGCATCGTGTCCGGAAACGCGCTCGATCTCGAGCGATTGCAGGCGGAGTATCGCGCCAATCCGGAGTCTCGCGTGTTCGCTGCGCTCGCGGACGCGTTGCGCAGCTTCGGACATCTGAATCAGGCCGTGGAGCTCCTGGAGCGCGCAGCGCCGGCGCACCCGGATTACGTTTCGGCGTTCGTTCTCCTCGGCCAGCTCCAGGAGGAGGCGGGGCAGCACGCGGACGCGGGGGCGACCTTCGCGCGCGTTCTCGAGGCGGAGCCAGATAACCTCGTCGCCCTCAAACACCGCGCCAAGCAGGTGTACGAAACGGGTGCGGTGGAGCAGGCCGCTGCCATTCTGGAGCGCATCCTCGATCTCGATCCGTTCGACGCTGAGGCGCGCGCCGCGCGAGAGAACCTGCGGCGCCAGCAGGAGGAGCGTTTCCAGCACTCGGCTGCTGCAAGCGCCCCCTCCAGCGAGTGGACCGACGCGATCGATCGGAT
>CP070763.1:1474053-1521398 GCA_020349025.1 Candidatus Latescibacterota bacterium | reverse complement strand
GACGGTGAACTCGCCCGCTTCGCGCGGGACGAGGACGATCTCCCACGCACGGCTTCCGGTCACGCGCTCGAGGCTGCGCACGTCGGTCTGAGTGTCCGCATCGTAGACCTTGAACTGCGGCAGCTCCGGCACGCGTGGCTTCGAAAACGTGCGCACGTTCCCCGCGCCACGCACGCGTACGGTCATCGTGACCGGCTCCCCCTCCTCCACCTCCGTCTGATCCAGCTTCGCCGAGATCGCAAGCTCCTCACCGACGGCGCCGCCGAAATCGGCGGGGCGACCCGATGCAGGCAGCGGCTTCACCTCCACCTCCAACGGGCGCGAGCGGAGAACGCGTTCGACGCCGCGATCGAAGAAGGAGAAGCTGCGGTCGGTGAGCTCGACGAGGCGCAGCCGCGCCGGCTCGATGCCGAGGCTGCCGGAGGTCGTGGGGAAGAGCGCGGTGCTCACTTCGATGACACGGTACTGACGGCCGTTGACGATCTTGTGGTACTGCTTCTCCCCCTCCTGCAGCTTCTCCACCCAGAACCCCTCGAACGGCGGCGGCGAGTAGTTGAGGTTCGAGACGCGCACCGCCGAGTAGAGATAGAACGTGTAACGGATCTGTTCGTTGACGAACGCGTCCTCCTTGTCGACGCGCGCCACGACGAAGAGGTCGCGCCCCTCCTCCGTGCCGCTGCGCTCGGAGGCCCGGCCGCTCACGTCGATCGTGATCGGGTCGGTCTTGTAGCGCCGGCCACGATGCCCCGCTTCGAAGGCTCCAATGACGAGCTTGCCCTCGCGCTTCGGCACGAGCAGCCACGTGAAGGTGTGCGAGGCGCTCATCTCGCCATTGACGATGGAGATGCTCTGCGAGCTGCCGCGGTAGTAGGCCTCGAAATCCTCGTCGAGCCTCGCGGGGGGTGCGGGCGCTGCCGACCTCTGCACCCCACGGACGACGACTTCGAGCAGGATCTGGTCGTCGAGCGTGGCCACCGTGCGGTCGACCGAGGCCTCGACCTGGAACTTCTGCTGCGCGGATGCGTCGGCGCCGGCGAAGACAAGCGGCAGCACGGCCAGAAGCGCCATGACGCGTACGTTGCGTGAGCTGAGGTTCGCCATCACCAGTCCTTCTCCACTCGCCGCGCGCGGGCTCGGGCTTTGCGCGCCTGCTCCTTCTGCCTCTCCTCCTCCTGGTCGCGCATCGCGTCCAGGATTCGAAGCGCCTCCTCGAGCCGCAGCTCGCCCTCCGGCACCGCGGTCGAGTCGACCGCGGCCTCCTGCGGTTGCGGCTCCTGCTGCTCCTCCTCGTCGCCACCCTGCGAGTCACGCGGATCCTGCTCCTGCTGCTCGTTCTCCTCGGGCTGCTGCTGATCCTGAGCTGGGTCCTGGTTCTGCTGCTCCTCGTTCTCACCTTGCTGCTGATCCTGTCCCTGCTCCTGCTGCTCCTCGCTCTGCTCCCCGCCCTGTTGTTGCTGCTGTTGCTGCTGTTCCTGCTGCTGCATCAGCTGCAGTGCCTTCTCGAAGTTGATCTTGGTGTCGAGGTCGTTCGGCTTCGCGTCGAGGGCTCGCCGGTAGGCATCCACGGCCTCGGGAAGCTTGCCCATCTGGAAGAAGGTGTTGCCGAGATTGTGCAGGCTCTGGTGACGCAGCTCCGGATCGTCGCTCTGCGCCGCTCGCCCGAGGCTCTTCACGGCATCCTCGTACTGCTGCGCGCGGTAGAGCGCGTTCCCGAGGTTGTAGGAGATGTCGCCCGACTCCGGCGCATGCGTCAGCGCCTCCCCATACTTGTCGGTGGCTTCGTCGAAGCGCTGCTCCTCGTAGGCTTGCGTGGCGTCGCGATTGAGCGTCGCGGCCTTGCGCTCCACCTTGGCAGCCGTCAAAGCGCAGCACGCGATGAGGGCGAGCGGCAGAGCGACGCTCTTTCGCTGCAGATCACGCATGGTCACCCTCCGGCAAGCGACGCCGGCTTGGTATCACCAGCTCCACACCCAGAAGCAGGATCGCAAACGCCAACGGCCATTGGAAGCGCTCCTCGTAGCTCGTGGCCAGGGTCCCCTCCAGCTCCTTCTTCTCCATCTGCTCCAGATCCTCGAGAACCGCCGTGAGCTCGATGCCCTGCGGTGTACCGCGGAAGTACTGCCCCTGGGTTTCGCGGGCGATGGCGCGGAGCGTCGCCTCGTCGAGCCGCGAGTTCACCACGCGCCCGGAGCGGTCCTTCTTGTAGCCGGCCACCGACCCCGATTCCTGGCGCTCAGGGATCGGCTCCCCCTCGGTCGAACCGACGCCGATCGTGTAGATCACCAACCCCTCCTTCGCCGCCTCCTTCGCTTCCGCGAGGGGATCCCCTTCGTGCGACTCGCCGTCGGTGACGAGGATCAACGCTTTGTGCTTCTGGTCGTCCTTGACGTATGCCGCGCGCGCTTTCTGGATGGCGTCACCGACGTTCGTCCCCGGTGTCGAGACGGTGTTGACGTTCAACGACTCCAGCAGCAGAAGCACCGTTCCATGATCGAGCGTCAGCGGACAAACGGTGAAGGCCTCTCCCGCAAAGGCGATGAGACCGATTCGATCCCCACCCATGCGACCGATCAGGTCGGACACCTCGCGCTTCGCCTGCTCCAACCGGTTCGGGCGCACGTCCTCGGCGAGCATGCTCATCGACGTGTCGATGGCCACGATCAAGTCGATGCCTCGACGCTTCATCATGACCACCTCACCGCCCCACTGCGGTCGCGCCAACGCCAGGACGACGAAAACCCACGCCAGGAAAAACAGCGAGACCTTCGCCCACTCACGCCTGCCGTTGAATCCCGGCGCCAGGCGCGTGAACAGCTGACCGGCCCAAGCCGTGCGTGCGCGCCGGCGCGAGCGTCCCGCGAGCGCGAGTAGCAGGAGGAGTGCCGGAACCGCGAGGAGCAGCCACAGGTGCTCCGGCGCCGCAAAATGAACCGCCTGTGTCGCGAAGAGCGGCGTCATGGCACCCTCCGGAGCACGACGTGGAAGAGCAGCCCTTCCAGAAGCAGCAGCGCGAACGCCGGCAGCACGAGTCCATGCGCCAGCTCGGAGTACTCGACGTACTGCTTCGTCTCGATCCGGGTGCGCTCCATCTCACCGATCTCCTCGTAGATCTCGGTGAGCTTCTCGGGGCTGGTGGCGCGGAAGTAGCGCCCGCCCCCGATCTCGGCGATCTTCTTGAGCGTGGTCTCGTCGATCGGGCTGTGCTGGCGCACGTACTGGCGGCCGAAGAAGGTCTCCACCGGGAAGCGCGCGTTCTCCTCGCGCCCCGCTCCGATGGTGTAGAGCTTCACGGCGAGGGCTTTCGCCACCTTCGCGGCCGTGATCGGATCGACCGTGCCGGCGTTGTTGGCCCCATCCGTGAGGAGCACGACGACGCGGCTCTTGGCTTCGCTGTCGCGCAGGCGGTTCACCGCGGTGACGAGGGCCGTTCCAATCGCGGTGCCATCGTCGATCTGCCCCACCTCCACCTCGTCCAGGAAGCGCAGCAGCACCGGATAGTCGACGGTGGGTGGACACTGCGTCAGTGCATGCCCGGCAAAGACGACGAGGCCGATGCGATCGGTGACCCGCCCCTCGATGAACTCGCGCGCCGCTCGCTTCGAAACGTCGAGCCTCGACACATCCCGCCGTGTGGCGCCGCGGCTCTCCGGCATCATGTCGACCGCCAGCATGCTGCCCGAGATGTCGAGCGCCAGGATGATGTCGATCCCTTCGCTTTCGACCGTCGTGCTGCTGACGCCCGACTGCGGTCGCGCCAGCGCCAAGATCAGAAGGAGCAAGGCGATGACCCGGAGCACGACGGGCAGGGGATGCAAACGCTGCCGCAGCGTGGGGCGCGCATCGTGCAGGAGCCGCAGCGAGCTGAACTGCAGATACGCCCGGCGCGGGCGCACCCAGCGCAGGTAGGCGGCCGTCAAGAGCGGCACGACGATCAGCGCGGCGAGAAACCAGGGCGACTCGAAGCGGCTCATCGGCTCCTCCCGCCCGGCTCCGCAGCTCCCGGAGGCGGCGGCTCCGGAGCGCTTGGACCCACCGGCTCTGGCGCCGCGCCTGCCGCGACCGCCACGCCCACCGGCTCCGGCCGCACCTCACGCAGGGTGAGGTGTGCGGAAGTCCTGGAGGTCTGGAGGAGGAAGCGACGCAGGCGCTCGAGCGCCTCGATGCACTCCTCCACCGTGGGCTGGTGCTTGGCGAACTTCACGAGATCCGCCTCTCCGCACATGGCGGCCACTTCGTCTACGACGCCGCGGGTGTATTGTTTCTCCTCGAGCTCCCGCACGATTTCGTACGTGGTCTCCTCGAGCGCTGCCACCTGGAAGGCGCGCGCGTCCTCCAGATAGGTGCGCAGGATCTCCGACAGGCGCACGTAGTGTTCCTTGATGCGGCCGTCGTAGGGGAGGCGCAGCGACTCGAGCTTGCGCAGCTCCGCCAGGGCGACCTCGTGTGCGGGACGTGGCGGCGCCAGCGGCACCGCAGGCTCCGCGGGTTGCCGGCGCCGGCGCGCCCACCAGATCGCCGCGAGCAGGAGCAGAAACGCGAGCACCGCGGGGAGCACCCAGGCGGGGAGCGGCACTCCGATCTGCCGTTGCGGCTTGATGTCGCGCAGGTCGGCGGCTTGGAGGCTGTCGTCGAGAACCGAACGCACGAAGAGATGGATCGAATCGGTGTGCACGACGGCAACCTGCGTGTCGGCGCGCACCTGGACCGGCCACGGGGGCAGCGTCACTTCGCCGACGTCGAACACGCTCAGGGTGTAGCGTCCGACCCAGGTCGCGTATGCATCCGCTTGCGCTTCCGTGACCGGCTGCGGTTCCTCGAGCTGGAACCCTTTCACATCCGCCTTCTTCACGCCGGGGGGTGCGCCGGGTGAGAGCGTCACCTCGTACCCGGCCGGCGCGGCGACACGCACTTCGAGCGTCAGAGGATCGCCCACCGTCAGCGAGTCGGGAGTGGTGTGAATGGAGATGTCGACGCGACGCAAGAAATCGGGGGGCTCATCCGGGTCGCTCTGCGCAGGCAGAGCACCCGCGCACAGGAAGAGGGGCGCTCCCCAACACAGCAGCCTGTGAACGACTCGAGAACGCAACGGCACCCAACCCTTCGATCGCAATGCTTCAATAGCGCCGCGCACGGCGGCGGAAGAAGGTCATGAGCGGCAGCACGTAGGAGGCGTCGGTGCGCAGATCGATCACATCGAGCGAGTGGCGCTTGAAGATGCGATCGCGCCATTGCTGCACCCGGCGTGCGCGGCGCTGGAAGCGCTCCCGCACCTCGCGATTGCTGGTGTCGATGATCATGCGCTCCCCCGTCTCGGCGTCCCGGAGCTCGACGAGATCCACGTCGGGAAGCTGCTCCTCGCGCGCATCCGAGATCGTGATCGGCACGACGTCGTGGCGGCGCGAAACCACCGACAACGGCGTCTCGAATCCGGGGTCGAGGAAGTCGGAGACGAGAAACACCACCGCCTTGCGTTTGAGCACCTGGGCCACGAACTGCAGTGCCGAGCCCAGATCGGTGCCACGACCTTCCGGCTCGAAGTAGAGCAGATCGCGGATCACGCGCAGCGCGTGCTGGCGACCCTTCTGCGGCGGGACGAAGAGCTCGACGTCATCGGTGAAGAGCACGCATCCCACCTTGTCGTTGTTGCGCACGGCCGAGAACGCGAGGATGGAGCACACCTCCGTGGCCAGATCGCGCTTCAGTTGTTGCCCCGAGCCGAAGATCCCGGACGCCGACAGATCGACCGCGAGCATGACGGTGAGCTCACGCTCCTCCGTGTACTTCTTGATGTAGGGCGATCCGAGGCGAGCCGTGACGTTCCAGTCGATCGAGCGAATGTCGTCGCCGGGGGCGTATTCCCGGACCTCGGCGAACTCCATGCCGCGTCCCTTGAAAACGCTGTGGTACTCGCCGGAGAAGATGTCGTTCACGAGGTGCTTCATCTGAATCTCGAGCCGGCGCACCTTCTGCAGCACCTCGGCGGGGATCGTGGCGTCGGTGCGCGTTCGGCGGCGCGACGCGCGCCGCCAGCGCGACGTCGTGGCGACGGGCGCCTGGGAGTCTTCGCTCTTCGAGCGCAGCCGCTTCCAGAATCCCGCTGCCAAGGCCGCTTGCCTCCGCCCCTCGCCCCGGTCCGACGGGGCAATGAGTCCTACAATCACAGGGGTCCGCGCCGAGCCGACGGCCCGGGGGTACCTCAGGGCACCTCGACGACGTCGAAGATGCGCTTCAGCACGTCTTCCGAGGTCAGATCCTCGGCTTCCGCCTCGTAGGTCGTGATCACCCGGTGGCGCAAGACGTCGAGCCCGATCGCCTTGACATCCTCGGGTGTGACGTAGCCACGGCCGCGCAGGAAGCTGTGCGCCCGCGCGGCCAGTGCCAGATACACGCTGGCGCGCGGCGAGGCCCCGTAGGCGATCAGGTGCTTGATGTCGAGCCGGTAGCGCTCCGGATCACGCGTCGCGAAGACCAGGTCCAGAATGTAGTCCTTCACCTTCTCGTCCATGTAAACACGGGTGACGACCTTTTGCGCCCGCGTGATGCGTTCGGGGGCGATGATCGGCTCCACGTCGGGGAGCTCGTCCCCCGCCACCATGTCCATGATCCGCCGCTCCTCCTGCTTCGACGGGTAGTCGACGCGCAGCTTGAGCATGAAGCGGTCGACCTGCGCCTCCGGCAGGGGGTAGGTCCCCTCCTGCTCGATCGGGTTCTGGGTCGCGAGCACCAGGAAGGGGTGATCGAGGGGGAACGTCTGATCCCCGATCGTGACCTGCCGCTCCTGCATCGCCTCGAGGAGCGCGCTCTGCACCTTGGCCGGGGCGCGGTTGATCTCGTCCGCCAGGATGAGGTTGGCGAAGATGGGCCCCTTCTTCACCGTGAACTCGGCATCTTTCTGGTTGTAGATCATCGTTCCCAGAAGGTCGGCGGGCAGGAGGTCGGGCGTGAACTGCAGACGCTGGAACTTGCCGCGGATCGCCTGCGCCAGCACTTTGACCGTCGTCGTCTTCGCCAGGCCGGGCACTCCCTCGAGGAGAATGTGCCCGTTGGCCAGCAGCCCCACGATCAAGCGTTCCACCATGTAGCGCTGACCGACGATCACCTTCCCGATCTCGTGCTGGAGCTCGTCGACGAACGCCGACTCCTCTTTGATCCGCTCGTTGAGGGTCGCAATCTGGGGGTCCATGCACTCCTCCGGGTCGTACAACTGCCGCAGTCGGGCGGGATATCCGGTGCCGGCCCAACCTTCTGGGCCCGGTTCTGGGCCCGGCTCGCACCGATTTCTATCAGGAGCCGACGCCGGCGTCGAGTGCTGGTCCCGGATACTGGAGAGCGTCTGCTCTGCGACCGGGTCGGCCTCAGCGTAGGAGGATCATGCGCCCTCGGGCGCGCCAGTCGGAGCTCTCGATTTCGTAGAAGTAGACACCGCTCGGCCGCGGGCGGCCGTCTCGACCCTCGCCGTTCCACACCAGACTCTGCCTCCCGGCCGCCATTCCGGCCTGCTCCAGCCGGCGCACCAACCTCCCGCGGCCGTCGTACACCGCCAGGCTGACGTCACCCGGGCGTGCGAGCTCGAAGCGAATGCGCGTGACGGGGTTGAACGGGTTGGGCTCGTTGCCGAAGAGACGCGAGACCAGCGCGCCGGACACGAGGACGTCGCGTTCCCCGAGGAGCGTCACCCCGGCGGGGCCGTCGAGCGCAAGCGAGTAGGTGTACGCCTCGCCCGGCTGCACGTCGGCGTCGACGAAGCGACCCGATGCGAGCGGCAGCCGCGCGCGCTCGTGCCGCAGCGACGGCGCTTCGGCGGGGGCGCGCAGCAGCACGAGGTCGCCCTGCTCCGCCCCGTCGATGGCGAGCTCCCATTCGACCAGAACGCCGGCGCCGTCGCGATGCGTCGCACTGTAGCTCTGCAACAGCACGGGCACGGCCACCTGTGTCACTGCGCAGAGCGTGCGCCCCGTGGACTGCGACTCGGCGCACAGCTCGACGTCCACGTGGATCGAGCCCGCGATCTCTTGCGGCACGGTGACGAAGACGGTGATCACGTCGCTCGCCTGTGCCGGCACCCGCACGCTCTCCTCGTACTGCATCGACCATGCATGCGTATTGGTTGCGTCGATCTTGAACGTCGATGCGGCGAGGCCGACGTTGTGGATGTCGAAGCTGAAGAAGAGAGTCTGACCGGCGGCTCCGAGCTGTGACTGCGGCGCCGTGAGCAGGAAATCGGCGACCGGACTCCCCTCCTGCGCGCGTACCACGTAGAGGCCCGACGAGATGTCGCTCAAATAGATGTTGCCGGTGGGCGAGAAGGGGTAGACACCCCAGTTGCCCTGGAAGCCGCCCGAGACGCCCGGCCAGGTGTCGTAGGAAGCGACCGGAATCGGGAAGTGTGGGTCGGAGATGTCGATCACCTGCAGGCCTTCGGTGTAGTACGACGCGTACGCCGAGTCTCCCTTGACGAAGACGTTGTGGATGCTCGCAGACGGATGCGCCGACCATTCCGAGATCTGCGGCATGGAGGGATTGCCGAGATCCCAGATCCGCAGGTGTCCGCCGCCGGTTTCGTCGGTCGTCAGCAGGTAGCGACCATCCTCGCTCAACCAGGCGTTGTGCGTGTTGGCACCCGAGTAGCCACGGAACTGCAGCTCGCGCGGATTCGATTTGTCCGCCACGTCCAGAATCGTGAAGCCGCCTCGCTGGATCGTGGCGCAGTAGGCTCGATCCCCGCGCACGTGGATGTCGTGCACGTAGTGGTCGCTCCAGGAACCGACCTCGACCGGGTTCACCGGGTCGGCGAGGTCGAGGATGCGCGTCCCCGCGGGCTTGGAGCCCTTTTGGCATCCGACGACGTAGGCGTAGCCGTCGCGGATGGCGATGTTGTGTGCCGAGGTGAAGGTCTCATCGAAGAAGCCCACCATGGTGGGTCGCCGCACGTTGGAGAGATCGAAGATCTCCATGCCGCCGTCCGACTCGTTCACCGCGTAGGCGTAGTGCTGATACGTGCGGAAGTCGCGGTGGGTCGTGGGTGTGAGCGCGAAGTACGCCACCTCGGTCGGCTGCCTGGGATCGGTGACGTCGATGAAGCTGATTCCCTGCGAGAGACCGAGGATCACCAGCTCGGTTCCGTCCGGAGCGCGGTACGCCCAGATGTCGTTGTAGCTGCGCGTCGCCTGCGGTTTGAGGCTGCCGAGCAGCTCCATGTTCCAGCCCTGGGCCCATGCGGGTGCAACGAGGACCGGCGCCAGGAAGGCGCCGCAGAGGAGAAACGCGGCCCAACGCTCCAAGCGAGAATCCTTGCGCCACATGAGACGGACCTCTCGGGGTCGGAAATGAGCTGGATTGTGCCGGGCGAGGGTGGTCCCGGGGGGGGCATCGCGACCCAAGCTTCCCGGGATCCTGGAATATAGTCGAGCTGACCGGGCGCGGCAACCGCTGCCCAGCGCCTTGACGAATGCGGAGGTGAGAGCGAGGCTGCAGTCGCCGCTGCGGGGGAATCGAGCGGCTCGGGTCCAGCCAGGGGGGGAGCGAGCGTGCAAGCGTTGACCGAATGGCTGACGACGCAAGGGCTTGCGCCGGAGTGGTCGACGCTCCTGGTGACGCTGGTTGCTGGATTCGCGGTCCTCCTCCTCGCTTTCCTGGCCCACTTCGTCGCGCGCCGCATCTTGATGCGGGGCGTGAGGCGAGTCGTCGAACGCACGCAGAGCCAGTGGGACGATGCCTTTCTGCGGCGCAAGGCGTTCGACCGACTCGCGCACCTGGCACCCGCGATCGTTCTGCACACGACGGCGCCGCTCGTCTTTGGCGCCTACCCTACCGTGGTCTCGTTGGTCGAGACGGGGGCCACGATCTACATGGCGCTGGTCGGCCTCCTCGTCGTGAACGCCGTCCTCAACGCCGCGCTCGACATCTACGAGACCTTCGAGATCTCGCGCCGCATCTACATCAAGGGCTTCGTTCAGGTCCTGAAGATCATCCTCTCCTTCGTCGTCGGCGTCTTCGTGGTCGCCCGCCTGCTCGGCGAGTCACCGATCGTCTTCTTCAGTGGCTTGGGTGCATTCACCGCCGTTTTGATTCTGGTGTTCAAGGACTCGATCCTCGGCCTGGTCGCGGGCGTCCAGCTCATGGGCAACAGCCTGGTCCGCCGCGGCGACTGGATCGAGATGAAGAAGTTCGGAGTCGACGGTGACGTGCTCGACGTCTCCCTGATGACGGTGACGGTGCAGAACTGGGACAAGACGATCGTGACGGTGCCCACGTACGCGCTCGTCTCCGAGGGCTTCCACAACTGGCGCGGCATGGAAGATTCGGGCGGCCGGCGCATCAAGCGCGCGGTCATCATCGACATGAACACGATCCGTTTCTGCGACGCCGAGATGCTGGGGCGCTACAAGCGCGTCCAGTACATCCACGAATACATCGACCGCAAGCTGGAGGAGATTTCGCGATACAATCGCGACTCCGAAGTGGACGAATCGGTGCTCATCAATGGGCGCCGTCTCACCAACGTCGGCACCTTCCGCGCCTACCTCGAGGCCTACCTGCGCAACCATCCGATGGTGCACTCCGGTCTCACCTTCCTGGTGCGTCACCTGGCGCCAAGCGCGCAAGGGTTGCCGATCGAGATCTACGTCTTCAGCCGCGAACAACGCTGGGCGCATTACGAGGCGATTCAGGCCGACATCTTCGACCACGTCCTGGCCGCAGTGCCGCTGTTCGATCTGCGTGTGTTCCAAGCGCCGAGCGGCACCGACGTGCAACAGCTCGCCGCCGCGAGACGCTCCGATACGCCCGTCTGAGCGCCCACCCGACTCGGAGTGCTACACTGGGCCGGGCGAGTCTTGCGATCGAGAAGAGGACCCATGGACTCGTGTGAACGCCCGGAATTGAAGAAGCTGCTCTACCGCCACGTCCGGCGCGAGGTCGAAGATGCGGGCCAACGCCGTCAGCTGGAGGATCACCTCCAGGAGTGCGCCGAGTGTCGCGCCGTCTACCAGGAGCTGGAATGGATGATGGGAGGGCTGCGCGCGAACACGCCGGAGGAGCACGAGGAGCTCATGCGTGGGCTGCGTGCCGCGTCGCAGGTTCCGGTGCCCGACGACTCGGGCGAGACAGAAGATGCGGACTCCGGCTTCCTGCACCGTATCAAGCGCTGGCTCTCGGCGGGCGGTGGTGACTAGACACGACCCGAAGTCGCAGCGACTTTCCAGATGGGGCTGGACAGAGCGCCGCTGCGTGGGGGAATCTGGATGCTCGTTTTGCGCAGCCGATGAGCCTTGGGAGCACAGAGGACGTCTGCATGCCCATTTCGAACAAGGTCAAACAACAGATCGCCAAGGCCTCCTGGATCCGCCGGATGTTCGAAGAGGGGACGCGACTCAAGGAGAAGGTCGGCCCCGAGAACGTGTTCGATTTCTCGCTCGGCAACCCCATTCTCGAACCACCAGAAGCGTTCTACGACGCCATCTACGAATGCCTCGAAGAGGGCGCTTTCGGCAAGCACTCCTACATGGCGAACGCCGGCTTCGCCGAGACCCGCGCCACGGTGGCGCAGATCCACACGCTGGAGAGCAGCCTCGAGTACGGGCCAGAGCACATCATCATGACGGTGGGTGCCGCCGGCGCCATGAACGTGACGCTCAAGACGTTGTTGAACGAGGGTGAAGAGGTCATCCTGCTGGCGCCCTATTTCGCGGAGTACTGGTTCTACGTCGACAACCATGGTGGAGTGGCGCGCCCCGTCGCCACCAGCAGCGACTTCGACATCGATCTCGACACGATCGAAGCCGCCATCAACCCGAAGACGCGCGCCATCATCGTCAACAGCCCGAACAACCCCACCGGACGCGTGTACGCGCACAGTTCGATCCATGGCTTGGCGCAGCTGCTCGAGCGCAAGCAACGCGAGCTCGACACCACGATCTACATCCTGACGGACGAGCCGTATCGCGTCATCGTGTACGACGACGTCGAGGTCCCCGTCGTTGCGGACTACTATCCCAACACGATCCTCTGTACATCGCACTCGAAGGACCTCGGACTCGCGGGCGAGCGCATCGGCCACATCGCGGTGAGCCCGCGAGCGGCCGACGTCGACGACCTGGTCAACGGCATGGCCTTCGCGATTCGGACTCTCGGCTTCGTCAATGCGCCGGCGCTCATGCAGCGCGCGATCCTCGGGTGCCTGGAGTCGACGGTCGACGTCGACTTCTACCGCCGCAATCGCGACACCCTCTACCACGAGCTCACGAGCCTCGGCTTCGAGATGGAGCGACCGCAGGGGGCTTTCTATCTCTTCCCCCGGTCGCCGCTCGATGACGACGTGGAGCTGGTGCGCTACCTGCAGAAGCACCACATTCTCACGGTCCCGGGCAGTGGCTTCGGCACGCCCGGCTATTTCCGCATCTCCTACGCCGTGAATCGCAAAGTGGTCGAGGATTCGCTCGCGGTATGGAAGAAAGCCGCCGAAGAGCTGGGCCTGAAGCCGCGCAAAGTCCCCACCGCCTGACCCCTGCCCACGTTCGTGCAGTCGAAGCACCGACCTCTCGACGCAGTTGCTGGCCACACGGATGTGCTGGCGCAGTCTCAGTCGTCGTTGGGGGGCGGCGTGACGAGATGGGGACGCGAGACGAACTCGTGGCGCGATTCGGCGAGCGAACGGTAGCACGCCTCGACCACCTCGAGCGTGCGTACGCCGTCATGCACGCTGATCGGCATGGGGTCGAGGTCGGCGAGACGTTGAGCGAAGTCGCGCAGCAGGTGCGGCAGGGTGGGCTCCGGTCGTGCCCGGCGCAGGATCGTGTGCTGCTCGCCCTGAACGAGAACGGTTTGATCCAGGTGGTAATCCACCCAGAGCTGGCCGCGCTCGCCGACGATCTCGAGGTTCGAGGAGCGTGACTGCGTGCACTTGGCGACCTCGAGCGCGATCAGCGCCTCGTGTTCACGCAGCGTGGCCTGCACCTTGAACAGATCTTCATGGAACGGATTCTCCATGCGGTGCGCCAAGCAGTAGACCTTCTCGAACTCCGACTCCAGCATCCAGCGCACGAGATCGAACAGGTGAACCCCGGTATTCAGGATCGACCCGAGGGGGTGCGTCGACTCGGTGTTCTGCCAGGCGAGGTCGGCACGCGGAAGGCGCTGGGAGGCAGTCATCGAGCGCACGGGCCCGATCCGCGGCAGCTCGCGCCGGGCGATCTGGAGCGCCGGGTTGTAACGCAAGGTCTGGGCGAGGAGGAGCGGCGTTCCGGTGGCTTGCGCGATGCGCTCGAGCTCGAATGCCTCCTCGAGCGCCTGTGTCAGCGGCTTCTCCAGGAGAACGGGCATGCCGCGCTGCAGCGCCATGGCGGCGAGCGGCAGGTGCGTCGGTGGCGGCGTGACGATGACGACGGCATCCACTTCGGGAAGCTCGACCAGCTCCTCCGCATCGGTGCACCAGCGCGCCCCATACTCGCGCGCGAGGCGCTCCGCTGCCGCCGCATTGCGCCGACAGACGGCCGCCAGACGCATCCCGGCCACATCCTGTGCGACGTGTCGCGCGTAGCGCTGGCCGTGAACGCCGAGACCGATGACCCCCACTCCAAGCATGGCTGAATTCTAGCCACTCTGTCGCCGGCTGTCGAATACAGGCTTTCCACTCGGTGGTCTTGCGGGCTTGCATCTGACGCCGAACTCGCCGAATCTTTCCGTAAGCGGAGCGTCCACTTGGCGCCAGAATCGTCTGGAAGGATTCGGCCGTATGCGTTCGTTTGGAGCCTCATTGGTTGTCGTCGGCCTCGGCGTGTGTGCTGCCATCACGCCCTTCGCCGACGCACGCGGATCCGAGTTCGTGGAGTCCGGGATCGCTTCATGGTACGGCCCGGGGTTCGCAGGCCGGCCGACGGCGTCGGGGGAAATCTACGATCCCGACCTCCTCACCGCGGCGCACAAGACGTTGCCGCTCGGCACCCTCGTGCGCGTTCACAATCTCGACAACGATCGCAGCATGATCGTTCGCATCAACGATCGTGGCCCGTTCATCCGTGGACGCATCATCGACCTCAGTCGGGCTGCGGCCGAGGTGCTGGGGTACAAGGACGCGGGCTTGGCCAACGTGCGCATTTCGACGCTGGCGCCACCGCAAGAGTCGAGGGCTCCCACGAGGCGCGGAACTCTCATGCAGCAGGCGGCCGACATGGCCGACGAGGCGCTCGAACGTCTGCGTCCGGTGTCACGCCGCTCGACCGCGCCGGCGCCCGCGCCCAAGCAGGCGCCGGAACCGCACGGTGAGGAGGGTGCCTACTTCGTCCAGGTTGGGGCCTTCCGTGAGAGCGGCTACGCCTACGACCTGGTCGAACGAATCGAGCCGCTGTCGATGCAGTGGAAGGTGGAGTTCGAGGACGACATGTATCGCGTGCTGATCGGTCCCTACGCGAGCTCTGCGGACGCCAATCGAGCCATGGAAGAGCTCGAGTCCTCCGGCATTGCGGGCTTCCTGCGCGCGTCGCGCTGAGCAACTCCTCGTCCGCTCCGAAGAGAACGATTGCAATCCCCCGGCGACCGTTCGCAAGTCGAATCGATCCCGTCGAGTGAAGGAGTATTGATTGATGGATGCGGAACGTCCCTGGATCGAAGTGCTACGCGATGGGCGCGAGACAGCGGATCTGCTGCGCGTCTACGAAGCTCTCAAGATCCAGCCGCAGGAAGTCGACAACATTCTGAACATCCACAGCCTGAACCCGGAATCTCTGGAAAGCCACTACCGCTTCTATCGCACTCTGATGTATGGGCACTCACCGCTCTCCCGCCCCGAGCGCGAAACGCTGGCGGTGGCCGTCTCGGTGCGCAACGAGTGCCACTACTGAGTGCGCCATCATGCGGCGGGTCTTCGTCGCTTGACCAAGGATCCGGATTTCGTGGGCGCCTTGATCGCGGATCCCGAGGGGGCTGCGCTCGAGCCGCGAGCGCGCGCTATGGTGGACTACGCTCTCAAGCTCACCGACCACCCCGCCTCCATGCAGCGTGAGGACGTGGAGAAGCTGCGCGCCGTCGGGCTCGACGATCGTGCCATCCTCGACGTCAACATGATCGTGGGCTACTTTGCCTTCGTGAACCGCCTCGCCGACGGTCTCGGGGTGCCCCTCGAGGAGTACTGGAAGGACGCGCCCGACCCCTGAGCACGCCCCCGGTGAGCACGCCCACGGCGCCGCCCACGGCTGAAACCCCACGCTCAACCGACGTCCGCGACCCTCCGTAAACCGGAGCTCGAGCCTTCTTCAAACGAGCCAACGTGGGTGGGGTGGGGGGAGTGGGGGGAGTGAGCGGCTGCTTCGTGCTCACACCGGAAACAAACGCGCGCGAGCCTCGTTGTCAAGCCCCGCGACTCGCATGTCGACCTGTTCGATCGGCGGTGAAGGTGGCGAAGGAGCGTGGGTTTGTTTTCGGCGGACGCTCCTCGCGCGCGCTCCTGCGCGCTCGTTCGCTCGGCACGCTCGCGGCTCGGGCCTCCTGCCCTCGCTTTCGCGAGCGTGACGCCGCCGAAAACGAACCCACGCCCCTTCGCCGCATCCGGCCCACGCAGCTAGATCAGCATCCGCCCGCGCACGAGCTCCACGAGCTTCGAGTAACCAGCGAGGAACTGGTCGAGCGTGTGAATGGAAGCGCCGTAGTGTGCGAACTCCGCCGGCTGCATGGCGCACTCGTCGTACGCCCGCCGGAAGTCGGGAAGATGATCCTGCAAGGCCTCCAGAACCTCCGCGGCCACGGGTCTACCGATGCTCGGATGCGGCGTCTTGTAGGAGGCGTTGAATTGCTTCCACCACTTGTAGGGAATCGTTTGGATCACCCGGTCGCCGACGAGCTCCGTCCAGTGCATGTGGTAGCGATAGGCCGCAGCCAGGAGGGTGCTTCGGTAGCTTCTCTGCTGAAAGATGGAGTACGCCTTCTTGAAAACGGCGACGCCAGCGCGATTGATGTGTCCGGGATCGATCGTGACCGACTCCCGCTGCATGATCCTGCGCAGGTGATCGTCGATCCGTCCGACCATGATGGTGATCGTGGGAAGCAGCGTCGAGATGTCACGACCCGACGCCTGCGCCGCGGCCGCCCCGCGTTCGACGGCCTCTGCGCATGCTACGACCTGTGAGATGCTGAAGCACACGGTGGCGTTGATGCGAATCCCTTCGGACGTCAACTGTTCGATCGCCGCGATGCCCGCCTCGGTCGCCGGAATCTTGATGGCGATGTTGGGCGCGATCGAGACCAGCTCCCGCGCGTGCTCCACCATGCGCTGGGTGTTCGAGAACCACTTCGGATTCACCTGGACCGAGAGATAGCCCTTGCGCGCTTCCGTCTCCTCGTAGACCGGATGCAGAATCGCGGCCGCGCGGCGCGCCACTGCGGCGATCAACAGCCACGTGATCTCGTCCTCGCTGGCGCTCGGGTTCTCGCGCACCAGACGATCGAGGACCGGGAGCCAGCAATCCTGGTTGCCTTGCACGGCTGCGTAGACGATGACCGGGTTCGAGGTGGCACCGACTGCGCCCTCGCGCACGGCATCGCTCAGCTCGTTGTGATCACACGAATCGTTCCAGAAATCGGTTCCGAGTCGAGTCGTGAGCTGAATGTTCGAGACGACCATCTGCGCTTCCTTTCAGCGTGGCGCTTCCCTGCGACCATTTCGTCGGCCGTTGCGTTCCTCCGGCGCGAGCCGATTGTCAACGCTCAGACGCCAGCCAGACGCCTGAGGTAGTCGCGCCCCATGCGTGCGTAGTGCAGCGGTTGCGAAAGCCGTGGGTCCTGCTCCGCTTCCACCACCAACCAGCCGCGGTAGCCATGCTCGCGCAGGAGAACGAGGATGGGCTCGAAGTCGATCGCTCCATCCCCCGGCACGGTGAAAACGCCTGCACGCACCGCCTCGGAGAAGCTCAGGCGGTCGGCGCGGACTCGCATGAGCGTGTCGGGCCGCACGTCCTTGAGATGCACGTGCCCCACGCGCTCCACATGCCGGCGCAGAACGTGTAGCGGATCGGCGTCCGCAAAGAGCAAGTGCCCGGTGTCGACGAGCAGCCGCAGCGAGCTCGTGCGCGCCATGAGTTCGTCGATCTCGCTCGCGTTCTGGATCACCGTGCCCATGTGATGGTGGTAGACCATCTCCAGGCCACGCTCGGCCGTGGCGCGCGCCAGCGTTTCCAGGCGGCTGGCCAACCGCCCCCAGTCGGCGGGCTCGAGAAGCCCTTCGCGGCGATCGAACTGCAGCGACTTCAGAGGATCGTTGTAGATGCGGCGGCTGCACTCCGCGACGATCACGACGTGGCACCGCATGCGCGCCATGAACTCCATGTGCTGCATGTAGCGCTCCCGCTCCTCTTCGAAGCGGCCGTCGAGAAGCTGGAAGCTGTGCCAGCCCGACACCAGGTCGAGATCGTAACGATCGAGCAGAGGTGCCAGCGTGTCGGCGCCGCGTGGAAACTTGTGCCCGAGCTCTGAGCCCGCGTAACCGGCGGCGTGCATCTCGGACAGGCAACGCTCCAACGGTATGTCGCCGCCCAGATCGTGGAAGTCGTCGTTGCTCCAGATGATCGGGTTGGCGCCGATTCGCACTTGCCATCCGTTCTTCTTCATCTCGCACACCGCATCCTTGCGACTGAAATCGGAACTCCAGCTCGTCAATAGTAGAAGCCGCGCTTGCGTCGCTCCTCTTCGTAGCGGCGCCGTTGCTCCTGCACCGACTCCAACGTCGAGACCTCCGCCATCGGCACGTCCCACCAGGCAAAACCGGGTACCGGTGCTGGCTCGATCGGAACGTGGAGGAGCACGCTGCGCCTTTCGGCGCGTGCCGCTTCGAGCGCTTGCACCAGGCTCGGCTCGCTCTCCGTGCGCCAGGCGACGGCGCCGAGGCTGCGGGCGTTGGCTGCGAAATCGATCGACAAGACTTCACCTTCGAGGCGCGTCGAGTCCGCGTCGCGCCTGCGGAACTCGTTGCCGAAGCTGCGCCCACCGCACGCCTTCTGCAGGCCGTGGATGCATTGATAACCACCGTTGTCGAGCAGCACGATCGTGATCTTGCACTCCTCCTGCAGTGCCGTCACGAGCTCCGTGTGGAGCATCAAGTAGCTTCCGTCACCCACCAACGCGTAGACCTCGCGTTCGGGACGCGCCCGCTTTACACCGAGAGCGCCCGCGATCTCGTACCCCATGCAGGAGTAGCCGTACTCCGAGTGGTAGTCGTCCGTGCTCTGCGACATCCAGAGCTTGTGCAGATCCCCTGGGAGACCTCCCGCCGCGTGCACGACCGTGGCGTTGTCGGCGACGTTCTGGTTGAGGATGCGGATGACTTCGCTCTGCCTCAGCTTGCGTGGAGCGGCACCGTTGGGGTTGACGATGTCGTGGTGCTGGCGAACCCATTCCCCACGCGCCATGGCGCTCTCCGCCACGTACTCGGTGCCGACGGCAAAGCCCTGCAGCGCAACGCTGAGATCTTCCAGGATCGCACGGGCATCGCCGGTGAGTGGCAGGGCCCCGTGCTTGTGGGCATCGAACGGATTGATCTGGATGCTGACGAACTTCACGGCGTCGTTCTGGAAAAGTGTCTTCGACGCCGTCGTGAAATCGGAGAGCCTCGTTCCGACCAGCAGCACCAGATCGGCGTCCCGCGCGATGCGATTCGCCGCCGACGTTCCGGTGGAACCGATGGCACCGAGGCACGCGGGGTGCGAATCGGGGAGCGCTCCCTTGCCCGCCTGTGTCACGCCCAGAGGCATCCGCGTCTGCTCCACCAGGCGCGCCAGTGCGGCGCTGGCGTCGGAGTAGTGTACGCCTCCACCCGCAACGATCAGCGGCCGGCGGGCATGACGGATGCGCTCGGCGGCTGCACGCAGCGCCTGCCGGTCGCACACCGGGCGCGAGATGCGGTAAACCTTGCGCTCGAAGAAGTTCTCGGGGTAGTCCCAGGCCTCCGCCTGCACGTCCTCGGGCAGACAGAGCGTGACCGCGCCCGTTTCCACCGGAGACGCGAGGACGCGCATCGCCTCCGGCAGCGCTTGCAGGATCTGCTCCGGTCGCTGCATGCGATCCCAGTAGCGCGAGACAGGTCGAAAGCAGTCGTTGACGCTCACATCCATGCTGTGTGGGTACTCGAGCTGTTGCAGAACCGGCGCCGGCAGACGGTTTGCGAACACGTCACCCGGGAGCAGAAGAACGGGAAGCCGGTTCACCGTCGCCGTGGCAGCACCCGTCACCATGTTCGTCGCGCCCGGCCCGACCGACGTCGTGCAGGCGAGCGTCCCGAGCCGCCTGCGCGCCTTCGCGAAGGCGATGGCGGTGTGGACCATGCCCTGCTCCGTCTTCGGCTGATGGAAGGGCAGCTCCGCTCCGCCATGCTCCTCGAGCGCCTGCCCGAGCCCGGCCACGTTGCCGTGCCCGAAGATGCCGGCGACGCCCTGGATGAGCCGGTGCTCGACGCCGTCGCGCTCGACGTACTGCTGTATGAGGAAGCGGACGATTGCAGCCGCCATCGACATGCGCTGCGTCTTCATCATGCAGCGCCTCCCTGCTCCGGATCGACGCTCCATCGGCGCCGCGGAGCCTGATCCTCGCCAGCGCCACGGGCGTGCGCTCGACGCTTCGCATACGGCACGTCGTTCGGCTCCCAGATTGGAGCGTCGCGGTCGAGAACCCACTCATGTTCCGCCGTGAACTCGAAACCATCGTACGGATCGCTCTCCAGATGCCGCACGATCCACAGGTAGTACATCGCGTATCCGGGTGCTGCGACCTGCGCGTGATCGTGCATGCCAGGAATCAGCAGCGTGTCGTGCTGCATCACTTTGTAGACGCGATCACCAACCTCGCCGTGCCCGTACCCCTGGGGCGCACTGAAACGGTAGTGGTAGAGCTCCGGCTGTGCATGGTGATGCGGCGGATAGCTCGACCAGCGCCCGGGGTAGTTCACGACCTCGCCGATCACGAGGTTGGAGTCGGGGCGATTGCTGCGATCGAAGATGAGGCGCACGTTGCGCAAACAGGTCCCCTGCGCCAGGCCGAGTCCGCGATACTCCGGCTCCACGTCGCTCGGCCAGAAGATGCGTGGTGCGAAGCGTCGGTCGTTCCGGACCGAGACCACCGCCCACTCGACCCGTTGGCTCTGTGCGCAGATCCGCAGGCGCGTGTCGGGACCGAGATGAATGGCGGTGGGAGCCTCGTCGAACAGGGACTTGCGCGCCACTTCGATCTCGTGGCGGTTCGTGGCCACTCGGGCGCGTCCCTCCAACAGCACCCAGATCTGCTCCTTCGCCTGCGTCTGATCGATGCGATCGGCACCACCGAGAACGTGGATGCCGAAGTCGATCCCCGGAGCGTTCTCCTGCTCCTCGCGCGTGATCGCGGTGTAGCCGGGCCCGAAGCCAGAGCGATGCTCCGTGATCAGGTTGTGACGCTGCAGGAGATGTTCGGCGTCCATCCATTCCCTTTCGCCTTGCGGGCGCGTCATGCGGCGTCGTCGTGCGCTGCGGCTGTCGCAATGCGTACGGGGCGATTCTGCGCGCAGGAATCTCGTGCCGCGTGCGCAAGCTGGACCGCGTGCAGGCCCTCCTGGCCCGACACCGCCGGCTCGCGCCCGAGGCGCACGCACTCGACGAACGCTTGCATCTCCGCGACGTACGACTCACGGTAGCGCTGCATGAAGAAGTGCTGCGGGCGCTCGCGATGCTGGCCGCGTTCGTCCCAATGGTCGACCCCTGTCGGCGTGCGGTTTGGAACGCTCAGACAGCCCCTCGACCCGAACACTTCGATCCGCTGGTCGTAGCCGTAGACCGCTCGCCGGGAGTTGTCGATGGTACAGAGCGCGCCGCTCGCATAGCGCAGGACGACGACCGCCGTATCGACATCGCCAGCGCCACCAATGGCGGGATCGTGAGCGCTGCCGGCTGCGAACACCTCCACGATCGGCTCCGCCACCAGGAAGTGCGCCATGTCGAGGTCGTGGATGCTCATGTCCATGAAGAGCCCGCCCGAGACCTTGATGTAATCGATGGGAGGCGGCTCCGGATCGCGGCTCGAGATGCGCAGCAGGTGCGGCTCCCCCACGTCACCCTCGCGCACGCGAACGGCGAGCGACTTGAAGTCGGGATCGAAGCGGCGATTGAACCCCACCTGGAAGAGGACACCGGCGCGCTGCACGGATTCGAGGGCATCGCGAATGCGTCCCAAGTCGTGGTCGATCGGCTTCTCACAGAAGATGTGCTTCCCGGCGTTCGCGGCCTGGCGGATGATCTCCGTGTGCGTGTCGGTTGATGAGCAAATGACGACCGCGTGGATGTCGTCGCGCGCGAGGAGCGCGTTCGGATCGGCCACCGCGTCGCCGCCGCCGCTTGCCGACGCCGCTGCCCGCGCACACGCAACGCGGCGATCGGCGATCGCCACGACGCGGCAGCCGGGAACGTGGCGCGAGAGGTTCTGCGCATGCAGCATCCCGATGCGCCCCGCACCGATCACACCGACGCCGAGCTTGCGCTCCATCGACTCGCTCCGTACGTGGAGGGGACAATCGCCGACTGCAGCCGCGCCCGACCTCCTTGCGGCCAGGCTCCCCTCGCTTGCATGCGGAAAGCGTTCCAACACAGCGTGATGGGCGACGTGAGATGAACACGAGGGGTGCATCTCCCGTTTGGGAAACGTCGGGGAACGACGCGAGCATGCGGGGAACAGCGGATCGTGTGGGCCGATTCGGTGCGTTCAGGCATCGGGGAGGAATCGACACCACGACGGAGAGGACGTGCGGGTTCTTTGCCCCAACGCAGAGGGCATGCGCCGGGTGCGCAGCGGATCCCACGGGGTTCCCAAACGGCCCTTGCCAAGGCATAATCTCCCTGTTCCCCATCGTTCCGTGGCGGGCTCCCGCGGGGATTCCACCGACACGACCCAAGGCGTGGTCTGACACGTCCGCGCAGCAGATCACCACCCAGGGGGGTGCCGCATCATGACCAACGCCGGCATCAGCGACGCAGTTCGGTTTCTCGTTGCATGTATTGTTGCGTTTCTCCTCCTCTTCGCCGCCGTCGAGACGCTCTCGGCACAGGACTTCAACGCCCTCAGCCTCAGCAAAGCACGTTCGGGCGACGAAGATGGTGACACTGGCGGCGAAGAGGGTGGCGAGGATGACGGCGGCGGCGATGACCAGGACATCCGGGTGGATCGCCTCTTCGATGTCAACGTCCTGAACGGGGCGACGCAAAGCGCTGGCGACCTGATCGAGCTCGGCGGCTTCTCCACGGCCCAACTGACGAGCGCTCCGGGCGCGAGCGAGCTTTTTGCACTCCTGGATCGCGGCAGCAATGCTCGCATCGCAACACTCGACCCAGCGAGCGTCGAGGTGCTCTCGACCGTCCGGGTGTTGGCCGAGCGTGTGTCGGGAATCGCGGCGCGGCCTCTCGAGTCCTCGCTCTTCGTCGCTCACGGGATGGCCAGCACCGATCGACTCGGCGTCCTCAACGCACGCAACGGCAGCATCCGCGACCTCGGCCCCATCCAGTTCGCATCGACCGGCGACGAGATCGACATCCTGGCTTTCTCGCCGAGCGGTGAGCTGTGGGGGCTGGAGAACCTGCCGCCTTTCCAGGGGATGCGGCTGTGGCGCATCGAACCGCGCACGCTGGAGGCGACACGGATCGGCACGACCCCGCCTCACTTCTTCCAGTTCGAAGATGCCTTCTTCTTGGGGAACGAGCTTTGGGCTTTGCGTGCGAGCGATGGCTTGGCGATCCAGATCAGCTTGACGGACGCCTCGGTACCAACCCACACGATCTTGAACAGCCGCAGCCTCTATGGCTTGGCCGGTCGTGCGTGCACGACGCCTTCGATCTCCCTGAGCGTCCTGGACAACCCGAACGACTCGGGTGGCGCCATCCGGCTCGATTGGTCCGACTATGCGGCGCCGTCGAACCTCGTGCGCTTCGACATCCTGCGTGCGCTGGAGTCGTGCGACCTGGCCGCTGGCAACTCGCCCGTCGTCGGCAGCGTGCTGGCGGGACAACCACAGACTTTCGTCGACTCGAGCGTGGAGAACTACACCTCCTACTTCTACAAGATCCAGGTGGTGGGATCCGATCTGGGGATGGAGGTGGTCGTCGACGAGCTGGAGAGCGGAGCCGCGGCAGCCTACCCGAACGTCGTCATCAACGAGTTTGCACCCGCGGGCGGCGTTTCGAAGGTCTCGAAGATCCTCGTGGGCGAGCTCATCGAGCTCTTCAACCTCTCGAGCGATCCAATCGACCTCACCGGCTGGTTGCTGAGCAACGGCTCCGCGTCGGAGCCTCTGGCGGGGACGATCCCCGCCAACGGTCTCTTCGTGCACACGCTCGCCCTGATCGACCTCCCCGACGCGGGCGGGCTGTTGGAGCTTCTGCCACCCGACGGCACCAGCTTCATCATCGACGACGTGGCGTACGGCTCCGAAGGCGCTGCACCCACGGCACCGGCCGGCTTCACCATCAGCCGCGTCGAAGGCACCGACGCCACGACGCCCGATGAAGAAGCCTTCAACACCAGTCAGCCGACGCCGAACCAGCAGAACGCGGTCGCTCCGCCCAACCTCGGGAGCTCGCTCGTGTTCAACGAGGTGCACTACGTCGGCACGTCGGGCGAGGACTACATCGAGTTCTTCAACCCCACCGGCGGCACGATCGCGCTGCAACGTTTCGCCATCAGCGACGGCGTCAGCTTCGTCGACACGCTCGACTCCGAGCTGGACCTGCGTCCCGGCGGCTGGTTCGTTCTCGACGCGCAAAGCGTGGACCCGTTCGGGCAAGACCTGCTGATCGACCAGCTCTACCTCTACAAGATCACCGAGACCGGCTTGCTCGAGCTCGTCGACCACCTCGGTTGGGGGCCGGGAGAGGGGGACCCGCAACCCCCCGGTCCCGATCCCGTGAACGACACGCTCGTCCGCATCCTGGATGGAGACGCGCTCTACCTCGGCGACGTCGGGACGAACTGGATCGAGTGCGGCGGCGACGTCACGCTCTTCTACGGTCCGCAGACACCCGGGGCCTCCAACTCGGCACCGAACTCACCGACGTTGCTCGTCGATCCGTCGGGCGCCGGCGACTTCACGAAGATCAAGGATGCCATTGCGGCCGCCACTCCCGGTGTGCGGATTCTGGTGGCGCCGGGGACCTACAAGGAGCAGCTGAATCTCAAGGATCAGGTGTCGATCATCGGGATCGGCTCACTCCCCGTCGACGTGATCATCGCGGGACCGGGCGGCACGACACCGATCCAGGCGATCGGCGTCGGGGCCCAGACCGAGGTTTCTCGGGTCAGCCTGCGCGGTGGCTACGCCGCAGCCGACGGGCCGTTTGCGCAAACGCCCGCATCGGGGGGCGCGCTGCGCGTCGTCAGCGCCAGCCCGGCGTTCAAGAACGTGCGCTTCGAGTTCAACATCGCCAACAACAACGGTGGCGCGGTGGCCATTTCGGGTGGCAGCCCCATCTTCGAGGGTTGCCAGTTCTTCAACAACTTCGCCAACCAGTCGGGCGGTGCCGTGTGGGTCGCAGACGGAGACCCCACGTTCCGCAGCTGTCTGTTCGTGGGCAACAAATCGGGAATCGCGGGTGCCGTCCTGTTCGCGCAAGGCGGTAGCGTACAAATCGATCAATGCGTCATGGACAACAACACGACGCAGGGTGAAACCGGGATCGTGTACACGACCGGAGGCACGACCGCGATCGAGTACTCCATGGTCACCAACAGCCGCTTCGGGCCGCCGCTCTGGGCGGTCGAGCCCGGTTCGATCCAGTTCTCGTGTGGTCTCCTGTTCAACGACTTCTTTGACGACGAGGAGCCTTCCATCCTCACCACCGGAGCCGTCGACACGACCGACGTCGTGCAGGGGAGCCCGGGATACTGCCAGCCGCTGGCGTTCAACTACTCCTACCCGGACGCGTCTCCGGTCATGTCGCTGCCGCTTCGCTGCAACAAGATCGTCGGCGTCGCGGGGCCGCCCTGCGGTCAGACGTTGACCGACGTCGAGGTGGCCGTGCCTCCCACGGCGACGCAGCTGCACGCTCCGGTGCCGAACCCGTTCAACCCCTCGGCGGTCATGCGCTTCGATCTGGGCGCTCCCGGCCGTGCAGAGCTCGTTGTCTACGACGTGCGCGGCCGGCGCGTGGTGGAGCTCCTGGGGAGCGTGTATCTCGACATCGGGGTGTACCAGGTGGAGTGGCGCGGGCTGGATCACGCCGGGCGTCGACTCGGGAGCGGCATCTACTACGCGCAGCTGCGCGTCAACGGCAAGGCGTCGGGCGCGACGCAGAAGCTCGTTCTTCTCAAGTGACGCCGTCGGGCCAGTGGTCTGGAGGCTGCAGGCTCTGGGTCGAGCCCTCCGATCCCTCGATGCCGGGGCCACCGAGATCCGTGTCGAGCGGTTGCGCCCAGCCTGCGATCTCCGCCAGCCGGATGCGTCGCTCTTGCGGCCGGCTGCTCAGGCTCATCCGCAGCACGTCGTAGAGCTCTTCGCTCAGATCCTCGAGAATCTCCGCGCGCGGCGGCAGCTCCCACTTCATCTTCTTGTAGATGAGCGCGGTGAGCTCCTCTTCGTCGAACATCGGTGCTCCGGTCAGAAGTTCGTAGGCGAGGCAGCCGAGCGCGTAGATGTCGACGCTGCTGTCGACGTTGCGGCCGGCGATCTGTTCCGGTGCCATGTACGCCGGCGTACCCACTGCAACACCACGTAGCGTCAGCTTGCGCGCATACACCGGCCGCGCCAGGCCGAAATCGGCGAGCTTGACGCGACCCGCGTGCGTGAGGAGCACGTTGCTCGGCTTGAGATCGCGGTGCGCGAGGTCGCGCTCGTGTAGATACGTGAGCGCCTGCGCCAACTGACCGATGACAGCGCGGACGGCATCCTCCTGCAGACCACCCCATTCGCGAATGACGCGCCCGAGCGTGGGGCCGTCGCAGAACTCCATCACCATGAAGTAGGTCTTGTAGTCGGAGAAGCGCCCGTACACGCGCACGATGTTCTTGTGCGCCAACGACTCCGCAATGTCCGCTTCGCGCTGGAAACGCGCCAACGCATCCGGGTCGTACACCAGTCGGTGGTGCATCATCTTGAGCGCCACCCGTTCACCGCTCTCCTCGTGCACGGCTCGGTACACCGTGCCCATGCCGCCGCGACCGATGCACTCCTCGACGCGGTAGCCGTGCAGGACCTTCTGGCCGAGCGCATCGATCTGCTGGCGGCCAAACCTCTCGGTGAGCAGGTCGGTGAGCACGACGCTGATATCGGGGTGTCGGGAGGTCAGGACTTCGAAGACATCGGCGGAGAGGACGAACGCCTCACCCGCCTCGAGCGCGACGACGTCGGCGGTGCGTGGGTCGCGCGTGAGGAGGGCCATTTCGCCCACGATGTCACCGCGCGAAACGATCTCGAGCGGGCGCTCGCTGCCGTCCGGGAGCCGCAAGGTCACCTGGGCCGAGCCGCGACCGATGACCATCAGGTTGGTGCCCTGCTCCCCTTGTCGCATCAGCACTTCGCCAGTCTGGAACGACTGCCGGACCATGAAGGCGGAGAGCAGGTCGCGGACGCTGAGCGGTAGACGTGAGAACGCCTGACACCCTGCCAGCACGTCGCTGCAGGCGAGTCGATCGGTTTCTCCGCTCACGAATCTCCTCGTTCCGATGCAGAGCGAACGCACCGCGTCGCCGGCGCACTGAACCAACGTCTTTGGACGCCGGCGCGATTGTAACAGACGCTCCGAGACGCGGATCGCGTGCCCGGGTCGCGGTCTCGCCTGCCGAGAGCTAGCGACAGCGCCGCGGGGGGGGTTCGTTGCCGGGTCCGAGCCCCCTATGGTAGATTTCAGCCATCGCCTGCGACGGATGACGCTGAACCTGCCCGGCGGGCCCCGGGAGTCTTCTCGGCAAAAGTCAAAGAAACCACACAAGTGAGCGTCCTCGGAACGGAGTTCGCGACGTGATCGCGATGCGCTTGGGTTTGTTCGTCACGCTTCTGGTCGCGCTCCCCGCCTGGGTGGGAGCCACGCGCTGGCTCTCCTACACCGAGGCGGACGGCCTTCCCGGCGAGGTCGCCATGGACCTCGTCCAGGCCCCCGATGGCGCCATCTGGGCCGCGACAAGCGGTGGCGTTGCCCGCATCGACCGCCGACAAGCTCCCGCGCGCTGGGAAACGATCTCGCTCGACGTCTTCAACGTTCTCGCCGTCGACAGCAGGGGCGTCGTGTGGGCGGGTGGCCCGAACGGTCGGCTCCAGTGGTTCGCCGTCGACGGCACGCCGCTCGACACCCCCGTCCTCCTCCCTGCAGAAGAGATCGTCGACCTCGACGCCGGTCCCAACGGCGAGATGTGGATCGGCCAATCGAGCTGGTTGCGGCGCTGGGACCCGAGCCTTGCGGGCGGGGTGCCGGAGGAGTGGAGCATGCCGGGGCTGGGCGAGGAGGCCTTGGTCCTCGACATCGAGCGCACCCCCTTCGGCAGGGTCTGGGTTGGGCTCGGGCGCGGGTTTGCGTTCTTCAACGGCACGACGGCGTCGCTCATCCTGCTCCCCGACGTCTTCGGCTTCGAGGCGCGTGTGAGCGCCGTGCATGCGCTCGACAACGAGGACGTGGTGGTGGGAAGCGCCGCCGGCAAGGCGTACGTCTACTCGCAGTCGGGTCAATTCAGCACCGAGGTCTTCGCCGACGGCAAACGAGAGCACGCGATCCAGGACATCCATCGCGATGCGCTCGGCCGCATCTGGTTCGCGCGCAAGGACGCCTATCGCTTCGACATGGGGGGTGATCCGAACGATCCGGGCGTGTGGTCGCGCACGGTGCTGGGCGCCGAGGCGGGACTGAACGGCGACATCCTCTATGCCATCGTGGAGTCCTCCCCCTTCGTCGGAACGGCCGGTGCTCCGGTGGGTGCGCGTGAGATGTGGTTCGCCAACGACCTCGGTGTCTCGGTGCAGGCGGGGTTCCCGTGGACGAGCTATCGCACCGAGACGGGCGGCCTGAGCGGCGGCCAGTGTGTCTCCTCGACGGCGAACTGCAACACCGTCCGCCAGATCGCGCTCGACAGCGCGCGCGATGTCGTGTGGTTCGGCGCCTTGTGGGGTCTGAGCCGGCTGCGGGCCGACGACGAGTGGAGTGTGTGGTCGAACGGTCTCCTCGGCGCACCGCCCGGGCTCGTGGGCCCGAGGGTCGATGCGCTGCACGTGGACGAGGATGGGCGTCTCTGGGTCGCGAGCAACTCGGCCGGCGGCGTTGCGGCCGGCGTGCAGTACCACGACGCCGCTGCGGACGACGCGGATTGGGTGACGCTCGGGAGCAACGCCGATCGTTGGCAGGTTTCCGACATCGTGCGTGACGAGAACAACTTCCTCTGGCTCGCGGCGCGTGATGGCGCTTGGCGCCTCGACACTTCGACGATGCCATTCGGCGAGACGCGCTTCGACGCCGCAGCCGGCGTTCCGGCGGGCGCACTCGAAGCCGCAGCCGCCGGGAGCGGCTTCCTCTTCGTCGCCTCTGCGCAGGGGATCGGCAGGTTCGACCTGGCCTCGGAGGAGTGGACCACCTGGCCCTTGTCGGGTCTCGGAGCGCCGCTTCCGACTCGCTTCAACGCTCTGCACGTCCGGGCAGACCGGCTCTACGCCGGGACCGATGCCGGCATGCTGGTCGTATCGGTCGACGCCGCTTCGCTCGCGGAAGCGACGCGGCTCTCGGCCGAGAGCACGATCGAAGGCGGCTTCCCCGACGACGTCCGCGACATCGCCGACGGCGGCAGCGGCAGCGTCCTCGTGGCAACGTTGTCGGGCTTGTACCGGGTGAACAGCGCGCTCGACCGCGCTGGACGCATGGGTGTACGCGACGGAGTGCCGGAGGAGGAGATTCTGAGCCTCGCCACCGACGGCGACGAGGTGTGGATCGGAACCAACGGCGACGGTGCTGCAGCGCACCGTTTCGAGGCACCCGAAACGGCGATCCTCGAACCGCCGCCTGCTGTCGTCACCTCGACCACGAGCCCGGTCGTCGTGGTCGTGTCGGGCGCCGATGCCGACAGCCCAGAAGAGCTCCTGAAGTTCGAGCTGCGCATCGACGATGGCGCCTGGCAAACGCCTCTCCCCGGGCCGAGCCTCAGCTTCCTGCCCGCGGCGCTCGGCCTCGCCGACGGCCTGCACGTGCTGCAGGTTCGCGCCGTCGACAACGGCTTGATCGCGGACGGAACACCCGCCCTCGCGGCTTTCGAAATCGATACCTCGCCTCCGAACCCGCGCGTCACGTCGCCGACCGAAGGGGAAGCGGTGCGCGGCGTCGTAACGATTACCGGAACCACCGACGATCTCGAAGATGGGCGCTTCGCCTCCTCGAGCGTGAGAGTGCGGCGCCGCGACGACCCCAACGCTGCACCCGTGATCGTGCAGCCGTCGACCACGAGCGCCGTCGTCGACGCGACGATCACCACCTGGGACACGACGACGCTCCCGGACGACTGGTACGTGCTCGAGGTGCTCGTGCTCGACACCGCGGGCGTGCAGGGCGTGCAGCGCATCGACGTTCTCGTCGACAACACAGCCCCGTTCGCCGACGTCACCAGCCCCGTCATGGTGCGCGGCAACGAGGGCGCCACGGTCTACTCGGCTGCGGGCGACGCGGTGATTGCCGTGCCGCCTTTCGCTTTCGACGGCGAGCGCACGCTGACGATCGAACGCCAGAGCGACGCCGGCGGCGCCGGGGGATACGCGTTCGCGGTGGGCCCCGCGGATCTTGAGTTGCGCAAGGTGGGCACGCTGCAGCTCGCGTTGCCGGCAGGCGTCGAGGACGCCGGCAATCTGTCGATCCATCGCGAGGTGGATGGCTCCTGGGTGCCGCTGGGTGGGACGCGCGAGAATCGAGCCGACGGCATCTTCTACTCCGTCGCCGTCGATCGCTTGGGACGCTACTCGTTGCGCACCGCATCCACGGCACCTTCCAACGCGGCCGTGATCTCGCAGCTGCAGGCGGAGCCGCGGCACTTCAAGCCGCGCACGGGGAGCGTCGAGCGTGTTTCCGTCGGCTTCGTTCTCGGCCAACCGGCGAGCGTGACCGCGATGGTGTACAACCGTGCCGGCCGCCCGCGCCGCGTTCTCGTGGAGGGCGCCTCGATGGGCGCCGGTCAACAGGTGGTCTATTGGGACGGCCGCGACCAGGATGGGCAGGTCGTGGCGAGCGCCCTCTACATCATCACGGTCGAAGCGGGCGGCGAACGGGTGACGAAGGTCGTCACGGTTGGACACGACTGAAGCACGACGGGGCGCAAGCATGTGGCGCATCGGCAGGAAGAGATCGACCACCGCCGCTCTCGTTGCGGCGTGGGCGCTCGCGCCGGGTGCGGCTCGTGCGGCTTCGGGTGAGGAGCAGATCCCGGTGGGGCCGCGTCCCTTGGCGTTGGGGGGCGCCTTCACGGCGATCGCGGAGGGCGCCGACGCGCTCTACTGGAATCCCGCCGGGCTCGGCCGTCTGCGTGTCTCCAGCGTGCGTGTCACGACCTCCGATCTGCACGGGCTCGGAATCCGCGACAACGTCGTGACGCTCGTGAGCCCGACCGGAATGCGCTTCGGCTTGGGACTCGAGTGGTACAACAGCGGCTTCAACGATGGCACGATCGACGACAGCATCAACCGCCTCAACTTCGGCGTGGGTTGGCATCCGCTGTCGCAGCTCTCGGTCGGAACGTCGATCAAGTACCGCCAGTACACGCAGGCGCACGAAGGCGTGGACCAGGGCCGCGGCTCGGGTGTGGGCTTCGACCTGGGTGTTCTCTTCCAGCCGCTGCGTCAGCTCAGCCTCGGCGCCATGTGGCGCGACATCGGCGGCAGCACGCTCGACTTCGAGGATGGGGATCAGAGCCGCCCCTTCGACGGCATGTTCGTGATCGGCGTTGCGGGCCGCCCGCATCGATCCGTTCTCCTCACCAGCGATCTGGGACGCGACTTCCACCTGGGCGCCGAGGTGTTGGTGGTGAAGTACTTGAGCTTGCGCGCCGGCTGGAGCAAGGACCTGCAGGGGCTCGACAATGGGCGCTTCGCGGCGGGATTCGCCGCGCGCTGGGGCCCGGCGCAGGTGGAGTACGCCTATCAGGACCACTCGACGCTCGACGGCACGCACACGTTCGGCGCCACGTTCGACTTCACGCTGGCGCCGCAGCTCGTGGAGATCAACGACCTGCAGATGGAGCCGCTCTTCGCCAGCTTCTACAAGAGCTACGCCACGCACGAACCGGGGCAGCTCGTCGTCACCAATCTCGACGAGAATCCCGTGCAGGCGCAGATACGAATCGAGCAGAGCGAGCTGCTGGATGAGCCCTCGGTGCGCACCGTCTTCCTGCGCCCCGGTGTCACGCAGGAGGTCGAGCTGCCGCTCGTTTTCCCGCCGAGCATCGTGGAGCAGATCGAGACGCGCCCCATCACGTTCAACGTGGAGGTCACGTATCAGAGCGCGGGACGGCGCCGCACCGAGAAGCGCGAGGTGCAGACCTTTCTCTACGGCACCGGTACGTTGAACTGGTCGGGCGGCGTGGCGGCTGCCGCGGCGTTCGTCACCCCCACGCACCCGATGGTGGATGCGTTCACGCGCGACATCGTGCGCGCGACCGCGAACCAGGAGACCGGCTTCCTCAACCGCTCCACCGCGCTCGCAGTGCGATTGTTCGATGGCATGTCGGCGTGCGGCCTCACCTACACGCCCGACCCGTTGAACCCGTACGCCGACGTGCAGGGGAAGTCGTTCGCGGTCGACAACATCCAGTATCCGGCCGAGCTGCTGGTGAGCCGTACCGGTGATTGCGACGACAGCAGCGTGCTGTACGCCTCGATGCTGAGCAACGTCGGCGTCGCCAGCGCCTTCGTCGACGTGCCGGGACACATCTTCGTGATGTTCGACACCGGCATCCACGCGCGCGACCGCGAGGTCCTCGGTGTGGATCCGGCGCTTCTGGTTGAACGCCACGGGTCGCTGTGGATTCCGGTCGAAACGACGAGCCTCGGACAACCGTTCCACGTGGCGTGGGAGCGCGGCGCGGCGTTGGTCCACGAGTGGGAGAGCACCGATCGCTACGCGATCGTGGATGTGATGGGCGCGCGCCAGCGCTACGAGGCCTCCGTCTCGGCTGCACGCATTCCGGAGGAGTCGCGCGGCCCCAACGTCATGGCGACGACGGTCGTGGACTACGTCGGCGAGGATCTCCTGGCGCTTCGGGAGATGCGGGACTCCTGGATGCAGAACACCTATCTGGCGAAGCTGGGCACGAGCGACGACACCGTCGAGCGCCTCCAGCTCGCGCGCGTCTACTACATCAATCAGGACTACCCGCGCGCCAGAGAGGAGCTGGATGCCATTCCGGAGAGCCAGCGAAGCGCCGCGACGTGGAACAACTTCGGGGACGTGCAGCTCGCTCTGGGCGATTCGCAGGGTGCCTTGGCCAGCTACTCCACCGCGCGCAGCCTCGATCCGAACGATCCGGGCATCGCGCTGAACCGTGGGCTGGCGCTGCACGTCGTCGGCGACGGGGATGCCGGCCAGGCGGAGCTTGCCGCTGCGGTGAGCGGCGCACAGGGGGTCGACGGCGCCATGGACCTGCTGGGGATCCGGGCCAGCGACACGCAGCCGACGTCGCGTGCCGGAGAGGCGGTCGCCCTCGAGCAGCTCAGCCTGCAGACGATCGAGCGGCTCCTGCACGAGGCGATGGGGAGCATCCCGAAGGAGCAGCTGGCAGACTCACTGCGTACAACCGCAGCGGACAGCCTCGCGGGTGTGGACAAAACGGCTGCCGGCGTGCGACAACCAGGCGTCGACGCCGCAGCCGAGCCGAAACGCACCGTTCCAACGCTCGCCGGCGGCAGCCGCGGTGAGCGGATCGAGGCGGAGAACATCGTCGAGGTTCTGTATTGGAAAGAGCCGTGAAGCCGGAGGTGTCGATCATGCATGCGCTCCAGAAACCGATCCAGGTGGCGATCCTGGCCCTCGCGCTTTGCGCCTTGACGATGGCGACCGCGAGTGCCGATGCAGAGAAGGCACGCCTGCGCAACGAGCTCGGAATCACCTATGCCAAGGATGGGCACCTCGACGACGCGCTGCGCTACTTCAGCTTGATCCTCGCCGAGCATCCGGAGAACCCCGCGGCGCTCAACAACTCCGCCAATGTCTACTTCGTGCAGGGGGAGACGGAACGCGCCAGGAAGCTCTACGAGCGCGCCATCCACACCGAGCCGCAGGAGGGTGGAATCCACCTCAACCTGGGGATCCTCTTGCATGCCATCGGAGAGGAGCAGGCGAGCGCGGCACGCGTGCGCCGCGGGCTCGAGCTCATCGGCGATCCGCACCAGGCGTACTACCTCCTCGGCTTGTCGACGCAGCCCCCCAGCAGCAACAGCCGCGCGGCCGATGCGAGCGACCTCCAGGCTGCGGAGATCGAGGAGCTCCTGGCGCGTGCCATGGCGGAGATTCCGGCAGCCGCAAAAGCACAGCAGGCAACGCAGGCCGGTGCCGAGCAGGGCGTGCAGACGGCGCAAGCGACGCCAGCCGCGGCCGAGAAGAGTGCATCGGAAAGCCAGAAGGTGAGCACGCGACCCGGCGGCGCCAAAGCCTCGAAGGTGGATCCGGACGTCGTGGCGGATCGCTTGTTCTGGATGTCCGTGCCAAAGAACCCATAGAGCGTGACCTCCTTGAAGCAGCTCGGCTCGTCGTGGCTCGGCCGCTCGCGCTCCGCGCGTTGGGGCCGCGCCCTCCTCCTCGCGTTGCTCATGCCTCTCATCGCCACTTTCCTGGGGCGACTGCGCTTCCTGGAGATCGTCGAGCTGAAAACGGAAGACCTGCGTTACCGGCAGCGTGATCACGGACCGATCCACCCGGATCTCCTCATCATCGAGATCGACGACCAGACCATCGAGGAGTACGGCGGCCTCTTCCCGCTTCCCCGCACACAGCATGCCGTCCTCCTCAACGGAGTGATGAATGCCGGTGCACTCGCGGTTGCCTTCGACTTCCTCTTTTCCACCCCCGCTGCCGAAACGATGCACGATCAGCTTCTCGCCAATTTGATGGCGCGCAACGCGGGGCACGTCGTCCTCGCCACCCACTTCCGCTCCGCCCTCGAGCCAGCCGCCGCCACCACCGGTGTTCCGGCTGGTACCGCCCCACTCCCCGACACGCTCACCACGCCCGGCATCCTGCCCGGTGTCTACGGTGGCAACGATCTCGATCTCCCGTACGAGCTCTACCAGCAGTCGGGCGTCGGGCTGGGACACATCACGTTCCTCGAGCACCTGGAGGCGGATGGCAGCGTGCGCCGTGCGCCGCTGCTCCTGCAGTACGGTGAGGCGCTGGTGCCTGCATTCGGACTCGTCTGCTGGTTGCAGAGTCGCGGGCTGCGACTCGCAGACGTGCGCGTCGACGTCGAAAGCGGGTGGCTCGTGGATCGACAGGGTGCGCGCCTGCTGCAGCTGCCGCCTGCGGCCCTGTTCGAGATCGACTACGCCGGCGGGGTCGACCATTTTGCCAGCCAGCGCATGAGCTACGTGCAGGCGCTCGGGTTGATCTTCTCCGCCAGTCAGTCGGACAGCGCCGATGCCACAGCGCAGCTGGAGAAGCGCTTCCGCAACAAGATCGTCCTCGTCGGTCTGACGGCGAAGTCGAGCTACAGCGTCGACCTCGGTGTGACGCCTTTCAGTGCAGGGACACCGCTCCTCTACGCCCATGCCAACCTGGTGAACAATCTCCTGCTCGAGCGTGGTGTACGCCGCTCCCCCGCGTGGGCGGGGCTGCTCGTCGCGTCGCTCCTGCTTCTGCTCAGTGCCGGCATCGGCCCGAGCCTGCGTTCGACGACGTGGGTCCTGCTGAACCTCGCGGTGCTCCTCGCCGGGGCGCTGGCGGCGCAGCAGCTCTTCTCCAGGGCGGCGATCATGGTGGACCTCGTGCCGCCCGCGCTGGTGTTCGCGCTCGGGGTTGCGACGGCCGCGGTGACCGCCTACGTCGGGCAGGAGAGGGAGCGGCAGATCCTGCGCCGCACGTTCGACGCCTACGTCTCACCCGATCTCATGGAGGGGATCCTCGAGAACGCCGGGCGGATCGAGCTGGGTGGCACCTTGAAGCCCGCCACGGTTCTCTTCCTCGACATCCGCGGCTTCACGGCGTGGACACGATCGATGCAGCCTCAGCAGCTCGTTCAGGAGCTGAACGATTTCCTGGCGGAAATGGTGGACGTCATCTTCGAGACGGGTGGTGCCGTGAACAAGTTCCTCGGCGACGCCATCCTGGCCGTCTTCGGTGCGCCGATCGAGCACGACGACGACGCCCGTCGCGCCGTCACCGCAGCCATCACGATGCACGAGCGCCTGGCGGCACACAACCGCGAGCGCTCGAGCGCGGACCTGCCGGAGATCCGTTTGGGAATCGGGATCACGACCGGAGCGGTCGTGGCGGGAAACGTCGGCAGCAGCCAGCGGCTCGAGTTCACCGTGATCGGGGACGCGGTCAACCTCGCATCACGCCTGCAGGGGCTGAGCTCCGACAACCAGATTCTGCTGGATCGGAAGACGGCCGACCTCGTGCGCGACGCGCTGCCGAACCATCATCTCGAGTCGATCGGAGAACGCACGCTGAAGGGGGTCGACGAGCCGATCGAGGTGTTCGAGGTCAAGCCGAGGCACTCCAGCGCAGCACGACGAGCGTGAAGTCGTCGGTGGCCGCACACCCCCCAGCGAACTCCTGCACCGACTCGCGGATCTTGGCGACGAGCTCCGGCGCCGTGTGCCCGCGCAGCGCCCGCACCGTCTCGACCAGTCGTTCACTCTCATACATTTCGCCGTGGGCGTTGCGCTGCTCGGTGATTCCATCGCTGTAGACCACGCAAACGTCGCCCGGCGTCAGCTGCACCTGGTGATCCGGAAACTCCGCAGTGGGGAGGATGCCGAGCGGAGGTCCTCCGAGCGGGATCTCCGCGAGCGATCCATCGGGGTGCATCACGATCATCGGGTCGTGTCCCGCCGAGCTGAAACGCAAGTGGCCGCTTGCGGGATCGAGAACTCCGTAGAAGAAGGTGGCGAACTGGTGCACGTCGGTGATTTCGTGGAAGACACCGCTCATCGTCGCCATCGTTTCGTGGGGTGGCGAGCCGCGCCGCGCCTCGGCGCGCAGCAGCGATTGCAGGTTGGCCATCATCATGGCGGCGGTGAGCCCCTTGCCGCAGATGTCACCCACGGAGAAGCCGATCGACCCGTTGTCGAGAGCGAGCGCGTCGTACGAATCGCCGCCGACCTCGAAGCATGGAACGTAGACGGCGGCGAGCTCGACTCCGGGGGCGGTGGGGATCTCACGCGGCAGCATGTTGTGCTGGATGCGGCGCGCAGCCAGGAGATCCTCCTCCATGCGCCGCTTCTCCTTCAGGGCCTCGACGTAGCGGGCGTTCTCGATGGCCAGTGCGGCGTAATCCCCGAGTTGTTCCAGAACGACCTGCTCATGCTCGTCGAAGTAACCGCGCCGCACGTGGTTGATCGCCTGGATGGCGCCCGCGACCTCGCCGTCGCGCCCGCGGAAGGGCACCGTCAGGACCGAGCGCGTGCGATAGCCGGTCTTGCGATCCTGGGCACGATTGAAGTGGGGTGAACGGTAGGCGTCCCGGATGCGTGAAGTGCGCCCGCGCGCGATGACGTGACCGGCGATGCCGACGCCGATCGGCATGCGAAACGACTCGATCTGTGGTCCGGAGACCACCTGCGTCCAGATGTGTTGGCGCGCCTCGTCCACCAGATAGAGGGTGGAGCGCTCGGCGCCGCTCAGCTCCCGCGCGCTGTCGAGAATACGTCGCAGAAGCTCGGAGGATTCGAGCGTGCTGTTGAGCAGCTTGCTGGCTTCGAGCAGCGCTTCGAGCTGCCGCACGGTCGGCTTCTTTGTGGCCATGCAATCATGCTACGATTCGGCTGCGTGCGCCGCAAGTACGAGACCGTGGCGAGTGGTTCTCCTTGTTCGGCGCTGCCTTCTTTCGGGACGAGGTGAGCGTTGATCTTCCGCGTTCTGGGGTGCTCCGGGAGCCAGTCCCCGAGTGGCCACCCCTGCAGCTTCCTCATCGACGACGAGATCGTGCTCGACATGGGCTCGGCAGCGACGGTGCTGCCGCACGAGCAGCAGCGCGGGATTCGTCACGTGCTTTTGAGCCACCCCCACCTGGATCACGTCAAGGATCTGCCCTTTCTCGTCGACAACGTCTTCCGACGCATCGATGCACCGATCAGCGTCTACGGTACGGCCTCGACGCTGGCGAAGATCCGCGACCATCTGTTCAACGACGCCATCTGGCCCGACTTCACCGCGCTCCCCACGCTGGAGCAGGCGACCCTGAAGTATCACCAGATCGGGACGCACGAAGCGTACAGCGTCGGCAAACTGAGCGTGCGCGCCATTCCGGTTCACCATCCGGGGGGGTGTGTGGCGTTTCTGCTCGAGTCGGAGAAGGGGATCCTCGTCTACTCGGGAGACACGGGGCCCACGGAGAAGCTGTGGCGGGCGGTCAACGCCGATGCCGATCGCATCACGGCGCTGCTGGTGGAGACCTCGTTCCCGAACCGGCTCGACTCGCTCGCCGAGGTGAGCGGCCACCTCACACCAGAGCGGTTGCAGCGCGAGCTCGCGAAGCTCGAAGTCGGCGACGTGCCGATCTTCATCTACCACGTCAAGGAGGCGACTCGCGCCGAGACCGAGTCGGAGCTCAAAGCCCTCCCCGACCCACGCCTGCGTCTTCTCGAGCCCGGAATGACGCTCGAGTTCTGAAACGGCGCGACCCCCGATCCAGAGGTCACGGCGACTGCCACCTTTTGAGGCCGCGTGCTCACCTCTGCGATGCTACTCGCGGACGCCCCGCCCCATAATGCCCACCCCTGTCCGTGCGGTCGTCGAGCACGCTCGGCGCTTCGCGAAGCGGCCGCCCAGCCAGTGCGCGCATGTCAATGGGCTCGTTGCGGCGCAGGCGCTTGAACCCGTAGAACCCGTTCATGCAGGCCGACATGAGAAACGCGCCCCGGCGCAGCGTCTTACTCGCGCGCACAATGCGCTCTCCGACACGAGCGGGCGCGAACGCTCTCCGCCACAGCTCGCGGTGCGCGTCGACAAGCTCAGCGCTGCCGAGCCGGTTGGGCTGGAAGGTGACGTTGTAGCCGTTGTAGTGCTCCCAACCCCTGTCGCGCAGCAACCGCCCGCTGTCCTCCAACTGCGTGTACAGCGGCGTGCCCTTGTAAGGCGTCAGCACGCTCAGGAACGGCACGTCGACCTCAATCTTCTGCAGCTGATCCGCCATCGCCACGATGCTCTCGGCATCGTCGTTGTCGAAGCCACAGACAAAGCCCGCCATGACCGAGATGCCTCGCTCGTGCAGCCGGTCCACGCACTCGCGATAGCGCGAGATTCGGTTCTGCAGCTTGTTGGCGTCACGCAGCGACTTCGCGCCGAAGGTCTCGATGCCAAAAAAGATGCCGATACAGCCCGAGGCCTCCATGAGGTCCAGGAGCTCGCGGTCCCGCACGACGTCCATACTGGCCTGGGTGAGCCACCAGCGCTTGCGCGGGATCATCTCGCGAAGCAGCCGCTCGATGTAGCTGCGTTTGGCCGTCAGGTTGTCGTCCCAGAACCACACGACGCGCCGCTGCCACCAGTGCGGGAAGTCGTCGTAGTCGATGTCGGCCAGCACGTCGGCGACCGGACGCGTGCGGAAGCCGGGATTGAGGCTCGGGACCGTGCAGAAGGAGCACGAGAACGGGCAACCGCGCGTCGCCTGCACGACTCGCGGCACGAAGAACGACGACGGGAGCAAGTCGTAGCGGGGCGTGGGAATCCGTTCCAACGACGGCGGCGCGCTGCGATAGATTTTCTTCAGGCGACCGCGGCTCGCGTCGGTGACGAGATTCGGCCAGAAGGGCTCGGCCTCGCCGACGGCCACCGCATCGCAGTGCTCCAGGACTTCGTCGGGCCAGTAGCTCGCGTGCGGGCCTCCGGCGACGACCAGTTTCCCCCGCGCCCGGAATTCGTCCGCCAGACGATACGCTTCCGTGGCGAAACCGCTGAAGAACGAGAGCGCGATCAGCTTGGCGTCCGTCTCGAGGTCGACCGGCTCGATCTGTTGGTGCACGACCCGCACGTCGTGCCCCGGCGGGGTCAACGCCGCCAGGTGAATTCCGGTGATCGGCGGCACGAAGTGCTTTTCGTGGCCAACCCGGTAGCGCGGCACGTAGACCACGACGACGTCGATTCGCATCCGCACTTTGTAGTACAAAGCTGCTGGAGCTGGCAAGCGAAAGCGGCGTCGGATGGGTGATGCATGCTTACCCCTCGCCGCGCCGCGTTTGCGCGGCGAGGAGATACGATCCAGATCCTTCAGATCAGCGCACCAGGTAGACCTTGCTGGAATGTGTCGCCGGCCCGAACGGGCTCGGAGGGGCCGGCGTCGCGACCAGGTGCACCAGGTAGAGCCCGTTCGCCATCCGCAGCCCCTGCCGGCTCTGGCCATCCCACACGAACCGGTGGATGTCCGCCTGCAGGATGCCATCCGACTCGCGGCGCAACGTGCGCACGAGCCTGCCCTGGATGTCGAAGATGCGCACGTGAAGCCGCATGGGGATGGTCGTGTGGACGACGATTCCTGGGGATCCGACGCGGCCCGTCGCCAGGATCCGGAGTGGTTCTTCACCATCGCGGTGCGCGCCCACGTCGGTCGCAGCGCAGTTGCAGAAGTCGGCGACGTGCGGCAGGTGATCCGACACGGTTGGGACGTCGCCCGACTGCAGCCCGTACTGCGATCGCTGTGCTGCCGACATTTCCGGCGTGTAGAGGATAAAGTGATTCGCGACCTGGATCTCACTGTCGCTGTGAATGATGAAGTCGAGCCGTCCGGGCGCGAAGGTGGAGAAGTCGTTGCGCCAGGTGTAGGCAAAGCGCATCTCGGTCTGGGGCGAGATGACGTCGGCGAGCGCCGTGCCATCCCAATCGGGATTGAAGTCCGGGCCGTAGGCGCCGTTGTCGAGAATGTCCCCGGTCAACAACGTGGTGAGCTGGCGCGACTCCCCCACCAGGTTGAGGTCGCCGGTGATCATGAAAACCGTGCCGTCGGCGACGTTCACCTGCCCCCCCGCCGTCATGGCGTCGCGGAGGAACTGCATGATGGCGTCCGACTCCTGCTGGCGACCGCTGTCGTTCGTGCAGCAGGGAAGGTGCGCACACACGAGGAGGATGTCGTGACCCAACACGGCATCGGCATCCAGAAGGACGGCCAGGTTGGCGTCGATCGCCCACTGGTCGAGCACCGGGAAGCGGCTGACGACGATGTTGTCGAGCTCCTTCGCCGCGTGCCACGCCTCACCTCCAGCCGAGGGCAGAAAGCTCTCGACGAGCGCTGCGGTCTGGCCTGCCGAGACGTTGTACAGCTCCTGGAAACAGATGACGTCTGGATCGATTGCCGACAGGACGCGATCGGCGCTGGGCGTGACGCCGGGGTCGAAGCTGGGGCCGCTCGCGAGATCGCGTGTGTTCCAGGTGACGACCCGCACGTCGCTCGCGTGGTCGCGGGCCAGGGCGATCGGATCGGGGGCTGGCACCGGGTTCGAGTCGAACGTGTAGGTGAGGCCGGAGCCGCTGTTGGGCGCCTGATCGCCCCCGACCTCGCGCAGCAGCACCCGCACCGCGTTCCCGGTAAACAGCGAATTGGAGCCGTCCGGCTGCACGTCGCGCCCGATCGCGATCTCGAACTCGGTCGCCGTGACCGAAGGAAGCTGACGCAGGCGGATGTCGTCCTGGCGGATCGTCGTCTGCGAGCCGTTGCTGCGCTCGAAGATTCCCTCCCGCAACCCGAACTGCCACTTCAGCTCCGCCCCGATGCCGGCGATCGCAATGCCGGTGCTCGAGTTGACGTCGGTGTCGAGGTAGAGCTCGACGTCGTTGTTGTCCTGGAGACCGATCTCGGCCGTGAGCTGGAAGCGGATGAAGAGGAACGCGTCGTCGTTGGCGATGTCGATCTCGCGGAAGTCGATCCCGGAGCCGCCGCCGTCACCGCCGGGGTCGATGAGCTCGACGACGCCCGTCCACTCCGAAACGACTCCGTCGAGGAAGATCGGCAGCGATTCCGCCGCGAGCGCCCGCGGGAAGAGCGCGAGCAGGGCCGCTCCGAGGGTGACCGGTAACAGACGCATGTTGAGATGGCGGCGGCGCATGGGTCCTCCACTCGCAGCGCAGGTGTCGCGGTGTTGTCGTCTCGCGGGAGCACCCCGATCAAGGCGGTTTCGACTCGTCCCGGTTGTCATGATACCGCTTCGTTGCGCGCGACTTCCAGCCAAGCGACTCGGCGCCACGATTGCCTCCGGAAAGGCCAACGGGCGCAGGGAACTCGACTCCCCACGCCCGCTGTTCGGCCGGACTGGCTGCTTCAACCGCCGAAGCGTTCCTGAGGATGCTGCTCCCCCGTCAGCACCCGCAGCTCCTCCGGGACGAGCTTGTTGATGTAGTGCAAAATGCCGCGCGCCGTGACCACGCCGCACAGCTGGCCACCCTCGACCACGACGACGTGTCGATAGCCTCCGACATCCATCAGCGCCAGCGCATGCGTCAAGGGTTCGTCGGGACGCAAGCCAAAGACGCCGCTGGTCATGATGTCTTCGACGCGCGTTTCTTTCGGATCGAGCCCCTTGCCCATGACGCGTGTGATCAGGTCGCGTTCGGTCACGAGACCCGCCAGCGTCTCACCCCGCGTCACGACCATGCAGCTCGTCCCACCCTGCTGGATGCAGCGCGTGACCTGATCCACGGTCGAGCCCACGGGAATCGTCTGCGCCTCCGTCCAGCCAACCGCGCGCAGCGGAATGTTCAGCGCGTCGACGCAGATCTCGGGAAACTCCGAATCGAGCCTGTACTTCTCCAGCTCGTCGCCCAGAGCCTCTTCGAAGTTCGTCGTGGCGACCGAGCGCGAGATGAGGTCGCTCTCGCGCCGCTCATGCCGCACCAGCTGATCGATGGCGGTGAGCGTCCAGCGCCGCAGCTGCGGGCTCTCGGGAGTCTTCCCCTCGGCATAGACCATGGCCGCGCCCATGATCGCGCGCAGGTCGTGCAAGATCTGCTCGTGCTCCTCCTGCAGCGCCTGGATCTCCTTGACCGCGTGCGGGTGCCGGCGCTCGAGCTCGTCCAGGGCCCCCGACTCCTCCTCGACCCGGAAGTGTGCGCAGAGGCTGTCGTGCAGTTTCAGCAGCTTCTCGCCGAGGCCCGAAGCCCAGGTGATCGCTTCATGCTCGCCAGGATCGGGGCGAGGCAACTTCAGGAAGCCCTTCAACTCCTCGACCATGCGGATCAGCTCGCGATGCTCTTCGATGATTGTGTCGAAGGAGAACTTGACGTCCGTCATCTGCATCACCCCTTTGCGCTGGCGGTGTTGGTGTTGCCAGCCGGCTTTTTTGCCGGCTTCTTCGATTCGAGCTTGACGCTGTTGCTGCCACAACTGGGACAGGTGCGCTCCACCGTGACCTTACGGTCATACTCCGCCATGTAGCGATGGTCGCAGCGCAGGCATTCGAAGCGTTTCATCTCAGCCATGCAGAATACTCCCGGCTCGCGGTGAACCGCGTCGGGGTGGATCGGTCGCGATCCGTGGCAACCGCGTCAGGCGCTCGATCGAGACCTTGGCGATCCGCGTGTGACCATTCGTCAGGCAGTCGCCGCGGCCACGGCCGTCTTCGAGCGGCCCGGCACCGGCGGCTGCTTCTCCAGAATGCGAATGGTCTCCTCCACCTCCGCGGGTGTGACGCGATGCAGGTGCTCGTGCAGCTCCCGCATGACGCGTGCGAACTTTTGACCCTCTGCGGCACTGATCCACTCGAGCTGCAGGCGCCCCGGACGGATGCCCAGCTTCTCCATGCGACTCCACACCTTCTCGACGCGCTTCTGCGTCCAGGTGACGGCGTCGATGTAGTGACAGTCGGAGAAGTGGCAACCCGACACCAGAACGAGCGGTGCTCCGAGCCGGAATGCGTGCCAGATGAACTTCTCGTCGACACGCCCGCTGCACATCGTGCGAATGAGCCGCACCGAAGGAGGATACTGCAAACGCGACGTCCCCGCCATGTCGCCGCCGGCGTAGGAGCACCAGTTGCAGGCGAAGGTGAGGATCTTCGACATGCGATCCTCGGCCAGGATCGCCTCGACCTGCGCCAAGATCTGCGCGTCGGAGAAATGTCGCATCGCGATCGTGTCGGTGGGGCACTCGGCCGCGCAGGTGCCACAGCCGGCGCACGCCGCCTCGATGATCGACGGGAACTGTTTCTGCTTCTTGTTCGAAGCCGTGATGGCGTTCACGGGGCAGACGCGCGTACAGACGCCGCACATGATGCACTGCTCGGTGTCGAGCATGGCCGTGATCGCCTCCACCTGCACCTTGCCGGCACCCAACAGGTTGAGGGCGCGTGCCGCCGCGGCGCTCGCCTGGGTGACGCTGTCCTTGACGTCCTTCGGCGCCTCGACACAGCCGGCGAAGAAGATCCCGCGCGTCGGCGCATCCACCGGCTTGAGCTTCGGGTGCGCTTCGAGCACGAAACCATCCGACGTGTGCGAGAGGTTGAGGATCTCGTCGACCGTCTTCTTGCCGTTCCCCTTGTGCGGCTCCAACCCGACCGCCAGGACCAGCATGTCGAGCCGGTGCTGCTCCAGCTTGCCCGTCGTCGTGTTCTCGACGGTGACGACCAGATCGCGAGTCTCCGGATCCTCCTCGACGTTCCCCGGCAAGCCACGCACGTAGCGCGTGCCGTTGTCGCGGCTGCGTCGATACAGATCCTCGAAGCCCTTCCCGAAGGCGCGGATGTCCATGTAGAACACGGTCGTGCTCGCATCCTGGTAGTGCTCGTGGATCTGCAGCGTCTGCTTCACCGTGTTCATGCAGCAGATGTTCGAGCAGTAGGGCACGCCCCGCGTCGCGGAGCGCGAGCCCACGCACTGGACGAAGCCGATGCGCTTCGGAGTGCGCCGATCGGTCGGGCGTACCAGGTGGCCCGCGCTCGGACCGCCGGCACAGATCAGGCGCTCGAACTCCATGCTGGTGATGACGTTGTCGAAGCGCGTGTAGCCGTACTCGTCGTTCATGCGCGGGTCGTACACCTTCATACCCGTCGCCACGACGATGCTGCCCACCGGCACTTCGAGAACTTCACCTTGATCGTCGAAGTCGATGCACTTCTTCTCACACACCTCGGCACACCGACCGCACGCGATCGGCTCGCTGCCGAGACAGTTCTCCATGTCGAGGATGTAGGCGGAGGGCACCGCCTGTGGGAACGGGAGGTAGATCGCCTTGCGCGACGAGAACCCCTGCTGGTACTCGTCGGGCACCGCCACCGGGCACACCCTGGCGCACTCGTCGCACGCCGTACAGTCCTCGGCGACGACGTATCTCGGGTTCCTCCGGATTCGCGCCCGGAAGTTGCCGACGAAACCGCTGACTTCCTCGACCTCAGAGTTGACCAGAGTCTTGATCTTGGGATGTCGACCGACATCCATCATTTTGGGGCCGAGAATTCATATACTGCAGTCCATCGTCGGATAGGTCTTGTCGAGCGCCGCCATGTTGCCGCCGATGGTTGGCTGCTTTTCGACGAGATAGACCTGATGGCCGCCATCCGCCAGCTCCAGAGCTGCCTGGATGCCAGCCACACCGCCGCCGATGACCAAAGCTGCATCGGTGACGGGGAAGCTCTTCTCCTCTTGGGCCTCCAACTTTCGCGCCCGCTCGACGGCGCTACGCACGAGATCCTTGGCCTTGGCGGTTGCCGCCTCCTTGTCCTGGAAGTGAACCCAGCTGCAGTGCTCACGGACGTTGGCCATCTCCATCAGATAAGGATTCAGGCCGGCCTCCGCGACGCAGTTGCGGAACGTGGGCTCGTGGATCTTCGGAGTGCAAGCGACCACGACGACCCGGTTCAGCTGGTGCTCGGCGATCGCCTTCTTGATTTCGTTCTGTCCCGGATCCGCGCAGGTGTAGCGGTTGCGAACCACCGCCACGACATCGGGGAGACCTTCGGAGAACGCGGCCACGTCGGCCGTGTCGATGGTCCCGGCGATGTTGTGACCACAGTCACAAACGAAAACACCAACGCGGAGTTCTTCGTTGTTCATTACTCTCCCGCCTCCTGCCCGCTCGGAACGGGAACGGCTTTCGACTCTGCGTCCTCCGACACGAGCAGGCGTGCCGTGAGAACGGTGAAGTCCTCGACATGAATCTGGGGTTCCTTCCCCTGACGCAGCCGATCCTCCGACTGCGCACACGCGAAATGGATGAGACACTTCGGACACGCGGTCACGAGGGTTTCTGCACCGGTATCCGCCGCCTCCTGCAGCCGCTGCTCCTGCAGTCGGCGCGAGGCGGCGTTGCAGTGGATGAAACCACTCGTGCCACAGCAGACGGCGTCGCGCCCCGAGCGGTGCATCTCCGTCAGCTGCGTATCCGGAAGGGCCTGAAGAACGCGGCGAGGTTCATCCAGAACACCCAGATGACGCCCCAGCCGACATGGATCCTGATACGTGATTCTCTGGACGCCGTCGGCCTGGAACTGCACCTTGCCCGCTTGCACCAACCCGTCCAGATATTCGGCGAAGTGCTGTACGCGCGGCGTGTACTCGGAGTCCACGTCGGCGTAGTCCACTTTCCAGGTGCGCGTGCATTCGGCGCACGTGGTGATGATGTGCTTGATGCCGCGCGACTTGAACGCCGCGACGTTGGCGCGCGCCAGCTCCTCGAAGGGCTCGCGCTCCCCCTGCCACAGCAGGTCGTGTCCGCAACAGCGCTCCTCGCCGATCAGAACCGGTTTGATCCCCTGCGCGTTGAGAACGGCGATGGCGGCGCGCGCGCTCTCCAGCGTGCGGACGCCGAGATCGGCGAAGTAGGTGTCGAAGTAGGGGGCGCAGCCGACGAAGAGCGCCACCGGCCCCTCCTCGGCAACCTCGAGCCCCTCCCCGAGCCAGTCCGGTTTGCGGTTGGGCACCAGCCCTTCCGCCATCGAACGTGCCGCGGACTGGAAGACACCGCCGTGCGGCGTCGGGCGCCGTAGCTCGGGGGGGACGAGCGCGCGCAGGCCGCGCACGAACTCGGTGAACTGCACCCCCTCGGGGCAGCGCACCTCGCACGAGGCACAGGTCAAGCAGCGACCCACACCGATGCCGCGGCCCTCGATCTCGTCGTGGAGATCCTGGCCGGCGATGCGGCGGGCCGAGAACCCGCCCTCGTGCGCCAGGGGGCACATGGTGGAGCACTTGCCGCACGCCAGACAGCGGGCAGTGCCGGTCGTTTGCCGTAGATTCGCAAGAGCATCCATCGGCGTCCTCCCCTTCACACGGTCTCCGCGGCCCGCGGTTTACCATCCCGGCGGGCCGCCCGTCTCGGGTCCATGGGGTCCCCGATGAGGCGCGCGATCGAATCTTCGAGGCGATCGAAAGCACGGCCAGGAGACCAGTGAGTCATGATGCGGTCGGTGTCGTGTCCCATGAGCTGCAGCATCGTGCGAGCTCGTTGCACCTGCTCGAGCGCCAGCTGCGTTCCGGAGCCGAAACGACAGCGAGCCGGGTCGCACCCGGCAACGAGCACACGCTGCGCTCCTTCGCGCACGAGCTCGAGCAGCATTCCGGCGTCGACCTGGCCGACGCAGCGGAAGCGCACGACCTCGACGTGGACGCCAACGCGATCCAACGTGGGCTCGAGAGCGCCGGAGCGACGCTGACAGGCGAGCACCACGTAGCCGGCGGCAGGTGGTGCCTGCCGCTTCGCCACTTGCAGCGCATGCTCCGTGCGTTCTCCCCACCACTCCGGCGACAACGTGCTGCTCACGGCGGCGTGCGTGGAGCAAACGGCCGTGCACAGATTGCAGCCGCGGCAGAGCGCCGGCTCGATGCGTGCGCGCTCCCCGCAGTCGTCGCGCTGTTTCACCGTGATGGCGCCGAAGGAGCAGACGTCGACGCACTTCGTGCAGGCACGACACTGCTCCTCCTGTACGCGCGCGCGCACGGGCAGGATCTCGACCTCTCGGCCGAGGCGCTCGTCCGTCTCGGTGACCGGCCCGTGGCGGATGCTCGCAAGCAGGACGCCACGCGACGGCGTGGCGACGTCGAGCGACAGTGCGACACCGGCTGGCACGCGCAGGATCGCCGTCGATCCGGGCGTGGCCTCGCGACCCTGGCTGCGCACCATGACGTGACGCCGCGAACAGGTGGGTGCACAGATGCGACACTCGCCGCACGGTCCGCAGCGCATGCACCGCCGCGCTTCCGACACCGCTTGCGCACTCGTGTAGCACTGCTCCACCTCGGCGAACTCGCGCCCCGGGGTCGGCACCACGCTGT
>CP070763.1:1463882-1473953 GCA_020349025.1 Candidatus Latescibacterota bacterium | reverse complement strand
GTTGAGGGACGCCGCGACGCCATGGAGCCGGTGTCGAAGCCGTCTCTCCCACGGGAGTCCCGGTGATCCAGGCGCAACGTGGGGAGCAAGTGCTGGCTCGAGGTAGCGGGGGTGATCTGTGTCGAAGCCTGTGGACCACGCACAGCGTGGGCGTGTGCTGATGGGAATCTCCTCGCGAGGCGCGACCGCCGGCGGGACCGCACTCCTCATCCCGATGCTCGTGCAGGACCTGCGAGACGAGTGCCGCTTCGACGTACGCACCATGGCATACGGACGCTGGGGGGAAGGGGAGTCCTTCCCCGCAAAGATCATGCATCAACTCGTGGACCTGGGGCGTTACCCCTTCCGTCTTCGTAGAACCGCGCCACACCTGGTGCACCTGCATTCTTCGTTCGATCGCAAGGCGATTCTTCGCGATGTGGCGTTTGCAGTGGCGACCCGCCTTTTCCGCCGTCCATTGCTCCTGCAATGGCATGGCTCGGAGACCGAGCTGTTGCGGACGCGTTCCCCACTGTGGTGGGTCGCATCGCGCCTGCTTCTGAGGTCGGTCGATGCACTGGCCGTGCTCTCGACGGAAGAGAGAAGAGACGTGCAACAATCGGGGTTCCGAAGGCCTTGTCACGTGGTCAAGAACAGCGTGGACCTGAGTCTCTACACCCAAGGTGTCGATCTGCACTCGCAGCTCGGAATCCCGCCCGCCGTGCCGCTCTTCCTTTTCATAGCCAGGCTGATTCCAGCCAAGGGACTGTTGGATGCGGTCGAGGCGCTGGCGCGCATGCGCTCGCAGGCGTCACACCTGATCGTGGTGGGAGATGGTCCATCTCGCGCACCGGCGGAGGAGCGCGCACGGCGCCTGCGCTTGCACGAGAGGATTCACTTCGTCGGTCAGGTCACGGAAGAGGAAGCGCGTTGTTTCTACTGTGGGTGCGACGTGCTCGTTCTGCCGACCTACCACGCGGAAGGCTTTCCGATGTCGATCTTCCAGGCCGTGGCCAGCGGCATGGGGATCGTTACGACGAGGATTCGGGCTGCGGCGGACCATCTCCGGGAACCGGACAATTGTCTCTTCGTGCCGGCGCGCGATCCGGATGCCTTGGCCAGCGTGCTGGAGCAGTTGCTCTCTGAACCGCAACTGTTGCGAGCGATGCGGGCGGCGAATCGGAGACTGTCGAGTCACTTCGAACGCCACGTCGTCGCTTCCGAGTTCGCCGAGATCTACGCGACGCTGCTCGAGTGACGCTGACGGCGTGCGAGCCTCAGGAGAGACTCGCGCATCCTGCGGGGTGACGCGAGCACCCAACGCAACCGATAGAGGAAGAACGCCACCTGGGCGCGCAGCCTGGCGCCACCGAGCTGGGGTGGATCGCCGCGCATCTGCTGCAGCACGTTGGTGAGCGCCGCATAGTTGTCGATGTAGCGATCGGGAGGGGGCATCAGCTTGCGTGCCTCGAGCCAAGTCACCTCTGAGTGCGGAACTCCGACGAACTCGAAGAGTTGCGCATGCACGCTCTCGGGATTGGCGAGGTAGTCTTCGTAGACCACATCGAGCACGGCGTGCGTGCCTCGCAGCGTGTCCACCTCCCCCTGTGTCCGGAGGCAGCGGCTTGCGTAGCCTTCGAAAACCCACGGGTTGAAACGCACGTTGTGAATGCGCCTCTGTGCGTATCCGCGACTCCAGGAGTGCGCCACCCCCGTTCGCCGCATGCTGTCTTCGGAACCGAACTGCGCCACGAGATCGCGCCGCACGACGTGAATGATCTTGAGATCCCGGAAGTAGCGCTGGAGCGACTCTACGAGCTGGCGCGCGACATCCGGGGAGCCACAGGTGACCTTGGCACCGTGCGCAAGAGCGTTCTTGTGTGCGGCTCGGATCGCGGTGATGGCGTCGAAAAGCGCGAGGTAGCCCGCTTCGATCTCCTCCGGGACGTCGTTCCCGAACGTGAAAGTGCTGACTCCTCGGGTGAAGAGCGGAGCGATGCGAAGCTCGTCATTGAGCGCCGCAACTCGAGGGTGCCCCTTGAGGATGGAGTGGATGAGCGTCGTGCCACTCCGCTGGTGTCCCATGATCAAGTAACGCTGGCGTTTCATGGCAGAGTTGGCGCGGTTCAGCATGTTTCCGTTCGCATTGGATGCACGCATGGAAGATCACTCAAGTGGTCAGGACCGAGAAGACACCGCTCGCCGTGTACATGTGCATGTCGGGTCTGCTCACCGGATGGTCCCGGTAGGTCAGGAAGCGGCGCGCGAGGGTGGGCGTCGCCCACTGATAGAGGAGCTTGATCGGCTTCCATGGCCATGGAACCACGATGAACTTCTCGCAGAACTGGAAGCCGTAGTCTCCGAAATAGATGCGTTCCACTTCGCGGAGCCCCGTCGGTTCGATGACACGCTCTTGATAGGCAGCGACATCGTAGTGTCTCTGGAAGAAGGCACGGCCGCCGCCGGCGCTGGTTCCGTAGACGTCGTCCTTCACGTAGAACTCCCTGTAGTAACCATCGTTCATCGGCGTGGTCACGACGTAGAGGCCGTTCGGCTTGAGAAGGCGGGCCGATCGACTCATGGCCTCGCGATCGGAATCGCCCTCGAAGTGCTCGATGACCGAGATGTTGGTGATCACGTCGTACTCCGCCTCGGGCAACTGCGTCTGCAACAGGTCTGCCTCGATGACCTTCAAGCGCTCTGGCTCGTCGCCACCCAGAACACGGCGCGCAAAGCGGCGCTGCGACTGCACCCACCCGAACTTGTCGACGCAAGTCACATCCCAGGAGGAGTTCTTCAACAGGAAGCTTGGGAGTACCGAATCCCCCGAACCGATATCCAGGCAGCTCAAGCGGCGATCGAAAAGGGGCTCGAGGCGCGAGACCACGAGCGGCAGCTCGCCGCTACGGTCGTAGCCCAGACTCTGGAAGAAACGCTTGAGTCCGAGTCGGCGTGTGTGCGCGCTCAGCTTCGCGAGGTGGCGGGGATCGATCCTCTCAGGCGCTGCCATCGTGTGCCCTCAGCTGCAGGAACTTCGTCAGCGCGACGAACATGGCCGAGTTCGCCCAGCGCATGTAGGGAATCCCGGGCCCGAGCTCCCTCCGATAGACGCGAAACCGGAACCATCCGTCGCTGGTCTGCAGCCGCGTCTTGACGAAGCGCAGCAGGTGGCGCAGACGTTTGCTCTCGCTCTCCAACTCGGCGAGAATGCCGATGCTCTCCGCCAGATCGTACGAGTCGTAGCGATACACTGTGCGCCGCGGACGAACCGAAAAGGGAATCGGGTATCCGGAGGCGTCGAAGAGGTGCGAGAGGTAGTAGGCGAGCCCGCGCTCGACGGCTTGTTTCGCGCGCTCGATCCCGTTTCCGAAGATTCTTTGCGCCTTGACCAGATTCTTGAGCACGAAGCAGGTGTGAAAGGTGTCCACGAAGTCTTCGGTTTCGGAGTAGGGCCACGACCCATCTTCACGTTGCATGGACAGCACGTACTCCAGGGTTGCGAGTCCCTTGTCGGTGTACTCCTGGATTCCGAAGCGGCGCCCTGCGTCGAGCAGCATCATCATCCGATAGCTGTTCGCATTCACCACCCGCCTCGTATCGTGAGTCGAGTACGCAGATGCGAGCGCCTCGCCGAACGACCATTCCGGAAAATCGTAGCACACGTGGCTCGCGATCTTTCGAAGCGGGGTCTCGTACGCTGAGTCCGAAGTCTCGGCGTGGAGGGCGGCGAGCAGCTCGTACACGTACGCGGTTTGCGTGTGGCAGGGGGTGTCCTCGGGAATCGTCCCGTCGATCGTGTGCCATCGAAACTTCATGCCCCAACCGATTCCGTTTGCTGTCCGCGTCGCCGTGGCCAGGAGCAGATCGCCGAAGCGGATTGCGGCATCGAGCTCTTGCGCCTCCTGCAGCGTCCGATACAGGTGCACGTGACCGAGGCCGAGATGGGCGAGTGAGATCGGGTGTTTCCTCCTTTTGGCGAAGAAACGGCGGCAACCGGGGTAGGTCATGTCGACCGCAGCAAAAGGCGCGACGGCGAGCGCTCCGAGAGCCCGGTGTCCCTGGTAGAATGCCTTGGCGCGACCCGCCACTCGCGTTGCCCACAAGTCCTGCCAATCGTAGGTCTCGTAGTCGGTCGCTCGCGCCCATTTCAGGAACGCTTCGACCATCGTCCAGACCTCCGGTTCCTCCTTGCGTACGTCGGTTGGCTTCATGGCATTCGGGCTGGGGGCATGGGCGGGGAGCACGTGTATCCAAGGACGCCGGTCGTGCATGCATCGTAGCACGTCGGCACTCCCGATCGCGCTCGCGGCCGCGCCGCTCCCCATCCCGTCGAGTCGCTTCGCCGCCCCATGGGTGTGGCTTTCTTCTTGCACGCGATGCCATGCACCAACAGAGCCCGAGTGATGGCAGAGCAATCGATTGGAAAGCCTCGGGTTACGTGCGCGGCGCGGGTCGGGTTTCCGAGCACAGCGGGCCATCTTCACAACTCTGCCCGACCGCAGACACGATCTGACCGCTCCGGACACGTTCCAGGCGCCGGTTGGGTCGGCGCTCCCACAGCCCGGAGCCGTGAGGACGGTGGCAACGGATGACGAATGACAGTCTGAGCCAGACGCACGGCTCGGTGGAGCCGGATTCCAAGGTGATGAAGATCCGCGTCTCGCTGAAAGGACGCCCCATTCGATCGTACGCGTTCGGGAAGAACGTGATCACCATCGGGCGTGATCCCGACTCGGATGTCTACCTGGACAATCCGGGCATCTCGCGGCACCACGTACGCATCGAGAAGGAGCCGCAAGGCTTCTTCGCAGAGGATCTCGGCAGCGCCAACGGAACCTTCCTCAACGACCAGCAGGTGCACCAGAGAGAACTCCTCCAGGACCAGGACATCCTGCGCGTGGGCAAGTTCTCCCTCTGGTTGTCATTGGATGAAGATCGACGCGGCGCTTCCGATACCAAGGCGATCTCGCCGACGACTTTCCAGGGGACGACGGTGCTCTCGACGACCGAGCTCGAGGGCATGATGTCGAAGGTGCGTGAAGCCGACGAGAAAGCCGCACCCGCAATGACCCAGCCACACTCGTACGCGCGCACACGGTCACCGCACTATGGCACGGTTGCGGTGGCGGTTGTCTTCTTCCTGCTGGGTGCGGCTGTGGGAGCCTGGCTGTTCTGGGTGCTGGGTGGCTGATCGCGCCCGCGGGGTCGATGCGACGGCACGCGTTCCCGCTAGCAACGGCGGCACGATCCCGAGAGGACTTCATGAACCTCGTCAAGAAGTTCCAGGCCGGTCGCTTCGTCGCGAAACTCAAGTCGGCGCGCGGTCTCACACCAGAGCAGCAGGCCGAGCTCAAACGCCAAATCGTCTCCTCCGGTGCCTCGGCGCTCGACGCTGTCATGAGCTGCCTGAGCCATGGCGATGCCCGCAACCTGGCAATGGAGGTTCTGGACGAGCTGCTGACCGACGACACGCTCGGCCTCTACATCCAGGCGCTCTCCTCCACGAATCCGGCCATCGTCTCCGGTGTCACCAAGGTGCTGTCGAGGAGCACACGCTACACACAGAGCACCTTGCTTCCATATCTCGCAGAAGGTGGCGTTCCCAAGTCTGCGCTCGCGACGATTCTGCTCGAACAGGCGGAAGCCATCGCGCCCCAGCAGATCCTTGCGGCTTTCCACAGCTTCGGGAAAAAGGACGTACGCGTGGTCCTGATGAAGCTCCTCGACAAGCGTCTCGATGCCAAGACCGGCGGCGAGCTGCTGCCGTTGCTGCAGGACGAGGACTGGTGGCTGCGCGTGCAGGTCATCAAGCTCCTCGCACGCTTCGAGGGCCCGACGCTCGTGCAGGCGCTTGTCGAGCGTCTCGCAGACGCGAACCGCAGCGTGCGCCTGGAAGCGGTGAAGGGCCTGCACCGCATGCGCGATCCGAGCTCGGTTCCCGGTCTGGTCGAGGCGATCCGCGATCCCGATCTCAAGGTGCAGACCGCCGCGATCGACGCTCTGGCCGACTTTGCCGACGTCAGCGCCGTTCCGCACCTGCTGCGTGTCCTCACCGACGAGTCGGAGCAGGCCCGTCGCGGCGCCGTGGAGGTGCTGAACGAGGTGGCGACCACGGACGCCATCCAGGATCTCGTGCGCGCGCTCCACGACGAGGATTGGTGGGTGCGCGTTCGCGCCGCCGATGCGCTCGGATCTCTCGGTGGCGACCGCGTCGTGGAAGCGGTCATCGGCCTGATGGACGAGTCGGAGGAGTTCATTCGCCGCTACGCGGTCGAAATCCTCAACACGATTCCCGATGCGCGCGCGGTCCCGCACCTGATCCGCGGGCTCCAAGATGAGGATTGGTGGGTCCGCGAGCGCTCGATCGACGCACTCGGCAACAACGGCGATGCTCGCGCTGTCGAGCCACTTCTCGATCTGATGGAGACCGACCACAACTCGCTCGCTCTCTGCGTTCGTGCGCTGGGTGAGATCGGCGATGCGCGCGCCTTGCCATCTCTTTGTCGGCTGGTGCGCTCGGAACGCGAAGATGTACGGCGCGAGGCGACCCAAGCGCTCATGGCTTTCTCACGCGGTGAGCTCAGCGCGGATGAACGGTCGCTGTTGCACGAGGCACTGCGCACGCACTCGGTGGGTGACCACGACGCCAGCATGGCCCCCTTCAAGCTCGGCGGCGGCATCCAGGATCCGGCGACGCGCCAGGTCGCACCACCACGTCCGCTGAGCCCTCCGCCCGCTGCGGGCGCGGCATCGCCGGTCCCGACGGGACCCGATTCTGCGCAGCCTCCTTCAGCAGCACCGGCGGTCACCGCTCTGAACTACAACACGTTGGCAAAAGATACGATGCTCCTCGATCGCTACCGCATCGTCCGCAAGATCGGCGTCGGTGGCTTCGGCGCCGTCTACCTGGTGGAGGACGCGGCGATCCAGGAAGAGATCATTCTGAAGATCCTCAACCCACAGCTCTCCGCCGACGAATCCGGCATCCGTCGCTTCACGCAGGAGCTGAAGCTCACGCGCAAGATCACCGATCGCAACGTGATCCGCATCTTCGACATCCTCGATCTCGGCGTCACACACGCCGTCTCGATGGAGTACTTCCCGGGACAGGACCTGGGTCGGCTGCTCGCCTCGGAGGGGACGCTACCGACGACGCGCACACTGCGAATCGTCCAACAGGTGTGTCGCGGTCTCAGCGCCGCACACGACGCGGGCGTCATGCACCGCGACATCAAGCCGGCAAACATCCTCGTCGGCGCGCAGGACAGCATCAAACTGGTGGATTTCGGTCTCGCTTCGATGCAGCAAACTGCCGGCTCGCGCCTGACGAAGAGCGGGTTGCTCATCGGAACGCCGGAGTACATGGCACCAGAGCTCATCCGGGGCGACGAGGCGGACATCGACCAGCGCGTGGACATCTACTCGCTCGGTGTCGTGATGTACGAGATGCTCTCCGGCAAGAAGCCGTACGTCGCAGGAACCCCTGTGAAGATTCTCTTCCAACACCTGGAGGGGGAGGCGGAGCCGCTCCAGGAACTCGTGCCCGGAATTCCACCGCAAGTCGTTGATCTCGTGCAACGAACGATGGCACGCAGCCCCGCGGTCCGACCGCAGAGCGCACGCGATCTGCGGCGTCTGATCGAGCGGGAGTTCGCCGCGCACACCACGCCGAGGAGTGGGCACGATGGCTAGGATCGACGCCTTCCTGCAGCTCGGTCGCGAGCAGGGTTGCTCCGACATCCACCTCACGGTGGGGTTGCCGCCACTTCTGCGCATGGATGGAGAGCTCGTGCCGGTGAAGTATCGGGAGCTCGACGCACGCGAAACGGAGAGCCTCGTGAGCGAGATCCTGGAACCGCACCTTCGCGAGGAGCTGCAGCAGCGCGGCTCCGTGGACTTTTCCTACCGGGCGGAGGGTTTGGGGCGCTTCCGCGTCAACGTCTACCGGCAGAATCGTGGCCTCGCTGCGGTTTGTCGCGTGATTCCACAAGCGGTGCCCCGTCTCACGGACCTCGGTCTGCCCGCCGTCGTCGCCAGCTTCACGACTCTCGGTTCGGGACTGATCCTCGTCACGGGTGGAACCGGGACCGGCAAGTCGACGACGCTCGCAGCGATGATCGCCGAGATCAACGAGACGCGGAACGTCAACATCATCACGCTCGAGGATCCGGTCGAGTTCCAGCACGAGAGCAAGAAGAGTCTCGTCCTGCAGCGAGAAATCGGCACGCATCTCGATACGTTCAGCGCCGGTCTCCGCTCGGCGTTGCGCCAGGATCCCGACGTGATTCTGGTCGGGGAGCTTCGCGACCCCGAGACGATCGCTCTTGCCGTCGAGGCGTCGGAGACTGGACACCTCGTCCTGGGCACCCTGCACACGCGCGGCGCCCACCAGACGATCCACCGCATCGTCGACGCGTTTCCCACCGAGGCGCAAAGCCAGATCCGCCACACGCTGGCCGAGAACCTCAAGGCTGTCATCAGCCAAGAACTGGTGCGGACGGTGGACGGACGCGGGCGTCGCGTCGTGCTCGAGATCCTCGTCGTCACGACAGCCGTGGCGCAGCTCATCCGCGAGGGGAAAACGCATCAGATTCCGTCCGCGATCGCCACCGGTCGCCGTGTGGGGATGCAGGCGCTGGATCAAGCGCTTCTGAGCCTCGTGCGCTCCGGCGACATCGACCCGGACGAAGCGTACCTGCGAGCACTCGACAAGGCGGAGTTCGCGCAGTTCATCACGCGACCGGAGCTGCAGAAGATGGTGGAGACGCAAGGAACGAGGGCGCAGGCCGTCGCAACCGAGGAGGGCGCGTGAGTCGCATCGATTCCTTCCTCGAGCTGGCGGTGAAGCAGGGAGGCTCCGACCTGCATCTGGTCACGGGTCTCTCGCCTCGAATCCGTATCAACGGCGTGCTGCACCGGGTACGCTTCCGCGAGCTCTCTCTTGAAGACATGCAGCTCATCCTGGATGAGTTCATTCCAGCAGCGCAGCGGCAGCGGTTGCACGAGGTGTCGTCGGTGGACTTCGCCTACAGCGCCGACAACTTGGGCCGTTTCCGCGTCAACGTCTATCGCCACGCCAACGGAATGGCCGCAGCGCTGCGGGTGATCCCGACGGTGGTGCCCAGTCTCGACGAGCTCAAACTGCCCCAGTCAGTGAAGCTCGCAGTCTCCCAGCCCAAAGGCTTGATCCTCGTCACCGGACCGACTGGGTCGGGGAAGTCGACGACACTCGCCGGTATGGTTGATCACATCAACAGCACGCGCCGTGGCCACATCATCACGCTCGAAGATCCGATCGAGTTCATCCACGATTTCAAGAAGTGCGTGGTCTCGCAGCGCGAGATTGGTGTGCACACGCCGACGCTGGCGCGCGGGTTACGTGCAGCAGTGCGCGAGGATCCCGACGTGATCCTGGTCGGCGAGCTTCGCGACCAGGAAGGCATCTCACTGGCGTTGACGGCGGCGGAGACCGGAATCCAGGTCCTGGGTACGCTGCACACGAGCGGCGGCTCACGCTCCATCGACCGCATCATCAACGTGTTCCCCGCCGGCCGCCAGGAGCAGGTGCGCAGCATGTTGGCGGACAGCCTGCGCGCGATCATCTCACAGAAGTTGGTGCGGATCACTGATGGGTCCGGCCGCGTCGCGGCGGCGGAAGTCATGATCAACACGAACGCAGTGAAGTCGATTATCCGCACAGGGCGTGTTCACAAGCTCGACTCGGTGATTCAGTCCGGCTCGCGTGCCGGAATGCAGTCGCTGAACAGTGTGCTGCGTGATCTCGTGCGCCAGGGCGCGGTCACAGCCGAAGAGGCGAGCGAGCACGCGCTCGACAGGACGGGGTTCGAGGCCACGTTGCCGCGCGCGCGAGCTGTCTGAAGGAGCCGAAGCATGAATCGTCTGAGACTGGATCACCGACTGGATCACCGGCTCTACGTCATCGCCGTGTTCGCGAGCGGGATGGGGCTGCTGTCTCTCCTCAGCAGCGAGCTGGCACGCTCGGGCTGGCAGCTTCCGGAGCCCGCTGTGCTCGCGCTGTGGCTCGTCATGATGAGCGTCGCGGTCGTGGCGCCCGTCCCATTGCCGGCACGC
>CP070763.1:1459507-1463782 GCA_020349025.1 Candidatus Latescibacterota bacterium | reverse complement strand
GCTCGCTTGGCTCAGCGCGGGCCAGCTGACTCGACTTCGAGAATCAGTTTACTTTCGGAGTTCAGAGACCAAGAATTCCAGGGAGCGTCCAAGCGGCAGCGCCTGGGGGCGTGGGCTCGGCCGCGGGGTGCGACGCGTGTCGATGTGAATTAGCTCGAGGACTTGAGATGGAGAAGCAAGACCGCCGTGTGCTGACCGTGGACGAGCTGATGGCGTGGGCTGCCAACAGCCCGAACGCCGTGCGCTTGCAGAATGCGCGCGATGCGCTGCCGGGCGGTCTCTCCGCGGCGATGGTCCCCGTCCTGGTCGGGTGGGGCGCATCGCGGATTTCCGCGGATGACGGCCACTACGTTCTTTTGACGCTGAACGCGGGTGGCAACCCGGTGGCGGGGACGACCGTGCTCTGTTCGGCGAAGATCCCGGCGCAGGGCGTCGAGTCGGTGGATTTCGTGCTGGTGCCACTCGACCGGCTCGGCAAGCGCGCGTTGATTGCACATGCGATGCTGCGTTTCGTGTTCAAGAAAGGGCACGAGATCGAGCTGCTGACGGGCGCGGGGGTGGGCGCCGGAGGCGACCCGCGCATCCCCGATCTCATCCTGAGCTGGGAAGCGTGGCGGCCACCCGGCGTGCCGTACGATGCGCTCAAGGGTCTCGACCCGCGCGCCTTCGATCTGACGTTGCGAGCCTACGCCGGTGCACAGCGCTTTCTCGAAGACGCCGTCCACCAGCGCGAGTGGTATGCCTACACACTGCAACTGCCGGGTGGGCGCAAGGCGCTCAACGAGCTCCTGCATGTCGGCTTGATTCTCGGCGACAGCATCGCGCGGCGCAGCCTCGACCGGCTGCTGCAGCAGGCGGAGGCGCGCTGGCGCCAGGAGGTGCCGCCCACCGGTGCCAACCGCGCCGAGCAGGACTCGCAGTGGACGAAGCTGCGCGAGGTCCTGAACAGCGCGCAGGTGCCGGACGAGCCGCTCCCGGGTGATGCCGGGATCGGCTACCAGACGCTGCAGCGCTCCTGTCTCACGATGGCGCTCCACATGATCGACGTGACGGTGGAACGTCTACGGGCGGCAGGGGACACGGACGCCGCCAAGCGCAAGCGGCTCCAGCTGGGGCCGATGGAGATGGCCGATTGGATGGAGGAGCTCGCGCACGCCGATCCGCTCGGGATCTTCCTGCGTGCACCGTTCGCCCTCTGGTGGCTCGTGCGTCACCAGGAAGTGCTGCCACGCAATGCGATCAAGCAGCTCGAGGACGCAGGTCTGTTGCGCCGCCACGGTGACGAGATCGTCGTCAACCACTACAACCTGGGCGGCACGACTCCCTACGGCGAGGTTTACGACTACCTGATTCGCTGAACGCGATCGGCGAATGACCAGCTTCGGGCCGGGCATTCTCAAGGCTGACCCAGCTGCAGATCGACCGTGACGGAGCGGGTCAGATCCCCAAGCTCCGCATCGGCGCAATCCTTGAGGAGCGTGTCCCCCTCCTCGCGCACGGCGCAAACCAGAACGGTCGCGAGCACGGTGTGCACACCCTGATCGCCGCCCGTGATGTCGACGAAGGTCACGTCTTGACCGATGGGTAGCGTCGCAAGTGCGATCGAGAAACGACCGTCGGCGTTGGTGACGGCGTGATACGCCTGCGCAAAGTCTGCAATGTCGACATCGTTCCGGAACAGCTGCGCCTCCCCGATGGGGAGGTGCTCTTCCGCTCGCATGATCGAGAAACGGGCAGTGTAGATCCCGTTCGGCACACGTGACCCATCCTCGTCGCGCGCATCCCAGTCGATCCGGTGCACTCCGGCCGGGACGTCGCGTTCGACGAGCGTTCGAACCGGTTCTCCTCTGACGTCGTGGATGCCCAGCAGGACCTGGGCCGCCTGCGCAACAACGAGCTCAACTGACATGGATCGCTGGAATGGATTCGGATAGGTCGGGCCCAATCTCGTCTCCAACGGGGGGATCGGTACCGTGTCGGGAGATGCGGTGCGCTCGAGCGGGCTCGATCCGCTCTGGCTGGAAACGGCTCCCAGGCTCGATGTCAGCGAAAAGTCGTAGACCAAACCGATGCGCGCGCCGGCGACCGGTGTGCCCGCAGCGTCCACCACCCGCCCCTCCAGAACGGGCGGAGGCGAGGTCGAGTCTTCGTCGCAGGCTCCGATGACCACTGTGAGACCGAGGACGACGACGTGGAGTGCGCCGAGCTTGCGCCCCGCTTGGCTCGGCGCCGCGCGGGCGTCATGACGTTCCCGATGCATTTCCCCTCCTTGGTCCGAGTCTGCATCGATTGCCACGGCCCGCCCACGTTTCGGTAGTCGGTCTGGCCTCACCGCGACATCGAGTAGGGCAGCGTCTCGGGCCCCGTGCCACGCTCTCGATTCGGCCGATCACTCATCATGAAGCGCAGCTCGCCCCCACCCACGACCTCGTCATGCGTGATGTAGCTGCGCTCGAGACGCTTGCCGTTGAGCCACACCTCGTCGACGTACACGTGACCCGGCGCTTGCTCTTCCGCAACGACCACGAAGCTTCGGCCGGCACCCAGATCGATTTCCGCCCGCCTCACAGCCGGGCTGCCGAGCACGTATTGGTTGCTGCCGGGAGCCACCGGATAGAAGCCGAGCGTGCTGAAAACGTACCAGGCCGACATCTGTCCGCAGTCGTCGTTGCCGCACAGGCCGTCCGGCTCGGGGCGGTACATCTCCTCCATGATCTGGCGAACTCGCGCCTGCGTCTTCCACGGTTGGCCCGCAAAGCAGTACATGTAGGGCACGTGGTGACTCGGCTCGTTGCCGTGCACGTAGTTGCCGATCATGCCTGCACGCGTGATGTCCTCGTTGTGGGCGATACTCTCGTCATCGACCTGCATCACGAAGAGTGCGTCGAGCCAGTCGACCAGCTGTTGCGCTCCCCCCAGGAGTTCCATGAGACCCGCGACATCGTGTGGCACGTACAGCGAGTAGTTCCACGCATTGCCCTCGATGTAGCCCTGCCCATGCGTGGACATCGGATCGAAGTCGGGTGGGAAGCTCCCGTCGGCGTTGCGCGCGCGCAGAAAGCCGGTGTCCGCATCGAAGAGAGTGCGCCAGGAGGCCGCGCGCCGCTCGAAAGTGGCCGCAACGTCCGCACGCCCCATCGACGCTGCCATGCGGGCGATGGTCCAATCGTCGTAGGCGAACTCGAGCGTCTTCGACGCTGCGTTCGATTGGCGATCGGCGGGCACGTAGCCCAGCTCGCGGTAGTCACCGATGCCGTCGTAGCGATCGAAGTTGGCGCTCGCAATCATGGCTTCGAGCGCCTGGTCGGCATCGAATCCACGCAGACCCTTCAAGTACGCATCGGCAATCACCGAGACGGAGTGGTACCCGATCATGCACCAGTTCTCGTTCGCGTGATGCGACCACACCGGAAGCACACCGTGCACGCTTTGCTGTTGGTGGGCAAGCAGCGATCGAATCATGTGATTCGTGCGTTCGGGCTGCAGAATCGTCAGCAGAGGGTGCTGGGCCCGATACGTATCCCACAGCGAGAAGATGGTGTAGTTGGTGAAGCCGTCGGCCGTGTGGATGTTGCCGTCGAGGCCGCGGTAGCGTCCGTCGACGTCGGAGTGGACCACTGGCCCCATGCTGGAGTGGTACAGCGCGGTGTAGAAGCTGGTGAGGACGCCGGGCTCCGCGTCGACGGTCACGTGCGAGAGCTCGCGTGACCATCGGGCCTTCGCTTCGGCCCGCACGGCATCGAAGTCCCATCCCGGGACCTCGCCGCGCAGATTGGCCAAGGCGCCGGCCGTGCTCACGCTCGAGATCGCCACCTTCACGACGATCTGCTCGCCCGCAGCGGTGCTCCAATCGAAGTGGCACTTGATTCGGCGGCCGGCACGCTCGGGGAAACTGTCGTCCTCGTCGAAGCGGCGCCAGAAATCGCGGTAGGCGCGCTCCTCCTGGTTGCGCAAGCCGTAGGAGCGCACGGGCTTGCTGAACGCCACGGCGAAGTAGAGAACGCGTGAGCGCGCCCAACCCGTGGTTTGCCGAAACCCGGTGAGGAGCGTGTCGCTCTCCATGCGCACCGACGACCACACCGTCTTGCCCGGGTAGTCGTAGATGTTGGCCGTGAGGTCGAGAATCAGGTGAGCGTACTGGCTTTGCGGAAACGTGTAGCGGTGAACGCCCACGCGCTCCGTGGCCGTGAGTTCGACATCGATGGCGTAGTCGTCGAGCGTCACGCGGTAGGCTCCCGGCTCCGCCGCCTCGCGCTCGTGGGAGAAGCGTGAACG
>CP070763.1:1457514-1459407 GCA_020349025.1 Candidatus Latescibacterota bacterium | reverse complement strand
CTCGTCGGTGGAGTCGCTGCGGGCTCGACGCTCGTCGAACGCATCCGCGAGAAGGCGCATGAGATCCAACCGCAGATGGTCGAGGTGCGTCGCCAAATCCACATGTGGCCCGAGCTCTCTGGTGAAGAAAGAGACACGGCACAGCTGATCGCGACGCGACTTCGCGAGCTGGGGCTCGAGGTCCAAACTGGCGTCGGGGGCCATGGCGTCGTCGGTCTGCTGCAGGGGGAGAAACCGGGACCGGTGGTCGCGTACCGAGCGGACATGGATGCCGTGCGCTCGGAGGTCGTTGGCAACCCGTCGTACCGGTCACGCGCGCCCGGCATCAAGCACGTGTGCGGTCACGACGCCCACGTGGCGATCGGCCTCGGCATTGCAGAGGTCTTGCACTCGATCCGCGACGAGCTTCCCGGCGCGGTGAAGTTCCTCTTCCAGCCGGCCGAGGAGAACGTGCAGGGCGCGCGCGCAATGATCGCGTCGGGGGCGCTGGAGGACCCGGCGCCTGCTGCGATCTTCGCCGTGCACATGGCGCCGATGCGGGTGGGCTCGATCGGCGCGCCGGCGGGCGTCGGGCTCACCGGCTGGGACCCGTTCGAGATCGAGCTGCGTGATGGAGACAGAGCCCCGGCCGTCGTCGATTCGCTCCGGTCGTTGAGCACGGTTCCGCCGCTTGCGAGCCAGGCCGACATGGGTGCTCTCCTCGACGACATGACTGTCGAGGGAGGGCGGCTCAGTCACTTTGTCTGGGTTACGGGCCTGCGCACAGACAAGACATCGGACGGAGGATGTCTCATACGAGGTATGGTGCGTGCCGCTGGCGACGCGGAGTACGAGCAGACGCGCGCGCGGATCCGCCATGTGTTGGAGCGGGTCACGGCCGCGGGCTCGGACTTCGCGCTCCAGTTCGGCGAGCGGTTCCCCGACATGCACAGCGATCCGAAGCTCGTCCGAGCCGCGATCGAGCCGATTGAAGCGGCGATCGGAGCAGGTGCGACGATCCCCATGTACGCCTCGGCGCCCTTTTTCGGCGAGGACTTCGCGCTCTTCCAGCAGCACATTCCGGGTGCCATGTTCTTCTTGGGTGCAGCGAACCCCGACAAAGGGATCGCGGCCTTCAACCACACGCCCGACTACGACATCGACGAGGACGCGCTGGAGGTGGGGGCTGCGGCGATGGCGTCGGTGCTTCTCCACTACCTCGGGTCGCACGCCGAAGAGCCGCTCGGCAGCCACGAAGGTAGGAGTGAGACGGGCCACGAGGAGTCGAGTCGGCACTAGCGGTCAGACGTCCCGTCTGATGTGACCGATCGTCTCGTTTGGGTACGCGTCCGTCATCGATCACTCCAATCCCGTTGGAAAAGAGCTAGTTGGAGCTTCCGCCCGGCCCGGGGGATTGACGTTGGCCTGTTGTTGTACTAGTAGACTAGTACAATAGCTGTTTAGGTCAACCCACGGGGGTCGCCATGGAGTTCAGCATCGATACGAAGAGCGGCGTGCCCTTCTACCGACAGGTGATCGAGCAGGTGAAGTTCGCGATCGCGCGCGGCGTCCTGACGACGGGGGATCGCTTGCCGACCGTCCGCCAGCTCGCCGTGGATCTCTCCATCAACCCCAACACGGTCATCCGCGCCTACCGGGAGCTCGAGATCGAAGGAATCCTGGAGACCCAGCAAGGGTCCGGGACGTTCGTCGGCAACCATCGACCCGAGATCGACGAGCTCGAGAAGCAACGCATGCTGGACCAGATCCTCACCGACTTGCTGGCACGTGCCACCGCGTACGGGCTCTCTCTCGACGACGTGTTGGCCCAGCTCAAACAACGAAAGGAGGCATCACGATGAGTGTGCACAAACCCTCCGACCCGGCCAAGGCGTTCGCCAACTGGTCGCTCGA
>CP070763.1:1400557-1457414 GCA_020349025.1 Candidatus Latescibacterota bacterium | reverse complement strand
AGGGCCCGCCTGGTGTCGGCAAGAGCATGCTCGCGCGCTGTCTTCCCGCGCTTCTGCCGCCTCTCGCCCAGGAGGAGGCGCTCGAGGTGCGCCAGGTGCTCTCCGTTTGCGGTCAGCATGAGGCGGCGGCAACAGCGGCGGTGCGGCGGCCCTTTCGGGCACCGCACCACACGATCACGGTGCCCGCCCTCGTCGGTGGCGGCCGTCCCGTGGTCCCGGGCGAAATCACGCGCGCCCAGCACGGAGTTCTCTTTCTCGACGAGCTCCCCGAGTTCCCGCGCCGACTTCTCGATCTGCTGCGACAGCCGCTCGAGGAGGGTGTCATCCGACTGGCGCGTGCGAATCGCAGCCTCGCCTTTCCCGCTCGCTTCCAGCTGGTGGCGGCGATGAACTCGTGCCCGTGTGGCAATCTGGGACTGAAGCGCAAGCCGTGCAAGTGCACTCCAGGTGACGTGCAGCGCTACCGCTCGAAGATCTCGGGACCGATTCTGGATCGCATCGACCTGCGCATCGAGGTGGGAACGCCGCCGGCGGACAAGGTGGGAGTCGCCGCCGCGCCGCCGCATGTCTCTCGGCTCGCACAGGAGTCGCGGCAGCTGCGCCGACGCATCGCTGCGGCGCGTGGCCGACAGGTCGATCGCTACGCGGGCTTCGAGGGCGTGCACTGCAACGCGCAGGCGACAGCGGAGCTGCGCCGCACCCTGATCGGCGCCCGACGTGAGGCGATCGACTTCCTGCGCCGGGCCATGACGCACTGGAACCTCAGCGTGCGCGCCTTCGATCGAGCCCTCGCCGTCGCCCGCACCATCGCCGACCTGGAGGGCACGAGCGACGTCGACGTGCAACACGTGGCGGAGGCGCTGCAGTACCGGCTCCTCGCATCCTCCGGGGAGATGGGTGGTTGATTTGGACGCAGCGCAGATCTGGCCCTTGCAGTTACAATCTGCACGGCCGAAGCCCTGCTGCCACGTCACGACGCCGGAACTTCGGGAGGTTTCATGCGAGCGCCTGTCCCCGTTCCCATCGCCGCTGCTGCCGTCGCTCTGCTCTCGGGTCTTCTCTTGAGCACCCCGGCACGGGGTGCGAGCGTTCTGGCGCGCACCGTCGTCGATCTGATCCAGCTCTCGGAACGGATCGTCGTCGGCACGGTTCTCGACGTACGAGACGGCTTCACCGACAACCAAGTGCCGTACACCGAGATCACGCTGCGGGTCGACGAGGCTCTGAAAGGGAGCGCCTCGAAGACGTATTCATTCCGCCAGTTCGGCCTCCTCGAGCCGCGTGCGATGCCCGACGGGCGCGTGAACCTGATGCGCTCGCCCGAAGGTTGGCCACGCTTCCGGCCCGACGAGGTCGTGGTGCTCTTCCTCTACAAGGCGGGCGCCCAGACCGGCTTGCGCACCACCGTCGGCCTGATGCAGGGCAAGTTCAACATCGACAACGGCCAGGTGCAGAACGCGATCTCCAACCGCGGCCTCTTCGACGGCGTGCATGCAGACGAAGGCCTGCTGTCGTCTGCGGAGTCGAAGCTCCTGGCTGCCCGAAGTGGCCCTGTGGACGCCGAAGCCTTCCTGTCGTTCGTGGGCAATGCGGTACGCAACGGCTGGATCGAGCGCGGGAGGCTCCGCAATGCGCGTTAGACCAGCCTTCCCGAGCTTGCTGTTGGCGCTCGCGATCGGGGCGTCGGTGTCTCACGCGGGCGGCCCACTACTTCTCTTCGATCCAGCGACGCGCACCCCCTGGGCGTACAGCGGCACGGTGTCGGTCTATACCGATCGCGGCAGCTTGGGGCCGCTGTCGAACAACACCGCCGACGGGATCGTCGCCACGAGCTACGCCGAGTGGACCGCTGTGACCACGGCCGTCTTCAGTGCGGCGGTTGCCGGGTCCTTCCAGTCGATCGGCTTGCCCGACATCACCGGCGCCAACGCCGGGCTCGTCATCGGAGCGTTCAACGGCGGCGGGATTCACGTCATCTACGATGACGATGGCAGCGTCACCTCGGACTTCTTCGGTGCTCCACCCGGCGTTCTGGGAATCGCGAGCCCGGAGTTCGGCAGCGCGGGAACGCTGACGGAGAGCTGGGTGGTCCTCAACGGCGCCTCGGTGAACCCTGCCGACACGGGGGGCGCCTCTTTCGCCGGCGTCTTCACGCACGAGTTCGGGCATTCGATCAACCTGGCGCACACGCAGACCAATGGCGCGGTGGGCTTCTTCGGCGACGACATCGGACCGGCCGGCTGCACGCCCCCGTATGGTGGCTTGCCGCTCGTCTCCGACCTGGAGACGATGTACCCGTTCCTGGATCCGTCGCCCGGCGGGGCGGGCGTCGAGCAGGCGAGCGTCGACCAGCTCGACGACATCGCGGCGCTGTCGAACGTCTACCCGGCTGCAGGCTGGCCGGGGTCCTTCGGCACGATCGAGGGCCGGGTCTTCGCCTCGGACGGCACGACCGAGATCACGGGCGTCAACGTCATCGCCCGCAATCTCGCCGCGCCGTGGAGCGATGCCATCTCGGCCCTCTCCGGCGACTTCACGCAGGGGAACTTGGGGCGCGACGGACTCTACACCTTCAACGGTCTCACACCCGGCGCGGAGTACGTCGTCTACATCGATGGCATCGTGGCCGGTGGCTTCAGCACACCGCCATCCGGTGTTCCCGGAGTTGCCGAGGAGTTCTACAACGGCGCCGCGGAAGGCTCCGATCCGAGCACGGACGATCGCTGCGCTTCCGTCTCTCTCACCGCGACGGCCGCAAGCCCGATCACGGCCGACATCTGGATCAACGAGCCGTTCATCCCGCTCAACGACGACGACTTCATCGAGGTGGACCTTCCGTTCACGTTCGCGTTTTGCGACGTCGCATACACGACGCTCTTCATCAATGCGAACGGTTCCCTGACGTTCGGAGCCGGCGACGAAGACTTCTCTCCATCGGTGGGCGATTTCCTCGCGGGGCCGCCACGCATCTCCGCGTTGTGGACCGACTTGAGCCCTCAGCAGGGCACGGTGACGGCGGTGGAGGTGGGTGGAGAGTTCCTGGTCACGTTCGACGACGTTCCCGAGTTCAACACCAACAACTCCAACAACTTCACGTTCCGCTTGCGCTCCGACGGCACCTACGACGTCGAGTACGGCGTCGTTGAAGCCACGGCGGCTCTTGCAGGACGCACACCGGGTGGCGGCGCCGCGAACCCGGGTGAAACGGACCTCAGCAATGCGATCCAGCCCATCGCGGGAACGACGGTGTACGAGAACTTTCTCGGTGGCGGTGACGACTTCGATCTCGGCGAAGGCACGCTCGCGTTCGCCGCCTGCGGGGATGCGTGTGTGGCCAACACGGCGCCCGTGGCGTCGTGTCAGGACGTCGCGGTGATGGGGGACTCGCTGCAGTGCGAGGTGTCCGTCGCACCGTCCCAGGTGGACGACGGATCGTTCGATCCGGACGGGGGCGACGTGACGCTGGCGCTCGAGCCCGCGGGACCGTACCCCGAGGGCACCACCCCCGTCGTGCTGACGGTGACCGACGTCTGTGGCGCCAGCGACACGTGCCAGGCGATCATCACGGTCACCTGCCCGCAGGGTCCTTTTCTCGAAGTCTTCCCAGACGATCTGGTCCTCAGTCCGGTGGCCACGGCGGACACCACGTGCGGAGAGGTGACGATCGTCAACAACGGCGACTTGCCGCTCGACCTCACGTCGATCAGCGGCTGCGACAGCGGCGACTTCTACGTCGACACGAGCGGCACGAGCTTCAGTCTCGCACCCGGCGACACGACGATGTTGGACGTCTGCTACGTCGCCAATTCTCCAGAGCCCGCAGCGTGTGACCTGACGATCAGCTCGAACGCCGGTGCGACCGTGGTTTCGGTGTCGGTGGGTCGACCCACCGACGCCTTCGAGCCCGCGAACCGCGTCGAAGGCTTCGTGCGCAGCGGCGTCTGGCCGAACCCGTTCCGGATCAACACGGAGATCCGTTTCGCGCTGGTGCACGAGTCCCCGGTGAGGCTCGTCATCTACGATGTCGCCGGTCGGCGGGTGCGCGCGCTGCTGCGCGGCGAGCCGTGTCCCCCGGGGGAGCATCGCGTGGCGTGGGATGGACGTGACGAGCGTGGCGTTGCGGTGGCCGCGGGCACCTACTTCGTGCGTGTCGATACCGGGACGCGGGCGTGGGTGACGCGCGCGGTCGTCATGCGTTAGCGGGTCATCGGCCCTGCACGGCGAGCTTCCTCGTGCTGCGCGCGTCGAGGCTGCGCAAGTGTACGAAGTAGATACCGCGCGCGACCGTGCGACCTCGCACGTCGCCGCGATCCCACGTCTGCAGGTAGTCGCCAGGTGCCAACGTGGCGTCCACCAGGCGGCGAACGAGGCGCCCGCGGACATCGTAGATCCCGAGCCGAAGCCGCCCTGCGCCGCTGGCCACGCGGAAACGGATGCGGATTGAGCCGTCGTGAGAGGCGCTTTCGACGCCATCGAGCGCGGTTCGCGTCGTGTACGCTTTGGCGCCCATCGAGCTCGTGAAAGACTCCGTGCCATCCCGGTGCCGCAGCGCCAGCCGGTACCAGACGTGTGTCGCCGGCGCGTCGAGATCCACGAATTCAGAGCGCGTTGCGGGAAGTGCGCCACCCAAACGCGCGTAGGGCCCCGCTTCGGTTTCGGCGCGTTGCACGCCGACCGACGCAAGCTGGATGCGAACCGCGGGGGCCAGCTTCCAGATCAGGCGCACGGCATCTGCTTCCCGATGCAGCGAAAAGGAGTGCAGCACGACGGGCACCTCCACCGCACCGGCGAGCGTCGAGAGAAGCGCCACGGTCGCCTGGGTGCACAGCGCGTGCAGCTCCGGGTTGTTGTAGCTCAGTCCGGTGACGTCATCCATCGTGTGGATGAACGGTGACGGTTGCGTCGAGTCCTCGTGCAGGAAGATGGCATGGAAGCCGTGGCGCCAGAAGGAAGCGTGATCGCTGGTCCCGCGCAGGAGCTTGCCGTTGACGACGGGAAGGTCGGGAACGTAGGTCGCGGCGACCTCGCGTGCCGCGTCGCGCAGCCACGTGCTCGGGCTGTTCGTGATCAGGTCGAGGTCCAGTCTGTCGTGAGGAGCGAGGTAGCCGAGCATGTCGAGGTTGATCATCCCGAGGATGTTCTCGCCAGAGGATGCCGCCCGTGCAGCGTACGCCTCACTCCCGACCAAGCCGTACTCCTCGGCGCTGAAGGCCACGATGCGCAGCGTGGCCGCGAACTCGTGCGGCGCCAAGAGCCGGGCGCACTCGAGGAGGGACGCGGTGCCGGTTGCATTGTCGTCCGCTCCGGGCTCCAGCTTCTGCTCCGGCGCAACCGAGTCGTAGTGCCCACCGACGAGGTAGACGTCCTTCGGTGCGACGCGGCCGGGGATGGTCGCGACGACGTTGCCCGGATAAGTCGTGCTCCAGGTGCGGATCTGCACATCGTCGATCCCGTAGCTGCGGAACTTTGCGGCGAGCCACTGCGCCGCCGCGTGCGACTGCGGCTTCGTCGCGTTGCGCGTACCGAACGCTTCGAGCGTCGAGACAAAGGCCTGCAGCGAGTCGGCCGAGACCCCCTCGACGAGCGCGTGGATGAAGGCGGAGGAGGACGCCACGTCGGCGTCGCGCCACGTTGCAGGCCTGAGACGGGGCAGGCGCATCGGCGTGCGAAAGAGCTTCTGGATCTCGACGCCGAGCTCAAGCAAGCGCGCCACGTCGCCGCGCGGCAGCGCCACGATCGCGGTCCCATCCACGCGATCGAGCAGGCGTAGAGGTGGCCGCGCTGCCTCGAGTCGGGCGGCGTCGTCGCGAACGAGGTAGTGCTCGTGCAGGTTGGCATCCGCATCGAGAACGGCGAAGGTGCACCCCAGCCGTTCGAGGATCGGCGGCAGCGTGGCGTCGGCGAAGAGGAGTCCGACGTCACCGAGCCTCTGCGACACGACGATGCCGTGCTCGAGCAGGGCGCTCGTGACCTCGTGTGTGCAGCCGTCCACCCGAGCCAGCCACGGCAGCTCCGCCGAGAAGGTGGGCGTCGCTGCCAGGAGGGGGGCGATGAGGAACGGAATCCGCAGCCGCGTGTGCACGTGTCGCATCCAGCACCTCCTCCTTGGAATATGGGCGCATTCGAGCGCTCGCGCGAGCTTCGAGGCGCGCGCCACTCCAGGATACGCGCCCGGCTCGCGGCGGTTGCGGTTGCACTCCAAAGAGTGTTCGAGTCGTTTGATCTCGGGTGCAACGTGGCGTCACTCGAGAGCGTACGAGGCGTAGTCACCCCAGGAGGATCGGAAGTCGCGTGAGCCGTCGTTTCGCTTCGATCACAGGGCTCCTCCTGTTCCTGCCGTGCGTGGCGCTCTCGCAAGCGTCCAGTGCGGGTCCAGCGGCGAAACGGCTCCTGGTCGTTCTCGCCGACACGGGCGCGGAGCGCGCGGGCCTACTTGAGCCTCGATCTACGTACGATCCTGATGCCGTACGTCCGGCGCGCCGTCGCCGCGCTCGCCGTCGCCGCGTTCCTCGGTGCGCTCCTCTTCCGCTGCGTCCGGCGCTCGGGATGGCCACGCAGCGTCGTGTGTGGAACAGCTGCAGCCAGCGTGGGGTTGGCGGCAGCGTGGCTCGTCGATGCACCGCCCGTCGCGGCGGCGATCGCGGCGCCCATGCTGCTCTTCGCAGCTCCCGAGCTCCTCTGGACGCTCGCTCGCAGGCGCAGGCGGGCGGCCTCATGGCGGCTCCTCGCCGCCTGGAGCGTCGCCTGTCTTCCCACAGCGTTCCTGGTCCAGCCACTCTTTTGACGCCAACCGGCAAACGCTGGTCGGGAAATTGCACGACCCGAGAGCCATGGAAGATCGACGTGTCATCGAGGCAGCTGCAGCGGGTTTCAACCGTCGTCGCGCCAGTCGCGCGCTTCTGGTCACGTACTGTCTCTTCGTCACCTACACGACGCTGCTGCCGTTTCGTTTCAGCCTCGATCGCGCCACGCTCGCAGCCAACCTCGACCGCATCAGCTGGCATCCGTTGCACAACGTGTACGGGCTCCCGGCTCCCGCCTTCGATCTCGTGGGCAACATCATCTTCTTCATGCCGCTCGGGGTGCTGGCCTATCTGGCGCAGCGTCGTCGCACGGGCAGCGACCGCGCTCGCATCGCGCGAGCGACCGCCTGGGGCTTGGCGCTCAGTCTTGCGGTCGAGACGCTGCAGTTGCTCACGCCGGGTCGCAGCCCAGCAACCAGCGATCTCCTGACGAACACGCTCGGAGCTCTGCTCGGCGCGGTCGTCACGGCGGCTGCCTGGCGCTGGAAGCGCTCCGGACGGTTTCGACGCCTCGCGCACCGGGTTCGCACCCGACCGGGTGGGACCGCAGCCGCAGGCCTCGTCATGGTCGTGATGCTGCAGGGACTGCTGCCGTTCGATCCCTCGCTTCGCTCCGCCGCGCGAGCCCTCGAGGCGCTCCGAGCCGCACCCTGGATCGGTGCGGGAGCCGACAACCTGCATGCAGCGCCGGTGTACGCGCTGCTGGCGGGCGTTCTTCTCTTTCCGGCGCTGAAGCGCTCCAGAAGGCGCCGCCTGACGCGCTTCGCGCTCGTGCTCGCGGCCGTCCTCGTCGGTTCCACGTTGCTCGAAGCAGCGCAGCTCGTGCTGCACTCGCGTACCACCGCGCTTCTCGACGTGGTGGCAGCACTCCTCGGAAGCAGCGTCGGAATCCTGGTTGCAGGCTTCGTCTGGCGGCGCCCACGCCACGCCTGGGCGTGGGTCACAGGCGGCTACACGCTGGGGCTCGTCAGCGTCACGCTGCTCGACGTTCGACCCTGGATCACGGTGTCGCGCTGGCTCGGCCTCACCTCCAGCGCGCGCGTCGAGCCGTCGCTGTCGATCGTGACCGGATCGCTGCTGCACCTGTTGCTCTATGCCCCGCTCGGCTATCTCGTCGCGCGCCGCCACCATCTGCAAACGGATCCTTCCTCCTGGAAGCTCGGAGCCTGGGTGGCGACGGCGTGTGCCAGCGTGGCACTGCTTCTGGAGACCACGCGACTCCTCGTGCTGGGCGGCGCCGACGGTTGGCGTCTCGTTTCCGCCAGCCTCGGCGGGCTCGTCGGTGCCTACGCCTGCGCCTGGTCGGAGGCCGCAGCCGCCGAGGAGGCGCAGCGTTCGATGCTTGCATCCACGCCACGAGCCGCGACAGCGAGCGCCGAAGCAAGCCTCATCGCAACAACGTCGTCTTGATCGTTTGTATCGCGGAGCGGGTGCGCAGACGCACGACGTACGTGCGCAAAGCCGCCGGCGAATTGCGTAGAATAGCCCGAGAACCGAGGAGTGGAGGCGCGCGGTGCCGGCAAACCTGACCCCGCAATACCTCGATGCCGAGAAACGCTTCAAGGAAGCGTCGACGCCCGCCGAGAAGATCAAGGCGCTGCGTCACATGATGGCGGTCATTCCGAAGCACAAGGGGACCGAGAAGCTGCGTGCCGAGCATCGGCGCAAGCTCTCGCGCCTGCAGGACGAGGTCGAGTCGGAGCGGCGGCGCAAGTCGGGCGGACGTCCGAGTCCCGGGTACGTGCCGCACGAAGGGGCCGGCCAGTTCCTTCTCCTCGGCGCGCCGAACGTGGGCAAGTCGAGCTTGCTCGCTGCGCTCACCGCTGCGCATCCGAAGATCGCCAACTACCCCTTCACCACGATCGAGCCGCAGTGCGGCATGGTCGACTACGAGGACGCGCAGATCCAGCTGGTCGACGCGCCCCCCGTGAGCCCGGAGCACATGGACACGTGGTTCCCCGAGCTCGTGCGTCGCGCGGATCGCGTCCTGCTCGTGACCGACCTCGGAAGCGATACCATTCTGGAGGACACCGAGAACGTGTTCCGCACCCTCGCGGCACGCCGCATCCACCTCATGCCACTGGCCCCGGCAGCCGACGCGGCGGAGGAGGAGCGTGGCGGGCGTGAGGGTGAGGGTGAGGGGGAGCCGGAGAGCGACGCGGAGCGCGAACGGATCGAGACTGTGGTGGCGGCGACGCAGCGCGATCGCCCCGGCGCCGCCGAGAGGCTGCCGCTGCTGCGCGCAATCGTCGAAGAGCTCTTCGGCGAGCCGCTGCCGCAATCCTGCCTGCACGTCGTCTCCTCGACGACGCGCGCGGGTCTCGACACGCTCCCGCGCGCCCTCTTCGAGGCACTCCGCGTCGTGCGCGTCTACACCAAGACACCCGGCCACAAGCCCGACACCGAGAAACCGTTCGTGCTGCCGCAGGGCGCAACCGTCATGGATCTCGCCGAGATGATCCACAAGGACATCGCAGCCTCGCTGCGTTTCGCACGCCTGTGGGGGAGCGGGCTCTTCGACGGCCAGACGGTTCCGCGTGAGCACGTGATCGTCGACCGCGACATCGTCGAGATCCACACCTGATCTTGCGGGTCAGTCGATTCGCAGCACGATCTTTCCCACCGCAGCCCGGTGCTCGAGCAGCTCGTGTGCGCGTCGGATCTCCCTCAGCGGCAGCACGCGATCGACGAGCGGACGCAGCGCACCGCGTTCGATCAGCGGCAGGATGCGAAGGAGCTCCGACTTGCTTCCCATCGTCGAGCCGAGGAAGGAGAGGTTCTTGAAGAAGAGAAGGCGCAGGTTGGTGGGCACCTCGTGACCGCTCGTGGCCCCGCAGACGACCAACCGGCCGCCGCGCGCGAGGCTGCGGCAGTTCGCTTCCCACGTCTCGAGCCCCACGTGGTCGAGGATGACGTCGACGCCGCGCTTGCCGGTGAGCTTGCGAGTCTCCTGGGCGAGGTCGGACTCCCGGTAGAGGATGACGTGTTCGGCTCCGAGCTCACGCAGCGGCGCCACCTTCTCGGCGCTTCCGGCCGTCGTGATCACGCGCGCGCCCAGGAGACGCGCGATCTGGACTGCGGCGCTGCCGACGCCGCTCGCGCCCGCGTGCACCAGGACGTCTTCGCCTGGCTGAATGCGGGCGCGTTCCACCGCCATGTGCCAGGCGGTCAGAAAGGTGAGGGGAAAGGCCGCCGCCGTCTCGAAGTCGAGCGCTTCCGGCAAGCGGATGACGTTCAAGCGTGGCACGGTGACGAGCTCGGCGTGCGTGCCATCGCGATGCTCGCCGAGAATGCCGTATAAACGACAGTGGTGATCGTTTCCGGCGAGGCAAGCAGCACAGTGTCCGCAGGAGACACCCGGCTGCAGGACGACGCGTGCCCCACGCTCCAGGTCCGACACGCCCGCACCCCAGGCGTCGACGACGCCGGCGCCGTCGCATCCAGGCACGAGCGGAAGAGGGTAGCGCACCCCCGCGATTCCGCGCCGCACCCAGAGATCGAGGTGGTTCACCGAGGCGGCGTGCAGCCGCACGCGCACCTCTCCGGGAGCCGGCTCGGGAGGATCGATCTCGCGCAGCTCGAGCTTGTCGAGGCCGCCATGTTCGGAGACGACGATCGCTCTCATGCTCCACCCCCCGTGCCGAAGCGCGCTCGCGTACCGAAGAGGGCGATCGCGTTGTCGCGCAGGATACGGCGCTTGCTCGCCTCGGCCAGCGGCAGCGCCCAGAACGTTTCGACGTTGCGACGCGGCGACGGCACGCCCGGCGCCGGCCAGTCCGTGCCCCACAGCACTCTGTCTGCGATGCTCTCGAGCTTCGGAAAGTAATCGAGGAGCAGCTTGGGCGGGATCCCGCTCACGTCGATCCAGACGTTGGGATGGCGCCGCACCAGAAAGAGCGCCGTGTCCATGAAGAGCGGTCGGCCGCCGTGCGCGAGAATGATGCGCAGCTCGGGGAAGTCGCAGGCAACGTCGTCGAGCGGCATCGGGTCGGCAAAGCGGTTGCGCGCCCCGGGGAAGATCGAGGTTCCGGTGTGCACCATCAGGGGCAGCCCCGCCTGGGCCGCGGCTGCGTACAGCGACGCCAGCGTTTCCATGCCGTCCAGGTAGGCGTTCGGACGCACGAGCTGGTGCGGTGGATGCAGCTTCAGGGCGCGGATCCCCATCTCCACGAGACGCGCCACCTCCTCCGCGGCGTCGTCGGTGTGACGTGGGTGCACCGAGCCCATGGCGACGAGACGGTCTTCGTGGCCGCGCACGTAGTCGGCGATCCAGGGATTGGTCTCGTGCGTGAAACCCATCACGTCGGGGCTCACGTAGTTCACGAGCACCGCCTGCTCGATTCCTTCGGCATCGAGGAAGCGCAGCAACGTTGCCGGGTCGCGCGCCGTCTCGAGCACGCGCTCGAGACCCGCACGACCGTGCCAGAGGCGATCACGCACGGCCGCGTGCAGCATGTGCCACGGTTGCACGTGGATGTGGGCATCGAAAACGGGCGGGATGCTCACGGCCGATCACGAGCCCTTGATGTCGACCCACACCGTTTTCAGCTGGGTGTAGGACTCGAGCGCCGCCACACCCGACTCGCGTCCGAAGCCGCTCGCCTTGTAGCCGCCGTAGGGTGCGGCGCTGTCGAACATGTTGTAGGTGTTCACCCACACGGTCCCCGCCTTGAGTCGACGCGCCAGGCTGTGTGCCTTTTGGACGTCGCGCGTCCACACCCCCGCCGCCAGGCCGTAGGGCGTGTCGTTCGCCTGCTCGACGAGGCGATCGAGCGTGTCGAAGCGCAGCGCCGCCAACACCGGCCCGAAGATCTCCTCGCGCGCGATCGTCATCTCCGAGCGCACGTCTGCGAAGATCGTCGGCTTGTAGTAGTAGCCTTCCGGGTTGGGGACGTCGGAGCGTTCGCCGCCGAGAAGGAGCTTGGCGCCCTCCTTTTTTCCCAGGTCGACGTAGTGCTGTACGCTGTCGAGCTGAGCGGCGGACACCAGCGGGCCGAGGCGCGTCTTCGGATGCGTCGGATCGCCGGGAACCAGCGTCGAGCTGCGCTGCACCAGCTTCTCCATGAAGTCTTCGTAGATCTCCGACTGCACGAACAGACGCGAGCCTGCCGTACACACCTCGCCGGCGTTGTAGAAGATGCCGAGCATCGCGAACTTCGCCGCCTTGTCCAGATCCGCGTCGGCGAGAACGATGTGGGGCGACTTGCCGCCCAGCTCCAGCGTCAGCTTCTTCAGCGTTCCCGCGGCTTGGCGCATGAGCTGCTGTCCCACCTCGGTGGAGCCGGTGAAGGCGATGGCGCCGACCTGCGGGTGCTCCACCAGGGCGGCCCCCGCCACCGAGCCGCGCCCCGGGATCACGTTCCACGCGCCGGGCGGGAAGCCGACCTCGTGCGCGAGCTCGGCCAGCCGCAGCGCCGACAAGGGCGTCTCGCTTGCGGGCTTGTGGATGACGGCGTTGCCGGCGCACAGCGCCACCGAGAGCTTGCGCGCCGACAGCAGCATGGGGAAGTTCCACGGCGTGATGAGGCCCATGACTCCGATCGGCTCGCGCAGCGTGTAGGTGAAGAAGGGCCCACGCACCGGGATCGTCGCGCCCTCGATCTTGGTGGCGAGACCGGCGTAGTAGTGGAAGCAATCGGCCGTCAGCGCCACGTCGATCATCTTCGCCTCCGCGATCGGCTTGCCGGTGTCGGCGCTTTCGAGCGCGGCGAGCTCGTCGGCGTTGGCGAGGATGGCGTCACCGAGGCGCCAGAGCAGCTTGCCGCGTTCGCTCGCGGGCAGGCGGCTCCACTTGTCGTTCATGGCGGCGCGCGCGGCTTCGACCGCAGCGGCGACGTCCTCGACGCTGGCTTCGGCAACCTCCCCGAGCGGGCTCGCGTCGGCCGGATTCACGCATGCGAAACGTGCCCCCGAGCTGGCCTCGCGCCACTCGCCGCCGATGAACAGATCGAGGGGTGGCAGGCGGAGCTCGGCAGCGTCACGCGTCTCGGTGCTCATGAGAATCCCCTTCGTTGTGCTTAGCGGCCCTTGAACTCCGGCCGGCGCTTCTCGTTGTAGGCGCGCAGCCCCTCAGCGGCGTCGTCGCTCTCGAAGAGCTGTTGCTGCAGCTCGCGCTCGAGCGCCAGCCCCTGCTCGAAGCCGACCTCGAGCCCCGTCTGCACGGCGCGCTTGATGAATCCCACCGCCCGCGCGGCGCGTCCGGGCGGCGTGAACTGGCGTGCGAACTCCACCACGCGTTGCATGAACCCCCCCGGCTCGAAGACGTGGTTCACGAGCCCGAGTCCCTGCGCCTCCTCGAACGACATGGTGCTCCCGCTCGCCATGAGCTCGAGCGCGCGCGCTTTGCCCAGGAGCCGTGCCAGGCGCTGCGTGCCCCCCGTACCGGGGAGGACGCCGAGGTTCACCTCCGGCAGACCAATCTTGCCCGCTCCTCGCGCCGCGATGCGGAGATCCGCGGCGAGAGCCACCTCGAGGCCGCCGCCGACGCAGTGGCCGTTCAGAGCCGCAATGACCAACTTCGGCGTCTGCTCGAGGCGGTTGAGCGTCTCGTTCGCATGCAGGCAGAAGTAGTACTTGTAGTCGGGCGAGACGCGCGCCAGCATGCGGATGTCCGCGCCCGCGCAGAAGAACTTCTCACCGGCTCCCCGCAGCAGCAGCACGTGGACGTTGTCGTCGAACCGCGCCGTGAGGATGGCGTCGTCGAGTTCGCGCATCATCTCGTAGCTGTAGCAATTGGCCGGAGGCTCCCGCAGCTCGAGAATCGCGATGCCTCCGTCCAACGAGTAGCCGACCCGCTCGCGGCCGGCGGACTGCTCCGCCATGCGAATCTCCCTGGGAATTGGAGGAGGGTCCGGTCACGAATCCGGACCAAGCTACCAGATCGCGGCAAGCAGTCAACCCCGGCGCCCGGGTCGAAGTCGGCGAGCGGTCACGAGCCGTAGGCGTAGACGCCGCGGCCGGTCTTGCGTCCGAGTCGACCCGCCTTGACGTACTGCACGAGCAGGGGCGACGGGCGGAAGCGGTCACCCAGCGTCCGGTGCAGGTACTCCAGGATCGACAAGCGTGTGTCGAGACCGACGAGGTCGACGAGCTCGAACGGACCCATGGGATGGTTCAGGCCCAGCTTGAGCGCCTTGTCGACATCGTGGGCGTTGGCAACTCCCTCCTCCAACATGCGGAAGGCCTCGTTGCCGATGAGCGCGTTGATCCGACTGGTGATGAACCCGGGCGACTCGCGCACGACGACCGTTTCCTTGCCCATGAGCTGGCCGACCGCCTCCGCGGTCCGCAGCGTCTCATCGCTGGTTTCGAGCGCGCGCACGATCTCGAGCAGTCGCATGCGCGGCACCGGGTTGAAGAAGTGCATGCCGACGACGTTTGGCGCACGCTGCGTCACCGCGGCCATCTCGGTGATCGAGAGTGAGGAGGTGTTGGAGGCGAGGATCGTTTCGGGGTGGCACAGCTGGTCCAGCTCGGCGAGGATCTCGATCTTGAGGTGGATCCGCTCCGGCACCGCCTCGATGACGACCTCCGCTTCCGCCGCGGCCTCTGGCAGCTCGGTCGTCGTTCGCAGGCGTTCGCGCGCCGCGTCCGCCTCTTTCTGGGTCAAGCGTTTCTTCTCCACCGCTCGCTGCAAGTTGCTGCGGATCGCCTTTCCGGCGTTCTCGAGCTGTGCTCGATCGACGTCCTGAAGAAACGTCTCGAGGCCACCTTGCGCCGCGACCTGGGCGATCCCGCGCCCCATGATTCCCGCCCCGACGATCGCAATCCGGGTCAAACCCATGCGCCAATCCTCCCGGCTTCCAAGTGTGGCCCCATGGTACACGACCCCGATCGCTTGGAACATCGGTTGCAGCTCCGTTCCCGTGTGGAACGCCCGGCGCGGCGGTCGCCATGGCCGCTTTGCACTACGGAGCATTCGATCGCGTCGGCCCCTCCGTGCGCACCGGCTGGCGCGCCGGGCGCTTGACCGTCCCGGAGGGCCCTCCTACCCTGCGGTTCGGAACGAGCAACCAGTCGAGGAGCAGTCCATGATCGACTTCAGCCTCTCCGAGGAGCAGCGCCAGCTGCGCGACCTGGCGCATGAGTTCGCCGCCAAGGAGATCTATGCGCGCGCCGTGGAGCACGATCGCACCGGCGAGTTCCCCACCGAGATCCTGCGCAAGGCGTGGGAGGTGGGTCTCATGAACACCCACGTTCCGTCGGAGTATGGCGGCCTCGGGCTGGGTGTCCTCGAGGGCTGCCTGCTGGCGGAGGAGATCGGATGGGGTTGCACCGGCATCGGCACGGCGATGGAGGCGAACGGCCTCGCCGAGGCTCCCATCATCGTCGCTGGAACGGAGGAGCAGAAGAAGCGCTGGCTCACGCCGATGACGCAGGAGTTCAAGCTCGCCTCCTATTGCGTCACCGAGCCGGACGCCGGGAGCGACGTCGCCAGCATCAAGACCCAGGCGAAGAAGGCGGGCGACGAATACGTGGTCAGCGGCGAGAAGATGTGGATCACCGGTGCCAGCCACGCGGATTGGTACTTCGTCCTCGCCTACACCGATCCGGCGAAGAAGCACCGCGGCATGTCGGCATTCATCGTGCCGCGAGAATCGCAGGGTGTCGAGGTCGGCAAGAAGGAAACGAACCTCGGCCAACACGCCAGCGACACGCGCGCCGTTCGTTTCAGTGAAGTCCGAGTGCCGGCGGCGAATCGCCTGGGCAACGAGGGAGACGGCTTCAAGATCGCCATGGCCGCGTTCGACCATACGCGCCCGGTCGTTTCCGCCGCCGCCGTGGGACTGGCGCGGCACGCCATGGAGCACGCGGTGCAGTATTCGCAGGAGCGCGTCGCTTTCGCCGTTCCGATCGCGCGCCACCAGGCGATCTCCTTCATGATCGCGGACATGGCGAAGGACGTCGAGGCGGCGCGATTGCTCGTGTGGCTCTCCGCATGGACCATCGATCAGGGGCGTCGCAACACGCTGCAGGCGGCGTACGCCAAAGCTTTCGCGGCGGACACCGCCATGCGCGTGGCTCTCGATGCGGTGCAGATCTTCGGCGGCTACGGCTACAGCACCGAGTATCCGGTCGAGAAGTTGATGCGCGACGCCAAGGTGTTCCAGATCTACGAGGGAACGAGCCAGATCCAGCGACTCATCATCGCCAAGGAGATCTTCGAGCGCTCGTAGGCTGCGTGGGGTAGACGGCTGCTTGCGGAGGAGAGATGCAGAGCCTCGAGATCTTCCGCGCCTACGACGTCGTCCTGTGCGACGTCGACGGCGTTCTGCACCTGGGGCGCGATGCCATCGAAGGGGTGCCCGCTCTCCTCGACAGGCTCGACGCCGAGGGCCCGCCTGTTTTCTTCATCACCAACAACGGGACGGCGCTGCCGGAGCAGATCAGCCAGGGGCTGTCGCAGATCGGCCTGCGCATTCCGACCGAGAACTTGATAACGGCCGGCGAAGTGCTGACGCTGGAGCTGCCGCGCCGAGATCTCGTCGGTGCGCCGTTGCTGAGCATCGGCAACGAGGCGGCGGCCGAGTACGTCCGCCGCGCCGGTGGTGTCGTCATCGCCAATGCGGAAGCGCGCCGCCGCTATCCTGAGGCGCGCGGTGTCGTGGTCGGAAGCTCGCGCCAGCTCGACAAAGACGTCCTCGATGCTGCCTGCAACGCCGTGTACCGCTGCGCCGCTCCGGTGTTCTGCACCAACCCCGACGTCTTCACGCCAACGGGCGCGGGTGAGATCACGCTGGTCGCCGGAGCCCTGGCGCGCATCTTCGAACGCGAGCTGGGTGTGCAGGTGCAGTGGCTGGGAAAGCCGTACCGCCCCATTTTCGAGCTCGCGATCGCACGCGTGCGGGCGCGCACTTCGCTCGCGTCACCGCGCGTTCTCGTCGTCGACGACAACATCGAATCGGGGATCCGCGGCGGCGCGCAGATGGGCTTCGACACGATGCTGGTGCTCTCGGGGTGGCACCGCAGCCGCGACGAAGCGGAGAGCGCCATGGCGCGTGGCGAGATCCGCCCCACCTACGTCCTCGACTCCGTCGTCAGCTGAGCGCATGGATCTTCTCCTGGAAACCGTCGTGCGGATCAACCGCCTGCTGCCGCGCCCGAACGTCGGCGGTCGCGAGTCGGAGCAAGCGTACTCCGAGTGGGAGTACGACGTCGGTCGCCGCGTCTTCCTCGAGCACTTCGGCGCCGGGGGGCTGCGCGCGGCCCGCCTTCTCGATGTCGGCTGCGGCATGGGTGGCAAGACGGTGTGGTACGCGGAGTCGGGAGCGGATCCCGTCGTCGGTCTCGATCTGGAGCCACGCCACGTGCGCCAGAGCTTGCGCTTCGCGCGCAGCCGCAACCAGGAGGAGCGCGTCCGCATCCTGCAGGGGAATGCGATGCAGCTTCCGTTCGCCGATGCGACCTTCTCGGTCGTGACCGCGAACGATTCGATGGAGCATTTCGCCGACCCCGCCGCGGCGTTGGCCGAGCTGGCGCGAGTCCTCGAGCCGGGCGGCCACCTCTACCTCTACTTCACGCCGTGGCGTTCACCCCTCGGCTCGCACCTCTACGATCACGTCAAGATCCCCTGGTGCCAGCTGCTGCTGTCGCGACGCCTCCTGTACGGCACGCTCGAACGCTCGCTGCGCGCCGAGGAGCAGGTGCGTGGGGGAGCGGATGCCGACGCGCGCGCGCGCGCACGCTACGACGAGATCGTCGACTACTTCGAGAACTGCGTGAACGGAATCACGGTCGAGGGCTTCCACGAGATCGTCGCCGCCGAGAAGCGTCTCGAGCCTGTGGACGTCCACTATGTCGTGCCACGCTTTCGTTTCCTGCAGCCGCTCCTGCAGGCGCCGCCCCTGCGCGAGTACCTGGCCGGGCTGGTGTTCGCCGACCTGCGGCGGCTCTGAGGTGGCGCGCCGCGCCCGCGGCGTCTCGAGTCGCAGTCGAGGTTGTGGCCGTAACCAACTGTATAATGGTGTTTTGAGTTCTCGTGCGCGGCCGCACACACGGAACCGACCGCGCCCCGGTGCGGGGCCTCGGCGATTGCTATATTGTTGAAGAAGCCATCGGCCCGCACCGCGCGGTGGCCAGACATCGTCTCGACCCGTGCGAGGACGCCTCAGGTGCTCGACGTCGATTCCATCCACGATCATTTTGGGCGCAGTGTGAGCTTCTCGCTGCTTCTGCACCTGCTCATCCTGCTCTTCATCTGGGCCGTCGCGCCGATGCTCACCGTCCTGGCGCAGCGCTTCGGGGTGGCGCCGGCGGAGCCGGAGATGCAAGTCGTGCGCTTCCGTTTCAACGAGATCACCGCCGACGTGTCGGAGTCGAGCCGCGTCGAACAAGCGCCCGACACCGACATTCTCGGACGCTTCAACTCGTTGGCGCGGGACATGGTGCGCGATGACAAGGACACGAACGTTCCGGCCGGCGGCACGATCGGTTTCGACAACAGCATCCCTGGAACGGGTGCCGAGGAGGATGCTCCGGGTGCCGATGGCGATGACAACGGTCCAAGCCCCGCTTCCGCCGCGGAAGAACAGCCCGGCGTCCCGGAACGCGAGCCGCGCACTCTGCTCGATGCGATCCAGTCGGTGCAGCCCGGCTTGCGTGACCGGCTCCCGGCGACGGTGGAGCAGATGATGACCGGCAAGCGCGAGAAGCCGCAGCGCCCCGGGTACGGCGCCCGTCGGTCGGAGGATTTCGCGGACGCGGGCGCGCTCTCGTTCGGCGAGTATGCGTTCAGCACGCGCGCGTGGGACTACGAGCCGTACTGGCATTCCATGCGCCGCAAGCTGATGGCCGCCTGGTATCCGCCGGCGGCGTACGCGCAGTACGGCATCATCGACGGCGGCTGGACGCTCGTGCGGGCAGTGATCGAGCCGAACGGGACGCTGTCGAACGTCGAGATCGTCGAGAGCCGAGGACATGAATCGTTGCACCGCGCCAGCCAGGCCGCCATGGAGGGGGCAGCACCATTCCGGGCCCTGCCTGCCGATTTCCCGGAGAAGAACCTCGTGGTGACGGTGCGCTTCATCTACCTGCCGCCGGGGGCACGAGACGTGCCTTGACGGCCCCCTGGACACGATGTTGACTGGCGCCGGTCCGCCGCTGCCCGTGCGTCCGGCTGCGTGTGTACGAGGAGGAAGTTTGGAAACCGACAAGCGAATCTCGGTCGGATTGCACCGCATCGCGGGGATCCTCCTCCTGGGTGCGATCGGCTTCTCCTGCAGCGAGGACGAGCTGACGATGCTCGGCGCGGATCTGCGCTCACCACCGCCCGGGCTCGCCGACACCTTGCTCACCACGGTGCAGTTCGACAGCGTCTTCCTGATTCCGGTGTCGCTCGGAAACTCAGGGCGCGGTCAGCTCGGGACGCAGGGAGCGTATACGACGCACGTTCTGTACGACTTCTTCGTGCCCACGACGGTGGAGGATTCCATCGCGCTGTCGGCAGGACGAGTGGCCGTCGACATGACGCAGGTGGGTGAGTTCTTCAGCGGCACGATGCCTATCGCGCTGCGCGAGGTCGCTCCCGGGGCGCGCGATTGGAGCGTCGACTCCGTCCTCACCGCGGTGCCGAAGCTCACCGAGGCCATCATCGCTGCACCCGAGACGCTGAGCAGCGAGGATCTGAGCGAGGGAACCCGACTCGAGTTCATCATCGATCTCGCGCAGCTCGCCGACTTCGACTCGGTGATGGCGAGCGGAGACAGCCTGCTCGAGGTCAACGTGGCGATGCTCTTCGAAGGTTTCGAAAGCGGTGGGCCCGGGTTCGTCGAGTACCCCTACCTCGACGCGTCGAACGTCGAGACGGCCTCCTTCAACGCGACCTACGACGACGTCATCGAGCTCGTCGCGCCGGACCGCCGGCTCACCGTGGTCGAGTTCGACACCACCTACTCGCCTGGCACCAACCTCGTGGCGAGCGACGGCTGGCGCCTGCACAGCTTCATCCACTTCGCCGACGTCAGCAGCGTGCTGCCGGAGTCGGCGTTCGTCGAGCGCGCCGACCTCATCCTCGTCCAGGCGGACTTCTTCGGTTGGCTGCGCGAGTTCGGCGTCATGGTGCCGTCCGATTCCGTCCTGATCGACTCCACCCTCGTGTTCTCCGAGGCGGAAAACACGCGTTCGCTGGCCTTCAGGACCTCCATCCCGGCTGCCGACGACATTGTGCAGATCGAGGTCACCCCCTACCTCTTCGATCAGCAGGAGGGGAGCGTGGTGAATCGCGGCATGCTGCTGCGTCTGTCGAACGAGGGAACGAGCGCGCGGCATTTCGAGTTCTACGGGCCGCGTGACGCGATGCCGGAGCGTCGACCGCGGGTCCGCATCATCTACGGCCTGCCCGCCGACTTCGGGGAGACGCGACCGTGAGGAAGCGCATGAGAAGACCTCTCCTGGCAGCGCTCGTCCTGCTGCCGCTGGCGTGGGCGTCCACGTCCGCGCAGGAATCCGTCTTTGCGCTGCAGTTTCTCGGCGTCAGCGAGGAGACGGGGGATGGCAGGGCGCGCTCGCTCGGAGTACTCGGTGTCGGGCTCGACGAGACACGCACCGCCATCGTTCTCAACCCGGCGACGCTTGGTGGCGCGAACCACATGTCGCTGTCGGTGATGGCCGTGGCCGGATCGCGCGAGACAAGCGACATGGACTCCCAGCAGCGTTTCGGGATGGCGCGTTTTCCACAGCTTCGCGGCTCCTTGCCGCTGTTCGGCAAGGTGGTCTTCACGACCGGCTTCATGGCGATGCGCAACTTCCGCGGCGAGTTCACGCTGGAGCCGGACCAGATCGATGACCTGACCTATGCCCAGCGCTTCGAGCGTGACGGCACCCTCTACGTGGTGCCCGTGGGCCTCGCCGGATCGCTCGGTCCGCTCCTGCGCGTCGGTGCGACGGCCGACTTCATGCTGGGGACGATCGACGAAGCGTGGATCACCGAAGGAGAATCGCTCCTGCCGCTCGGCTCACGCCGGCGCGATCGACTCTCCGGCATCACGGGCACGTTGGGTGTGTTGCTGCGACCCGCCCCGTGGCTGGAGGTGGGGGCGACGTACAGCCCGGAGTTCGACGTCCAGCGTGAGCGGCGCGAGACGCTGGAGAGTGCGGCGCCGGGCGGCTCCTCGAGCACGCCGTTCCGCGACGCCACGGTCAACTCCACGTTCCGTTTCCCGAAAGTGTGGCGCCTGGGTGCCTCCGTTCGCCTCGGATCGCGTCTCCTGCTCACCGGAGACTACCTGTGGCGGCAGTGGGAGGCGTACGGCGGCAGCAGCTACGAAGCGGAGAAGGTCGGCAACGAGAACCGCGCCGGGGGCGGCGTGGAACTCAATCCGAACGGGCGTGTTGCGTTCCGTGTCGGGGGCAGCCAGTGGACCTGGCCGCAGTACGTCGGCGGCGAACGCTTGCGCGAAACCACCCTGCACCTGGGTGTCGGGATTGCCATCCACCCCGACATGGGGAGGCTCGATCTGGCGCTGGAACACGCCTGGATCGGCGATCTCGAGCGCAACGGGTTGCAGGAACGCAGCTTCCGCGTGGTCGTGAGCATCTCGGGGCAGGAGGAGTGGAAGCGGAAGTCACCGCGCAGCGACTAGCCCGCCGCGGTCCGCTCCTTGCAAGCTCGAGTGCGGGGAGCCCGCACACACAAACGCCGACCACGCCGCACGATGGACCGAGGGGCCCAGCCGCTGCACAGAGGACGTGCCTCGCGTATACTGAGGTCTTTCGACGCGAGGACGGCTGGATGTCGAGACTTGGAGACGGAATGATAAACCCGACGCGACTCGCACGCGCTGCGGCTCTCACCGTGGCGGTGGCCCTTCTGGCCGCCGTGGGCTTGCACCCCACACCCCTTCGCGCCGACACCGACACCGAGGCGCTGCTGCAGGAGCTCGAAGGCAAGAGCCCCGAGGAGAGGCTGCGGCTCCTGAAGATCACGGTGGACGAGGGTCGCAGCAGCAAGGAGATCTACTTCCATCTCGGCAACGCCTACTTTGCCGTCAACGACGTGCAGGGTGCGATCCTGGCCTTCGGGAAGGCGCTGGAGCTCGATCCGCAATACTTCAAGGCGGCCGTCAACCTGGCTCTCATGTACGACGAGCAGGAGAGCTATCCGAGGGCGCTCGAGGTGTTCGAGCTCGCCGCTTCGATCGAGCCGGAGAACCCGGACGTGTGGAGCCACATGGGCAACACGTATTACGCCCAGGGCAACTACGCCAAGGCGATGGAGCTGTATCGCAAGGCGCTCGCGCTCGACGCCGATGCGACGCACGCTCTCTACAGCGTCGGAGTCGCGTTCGCCGATGCCGGGATCTTCCGTGAAGCGGTGCGCTACTGGACCCGCGTCAGTGCGCTCGAGCCCGAGAGCGAGCTCGGGCGCTCGGCGGCCGAGAACGTCGAGCTGTTGAACAGATACCTCATTCCCCGCTGAGCTTTTCCGGGCGGAGTTCCGCATGCTGCAACTCGACGATCCACGTGCGGAGCGTGATGCGCTTCGCGGCCGCACCGTCCTGCTCGCCATGAGCGGCGGCGTCGACAGCAGTGCCGCTGCCGTGCTGCTGCAGCGCCGTGGTGCGCGCGTGCTCGGCATCACGATGAAGAACTTCTGCTACTCCGACGTCGAAAGCGGTGCCAACACGAGCTGCTGTTCTCTCGAGCACATGCTCGACGCGCGACGCGTGTGCGAGGCGCTCGGAATCGAGCACTTCACGCTCGACGTCAGGCGCGACTTCCGCCGACTCGTCATGGAGCGTTTCGTCGCCGAGTACGAAGCAGGGCGCACGCCGAATCCATGCGTCGACTGCAACGAGAGCGTGCGCTTCCCGATCCTGTTGGCGCAGGCGCGCGCGCTGGGGGCGGAGCTCGTGGCCACGGGGCACTACGCGCGCGTCGGACGCGCAGCCGATCGCTGGTTCCTGAGACGCGGAGCCGACGCCGCCAAGGATCAGTCCTACTTCCTGCACGCGGTGCCGGAGGCATGCTTGAGCCAGTGCGTCTTTCCTCTCGGCGAGCTCGAAAAGGAGCAGGTGCGCCGCGTCGCGCGCGATGCGGCACTGCCGGTCGCCGAGAAGGCGGAGAGCCAGGAGATCTGCTTCCTGCCCACCGGCGAGCGCCGCGAGTTCCTCGAGACGCACGGCAGTCCACGCCCCGGCGCGGTCGTCGACCTTGAGGGCCGACAGCTGGGGACGCACGCAGGGATCGGCAACTTCACCATCGGGCAGCGTCGCGGCTTGCAGATTGCCGTGGGGGAGCCGTTGTACGTGCAGCAGATCGACGCGCAGCGCAACACCGTCGTCCTGGGAGACGCCGAGTCGCTGCGCAGTCGCGGTGTCGAGCTGCGACCCTTCTGGCGACGCCACGACGACGAGTCCACAGGGCTGCGCCTGCAGCTGCGTCATCGAAGCGCAGCGGTTGGCGTCAAGCGGATCGAGTGCGAGGATGCGATCACGCTGCGGATCGAGTTCGAGTCTCCACACGCTGCCGTGGCACCGGGACAGGCGGCCGTCCTCTACGACGCGGATGTCGTCGTCGGCGGTGGCCGGATCGTCGCGGCTCTGCGCTGATGTCTCCCACGATTCTTCGCAATCTCGCTCTTGCGTTCCTCCTTCTCTGCTGCGGCTTCGTCGCGGGGGCGGCGCAGCAGCGCGATGCGGGCGGGCGCGGCCTCGACCCGGAGCTCTTGCGGCAATACCTCGGGCCCCAGGAGTGGCACGAGGTCGGCGATGCGGACGTGCGTGCCTACGCGACGCCGGGATGGGAGCGTGATGCGGCGCGCGTGGTCGCGGCGGCGCGAGAGAGTCTGCCGCGCGTGGCGCTGGAGCTCGGCGTGCGCGCAGAGGAGGTGCTGCCGATCTGGATCGTGATCGCAGCGGCAGGCGGTCGTTTGGCGCTCGAGGCGCCGAGCTGGAGCGCCGCCATCGCGCGGCCGCATCGGCACCTCATCGTGCTCTCCGGCCCGGCGCTGCACACGACGCGACTCAACCTGCGGGAAACGGTGGCGCACGAGGTGGCGCACCTGGTCGTCCATGCGCGTCTCGGCGACGAGGCCTGGATGCCGAGGTGGCTGCACGAGGGGCTCGCCGTTCACTTCTCCAACTACAGCCGTCTGCGCGACCGGTTCGTCAGCTGGGGGCGCGGCCCGGTGCGCCTCGACGAGCTGGAGAACGTCTTCCCCGCCAGCCCGGCGCGTGCTCGACTGGCGTACCTGGAGAGTCACGCCGCGGTGCGTCGTCTGCTGCAGAGTGGACCGATTGCGCCGCTTCTCGATCGCCTGGCTCGCGGCGAGGAGTTCGAGGACGCGTTCCTGGCGGTCTACGGCTTGTCGGTGGACGCCTTTGCAGAAAGCGTGTTCCAGGAAGTTTCGCGTCGCTGGCGCTACCTGTCGTTGCTCACGAGCGGTGTGACGCTCTTCGGAATGATGACGCTTCTGTTCCTGGCAGCGAGCCTGCGAAAGCTCCTGCGCAATCGCAGGCGCCGGCGCGAGTGGGCGGCGGAGGAGGCCGCACTCGAACTGTTGCGCGACGAGCGCGACGCGTGAGCGCGCGAGCGCATGCGTTTGACAGCAGGTATCCACATCGCGGATACTGCGCGCGTGGTCACTCGATCCGAAGCGTACGATCCACCCGAGTACGTCTCCTGGCAAGCCGACGCGTCGGTACTGCGGGAGTGGGACCAGACGCTCGACGCGTCGCGCTCGCGCCGCCGCATCGTCGACTGCCTCACTCCACGCGAGCACCTCGATCTCTTCGCCGGTCTCTTGCGTTTCCGCTTCATGGACACCTTCTTGAAACGGTGGGTCAAGCAGGGTGTGATCTCCAAGGCGTGGTTGGGGACGGGAGAGGAGGCCGTCACGGTCGGCAGCGTGCATGCGCTGCGCCGCGGCCGAAGCGGCGACGTCGTCGGGCCGATGATCCGCAATGCGGGCGCCTATCGCGAGATGGGCATGCCGATGGCCGCCGTCTTCCGCTCCTACCTGGGGACCGGGGATCAGCTCTGCAAAGGGCGGGACCTGCACATCGGCGATCTCGAGTATGGGCTCGTGCCTCCGATCAGCATGGTCGCGGCTCTGGTGCCCGTGTTCGCCGGCGTGGCGCTCGCCTTCAAGCAGCGTCACGAGGAGCGCGTGGCACTCACCTGGGTGGGAGACGGGAGCACGCGCACCGGAGATTTCCACGAGGGGATGAGCCTGGCAGCGTCGCTGGCGCTGCCTCTCGTGGTCGTCGTCCAGAACAACCAGGTCGCTCTCGGCACCCGCGTCGAAGTGCACACGCGGGCGCCGCTCGACAAGCTCCACGTCGCGTACGGCGTGAAGGGATACACATGCGACGGCAACCACGTCCTCGATACCTATGCCGCGACGGCGCAGGCTGCCACAGACTGTCGCAAGGGGCGCGGGCCAGTTCTGGTGACCGCAACGACTTTCCGGATGGGCGGACACGCCACCCACGACGAAGCGGAAGCGCGCGACATGTTGCCGGCAGCGCTGTTCCAGTACTGGGGCCGTCGCGACCCGGTCGGCACCTACGAAGCGTGGCTCGAGCGCTCCGATCTGCGCCTCGAGGAGGGCGCCGGTGCCTGGGTGCAGGAGCGCGATGCGCTGCCGCAGGAGCGTCGCGAGCGCAACCGATTCCTCCTCGCCGAGGTGGCTCGAGCCGCGCAGGAGGAAGTGGAACGCGCGGCGTCCGAAGCGCTCGAGAGCCGAGGCACCGCGATGCCGGACGGATCCGACGTCGACCAGGGTGTCTACGCACGTGCATGCGATTGAGCGCCCCGCTCGCCTTTCTGCTTGTCCTGATCGGGGCGAACGCAGCGCGGGCGCAGTCGGGTTGGTTGCTCGAAGCGGTCGGAATGGCGGGGGCGCCGCTGACGCCGCAGCAGTTCACACGAGGCTGGGGTGCCGGTCTCGGGATCGGTGGCAGCCTGCGCGTGCGCCTCACGCCGAAGGTGCAGGTGGGGATCGACGCGGAGTTCATCCAGTTCACGTACACCGGATTGCCGCGCCTCGGCGGCTTCGGAGGCGAGCGCCGTTACACACGCGTGGGCGTGCCGCTGCGCTGGCTCTGGTGGGAGCGTGAGAGCAGCAAAAAGGAGCGGCTGAGCTTGCAGCTGAGCGCGGGCTGGGGACGCGAGACGATCGAAGGAATCACGGGCGACCGCTTCGTGCGCCAGAAGAGCAGCCACGACGGCCTGGCCCTGAGCGCCGGGCTGCGCTTCTCGCGCTCTCTCTACCGCACGACGCGCTGGTCGCTCGGCGCGCGCTACACGTACATGGACCTGGGTGCGGAAGAGTCGCCGGGTTTCGTCTCGCTTCTCGTGGGCATGCAGATGCCACTGGAAGGCTCGCGTCCGCGCTCGGAGGCACCGTGACCCTGCAGGGTGGCATGCCAGCAGAGCGCCTCCCCCCGCGCATCTACAACCTGTTTCCCCGTCTGGTCGGAGAGATGCCTCGCTGGCCGCAGCATGCGCGGCGCGCGCACGGCATGGGCTTCGATTGGCTGCTTCTCAACCCGATCCACTTTCCCGGTTTCTCCGGCAGCTGCTATGCGGTCAAGGACTACGAGCGCGTCGACCCGATCCTCCTGCCAGCGGCTCATCCCGATCGACACTACGACGAGAAGGTGCGCGCGGACGGCGGCATGGAGCTGCTCGCCGAGACGCTACAGGCCGTGCGTGAAGCGGGGATGCGGCCGATGATCGACCTCGTGCTCAACCACACGTCGCGAGACGCGATCCTCGTGCGCGAGCACCCGGAGTGGTACCGGGTCGACGCCGAGGGCAACATCACGAGCCCGAGCGCCATCGACCCGGCCGACGCTCGTCGGGTGACCGTGTGGGGCGACCTGGCGCAGCTCGACCACTCGGAATCGAGCGCGCGCGAGGCGCTCTGGAGCTTCTGGGTCGAGCGCGTGGAGAGATACGTCGACCTCGGTTTCGAGGGCTTCCGCTGCGATGCAGCCTACAAGGTTCCCGCCGCGCTGTGGCGCCGCGTCATCGACGCCGCGCGTCGCCGCAATCCGAACGTTCTCTTCCTCGCGGAGACGCTCGGCGCGCGAGCGGAAGAAGTGGATGCACTGCGTGAATCGGGAATGGAGTACCTGTTCAACAGCTCCAAGTACTGGGCCTTCGACACCACGTGGTGTCTCGAGCAGCAACGCGACCTCGGGAGCTGCATGCGCTCGGTTGGATTCCCCGAGTCGCACGACACGCCGCGCCTGTGGGCCGAGACGGGCGGCAACGAAGCGGTCCAGCGCCAGCGTTTTGCCTTTGCAGCTGCATTCTCGAGCGCTGCCCTGATGCCGATTGGCTACGAGTTCGGCTTCCGCCGGGCGCTCCACGTCGTGCACACGCGTCCGGAAGACTGGGAGGAGGAGAGCGTCGACTTGACCTCCTTCATCCGGCGCGTTCACGAAATCTGCTGGAGCGTCGACGCCTTCCTCGGTGAGACGGTCACGAACCGGACGCCGCTCGATCGCCCCACGCTCCTGCTCGAGCGGCGGGGATCGGACGCGCCTGCCTGGATCGCCATCAACAAGGACTGGGAGTCGAGCCAGTCGCTGACGCTTCCAGAGGAGGCGCGCGGTCGGCGCTTCCTGCGCGTCTGCATCGAGATCGCGGCAGAGGAGTCGGCAGCGCGCGAGCTGCAGCTTGCACCCGCCGAAGTGGCCTACATTCTCTAGACGCTGCGGCGTCGGCATGCGTCGATTCCCTTCTTGTGCCATACTGGGCCGGCTCCACCACGCAGGGTGGAGGGGGTCGGCCGTCGAAGGGAATCTGCAATGATCCATTCCTCCGAGACACTCCAGATGGCACACGCTCTCGCCCCCACAGTGCACGAGTGGGTGCGACGTGGTTTCGAACCTGCGTTCGGGAAGAAGCGCTTCGACACCGATGCGCGCTGGCAGGCGGTGCGGCAGGCGGGCAGCGAGCTTTGGCTCGACACCGGTGACGTCGACGGGATCACGCAGCTGTGGAGGAGCGAATTCAGCGCCCTGACGACGAACAACACGCTGCTCAACAAGGAGGTGCAGCGCGGGCAGTACGACCAGCTGGTGCGTGAGACCGCAGCACACCTGCGTCAACGGGAGCCGCGCATTCCCGATGCGCTCCTGCTTCTGGAGATCGCCTTCGTCCTCAACGCCTGGCACGGTCTGCGTCTCGTCGAACACTTCGATGCGTTCGTGAGCGTGGAGGAGCACACCGATCTGGCACACGACATCGAGCTGGCGGTGCTGTACGGCAAACGCTTCCACGCAATCTGTCCCGAGCGCTTCATCGTCAAGGTGCCGTTGACCGCGGCGGGGCTGCTGGCGATGCGGCGGCTGCGGCGCGAGGGCGTTCCGATCAACTTCACGCTCGGGTTCTCGGCACGGCAGAACCTGCTCGCCGCGCGCCTGGGCAACCCCGACTACGTCAACGTCTTCCTCGGACGCCTGAATGCGTTCACCGCCGAGTCCGGCGCCGGAAGCGGCGCCGGGGTGGGGGAGAAGGCAACGGTTGCCAGTCAGGAGGCGATCCGCTCCCTGCGTGAGAGCGGGCAGGCGGCGACGCGCCAGATCGCCGCGAGCATGCGAGGTGGCGAGCAGGTGTGGACCCTGGCCGGGACCGACGTCCTCACGATCCCGCTGTCGGTGGCGCGGGCGTACCACACGTCGGCCACGCCCCCGCCGTCGGGTGCGGGACCCGCGGCCGCCGCCATCGAGACGGAGGTGAGCCGGGAGGCGGCGCGCAGTCTGCGCTTCGACGTGCTCTGGGACATCCCCGACGCGTTCCGGCAGGCGCTGGACGCCACCTGCGCCGGCAACGTCGACGCCATGAGCGGCGCGGATCTGGTTGCGGCGCTACGCCGGCACGGCGCAACAGACCTCTTCCCCGAATACACGCCGGACGAGATCAATGCAATTCAGCAGGATGGGAAGATCCCAAAGGCGGAACGCTGGCAGGCGCGGCTGCAGGCGGGTACGACCTCGCTCGATTCGCTCCTCAACCTGAGCGGCTTGTACTCCTTCGCGGCCGATCAGAAGCAGCTGGACGATCGCGTGCGAGGCCTTCTCGGCTGAGCTGGGGTTGGGCTGCAGACGCGATGCCGGGCTGTCTCAGTACTCCTCGTCGTCGTCGTCATCGCGATAGCGATTCGTTTCGTAGAGCTCCTCCTCCTCGAGTTCGTCGAGCTCGTCGTCGTCGTCGTCGTAGTCGTCGATGACGACTGCAGACTCGTCGTCGGATTCGTCCCACTCCTCAGCGCTGTCGACGTCTTCCACCTCGTCGCGGCCACGACTCATGTCCAAATTCGGCGCGAACCCGTCTGACCCGGGACCGACCCGTGCAGGGCTCATCGCGAACCTCCCTCGTGAGCATGAGCCACCCCGGCGCGAGACGGACAACTCCCGGCCCGGGGGTGCCATGTGGTCTGGAAGATGTTGCAGATTCCAGGCAGCCAACGCAAGGGCCTCGACGCCCCCGCCAAACGGGCGGGCGCTCGGCAGGGGCGAGGCGGGCGCTCGAGCGTGCCTACATTCTCACGTAGTCGAAATCGAACGGCTTGCCGTGGATCCCCTTGCCGGGCGGCGCCACCCAATGGGCGATCTTGCCGCGCTCGTGCACCGGCTGCATCAGCGAAGCGACGTACTCGAGGTCGGATTGCGACGGCAGCCACTCGTCGCGCCGGCGCTCGAACTCCGCGGCGGAGATCGGTTCCCCGGCAGGCGTGAAGGAGGCGTTGGAGTAAATGCCCACGTGGCGGTGGAAACGGCGGCTCGGCAGCGTGAAGCGATAATCGACGCCCGCCTTCTCGAGCACGCTGTTCCAACGATCCACGCCGCGCTGGCAGTCCTCGATGTAGGCATCGCGCAGCACTTCGTTCATGGCGTTGCGCAGCGGCACTTCGGTCTCGCTCAGCGTGTCGCCCTGCGGCACCCGCATCGAATAGACGCCGTCCAGCGCCGCGTGATCCGGCTGATTGACCTCGTGGTAGCGCCCTTTGAGGCCGCTGGCGAAGTAGTCGGCCGCGTTCGAGGAGATCTCGCCGCCGAAGAGATCCGCGGAGAGGGAGTACCACAGGTTGACGTAGCGCTGGATCGTCGGCAGATCGATGCCACCGTGCGCGCGCACATCCTCGTTCGGGTCCTGCTTCATGAGCTCCACGCTGCGTTGAATCACGCGCCGCACGCCCGTCTCGCCCACGAACATGTGGTGCGCCTCCTCCGTCAGCATGAAGCGCGTGGTTCGCGACAGGGGATCGAAGCCGCTCTCCGCCAGCGCCAGCAGCTGGAACTTGCCGTCGCGGTCGGTGAGCATGGTGAACATGTAGAACGACAGCCAGTCGCGGATCGGCTCGTTGAAAGCACCCAGGATGCGCGGCTTGTCCGGGTCGCCGCTGCGGCGCTCGAGCAGCGCCTCGGCCTCTTCCCGCCCGTCGCGCCCGAAGAACTTGTGCAGCAGGTACACCATGGCCCAAAGGTGTCGCCCCTCCTCCACGTTGACCTGGAAGAGGTTGCGCATGTCGTACAGGCTCGGTGCGGTCTGGCCGAGAAGGCGCTGCTGCTCCACGCTCGCCGGCTCGGTGTCTCCCTGCGTCACGATGAGGCGACGCAGGTAGCCGCGCATCTCCCCCGGAACCTCCTGCCACGCGGGCTTGCCCTCGAAATCGCCGAAGCCGATGCGGCGATCCGCCTCCGGCTCGGAGAGGAAGATTCCCCAGCGGTAGTCGGGCATCTTGACGTGATCGAAGTGCGCCCAACCCTTGGCGTCGACAGAGATGGCCGTGCGCAGATAGACGTCGGCGTGCTGGAATCCTTCCGGACCCATGTCGAGCCACCACTGCTGGTAGTCGGGCAACCACTTCTCCAGCGCGCGCTGCAGCTTCGGGTCTTCCGAAAGGTTGACGTTGTTCGGGATCTTCTCGCGTAACTCCATCACGTCGTCCCCTCTGTTCGAATGCGTGGACCGCGATTCCTGTTGCGTCTACGTACGGCCCCAGTCGAAGCTCGGGCGCTCGGGACGGCCATACAGTTTCAAGGCGCCACGCTCACCCACCGCGTTCGGGCGCTGGAACACCCAGTTCTGCCACGCCGAGAGTCGGCCGAAGACCTTGCTCGACATGTTCTCGGCACCGGGGTAGCGCAGCGACGCTTCCATGCCGGTGAGAGCGTCCGGCGACAGGCTGCAGCGCTCCTCGATCGCAACGCGCACCTCGTCCTCCCAGTCGATGTCGTCGGCGACGACGGTCACGAGAGCGGCCGCTTCCGCCTCCTCCGGCCGGTACGGTCCCCCCTCCAGCACCTCCTGCACGCGCTCGGGTGCGTGCAGCCAGCGCGCCTGCAGGCGCGTGAGCCCGTGGGTCATCGGCAGGGCGCCGGCGTTCAGGGGGCTCGTGGCCATCTCGACCGGACGCTCCGGATCGTCGAGCGCGTAGGTGCGGTCGGCAGCCAGCGCCAGCTCCAGGAGCGTGCCTGCAAAGCAGGAGTCGGGCTGCACGAGGGCGAAGAGGCTGCGGGCCGTGAGATCGAGCCGCCGCAGCGTGCGCGCTGCATGCAGCACGATCTCGCGCACGAACCAGTCGTGGCGTTCGGCGTGCAGCAGACGATCCCAGGCGAGCACGTGCTCGGCGTCGCCGCGCGTCTCCAGCAGGATCAGCCCGCACTGCGCTTCGTTGAAGCGCAGGTCGCAGAGGACCGCGTCGAGCTCCCGGAACACGCGCAACGGCCAGGCGTCGGCTCCCTGCTCGCGCACGCCGGCGGCCGCCGCGGGCGGAGCCTCCTTCGGAGCGTGGACGGTGATGCGTGCTTGCCGATGCTCGCGATCGAGTGCCAGCGTGACGTGGCGGTAGCGCGTCCCGTCGTTGCCCCTCTCCGGTTCGAGCGGCGGCAGCAAGACGCCGGGCGCCTGTGGCCGCGTGGAGGACTCCACGCGCGCGCGGGCGCGGCTTTCGACCTCGGCGTCGAAGCGGCTGCGCGGAACGAGCGCGTCGACGAGCCCCCACTCCATCGCGCGCTTGCCGCGGATCCCTTCGCTCAGGGTGCAGAAGATGTCGGCGCGGTCGCGGCGCACCTGGCGCTTGTCCACAACGCGTGTCAAGCCGCCGGTCCCCGGGAGCACACCGAGGAGCGGCACCTCGGGAAGACTGACCGCGGAGCTGCCGTCGTCGATCAGGATGATCTCGTCGCACGCGAGCGCCAGCTCGTAACCGCCACCCGCAGTGACGCCGTTGCACGCCGCGATGAAGTGCAGTCCCGAGTTGCGGCTGGCATCCTCGATGGCGAGACGCGTCTCGTTCGTATACTTGCAGAAGTTCACCTTGAAGGCATGCGTCGACATCCCGAGCATGTGGATGTTGGCGCCCGCACTGAAGACACGATCCTTGTCGCTCTGGATGATCACGGCACCCACTTCGGGGTGCTCGAAGCGCAGACGTTGGACGGCGTCCGCAAGCTCGATGTCGACGCCGAGATCGTACGAGTTGAGCTTCAGAACGTAGCCGGGATGCAGCGGCGCGTCCTCCTGCACGTCGAGCCGGAGCCGCGCGATCGCTCCGTCGACGCTCAACGTCCAGTGCCGGTAACGGTCCGGGTGGGTCTCGAAGTGGATCGGATGCATGCTCCTGCCAATCGATTCCGGTGTGCTGGGATGGTGGCTTGGAGGTGTCCCCGGGCGCAAGCGAGGCCCGAGCGGCGGAGTATACTGCATCATCTCGGACTTGCCGAAGCAATATAGTGGAAGCTGGAGACGTACGAGCTTCTACGCGATCGCTGCGCCGACATCACGATCGACACGTCCCGCAAGGGCGCCGCGCGGATCGCGCGCGATCTCTGCCCTCTGGTGGCAGCCGCAGAGCGCGGCAGGCGCCGGGGCGTCTAGCCCCAGCGCGGCCGCTCGTCAAGGTCGATGCCGAGGCTCGCCTTGGCGAGGATCTCTCGCGTCAGATAGGAGTTGGCCGGGTGCAGCCGGCCGAGGCGTGCGTCGCGGATGAGCCGCTCGATCCCGGAGGCCGGGAAGATCCCGAAGCCACCCAGGACGTCGAGCGACATGTCGACGACGCGCCAGGCCCCCTCCACCGCGGCGCACTTCGCCGCCACGATCTTCGGTCCCCAGGCGTGGCCGTGGTCGACGCCCTCCGAGTAGTCGCGCGCCACGCTCTCCAGGTGAGGCTCGATGCGCTCGAGCTCGAGAGCCATCTCGGCGACATCGTGCTGCAAGCCGGGGTGGTGCTTCAGTTCGCCGCGCGACAGCGACACGGACGTCTTCTTCTGCAGGGAGGTCGTCGTGAGGTCGAAGGCGCGCCGGGCAAGACCGAGATAGACGTTGCCGAAACCGAGCAGCGCCCAGGCAAACGCGCCGAGGACGAAGCCGTCGATGCCGGCGAAGCCGCTCGGCACGACACGCGCGATGTACTGATCGGGAATGAAGACACCCTCCAGGATCGTGTCGTCGCTGCGCGTGGCCCGCATGCCGAGGACGTGATCCCACGTGGGCTCGACGCGGTAGCCCGCGCTCGAGCGCGGCATGAACGCGTGCACGACCTTCGGGGCGTTGGGGTCGCTCGTGTCCAGACCGTGGATGCCGAGATAGGTCCATACCGGCGTCAGGCTCCCGAACGACTTGTGTCCCGTGAAGCGGTAACCTCCGTCCACACGTTCCGCCATCGTCGTCGAGTAGAGGAGCGGGATGTCGTTGCCCTTCTCGGCGTGGCCCGCCGCGAACACTTCACCGTCGGCGGCAGCCTCGAGGAGCCACTCGAGCGACTTGTCGCCGCCGCGCCACAGATCCGCGACCAGACCCACCCAGTAGTTGTGCATGTTGAGTGCGAGCGCCGTCGGCGGGGCGTGGTAGGCCAGGCGCCGCGTCTCGCGGCAGACCTCGGCGAGCGACATCCCGCGCCCACCGAGCTCCTTCGGCACCGCCATCGTCAGATAGCCCGCGCCACGCAGCTCGTCGAAATCCTCCTGGAAGAAGCGGTTCTCATGGTCGTACCCCGGAGCGCGCTCGAGGCAGCGCTGCAAGATGTCGTCGGGCAGAACGGAGTTCGCAGTGGCTAGCATGTCTCCTCCAGCAGGTGTGACGGGTGCAGGTTTCCCCATAGTCGGCGCTGTCGTTGGAAAGGGGAACATGTCGCAGAAACGGGGAATGGCGTCGAGGGGGGAGGGGCTGCTACGCTGGCGGCGTCGGGACGCTCGAGCGCGGAGCGCCTTGTCGAAGGAAGACGCGATGAGGAACGATCCAACGCGGAAGACAGCGGCCGCTGCGCCCGAGGCCCAGTCGGGCGCTGCCAACGGTGAGCCGCTCGACTTCATCCGCAGCATCGTCGCGGCCGACGTGGCGGCGGGGAAGCACGACGGCCGCGTGGTGACGCGCTTTCCGCCCGAGCCGAACGGCTATCTCCACATCGGACACGCCAAGTCGATCTGTCTCAACTTCGGCGTGGCGGCGGAGTACGGTGGCCGCTGCCACCTCCGCTTCGACGACACCAACCCGTTGAAGGAGGATCCCCACTACGTCGAGTCGATCGAAAAGGACGTGCGCTGGCTCGGCTTCGATTGGGGCCGACATCTCTACCATGCCTCCGACTACTTCGAGCGCCTGTACGACTACGCCGTGCAGCTAGTGCAGGATGGCAAGGCGTACGTCGACAGCTCGAGCGAGGAGGAGATCCGCCGCGATCGTGGCACCGTCACCGAGCCGGGCAAGGAGAGTCCCGATCGGGCGCGCTCGGTGCAGGAGAATCTGGACCTGCTGGAGCGCATGCGGCGCGGCGAGTTCGACGATGGCGCCTACGTGCTGCGCGCCCGCATCGACATGGCGTCGCCCAACATGAAGATGCGCGACCCGTTGATCTACCGCGTCCGCCGCGTTCCACACCATCGCACGGGCGACGCCTGGAACATCTATCCGATGTACGACTTCGCGCACTGCTTCTCCGACTCGATCGAGGGGATCACGCACTCTCTCTGTACGCTGGAGTTCGAGAACAACCGCGAGCTCTACGACTGGTTCCTGGATCAGGTCCACGTCCATCACCCGCAGCAGATCGAGTTCGCGCGCCTGAACCTCAGCCACACGGTGATGAGCAAACGCACCCTGCTCGAACTCGTGGAGAAGGGGATCGTGCGCGGCTGGGACGACCCGCGCCTGCCGACGCTCTCCGGCTTGCGCCGCCGCGGCTACACGCCGGAGGCGATTCGGGCTTTCTGCGACCGGATCGGCGTGGCGAAGCGCGACAATCTCGTGGACGTGTCGCTGCTCGAGTACTACATCCGCGAAGATCTCAACAAGCGCGCAAAGCGCGTCATGGCGGTGCTGCGGCCGCTGCGCGTCGTCATCGACAACTACCCGGAAGGGCAGGTGGAGGAGCTCGAAGCCATCAACAACCCGGAGGATCCCGAGGTGGGCACGCGCAGGATCCCGTTCTCGCGCGTGCTCTACATCGAGCGCGATGATTTTCGTGAGGATCCCCCGAAGAAGTTCTTCCGCCTGGCACCCGGACGCGAGGTGCGCCTCAAGCACGCCTACTTCCTCAAGTGCGAAGAGGTCGTGAGGGACGACGCCGGCGACATCGTCGAGCTGCGCTGCACGTACGATCCCGCCACGAAGAGCGGCTCGGCCACCGACGGGCGCAAGGTGAAGGGGACGCTGCATTGGGTCAGTGCCGGCAGCGCCGTCGAGGCTGAGGTGCGTCTCTACGAACACCTCTTCCTGAGCGCGAATCCTGCCGAGGCGGGTCGCGAGGAGGGGCTGGAAAGCCTCCTCAACCCCGCTTCGCTCGAGGTCGTGCGGGGCGCCCGCGTCGAGCCCTCGCTCGCCACGGCGCACGCGGGCCAGCGTTTCCAGTTCCTCCGCCACGGCTACTTCTGTGTCGATCCCGACTCCGCTCCCGGCGCGCTCGTCTTCAATCGCACCATCGGCCTGCGTGACAGCTGGTCGAAGATCGAGAAGAAGCAGCAGCCGTAAGCCGGCTGACTTCCACGCACCCTGGCGTGTGGATCCCGTCCCGACACTTCGCAGCGGCGTATCCCTTGCATCGACTCCACGATTCAATCCAATTGGATCCAATCATGCCCTCGCTCCTTTCAAGGAGGAAGGAACCGTGTTGAAAGGAAAGAAACGCAGCTGGGCGCTCGCCGGGATCGTCTTCGTGGTCAGCCTTGCGGCTGCGTCTTCGGTGGCGGCCGGGGGGATCGGCCCGCGGCTCGGCCTCACGGGTGATCCGGATCAGGTGCACGTGGGGCTCCACGTCCACGCCGGCGACCTCGCGCCCAGCCTGGCCTTCGCCCCCAGCTTCGACGTGGGGATCGGCGACGAGACCGTGCTCTTCTCGGTGAACTTCGATTTCAAGTACGTTTTTGCTACGCGCACGCGCTGGCGCCCCTACGCCGGTGCCGGACCCGCGCTGCACGTTCTCAATCGCGACAACGCCGACGACGACACCGAGGTCGGGCTGGGCCTCATCGGCGGTTTGCAGACGCCGACGCGCTCCGGCTCCTTCTTCGGCGAGATGCGTCTCGGCCTGGTGGACAGTCCCGACTTCAAATTCACCGTCGGCTGGGCCTTTCGCTGATCGGGAAGGACGGGCGACAACGGGGAGCGTTGCTCGCAACGGAGCGGTCACACCTCCGGGGTCCGATGGGTCAGGATGTCGGGACCCGAGAACGAGCATCAAGCCGCCCTCTCCAACTTGCATGTTGCAAGGTCTGCGTGCGCCAGAGGCCCCGGGCGTCTTTCGTTCGCAGGTCGCCACGCCCCCGCGTTCGCGATCGACTCTGTTCTGAGCGGCTCGTGCGCTTGTCGTCGCCTTCGTCGTCGACCGCCGGTGGCACGACTCCTGATAGTTGCATGGAGTCATATTTCACTGCGCAGGATTGGCTGCATCAGATGGAACCTCGTGGTTCCCGATGCGACCTCCGGCTTTTGTGAATCAGCCCAGAGAGGGTGGATGTCGTGCAACGAACGTTTCTGAGAAGTCTCATTGTTGCGAGTACAGTCCTGTCGTTGCAGCTTCTGCACCCCGCGTCGGGCTTCGCACAGGAGTACACGCAGCTGCAGGTGTTGCTGCCCGGGGAGAGCGCTGCCCCGGGGACCGGGACCGGCAAGCTCGGTACACCCGACGCGCAGACTGTCGGCATCCCCTTCGACATTCGGGTGAGAGCCTGCGACGATTCGTGGAACACCGTGACCTCGATCAGCGATGTCGTCGAGCTCTCGTCGTCCGACGCGGGCGCGACACTCCCGGGTCAGACGGCTCTGAGCGCGGGCGAGGTCACGCTCACGGTGACGGTCAACGCCGCCGGCTCCTTCACGTTCTCGGCCGACGATCTGACCGACCCGACGATCCCGCAGGCGACCTCGGCCCCCTTCACCGCTCTGGTGGTGAACGGTTTCGAGTTCTCACGCATCAACCAGAAAAACCAGAACGCAGGGCAGCCGATGGCGATCACGTTGTCGGCCGTGGATCCGCAGGGCAACGTGGTCAGCGGCTTCACCGGTGCGGTGCGCCTACAGCAGATCACGAGCTTCGGCGTGGGGCGTATCGAGCCGAGCATCGTCACGCTGAGCGGTGGCACCTGGTCCGGGTCCGTGACGATGTACCGCGCCGACGAGACCGCGATCAATCGTGGCAACGTGAACATCTTCGCTTTCCTCGGCGTCGACCAGTCGAAGAACGGCACGAGCGATCCATTCACCGTGCATCCGGGGCCCTTCGCTCGGGTGCAGATCGTCGTTCCTGGTCAAGACCCGCTTCCCGGAAGCGTCAGCGGCGTCACGGGCTCGCCTGCGACGCACGGTGTCGGCCAGACCTTCGAGGTCGACGTCTTCGCCACCGACCAGTACTGGAACCCGGTGCCGAGCGGCGACACCGTGCGCATCACGTCGAGTGACAACAATGCCAGCACCCCGGTCACGGGAGCGATGAACAACGGCATCGGTCAGTTCTTCGTGACGCTCAACACGGTCGGCACGCAGACGCTGTCGATCACGGACCAGAGCAACGGTTCGATCCGGGGAATGACGACCCCCGGGATCCAGGTGATCCCCGCCGCCGTGAGCCAGTTCCTCATCGATCCGATCGCCTCGCCGGTGACGGCGGGAGATCCGGTGAGCGTCACGATTCGCGCCTCGGACAGCGGCGGCAACCCGCTCGTCGACTACAACGGTGACGCGATCCTCGCGGCCAACACCGGACCGGGAAGCATCTCGCCCGAGGCCATCGTGTTCACCAACGGTGTGTGGAGCGGCGCCATGGTGTTCCGGGGCGCCGGCGGAGCTGTCGCTTTCACCTGCTCCGACTACTCCTCGCCTCCCAACATCGGGACGAGCGACAACTTCACGGTCTTGCCGGGCGCCTTCACCGGTTTGCAGGTGCTCTTACCGGGCGAGACGCCCGCGGGCGGCACCGACTCCGGCATCAGCGGTGCGCCGGATGATCAGAACGCCGGCAGCAGCTTCAACCTGCAGGTGCGCGCGGTCGACGACTACTGGAACCGCGTTCCAGGTATCGACGCACGCTTCGCACTCGTCTCGAGCGACGGGTTCGCCGACATGCCGAGCGACACGACTCTGACGAACGGTGAGCTCTTCCTGCCGATCACGCTCTTCAGGGCGGGGTCGCAGACGATCAGCGTCAGCGCGGTCGACACGAGCGGTGTCGCCGGGCATACGTCGAGTGCCGTGCAGGTGCTCTCCGGTCCCTACGCGCGCCTTCTGCTCCTCGCCCCGGGCGAAGAGATGGCGCCCGGGACGGAGGAGGGGCGTACCGGGAGCGCCACCGACCAGTCGATCAACTTCGCCTTCACGCTTCGGGTCTACGCCACCGACAACTGGTTCAACCCGGTGTCGGGGGTGACGGACGTCGTGGCGATCACGTCGAACGACCCGCTCGCCCAGCTGCCGCCCGACGCGGCCATGGTGGATGGCCTCGCTGACATGGTGATACGCCTGTCGACGGGTGGCTTCCAGCAGATCACGGCGTCGAACGTGAGCAACCCCGGGATCCCGAGCAGCACCACCCAGGTGCGTGCGATCTCGAGCGGCTTTCACCTCGAGGCCGAGGTCACTCCGACGACCGTGCAGGCAGGTGAGCCGTTCACGCTGACCGTGGCCGTCACCAACGACGCCGGCAGTGTCATCCAGGAGATCAACTCCTCGGTCGAGATCGAGGTGCAGAACGCTTCGACGCAGGACCCGGGTGCGGGCACGCTGAGCCAGACGCAGTTCCAGCTGTTGCAGGGGCAGCGCTCGGTGGCTCTCACCTACACCTTCTCCGAGCCGATCGTCCTGATCATCCGCGACGACGCCGGCAACGAGCCGGCGGTGTCCGAGGTGATCACGGTGCTCCCGGGACAGCCGGCCGCACTGACCTTGACGAGCGACCCGACCTGGGTCGGAGGCAACAAGCACGCGACCGTGATCGCCACGGTGCTCGATGCCTTCGACAACGGCGTGCCGGGACAGGTGGTCGATTTCTCGATCGTGAGTGGCGACGGCGAGCTGACGCCGGTCGACAGCTTGACCGACGACGGTGGCGTGTCGCGCGCCGACTTCCTGAGTGCGCGCTCGCCGCAGATCACCGTGGTGCGGGCGACGTCGGGCGCTCTCGTCACCGACTACGAACTGGAGACCGCCTTCGTCGATCCGACCGCACCGGGTGGTTTCGTGACCAACTATCCGAATCCGTTCCATCCGGGCGAAGCGCCGACGACGATCGCCTACAAGCTGGCCGACAACGCCAGCGTGCGCATCGAGCTCTACACGCTGAGCGGTGGCCTGGTGCTGCGCCAGGAGTTCCAGGCCGGTGAAGTCGGTGGGCGCGTGGGGCTCAACGAGTACGTCTGGGATGGACGCAACGGTGACGGTGATTTCGTTTCGAGCGGCGGCTACCTGCTCGTCGTCGAGGCGGAGGGAGCCGGCGAAACACTTCACGTCATGCGCCGCAAAATCGCGGTCGTGCGCTGATCGGAGGAGCCATGGATCTCAACGCACGTCATACGCACTGCGGCCGAGTCCTGGTCCTGGCGCTTGCGGCCGGACTGACGCTGGCTTCGGTCGCGCACGCTGAGGATCAGAATGGTGGCGCACCGGGCGACTGGCTATCGCGCTACTCCGGTGCGCGCACGGTGGGGTATGGCGGGGCCTTCGTGGCCGTCGCCAACGAGCCCATGGGTGTGGTGTGGAACCCGGCCGGTCTGTCGCTCATGTTCCAGAACGAGGTGCACTTCGAGACCACCCGCCTGTTCGAGGACACGGCGATCTACGGTTTCAGCTTCGCTGCCCCGGCGCGTCGGATCCCGAGCTTCGGATTCACGTTCCTGCAGCTCTCCTCCGGAGAGTTCGAGCGCACGAGCGAGCTCAACGAGTCGCTCGGGACGTTCGACGAGGGGGACGTGGCGGTTCTGCTGACGGCCTCGAAAACCGTGACGCCACGTTTTTCGCTGGGAACGAACCTCAAGATCGTGCGGCAAACGCTCGAGGAGTTCGAAGGCGCTGGCTTCGGCGTGGACCTGGGTCTCATGTTCGACGTCACGCCGAGTCTGCGTGTCGGCACGTCGCTGATGAACATCGGCGGCCCCACGCTGAAGCTGCGCGACACGGGGGAGAGCTTCCCGGTGGAGTTCCGCGGCGGTCTGGCGTTCCAGTTCTTTGGTGGACGCGGCACGGTCGCAGCCGAGCTCGACAACCGCGACGGTCCGGGCCCGAGCCTGCACACTGGGAGCGAGGTCTGGGTGCATCCGACGATGGCGCTCCGGCTCGGCTACAACGATGCCTACGCCGCCGGGGGCTTCAGCTACCGGCTGCCGACCGGCCTGCGCTTCGATTACGGCGTCTCCGACCACGCGCTCGGGCTGGTGCATCGTGTGGGCGTTGCCTACAAGTTTGGCGGCTTCTTCGCGAGCTCGGTCGCGAGCCCGCCCGTCTTCTCGCCGACCGGTCAGCAGTCGGTGACCAAGATCCAGCTCGAGGCGCACACGAAAGCGGAGGCGCGCGAATGGCGTCTCGAGATCGTCAACGCCTCCAACCAGGTCGTACGCCGCTTCGGTGGTCGTGGCGCACCGCCCGCTCACGTGATGTGGGATGGCAAGGATGAGTCCGGGTTGCCGCTGGCCGACGGCATCTATCGCTATCAGATCGCGGTCTGGGACAAGCACGGGCGCGAGGTCGCCAGTCGAGTTCGCCAGGTCGAGATCGCCACGAGCGGCCCGCAGGGCTCGGTGCCGGTGTACGTGGAACCGTGAACGAGGGAGCGCAGCCATGACGAGCATGCGTACACGAGGCGCCGCGATCGCAGTGCTGCTTGCAGGCGCTAGCATTGTGCTGCCCGCATCGGCGCGTGCCGGGGAGCAGGAGGCCTCGCAGCAGTCGGCTCCGACTCTCGCCGGTGTGGGAATGCAGCTGGAGCGGGCGCGGGCACGCACGCTCGCCGAGCGTGAGGCCGCGCTGAGCGAGACGGAGCACGCCCTGGCCGAGGCGTTGCGGGCAGGCGGCGCCGACGGCCGGCGTGCTGCGGCACAGCTTCTTGCCGGCGAGATCCACTACGCGCGCGGCAACTTCGGCGCCGCCGCAGAGGCGTTTCGTGACGCCGCACGCTCCGACAAGCGCGGTCCCTTCGCCGACGATGCGGCCTTCGCGGCCATCGAGGCGCTCGAGGCCGAGGGCGCCGACGAGGAGGCAGCGAAGCAATGGGCGAAGTGGGAGAAGAAGCATTCCCAAAGCCCGCTCGCTCCCGAAGTGAAGCTGGCGCGTACCTGGAATGCGCTGCGTCGCGTGGCGCTGAAGGAGGCGACCGGGACGCTCGAGGAGCTGCGCGCCCGCTACCCCTGGATGCAGAACGATCCGCGCGTCGGACTGGCCACGGCGACGCTCGCCTATCTGGAGGCACGCGTCGACGATGCGCTGGCGGCGCTCACGCCCGATGTCACCGGCGCTTCCGCCAGCTTCCTGCGCGCGCTGTGCCAGGACGCACAGGGGGCACGGCTGAAGGCCGCCGCGCTCTATCAGGAAGTCGTCGATCGCTACCCGGAGTCGCACCTGCGTGATCACGCATTGATCGCCAAGGCCAACACCTTCCTCGACAGCAAGGCATACCGAAGCGCCGCCGAAGAGTTCGGCCGCGTCACCGAGATGGTCTCGACTCCCGAGGTGGGTGCCGAGGCGGCGCTGCGTCGCGCCGCCGCTCTGGTCCTGGATGAGGACTACGAGAACGGCACGGTCGAGCTGCGCGCGGTGACGCAAGCACACGCGGGGACCGGCGTCGCGGCGCGGGCGCAGTTTCTCCTCGGCGAGGTGCTCTACGTGCAGCAGCGCCACGAGGAGGCGATCGTCGAGTTCAACCGCGTCCTGACCTCCTACTTCGAGCACGAGCTGGCGGCGGCCGCCCAGTACCGCGTGGGCTTGAGCCTCGACGCGCTCGGGCGTGGCACCGAGGCCACCAGCTCCTACCAGGCGGTGGTCTCCGGATACTCGTTGCAGCGCGAAGCACCGGCTGCCGCGTACCTGGCCGGTGTCGGGCTTCTCGATCAAGGTCTGCCGCTCGCCGCGGCGCCCTACTTCCAGATCGTCCTCGATCGCTACGCGCACCTGGACGAGTCCGCCAGCGTCTTCGTCTTCGAGACGCCAGAGCATCAGGAGCTCGTGGAGGCGGCGCTCGCCCTCTTGCAGCTGTCGTATCACCGCGCCGGTGACCTCGGGCAGCTCTCCGGCGTGCCGCATCTCACCCTGCAGCAGATGCCACCGAGTCGCACGAACTGGCGCGCCTTCGCGCTGCTCATCGACGCGGACGCGCTGGCTTCGCAGGGACGGCACGAGGAGGCGCAGGGTACTCTCGAAGCCCTGATCCGCGACTTTCCGGAGCACGAGGTGGCGATCCTCGCCAACCGCCTGTTGGCGTGGACCTATGCACAGCAGGGGCAGGATCAGCTCGCCATCGAGACGGAGGAGCGCATGCTGCAGCGCTACGCCGCGAGCGGCAACCCGGAGTACATGGCGAACGCCTACTTGAACAAGGCGCACGTGCTCTTCAACCGCAAGAGCTACGTGGAAGCGGCGGCAGCCTACGAGGATTTCCTGCGCCGCTTCCCGCAGAGCGACGGGCGGCTGCAGGCGCTCTATCAGGCCGGCGTCGCCTACTCGCGCCTCGATCAGAACGGCGACGCCGTCGACCGCTGGCAGGTCCTGGTGCAGGAAGCCCCCACGGAGGGGATCGCCGAGCAGGCTTGGGTCCGTGCCGGCGACCTCTACTTCCGCGCCGAGCATTACGACAAGGCGAAGGCGAGCTACGCCGGTCTGCTCGAGAACTTTGCCAACAGCCCGGCCGCGGCGATGGCGAGCTTGCGCCTGGCGCAGTGCGACTACAACGCCGGGCGTGACGCCGAGGCCTTGCAGCGCTTCTCCGAAGTGGCGCAACGCTACGCGGGCACCGAAGTGGGGCACGAAGCGGAGCGCGGCAGCGAGCTGGCGCTCTACCGGCTGGGGCAGCAAGAGGGTGGCATGCAGGTGCTCGCCGAGCTGGTGGATCGCTATCCGTCGAGCAGTTTCGCCGCGGATGCGCAGTTCAAGATCGCCATGCACCACTACGATGCGAAACGCTTCACGGAGGCCGCGGACGCCTTTCGACGCGTCGTCACGCAGTTCCCCGGCTTCTCTGCCGTGGACCAGGCGCACTTCCTGATGGCGGACGCCTACGAGCAAATGGAGGCCGCCGACGACGCACGCCGCGGTTACGAGCAGTTCCTGATGTTCTTCCCGGAGAGCGAGCTGCGCTCGACGGCGCAGTTCCGGCTCGCCATGCTGCACTTCGGTGCATCCGATTACATGCGTGCCGCCGTGCAGTTCACCGGCGTCCTCGATTCGGACGGCACCGACGAGATGAAGCGAGCGTCGCTCTACAACCTGGGGCTTTGCCAACGCATGCTCGAAGACAGCGACGCGGCGAAGCAGACGCTCGAGCGTTATCGTGCCGCGCATCCGCAGGACGAGCGCGCCGCCGACATCGCCTATCAGATTGGCGACATCCACGACAAGTCGGGCGCCTACGACCTGGCCTTGGCGGAGTTCGAGAAGGCTTTGGCTTCGAAGCCGAGCCAAGCGCTCCGCGTCGAGCTGCGCTACCGGGTCGGCGGGTGCCACGAGCAACTGGGGAACGTGGATGCGGCTCTCGTTTCGTACGGCAAAGCCATGAAAGCGAAAGAGAAGTCGAACGCCTTCCGGCTCTCCGCCGTGGTGCGCGTGGCCGCACTGCATGAAGAGCGTGGGGATTACAAGAAGGCGCTGGTGGCGTACCGGGATCTGGTCCGGAACGCCGAGGATGCAGAGCTCGTTGCAGCCGCGAAGGAGCGCGCCGCGGAGCTCGAGACCACCGTGCAGTAGCAGCAAGAGAAGGAGTTCGCGACATGCTGACCCACTTCGACTGGATCGGAGCAATCGGTAGCAGCCCCGTCATGGTCGTGCTGATCGGTTGCAGCGTGCTCACGCTCGGTGTCGTGCTGGAGCGCGTCTACTACTTCCACAAGCGCCGCGGCAACCCGGACGACACCCTGGCGCATGCGCTGAAGAAGTTGCACGCCGGGCAGGTGCGCGAAGCGGCCTGGGCCTGCCAGTCTTCGTCGCACCCGATGGGTGCGGTGGCGGCGCAGGTGTTCGAGCACCAGGCGGGGTCGAAGCAGGAGATCGAGGAGAAGATGCAGATCACCCTCTCCGAGCAGAAGCTGCTTCTCGAGCGCAACCTCGGATTCCTGGGAACGATGGCAGCCGTGGCGCCGCTCGTCGGGCTTCTCGGTACGGTGTGGGGCATCATGCGCGCCTTCCACGACATGGCGCAGACCGGCTCGGCTGCACCCGCGGTGGTCGCAGCCGGTGTCGCCGAGGCGCTCGTGACCACGGCGGCGGGCCTCGTCATCGCCGTGCCGGCAGTCATGCTCTACAACCACTTCACCCGCCAGATGAACGTGATGCTCACGGTGGCGGAGAACCATGCGCGCACGCTGCGCGCGAGCCTCGTGCACGGTGCGCTCGGCGACGTGGATGCCTCCACACCGCCGTCGCAGCCACCGGCCGGCGCCAATGTGACGCCGGAGAAATCGCACAAGGCGAAGCTGCAGACGCCGTCTCCGGCGACGTCGCGAGTGATCTGAGGAGCCGGTCGTGTTTCAAAAGCAGCTTCGGAATGCCAAGGGCGATGAAGGCAACGTCAACCTGACGCCTCTGATCGACGTCTCGTTGGTGCTCGTCGTGATGCTCATGCTAGCGACACCGCTGGCCTTCGAGTCGAGCATCGCCGTCAACCGCTCGGAGGCGCAGGCGAAATCGGCTCGCCAGGAGAAGCAGGTCGAGTTCGTCGAGCTCAAGGTGGTGTCGGAGGACAGCGTGCGGGTCAACCGCGAGATCGTTGCCAGGGCCTCCCTGCGGCGCACGCTGGAGCCACTCCTGACCGACAGCTCCCGGCGCGCCGTGGTCGTGACGTGTGCGCAGGGCGTTTCGCACGGGGCCTTCGTCGACGTTCTCGATGTGGCGAAGCTCTCCGGAGCGGGCGAGATCGCAGTCATGGGGAGATAGCATGCGCGCTCCACTGGTGAAGAAAGGCGACATGGTGTCGCGGATCAACGTCACGCCGATCATCGACGTGGCGCTGGTGCTCGTGATCATCCTGTTGATCACGGCTCCCATCCTCTCGGTTGCCGACTTCGAGATCGATCTGCCACAGGCGCACACTCGAGGGCGCGAGGACCCGACACGCATTTTGATCACGGTGGGACAAGCGGGCGAGCTGGCGGTGGATGACGAAACGGTGGCATCGACGGCGTTCGAGGCCGTTCTCGGCGCTCGGCTCGACGGCATCGAAGAGGACGTGCTCGTCGTCGTGCGCGCCGACCGCGGCACCCCGTACGCTCAGGTGGAGTCCATTCTCGGGCGGGTGCGAAACGCGGGGGCGGTTCGACTCGCCATCGCCACGCGCCAGAAAGGGGAGGAGACCCCGTGACCGCCGCTACCTCCACAGTCGAGCATCTGCGCATCGATGTGCGCACGCGACGAGCCCAGGGAGTGAGCCTCGTCGTGCACGCGCTCGTCCTGATGTGGATGGCGCTGCACCCACACCTCATTTCGGAGACCCCGGCGATCACGGAGATCACGTGGATCGACCCGGAGGCGCTGCTGCAGCCCGCACAACCGGAGCCGGCTCAGGCACCAGAGCCGGTGAAAGAGGTTGCGCCTCGCAGCCAACCGAAGCCGCAGCCGCAGCAGTTCGAGCGCCGCGAGCCGAAAGCGGAGGTGGCACCGAGGCCGCAGTCGCCGCGCGCGGTGCAGGACCGCTTGAGCAAGCGTCTGGCATCGCTGCAGCGCAGCGAGCATCAAGAGCGCCGCCCGGCGGCGCTCGAAGCGCCCACTCCCGTGTCGGGCGTGAAGCCGGTCCGGCCGAGCGAGCCGACGCGTGCGGCGCCCCTGGCGCTCAAGCGCGACGCGGGCAAGAAGCAGCCCCCGGTGCCTTTGGTGCGTGCCTCGAATCTGCCGTCGACGCCACGCCTGGCGCAGGTGAAGGCGCCGACACCGGAAACAGCGTCGTCGCGTCCGAAAGACGTCGACCGCTCCAACGTCAGGAACCTGGCGGGGGCCTCGCTGATGGGACCGGTGGCGGACCGACCGCTGCGCTCGCACTCGGCGCCGGAGTATCCGGAGTGGGCGAAAGCGCAGGGGGTCGAAGCTTCCGTCAGCCTCTACTTCGTCGTGCGACCCGATGGCAGCATCAAGGAGAACATCTTCGTCGAGAAAACCTCCGGATACCAGGAGTTCGACGCCAACGCGGTGGCAGCGCTGCGCAGCTGGAGATTCGCCCCGCTCGGGCCCGGCGTGACGGGTGAGCAGTGGGGAACGATCACGTTCCATTTCCGACTCCGTGCGAGGTGATGTGACGATGTCCGCATGGTCGATTCGATGCACACGTGCCGCGCTACTCGGCGCCCTTCTGGTGGCGGCACCGATGTGGAGCGCGGCCGATGATCCGCCTCGCGACGAGAAGATGACGTTGCAGGGGGGCAAGGAGGGGACTGCGTTCGGGAGCCTGACGATCGAGGGTGAGGATCGCATCCGGATCGAGTTCGAGCGCCCGACGCTGGATCTGCACTTCGATCCGCGACAGACGAAGGGGCTCGATCTGGGCGACGCACGCGAGGTGCTCGACCGCGAGCGCCCCGACCTGAACACGCCGCTGCTTGCGGCCTCCGCCTTTGCGCGCTCCCCCTATCTCGGGCGCGCCTGGCTCGACGAGTTGGGCGACGGCCCGGTGGCACGTTTCCGCCCACAGCTCGACGGCGTCGAGAGCTGGAAGCTCACGGTGGCCGACTCACGCGGGGAGACGGTGGTGGAATTCGGCGGGCGCGGCAAGCCGCCGCAGGAGATCGCGTGGAATGGGCTCTCCACTGCGGGTGAGCCCTCGTTGCCGGGCCTCACCTACTCCTATGTGCTCGAGGCGCACGACCGCGCCGGGAACAAACGCAACTTCGTGGGCCAGGGGTTCGAGCTGCGACCGTATCGTGTGCAGAACGATGACTCTCTCCTGATGATGTTTTCGGGCGAGGCGCTGCGGGTGAAGGCGGATCCGCGTCAACGCACGCCGATGCCGGCACCCGTGGTGCTGGAGACGGCGAGCTGGATCAACCAGGCGGCGCAGCTCGACCAGCCGGTGCAGGTCAAGGCGATCGCGCGCAGCTTCGAGCTCGCGAACGCGCTGACGCAGAACCTCGTGCGTGAGCTCGGCCCGCGCGTGCTCGGTGATCCGTCGCGGATCCAGGCTTTGACGGAGGTTGCTCCGGACGCACCGGAGCATGGAGCGTTGTCGGTCCGGGTCGGTCCCTAGCCGGGCGCGGCGGAATCGTTGCCCGGGGCGTCGAGCTCTTCGAAGAGGCGTTCGGCGATCTCGTGGGCGCGTGCTTCGGCCTTCTCGACACTCCAATCGGCACGCACCTCGGTGCGGAGTCGGCTCGCGACCACGTGCGCGAAGTCTTCGACCATCGCAGGCTCGACCTGGAGCTCCTTCGAATAGCGCACGACGACCGATTCGAAAATCGTCTTCAGCAACAGCGCACGGCGCCGGGCCGCACGGCTGCGATGCCGGTGCGCCGTCAAGTCGACGCGTTCGTACCGACGCCCCAGCTGCGGGTAGAGTCCGCTCAGCCGCCGCCGGCGCTCATCCGATGAAGACGAACCAAGCATCGCGTTGCCAATCACCTACTCGGTGGCGCGAATGACGACGACCGTGCGATCGTCGGCGACGCGGGACGGTTTTTCGGGGGTCGGCGCGCTGTGACGCATCAGCTCGTCCGCGATGTCCTGCGCCGTCAGCTTGGCAACACGTGCCAGCCATGCATCGAGGCAGCTTTTCTGGCCGGAGTCCTCGAGGCACTCCTCCAGTCCATCCGAGCACAGCGCGATCACATCTCCCGGCTGCAGCTCCAGCTCCAGCTCGTCGTAGTGCACGCTCTTGAACATGCCGAGCGGGTGCCCCGAAACCTCGAGGCTTCGCACCACGCCATGACGTACGAGGCGCGGCAGCGGGAAACCCGCGTTGGCGACTCGGATCCGGCGCGTGTCCGGATCGACGAGGCAGTACACGAGCGCCACGAAACGATTCTCGTTGCGCAAGACCTGCAGCTGCTCGTTGACGTGCTCCATCAACTCGGCGGGCGTGCACTGGTGCTGCACGACGTGGGCGCGCAGGGTGCCGACGGCGAGCGACCCGTAGAGTGCCGCCGGAGTCGACTTGCCCGCGACGTCGCCGACCGCGATCGCGATGCCTGCGCCGTACGGGAGGAAATCGAAGAAGTCGCCTGCGAGCTCCCGGGCGGGCGCGAACGAGGAGCCGATCTCGATCCCGCGCAGGCGCGGAACGTAGTTCGGAAGCAGGCTCAGCTGGATCTTGCGCGCGATCGCCAGCTCTTGCGCGAGGCGCTGCTCGTTCTTCAGAAGTCGCTCGTAGAGCCGCGCGTTTTCCACTGCGGTCGCGATGTGCGATGCGAGGGCGGTCAGCATGTGCTCATGCTCGTCCGTGAAGAGGTTCGCTTCCATGCTTTCGAGGTCGAGCACTCCGACGAGCCGATCTTGCACGATGAGCGGAATCGCGAGCTCGGAACGGATGTTGACCTCGGCGTGTCGAAAGCGGACGTAGCGTGGATCTTGTTTCACGTCGGCGACACGGATGGAGCGACGCAGCTGTGCTGCGGAGCCGGAGATCCCGTGCCCGAGCGGAAAGAGCCCATTCTGCTCGACGTGCTCACCGAACTTGAGCGAGTAGCTGTGTTCCAGCGCCTGCTGCTCTTCGTTCCACAACATGATGCAGAAGAGGTGGCTGGGGACGACATCGAGCACGCGCTTGGCGATGCGCTGGAAAACGTCCGCGAGCTTGAGGCTGGCGGTGAGCTCACTCGCCGCATCGGAGATGAAGCGCCACGAGGCCAACGCATCCGCGGGGCGCGGATTCGCCGCGCCGAGACGCGATGCGGCGGTGTCTTCCGGCCGGGCCGAGTCCATGCCGTCTCCCGGGTGCATGCGTGGCCTTGGTGGAACGTCGCGACCTTCTCAAAGTTGCGAAACTCGCGCGCCGCCGGAAAGTGCCATCCCGGAGCTTACCTCCATAGCAACGAGCCCGTCGCCGGGCGCGCCTGGGCGAAATGGCGCAGCGGGGAGTTGCGGGCCACTCCCGCTCGCCCCTCGAGACGGTCGTTGGGGGCGCCCCCTCGGCCCGCACCGTTTTCGGTTTGGTTTGAGATTCGTATGGTTTAAGCTCTTCCATGACAGTGCCTTCCACGTGGTGTTTGAGCACTTGCTGGAGGTGCTGAAGGGGACTTCACTCCACGCCACGTCCCGTACGGCCGAAGGATCCCGGCGCGACGAACATGGATGTCACCACGAAGGCTCGCCTTCCAGAATCGACCCGATTGGGGGCCCGCAGCGGCGCTGCCCCCGCTCGTATGTGTCTCCTGCTGTGCCTGGTCGGGGTCGTGCTGCTGTCGGCCGCGCCCGCCGCAGCCCAATCGGGAGACGAGGGCGAGGGGGACCCGCACCTCGGCAACTTCGAGCAGAGCCCGCACACCAGAACCGGAGATCCGTTCGCCGGGCCGATCACCTTCACGGTGATGGGAGACGCGCCCTACGGCGACGACCAGATCGCTTCCTTCCTGCAACACCTGAACGATCACAATCTCTACGCCCGTTCGAAGTTCGTCGTGCACGTCGGCGACATCTTCGGCGGCAGCGAGCCGTGCACCGAGGATCGTTACGAGCGCATGGTGACCTGGCTGACGGGCCTCGCCGTGCCCACCTTCATCATCCCGGGGGACAACGAGTGGGTCGACTGTGCCGACCCCGACGAAGGATGGTTCTTCTGGGAGAAGCACCTGATGGGGCTCGAGCAGAAGTTCTGCGGCGTCCCGAACGTGGAACACCAGCCGGTTCGCCCCGAGAACTTCGTCTTCGTCCAGAGTGGCGTGCTCTTCATCGGAATCAACCTCGTCGCTGGCGCACCGGACGAGACCATGGTGGACGCAGCCGCCTGGGTGCGTGACAACCTCCAGCTCGCACGCGCCGCGGTTCGATCCGCGGTCGTCTTCTCGCAAGCGGGTCCTAGCGGCTCGCGCGACATGTTCTTCGATCCCTTCCTCGTCGATGCCGCTGCATTCGGCAAGCCGATCCTCTTCATTCATGGGGATGGCCACAACTGGGAGTACGAGGATCCGTACGGCGTGCCGAACGTCCTGCGCGTGCAGGTGCCGCGCGCGACGAGTCCGTGGGTGCGCGTGACGGCGACACGCGATGCAACGCAACCGTTCATCGTCAACAAGGACCCGTGGTCCGCGGACGCGCCGCTCGTCAACAACGTCCCTTGCGTCGACGCCGGCAACGACATCGTCGTCAACGCGCTCAAGTCGGCCTACCTCCACGGCAAGACGAACGACGATGGCTTGCCGACCTCGCCGTTGGATCTCGGGTGGAGCCAGGTCAGCGGTCCCGGCAGCGCGACCTTCGTCGGCGCCGACTCGGCGCGCGCCAGCGTGAGCTTCAGCAGCATGGGGACGTACGAGCTCCGCCTCGCCGCCTTCGATGGCTTCTACACCGGAAGCGACATCGTACGCGTCGTCGCCGCCGATCCGGCGACGCTGCCCTTTGCAGGCGACGATCTCTACAGCACCGACGAGGACAGCGTGCTCACGCTCGGGCCGCCCGGCGTCCTCGCGAACGACAGCCACGGCAGCGGACTGCCACTGAGCGCCACGTTGTTCCAGCCGCCGGAGCATGGCAACGTAGCGCTGGCGGCGGATGGCAGCTTCACCTACACACCGGAGCCGAACTGGTTCGGCGTGGATACGTTTCTCTACACGGCCCACGACAGCAACAATGGCATGGACACGGGAAGCGTCACGATTCTCGTCAACCCGGTGAACGACCTTCCGATAGCCGTGGACGATCTGTACGTCGTCGAGACTGGGCAGTCGCTGAATGAAGCGGCGCCCGGCGTCATGACCAACGACATCGAGCCGGACGGGGAACCGTTGGTCGCGACGCTGGTCATCGGCACGGCGAACGGCGCGCTCCTCCTCAACCCGGACGGCTCCTTCAGCTACACACCGCTCATCGAGTTCATCGGCACGGACAGCTTCACGTACAAGATCAGCGACGGATCGGCGACTTCGCAGGCGACCGTTTCGATCTCGGTGTCGCCCGTCGTCCTTCCGGGCACGGCGATCGGCGACGCATACGTGCGCTCGTCGAACCAGAACAGCAACTTCGGCAGCCGCGCGACGTTGCGCGTCGAGCAGGACAACACCGTTTTCAACAGCTACCTCAAGTTCCAGGTCTCGGGTGTGGGCCCCAACGTCCTGCGTGCCACGTTGCGACTCTTCTCGGTGAACGGCGGACCCGATGGTGGCAGTGCGCACGCGGTCTCGAACAGCTATCAGGGAAGCGCGACGCCGTGGGACGAGAATGGGCTCACGTGGAGCAACGCTCCGGCGATCACGTCTCCCGCGCTTGACTCTGCCGGCGTCGTCGCGGACGACGTCTGGGTCGACTTCGACGTCACGCAGGCGATCACGGGGGATGGCACCTACAGCTTCGCCTTACAGAATCTCTCGAACAGGCCCGTCGAGTACAGCTCCAAGGAGGGCTCCGTGCCGCCGCAGCTGCTCGTCGAGACCGATCTTCCCAACGACGATCCGGTGGCCACGGACGATGCCTACACGACCGACGAGGAGGTGCAGCTCGTCGTGCCGCAGCCGGGGGTGCTGGCGAACGACAGCGACGATCCGCGCGACGCCCTCAGCGCCTCGCTGGTCACGGAACCCGCCTCCGGCACGCTGGCGTTGAGCGCCGACGGCTCCTTTACCTACACACCGGCCACCAACTTCGCGGGCGTCGACACCTTCACCTATCGGGTCAGCGACACGCGTGGCGGCTCCGACACGGGTGGCGTCAGCATCACGGTCAACCCGCTCAACGATGACCCGGTGGCGGGCGACGACAGCTACGCAACGCTCGAGGACGGCGGTTTGTCGATCGAGGCGCCGGGACTCCTCGGCAACGACACGGACGTCGAGGGCGATCCACTGAGCGCGTCGCTCTCCTCAGGTCCCGCCAACGGCACGCTGTCGTTGGCAGCCGATGGCTCCTTCACCTACACGCCGAACGCGGACTTCCATGGAGCGGACGCCTTCGTCTACAACGTCAGCGACGGCAACGGCGGCAGCGACTCCGCTTCGGTTTCGGTCACCGTGGTCCCGGCGAACGACGCGCCCGTGGCCAGCGACGACAGCTACGCAGTGGATGAGGACCAGCTCCTCTCGGTTGCCGCACCGGGGGTCGTGGGCAACGACGCGGACGTGGATGGAGACGCACTGCAGAGCGCGCTCGACGTGGCGCCGCTGCACGGGAACGTCGTGCTCGGCACGGATGGCTCGTTCGACTACACGCCCCATGCGAACTACAACGGCGCCGATCTGTTCACCTACATCGTCGACGACGGAACCGCAGCCGACTCCGCGTCGGTTGCGATCGTGGTCAACGCGGTGAACGATGCCCCGTCCGTCACCGGCGAGTCGTTCACCATCGCGGAGGACAGCACCCTGGTCGTCGCCGCGCCGGGCGTGCTCGCCAACGACGCCGATGTGGATGGCGACGCGCTCGCGGCCAGCGTCTCGACCGACCCCGCGCACGGCACGCTGACGCTCGCCCCGGACGGCGGCTTCACCTACGCCCCGGACGCCGACTTCAATGGCAGCGACAGCTTCACCTATCGCGTCGCGGATGGTCTCGGGGGCGAGAGCGAGGCAACGGTCACGCTCACGCTGCTGCCTGTGAACGACGCGCCTGCGGCACAGGACGACTACTACACCGTGGCCGAGGACGGCACGCGCAACGAGCCGGCTCCCGGTGTGCTTGCCAACGACGTCGACGTCGATGCCGATGCACTCACGGTCACACCGACCTCGGCTCCCGCGAACGGCAGTCTGACGCTGAACGCGGACGGCTCCTTCGTCTACACGCCGGCGCCCGACTTCGACGGCCTCGACAGCTTCACCTACTCGGTCAGCGATGGACAGGGGGGAGTCGACAACGCCAGCGTCACGCTCGACGTGGGCGCCGTCAACGACCCGCCCGTGGCCGCCAACGACGCCTACTCGACGCCGGAGGACAGCACCCTCAGCGTGCCCGCGCCGGGTCTGCTGTCGAACGACGCCGACGCCGATGGTGATCCGCTGAGCGCCCAGGTGGCGTCCGGGCCGGCGCAAGGGACGCTCACACTGGACCCCGACGGATCCTTCACCTACACGCCCAACCCGAACTTCAACGGCGCCGACGCCTTCACCTACATGATCAGCGACGGCAAGGGTGGGAGCGATACGGCGAGCGTCGACCTGAGCGTGAGCCCGTTGAACGATCCGCCAGCCGCCGTGGACGACGACTATACGACCAACGAAGACGTCCAGCTCGTCATCTTCGTTCCTGGCGTTCTTGGAAACGACAGCGACGTCGAGGGGGATGCGCTCTCCGCCAGCGTCGCCACGCCTCCGACCCAAGGCGTGCTGAGCCTGGACCCGAGTGGCTGGTTCATCTACACGCCGAACGCCCATTTCAACGGCGCCGACACCTTCACCTACACCCTCAGCGACGGCAGCGCGACCGACGAGGGGCTGGTCACGATCATTGTGACGCCGGTCAACGATCTGCCCGTGGCGCTCGATGACGCCTACACGACCGACGAGGACGTGCAGCTCGCGGTGGCCTCACCCGGCGTGCTCGGCAACGACAGCGACGTCGATGCAGACGTGCTCCTGGTGTCGGTCGACGTCGCGCCGGTCAACGGCGCGCTGATCCTCAACGCCGATGGCTCGTTCATCTACACTCCGGATGCCAACTTCCACGGCATCGATACGTTCATCTACACGGCCTCGGACGGCAACGGCGGGAGCGACACGGCGACGGTCAGCATCAGCGTCGATTCCGTCAACGACATCCCCGTCGCGCTCGACGACGCCTATGCGACCGATGAGGACGTTGCACTCGTCGTTTCCGCGCCCGGAGTTCTCGCAAACGACGCCGACGCGGATGCCGATCTCATGACGAGCGTCGTCGTCACGCCACCCGCAAACGGCACGCTGACCCTGAACACGGATGGCTCCTTCACCTACACGCCGAACCCCGACTTCAACGGCACCGCGGCCTTCACCTACCAGGTGAGCGACGGCAACGGCGGCGCCGACACGGGCTTGGTCACGCTCACCATCCATCCGCTCGCGGACGCCCCCGTGGCGACCGACGACGCCTACGCCACCGATGAAGACGTGCAGCTGATCGTGACGGCGCCTGGTGTGTTGGCCAACGACAACGACGTCGACGGGGATCCGCTGCAATCCACCGTCGCCAGCGGGCCTGCGAACGGGAGCCTGTCACTGGCCGCGGATGGCTCCTTCACCTACACGCCGAACCCGGACTTCGTGGGCGCGGACGCTTTCACCTACACGCTGAGCGACGGCAACGGCGGCAGTGACACGGGCAGCGTCACACTCAGCGTGGGCCCGGTCAACGATGCCCCCGTCGCGGTCGCGGACGCCTACGCCACCGACGAGGACACACCTGTCGTCGTCGCTGCACCCGGAGTCCTGGGCAACGACAGCGATCTGGATGGTGACGCGCTGACGAGCAGCATGGCGACGCCGCCGCAGGAGGGCACGCTCACGCTCGGCTCCGACGGTTCCTTCACCTACACACCGAACGCCGACTTCAACGGCGGCGACAGCTTCACCTACACGGTGACGGACGGCAAAGGCGGCAGCGACACCGCAAGCGTCACGCTGACGGTGAACCCGGTGAACGACGCTCCCGCCGTTACCGACGACGGCTACGCCACCGACGAAGAGGTGCAGCTCATCGTGGCCGCGCCCGGAGTCCTCGCCAACGACTTCGACGTGGATGGGGATGGCATCTCTGCCGCGCTCGCCAGCGGGCCCGCGAACGGGAGCCTGAGCCTCGGCGCGGATGGCTCCTTCACCTACACACCGAACCCGGACTTCGCGGGCAGCGACAGCTTCACCTACACGGCGAGCGACGGCAACGGTGGCAGCAGCGCAGGCAGCGTGGACCTCAGCGTCAATGCGCTCAACGACGCTCCGGTCGCGACGGACGACGCGTATGCGACAGCGGAAGACACGCCGCTGGTCGTCGTCGCGCCCGGCGTGCTCGCGAACGACAACGACGTCGACGCCGACGTGCTGTCGGCGACCCTTGCCAGTGGACCAGCAAGCGGAAACGTGACGCTGAACGTGGATGGGTCCTTCACCTACACGCCGAACGCCAACTTCAACGGCGCTGACAGCTTCACCTACACGCTGAGCGACGGCAACGGCGGCAGCGACAGCGGAAACGTGGCTCTGACCGTGGACGCGGTGAACGATGCTCCCGTCGTGGTTGCCGATGCCTACGCGACGACCGAGGACAGCCCGTTGAGCGTGGCCGCACCCGGTGTTCTGAGCAACGACACCGATCCGGAAGGGGATCTGCTGTCGGCGGCCTTGGACACGCCTGCGGCCAACGGCTCGATCTCGCTCGCTGCCGATGGCGGCTTCACCTACACGCCCGATCCCGACTTCAACGGCGTCGACAGCTTCAGCTACAGCGCCAGCGACGGCAATGGCGGCAGCAGCGTGCAGACGGTCACGATCGACGTGACCGGCACACCCGACTCACCCGTGGGCGCGAACGACGCCTACGCGACCGACGAGGATGTCGAGCTCGTGATCACAGCGCCGGGTGTTTTGCAGAACGACGCCGACGCCGACGGGGACGCGCTGAGCGCCTCGCTTCTGACCGGCCCGGCCAACGGCAGCTTGACGCTGAGCGCGAATGGCAGCTTCCGCTACACACCGAACCCCGACTTCAGCGGTGCCGACAGCTTCAGCTACAGCGTCAGTGACGGCAACGGAGGCAGCGATAGCGCCAACGTCACGCTCACCGTGAACAGCGTCAACGACCCGCCGGTCGCCGTCGCAGACGCCTACGCCACCGACGAGGATGTCGTGCTTTCCGTGTCGTCGCCGGGGCTTCTCGCCAACGACAGCGATCCGGAAGCGGAGGCGCTGAGCACCGCGGTGGTTGCGCAACCAGCGAACGGTTCCCTCCTCATCACCGCGGTCGGGAGCTTCGAGTACACGCCCGATGCCAACTTCCACGGCGTCGATGCCTTCACCTACAGCGCCAGCGACGGCAACGGCGGCGTCGACAGCGCCACCGTGACGCTGACGGTGAACCCGGTCCAGGATGCGCCGGTTGCAGCGGACGACTCCTACAGCACCGATGAAGACACCCCGCTCGTCGTCGCCGCGGCGGGTGTCTTGGGCAACGACAGCGATGTCGACGGCGATGCGCTCACGGCGTCGACGCTCGTTGGACCGGCGAATGGCGCCTTGCTCCTCGACCCGGACGGTGGCTTCACCTATACGCCCGACTCCACCTTCAGCGGAACCGACACCTTCAGCTACACGGCGGACGATGGTGCCGGCGGCAGCGACACCGCGCTCGTGACCATCACCGTGGTTCCGGGGGGAGTCGCAGCG
>CP070763.1:1394901-1400457 GCA_020349025.1 Candidatus Latescibacterota bacterium | reverse complement strand
GAGCGCACGCGCCTGCGCGCGCGCGCGCGAGCGCAGCTCGAACACGTGCTGCTGCGCGCGCCGCCCCGTGAACGCCTCCAAGCGTCGCACGCCCGCTGCCACGCTCCCCTCGGAGACGATGACGAAAAGACCGATGTCACCCGTCCGGCGCACGTGTGTGCCTCCGCACAGCTCCGTCGAGTAGTCGCCCACCGTGACGACACGCACGCGCGACTCGTACTTCTCGCCGAACATGGCCACGGCACCCGCAGCCACCGCCTCATCGTACTCCTGCACCTTGGTCTGCACCGGGATGTTGCTCAGGATGAGCTCGTTGATCGCCATCTCCAGGTGGCGCTGCTCCTCGTCCGAGAGGGCAGCAAAATGGTTGAAGTCGAATCTCAGGCGATCGGGAGCGACGAGCGATCCCGCCTGCATCACGTGCGCGCCAAGCACCTTCTTGAGCGCCGCATGTAAGATGTGTGTGGCGGTGTGGTTGCGCGCCGTGTCCCAGCGCAGATCCTCCTCCACCGTGGCGAGAACGCGGAGCTCCCCACGAGCCTCCACCCACGCAGCCAGCTTCTCCCAGCTGTCGATCGCGCTTGGATGCTGCAGCAGCACCGCCGTGTGCACGATCTCCTCGTTCTCGCGCCGTACGTCGGTCACGCGCCAGATCAAATCGGCGCTCGTGAGCACACCCTGGTCCGCCACCTGCCCTCCCGAGGTGGCATAGAAGGGCGTGCTCTCGAGAACGAGCTCGAATGTCTCGCCCGCGAGGCGCATGTCGGAGCTCGCATCCTCCTCGCTGCTCTCGCCGCGCCGCCAACGCAGTTGTCGCAACGGCGCCTCGTCACGCATGCTCTCGTAACCGACGAAGCGGCTGCCGCCGCCCGCACTGCCGAGTCGCAGCTCCGGCGACTCGCCGGAGGTGGGGCGCTCGCGGAAAGCGGCGCTGGCACGAGCGCGCTCGCGTTGCGCCTGCATCGCCGCGCTGAAGCCCTCCATGTCGATCTGCACGTCGCGCTCGCCGGCCATCTCGCGCGTGAGCTCGGGCGGGAAGCCGTAGGTGTCGTAGAGGCTGAACACCTCCGCACCCGCCATGACGCCTCCCGTTGTCGTGGCGGTACGCATCGCAGCCTCGAATCGCGCCATGCCGGTCTCGAGCGTGGAGAGGAAACGCTGCTCCTCCGCCTCGACGAGCGCGGTCACTCGCGGCGCCGCCTGCGACAGCTCCGGGTACGCCGGCGCCATAACTTCGACGACGGCGTCCACGAGTTTGTAGAGAAACGGGTCGCGCATCCCGAGGCCACGCGCCTTGCCGCTCGCACGACGCAGGATGCGTCGCAGCACGTAGCCTCGCCCCTCGTTCGAGGGGTAGATGTTCTCCGCCAGCGCGAACACCAGCGCGCGAACGTGGTCGGCGATGGCATTCATCGCCAGCGGTGTGGCCTCGTCGCGCTGGGAGTCGACGCCGGAGAGCTCTTGCATGCGGCTGATGATCGGGCGGAACAGGTCGGAGTGGAAGTTGTCGGCGACGCCTTGAGCGATGAAAGCCGTGCGCTCGAGCCCCATTCCCGTGTCGATGCCCGGGTGAGCCAGGTTGCGCAGGGTTCCATCCTCCTGCTGGTCGAACTGCGGGAACACCAGGTTCCAGAACTCGATGTAACGGTCGCAGTCGCAACCGACGGCGCAGTCGGAGCGGCCGCAGCCGTAGCGCGGACCGGAGTCGAAGTAGAGTTCCGAGCTCGGACCGCAGGCGCCGGTATTCCCGGCGGGCCCCCAGAAGTTGTCCTTCTTCCCGAGGCGCACGATGCGCTCGAGCGGCAGGCCGGCGACGCGCCGCCAGAGCGCCGCGGCCTCGTCGTCGTCCTGGTAGACCGAAACCCAGAGCCTCTCGCGATCGAGATCGAGGTTGCGCGTGGTGAACTCCCAGGCCCACTCGATCGCCTCCGACTTGAAGTAGTCGCCGAAGCTGAAGTTGCCGAGCATCTCGAAGAAGGTGTGGTGCCGCAACGTGCGCCCGACGCTCTCCAGGTCGTTGGCGCGCAGGCACTTCTGGACCGTCGCGGCGCGTCGGTAGGGGAGCTGGTCGGGGGGCAGGGAGTAGAGCGGCTTGAACTGCACCATCCCCGCCACGGTGAAGAGCAAGCTCGGATCCTCGGGGGCGAGTGGCGCCCCGGGTCGCACCGTGTGGCCGCGCTCCTCGAAGAAGTCGAGGTAGGCCTGGCGGATCTGGTGCGCGCTGTGCGTCATGGCTCGCTGACTCCTCACGGGCGGCGCTCAAGCGTCGAGGCTGGGAGGTCCCTCCGAATCGAGGAGCTCCCCACACACGATACGCGCCGTATCATCGCCGAAGCCACGCCCGGTGAGAAAGCGGAACAGACGCCCGCGCGCCCGCGCGCCGTCCAGGTGCCCCAGAGCCGGCAAGCGCCTGCGCCCCGCGGCCCGTGCCAGCTCCAGCTCCGCATCGGGGGGAAGCGCCTTGCGCACCGCCTCCTCCGCCAGCGCTGCAGGCACGCCACGCTCGCGCATCTCGCGCACGAGGGCGAGGGAGCCGGTGGGCCGGCGTGCAAGCCGCGCCTGGACGAACCACGCGGCCCAGTCGCCATCGTCGAGCATCTTCTGGGCGCAAAGCGCGTCGACGACGTGCGCCACCACGAGCGGCTGGAAGCCAGCCTCCTCGAGATGACGGCGCATCTCCAGGATGGTGCGTGGCCTGCGCCGGAGGTGGCGCAGCGCTCGCGCCGCAGCCGTGCGCCGCGCGGCCGCCTCCTGCAAGCTCTCCTCGACAGCGGCTGTGAGCTCGAGCCCGGGGTGCAGTCCCAGCTCCTCGGCCGTGCTGCGGGCGATCTCATAGCGAGAGTCACCCGCGTGCACGACCACGGTTCTCTTGCCAGGAACCGGGGACACCGACTCGATGCATGCCATTGCGGTCCTGTTGGAGAAGTCCAAGCGTCTCGCCGTGGCGACCCACTCCAGGATGGCTAGCGGCCCGCTGCCGGTCTGACCGCGCTCTCCTTGGGGCGCCCGCGGCCGCGCGCGGCAGCCTGCGGCGTGTCCCCATTGGTCGGCGGCGCCGGCGCGTCCTCCGCCTTGGCCGTCGCGGTCGCTTGGCCGCTGCTGGCGCTCCCACCGGGCATGGGCAGGCCGTGGTGGGCGCGGATCTTGGCGTCGATCTCGCGCAGGATCTTGGGATTCTCACGCAGGAACTGCTTGGCACGTTCCCGCCCCTGGCCGATCTTCTCCTCGCCGTAGGAGAGCCACGTGCCACTCTTGTCGATCACGTTCGCTGCCACGCCGAGGTCGACGACGTCGCCCAGGTAGCTGATTCCCTCACCGTAGATGATGTCGAACTCCGCGATGCGGAAGGGGGGAGCCACCTTGTTCTTGACCACCTTCACCTTGGTGCGGTTGCCGACGATGTCGTCGCCATCCTTGAGATTGGCGACGCGACGGATGTCGAGACGAACGGAGCTGTAGAACTTGAGAGCGTTTCCACCCGTCGTCGTCTCCGGGTTGCCGAACATGACGCCGATCTTCATGCGAATCTGGTTGATGAAGATGACACACGTGTTGGTCTTGCTGACGACACCCGCCAGCTTGCGCAATGCCTGAGACATCAAGCGCGCCTGCAGGCCCACGTGCGAATCCCCCATTTCCCCTTCGATCTCGGCCCGCGGCACCAGAGCCGCAACGGAATCGACGACGATGACGTCGATGGCGCCGCTGCGCACCAACACCTCGACGATGTCGAGCGCCTGCTCACCCGTGTCCGGCTGGGAAACCAGGAGATTGTCGACGTCGACACCGAGCTTGCGCGAGTACACGACATCGAATGCGTGCTCCGCGTCGATGAACGCGGCGATTCCGCCCGAACGCTGCGCTTTGGCGATGATCGACTGCGCCAACGTCGTCTTGCCGGAGCCCTCGGGCCCGAAGATCTCGACGACGCGCCCACGCGGGACGCCTCCGACGCCGAGCGCCACGTCGAGGCTGAGGCTTCCGGTCGACACGATCTCGATCCCCTCCTGCTGCTGGCCGTCGCCCAGCCGCATGATCGAGCCGTCACCGAACTGCTTGCGAATCTGTGCAACCGCGAGATCCGCCTTCGACTTCACGGAGTCCTTGGGATCGCCCTTCTTGGCGGATGCTTGTGATTTGATCGCCGTTGTCTTCATGGCCGCGAAACTCCTCCGCTCAAAACACACCTCGCCCACGCTTCCCGCCCGGGAAGCCATGCTGCCCGCCACTGTTGACGTCGATCGTGGCCTCGTCGGAGAGGCAGCCGGCCCGCGGGCTCAACCCACACCCACGGTCGGCACCCAAGGTGTGACGCAGCGTAGCACGCCGGGCACGCCCCTGCAACGCGCAGCTTGCCCCGGCCGGCGGGCCGTTTTCCCGCGACAAGCTCTTGTCGTGCCGATCTTTGCGGCCGCGGCCGGAGGCGCCCGCGCGGCGCCACGGCGGCGACGCCGGGCGTCGACGTCGATGACGCCGCCGCGCCTCCCGCTCTCCCTCACGCGCGCCACGGCGCGCTCGTCGGAGGCCAATCAAGCCCCGCGCCAAGAGTGGGACGGTGCTAGAATGCGCCGCGTGGCATCGTTGCTCCGACTCGTGATCGTGTTGACTCTGCTGTTTCTGCTCCTCCCGCTTCTCGACCGAAGCGTGCGCGGCAGAACCAACCGCTCGCGCTTCGTGCAGATCGTCGTGGTTTCGCTGCTGCTGATCCTGTTTCTGGTGTGGATGTCCCGGAGCTGAGGGCAGCGAAGGAGATCGGATGGACTGCCTCTTCTGCCGCATCGTCCGCGGAGAACTTCCGGCGAGCATCGTCTTCGAGGATGAGGAGATCGTCGCCTTCGAGGACATCAACCCACAAGCGCCGGTGCATCTGCTCGTCATTCCGCGCAAGCACGTCCCGACGCTGAACGATCTGACGCCCGAAGAGGATGCCCTGGTCGGTCGTCTGCACCGCGTCGCGGCGGAGCTCGCGCGCGCGCGCGGCGTCGAGGAGACGGGCTACCGCGTGGTCCTCAACTGCAATGCTGGCGCCGGGCAAACGGTCTTCCACATCCACCTGCACCTGCTCGGGGGGCGCGACCTCCAATGGCCACCGGGGTGAGCGCAATGGAGATGCCGTGAAGCGCGAGCGCCAGCGTCTGCCGATCCGTGTTGCGGCCACCTACCGGGCCGGCGCGCAAGCGCTGCCGGAGCGTTTCCACGTCGGCAACGTGATCTACGACGTCGTCGAGGTCGTCGATCGCTGGTACGACGGTGGCAACGTCGCCGGGCGGCCGATCCTGCACTACTTCAAGGTGCGCACACGCGGCGACTCCATCTTCCTGCTTGCCTTCGAGCCGCAGAGCGACCGCTGGTTCCTCGTCAAAGCCTTCGGTCCCGAAGTCCCTGTGTAGCTTGGAATCCGCGAGGCCGGTGACATGCGGTCCGGGCGGACGCTCGCGCGCGCGCAGCACGGGCGCTGCGTCACGGGTGGTTCGGGCGGACGTTCGCGCGCGCGCATCCGGCGCGCGCGGGCTCACTCGGCACACGCCCGGCTCGGGCATCCATGCCCTCGCTTTC
>CP070763.1:1389826-1394801 GCA_020349025.1 Candidatus Latescibacterota bacterium | reverse complement strand
GCCGGATGTCGTCGCCGAACCGGACACGCTCGACTTCGGCGCACCCTTCCTCTTCACGGCGACGACCGAGAGCCTGCTGGTGTCGAACACAGGCACCGACGTGCTCACCGTGACGGACATCGCGAGCGACAACGCGGACTTCACGCCCGCCGTCACGAGCTTCACTCTCGCGATCCGAGAAAGCCGTGTCGTCCCGGTGACGTTCCTGCCCACCACGGAAGGACTGATCACCGGCACGCTCACCGTCGCCAGCGACGACCCGGACACCCCGATGCTGGACGTCCACATGTTCGGCGTCGGCGTCGTGCCGCCGGAAATCGTCGTGAGCCCGGAATCGCTGCTCGTCGACTTGATGTCGGGAGACGTGCTGCAGCGCCCCGTCACGCTTGCGAATGCGGGCGGGAGCGACCTCGTATGGTCACTGCAGGTTCGCACCTTGACGGCCCCCAACCAGAGTCTCGTGACGCTGGCTGCCGCTCCCGGCGGGGCCGTCGATCCGGACAGCGGAGTGCCGATCGACGCGCCCGGCGAAACGGGCTCGATTGAAGTGGCCCTCAACGATCTCACCGGCTTGAACGTGCTCTTCGACCGGAAACATGGGCAGCAGCCGGCGGCCGGCTGGTCGGTCGTCATTGGCGACATCGTCTCGAGGGGTGCCGCCGTGCACGAGAACTTCGAGCCGATCAGCGCGTCGATTCTGGCCGGCTACCAGGTCTTGTGGTGCGTCGACAACTCGTTCAGCTGGTCGGGCGGCGAGATCGCCGCGGTGGCCGACTGGGTCAACAACGGTGGAGTGCTGTTGCTGGAGGGGGACGACACCTCCACCATCCCGATCTACAACGCGCTTCTCGATGCTGCGGGCGTCGGCTTCGACTACGACGCCACCGACGGCGCCCGTGGCTTCACCACGAACATCGCGCCACACGAGACCACTCGAGGTGTCGACGAAATCCTGCTGAGCGTGAACCTGGCAAGCCTGACGTCTGTGCTGCCACCCGACATCGCTCTGGTTCGTGATGTCGCCAACGTCCCCAATACTGCAGTCAGTGTGGCGGGGACAGGACGCGTCTTTGCGATGGCGGACGAACTGTTCAGCAACGGGTACATGATCTTCGCCGACAATCGACTGTTCGCAAACCAGGTGTTCGACTGGTTCTTTGTCGTCCCCTGGCTCGAGATGATGCCGACGATGGGCACGCTGCCGGCGGGCGATCAGCAAACTCTCATCGCCCGCTTCAACGCCGCGGGTCTGATCGGCGGCGACTACAGCGCCGAGGTGTTGCTGCAGAGCAACGATCCGGTCACACCGGTTCTGACGCAACCCGTGACCATGAGGGTCGAAGGCATCCCGGAGATCGTCTTCTCACCCGACTCGCTCGACTTCGGATCCGTGTTCTTCGGAGCCCGTGACACGTTGCTGGTCGAGGTCGCGAACCCCGGGACCGACGTCCTGCGCGTCACCGGGGTCACCTCCGATCTCGTTGATTTCTTCGTTGAGCCCACCATCTTCGAGGTCCCCGCGCGCCAACAGACCGAGGTGCAGGTGATCTTTGCGCCGCAGAGCACGAATGGTGGTGACGACGGAATCCGCGATGGCACGCTTCTCTTTGCGAGCAACGCCCCGGGCTCCCCGCACGCGTTGGCAGCACACGGGATCGGAACGGTTCCCCCCGAGGTCGCCGCAAATCCCCTGCTGCTCCAGGGGGCCGCGCTGCCGGGGGCGCAGAAGGCCAAGTTGCTGCAGGTCTGCAACACCGGGGGAAGCACGCTCGAGTTCAGCATCGAGATTCGCGAGGCTTCGTCGACCTCGCTTGCGGCGAGTTCGGCGCCAAGCACGGCCTCGTCGCGAGCCGCAGCCGTTGGAACCGCGCAGGTGACGCGGCACCACGCTGCAACCGGCGTCTCCGGCACAAAGGCGCTCATCTCCTCGCGCGGCGTCGAGTCGGCCTCGAAGGCCCCACCACGGATCTCGCACGCCGCTGCCATCGAGACTTCGAGGCCGCAGGCACCCAGGCCCCAATCAACTCGGCTGCAGCTCAATGAGATTGCCGTCGTGCCATCCTGGCTCGGCGTGACACCAACCAGCGGCAGCGTCGAGCCGCAGGCGTGCGTCGACCTCGCCGTAGTGATGGATGCCACCGGCTTGCCAGCGGGCGACTACTTCGCGACGATCGTCGTCGCGAGCAACGATCCGCTCGTGCCGGAGCTTGGCGTCGGTGTCGTCTTCCACGTCGGCAGCGTCGATGCTGCCGACGTCGCAATGGGACCCGAGGCAGTGAACCTCCAGGGGGGTGGCAACTGGTTCACGGCGCACGTCGAGCTTCCAGCCGAATACGATCCGACCACGGTCGTTCTTTCGACCGTTGAGCTTCAGGGCACCGTTCCGGCCGAGACACATCCCTTCTCGGACTCCGAGGACTTCAACCGCAACGGGATCCCCGATCTGATGTTCAAGTTCGACCGCGACGCCGTGCGCGAAGCGCTCCCCGTCGGCGACGAGATCGAGGTCGTCGTCACGGGCGAGATCCAGGACACGACCGTGTTCGTCGCCCGGGACACGATCCGGACGTTCATGCCCAGGGTTGCGGCTCCGAACGGCGGAGAAACGTTGATCGCTGGAAGCGACTTCGAGATCCAGTGGATTGGCTCGGATCTTTTCATCATTGAAAGCGTCGACATCCACTACAGCGTCGACGACGGTGGCACGTGGACCTTGATCGCCTCCGGAATCGAAGCGGAGAGCTTTGTCTGGAGCGTTCCGGAGATCTCATCGGCCACCGCACGCATCCGCATCGACTTCCTGAGCGTGCTCGGTGACACGCACTCCGATACGAGTGACGACGTCTTCACGCTGGCGAGCAACCCGACGGACGCCGTCGAATCCTTGCCGCAGGTTCATGCGCTGCTCCCAAACACACCGAACCCGTTCAATCCGACGACGCAGGTTCGCTTCGACTTGCCCACCGGGTCGCGGGTGACACTGCGAATCTACAACGCTTCCGGTCGGCTGGTGCGCACGCTCGTCGACGACACGCTCCCGGCGGGACGCCATTCCGTGCTCTGGGACGGTCGCGACGGCGGCGGGCGCCAGGCGCCGTCCGGGATCTACTTCTACCGGATGCGCGCGGGCGAGTTCACGGCAGTGCGCAGGATGACGTTGCTCAAGTAGGACTTCGGGCACTGGGCGTCGGCGCCGGAGCGCTCGCGGAAGTCCAGTGGCCTCGAGCCGAGCGAAGGAGATGCCGCTCGCAACGCCTCACCCAGGTGGTCCGTGCCGCTCCGCCGGCTTCGATCACCGGACATGCCGCCGTTGAGGACCCCTCTGACACCTTGCTCCACCCAGCGGGCGTGGTAACGTAGGGCGCTCGACAGGACTCGGATTCCCTCCGCCGCGCGGGGCGAGGCGCGGCGTCGCAGAGAGGCGCGCATGCCCGCGCTCCGTCTTACAGGCATCGGCAAGACGTTTCCGGGCGGCCATGTGGCGGTCTCTGGGGTCGATCTGGACGTCGGCGCCGGCGAGCTGGTGATCCTGCTCGGGCCTTCCGGATGCGGCAAGAGCACTCTCCTCCGGATCGTTGCGGGCGTCGAGATCCCAACCGCAGGGCGCGTCCTCATCGATGGTCGAGACGTCACCGATCTGCCGCCGCAGAAGCGGGACGTGGCCATGGTGTTTCAGAACTACGCCCTCTACCCGCACATGACCGTGCGTGAGAATCTGGCGTTCGGATTGAGAATGCGCCGCGTCCAACGTGCCGCCGTCGACACGCGCGTCGGACAGGTCGCCGAGAATCTCGGAATCATGGAACTGCTCGAACGCAAGCCGGCGCAGCTCTCGGGCGGCCAGCGCCAGCGCGTGGCGCTGGGGCGCGCCATCGCGCGAAACCCGAAGCTGTTTCTGCTCGACGAGCCGCTCTCCAATCTGGACGTCCAGCTGCGCGTCACGACGCGCCTGGAGCTGGCACGCTTGCACCGGAGCCTGCGCGTGCCCATGCTCTACGTCACGCACGACCAGGAAGAGGCGATCACGCTCGGGGACCGAGTGGCCGTCATGAACAACGGCCGTCTGCTGCAAGTGGACACGCCCATGAAGATCTACGCCCAACCGGCGACTCGTTTCGTCGGTGGGTTCGTCGGCTCGCCGCGCATGAACTTCTTCACGGCCGACCTGCGGGCCGCGGGCGACGACAACATCGAGATGACTGCGCTCGACGGGGCGCTGCGCTTGCAGCTGGCCCGAGGTGGCGACGCGGGCCCGCACCGCCCAGCGCGCCCAAACCGCGAGCCGGAAGCGTCGCGATGTCGGGTCACCGTGGGAATCCGCCCGGAGGATATCGCGATCGGCAAGGCGCCGGACGTCGACCTGGTCGGCCGCGTCGAAATGGTCGAGCCGCTCGGCCGCGAGGTTCTCGTGCATGTGGTCGCAGGTGGAGCGGAAGGTGCACGTGCGACCGAGCTGCGCCTGCTGACGCTGCCGGAAACCTCGGTGCAGGTGGGATCGGACGTCGGCCTGAGCCTCGAGCGCGAGCGGCTGCATTTCTTCGATCCGGTGAGCGAAAAGAGGCTCATCGATCCCATGGCGGGACAGAGGCTTGCCGGTCTCGCATGAGGCGCGACGCCGTGCGACCGCACCTCGGGAAGCACGACATGGCACTCGACCGCAGGAAAGCTGGAGGCCCGCTGGGCGCTGCAGTCGTGCTTGCGCTGGCGCTCGCCGACTGCGATCGAGCCGCGGAGAGAGATCCACCGGCATCCAGCGATCACGCGGCTGCGTTTCTGGACACGCTGCAGGAACGCACTTTCCGGTATTTCTGGGAATGGAGCCATCCCGTCACCGGTCTCACGCCCGACCGCGTCCCGACGCGCACGTTCGCAAGCGTCGCAGCCACCGGCTTCGCCCTGACGTCGTATCCCATCGGGATCGAGCGCGGCTACGTTGCGCGCACCGACGCGCGCCGACGCGTGCTCGACACCCTGC
>CP070763.1:1370162-1389726 GCA_020349025.1 Candidatus Latescibacterota bacterium | reverse complement strand
CGTGGTCGACTGGGACACGCGCAATCGCCGATACAACCCGAGCAGCGGCGCGCGCTATCAGGGATTCGCGCTCTTCTTCGATGAGGCGATCGGCAGCCAGATCAACTTCAAGAACTACCACCTCGACCTGCGCAACTACTTCTCGGTGGCACCGGGGCAGGTGCTGGCGACGCAGTTCTTCATCTTCGGGACGGGCGATCGCGCGCCCTTCTGGCGCTTCGCCTCGCTGGGCGGGCGCGTCCACACGCGCGGCTACCGCCGCGACCGTTTCCTCGACGAGGTGCTGCTGGCGGTGCAGGCGGAGTATCGCGTGCGCACGTGGTGGCGCCTGGGCGTGCACCCGTTCGTCGGTTGGGCCACCGTCGCGCCGGAGCTGCGCAAGATGCAGTTGCAGCTCCTCAAGCCGACGCTGGGCTTCGGGCTCAACCTGCACTACGGGCGGAACGACCAGATCATCGCGCGTTTCGATACCGCGTTCGGCATCGAAGGCGTGGAGTTCGACCTGTCGTTGAGGCAGTCGTTCTGAGCCGATCAGCGCAGGCGTACGAGCCGGTGGGTGCGCCAGACGCGATCGGCGCCGCGAGCCCGCACCCAGTAGACGCCCGCCGGCAGCTCCCCGAGCGACCAGGGCAGCACGTGCGGACCTCGCGGCAGCGATCCGATCGCCGGTGTGGCCACGAGCTGCCCGGAGGCGTCGTAGCAGCGCACCTCGAAATCACCGGCAATCCGCTGCTCGAAGTGGATGTGGGTGGTGGCTCGAGCCGGGTTGGGCCGCAGGATCAGGTGCCGCGTGGGGGTCCACGCAGTTGCAGCATCCGTCGGATTGGGGCTCCACGGCGAAGCGTGGAGCGTCAGCGGTTGCAGCATCTCGGCCGCGCGCGCCCGGGCGAAGGCGACATCGTGGTTGGGGGCGGCGAAGGCGATCGAGCGCGTGAGCTCGAAGGTGTTGTGCTCGCCCAGATACGGGTCCGTGTTGGGGATCGGATCGCTCTCGAAGACGCCGCTCGAGGCATACGCAGAGGCGTCCCCCGTGCACTGGGTGGTTGGCGGCGAGACGTCGTCCTCGTAGTAGCTGGTGTAATCGAACGCTGGAATGTCGGTGTCGAAGCGGTGCGTCATGACGAGAGTTCCCGGGTCGCCGGTCAGCATCTCCCACACGACGGCGCCCGGAACCACGGCGTCGGGAACGCCGTCCACGTCCACGCCGCCCGTGTTCAGGTCGTTGAAGTAGGACATCCCCACGGCGGCGGCCGAGTAGTCGAAGAAGTCCACGACGCTGCTGATGGCATGAACGCGCAGCGAGGTCAGGATGTCCTCGCGCTGCTCGTAGAAGGCGTGGATGCGCGAGGTGAAGGGACCGCTGTTCGCGCCCAGATAGCCACGCAGCGCCCGCACCGGACCGGAGCGGTTGACGATGAAGGCGCCCTCGCCGGCGCTGAAGGTGTCCTCGGAGCGGCCGCAGACGCCCGGAGCGAAGAGCGACTTGTGGCGGTCGAGAAGGTCGTCCCCTGCGGCGCCTCCCAGGGTGACGGCGGTCTCGTCGCGAATCCAACGATCGGCGAAGTGGACGGCGTAGGCGGCGGTCGTCACACTCGAGTTCTCCGGGTTCGGACCGGCGCGGATCCCGTAGGTGCTCTTGTAGTCCCCCGAGAGCAGATCGAACTGGTAGTCGACGAGGGACTGATTGGCGCCGGGAGGAAGTGTGGTGCTGCGGAAGAGGTAGACCCACGCGGACTCGGCCATGAGCGGGTCGAACAGCGTCAGCTCGAGCCCCGAGCCGGACTCCACTCCGGCGGGCTCGTTGCCGACCTGCGCGCGCTCGCCGGCATCGCGCGCCATGAACACCAGCTCGTCATCGAAGTCGAAGAGTGGGTCGGTGTCGGGTCCGGTGTACGTTCCCGGGTCGGCGTAGGTGAGAAACGTGTGTCCGGTGTCGGTGGTGTCGTACACGGCACCAAAGTCGACGACCACCCGTTCGTCGACCTGGATCGGGATCTGAGTCCAACCCTCTTCGTAGCGGAAGCCGACGATCGAGCTCGGGCTGGTGCCGACGAGAGCGACGAGATCGCTGCCGGTGGCCACGACTGGGTCGGAGGGACGATTGAGGCCGAGTGCGCTCGTCGCAAGCGCGAAGATGAGAACCGAGGCGAACCATGCAGTGGGTGTGGAGGGGCGGATCATCGGGCGCTCCCGCTCAGACAAGCGTCCTTATGAGCGTACACGATCCTCGCGCCCGGGTCGAACGCGTTGCCGCGCCTGGGTCGAATGCCGCATCCACCGTTGTCACTTTCCCGGTCACGATCTTACCGTGGAGCCGTGATGCGTGCAGGAACCCACAGCCGAGGGCGGCTCGCTCGCCTGGCGAAAAACACGCTGGCGTTTCTTCTGGGACTGCTCCTCGTCTGCGTGCCTCTCGAGCTCGGTCTGCGCTTGGTGCTGCGCTCGAACGACGCCCGTACGATCGTCTACCCGCGCGTGGCCACGGCGATCAATGGTTTCCGGAACGGCCTGCAGCGGCAGCCCGCCGAGGACGAGTTCCGCATCCTGGCGCTCGGGGGCTCCGCTTTCGTCACCCGCAGCTTCCAGCCGCACTTCGAGCGTCTCCTGAACGAATCCCCCCTCTTTCGCGAGCGCGGCCTGCGCGTGCGCGTCATCTCCACGGGAGTCCCGGCGCACATGTCGTGGGACTCGTTGTGGAAGTACCGTTACTGGTACCGGGGCTACGACTTCGACGCCGTTCTCTTCTATCACGGGATCAACGATGCGCGCGCCAACTGCTACCCGCGCGAGGTCTTTCGTGACGACTACTCGCAGTTCCCCTACTACCGGCAGTACGCCACGCTCTTTGACTGGATGGAGCGTCAGCCGCTGCTGTCGCGCTCCTTTGCGGCCACTCTCGTCGCCAAGCTGGTGGTGCGGGCTCAGGTACGCTTGTCGTCGGAGGTGCGGGAGACCGGGCCGTACAACGATCCGAGCAACGACCGTTGGCTCGACGAAGGGGGCGACATCAAGACGGAGGCGACTTTCGAGCGCAACGTCGAGGCACTCCTCGACGAAGCGCGCGCGCGCAGGCAGCCGCTGTTGCTCCTCACCTACGCTTTCCACCTGCCGCCCGATTACACGAACGCAGGCTTTCGCGAACGGCGGCTGGACTACAGCTTCGCGCCGGAGAGCATTCCGGTGGAGGTGTGGGGGCTGCCGCACCACGTCGCCAAGGCAATCGCTGCGCACAACGAGGTCGTTCGCAGCGTCGCGGCGCGTCGACCGCAGGCTCTCTTCTTCGACATGGAGCGTCACATCCCGAAAAGCGGCGAGTACTTCATCGACGTCTGCCACTGGACCGATGCGGGACGACAGCGCTTTGCGGATGGGGTCCTGCAGGCCCTGCAGCCCTACGTCGAAGCCGGGCGCTCGATGCAGCGCTGACGCCGCCGCCGCTGCCGTCACCACACCAGGCGCAGCTGGGCGCCGAAGGTGGTGCGGGCGAAGCCGCTGCTGCTGGCGGTTGCGGAGCTGAAGTGGCCGAGATGTCCTCCGAGGTCGAATCTCCCGGAGATCAGATAGTCGATGCGGACCCCAGCGGACCAGATGAACTTGCTGCCGCCCGGGCTCGCGTGCTCGAAGCCCGCCGATCCGGCGAGCGCGTAGCGGAGATCTTCACCACGCGGCTCGAACATCCGGAACGTGGCGTCGGCGGAAAAGTACTCGCTCGGATTGAAGTACCCGTTGGGGAGCATGTCGCGGAAGCGGAATGCGGTCGCGCGCAATCCTGCCCACATGCGAGGCAGCGTGCGCAAGCGCCGCTCCCCCTCCACCTGACCCCAGAGCTGCGCGTTGCCGTCGGTGAAGTCCCCATACTTGACGCGAGCCACGGCGCGCCACAGCTCGTTCGGAAAGACGTCGGTCGCCAGATTGATGTAGGTGGCGACGATGTTCCGCTCCAGCGAGGGCACGTTGTCGAGCGTGGTGCGGTTCGAGCCGACGTCGATGCGTGCCAGATCGCTCGGCCACACGGTCAACCAGGTGTCGTACGTGAAGCGCCAGTGCACCGTGTCCAATCTGCGGACGTCGATGCGATCGACGAAAGCGAAAGCGGTCCACTCCACGATGTCGTTGAAGCGGTGGCGCCCGTAGCCGCCCGGCCGATGTACGCGCACGCTCTCCTCTTCCCCCTGCGGATCGTAGTCCTGGAACTGGTAGCGCACGCCGAGCGTCGACAGCCCCTGGCTGATGAACCAGTCCTGCGCGAAGGTCGTGAAGCGGATGATCAGGTCGTCGGTCTGTCGCGAGCCGCGGTAGTCGACGCGCAAGCCGGGTCTCTCGCGTCGCTCGATGCTGCGCAGCAGGCCGAGCGCGTTCACGTCTGCTGGATCCGCGCGCAGACGCGTCCGCAGCGTCGTTTTGGCGCGGTCGGGGCGTCCCATCCACTCCTGCGTCTGGGCCAGAAAGAGCACCGCCTCGGCGTCACCAGGGTGACGCCGGACGATCTCCTGCAGCTGGCGTTCCGCGGCGCGATGCTTGCCGCGCCAGCTGTCGACGCGACCGAGGTTGCGGCGCGCCTCGATGTTGCGGGGGTGATCCAGCACGATCTGATAATAGGCGCGGCGTGATTCGACGTTGCGATTCATCCAGGAGAGCACGCGCGCGCGTCCGAGCTGTGCCTGCAGATCGTCGGGATACCAGGCCAGGTAGGTCTCGTACTCGCGCAGCGACTCCTCCAGCTCTCCACTCCAGGAGAGCGCCAGCGCCAGACCGAGGCGCGCACGCCGCTGCTCCTCCGGGGAGCGCTCCTCCAGCTGCAGGAACTCGCGGTAGAGCGGCACGGCCTCCGCGGCCAGGCCGGCGTACGTGGTCTGATCGGCGAGCTCGAGGAGCCACTCGCTCCGCCGCCACGGCTCCCGGGCGACGGCGCGACGCCAGAGAGCCATCGCATCGACGTTGGCGTCGCGTCGCGCGGCGTCGCGCGCCGCCGCGACCAGGCTGTCCGTCGAGTCAGCGTGCTGCTGCGCGTTGTCGGCGGAGCCGGGAATGGCCCCCATTGCGCACAGCGTTGCACACACGCTGCAGATCAGAAAGAAGGCCATTCTTCTCCGCCTTGAGGCGTAGATCTTCGGAGATCTGGCGTCGCGTCACGACCCAGTCGGTGTTGCGGAGCAGGTGGTCGTAGAGCGCGACGACCCACACCATGTGCTTCAACATCACGTAGGGAAGCACGAAGAACGCGTATCCGACGGCGTCGCGCGCACGCAAGCCGGTCACGGCGTTGCGCGCCGCCACGGCCGTCTGGTAGGGCCCGCTCAGCAGCGTCACGACGGCTGAAATCCACAGGTACCAGTGTGCGAACCACGGCATGAAGCCCTGGTAGAAGAGCAGGCTGAAGACGATGGGAAAGACCTGCAGGCTCACGAGCGGATAGAGTTCGCGGAAGCCGAGAAGGTAGGTCCAGTACAGCTTCTGCCGCAGGCCGAGGTGTCGTGAGCGCCAGACACCGCGCTGATGCTTGAGGCTGACCTCGAGCCATCCTTGTGCCCAGCGCTTGCGCTGGAACCAGAAGGAGCGGAAGTCACATGCGGCGAGCTCGGTGGAGACGATGCTGCGGTCGGCGACGATGCGATACCCGCGCAGCAGCGCCCGCATCGAGGCGTCGATGTCCTCGGTCATCATGCCCGGGTCGAAGCGAATCTCGCGCAACACCTCGGTACGCCAGAATCCGTTCGAGCCACCGAAGATGCCGGTGTCGACGAGGAGCGAGCGCGCCGGGTGGCTGACCCCGTACATGCACTCGAACTCGACGCCGATGCAGCGCGTCTCCAGGTTGGTGTCGAAGTTGCGGATGATGCTGCGTCCCTGCACGACGTCGTAGTCGCTTTCGAGCCAGCGCCACGCACGCTCGAGACAGTCGGGGCGCGGCAGGTGGTCCGCGTCCAGGATGCCGGTGATCTCGCCGGTGACGATTTCGAGCGCGGCGTTGAGGTTCTCCGCTTTCGACTCGCTCCCCTCGACTCGCAGCAGCCGCAGGTTGGGATGGCGCTCGCGCAGCTCGTCGAGCTCGCGCTCGACCGGCAGATGAATCGGCGTGTTGTAGGCGAGGATCACCTCCAGCCCGTCGCGCGGCCGCCGAATCCAGTTCAGCGCGTGCTCCAGCGTCTCGATGATGATGTCTTGCTCGTTGGGGAGGAACGCGACGACGATCAGCGTGGAGCGCGGCAGCGGCCGCTCGGTGTCGGGAAGTCGCGCGCCACGCCAGCCGAGGACGCCTTTGAGGAGCTGCGCCAGCGCTTCGGCGCGTGATCGGGGCAGCGTGGTGGGCCCGGCGAAGCGCCGGCAGAGCGCCAGCGTCGTCTCCGCGATGATCATGAGCGCCGTGAGCAGGTAGAAGCTGGCCACGACCGCGTGCAGCGGCAGGAGCTCCGAGCCGCTCAGCCGCAGGTAGTAGTAGAGGATCGTCGGGATACCGAGGATGGTGGCATAGCAGAGTGCCACCTTCTCCCAGCCGAGCGAGCGCCCATTGCGCACCTGCGCGCGCCGGGTCGAGCGCCGAAGACGCGGCGCCACCAGACCCCGGATGCGAACGCGCGAGCTCAGGAAGCCGCGGATGCCCTGCATCGATCTGTCCTTTCCAGACGCTCCCACCTCCTTTTTTAAGCCCCGGGTCCCGAGGGGGTCAATCGCTCTCCAGCCGGAAGTCGTCGAAGTACAACGAGAAGGGCTCGGGGGGCTGCACCGCGAAGATGGCGAGCTGGCGGATCCGGGTCAGGTCCATCTCGCGCCCCCGAGGCGCGGCGCGCACGTCGGCAAGGGGGACGACGATCCGGTTCGCACCGGGAGCGATCGAAATGGTGCGGTTGAAGCGGTCGCTGTAGCGGTTGTCGTGGTGGATGTCATGGATCCGCACGACCAGCTGCACCGGTGTCTGCAGGCCCGAGTAGGCCGCGAAAACCAGGCGGTCGTAGGCGCTCCAGTCCGGCGCCGGCTCCACGAGAGCCAGTCCCGGGTAGCGCGCGCGCAGAAACGTCACGCGCCCCACGCGCGTTGCCGCCGGGCGTGCCCAGCCGGCGGGCGGCGTCGTGCGCTCGAGTTGCGCCTGGTATGCGCGCACGAAGCGTAGCTCCCAACGCGACTCGAAATCGGCGAGGCGCGGGAACGCCGCGTCGCGCGCTCTGTAGGCGAGCGCGATCGAGACGACCGGCACGCAGGGTGCAAGGAAGACCACGACGGCGAGCGCCAGCGCCAGAGCGCGCCTGCGACGTCGCAGCTGCAGCACCGGGTCGTGGGCGCACGCGGCCAGAAGCATCGCGGCGGAGCCGCAGGCGTTGCGCACGATGTCCGAGAGCTCGGCATCTCGCGGTCCGAAGAACTGCAGCGCCTCCACAGCGACCCCCACGCTCATCGCCGCCACGAACGCGAGCGCGTAGTGGAGGATGCGGTGCAGCTGGGGCCAAAGCGCAAAGCTGAGGCGCAAAAGCGCGAGCGACAGGATCCCGAAGAGGGGGACGTGGCCCGCGTCGAAGAACGCGGTCCAAAACATGTTCACTTCGGGTGGACGCAGGAGCTCCAGCATCGCCAGGAGCAGGGCGATGACGCCGAGCGACACCAAGATCCATCCGACACGCGCCAAGTTCATCCCGGCAGTTTGCGCGCAACCGCGGGTTGTTGCCAAGTAGACGGTCGATCCGTAGTCTGGCGCGCGTGTGGAGGCACGCATGGGAGCTGGATGGTTCGCAGCGGGAGCGATCGCAGCGGCGATCGGTGTCGGCGTGGGTGCGTTCGGTGCCCACGGCTTGAAGTCCAGAGTCGGCCCCGATCTGCTCGCCATCTTCGAGACCGGGGTGCGCTACCACATGTACCACGCGCTCGCTCTGCTCGCGGTAGGGTGGGCGGCCACGCGTTGGGCGTCGCCCTGGATCCAGGCCTCCGGCTGGCTCTTCTGCATCGGCATCCTGCTCTTCTCCGGCAGCCTCTACCTGCTCGCGCTCACGGGCGCACGCTGGTGGGGCGCGGTGACGCCGCTCGGGGGCGTAGCTTTCATTCTCGGCTGGATCTCGCTGGCGCTCACGGCACTGCGCGGCACCGACGTGGGTTGACCTACTTCTTCTCCGCCGCCTTCGCGTACTGCGTCAGCATCTCGGTGACGCGCTCCCGGTGCTGCGTGTCCGGGAACTCGCTGAGGAGCTGCCGCAGGTAATGGCTTGCCTTTTCGTAGTCGCGGTTGGCGTTCATCCAGGAGCCGTAGAGCTCGCCAAGCTTGAGCAGCACCTCTTCGCGGAGCTGCGGATCGAGATCCGACTTCGAGTACAGCCCCTCCAAGGCCTCGATGGCACCGTCGTAATCGCCTTGCCGTTCCAGCGCGCGGGCGGCATCCATCTGGGCCGTCTCCTGGCTCACGATGCTGGTCGAAACACTGTAGGTGCCTCCCGGGCGTCCGGTCTCGTCGAACTCCCCCATCGATGTCGAGGAGCGCGAGCCGCAGGCTGCAGCGACGAGCAGGAGCGCGCTGCAGATGACGTGGCGTTTCATGCCGATCCTCCCCATGGCGTTCTAGTAATCCTTGGTCCAGTTGAGCTCGATGCCGGAGCGGTCGACCTGGCTGAAGTGCGTGTTCAAGCGCACGCGTTGGGAGAGGCGGTACTCCAGCGAAACCCCGAGACCACGACCCGTCTGCAGGTCGATCTCGTACTGCACCAGGATCTCCGGCGTGAGGTACTTGCCGATCTCGAGCGACGTCCCGGCGCCGGCGCTCGACTCCCCCTCGGCGCGCGATTTGAAGCGCACCGTGTCGACGCCGAGCTGGTCACCGAGCACCTTCTGCAGCGCAGCGCCGGAGTAGCTCTGTGCTAGTGCCGCGGCCTGGGCCGCGAGGAAATCGCCCTGCCCGCTCCCGAGCTGATCGGCGGGTTGGCCGAAGACCAACGTGCTGATGATGTCGCCCTCCGACATCTCTGGTTCCGAACGCAGCGTCAGCTCCGGTTCCTCGACATCGCCGGTGAGAATGACGAAGATCCTCGTGCTCCCGACCTGCGTGCGCATCTCGATGTCGAGCGCCGGATTCAACGGATTGACGCCGGTGAAGTCGCAGATGCCGCGCTGCAGTGTGAATTGACGCCCCATGAGAACGAACCAGCCCTGCAGACCCTCGAGACGTCCCTGCACCATGGGTGTTCTCCCACGCACGCCGATGTCCAGTTCGCCCCGGAGCTCGATGCCGAGATCGTTCCCCAAGATCCAGAAGCCGGCGGGGACATCGACTCGCATCTCGACTTTCGTGCCCTCGGGCAGCTGAAGCGACCCGCCCCCGGTGTCAGGCGCCGCCCGCCGCCATACCGAGTCGGGATCCGCCACCTCGCTCCACAGGATCGGCGATCCTTCCGCCGCGTGCAGATCCTCGTCGCGTTCCGGAACGCGCAAGCGTGCCTGAGACACCAGCAACTTGCCCTCCACCTCGGGCGCGCTCCTGCTGCCGGCCAAGTTGGCCGCAAAGTCGAAGCGGACGAAACTGCGGCGCGGCAACTCCATCTGGAAGTCGTCGATGCGCACCTGGCCGGCGATGCTCGGGTCGCTCACTGCGCCCTGCACGCTCACGTTGGCATCGATGACACCGCTTGCACTGGTCCGAGCAGGAAGAAGCGGATTCAGCTCCACCACATCGAGCGATTCGGCGCGCAATTCGAGCAGCAGCTCCTCTTCCGCCACGCCCATTTGAAACGGCGCCAGCCGGAAGCGAAGCGGTGCATCGAGTCGTGCCGTCGCGAACGTTTCGCCGCTTCCAATCAGGTCGAGCCTCGCGAGTGTGCGCTCGTCACCCCGGCCGCGCACCTCGATCACCACGGCGTGCCCGTCGAGCGCGCCCTCCGGGAATCCCACTGTGGCGTCCATCTCGAGCGCCGGTCGGGCACCTGTTCCGTGCACGTGCAGGCGTCCCCGGAGCCTCGGCTGCCACTCGCGGGGCTCCCCCTCGAGGAAGGCGTGCACACCGTCCGCGTTGGGAGGCACCGGGATCGGGATGCCGCGCCACCACGCATCCAAGCGCAGGCTGTCGTCGAGCGTATGTGAGCGAATGGGAAACTGATCGAACTGCAGCGGCAGGACCGCGGCGACGTTGAGAAGCGTATCCGCCGCCGTCAGGGCGACGTGACCTTCGAAACCGCCCGGCGCCGGTTGCAGCCCCAGCTCCAGGCGCACATTGGCGCGCTCGGCAATGCTCACTCCGTCGATGGCAGCGGCAACCCGCACATCGTCGTGGCTCTTGCCGCTGGCGTCGAGCAGGAAGCGCTCGGGCCACACGCCGCTGGGCACGTTCAACCACTCCGGCTTGGCAGGGAACTGCAACTTGACATCGGCAGCAAGAGCCAGAGAGTCGGGCGTGCTCTGACAATCCGCCGTCACCGTGCCCATGCTGCCTTCCAGCTGCACGTCACGTAGAAGGAGCTGCTGCGCCGCACCGACCCACTCGATCTGGAATGGTCTCAGCGCCCTGAGGTCGCGATCGGCGAGCCGCAGCCGCAAGCTGTCGCTCTGCACCCGCAGCGCGTCGGTGAGGTCGAGCGTCATGCTTTGATGCCAGGCGATATCGGGCCCCACGGCGCGCACGCTCATGTGGCCTTTGCGCGCCAGCTCCGACGTGGTCCGGCTGGCGAAGTGCAGATCGAAATCGTCGAGCGCGAAAGCAACGGCGGACGATGTCAATCCCTGGGGCAGACGCACGGACAGATCGGCATTGCGGCCGACGATGATGTCCGCAACGGCTTCGAGTGCAGGGACGCTCCAGCTGTCGAGGCCGAGCGCGGCATCGACCTCACCCTGCACGTGTGGCGCCTCACGGCTGCCAGCGACATCGATGGCGCTGGTGACCGACAAGCGCAGCCGCTCCTGTGTCGGCAGCCGCTGCAAGAGCGCAGGCTGGTTGGCGCCGAACTCGATGCGGCCCGCAAGTGCGTCGCCTTCCAGCTCTGCGTTCGCGTCGAGCGCCAAGCCCTCGAAGCGCAGCTGCAGCGATTCGAGCGCCGTGCGTGTTCCATGCACGCTCCACTCCGCACGGCAGGTGTCGAGCCAGCTGGTGGCGCCAAGGTCGATGTCGCCCGACATCGTTTCGGTGATCTCGGCGCTGAGGCGCGCGCGCAAAGCGCCCATCCCCGAGACGTCGAACGCCGGTGGCAGTAGGGCACGCAGATGCTCCGGTCCAGGAAACTGCAGGTCACCATCGACTCGCGTTCTCTCCTTTTCGATCTGCGCGGTCAACTGGATCTCTGGGACGAAATCGCGCGGCCATCCGGCGGCCAGTGACTCGGCGAGCGCCGGCGACCACGCCGGCACCACCGGGGGGCGTGGCCAGCTGGCGACCAGGCGCAGAAGTCCGACCGATTCCGGAACCAGCTCCCCCTCAATTGCGAGCTGGCCGAGATCGCCAATCACGTGCAGGCGCTCGACACGCAGCCGTCCCGTCTCGGTGTCGAACTCGATCTGGGCCTGCTGTTGGGAGCCCACATCGCCATTGCCCGTTGCTCCGCGTGCGTGGATCGACACGGGTCGGAGTGTGGCACGCAGAGGCTGTGACTCGAGCGGCAGGTGCACGGTCGCACGCGTGTCGAGGGTGTAGGAGTAAGCGGACAATGCAAGATCGAGTGTCATCGCACTACGAATCCCCTCCGCGAAGCGCGCCCCGATGTCGAGCGCGTCGAGAGCGACGCCCGCGTGTTGCACTGCGCCTCGCACGCGCAGCGACATGCGGGGATCAGATACGGGGCCCTCCGCCTCGACGCGCGCCGTGACGTGGATCGAATCGGGAAGCGCAACCGAGTCGCCGGCGACGGCGCGCAGCCATTCCGTACCATCCAGCGTGGTTGCGATCGTCGAGTGCAGCGCACCCTCGCGCAACGACGCATCCGCCTCGACTGAAAGCCCCTGCAGGTGCACGCGCGCGTTCTCCACAGACACGCCATCGGGCGCCAGCTGCAGTGGTACGACCAGGCTCTCGAACCACTCCGCCATGGAGTGGAGCTGCACGATGGCGTGCCCGCGCAGCGCCGCAGCGAAGTCGAGCTGCCCCGTCACCTCGGCGCGCAGCGAGTCGAGAGGAATCGCGACGCCGAGAGTTTGCGGTGAGGGAGGACGCAGCGAAGCTTCGAAGGCGAGCCCCACCGGAATGCTGCCGCGACGCGTCCAGCGGCCGCGCAGCTCGGCGGCCGCCTCGAGCTCGGGAAGTCGCAGCTGCAGATCGAAGCGCTCCGCTTCCTCACCGCGCGTTGTGAGCACGAAGCTGGATTGCTCCAGCTGCCCGTCGAGCGCCGCTTCGACCGTGCCCCTCTGCAGGTCGATCCGGATGTGGCCCGGTTGCAGCTCGACGCCGCGCGCTGGCAGCGCACCGGCCAAGTGCACGACGTCCACGACGGGCGCGTGGCCGGCGAGAAGATCGATGCGGGCGTCGAGCCGGAATCCGCGCAGCGTATCGGCAGCAGTCAGTGCGGCGCGTGGCACGTCGATCGCGATGACGGGGACGTGGAGCGAGGGTAAGCCGGGCAGTGCTCCGGCGCGGAAGAAGGGGATCCGCTTGGCGCCCGCCGGCGCCTGCGCCTGCGTCGAGTCATCCTGCTCCGCGGCGGCCTCGAAAGCCGCGGTGAGCGCCGGGAGGTCGGCATCCAGGTTCTCGACCCGGATCTCGCGGATCACGAGGTCGCGTCTCCACAATGCCGACGGCTGCGGGTCGACTCGCACACGATCCGCGCTCAGCAGCAAAGCCCCGGCGTGTGTCCAATGAACGTCGTCGAGCTCGATGCGCAGCGGCCAACCCCAGTGCGCGCGCCCTACTTGCAGCTGTCCCGGGAGCGTCTTCTGTGCGGCCACGAGCGCACGCCGCACGACAAAGCTGCGTACGGGTGGCAGCATGAGCGACACCAACGCCAGCCCGATCGGCGCCAGCAGGCAGAGCGACACGATCGCGAGCCGCTTCAGCCATCGGCGCAGGCGTGCACGTCGGGTGGTCATGCTTCTCCCCTAGAACGGGTTGCCGATATAGATGTGGAACACCGCATCCGGCTCCGACGTGTCGAAGTTGGTGAGGCGGATGCCGTAGTCGGCACGAATCGGCCCGACCGGTGTCCGTAGCGCCAAGCCAGGTCCCACCGCGACCTCCATCTTGTCGAGTCGGACCTCCTCGGCGCGAACCCACACCTGGCCGGCATCGACGAAACCGGCCAGGCTGAACTTCCACCAGATCGGGATGCGCACCTCGGCGCTGGTCTCGAGCATGACGCGCCCGCCCGTGGGTGTTCCGGCCGCATCCTTGGGGCCGAGTCGACGGCGCTTGAAACCGCGCATCGACAGCGCGCCGCCGGCGTAGAAGAGCCGGTCGGGAGGCATCTCGATCGAGTCGCCGAATGGGGCGCCGATTCCGGGCGTGACGCGCAGGGCCAGGACCGATGCCTTCGGCATCGGCACGTATCCCACCGTCTTGACCTCGGTGCGCGCGAACTCCACCTCCGACGCTTGCGGAATCGCCGTCTCCACACCGGCGCGGATGACGTAGCCTCGCCGCGGGTAGAAGCGGTCGTTGCTGCCGTCGTTCAGCCACTCGAGGTTGAACGTGACGAGCCGACCGCTCTGGTCGGGCACGGGAACGATCTCGGTGCTGTCGCCGAAGACACGTTTGTCCTCGAAGTCGACCCAGGAGAGCAGCAGCGTCGAGATCAGATCGTGGTCGCGGTCGAGGCTGAAGTTGTAGGTGAGGCCCGCCTCGGTCTCGATCGAGGTGCTCTCGAATGTATCTTCATCCTCCCGGCGTGCGCGGACGGCGAGCGTGGCACGTGTGTTCGGGCCGAGGATGCTCGGCTGCCAAACCGAGGTGGAGAGTTCTTGCTCCACCTGCGATGCGATCGCGCGCACCGCCAGTCCGCGGCCGCCACGCAACAGGTTGCGATGCGTCCAGCCAGCGTGAAGACGAATGATCTGGTCGGACCAGGCACCGACTCCGAACTCCAGCGTGCGTGGATCGCGATCGGTCAAACGACAGAGCAGTGCGTGTTGGCCGGGTGCAATGCGAGTGGTTTCGAATTCGATGCGACGGAAGAGTCCCAGCCTGCGCAGGCGCATCGATCCCTCATTCATCGTTCTCGGCGAGCTCAGCGCCCCCGGATCGACACCGATCGTGCGCGACGCCAGAGCCCGCAGGTCCTGACTCGAGCCTTCAAAGGAAACGCTCTGCACGTGGTAGGTCTCTCCTGGGTCGACCGCGAAGACAATCTCGACTCCCGACTCACTGAGCAACTCGAGCGATCGCTTCACGTCGGCCGTGGCGTAGCCGTGCCGGAGGAGAAGTCGCACCAGGGCGGCTTGGGCGGCTTCGACGTCGGAATCGATGAAAGCTTGGCCCACCGCAATTCCCAGCACCTCGCTTGCTTCCTGTTGCAGGTTGCGCGGAAGGCCCGGCATCCGAATGTGCGCAATGACGACGCGCGGGCCGGTGTCCACTGCGAGCAGCACGCGCAACTGACGTCGGCCTTCGTCCGGCGTGAGCTCCGGCTCCACGACGACCCGCGGGTAGCCGCGCGCGGCGAGGAAGAGCCGCACACGTTGGATGTCCTGCTGCAGCAGATCGGGTTGGAAGGTGGGTTTGCTGAAACGTCCCCGGATCACCCCTTTGCTTTGCCCGAGCGCCAGCCCACCGCGAATCTCGCGTGCAACCGCTGGTTCCACCCCACGAATCTCGAGCTTCGAGACCTTCCAGCCGCGGTAGGCGACGCCGATGCGCGCCGGCGCGGCGTCGAAGCCGCCCGCAAGAAGAAGCAAAGCGACAATCGTAGCGAGGGTCGAAGGATGGGTGCGCATGGCTCCACGGGTGGGGGGGTCAAGGCCGCTCCTGGAGAGCATACGCCCCCCGGCGGGGCGGCTCCAACCCGTTGTGTTCTCTGGTCATATCGACGCGTGCCGGAGTATGATGCGGGCACCGTGCAGCAGCTCACGACCGCATGCCCGCGCAACTGCTACAGCACCTGCACCCTGCGGGTGGAGGTGGAGGAGGGCCGGCTGCGGCGCATCCTGCCGCACGCGGGCAACCGCGCCACTCCAGAGGGGGCCTGCCTCAAGGGGCTGAGCTACGTCGAGCGCGTCGTCGCCCCCGACCGCATCCTGCATCCGCTGCGCCGTGCGGCCGACGGCCGCTTTCAGCGTGTGTCCTGGGACGCTGCGCTCGACGAGATCGCATCGCGGCTGCGGCGCTTGCGTGACGAGCACGGGGCACAAGCGCTCCTCTACTACTTCGGCAGTGGCACGAAGGGCTTGCTCAACGGCGTGGGGGCGGAGTTCTGGCGCCTCTACGGCGGTTACACCACCACGTACGGCGACCTCTGCTGGCCCGCCGGGCTCGAAGCCACGCGTTTGACGCTGGGGGCGAACAAGCACAGCGCACCCTGGGATCTCGCCCGAGCGCGTCTGATCGTGGTGTGGGGTAAGAACCCCGCCGAGACCAACATCCATCAGATGCCGTTCATCGAGGAGGCGCAACGAGCGGGCGCGCGTCTCGTCGTCATCGATCCGCGTCGGACCGAATCGGCGGAGCGCGCCGACCTCCTCGTGCAACCGCGCCCGGGGAGCGACGCGGCGCTGGCTCTGGCAATCGCGCACGTTCTCTTCCGCGACGCGCGCGTCGATCGAGACTTCCTGCAGCGACATGTGCTCGGGTGGGAGCGCTTCGCCGAGTCGCTTCACGACTGCACTCCCGAGTGGGCGGAGAAGATCAGCGAGGTTCCGGCGCGCTACGTTGAACGCTTGGCTGCGCTCTTCGCCGCAGGCGCTCCGGTGACGATCTGCGCCGGGTACGGGATGCAGCGCTATACGAACAGCGGCCAGACGATGCGCGCGATCATCGCACTTCTCGTGCTCACGGGAAACATCGGCAAGCCGGGCGCGGGTTGGGTGTTCGCCAACCTGCAGAGCGCGATCTTCGATCGCGTCCCCGACCCGATCGCCTTCTATCCTCCGGCGGAGCCGGATGGTGTGGCGCGCGTGTCGATCGCGACGGCGCGCCTCGGCCGCGACATGCTGGAGACGCGCAATCCACCTTTGAAGATGATCTGGGTGGAACGCGGCAACCCCGTCACACAGAACCCGGAAACGAACACGGTGCTCGAAGCGTTCCGCGCTCTCGATTTTCGCGTCGTCGTGGAGCAATTCCTGACCGACACGGCACGCGAAGCGGATCTCGTCCTGCCGGCGAAGACGATGTTCGAGCAGTCGGACGTGATCGGTGCCTACTGGCACCCGTACATCCAGCTGAAGCAGAAGGTCCTGGAGCCGCCGGGCGAAGTGAAACCGGAGTCGGAGGTGTATCGGCTCCTGGCGGAGCGTCTCGCCCTGCCGCACGACGCCGTGGCGCGCGCCATTCCGGGCTCCAGCGATGCGGAGATCGACGCCTGGCTCGGGGAGCGGCTGGCCCCCTGGCCGGAGCTCTCGCTCCAGCGGCTGCGCGAGGGGCCGGTTCTCGCACCGGGACATCAGGAGGTGGCGTTCTCCGACCAGGTCTTCGCGACGCCCTCCGGAAAGATCGAGTTGTGGTCGGAGGAGGCGCAGCGCCGCTGGCACGCGGCGCCGCTGCCCGTCTGGTTCGAGCCGGAAGAATCGCTGCGCGCGCAGGCGGCGAACGCGCGCCGGAGCGCGCTGCACTTTCTCACGCCGAACACGAAGGACCGGATCCACTCCCAGTTCAACAACCTCGAGATGATCCGTGCGCACAGCAAGCGTCCGGTTCTCCACATGAGCCCGGTCGACGCGGCGCCGCGAGGCATCCGCCACGCGGATCGCGTGCGTCTCCTCAACGCTCGCGGTTCGCTGGTGGCGGAGGCGCATCTCGATTTCGGCCTGCGCGCGGGGTGCGTGAGCATGACGAACGGCTGGTGGATCTCCGAAGGCGGCACGGTGAACGTGCTGTCGCTCGGGCGCGAGACCGACATGGGGCACGGCGCTGCCTTCCACGACAACGTCGTCGACGTCGAGAAGCTGACATGAGCGCGGGCGGCGTCGGTTTCCTCTTCGATCTCAACCGTTGCACCGGATGCAACGCCTGCGAGCTCGCATGCTCAATCGAGAACGAGCTGGGGTGGGGGCGAAGCTGGCGGCAGGTCCAGACCTTCAACGCGGCGCGCCATCCCGGCGTGCCCAGCTTCCACCTGTCCACGGCGTGCAACCACTGTGCTGCAGCCCCCTGCGTGCCGCAGTGTCCGGCGCTTGCGATTCGACGCGATGCAGCGACCGATGCCGTGCTGATCGAGGCTGCGAAGTGCATCGGCTGCCACTACTGCAGCTGGGTGTGCCCGTACGACGCGCCGCGCTTCGATGCAGAAGCGGGCGTCATGGGCAAGTGCACCTTCTGCAACCACCGCCTCGCGGCGGGGAGCGAGCCCGCCTGCGTCGAGCAGTGTCCGACGACGGCGCTTCGCTTCGGCCCGCTGCAGGGGGAGCCGCTCGTTCCCGGTTTCCCCGACACGGCGGCGCAGCCGGCGCTTCGCTTTGCACCCCTGCGCCACGCTCTGCGCCCGCCGGAGAGCAGCTGGTCGCTTCCGGAGGATGTGCTGGCCGCCTTTGCCGCGGCGCGACCCGAAACGCGAGCGCCGATCTCGCTCGCGTCGGAGTGGCCACTCTTGATCTTCACTCTGGTCGCGGCCGGTCTGGTGGGCTGGCAGAGCGCATCGAGCGCCAGTGGTGTGCCGCTGCACGCGGGCAGCTTCGCGGGCGCCCTGGGCGTGGCTCTCGGCACCAGCCTCCTGCACCTGGGACGCAAGTCGCGCGCCTGGCGTGCGCTCTTGAACGTGCGTCGATCGTGGCTGAGCCGCGAGGTGGCGGCGTTCGCTGGCTTCGCTGCAGTCGCCGGCACGCAGCTGTGGCTGGCGGCGTCGTGGAGCCGTGTCACGGCCAGCTTGCTCGGCTTCGCGTTTCTCTTCTGCGCCGATCGCGTCTACGATCCGGTGCGCAGCGGCTGGCGCCTGCACAGCGCCGATACGCTCCTCACGGCGTTGCTGATCGCGTCGCTCCTGCTCGGTTGGGGTGGCGCTGCGTTCGCCGTCGGAGGTGTGAAGCTGGCACTCTACGCGCAGCGCCTGCTGGCGGGCTCGCGCCAGAGCGCGCGGGCGGGTACTCTCGTCGTTGCGATCCTCCGGATCGGCGTCGGGCTCGCTCTCCCCGCGTTGCTCGCGCTGTTGCGATCCGACATGCCAACCGTGTGGTTGCTGCTGTTGGTCGCGGTCGGGGAGACGACCGACCGGATCCAGTTCTACCAGGGGCTCGTGGTCACCACGCCACGCCGCGAGCTCGCCGAGCTGGAGGAGAGAAGCATCGCACAGATGACGGGAGGCAACGCATGAGCTTCGTAGCGGTCGAGCCGCGTCAGTCTCAGGAGGAGATTGCGCAGCTCTCGAAAACACATCTCGAGCAGGTGGTTCGAGTCGACAGTCAGAGCGACGAGAGCTCGAAGTCGATCCCGAGTACACCGAGCCAGGCGCAGCTGGCGGAGCAGGTGGCGGATTTCTTCCGCGCCCAGGGTGCCGAGGTGGAACGCGACGATCACGCCAACGTCGTGGCGCGAATCCCGGGACGCGGTGCAGGAGCCGGCAGAGCGCCGATGGCGTTGATGGTGCACCTCGATACGTCGCGCGGCACCCGCGCCGTCGACACGCTGCACGTGCACCCGGCGTGGACGGGCGAGCCGATTCCGTATCCGGAGAACCCGGGGCTGCAGGTCGGCGGCGACACCTATCCCGCGGTGGCGGAGTTCCTGGGGCAGGACATCGTGCACGGCCCGGGGCGCGCACCCTTCGGTCTCGACGACAAGCTCGGCCTGGCACACCTGATGACGCTGTCGGTGCTTCTCGCCTCCAACCCGGAGATTCCGCATCCACCCTTGCTTCTGATCGGGCGTCCCGACGAGGAGATCGGGCGCATGGAAGCGGTGAAGGGGCTCGCCCTCCTGCTCGCCGAGCGCGGAGTACGCTTCGGATACACGGTGGACGGCATCCTGCCTTTCGAGGTCAACGTCGAGAACTTCAACGCCTCGAACGTGGCGGTCACGTTCGCGAGCCGCGCACTCGAGAAGACGCCGAGCCCGCGCGCGCGTCCGCTCGAGGTTTTCCTCGGGGGCGTCAACACGCACGGCGCGACCGCACACGCCGAAGGTCACCGCAACGCCAACCGGCTTGCCGTGGAGGTGATCGCATCTCTCGAAGCAGCAGGGCTCGTACCGGATCGGATCGTACCGGTACGCCACGTGACCGACGCGCGTCGCGAGTGCGACGCCGTCTGGACGCTTCTTCTCGACGGCGCCGACGACGCGGCCATCGTCGCGGCCGTCACCGAGGTGCGACGCGCGGTGGAAGCGGTCGTCGGACCGCACCGGGCACGCGGCGCCTCCTGGGAGGTCGGTTCACCCGAGCCTTGCGACGCGCCGCACGACGGCACCGCACTCCACGTTGTGCGCTTTCTGCAGGCTTTCATGCAGTCGAAGCCAGGCTTCGTGCTCCTGGCGGAAGATTCCAGAGGGCGCCAGGGGTATACGCACCCCTACCGCGTCCGGCCCGCGCAGGAGGGA
>CP070763.1:1358779-1370062 GCA_020349025.1 Candidatus Latescibacterota bacterium | reverse complement strand
TCCTCTTCATGTCGCTGCAGGTTCTGGTCTTCGCCGTCGTGGCCATTGGAGGGCTCGACGCGCTGGCCACGCTGGGATCCACGCTGTCATGGATGTGGCGTGAAGCGTGGCACTTCGGTGGCGTGGCGACCGTACCGCTTTTCGCGAGCCTGGCCGCGCTCGCACTTTCCTCCACGATCGTCGCGTGGCATCGCAACCGTTGGATCGCGCTGCCGCGGCAGGTCCTCGTGTGGAGCCTGCGCACGAGACGCGATGCGGCGCGCGTGGCACTTCTCTCCGGCTTGGTGCAGCTCGTCTCGAGCTTCTACCCGTTGGACCTCGGCACCGCTCCCCCCCAGGACGGAATCGTCCCGCCCTCGAACGTGACGACTCTGATGTACGGAAGCAGTCTGGTCGGTGCCGGGGTCCTCTTGCTCAGCTGGATGACGCGCGGTCTGCTGACGCGGCCCGCGCGCCGTCCACGTCTGGCGACGCAGACACCGCGACGCGTCGTTGCGCGCGTCCGCCTGGAGCGGCGCCGCGGACGTTGCAGCCGACGCACTCTTCGGAGTCGCTGTCGCAAGCTGGCGCGGGTCGTCTACGAGCGCGAGGCCTCAGCTGCCTGAACGGAACCGAGTCGTCTGCGCATCGAGGGGATGGCGACGCTGCGCGGAGCCACGGACGGGTACTTCATGTCATTGCGCGGGTTGCGGTAGGCGCGCCACCAGTGCGTGAAGTTCATCCCGAGGTAGTAGAGCGGTTGGCGGCGGTTGGCCCAGAAGCGTCTGGCGATGGAACGCCAACTGTAGAAGCGACGGCGGAACTGCAGATACGCTTCCTCCATCTCCTCCTTGGCGATCGTCGGATGCGCCCAGACCAGGTTTCCACCCGTATAGTGTTCCCAGTCGCGATCGACGAGGCGCCCCTCCCGCTCCGCGTTGAGGAAGACGTCGGTTCCAGGGAATGGCGTCAGGATCCCCGTGTTGACCATCGCCAGGCGGTTGCGCATGGCAAAGTCGAACGTCTTCTGGAAGGTCTCGGGCGTATCCGATTCGAAGCCGAAGATGAAGGCCCCGACGACGTTGATGCCATACTTGCGCAGCATGGCAATGTGAGCGTCGAAGCGGTCGACCTTGTTGAAGGACTTGTGCGCTCTGTTCAATGTCTGCTGGTCGATCGATTCGAAGCCCACGAACAGACTCATGCAGCCCGACCGCGCCGCCAGCTGTAGAAGCTTCTCATCCTTGCAGATGAGCTCGAGCGAGGCTTGGCTGCCCCACTTGATCTTCAGCGGGATGAGGGCCTCGAAGAGCTCGTAGGCGTACTTGTGCGAGAGGAAGATGTTGTCGTCGACGAAGAAGAAGAGCTTCGATGGGTAGCGGCGGATCTCCTCGACCACATGCTCCACCGGCCGCGTGCGGAACTTCCGACCGTACATCAGGGTCACCGTACAGAAGTTGCAGCCGAGCGGGCAGCCGCGCCCGGTCTGCGCCACCATCGCGTTCAACGTCGTCCCGGTGTTGCGGAAGAGGTCCTTGCGCGGTATGGGCAGGTCGGCGAGATCGATCAACTGGTGCGATTGGTAGACGGGCTGGAGTCGATCCGCCGAGAAGTCCGCCATCAGGTCCTTCCACACCATCTCGACTTCGTTGACGACGACCGAGTCGAAATGCTCCAGACACTCCTCCACCATGAAGGAGGCATGACTCCCGCCGCAGATCACCCGGACTCCCCTGCTGCGGAAGTGATCGGCGATCCAGTAGCCGCGCGGTGCCTGGCAAGTCATCATGGTGATCCCAACCAGGTCGGCCGACTCGTTCGGGTCGAGTCGCTCGAACTCCTCTTCGACGATCTGGATCTCGTCGAAGTACGGCTCGGCGAGCGCCGCGACCACGGCGAGGTTCAAATGGTGGACGTGCTTCCCTTTGACGCCTTGCACTTCGAGGCCTGCTGGCGCGATCAGAAGCAGCTTCATGCGGAAGAAACCCCCGAGTGACAAAAGCGAGTATCAACCCGCTTCGAGGTCGCCCCGAACGACCGAACCTCCACGGTCAGGTTTGCATGCAGACACGCTCGGGGCTATGGGACCTTGGTCCCACAACGCGCCCACGACGAAGAGACTCACTCGGACTTGCATCCACGCATGGCACGCTGGATGGCGGTGAGAAGCGCTTCGTCGTCGAACGGCTTGTGGAGGACGTCCATCCCCGCAATTTGCTGACTCCTGTCTGGCACGATGTCCTCCGCGTGTGCGGTGATGAAGACGATGGGAATGGGTTGTTTCATGTCGACGAGTCGTTGCTGCAGCTCGGGTCCCGTCATCCCCGGCATGCGAATGTCCAGAACCAGACAGTCCGGCTTGCGGTCATGTAAGGAGAGAAGAAACTCGTCGCCGGAATCGTAGGCCTCGACATCCATCCCAGAAGTCCGCAACAAACGGCGTAGCGCCTTGCACACGGACGGGTCGTCGTCGACGACCGCAATAACGGGAAGACTGCTCATGTCTGAGACTATGAACTCGAGGCTGGAGCAGCGATATGGGACCTTGGTCCCAAGCCGGCGGAGCCGTGCGCGGTCGCGCATTCAGGGTCCGTGGATTCCCACCTTCTCGCACAGCCGGACCAGCTCGGCAACGGACTGCACCTGCATCTTGCGCATGGCCCGACCTCTGTGGACCTTGATGGTCTTCTCAGAGGTGCCGAGGTCGGCGGCGATCTGCTTGTTCAGCTGCCCCGTGATGACATGCCGCAGGACCTCCTGCTCGCGCGGTGTGAGCGCGGCGAGCCGGCGCTCGATTTCCGCGCGCTCGGCGCGCTTGCTCGCCTGGTTCCCTGCTGCCTCGAGGGCGCGCTCGATGGCCGCAAGCAGGTCGTCGGCATCGAAGGGCTTCGCCAGGAAATCGACGGCACCCGCCTTCATGGCGCGGACGCTCGTCGGGATGTCGCCGTGGCCGGTGATGAAGACGATCGGCAGACATCGGTCCGCTTCCGCGAGCACTTGCTGCAGCTCCAACCCGTCCAGATCGGGCATTTTCACGTCGAGCACCAGGCAGCCGATCCTCTCTTCCGGCTCGCCCCGCAGGAACTCATCGGCCGATGCGAACGACTCCACATGGTAGCCCGCCGCCCGCAGCAAACGCTCGAGGCTCTTGCGCACCGACGACTCGTCGTCGACCACGAACACGGTGTGCGTGCTCATCGTTTCGTCTCCGCATGGACGTCGGGGAGATTCATCGCTTCGCCTCCGCATCGACGGCGGGGAGATTGAACCAGAAGGTGGCGCCTCGATCAGCGTTGTTCTCAGCGCCGACCCGACCACCGTGCGCCTGGATGATGGAGCTACAGATCGCCAAGCCCAATCCTATTCCGTGCGGCTTGGTGGTCACGAAGCGCTCAAAGACGCGGTCGATGCTGTCAGCCGGCAGACCCACTCCCGTATCCTCGACGGAAACCCGGACCAGACGATCGTCCATTGCGGCGGTTCGAACCCGAAGCTTGCGATCGCCGTTCGACGTCTCCTTCATGGCGTCCAGCGCGTTGATGACGAGGTTGAGCAGGACCTGCTGCAGCTGGACTCGGTCGCCATGCACGCGCAGAGGCGTCGGTGACAGATCGAGCACGGGGTCCACGTTCTGGAGGATCAGCTCGCTGCGCACCAGCCCAACCACCTCCACCGCCAGGTCGTTCACATCCAGAATGGTCGGCTCCGACTCTCCCCGACGGAGCAGCGTACGCATGCGACGGATGACCTCGCCTGCACGCTGATCGTCGGCCACGATGTCGGCGAGAATCTCGCGGATCTCGTCACCGTTTGTGTTCCCAGTCGCCAGCAGGCGCTGGGCCGCCTGCGTGTTGCTCAGAATCGCCGCCAGAGGCTGGTTGATCTCGTGTGCCAGCGACGCGGTCAGCTCCCCCATCGTTGCGACGCGTGTCGTATGCGCCAGCTCCTGGCGGCGCTGCAAAGCCTCTCGCTCGGCCCGGCGGCGCCGCACGCTCTGCAACACGAGTGCGAGTATCAATCCGCTCTGCAAGAGGAACAACCCCGAGGCCGCAAGCACCAATCGCGAGTGCTGCTGCCACAACGACGGTGGCTTGAACAGGAGGATGCTGCCGGCAGGGAGCTGATTCTCGCGTACGTCCCAACGCCGCATCTGCTGCCAGTCGAAGATGGGTGCGGTGGCCAGTGTTCGTACCGGGGGAATCGGGTCGACACGCTCGCGCCCGAGAACCTGACCGACCAGCTCCGCGGTCTCGCGGCCGATCGCATCCATGGGAGTCGTGACGGTTCCAACGACACCGTGGCCCACGAATGCATCGGACGTTGCATAGATGGGTGCTCGTGACACTGCGGCCATGCGTTGCGCGATCTCCTGCGGAGTCACGCGGCGCCCCGTCTCGGCTGCGAAGGGGCCGAGGTAGAGGACGAGGCTTTCGTCGGGAAGCTGGGCCAGCGCCTCGAGGAGTTGCTGGAGCGGCCGGGCGTCGAGATGGTGGAAGCGTGGCGAAGACTCCGATTCGCGGAAGTCCTCCCAGCGGCTTGTCAGATCGGCACGACTGGGTTCGTCGACGACAAAGACGTGCTGGGTGTCCGGGTGGAGGCGAAGCGCCAGGCGCAGGGTCGCGGGCCCGTCGAAGCTCGAGCGCACGCCGGTGACACGCGGTCCAAGCGCGCCCGTCGCGGAAGTGTGGGCTTCCACGGCGGCGAAGACGATCGGAGCGTCCGGGAAGAGCTCCGAACGGTAGCGCAGGCAGAAGTCGAGGCTCGGTGGCGCAAAAGTGATGATGGCGGCGGGCGGGCGATCGGCGTACTTGGCCCGCAAGAGGTCGCGCATGCGCTCCTGGTGGAAGGCGGGGAAGTGCACCTCGTCCAGAAACTCGCTGAAACAGTCGATTGGCTCGCCCACGTGGGATCGCAACGTCTGCCGCAAGCTCGCATCGAAGACGGTGTTGGCGGTGAGAAGGCGGTTGTCGGAGTAGAGCACCAGAACGGTGCGTGCTGTGTGCTCCCCGCTCGACGCCTGCGCGCCGGCCTGGCTTGATCCAACAAGCAGGCCCACAGCGCCCAACATTAGGAGCAGAGCGAAGGGGAGCGTGGCAAAACGGGCTCGAATCGTGACCGCAGACAACGGGCGGATCGAGACCCATTCAGCCGTGGCCGTCTCCATGGATCGCATTATCGGTGATGGCTGGGCTCGGTGTGTCGGAAATCGGAGATCGGGTCCGGCCCGGTGTCCGAGCGGGCTTTTCACCTCAGCCCGTTGGCCAGCGCCTTTCGACCCTTCTCGGTGATCATCCACAGCGCGTCATTCTCGGAATCGCTCCAACCCTGGAAGATGACGAGCGACGCCGCCACGAGCCGATTCATGCCATGCCCCGTCGTCTCGTTGTCGACGTGGCCGCAGTCGTAAGCCTGCGGGATCGTGAGGGGACCGAGGTCGAGCATGCGCTGCAGGGCCTCGAAATCGCGTTCGCGCAGTCGCCTGTGATGCCCCACCCTCGTCACCGTTCTGCGAGAGGGCTCCGGCTCGACGGGCGTGAGGCTTTGTGTCCTTCTCATGATGGTCCCAAAAACGCTGCGCTCCGCGGGATCGTCCGGCGGAACGTCGCGTCATTCCGTCTTGCGCATCGGTGAATCCGGCTCGGCCGGAGGCCGCGCCTCTTCGACACCAGCTGAATCGGGCGTCGACATTTGTGGGTCGACGAGCGTCTGCGTGTCGTCTGTTGCCGCTCCCTGCATACTCTCTGCCGTCGGCTGCTGCCTTCTGAGCATTCGACGCTCGCGTTTTCTTTCTGCTTTCTCTTTCCGCTCGCGTTCCTTCTGTCGCTTCAGGAACGATTGGTTGTTGCGCCTCGCCATGGACCTCCCGTCGGTGCAACAGGGGGGGCGCCCGGAGGCGCCTCCCCGTCCAAAGTGTGCCGAAGTGGGCTGCCCGGCTGGCTGCCGGGCGCGGTGCCTACCAGCGCGCTCTCGAGCGCGACTCGCGCGGCCGTGCCTCGTTCACCTTGAGGTTGCGACCGTCGAGCTGGTAGTTGTCGAGAGACTTGATCGCCTCATCGCCACCGTCTTCCATCTCGACGAAGCCGAAACCGCGCGGCCGACCCGTGTCACGATCGGTAATCAAGCTCACGGAGCTCACAGTCCCGTATTGGGCAAACAGTTCACGGATCTCGCTCTCGGTCGAGCTGAAAGGCAAATTGCCCACGTAGATCTTCTTCATGCGACTCATCTATCCTTTTTTCTTGCGTCGGCCACGCTGGGCGCGAACGCAGGAATCAATCTCTTCTCTCCGTTTCCGAAGAGCGGACCGACCTGGTCCCTTCGCGATGGAAACACTTGGAACGGGGCAAAAGCTCGGGAGAGAAACGAACAGAGGTTTCGTTGCTTCAGGAGGGTTCACCTACGGGACCGAGTGTACCAACATTATAGAACCTAACGCTTTCCGGCGACCGGCACCAGCCTTTTTCGGTCCGTCGCCGTCTGCTGGAGCCCCGGGCGCTTTCCCGACACGGGGTGGCGCGAGGCTCCGCCGGGTGCCGACGCAGCGCGCGAAGTCGTTGTCTCCTCTACACCTCCGCAGGTTCCACGCAGGCTGCAGCGGCCGCCGTCTCGCGCTCGCCGCGGTCAACCCGACGGCCGTCAGGAGGCGCGCACCCAGCGCAGCGTCTCGCGGAAAGAGGGGCGCTTTCCGTACATGAGGATGCCGACGCGGTAGATGCGCGACGCCAGCCACATCCCGCCCCAGATCGTCAGGAGGTTGATGGCCACGGCGAGGAGGATCTGCCACAGGGGCGGCGTCTGCACGACGATGCGCACGAACATCAGAACGGGCGAGAGGAAGGGCACGAACGAGAGCGCGACGCCCCACGGTTGGGTGGGGTGGAAGATGATCAGATAGGAGAGCATGAGCGCGGCCAGCATCGGCATGATCAGCGGGAACTGCAGCTGCTGCGCTTCCTGCGGCGAGTTGCAGGTGGAGCCCACAGCCGCGTAGATCGACGCCATGCTGAAGTAGCCGAGGAGGAAGAAGAGCAGGAACCACGCGAAGACCGTGCCGGAGATGTCGACGTTCTGCATGAACTCCATCCTCGACGGGCCGATCTTCACGACCGCGATCCCGACCGCGACCCAGACGAGATACTGCGTGAAGCCGACGAGGCCGGTGCCGACCAGCTTGCCGGTCAGAAGATCGAAGGGCTTGAGCTTGGCCAGGAGCACCTCGACGACGCGGCTGCCTTTCTCCTCGATCGTGCTGGTCATGATCGTGCCGCCATAGCTGAGGATCGTGATGTAGAGCATCATGATGAAAACGAAGGCCGTAATGAAGACGGCGTCCCAGCTCTTCTTCTCGGCTTCCCCCTTTTCGCTCACCTGGAAGCGTTCCACCGACACCCAGCGCGTGAGCGGTCCGATGCGTGCCGGGTCGAGCCCGGCGCCGGTGAGGCGGTGCTGCGTCACGACGCTGGTCAGCACGTTGTCGATGCGCTCGGCCGAGACGCCCATCCCCCTGGCGTAGTACGTGGCGCCGCTCGACTCGAAGATGTCGGCGGGGATGCGGAGAAAAGCGTCGTACTCGCCGGCACGGATCGCGCCCATGAAGCGCTCCTCGTCGGCGAACTCGCTGTCGACGGCCACCAGCGTGAACGACGACGTGCGCTCGGAGCCCGCCGTGGCCTCGACGAGGTCGTCGAAGAGGACGCCGGTCTCGTCGAGGACGGCGCAGCGCGTCTCGTTGGCGCCCTTCTCGATGAGGAGCGCCGGCAGGAACATGACGACGACCAGAAACAGGGGCGCCACGATCGTGCCGATGACGAAACCCTTCGTGCGTGTCTGCACACGGTACTCGCGCCACACGACCTGAAGGATGCGCTGTATCATGCGAGCTCCTCAGGCTCGGGTGGCGGGGCGTCGCCGCCGACCAATTGAATGAAGATGTCGTTGATCGAAGGCGTCATGACCTCGAAGCGGCGCACCTTCACCTCGCGCACGAGCGAGGCGAGGAGCGCCTGTGTATCGGCCTCCTCGCGCAGGTGCACCTCGGCGTACTTGCCGTAGTTGTCAACGCGCTCGACCCCGGCGTGGCCCTCCAAAACTGCGACAGAGCCGTCGTACTCCACCTGGACCGTGCGGCCGCCATGTTGCGCCTTCACCTCGGCCAGGGCGCCGTCCACCACCTTGCGCCCCTTGTTGATGAGGCAGATGCGGTCGCAGAGCATCTCCACCTGCTCCATCCGGTGCGTCGAGAGAATGACCGTCTTCCCGCGCTTCGCAAAGTCGAGCATGATGTCTTTGAGGAGCTTCGTATTCACCGGATCGAGGCCGGTGAAGGGCTCGTCGAGCATCAGCACTTCCGGATCGTGCAGGACGGTGGCGATGAACTGCACCTTCTGCTGCATGCCCCGCGAGAGCTCCTCCACCTTGTGGTTCTTCCAGGAGGTGAGATCGAACCTCTCGCACCACTCGTCGATGCGGCGGCGGCGCTCGGCGCGGGGGATGAAGTCGAGGCCGCCGATGAAGTCGAGCTGATCGCCCAGCTTCATTTTTGGGTAGAGCCCGCGTTCCTCCGGCAGATAGCCGATGCGCTTGCGGACTTCGGCATCGTACGGCTGTCCCAGGATGCGCACGCGACCCGCATCCGGAAGGATGATCCCGAGAATCATGCGAATGGTCGTGGTCTTGCCGGCGCCGTTCGGTCCGAGAAGGCCGTACACCTCACCCTCGGGAATGGCGAGGTCGAGCGAGTCGACCGCCAGAAATCCGTTGAAGCGCTTCGATGCGCCTTCGATCTCGATTGCTGCAGCCATGTGGGATCCGTTCGCGGCTTCTCGGGGAGCGCGCCAGCGGAGCGTGCCGGACACCGCGCGCCGGCCGAGGGCGCCCGGGGCCTGCACCGGCGGCTCCCAACTCCTCACGGGCCGCGCCTGCGGCCCGCGCGCGGGCAGGGTATCACGCTTGCAGCAGTGTGCAAAAGAGAGTCGGCGCACGCGTCGATACACCGATCAGCGCACTCGTCACGCGTTCTTGATGCTGAGGCCGATCCGGCGGCGCTCGAGGTCGATGTCCAGCACGCGCACCTTGACCTTCTGGCCGACGTGAAGCTCGTCGGCGGGGTCGCGGACGAAGCGGTCAGCGATCTGGCTCACGTGCACGAGCCCATCCTGGTGCACGCCGACGTCGACGAAGGCGCCGAACTTGGTGACGTTGGTGACGACACCGTTCAGGACCATCCCCTCACGCAGATCTTCGATCTCCTGCACGTCGTCGCGGAAGTCGACGCTTGTAAAGTCGTCGCGCGGGTCGCGCCCCGGCTTCTCGAGCTCCTGCACGATGTCCTGCAAGGTGTAGATTCCCACCGTGTCGTCGGCGTAGCGCTGGATATCGATCTCGCGCACGGCCGCGGCGTCGCCGATCAGGTCGGCCAGCTTGCGGCCGAGGTCGCGCGCGATGCGCTTCACGAGGTCGTAGCGCTCCGGATGCACGGCGGAGTTGTCGAGCGGGTTCTTCCCCTGGACGCGCAGGAAGCCGGCCGCCTGTTCGAACGTCTTTGCGCCCAGGCCTGGCACCTTCTTCAGCTGGCTGCGGCTGTCGAGCGCGCCGTTCTGGTCGCGGTACGCGACGATCGCCTTGGCGATGCGGTCGCCGAGGCCGGAGACGTAGCGCAGGAGCGAGGCGGAGGCGGTGTTCACGTCGACGCCCACGCGGTTCACGCAGGCGCCCACGACGTCGTCGAGCCGCTGCTTCAGGAGCTTCTGATCGACGTCGTGCTGGTACTGGCCGACACCGATCGACTTCGGATCGATCTTCACGAGCTCGGCGAGCGGATCCTGCAGGCGCCGGCCGATCGAGACGGCGCCGCGCACCGTGACGTCGTGGTCCGGCAGCTCCTGGCGCGCCACGTCGGAGGCGGAGTAGATCGAGGCACCCGACTCGTTCACGAGCGTGACGACGACGTCGCGCCCGGCGCTCTTGATGTACTGGCGCACGACAGAGAAGGTCTCGCGTCCGCCCGTACCGTTGCCGATGCCGATGGCGGCGAGGTCGGGGTACTTCGCGAACCAGGCGTCGAGCGCCCGCTCGGTGCCCTCGACATCGGAGCGCGGCGGCGTCGGGTAGACGACGCCATGCTCGAGGAGCTGTCCGGTGGCGCTCAGGACGACGACCTTGCAGCCGGTGCGGTATCCCGGGTCGATGGCGAGGAGCGGTCGGGCGCCGAAGGGGGGTGCCATGAGCAGGTCGCGCACGTTGGAGGCGAAGACGTCGATCGCCTCGGCGTCGGCTTTCGACTTGAGCTCGCTGCGGACGTCGGTCGCGATCTGCTGCGAGAGGAGCCGGTCGTACGCATCCTCGGCCGCTTGCTCGATGTGCGGCGCCCAAATCGAGCCACGGCTCTTGACCGCGTTGCGAACCAGGATCGTGCGCGCGACCTCGCGATCGGGAAGGATGCGGTGCGTGACGAAGCCCTCCTTCTCGCCGCGCAGGATCGCCAGCATCCGATGCGATGGAATGCACGCGACCGGCTCGTTGAAATCGTAGTAGTCGCTGAACTTGCTGCTCGTCTCCGCCTTGCCCGACGCGGCCTTCGCGTACACCGAACCCTTCTTCCAGGTGAGGTCGCGAATCTGGGCGCGCCACTCGGGTGTCTCGACGACGCGCTCGGCGAGAATGTCACGCGCGCCCTGCAACACGTCTTCGACGGTTGGCACACCCTTCTCCGTATCGACGAACGCGCGTGCGATCTCCTCGGGTGCGCCGTTGCGCTCTTCTTGGGCCCACATGCGATCGGCGAGCAGCTCGAGACCGCGCTCCTTGGCGATCGTGGCGCGCGTGCGGCGCTTCGGTTTGTAGGGGAGGTAGAGATCCTCGAGCTCGACGCGAGTTTGCGCGCGCTCGATCGTCGTCTGCAGCTCGGGCGTCAGCTTGCCCTGTTTGGCGATGCTTTCCAGGATCACCTTCTTGCGCTCGAAGAGATCGCGATGGAACTGCAGCCGCTCGTTCACCTGGCCGACGGCGACATCCTCGGCGCCGAGCGTGACCTCCTTGCGATAGCGCGCAATGAAGGGCACCGTCGAGCCCTCATCGAGAAGCCCGATGATCGCCGCCACCGCACGCGGCTGCAGGTCGATCTCCGCAGCGACGAGCGACGCGAAGTCGGGCGTTTGCAGCTGGGGCAGTGCGGGCTCCGTGGCGTCGGGCTCGGCGCTCATTTTGGCGTCTCCGTGAACGAGGTCGCCGTTTTGTGCGACGACTCACGCGGTCCAGTGTGCCACGGATCGAGGCGCACGTGGGAGTCCATTCGGAATGGCCGGC
>CP070763.1:1328920-1358679 GCA_020349025.1 Candidatus Latescibacterota bacterium | reverse complement strand
CCGAACGTATAGGCAATGCGGTAATCGTGCGTCTTGCCGTCCGGGCCACTGGTGCGCACGAAGTAGTCGCCATCGCGACGGACGAAGGTCGAGGTGACGTCGGCGAACTTGAAGGTCGCGTCGTCGAAATCACCCAGAACGCTGCTGGAGTCGGGGATCTGCATCGACTGGTCGTGATCGGACCCACGATGGAGATCCGTCTGGCGTGGGTGGCATTCGCGGCAAGACGTGCGCCCGACGAACGTCGCTGTCAGGAGCCTCGTCTCCTGCCGTGCGATCTGCCGGGTCCCAGCCCGAACGCAACCGGCAAACGCAACGACACCCACGACAAGCAGAATCACCCTCGTCGGCCTCGACAACAAGGGACGATTTCCGGTTTGGCAAAGCAAGAGTCAGCGCGTCTATTCTGTTGAAGTCATTGTGTCAGAGCCTGGCGACGGGGTGACGGAGAATTCGAATCCGATCCCGCCAAGGAAGGATCGACCGTACCCGGCCAGCGACTTGCCGTCCTCGTAGATCTCGAACTCCTGATCGAGCAAATTCTCGATCTTGAAGAACGCGACCGCACGACGCAGCAGTTTCTTGTTCACACTCAAGTTGAGGAGCGTGTAGTCCTTCAATCGTCCCCGAGCGCCGGACTTCTGCCTGTAGTAGCGCTGCAGCGCGGACTCGACGCAGAGCATGCTCCCCAGCTGGAAGCGCTCGACGTAGTGATAGAGCCTCAGACTCGTCATGTGTCTGGGTGAGTAGGCGAGGGGCTCGCTGTTCGCATCTTGGGTGTCGGCATAGATGGAACTGAGCATGGCCGTGAGGCCACCAAGCCTCACCCTCGCTTCCACCTCCGCCCCGAACGTCGAGGCCTGTCGCACGTTCTCGCGGCGAAATACCGGCTTGCCGTCCAGCGATTCGCCGGTATCACGAACGACGATCATGTTGCGCAGGTCACTGTGGAAAACGCTGGTTCGCGCGACCAGGTGGTGGCTGAAACGACGCTCGAGTCCAACGCTGTAGTTCGTCGAGTACTCCGGCTGCAGGTCCGGATTCCCGTCCCGGTAGTAGCTGCGGTGGTCGAAACCCTCTTCGTAGAGGTCCTGCAACGAGGGAGCCCTGAACCCTCTGGCGACCGATGCCCGAATGTCGGTGTTGGACGTCAGGCCGTAGAGCAGGCCCACACTCGGGGTGAGTTCGGTTGCGACACCGGGATGATGGTCCAGCCGCAGTGCGAGCGAGTAGGTCTGGCTTGCCGTGGGTCTGATCGTATCTTCCACGAAGGCGCCGGTGACCCACGTGGCTCTCCTCGGTGTCGCGTCTCGACTGAACCGTTCGTTGCGGACTTCGATCCCCATGGTTGCAACGTTTCGGCGTCCGATCGGCAGTCGTGACAACAGATCGCCCTTGACGGTGCGGTTGTCATCTTGTCGATACGCGCCTTTGAAGTGGGAAAAGGCGAAACCACCGCTGAGGTGACGCCTATCTCTTGAGCCGACCTTCAGCCGACCCGCCACATCGATCCAGTTGTCGTTGACTTTCGGGACGCCGACCTTTCTCAGGTACGTGTTGTTGTAGGACCTGGCACTCAACATCACTTTGGCACTCTGCGCTGCCTGGAATGAGAGCTTGCCGAGCACGTTCGCCTGGTTGTAGTCGAAGTTGGCGCCGTCGGCGTTCGGGACGCCGTCGGTTTGTGCCATGTTGAAGTTGATGTAGTAGCCCAGCCGGTCGACTTTGGAGCCGTGCTGAAGATTGACGTTGCGGGTGTTGTACTTGCCGTACGAAGCCTCCACACCGTAGAAAGGTTCGGAGGCGCCGTCCTTGGTGGTGATGCTGACGACGCCACCAAAAGCGTCGCTTCCGTAGATCGCCGACGCGGGGCCCTTCACAACCTCGATTTGCTCGATCATTTGAATGGGAACGAGGTTCACGTTGATGCCGGTGTGGATGTGCTCGCTCTTGGCTCGTACGCCATCGACGAGGACCATCGTGTAGTGCGCAGGCAGCCCGTGGATCATCGCCGTGAACCTGCGTGCGGCACCGTTCGGTGCGCCTCCGGATATGGTCACGCCCGGGACCCACCGCACCGCGTCGGTGAGCGTTTGTAAGCCGAGATCGTCGAGTTCTCGTGGTGTGATTCGATGCGTCTCGGCGGGAATGTCTTTCAGAGAGCGTATGCTTCGCTGTGAGGTCACGAGGATCTTGGGAAGCCGAAGATCCGTCGGCTCGAGCTCGACTGCGATTGTCGCGGGACGGTCCGGCTCGACAACAACCGCATCCACTTGCACCGGTCGGTAGCCGATGAAGGAGACTCTGAGACCGTACTTTCCCGGGGGAAGTTGTCTGATGACGAAGTTCCCGTTTCTGTCTGTTGTCGCTCCGTGAGCCGTCCCTTGGACGGAAACGCTTGCACACCAGAGGGCTTCGCCTGTGGCTTTGTCGGAAACGCTTCCCTCAATCGCACGTTGCGCTGCCGCAATCGTGGGGCTCGAGGATGCGACGAGAATGGACGATAGAAGGGATATCAATACCACACTGCGGAAGGCTCTGCTGCGCATGCTCGACGCTCCCCGACTGACGGGACACCGGCGCTGGATCCCATCAGCCTGAAATCTGAATTGCCTTTGTTATCGGTCTCGTGCCGAGCACGGAGCCGGCACCACGAGCGTCAGAAGCTCAGGCAAGGCTCGGGGACTCGGCGCTGGTGTGGGGCGCATCCAACCTGCCGACGAACCAGAGGCTGCGATTCTCGGATCTTGAGCCTGTTGGAGCGCTCCGGAGAATCGCGGTCCATCGCAAGGTCATGCGAGCAAGCATAAAGCCTGCCGCTGTGGCAAGCGGATTGAAGCTGTGGATTGCGTTGATGCGCACCGCCGGCCGGGCGAAGCGCTGCAACGCGGGCTCACGATGACACGCTGGACACAGTGCAATCGCAGCGGAAGAGCGCGCGAACGCGTGGGCGCACGCCGATGACGTCGGCCCTCATCCGACATGTGTGGTCGATGACATATCGTGTGTTCTGGCTCGCCACGATGCATTGCAATGCGCATTGTGGCTCTATTAGCGACGGTGTGATTCTGCAGCGTCGGCTTCAGCCGGACTGGCCTGCCGATCTCGTCCGGCCCTTCGTTGCCAGCAATTCCTCGACAGCCTCGCACAACACGTAAGGGCTGAGTGGCTTCCTGAGGTGACGCTCACAGGGTAGCCCTTTTGTGCCAGACGAGGTGGGACCGGTGTCGTGGACCGCTTCGACAGCGGTCAGGACGACAACCGGGATCGCCCTCGTGTCGGGATTCCCTTTCAGCTTCCAGAGCATGTCGAGCTCTTCAGACGCGTGGCCTATGACATCCAGGACGACGAGATCGGGCTTCGACGTGCTCATTGACGCAAGTGCCTCTGCGCCGCTTGTTGCGGTTCTCACGTCGTAGTCGGTGAGCAAGGAGGTCACCGCCTTCAAGAAGCCCTGGTCGTCGACGACGAGCAGGACGCTCTTCCGCAACATGGTTGCACCACCCCTCAAGGAGCGCCACGATTCACAGATCCAAGTGGGGAAGCTCGAAAGTCCCCCAGAAGCTCCGCCACCGTGGTGTTGCATGCGCCATGCCGATGCGTGAAACCACCGGAAGATCATCCTGAGTTCCATTCAGTGAACGAATGAAGTCGCTCGACCTGTCTACGCGCTCGCGGGCTCGAAGAGAGCGACAACGGCCCTCGCCGGATCCTCGATCACGCAGTAGCGCCCCTGCCCCCCGTAACCTTTTGCGGGCACCACGACCTTGCCACCGAGCTCGCTGCAACGTGCAATGCTGGCATCGAGATCCGAGACCGTGATGTAGATCAGCCATTGCGCGGGAAGCCCCACGTTGCCGCCGCGCGCATGACAAACACCAGCCACCGCCGTGCCGCTATCCCGTGGTCATCGTGTAGTCGCTGTAGCCGCCCATGTCCGGCGCGGCGGATCAGCGCATCCTCGACGACGGCCCGTCCGGCTGCACCGACCGGGCGCACTCGATGCAAAAGTTGGCCGGCTTCAGATCGATCTGTTCGACGTATGTGGAGCTGCGCATGACGCAGTCGGGATCGGGACAGTGCAGCAAGCCGTAGGTGTGACCGATCTCGTGGACACACTCCTTGACGAGTCGCGCGAGCAAGAGCTCGCCATTCTCGGGTAGCCCATAGAAGCGGTTGTCGAGCCGGAAGAAGGAGACGACACCTGCGGGTCCTCCGAGCTGTGCTTCTCCGAACACGAAGGTGAGTACCGGGATGAAGAGGTCGACGCTGGTGACTCCGAGGACGCGCTCGGCGTCGCGCGGCACCAAGCCGCGCAGGAGATCGATGAGCGTCCTCGAGTTGTACTGGTCCCGGGACGGATCGTAGGCTTGGTCGACGTGGCGCAACGATTCGGCCAACGTCACGTCACGATGGAGCGAGAATTCGAGCTGCAACGCAATGCGCTCCAGGTCGATTGCCTCGGCACCCGGCAGGGGCATCAGCGCAATCGCTCCCATGTCAGTCCTTCCGGAGCTCGTATTTCCGGATCTTGTTGTAGAGCGTCACCCGGTTGATCCCGAGAATCTCTGCGCTGCGCGTGATGTTCCAACCGTGCTTCTCGAGCACGTTGCGAATGTGCTCCTGTTCGACCTCCTCCAATGATTCGCTGCCGGCCCGCGGTGGGCCGTTGCCCAGGTGCAGCGAGAAGTCGTCGCGCTCGAGACGGGGTGGGTGCCCCACGACCATCGCACGCTCCACCGCGTTCTCGAGCTCGCGCACGTTCCCAGGCCACGAGTGCTGCATGAGGCGATCGAGCGCGTCGGGGGAGATCTTTTCGATGCGCTTTCCCATCGCCATCCCATACTTGCAAACGAAATGTTCGACGAGCAAAGGGATGTCGTTTTTGCGCTCGCGGAGCGGCGGCAGGTGGATGGTGAACACGTTGACGCGGTAGTAGAGCTCCTCGAGGAACTCGCCTTCCTGCAGCGCCAGCTCCAGGTTGCGATTCGTCGCGCAGACGACGCGAAAGTCAGCGGTCACGACTTCGCTTCCTCCAAGGCGAGTGAACTGCTTGGTTTCGAGCACACGCAGCAGATCCATTTGGGTCTTCTTGGCGATGTTGCCGATCTCGTCGAGAAAGAGGGTGCCGCCGTCGGCCATCTCGAGCTTGCCCTTGCGGCGATAGTGCGCGCCCGTGAAGGCACCTCGCTCGTGCCCGAACAGCTCGCTTTCCAGGATCCCCTCTGCCAGCGCCCCGCAGTTCACCGGGATCAGCGGGAAGTAGCGCCGATTGCTGTGGACGTGAATGGCTCGCGCTACGAGCTCCTTGCCCGTGCCGCTTTCGCCGCGAATGATCACCGTCGAGTCGGTCGGCGCCACCGTGCGCACCAGCTCGTACACCTCCTGCATCTGACGACTCCTGCCGATGATCTCATTGCCCCGCTCGAGGTCGCTGATCTGATCGCGCAAGCGCAGGTTCTCACGCTGCAGTGCGCGCTGCTGCAGCGCCTTGCGGATCAGGTTGCTCAAGTTGTCCGGGTCGAAAGGCTTCGTGATGTAGTCGTAGGCACCCGACTTCAACGCAGCCACGGCGGTATCGACAGAAGCGTAGGCAGTGATCATGATCACCGCGACGCCCGGATCGAGCTCGTGGATCCTTCGTTGCAGCTCCATTCCGTCCATGCCTGGCATCTTGATGTCGACGAGAACGATGTCCCACTCGTTTTGTCGATCCTGCAGGTGCCGCAGCGCCTCTTGCGCCTCGGCTGCGGTCTCGACCTCGTGTCCATCCTGCACGAACCACTCGCGGAGTGAGTCGCGTACGGAGAGCTCGTCGTCGACGACGAGGATCTTGCCGTTTTGGCCACTCATGCGCCTCTCCCTTCGCGCGCCTCGTGAGTCTGTGTAGCATCCGTTTCCTGGTGCGATTCATCCTCTGCTGCCTGCACGCGGGGGGCACGGGGCCACACCAGCATGAAGGTGCTGCCCACGTCGACCACCGACTGCACCTCGACGCGCCCGCCATGCCGTTGCATGATGCCGTACACCACCGACAGTCCCAGCCCGACACCCTTCGCTTCCGATTTGGTGGTGAAGAACGGCTCGAAAATGTGAGGCAGAACTTCGGCCGGGATGCCCACGCCCGTGTCGCGGATCGAGACGCGCACCTCTTCCGGCAACAGCTGCAAGCGCAGCGTCAGAACGCCCCCGTTCGGCATCGCCTCGGCGGCGTTCACGAGCAATCCCAGCAACGCTTGCTGGATCTCGCCGGGCGAACAGAGGACTTCATCCTCCTCGCCTTCGACGATTCGCTCGACCTCGATCTCATGGAGCTCCACACGATGTCTCACGAGCCCCAAGCTGTGATCGACGAGACCCACGAGACGTGTCGGCTCCATCTTCACCGAGCTGGTGCGGGCAAACGTCAGGAGATTCTGTGCAATCTCTCCGCAGCGACGGGTCTCAGAGGTCACCATCCGCACGGAGCGCCGGATGCTCTCGACCTCGTCGAGGGTCAATGTGTCCTTCTCCAGCTGGCGCTCCACCAGGCGCGAGTAGGTGAGAATCCCGGCGAGCGGGTTGTTGATCTCGTGCGCAACCGTGGTCGAGAGCTTCCCTAGCGAGGCCATGCGATCCACCTGGACCAGGTGCGCGTGCGCGCGACGCAGGGCGCGCGTCTTCTCGGCGACCTTGTCCTCCAGCGTCTCGGCCCAGGCTCGATTCTCCTCCTGCGCGCGTCGCAGCTCGTGCATCATCTTCCCGAACGATTGCGCCAGGTCGCCGAGGTCGTCGTCCGAGTGCACGTCGATCTCGTGATCGAGCTCGCCGCGTGCCACCGCGCGCGTGCCGTCGATGAGCCGCTCCACCGGTGTCTGCACCAACCTGCGGATCAACCCCGCGAAGGAGAGGGCCACGACCAGAACCACGGCGCCGGCGGCCAGGTGCATGCGACGACTACTGGCATGCAGCTGCGCATCCACCTGTTCGAGCGACATCCACACATCGAGGACTCCGAGAACCGTTTGCTCCGGCGCGTGCGCATGGCACGCCGCCGAGGCACAAGCAGGCTCGTTCGGAATCGGGCTGATCCAGCCGAGGATCCGATGCTCCGGCTCCTCGATGATGCGCGCCCGTTCTCCGCTCTCGAGCGACCGACGCGGCTCGTCGTGCGAATGGCAGCGGTGGCAGGCGTCGGCCTGGAGATCCACCTGTGTTTCGACCTCTGCCGCCACAGTGGAGAACATGATGCGTCCCTGCTTGTTGTAGATGCGTATGACGTCGATCCCCGGCTGCATACCGATGTTCCCGATGATCTCATGCAGCTCGGCGCGCTGATTGCGCAGCATGCTGGCGTGCGTGGCGCGGCGAATCACGTCGCTGGCACGACCGGCACTCTGGCTCACGGTGTCCATCAGATGACTGCGGTGCTCGCGCACGATCACCGCCGTGAGCAGTGCGAGAAACAGCGCCATCGATCCGAACAGGAGAAAAAAGAGACGAAAGCTCAAATGATGAAGGAGAGAACGGAGCGCTCGAGGCAGCCGTCTGCGAAATCGGCTGCTTGCACCGGCGGCGCGAGGCTGGTTCGACAGCGGCGGCCCGCGGTGGCGTGTCATGCCCGAGTCCGCGGCCAAGGTCACTTCCTCGACGTGCCCCGTTGGGCTCCGTTCAATATGTAAGCGTTGTCTTTCGCAACTTCAAGCGTCGAGGAGCTGGTTTGAGTCGTATTGCGGCTGCTGGCCCACCACGGGGCCGAGGGCACGCGGGTCGTCGCATCACTCCGGCTCGTTGTCCGCCGACTCCTCCAACATGCGGCGTACGGTGTCGAGGAGCTCCTGCGGGTCGAAGGGCTTGGTGAGATAGTAGGAGGCGCCCCAGTCCCAAGCCTCCTTGATGTCCTCCGACTGGTCCTTGGCGGAGAGCATGACGATCGGCAGGTCCGGGTGCACCTTGCGCAGCGTGTCGCAAGCCGTATAGCCGTCCAGCTTCGGCATCATGATGTCGAGCAGTGCCAGGTCCGGCTCGAAGTCCCAGTGCTCTGCCACGGCCTGGCGCGTGCTCATGGCGGTCTTGACCTCGTAGCCCTCGTGCTCCAGGAGGTCCTTGACAATCCGATTGTGGTGCGGGTCGTCATCGACAACCAGAATACGTTTGCGGCTCGTACGACCTTCCTGCTCACTCATGAAGCACCTCCTGAATCGGGGCCCGCAGGACCCGCCTCACTCGACTCGGATGCAGGCTCCAGTTCCGGACTGCCCGCATCGCCATCGACGCGCACGAACAGCGGCAGACGCAACGTGAAGGTCGAACCCTGCCCCAACACGCTGCGCACCTCAATGTCGCCGCCCAGGTGCCGGGCCAGGCGGAGGCTGATCGCGAGGCCCAGGCCGGTGCCTTCATGCTCGCGCGTGTGCGAATCCTCGAGCTGCCGGAAATCCTCGAAGATCGCGTCGAGGTTCCCGGGGGCGATGCCGATCCCGGTGTCCGTGAGCTCCACGGCGAAGCACCCCTCCGCCTCGGGCAGGAGGCGCAGCGCCACACTGCCGCGACGCGTGAACTTCACGGCATTTGCACCCAGATTCACCAGAATCCGCCGGATCTTGTCGCGATCGGACGTGACGTTCTGCACCGGCTCGTCCGCGTCGACCGTCAGCTCGAGCCCCTTGGCGATGGCCAGCGGCCGCAGGATCTCGCCGACCTCGCGCACCACCTCCTCGATGCGCAGCGTCTCCAAGTACAGGTCCATGCGGCCCGCCTCGATCTTGGCCACATCGAGGATGTCGTTGATCAGCTGCAACAGTCCTTTCGAGGTCTCGTCGATCCCATGCAGCGGCTCCTGCATCTTCTCCGGGATCTCGCCGTAGACACCACGCGAGAGCAGGCGCGTGTAGCCCATGATGGCGTTCAGCGGCGTGCGCAGCTCGTGCGACATGTTGGAGACGAACTGCGACTTCAGCCGGCTGGCTCGCTCCAGCTCGGTGTTCTTCTCGAGAATCTCCGTCTGCTTGAACACCAGATCGCGATGCGCCCGTTCCAGCGACTCCGACATCGAGTTGAAGGCGCGCGCGAGGTGTGCGAACTCGTTCTCTCCCTGGACCGCGACATGGGCGCCGTAACGCCCCTCTTTGACGTCGGAGAACGCCGCAAAGAAACTCGGAATCGGCCCCAGAACGAAGCGTCGAATGGCCCATACGGTGAGCAGGGTGACCAGGAACGCCACAGCCACCGCGATCCCCTGGAAGAGCTGCAGGCGGTTCACCGCCGCGCGAGCGTGGGTCTCGAGGCTCTGCGTCGCCAGGTTCGAAAGCGCCAGGAAGCCGTAGGCCGAGCCAAGGACCTCCTGGGAGATCGCTTCCAGGCGTTCCGGCGGCAGCTCCTGGGCCGCCCGATGCGCATGCACGTCGGCGGTCACCTGCCGATACAGACCCATGGCGTGCCGAGCCTCGGCGATGCGGACCTTGACCTCGGCGTGCGTGACCGGCGCCACATCGAGGCTTCGAGAGCCTTGCTCGAGAGCCGTGAGCGCCTCCTCCATCCGCCGCAGCTCGTCTTGGACGATTTCCCATTTGTAGTCTGCCGGGTGGGCAAGATGACTGTTGAGCTGCGCCGCCACGATGAAGGCGCTCGTGCGCAGTCCACCCGCCAGCGCGATGTGGCGCGCGTCGCTACTCATTCGATCAAGTTGGTAGAAGCTCGTCAGCAGAACCAATGTGGGAAGGGCGGCGAGCAGCAGCACGGCAGCCTGGAGGCGCAACCGAATCGAGCCCGTCTCGAGGAGCTGCTTCCAGCGCGACATGATCGCTCGCCTTCCGTCGAGGCGCGAACCGCGGCCGCAAGTGGGCGGCTGTGGACACCCACGCAGTCGTCGCGTGTACGGTTTCCATGCTCGCCTTCGTGACCTGCTGCCTCCCGACTGTACATGAAACTCGGGCGGCAATCAGGACTTGTCGCGCTCCGGCGTGTCACGAACGAGGCTTCCGAGCAAGCGTGTCAACGCCATGTCCAAGGCTTCGTGGCTGCTGGGCATCTCCACGTAGAAGAGAACGCCGCGCCGCCGCACCTCGCGTTCGAGTTCGATCGTGTGGTGCGACGTGACGTAGACCACGGGGGTTTTCGGTCGTGCCTGCAGCAGTCGTTCGAGCAGTTCCACTCCAGCGTCGGGATCCGACGCATCGTCGAGGACGACCAGGCTGGGCCCGAGGAGGCGTAGGGCCACGAAACAGTCGGATGCGTTCCTCACCGTGCTCAAACGAGGTACGTTCGGTTCGAGCGATTCGATCGCATGCGACACGATCCCCGCGAGCTGCTCGTTCTGCGTCAACAAAAGCACGGTTCCTTGTCGGAACGGCGTCAGCATCGAGTTGTGCTGTGTCGCTTCGCTTCGACCTCGAGAGCTCATGCCTTCTCCAAACAGCATGTTTCCGTGGGTGGCCACCGAAACCACTCCTCGAATTGTCGTCTCATTGCTTTTTGCGAAGAACGTGCCGCTCGACGTCGTGACACAACTTACTATTTATCAATCAGTTGTGGTGACAGTCGATCAACGAACCGCGCTTGTTTGCTTCCAAAGGGAGCAATGCGGAGCGACCGGTGCGCACTCCAGATGTGGCGCGGGGAAACAAACGGGACAGCCGGCGCGCTGCACTCCATTTAGAAGAAAAACGGGTGTTCTGACATCGTGAAATGATTCACAAGGTCTTTTGAAGAGCTCCGATGTCGCGCCGCCGACTCAGCGGTAGCTCTTGAGCGCGCGCATGTAGTTGGCGCGTTCGAACTCGCCAGGGTTGGGGACGTTCGAGTAGCTCATGCTGCCCTTGAGCTGTTCGACCGACGCGTACTCGCGCTCCTCCATCCAGGAGCGCAGATACGCGAGCAGCGTCTTCAGATGCTTTGGACCGTTCATGAGCAGCACCGAGGCGATCTGCGCGATGTCGGCTCCGGCCAGCAGCATCTTGATGACGTCGCGCCCCGTGTGGATGCCGCTCGTGGCCGCGAGGCTCGCCTTGACCTGGTCGCGCAGAATGGCGATCCAACGTAGCGGCAGTCGCATCGCCTGCGGCGTGCTGAGGAGGACGTTGGGCTCGAGGCTCATCTCCTCGAGATCGATGTCCGGTTGGTAGAAGCGATTGAACAGAACCAGACCGTCGGCGCCGGCGTCGTCCAGCCGCCGTGCCATGTTCGCAAAGGCGCTGAAGAAGGGCCCCAGCTTCACCGCGACGGGAATCGTCACCGACTCGCGTACGGCGGTGAGGATGTCGACGTAGCGCTGCTCGACCTCCTGAGACGTCTGCTTGGCTTCGGTGGCCAGGAAGTAGATGTTGAGCTCGATGGCGTCCGCACCCGCCTCCTGGAACATCTCGGCAAAGCGCGTCCAGCCGCCCGTCGTGGCGCCGTTGAGGCTGGCAATGACCGGAATCTCGAGAGCCTTCTTGAGCTGATAGAGACGCTCCAGGTAGTCCTCGCCGAACATCTCGTAGCTGTCGTGCTCCGGCAGGTAGCTCAACGATTCGGCAAAGCTCTCCGTGCCGAGCTCGGTGTGCCAGTGCAGCTCGTGCTGGTCGTGCACGATCTCCTCTTCGAAGAGCGACTGCATGACGATCGCCGCGGCACCGTTCTCCTCGAGACGCCGTGGCGTGTCGAGATCGCGTGACAGGGGTGAGGCCGCTGGGACCAGCGGGTTGCGCAACGTGATCCCGAGATAGGTGGTCGAGAGATCGATCATGCGTTCCCCTCCTCGCGTGCTGCCGAGGCATCTTGCCCTGAACTCGCGGCAGAGAGACCTGCGAGCTGCTCGTAGAGATTCCAGCGACCGCTGACATCCGCCTGCGCCTCGCGCAGGAGTCTGCGTGCCCGATCCGGCATCGCCTTGCGCAGCATCTTGTAGCGCGTCTCGCCGTAGGCGTACTGCTCGAGCGTGATGCTGGGCGCCTTGCTGTCGAGGTTCAGCGGGTTCTTGCCCTCCTGCGCCCGGCGTGGATCGAAGCGGAACAGCGGCCAGTGTCCGCTCTGCACCGCGAGCTTCTGGTTGTTCATTGCCGTGCGCATGTGGATCCCATGTGCGATGCAGTGGCTGTATGCGAGGAGGAGCGACGGTCCGGGAAACGATTCCGCCTCCAGGAACGCCCGCACCGTGTGGGCGTCGTTGGCACCCATTGCGATGCGCGCGACGTAGACGTTGCCGTAGGTCATCGCGATCAAGCCCAGGTCCTTCTTCGGCTGCGCCTTCCCGGCAGAGGCGAACTTCGCCACGGCGGCGCGCGGCGTGCTCTTGCTCATCTGTCCACCCGTATTGCTGTAGACCTCGGTATCGAGAACGAGCAGGTTGACGTCGCGCCCGCTCGCGAGCACGTGATCCAAACCGCCGAAGCCGATGTCGTACGCCCACCCGTCGCCGCCAACGATCCAAACGCTCTTCTTCACGAATGCGTCGGCGAGCGTCCGCAGCTGCTCGACCTCGTGGCCCTGCAAGCTGTCGAGCTTCTGCTTCAGAGCGACCACACGCTCGCGTTGCTGCACGATTCCCGCTTCGTCGCTCTGGTCGGCTTGCAGGATCGCCTCCGCCAGCTCGACGCCGACCTGATCGCGCAGCTTCTCCAGAAGCGCACCGGCCATCTGCGTGTGTGTGTCGAGCGTGATGCGGAATCCGAGTCCGAACTCGGCGTTGTCCTCGAAGAGGGAGTTCGACCATGCGGGGCCGCGCCCCTCCGCGTTGGCGGACCACGGCGTGGTCGGCAGGTTGCCGCCGTAGATCGACGAACAACCGGTGGCGTTGGCCACCAGCGCGCGATCGCCGAAGAGCTGGCTCATCAGCTTGACGTACGGCGTCTCGCCGCAGCCGACGCAGGCGCCGCTGAACTCGAAGAGCGGCTCCAGCAGCTGGCTGCCACGCACGCTGCTCGTTTTCACCTGGCTGCGATCGACTTCGGGGATCCCCAGGAAGTATTCGAACTTGTCGATCTCCCGCGGCACGTGCTCCGACTTCGGCTCCATGTTGATGGCCTTGTGTCGCACCAGCTCCTTGCTCTTGGCCGGACACACCTCGACGCAGATGCCGCACCCCGTGCAATCCTCCGGGGCCACCTGGATGGTATAGCGCCAGTCCCGCCCGAGCTCCTGGAAATCGCGACCACGCACGGGGCTCGATTGGAAGCTCTCCGGCGCCTCGGTCAGTAGAGCGGGTTCGTACACCTTGGAGCGGATCGCCGCGTGCGGGCAGACGATGGCGCACTTGCCGCATTGGATGCAGATGTCCGGCTCCCAAATCGGGATCTCGTGGGCGATGTTCCGCGTCTCCCACCGCGACGAGCCCGCGGGGTAGGTGCCGTCACACGGGAAAGCGCTCACCGGCAGCAGGTCGCCCGGTCCGTCGATGATCTTCGACGTCACCTCGCGGACGAACTCGGGCGCGCGCGCGTCGATGGCGAAGCCGATCTCCGCCTTCGAGGTGACTGCGTCGGGAACGGACACCTCGTGCAACGCCGCCAGCGTCCGGTCCACGGCCGCGAAGTTCATGTCGACGATCGCTTTTCCCTTCTTGCCGTACGTCTTCTCGATCGAGTTCTTGATGTGCGCGATGGCTTCATCGCGAGGCAGCACGCCGCTGATCGCAAAGAAACAGGTCTGCATGATCGTGTTGATGCGACCCCCCATGCCCGCCTCGTGCGCCACCCGGAAGGCGTCGATGCTCCAGAAGCGCAGCTTCTTGCGGATGATCTGCTCCTGCGCGCGTCGCGGCAGCGTATCCCAGACCTCCTCCGAGGCCGCGGGCGAGTTGAGCAGGAAGACGCCGCCATCGAGAACGTGCTCGAGAATGTCCTGCCCGTGCACGAACATCGGATGGTGACACGCCACGAAGTTCGCCTTCTCGATGAGATAGGTGGAGCGAATGGGTGCCTCACCGAAACGCAGGTGGCTCACGGTGATCGAACCCGCCTTCTTGCTGTCGTAGACGAAGTACCCCTGCGCGTTGAAAGAGGTCTCTTCACCGATGATTTTGATCGAGTTCTTGTTTGCGCCGACCGTGCCGTCGCTCCCGAGCCCGTAGAAGAGGCCACGGAAGACATCCTTCGACTCGGTCGAGAATGCCGGGTCGTACTCGATGCTGGTGTGCGTGACGTCGTCCTGGATGCCGACCGTGAAGTGGTTTCGCGGCGTCTTCGCCGCAAGCTGGTCGAAAACCCCCTTCATCATCGCGGGGGTGAACTCCTTGCTGGAGAGGCCGTAACGCCCACCGACGACACGTGGTGCCTGCGCCCAGGGCGCCCCCTCTCCGGCCATCGTTTCCGAGATCGCCGTGACCACGTCGAGGTAGAGTGGCTCGCCGATCGCTCCCGGCTCCTTCGTGCGATCGAGCACGGCGAGGGAACGCACGCTGGCTGGCAACGCGCGGACGAAGTCGCCGATCGAGAAGGGACGAAACAAACGCACGCGCAGGAGTCCGACTTTTTCTCCGCGAGCGCAGAGCGCCTCGACGCACTCGTGTGCCGTCTCGGCGCCACTCGCCATCATCACCACCACACGCTCGGCGTCGGCGGCGCCGGTGTAGTCGAACAGGTGGTAGGCGCGACCGGTGTGCTCCGCGAAACGATCCATCACTCGCTGGACGACTTCGGGACATCCCACGTACCAACGGTTCGAGGCTTCGCGTGATTGGAAGAAAACGTCCGGGTTCTGCGCAGTTCCACGCACGACCGGGTGCTCTGGCGAGAGAGCGCGGTTGCGGTGCTCGTGCACGAAGCGATCGTCGATCACGGCACGCATCGTCGTGTCGTCCAGGTCCTCGATCTTCATGACCTCGTGCGAGGTGCGGAAGCCATCGAAGAAGTGGAGGAAGGGAACCCGCGACTCGAGCGTTGCCGCGTGCGCGATCAGCGCGAAGTCGTTCACCTCCTGGACGCTGCCGGATGCGAGCAGCGCGAATCCGGTCGCTCTCGCTGCCATCACGTCGCTGTGGTCGCCGAAGATGGACAGCGCGTGCGTGGCCACCGACCGAGCCGCCACGTGGAAGACCGTGGGCGTCAGCTCGCCGGCGATCTTGTACATGTTCGGGATCATGAGCAGCAGGCCCTGCGACGACGTGAAGGTCGTCGCCAGCGCACCACTTTGCAGGGCGCCGTGGATCGCACCGGCAGCACCCGCCTCGCTTTGCATCTCGACGACTTCTGGAACACCGCCCCAGATGTTCGGTTTGTCGCCTGCAGACCACGCGTCGGCCGCCTCTCCCATCGGCGACGAGGGCGTGATCGGGTAGATGGCGCACACCTCACTGACGCTGTAAGCCACGCGAGATGCCGCTTCGTTGCCTTCGACGGTAATGAAGCGCCGACCCATGGTTTGCCTTCCATAACTGAGTGCCGGGGACACACGATGCCGCGGACCGGACGGTCGCGGCCGAAAACGTCGTGCATCGTTCGCACCCCGCATGCGAACCGCGTGCCGCCGATCGCGTGATGGCAAGCGCTTGTCGAGAATGCACTTGGAGCGCACGCTGTGCGGCCGGTGGCGAGCCCGGCCCGCGACTGGCTCCGGAAGGCACACTCCATGCGCGGACGCGACGCCAACGGCTGACTCCACGGGAGACATTGCAGCTCCCAAAAGGAGTTTGATCTCTTCCCCTCCGCCTGCAGAATCCGGGTGCAGGAAACGAATCGGCCGAACCGAGCTCAGGGGGTGCACCCATGAGGTTCTGCAACCTTCGCTCGAGCCTTGTTGTTGCGGCTGCCGCGCTTCTGGCAAGCGCGCTCTCCCCCCTGGCCGCAAACGACGAAGAGAAGCTGCCCCGGTTCGTCGGTGTGTCCACATGCGCAAAGTGTCACAACTCCGACGCAACCGGCAAACAGGTCGAAGCGTGGCGCAATGGCCCACATGGAAAGACCTGGGAGGTCTTGGGAACGGAGGCAGCGGCGGCGATCGCCAAAGAAGCGGGCGTGCTGGATGCACAGAACGCGAGCGAATGCTTACGTTGCCACACGACCGGCGCAGGTCTTTCCAAGGGACGCTTCGCCAAGAGCTTCGACAGCACCGACGGCGTGCAGTGCGAGTCGTGTCACGGACCCGGTGAGTTCTACTCCAAGATCGAGCACATGATCATGAGCTCGAAGGCACAAGAGATGGGTTTGGTCGAGCCCGGGCCCACGCTCTGCAAGCGCTGCCACAACGAAGAGAGTCCCACATACGAGGGGTTCGACTACCGCGCCGCGATCAAGAAGATCCGCCATTCCCTCGCTTCATATTGAAGGCGAGGCCGCGGCATCACTCTTCGGCGAGCTCGATCGAGTACTTCTTGATCTTGGCGTAAAGCTGCTTGCGCGAGATGCCCAGCATCTTCGCCGCGCGTAGCTTGTTGCCGTTGGTGGCGTCGAGAGCGCGTTCGAGAAGGATGCGTTCCGACTCCTCGAACGTCGGGATGGGCGAAAGCGCGTCGAAGACGCTGCCACCATTGTCCACCCCGGGCTGCACGAGCTCCTTGCGCCCGGAGATCTCCGAAGGAAGATCCTCGAGCCGGATGTGGTCCGTACGACCGTAGGCGAACGCCACTTCGATTGCGTTCATCAGCTCGCGGACGGTCCCCGGCCAGTCGTAGCGCGTCAACGCTTGCAAGGCGGCCTCCTCCACCCCCTTCACCTCGCGCGGGTAGCGCTGGTTGAAGAGTTGGATGAAGTGCTCGACGAAGAGCGCGACGTCCTCTGGACGCTCGCGTAGAGGGGGCAGCTCCAGCGTGTGCACTTTCAACCTGTAGTAGAGATCCTCGCGCATCCGTCCCTCCGCGACCGCCTCGCGCACGGGGCGGTTGGTGGAGGCAATGAAGCGTACGTCGACGGGGATCTCGCTAGTCGAGCCCACCGGGCGGACGGTGCGCTCCTGCAGAGCGCGCAGCAGCTTCGCCTGAGTTTCCGAGGGCATCTCGGTGATCTCGTCGAGGAAGAGCGTGCCCCCCTCTGCCGCACGCACCAGCCCCAGATACTCCCCGGTGGCGCCGCTGAAGGCCCCCTTGCGGTGTCCGAAGAGCTCGCTCTCGATGAGCTCGCGCGGCAGCGCGGCACAGTTGAGCGCGATGAAGGGTGCGGTCGCGGGTGCACCGACCTCGTGGATGGCGCGCGCCAGCACCTCCTTGCCGGTGCCGCTCTCGCCGGCGATGAGGATCGACGCACCCGTCGGGGCCGCGGCCTGGATGCGCTCGTACAGCCTGCGCATGGCCGGGCTCGCCCCGACCAGCCCGTGGAAGCTCTGACGCTGCGTGGCTTCAGGATCCAAACGTTGGAGATCCTGCTCCAGGGCACGTGTCCGCGTCTCCTGCAGGGCGCGGTACGCGCCGAAGTAGACCTCGGCCAGAATGATCATGCGCACGTGGGAGAGCTTGTCGAAGATGAGCATGATGTCGGGCCCCTTGGCGAGCACCGACAGGTTGCGCCGGAAGAAGATGCCGCAGCTCTCCTCGAAGAGGTGCATCGACGCGATGATCTCTTCGAAGGGCACACCGCGCTCCAGGAGCTGCTCCCCCACCTCGCGCACGCTGCGGGCGAGCGCGACGATGTCGTGGTCGAGGAGCGTCCGGGTGACGGCGTCCAGATCGGCGCCGAAGAACTCCTTGAACTCGGCCTGCGAGAAGGTGCGTTCGTGAGCGAAGTGCAGCGTGTAGAGCTCGTACCAGTGGTCGAGAACACCCTCCCGATTCTCCTGAACGACGCGCAGGACGACCTTGAGGCGATCGACCTCCTTGTCGCTGAGAAGGTGGAAATAGAGGGGCATCCAGACCTACCGGGGCGTACGGGCGTCTCTCCGCGGTCATGTTACAGGACCGGTCGGATCGCCGAAACCCCTTGTAGGCAAGAAAGAAACGGCCGTACGGCGCGCCTGCCGCCGGCTCACGAGAGGGTCACGAGTGGCTGTCCTCTCGGCGTCCTTGGTGGAGTCGCGTCAGCGCGGCCGTGAGATCTCGATACTCCTCCTCGGAGAGCATTTGTGCCGTCATCAGAAAGATCACGTTGTTCTCTTTGTCGATGTGGCGGCGCAGGAGATCGATCAGCGCGGTCGCGTGCCACCGCACCTCGTTGATGGGCGCGTTCTGACGACTCAACGCGTTGCCAAGCAGGTCCATCTCCCACCACAGCTCCTTGTGCTCGTCCAGCATGACGTCGATCGTCTGCTTCGGGACGTGTCGCCCCAGGGCCGGGTACAGGACCTCTTCTTCCAGCGCACCGTGAGCGCGCACTTCGTTTTCGAGGAACTGCAGTCCGTTCTTGAGAAGTTCGAGAGCCTCCTTCTGACGCGCACCATTCAGATCCGCGACTGCGAGCTCCATGCGGTCGACCCGCTCCAGGGTGGAGTCGTGCTCACGCTTCAGGAGCTCAATAGGATCGTCGACCTTCATGACCTCTTCCCTTCGTTCCCTCTCGAAAGCTCGGTGGCTGCAAAAATGGAGTCAAGGTCCCCATCTCGCCCCCGCCCGGGTCGCCACGAGCCCGGCCCGATCGACCTGGCAGTCAACAGACGCTTTGGGTCCGTTGGCCACATCGGTCACACCTGCCTCCACAGGCTCCAGTGGGTCGTTTGGAGACAGGAAAGGGGGTTTGCGGGCGCTGACGCCGGGTACTCAATCTTAGAAGACACAAGGACTTGCGATAGTCCACGGAGCCCATAAATCCGGCATGTTCCTGGCTTTATCGACCTGGGATGCGGGTGTGTTCCCCCTGCTCCTTGCGAGCCGTGGAATCGAGAGGGCGGCTCGCCGAGCGAACGAACTTGGAGGGCGCAACATGATCGTCTCTCGCAGTGCCGACTACGCACTTCGAGCCATGGTTTATCTGGCACGGCTCGACAGCCCTCGCTACGTCCCCGCGAACGAGATCGCCAACGAGATGCGTACGCCACCGTTTCTTCTCAGCCGGATTCTGCAGCACCTGGTCAAGGGGGAGCTTCTCCTGTCCATGAAGGGACACCATGGAGGCTTCCGGCTGCGCAAGTCGCCGGACCAGGTGTCGGTGCTCGAGATCATCCATCTCATCGACGGTCCGTTCGTGGTGCACGACTGCGCGGGAAAAGGGGACTGTGGCCTCAGCCCCGACTGCAATCTGCGCGATGTTTTCGCCACGGCCGAGAAGAACCTGGAGGACGTCTTCCGAACGGTCACCTTGGGAGCCCTCGCGGCGCCACGCTCGAACCACGAATCGCTTCTCATGAAGGGAAACGATTCTCTGGACCACGTCGCACCGGGAGCTCATTGAGGATGGGAAAGCCAAGCGAGACGAAGGGTACACAAGCCTTGCTCCAGCGATCGACCACACAACGTGGTGCCTTGTCACGCTACCTGCACGAGATCGAAAACATACCCGTATTGACACCCGAGGAAGAACGTGAGCTTGCAACACGCTCGCAGCGCGGCGACGGGGCAGCACAAAAGGAGCTGGTACGGCGCAACCTGCGCTTCGTCGTGACGGTGGCGCGCCAGTACGCGCGACACGGGGTGCCGCTCGAAGATCTCATCAACGAGGGAAACATCGGCCTCATGCGGGCCACAACACGCTTCGACCCCTCGCGTGGCTTTCGTCTCATCTCCTACGCGGTCTGGTGGATCCGTCAAAGCATCCTCTCCTATCTGACTGACCAGAGCCGCGTCGTACGCATTCCGGCGGGGAAGGTGCAGGGGCTCGCACGTCTGGCTCGCGAAACCGAGCGCCTCATGCAGGAGTGCGGCTGCGTGCCCGGCGTCGATCAACTTGCGGCGCGCCTGAAGCTGACAGCCGAACAGGTCAAGGCGCTCCTGAACCTTCCGACACATCACTTCTCCCTGGACGAACCGGCCGAGGGGGAAGATTCCGACTTCGAGGTGGACACGCTCGAAGATCCGTCCAGCTCCACCGAGGACTGGCTCATCGAAACGCTTCGAACCCACGACATCGAGTCGGCCCTCAACGTCTTGCACCCCCGCGAGGCGGACATCCTGCGTCGCTACTTCGGCCTTGGAGGGCTCGACCCGGAGTCTCTCCAGAGCATCGGCGAGGACTACGGCGTGACCCGCGAACGCGTGCGCCAGCTTCGAGACCGCGCCCTCTGGAAGCTACGCACCTCCGTGCACGCTCCCCTCCTCGCCGAGTACGCCTCGTAGGGGTGCACCAGATCGCAACCGCTTCAATCCCCGGCTCGTTGCCGGCTCCCTGGAGGTATGCCCATGCGCGCGTGGATTCTCGTGGCTGTTGCAGCCTTCACGCTGACGAGCTCCCTAGTCGGCTCGACCCCAGTCGCCGCGGACACGGAGATCGATGTCGACGGCCAGGTGCGCCTGCGTCTCGAGGCGTGGAACTTCGATCGCGGCAGCGCTCTCACACAGGGGCGCCTGCTCAGGACGGACACGCGACACGTCGTTCTGCAGCGCGCCCGCTTCGGCCTGAGGGCGCGCGTCTCACCCGACGTGACCGCCTACATCTTGGCTCAGGATGCGCGCACGTGGGGTGCGACCGGAACGCTGTCGCTCCTGCGTAACCTGGACGTCCATCAGGCGTGGGGCGAGGTGCGGCACCGATTCGACAAGACATCTCTGCGCGTTCGCGGCGGGCGTCAGAAGCTCTCCTACGGGATCGAGCGCATCATCGGTGGCCTCGAGTGGGCCAATCCGGCGCGTGCTTTCGACGCGCTCAAGGTGGAGGTGAGGCGCAGCATCTGGACGCTCGATCTGGACGCGGCGCGCGTCCTGCAGTCAGGCCAGAGCCAGTCGCTGGTCACGGGTCGGGACCAGCCCGTCTTGCGCGGTCTGCTGGCCGGAAACGACGACGTCTTCGTGGCGCACAACCGTTTCGACATCCCCGACATGACACTCCACGTGGACGCCTACGGGATGTACCGGGACACCGATCCACAGACGGTCGTCTGGGATACACTGCTCAACGATTCGCCTGCGGCTGCCGTGATCACTCCCGGAATCTACGAGACGACGCTGGGCGAGCACGTGGCCGGGACGTTTGGGCGCTGGAGGTTCGACCAGGAGTTCGCCTACATGTTCGGGAAGCGCTTCGAGAGGGGCGTGACGCCGCTCACCTCCGCGGACTTGAGGTCGTTTCTGTTCTCCGCGCAGGTGCACGTGCGCGTCGCGGAGCGGCTCAAGCCCACGCTCGGCGTCGGGTTCGATTTCCTTTCCGGCGACGCCGTCAAGGGGGATGGCAAGAACGAGCTCTTCAGCATCGCGCGCATCTTTCACACCGGCCACAAGTTCTACGGCCTGATGGACGTGGCGCCATTCCTCGCCGGCGCCGCCGGCCTCGTCGACCCGTACGGGCGCATCGGCATCTCGGGCCCGCGCGGCCTGCGCGCACAAGCCGTCGTCCACGTGTTCTCGGTCGACAAGCCCGCGCGACAGTTCGAGGACTTGGAGGAGTTCGGCGCCAAGGAAGCACGCTCCTATCTCGGCACCGAGGTCGATGCCACCGTCTCGTGGCTCGTCGCCAGCAAGACGCGGCTCGAGCTCGGCGGTGGCGTCTTCACTCCGGGAGACACGCTCAAGGAGACGGGAAGCGGCGATACGGTCTACTGGGGCTACCTGCAGGGGTTGTTGGCGTTCTGAATCAGAGTACTTACCAGGCCTACAAAGTCCGGAAACGCGGGCGCGAGGCTACAGTTGACTGCTTTCCTCGTTCAGCAGATCGTCAGTATGGGAACGCGAGTGCACGACCATCGTAGCAGGGGGCTTCTGAGTGTGATCCACACGCACTGAGGTATTGCAGCGCCCTGCCGGCTCTCGAGCGCTTCCTTACAGCTTGGACGCAGCGCGCGCCGTGCGCGCAGCACACGACAGTCACCTCCTCTGCAGGGGGTCCAGAAGATGCCCGACAAACAACGGCCGCGAGGACCACGGGGACTGGTTCACATCCACGCGGACGAGTGCAAGGGGTGTGCGCTCTGCGTGCACGCATGCCCGGTCCACGGACTGCAGATCGCCTCCTCGCGCCTGAATCGACTCGGCTACCACCCGGTCGAGTTCGTCGATGGCTGCTCCTGCACCGGTTGCGGCGTTTGCTTCTACGCGTGCCCGGAACCGGGAGCATTGCACGTGCAGAGACAGCAGCAGCTGAAGCAAGCGAAAGCGGACGGCAACGGAAGCGGGGAAGAAGGCGCCTCGACGCCCGCATCGACGTCGGAAACCGAGGGGGCGCGCTCATGACACAGCTGGTGAAGGGGAACGAAGCCGCCGTAGAGGGAGCCCTGCTGGCCGGATGCCGTGCCTACTTCGGCTACCCGATCACTCCAGCGAGCGAGATCGCAGAGACCGCAGCGCGGGACTTCCCGAAGGTGGGTGGCACGTTCATTCAGGCGGAGAGCGAGGTCTCCGCCATCAACATGGTGTACGGCGCCGCCTCGGCAGGCCTGCGCTCGATGACCGGATCGTCCGGCCCGGGAATCTCGCTCATGCAGGAGTGCCTCTCCTACATGGCGGGGGCGCAGCTTCCGTGCGTGGTTGTCGACATCATGCGCGGCGGGCCGGGCCTCGGTAACATCGCTCCCGATCAGGGCGATTACCACCAGGTCGTTTGGGGCGGCGGCCACGGGAACTACCGCACGCTCGTACTCGCGCCCGCGTCGGTGCAGGAGATGTGCGATCTCACGATTCTGGCGTTCGAGCTTGCCGACAAGTACCGCAATCCCGTCTTCGTGCTCACGGACGGTGCCATCGGCCAGATGGTGGAACCGGTCGTGTTCCCGCCGGCCGTACAGGAGCTGCCAACGAAGCCTTGGGCCGTGGAAGCGAACGCGGAAACGCGCAAGAATCTGATCTCGTCGATCATCCTCGACCCCGCCAAGCTCGAGAAACACAACCGCGATCTCGAGGCGAAGTACGACAAGGCGCACGACGCGGAGCAGCGCTTCGAGACGTACCGGGTAGAGGACGCCGAAGAGATCTTCATCGCCTATGGGATCGTCGCTCGCATCCTGCAGTCCACGGTCGACCTCGCGCGCGAGGCCGGGATCCGCGTCGGCTTGCTGCGCCCGATCTCACTCTGGCCCTATCCGGAGCGCGCGCTCGAAGGTCTGGTGGAGCAGACACGCACCTTCCACGTCGTCGAGCTCTCGAACGGCCAGATGGTGCGCGACGTCCAGCTCGTTCTCAACGGCAGGCGTCCCACGACGCACTACAGCCGCATGGGCGGAATCCTGCCCTCGTCGGAAGAGCTTCTCGAGCACCTGCAATCGCAGCTGGAGGTGACGAGCCATGGCACGGCTTGAGTACGCGCGGCCGCAGAGCTTCTACGACCGCTTCGAGCGCAAAGGGGACGACCCGAGCGTGACGCACTACTGCCCTGGCTGCGGACACGGGAACCTGCACAAGTACATCGCCGAAACCGTGGATGAGCTCGGAATCCGCGATCGCACCGTGCTCGTGAGCCCCGTCGGCTGCTCTGTGTTCGCGTACTACTACTTCGACGTCGGCAACGTGCAGGCACCGCATGGACGCGCGCCCGCGGTGGCCACCGGCTTGAAACGCTCGCTTCCCGGCTCGATCGTGATGTCGTACCAGGGGGACGGCGACCTCGCCGCGATCGGCGGCGACGAAATCCTGCACGCGGCCAACCGCGGCGAGCACATCACGGTGTTCTTCGTCAACAACGCCATCTACGGCATGACGGGTGGCCAGATGGCGCCGACGACGCTCGTGGGGCAGAAAACGTCGACGTCGCCGTACGGGCGCTCCGTCGGGAACGAGGGAGGCCCCATCCACGTTGCCGAGCTGCTCGCCACGCTCGAAGGCCCCGCGTATATCGAGCGCACAGCGCTTGGTGATCCGAAGCACAACGCCAAGACGCTCAAGGCGGTCAAGAAGGCGCTGCGCTACCAGGTGGAGGGGCGCGGCTTCTCCCTCGTGGAGGTGCTGTCGCCCTGCCCCACGACGTGGCGCATGGATCCGGTGGACGCCACGAAATGGGTTCTCGACGAGATGACGCAAGTCTTCCCGCTCGGCGTGTTTCGCGACCGCAAGGAGGAGCCCGTCGTGGTGCCGGCGCCCGAGCTCGCTCCCGCCGAAGCGGTGGCCGAGCTGCTGGGGCTGGAGGATGAACAGTCGGCCTTCGTCTCGTTACCGCGGACGCCGGCCGTCTACCGCAACCCGCGCATGAAGATCGCGGGGTTCGGCGGCCAGGGCATCCTGCTTCTGGGACTCGTCCTCACCGAGAGCGGCCTGCGTTCCGGCATGCATGTGTCCTGGATCCCGTCGTACGGCCCGGAGATGCGCGGCGGCACCGCGCACTGTCACGTCAACATCTCCGACGCGCGCATCGGTTCGCCGTTGGTGTCGCGCCCCACGGTTCTGATGGCCATGAACGGCCCGTCGCTCGAGCGCTTCCAGGACGAGGTCGAGCCCGGCGGTCTGATCCTCTTCAATGCCTCTCTCATCTCACAAGTCCCCGCTCGAGACGATGTGGAGGCACTCGCGGTTCCCGCTACGAGGATCGCTGACGAGCTGGGCTCGACCCTTCTGGCCAACATGGTGATGCTGGGCGCCTATCTCGAGTACACCGAGCTGCTGTCGCTGGATGCAGCGCGGGAGGGCTTGAAGCACACGGTGAAGCGCAAACATCTCCTGGAAGCCGACCTCAAGGCTCTCGACGCGGGGGCGGAGTGGCTGCGCGAGCTGGGCTGCGGCAGCCTGCACATGTCGGGGCCCGACGGCTTCCCGTGCTGAGCCCACAGTGCCACCACGTGGAGGCGTCCGTCAGGCGCCACAATGACGCGACGTCTCCACGTGGACCGTGGCGCTCGTGGAACCAAACTCCTCTTCCAACGCCTGCTCCACGGCCTCGGTGACGGCGTGAGCCGTCTCGCTGTCGGTTTCCGGGTCGACGACGATGTGCAGGTCGACGAAAACTAGGTCGCCCGCGCGCCGCGAGCGGATCGCGTGCGTGTTCAACACACCCGGCACCGCCTCCGTGACCCTGATCACATGTCTCTCGTCCAAAGCGGAAGCGTCGAGGAGGATCGGCACCGTTCGCTGGAACACCTGGTAGCCGATGAAACCGATGAGGCCGGCGATCACGAGCGACAGCGCCGCGTCGACGCGTGGGAGCCCCAAGCGGACGAAGATCAGGCTGGCGAGTACGGTGAGCGTCACCAGGACGTCACTGCGTGTGTGTGCGGCATCTGCGAGCAGGAACTCGCTCCCGAGCTCGCGACCGCGACGGACCTCGTAACGACTCACACCCACGTTGATCAGGAGCGTCGCCAGAACGACCGCGAAGGCAACCGCCGTCGCCTCCGGGACCGACTCGCGCGCACCCGCAAGGCGCTTGACGGCCTCGATGGCCAGGTTGAAGCAGGTGATGAAGAGCAGGCCGGCAAGCACGAACGCGGCCAGCGTCTCGAACTTGTGGTGCCCGTACGGGTGCCCCGGGTCGGCGTCGCGAGTCGCGATCGCGACGGCCACGAGGCCGACGACGTTGTTGGCGGAGTCGATGGCGGAGTGGATCGAGTCGCCCAGGAGCGAGAGGCTGTTGGTGGCTAGGCCGACGACCAGCTTGGCCAGCGACACGCCGATGTTCAGCACCAGCGTGATCCAGAGAACGCGCTGGACCGCGCGGCGGTACTCCATCCTCGACGTCGCGTTCGGTGTGGCCGTCGCCACCGCCGCCCTCCCCCGTGCCACGCCGGCGCCCGCTCGCCAGGAGCCGCGGCACCGATGCAGCATAGCCAGCGTGGCCGCGCGTGCCAGAGAAAGATACCGCACCCCGAGAAGCACGGGCTCTTGTGGGCGTCACACGCTACAATCGGGCCGGGAGGTTGGCGATGGGTTCCATGCTCTGCCCGAGCTGTCGCAAGCTCATCAGTGACGACGAGCCGCGTTGCCCCTATTGCGGCACCATGCGGCCAGGCCTCTGGGGCTTCGGCCCTCGCCTGCAGCGGCTGTTCGGGAACCGGCTCGAGCTCGTGCCGCTGATCACGATGACGTGCATCGTGCTGTACATCGTGAGCCTGGGACTCGACCTGCGCTCCGCCTTCGATGCCGGCGGCTTTCCGTTCGGCATTCTCTCACCCGGTCACAACGCGCTCATCCTCCTGGGGATGACCGGGCGTGGGCTGCTGCAGATCGGGCATTGGTGGACGCTGTTGACTGCGATCTACCTGCATGGTGGGCTCTTGCACATCTTCTTCAACCTTCTCTGGATCCGCCAGCTTGGAGCCTTCGCCGAGGAGGAGCTGGGACCGGCACGCTTCTTCGTTCTCTTCAGCCTTTCGGGAGCGGCGGGCTTCGCGCTCTCGAGCCTGCTGAGCCCTTACCCCTCGATCGGCGCTTCCGGCTCCGTCTTTGGGCTTCTGGGCGCGATGATCGCGTTTCGCCGGCGGCGCGGCGGAGCTGGTGACGTGATGACACAGCAGTTCATCTCATGGGCCGTGTTGCTCTTCGCGCTCGGCCTGTTCATGCGCGGCGTCAACAACTGGGCCCACCTGGGCGGATTCGCGAGTGGGTACCTGTTCGGGCAGCGGATCCACGGAATGCGGGAGCGACCGGAGGGAAGAGGCATGCAGGTTCTGGCGCTGGCGCTGCTGCTTCTGACGTTGTTCGGTTTCGTGGCCTCGATCGTGACCATCCTGCCGGAGTTTCTGTCGCTGCGTGGAAGGTAGAAGTGGTTCGCCGGCTCACGACGAGCCGCTGTCCTTCGTGCCTCCGGATCCCCCCTTCGTACCGCCCGATTTCGTCTCTTTCGACTTCGAGCCGGAGTCGCTCTTCGAGACGTCGCTCTTCTTCTCCACTTTGCCACCGTCGTCCTTCGCCTTCTGCTTGTACTCCTTCGAGCGGTAGTCGGTGATGTAGAAGCCGTCACCGCGAAAGAGAAAACCGGCCCCCGGGCCGATGAGACGTCTCGCCTTGGCGCCACACTCCACGCATTCGGAGATCGCGTCCTCCTTCATCGACTGGAAGAGCTCGAAACGATGGCCCTTGTCGCATTCGTATTCGTACGTCGGCATGCTTCATCCCCCCCTCGGCGACGACGATTCTATCACGGGCGTCGCTGCACTCACGGTGCGACCGGCGCGGGCGCAGGCTCGAGGTCGGCTTGGACGGCGCCCCAATCGATCGACAGCGCGCGGAAGCTTCCCGACTCCGCCGCGATGCGCGATGCACGCTCGCGACTGGAGGGGTGCGTCGACAGGAACGGCGGCGGCTCGCGCGTCGTCACGGCCAACCGGGCGAAGAAATCGCCGAGGCCGCGCGGGTCGATTCCCGCGGCGCGCAGCATGCGCAGCGCCTCGGCGTCCGCTTCGCGTTCCTGCGTGCGTGAGAAGCGCAGCTCGCCCATCGACGCCGCCATCTCTGCGACGAGGTTGCCGAGCGCACCGGAGCTGTCGAAGAGAAGCGTCAAGGCCGCACGCAAACCCATCGCGCGCACCAGCGCCGTCATGCTGTGGCGCTGCACGACGTGCTGGATCTCGTGCGCCACGACACCCGCCAGCTCCTCGGCGCGTTCGCTGCTGCGGACGAGCCCGGTCCAGACGACGATCGTCCCACCCGGAACGGCGAAGGCGTTCGCAGCATCGTTCTCGACCAGGTGACAGTGGATCGGAAAGGGGGTCTCGACCTGATCGAGCAGCTGCCGGCAAATCGATGCGAGCGCCGCAGTTGCGGCTCCGGCTGGATGCTCCCGCTCCTCGCTCCACACTCCCGCAGCAATCTGCTGCCCCAGCTCCACCTCCCACTCCACCGGGATGCGTCGCACGGCGAGTGCGGCGATACGCTCGCCGTTCAGGAGCAGCCAGCCGACGATGAGAAACGGAGCGCTGACGAGTGCGGCCGCGACGAGCAAGCCGCGGCGCAATCGTCCGCGCGCACGCACCTGCTCGCGGCGCCAGATGTGCAACCGGGATTGCAGGGCCCGCGGCGCGGTGGCTTCGAGCCGATCCGCCGCAGCCGCCTCCGTGAACGAGAGAAGATAGGTGCCCGCCGCAACGCTCCACTCGAGCTGCAGCCCATCGCCGCGCCAACCACCCGGATGGCTCGACAGCGACTCGTACTGCACCTCGTGGCGCACGCCCTCGGCACTGCGGAAGCGCAGTGCTGCCGCACCCAGCTCGACCTCGACGCGCGTGCCGTGAGACGGCAGGTCCGGCCCGAAGGCGAGTGCGAACAGCCCGTGTCCTGGCATCCGACTCAGCCGTCACCGTCCAGCAGGTTACCGAGCGAACCGAGGATCGAACCTTCACCCTGACGCCGCCCGCCCGTTTGCGGGGCTGCGGCATAGATGCGGCTGGCCAAACGGCTGAAGGGAAGCGATTGCAGCCACACGCGCCCCGGACCCTGAAGCCGCACGAAGAAGAGCCCTTCGCCGCCGAAGAGAGCGGTCTTCACCTTGCCCACGTACTGCACGTCGTACGCGACGCTCGTCTGCAATCCCACGAGGCATCCGGTATCGACACGCAGCGTCTCGTTGGGACCCAGATCGCGCTCGATCAACGTGCCGCAGGCGTTGACGAAGGCCATCCCATCTCCCTGGAGCCGCTGCATGATGAAGCCTTCGCCGCCGAACAAGCCGGCACCAAGCTTCTTCTGGAAGGCGATGCCGATCTCCACGCCGCGCGCCGCAGCGAGAAAGGCATCCTTCTGTGTGATGATCTCGCCGCCGATCGAGGCAAGCGGCACCGGCACGACCTTGCCGGGGATCGGCGCAGCGAACGCAACCACACGCTTCACGTTCACTTCGTTGTGGAACGCCGTCATGAACAACGACTCGCCCGTCAGCACGCGCTTCCCGGCACCGACGAGAGATCCGAGGAATCCCTTGTTCTGGTTGGAACCATCTCCGAAGATGGTGTCCATCTCGATGCCATCCTGCATGTACATCATGCTGCCCGCCTCGGCCACGACCGCCTCCTGCGGATCGAGCTCGATCTCCACGAACTGCATGTCGTCGCCGAAGATTTTGTAATCGACTTCGTGCATTTCACCCATGTCGCTCCCCCGCCCGTGTGCAAGACGTTCCTGCGTTGGCTCGAACCGAGCACGCCACGCTCCGCGCCAGATCCTAGAACGGGCCTCGGGTGCGCGCAAGCGCCCGCTCGGGCCCCGCGCGCACCCGCACGGGAAACAGGCCGATCGGCATAGGGGCGGGAAGGTTTGTCCTCCCCGTCCCCTGCCACACCACCCGGCATGCGGGTCCGCACCGGGCGGTTCGAAGGGTTGAGGTCATCCGGCGAGTCGGGGAAGCCCCAGCTCGTCGAGGAGCTTGTTCGGCAGCGCGATGTGGATCGCCATCGCAGAGTTCCTCCACCAGCGGCATCCGGTGGCAGCTACCTGGGCAGCGGAGAGTTGGCTCATACCGCGAGCACGAAGTTCGCGGAAAATGACGCGCCCTCGCTTCCACTGCCGCAGTTGCAGCGCACGGAGCCGGTGACGGATCCACTCGTCCAGTTCTCGAAAGATCTTTGGTGTTTGCGCGAGCTGGAAGTACCCCTTCCAGCCGAGCAGATAGCCGCGGATTCTCTCGCAGACCTGCGCCAGACTGCATCCGACCGTTGGCCGGGTCAGTTCACGGATGCGATCTTTCATACGCTTAAGGACCTCAGCGGCCACGCGTCGCTTCACTTCGCGTCCCGGGCCGATCCAATAGGAAAAGCCCAGGAATTTCCGTTCCGTGGCGCGGGCCACTGCGCTCTTGGTTTCGTTGACCCGAAGCCGTAGTCGCGCGTACAGACGCCGCAACGCCTGCATCACTCGCTCGCCGGAGCGCTTCGTCCTCACATACACGTTGAGGTCGTCGCCGTACCGGACGAACGCGTGTCCACGCCTCTCCAGCTCCTGGTCCACT
>CP070763.1:1321151-1328820 GCA_020349025.1 Candidatus Latescibacterota bacterium | reverse complement strand
TAGCTTGCGACTGCGTCCGGCTCCGAGTAGATCGCCATGCGCTCGACACCCGGGAGGTCGCGCACGTAGCGGTTGAGGAAGCCGTAGCCGGCGCTTCCGGTGCTTCTCATCCTCTCCCCCACGAGCCATACGTGCTGCACCATCAGGGTGCGATGCAGCTGCGTCTCGGGCGGCATGGGGGAGAGCGTGTTGTCGATGACGGCGCTCACGAGCGTGAGCACCGTCAGCGTGAAGGTGATGCCGAAGAGGCTGATGAAGGTGAAGACCTTGCGACGCCACAAGACCTTGAGTGCGATGCGCGCATAGTGGAGGAACATGGACACTCCTTCAGCTCACCTGACGGCCGTCGAAGAGGCGGACGATGCGCTCGGTGCGCTCGGCGAGGCGTGCCTCGTGCGTCACCATGACGATCGTCGTCCCGTCGGCGTGAAATGCCTCGAGGATCTCCATGATCTCGCTCCCCATCTGGCTGTCGAGGTTGCCGGTGGGCTCGTCGGCGAGGAGGATGCGCGGGCGTCCGACGATGGCGCGGGCGATGGCCGCACGCTGCTGCTGGCCGCCCGAGAGCTGCGACGGGTAGTGGTGCATGCGCGAGGCGAGACCCACGCGCGCGAGCGCTTCGCGCGCCGCCTGCCGGCGTCCGCGACCTGCACCCGACCTGTAAAGAAGCGGGATCTCGACGTTGTCGAGGATGCTGAGGTCGTTGATCAGGTGGAACACCTGGAAGATGAAGCCGATCTGTTCGTTGCGCATGCGCGCGAGGTCCCGGTCGCCGTAGGCGCGGATGGCACGGCCACACACGTGCAGGCTTCCCTGCGTGGGCGAATCGAGCAGGCCCATCAGGTTGAGCAGGGTGCTCTTGCCGCACCCCGACGGACCCATGACCGAGATGAACTCGCCGCGCCGCACGTCGAGGTTGATGCTCGTCAGCGCCAACGTCTCGATCTTGTCGGTGCGGTACACCTTCTCCACACCCGCAAGCCGGATGATGGCGTCGCGCGGCTCGGTGACCGCCGTGGTGGCTGTTGCTGCCTCCGAGTACGTCATCGAATCTTGACCTCCTTCACGTGCCGGTAGTCCGACATATCCGAGACGATCACTTCATCTCCCTCGACGAGCCCGGCGAGGATCTCGTGATGGTCGAAGCTGGCGATCCCGAGCTGCACCGGCGTCCGGATCGCCTCGTCGCCGCGAATGACGAAGAGCGCGTCGCTGCCCTCGACGTGCACGTAGGGCCCGCGGCGCAGGCGCAACGTCGTCTCCTTGCGCGCCGTGACCAGGTGGACGTCGACGCGCAAGTTCGGGCGCAGCGCCTTGTGAGAGCGCTGCACGAGGTCCACGAGGAGCGTGATGCTGCCGTTTTTTACCTCGGGCAGGATGCGCGCGACGGCGCCATCCAGAACGTCGTCGCCCACCTCCACGCGTGCCGGTGCACCCGCTTCGAACTTCTGCCCGTGCATGTCGGCGATGCGCGCCTCGATGCGGAAGGAGCGCAGATCGGCGATGCGTGCCAACACGTCACCACGCCCGACGGCGGTGCCTTCGTCGGCGAGAACCCAGGTGAGGACACCGTCGCGGTCGGAGCGTGCGGTGGCGAGCTCGAGCTCGCGCTCGGCCTGTGTGTGCTCCTTCTCCAGGATGCGGCGCTCCAGCTCGAGCTTCTCGAGCTGCACCTCGGAGGCGCGCTCGGTGTGCGCCACCGTCTCCTCGAGCTGGCGCAGCTCGAGTCGAGAGCGCTGCAGGTCCATGCGCGCCGCGCGCAGCTCGTCGTCGGCAATGACGCCCTTGTCGAAGAGCTTCTGCTTGCGCTCCACATCGAGGTCGAAGCTCTCCACCTCGAGGCGTTTGATCTCGATCTTCGTCTCGAGGTCGGTGAGATTGTTGGTCAGCCGGATGCGCTCGCTCTCCGCCTCGTTGCGTTTGAGCGCGATCTGTTCGTCGAGGCGTTCGAGCGTGAGGCGCGACTCGTTCACGTCGAGCTCGACGATCGGCTCGCCCTGTTGCACGACCGAGCCGGCCGTCTTGAGAACGCGCACCAGGCGCGTATCGACGGGACTCGAGAGCACGTGCTCGTACTCGGGAACCACGCTGCCCGTGGCGGTAAGCGTGGCCTCGAGCGCGCCGCGTTCGACCCGGGCGGTGCGGATGCGCGTGCGCTTCACCGAGGGGCGCACCCAGCCGGGGACGAGCGCCACGAGCCAGGCCAGGATCGCGACGATGCCGAGCGCCAGGAGCAGGCGTTTGGCGCCTTCGCGCTGGCGGATCTTCGGGTCGAGCGGTCGGTCCACGAGACACCTCCGGGGCTCGGAGAGCAACCCGCGTGCGCGCCACCAAGTTGCTGTAGAAAGGACATTTAACGCCCCAACGGCGAGCCGCGGCAGTGCGCCCGCGAACGACGACTGTCCGGATGCGGACAGTGACGCCGAGCGCGTGCATCCGCACGCAAGTAAGTATTTACTTACGTCCTGGAGAGGAGTAGATTGGGTGGACAATCAAAGGCCTCGGTCCCGAGCCTGGCCGGGAGGGAAGTGCATGTCGAAAGAAACCATGAAGAAGGCGTATCGCGTGGCGGACGAGCTTCTCAAGGAGCGCCTGCGCCAGACGGCGCCCGACGCGGCAGAGGAGCTCGAACGCATCGAATCGGCGGACGTGATCGTGACACGCGGGCAGTACGACCACATCGAAGACGTCTTCAAGCTCGGGAACACGCCGCACACGCTCGTTTCTCCGCACCAGCTCAACCGTGCCGCGTTGCGACCCGACCAGATCGTTTTCGTCAACTGTCCCGGAAACGTCCCCGCGCGCGGCTTGCGCAAGCTCGCTGGCTTCGTGGCCGAGGGGGGATTCCTCTTCACGACCGACTGGGCGTTGAAGCACGTGCTCGAGCCGGCGTTTCCCGGCTACGTGGAGTTCAACCAGAAGCCCACCAAGGACGAGGTCGTGCGCGTCGAAGTGCTCGACCGCGACGATCCGTTCCTCGCCTCCATTCTCGGGCCGGAGGACGACCCGCAGTGGTGGCTCGAGAGCAGCAGCTATCCGATCCGGATTCTCGCCGCAGACAAGGTGGATGTGCTCGTGACCTCGAAGGAGCTGCGCGAGCTGCACGGAGAGTCGCCCGTCTTCCTCACCTTCGCGCATGGCGAGGGGCGCGTGTACCACATGATCAGCCACTTCTACCTGCAGCGCGTCGAGACCCGGACGCGTCGCCACCGGCGCACGTCGGCCGACTACCTGCTTGAGAAGGGGATCTCGGAGGAGGCGATGGAGAGCTTTGCAGCCCTCGGTTTGAGCGATGTGAACCTGGGGCAGGTGGAAGCGGCATACACGTCGCGCGGCATGCTGGCACGCGTTCTCTTGGAGAGGATGCGTCGCAAGAAGCGGGCGGCGGTGGATGCTGCGCCCGGAGATTCTCCCAAAACCACTCCAGAGGCTGAGGCATGAAGGGGAGGCGCTTGTCGAGCTCGAGCCGTGCCTACTCGGCTGATTCGGTCAAGGCCGCGGCGCACCCGACGCGACAGGTCATCCTGAAGACGTTGCGCCTGGGGGAGAGCACCACGACCGAGCTGGAGAGCGTCACCGGCGAGAACCGCTACAACCTCTATCACCATCTCTCGGTCCTGGAGCAGACTGGGCTGGTCGGCTCCCGGATCCGCGAGCGTGTGAAGCGCTTCTTCCTGCGCAAGCCGAGGCGCCCGGAGGCGACCTTTCTGCAGCTCGAGCGAGACCACCCCGAGGAGCGCGTGCGCTTCGAGAAGCTGCAGCGTGCGATCGCGGAGATCCTCGGCGACGAGGTGCCGCACGTCGACAAGGTGAGCCGGCTGCGGGTGATGCTGACCTATCCCTGGTCGGATGACGAGCGCGGCAAGTGAGGCCCGATCGCGCGTCCGGCCAGGGGCGCAACCGGGCCTCGTTGCGCATGCAGACAGCCCACCGCAGGACGGTCGACTACTTCATGCGCGTGTTCGTCATCTCCATCGACAGAAACTCGGGGACACCGGGCATCGCCATGTACATCTCGATCGTGTACTTGTCGGCGCTCTCGATCGTGTAGACCGACCTCATGGTCAGGTCCATCCCGGACGCCGGGTCCTTCATCTTGCTCTCGTACGTGATGACCTTGCCGCTGCCGTCGCACGAGCCTTCGCTCATGAGCGTCATCGTGCCGAAGCTGTCCATCCACACGAACGTGTACTGCTTCGCGCCGTTGTCGTAGCCCATGATGCCGACACCCTCGAAATCCGCCGGTGCGCCCATCATGGGCGGTCCCGTGACCTCCACCATCAGGAAGCGTCCGCCCAGAATCCATTCGGCCGTGCTCTCGCCCTCCCAGGTCTCCCAAGCCATCTCCGGCGTCTGACGATGCTTGCTCGTTTGTTTCCATTTGCCGGCCAGCGGCTTGAGATGCTCATGATGCTCACCCGGCTGCGCGAGCTTCATGTAGATCTCCATCATCTGCTGCTGTTCCTGACTCTCCTGCGCGCTCAGGGGCACGGCGATCACGCAGACCAGGAACGAACAAAGAGCAATCACGCCTCGCATATCCGACTCCTTCTCGCCTTCATTGGAGGGACGAAACAGAACCCTGGGTTGGGAACGGGACCATGATCCACCTTTGCATGAGCCCTCGCAAGTCCCTCACAGCGGCTCCCAGCTTGCCGGCACGCCTCGACAAGACCTAATGCGAATTGATTCAACGCGTTATCTTGAATGACCGGAGCATCGAAGGGGCCTGCGGGATCGAGCGCTATGGCGTCGGCTCGGTTCGAGGCAGCCCGATTCGGGTCAGCAGTTGCTGGAATTCCGGCGTGTGTCGAATCGGAGACCAGAGGATGTCGCCGCGAAGCGCACCCGCGGCACCGTAGCGACTCTCGACGACCTGCCGCAGGTGCTCGAGCGCTTCGCGATGCCGTCCGAGGCCGACTTCGACGATTGCAACTTCGTAGGGCGTGCACTTCCCCGCGCGCAGCTCCGCCCGGGCGAGTTCGAGGATCTCCTCCGCCTTGCTCGTTTGGCCGCAGACTGCGTACGCGTGCCCGAGGCGGCACCGGGCGGCGGCCTTGTGGCCTGACAGCTCCACCAGTTCCTGCAAGACGCGGAGCGCCTCGGTGTGTTGGCCCGAGAAGAGAAGAGCGGTTCCCAGGCCGGATCGGGCTGGGAGGAAGGAATGCTGCATTTCGAGACAGCCGCGATACTCCTCGATCGACTCCGCGAATCGGCGCGCGTACAGAAGCGCCCACCCCATCGCGGTACGAATCGGGATGGAGTAGGGTTCCAGGCGTCGTGCCTCTCGCACTTGCTCGATCGCATCCGCGTGACGGCCGATGTTGGCGAGGTGCGTACCGTACCAATGATGTGCAGTCGCGTAGTCGGGATCGAGAGCAATGGCTTTCTTGAAGGAGTGCTCCGCCTGCTTCCAGTCCCATTGCGCAAGGGAGACCTGGGCGAGTGAAGCATGCGCTTCCGCGAGCTCGGGATCGAGCTGGAGTGCGCGTTCTGCGGCGCGAAACGCCTTGTTCCACGTCTCCCGGAACGAGCTCATTTCGTAGACTGGATTCGCCAGCAACACGTACGCATCGGCCAGGCCCGCATGGGCGCGTGCATACGTCGAGTCGGCGCGAACGGCATCCTGAAAGCAGCGTACCGCCTTGCGCAAGCCTTGCTCCGTCCTCTGATTCCAGAAGTAGCGTCCGCGAAGGTAGTGCTCATACGCCTGCAAGTCCGTCGTTCGTTTCCTGCTCAAAGCATCCTGATCGACGGCGAGCAGCCGACCCTCGAGCGCACGGGCGATCGACTCTGCGATGTCGTCCTGGATCGCGAACACATCCTCCATCTCGCGATCGTAGCGCTCCGACCATAGGTGGCAACCGTCCTTCGGGTTCACCAGCTGCACCGTGACCCGAAGCGACTTGCTGCTGCGACGCACGCTCCCCTCGAGGATGGCGTCCACTTCCAGCATGCGCCCGATCTCGCGCACGTCTCGCGCGACGTTCTTGTACTGAAAGACGGAGGTTCGCGACGCGACCCCGAGCCCCTCGACATGTCCCAGAACGTGGATCAGCTCCTCCGTCATTCCGTCGCTGAAGTACTCGTTCTCCTGTGCCGGCGTCGAGTTCACGAATGGAAGCACGGCGATCTTCTTGTTGAAGCGTGCCGCCGTCGATGCCGAGGTCGCAGTCGTCGTGAGCGCTTCTTGCATCTCCCGCAAAGCCGTCTTGACGTCGGACATGTTCTGATGGCGCTCGCGTGGGTCGCGGGCAAGGAGCCGACGCAGAAGGTCGACCGCGGGCCGCGGGATCGAGGCGTTCCCTGCAAGCCGTGCCAACGGGTCCTCGTTCAAAATCTTGTAGAACAGGCGGTCGAGACTTTCAGCATGGAACGGCCTCTCGCCCGTCCACAGCTCGTACGCCACGACGCCCAACGAGTAGATGTCGCAACGCACGTCGGCGGGCTGCGATTCCAGCTGTTCCGGAGAGATGTAGGCGGGTGTGCCGAGCACGGCTCCCGTACGCGTGAGGCTCGTGCTGCCGCATCCGGTCGCGAGGCCGAAGTCGAGGATGCGCACGGGACCGTGGCGGCACTTGTAGATGTTCGCGGGCTTGATGTCTCGATGCAGGACTCCTCGAGCGTGAGCGTAAGCCAGTCCGTCGGCGGCCTGCTCCAGGATGCTCACGGACTCGTTCATCGACGGTCTCTCTCGCTTCAGCACGGCTGCCAGCGTGTCGCCGTCCGAAAACGACATCGCGATGAAATAGCGTCCCTTCACGGCGTCGATCTCGTAGATCGCGGTGATGTTGGGGTGATCGAGCTTGGCCGCAACGCGCGCTTCTCGTTCGAAGCGTTGTCGTGCCTCGTCGCTCTCGAAGAGATCCGCAGCCAGCACTTTGAGCGCCACCTGGCGATCGAGCTTCAGGTCTCGCGCGAGATAAACCTCGGCGGTGGCGCCGCGACCGAGCATCTCGACAACCTCGTAGTGCGAGACGAAACGATCCAAAAGCTCGCCTCCGTAATCGTTGCGGTGTTGTAGCAGTATAGGATGGCTGGTCGTGGATCACAACCGGCCCGCACGGAGTCGGTCGCTGGGAGGCTTTGAATCATCATCGCCGGGGCGGGTAGCGCACATACCACACGAGTCGACCGGTCGACACTTGATCCGCAATCCACACGCCGAACAATCCGCCGAGTCCTGCGTAGCCGAGGAGAATGTTCACGGGATTGGGGCCATCGCAGCAGGCTGCGCCCCGGCGCACGAGGTCGTCTTGAACGTAGACATAATAGAGGGCGATGCCCACGGCGGCGCCGAGGATTGCCCCGACCGTTCGCTCTCTCTGACGCGACAATCGCTGTTCTGAGATTGCGTGGATCTCGCCGAGCGAGATGTGCGAGCGCTCGGCGTTGAGAAGGGACAGACAGCGGCGGCTGCAGCTCAGCAGAATGCCCTGTGCGATCTGCGTCTCCCCATGCTCGACGCGAAGCAACGCGCCCGGTGTCAAGCCGGCGATCGCGCTCGTCAGCCGCGGATCTACTGCGGAGCTGGTCGCACTGGCCAAGTCCGAAACGCCCTCTCGGTGGGGAGGCGCGGATTCGTCGTCATGCACAACCGCCAAGCTGGACCTCGGTGTGCCAACGATCACTTGACCTGCGATGAGAGCAGCAAGAACCAAGGAGGCGG
>CP070763.1:1309802-1321051 GCA_020349025.1 Candidatus Latescibacterota bacterium | reverse complement strand
CACGATTGGGAGCCCAGCGAGAAGCAGGATGTCGGTGTGCGCCCACGGCCAGATCTGGATCTCGCGTCCCAAAATCAGGGGCACGGCGCCCAGCGCGAGACCGAGGATCGAAAGCACGCAGGTGAACGCGAGCCGCAGCCAGTTGTTCCACGCTCGGCGATCGAGGTCGGCCACGGTGGCGTGGGACTCTGTTTGCACGTTTGCCACGACCATAGCTGGATACGTCAGGAGCGAGTGACCGTGTTGCGACAGGCTTGCACTGCACTTTCACTGTCCGGATGGAGCTCGATCCCCTCGATGAACTGGAAGCCCACCATGTGGAAGACCTGTTCGACGTCGGGGCGCATGCCGACGAAGCGGAAGAATCCACGCTTCTTGCCCAACAGGCTGAGCCGGCTGACGATGACGCTCCATCCCGGCGAGCTGATATGGCTCAGCTGCGTCACGTCCATGATGATGTCGAAGACGTCCTGGGCGTAGACCTCGTCGATCGCGCGCTCCAGCTTCATCGAGTCCATGCTGTCGAGATAGCCCTTCAGCTTGAGGAAGCCTACGGGCCGGCCCTCGACCGTATGGATGTTGCGCTTGACGTCGAGCATGATGACAGCCCCCGATGTCCGGTTGGGTGCGAGACGTTGTCGTGCGTCGGGGCATATCAAGAAGGGTGCCGGGGGGAGCGGCAGGGGATGAGCCGGAGCGTCGTTACCTGGGATGCCGCGTCGTGCTGGAGGCTTGCTCGTCGTGGCACGCCTTCCAGAGGCACGTGTCTGGCCGCGTCCGAATCACGTCCTGGGGTGAAGCAGGACGCCTCACGCGGCCGCGTGTGCCAAACCGCATCACGGAAAGTACCGAGGAGAGTCTGGACCCCCACGGTGCCGAGGCGCGTCGCTCACGGGAGAGAGCGCAAGTCTTCGAGGTGCGCCAGAGCGGTCGATTTGCGCTCGCTGCGGATCTCTTCGTTGGGGCCGCAAACGGCTCGGAAGTCACAGTGGCGGCAAGCGCCTCGCTTCGGCGCCGGCGGCAGAAAGCCGCGCTCGATCGAGGCGTCGATGATCTCCAGAACGCGGTTGCCATAGAGGCGTGCGAAATCGCTGAGCGGCACGACCCGGTCGGCGAAGGAGCCGCGCGCGCTGCAGAAAAAGAGGCGTCCCTCGGCCACCGGGCGCTGCAGCATCTCCTGCACGGCGAGTGCGTAGAGGACGGGCTGCAGGAACTCGCCACCCCCCACGATCATTCCCTCGCGCGTTCGGTTGCTGCCGGTCTTGTTGTCGGTGACCCGAAGCGCGCCATCGGAAGCGCGCTCTTCGATCACGTCGACGGCACCACGGAGCCGCCACCCTCCCGGCAGCGTTGCCGCATCGGCGATGCTGCTCGCGTCGCGAGTCGGCTGCGGATGCAGCGGGCTTGCAGATGCAGTTGCAGAGGGCGTGGTCTCGAGTGGGAGACCGAAGGTGAACTCGAAGTGACGTGGTTGCCAAGCGTCTGCAGCGATGCTGCGCAGCCACATGCGCAGATCGGCCCGCATCGTCTCGACCTCGTCCTCCCAGATGCGTGGGATGGCGGGTGCGAGATCTTCTCCGTACGCGGGCGCCAGGCGCTCGATCGTGGCATCGAGAACGAAGCGCGCCTCGTCGAACGCATCCGGCCGCAACGGCAAACCCCCGGCGCGCTGCAGTGTGCGCAGGGTGTCGGCTTGGATGTGGTGGAACATGCGCCCGCGCGTCAGCGGATCGAGCTGCACGAGCGCAATCGCGTCCTGGCGCGGCTCCAGTCGATGGATGGCGGCGAGGAAAAAACGATATGGACACGCTGCGAACTTCTGCAGCGCCGTCACCGAGTAGGGACGCGCGCGCAGGCGTTGCGATGTCATCAGGGAGCGTGTCGCCTCGGTCGTGCGCACGAGTCCATCCTGCGGCCGCCACTCGGGGCGCCAGCGCAGCCAGCGCGCGCGCAGTGATCGCGCCAGGTGCGGGCTCAGAGCCAGGAGATAGCGCGCGCGACCGCGCGCCGCGTCGGGCTCGCTCGAGTGCAGGAACGATCCCAGGATGGCGAGATCGTGCTCCACCGCATCCACGGCCTGCGCGGCTTCGGGCGGTGCCGGCCAGGCCAGCCGTGCCTGCGCGCGCTCCGCGGCTTCGCGTTCGAGCTCTTCGTAGTCGGGGATGGAACCACCGATGGCACGTGCCATGTCGAGTGCGTAGAAGGAGGGCACGCGCGGGCGCGCCTCCACGGCGTCGAGCCGCGGATAGGAGAGAACGACACGCTCCTCGGCGGCGGAGAGCGCCAGACGCAAGAGCATGCGCTCCTCCTGGCTGCGCTCCGCCTGCGTGCGCAGCGCGGTCGAGATCCGTTGTCGCAGCGAGTCGAGAAGCAATGGGTCTTCTCGCGGCCGCTGCGGAAAGACGCGCTCGGCGAGCCCGGGTACGAAAACCACCTTGAAGCTGCGGCCGCGCGCCTGCTCCGGCGTGGCGACGAACACGCGTCCGTAGCGAGACTCGGGTGGATCGATCTCCAGTGTGGAGAGCCGATCCGTGAGCACTTCGCGCACCTCGTCGACGCTCACCGGTCCCACCTCGGCCATCGGCTGCATTTCGGCGAGAACGCTGAGCACGCGCTCGGGACGCCGCAGCACGCGCGGCGCCAGCGCCGACAGGCGTGCGACCCAATCGCCCCACGTGGCGCTTTTCGGATACGTGTCCAGCGCGTCGATCAACGGCAGGGCGAAGCGTTCCAGATGGCCGAGGTTGACGAGATCGCGTTCAAGAGCAGCGAGCCGCGGCGACTCCGGCTCGACGTCGCGCAAGGCCTCGATCTTCAAGCGCAGCTCACGCTCGAGCCCGGAGAGACGACGTCGCCAGCGCTCGTTCCCACCGATCACCGATGCCTCGACCAGGAGCTCCTCCCACTTCCACGGTGTGCGCAGGGCGCCTTCGAGCGTCGGCTCGGAGTCGGAGTCGGTGCTCTCGGCGCAGTCGTCGGCAGTTTCCTCGAAGTCGAAGAGCGACAGCTGCTGCGGCTGCGCAAGCACGCCCTTGCCGCGCAGCGTCGCAGGCGCCAGCGTGGCTCCGAGGAGATCGTTCTGCGGCGCCGACCACACCTCGCGCGAGGCGGGAGGGGCACCGTTGGCGTCGAGGCTGGGGAGCTGACCGAAGGAGAGGTACTCGGCGAAGCGTCGCGCCGATAGCCCCTCCGACCTGCAGGCGAGAAGTGCCAAGAAGGCGCGCCCGGCCGGGTCGGGACGTTTGGTGCCGCGCGCAAAGTAGGCCGGAATGCGCGCGCGGCGAAAAGCGGTGTCGAGAAAGGAGGAGTAGGCATCGGGCGAGCGCACGAAAACGGCCATGGCGTCGAGCGCCGTTCCACGCTCCACCTCGCTCAGGATCTCGCGCGCGATCTCGATGCACTCGCGCCCTTCACCGGGCGCGGAGAAGAAGCGCACCTGCTCGTCCGCTCGACCGCCGGATGGAACGGCGTCGGAGAAGAGGTGCGTGCGCAAGCGCGTCAAGCTGTTGCCGTTGGTGGCAGGAGGCTCTGCATGCCATTCCGCGCCGAGCCCTTGCAGCGACTCGGCTGTCGTGCCGTCACCGCTGGCGAGCGTCGCAAGCACTGCGGGTGCCGTTTCACACACTCCGCGCAGGAACTCCCGTTCGAGGGGGGAGTCGATCGGGAGGTCGAGCAATAGGGTCGGCATCCTTCTGAACGCCGCGTGCGCGTCGGAGTCGAGGCCACGCCGAGCGGCACGCAGCATTGCAGCGTGGTCGGCGATGGCACCGCGCTCGAGCCCGTCGGCGTAGTGGCGAAGCAGGGCCACGAACTCGTCAGCCAGCGCGTTGGCGTCGACTCCCGCCATGCGCAGGTCGTGCAGCGTGCTGGCGAGAGCGCGCGGGAATCCAGGGAAGCGACAGACCCGGGCGAAACGTGGAATCTCCCCCCGGTCGAGTGCCTCGAACGCCGCTCGCGCCGCGACCGCCTCCATCCCGAGCGACGTGGCCGGCGCGAGGCCGACCGTGGCCAGCTCACCCGCCCCGCAGTGGGAGACGAGCTGCAGGAAGCCGAAGCGATGCAGGCCGAACGTGGGGCTGTGCGCCGCGACCTCGCGCACCAGGTCGTCGAGGCTCTCGCGTGAGACGCCGACCAGCAAGAGCTCGGTCGCGGGTGGGTAGGAGCGCACGAACGCGGTGGCCGCCTGCAGGCGTGCCTGCCCGGAATGGGACTCGAAGACACGAATCACCCTTGCGCCCGCCCGATTGTCGTGACAGCCTTGTAGCACACAGCCGCAGCCGCCGATCCTCGTCGCACTTCGATGCCGTCCGCAAGGAGGATGCCCATGTTCCGCGCCGCCCACAAGTGGATCGTCGTCGCCATCCCGCTCCTTGCCGTGTCCCTGGGGCCGATCGCACGCGCGAGCCAGCCCACGAAGTACGGCAAGGCCATCAAGTCTTTCGAGAGGTTCGCCGAGGCGCGCATCGTCGAGGACCCCATCCCCGGTCTCTCGATCGGCTTCATGCACGGCAATTTCACCTGGGCCCAAGGTTTCGGCTTTTCCGATCTGGAGAACCAGGTGAAGGCGAAGCCGGTGTCGGCGTACAGGCTGGCGTCGGTCACCAAACCGATGACCGCGATCGGCGTGCTCAAGCTCATGGAGGATGGCAGCCTCGATCTGGATGCGGAAGTGCAGACGTACGTCTCCTACTTCCCGCGCAAGTCGTTCCCGGTCACCGTGCGCTTGCTTCTCGGACATCTCGGCGGCATCAGCCACTACCGCAACTACGATCTCGAGGGACATTTCAAGGATCACAAGGACACGCGTGAGGCGATCGCGGTGTTCGAAGGTTTCGATCTCGTCGCGGAGCCGGGGACGCAGTACCAATACTCGAGCTACGGATACAACCTGCTCGGTGCCGTGATCGAGGGGGCGTCGGGGCAGGCCTACGGCGACTACATGCGCGAGATCCTCTGGGGCCCGCTCGGGATGGACGACACGCGCATGGACGATCCCGACGCCGTGATCCCGAACCGCGTGCGCGGCTATCGGCCGGGGCCGGGGGGTGAGGTGATCAACTCGGAGTTCGTCGACATCAGCAGCCGTTTTGCCGCGGGAGGGACGCGCTCGACCGTGCTCGACCTGCTGAAGTTCGCAAAGGGGCTGAGCGCAGGGCAGGTGCTCTCGGCGCAGACGAAGGACCTCATGTGGACCTCGATGGCGACGCGCGACGGGCGCCTCACCGATTACGGCATGGGCTGGGGCGTGCAACCCGTCAACGGTCGCTTCGTGGTGCGCCACTCGGGTGGCCAGGCCGAAACGCGCACCTACTTGATGTATCTCCCGGCGCACGACTTCGCCATTGCCGTGGCCTGCAACTACGAGGGGGGTGGCTACGGGCCCTACATCGACCAGCTCTACGCGCTCGTCATGCAGGAGCGCTTTCTCCCGGACGTGTACACGGGTGACGTCGCCGATGCGCGCGTCTATGAGGCCATGTCGGAGGTCTTCCAATCCGGGATGAGCTGGTTCGATCGTTACGGAACGCCAGCCAGCGATTCGCCGGCAGAGCTGGCGCGCGCCTTCTCCTACGTCAACAGCTGCGCCACGCACGCAGCGCTCGAAGCCGACTTCGACGCCGCGACGCAGCGCATTCAGGAGGGGCGGCATCCGGCGGCAGGGTCTGCGTTCGCAATCGCGGGATCTTGGATGGCCGCCACGCTTGCCGGCGAGATGTCGTCGAAGCGCTTCGAAGACCTGCACGCACGCGGTGGGATCGAGTTCTTCGACGCGTACGCGGACTTCTGCCGCTCCAATCCCGAGGTGCCGGCGGCGCAGAGGTTGGACGCCACAACGGAGGAGCTGGCACGGGCGTGGCGAATCGATTGGGACCGCACCTGGAGCTCCTACACGCAGCAGCTCGTTTTCGACTCCTCCACCGACGTGCAACGTGTCGCGCACCGCCTCGCCGAGCTGTTCGAGGGCGCGCGCGTGTATCCCGACTACGTCGAGGGGTTGGGCGACGTCGCGGTTGCGCGCTTCGGGGCGGGAGATGTGACCGGCGCCATCGAGGCCGCCGAGGCTGGGATGGCGATCTATCCGCGCTCGGATCGGCCGTGCGTCCATGCAGGCATCGGACACCTCGCCGCGGGCAACTCCGAGCGTGCACGCGAGCTCATCCGGCGTGGCTTGGCGCTCGATCCGACAGGTGCCGCAAGCGCCGCGGGCCTGAACCGCTTCGCCTACGAGCTGCGCTGGGGCGGCCAGCTCGATCTCGGCTTGGAGCTTCTCGCGATCGCCCGCGACCTGCACCCCGACGTCGCCAACCTCTACGACAGCACCGCAGAGTTCCACCTCGAAACGGGACGAGTGGATGAAGCCATCGCCTGGTACGAGCGCGCGCTCGAGGTCGATCCCGACTTCGAGAACGCCCAGCGCATGCTGGAGAGAATCCGCAGCGACGTGCAGGGTGTGACCGAGAGGTAGGCGGCAACGCCGTCACCGCGCTACGGGATCTCGAACTTCTGGATGCGGTCGTTGTTGCTGTCCGACACGTAGATGAAGCCGGAGGCGTCGGCCGCGACATCCCACGGCTCGCGGAAGCGGTCGGGATCGGTTCCCTCGGTGCCCCAGGCGACGAGCTCTCGCCCCAGGCTGTCGAACCAGCGCACCTGATGCTTGAAGCGGTCGCAGACGAAGGTCTCGCTGCGGCTGTCCACGGTGAGCCCTTGCGGCCCGGTGAAATCGGTGCCATCCGGCTCCGGGCGGCCCCAGGCGTCGATGAAGTTGCCTTCGAGGTCGAAGCGTTGGACGCGGAGGTTGACGAAGTCGGTCACGTAGACGTCGCCCATGGCGTCCACGGCGACGTCGGTCGGCGTATCGAACTCACCCTGGAAGATCCCCAGCGAGCCCCACTCCAGGAGGAAGGCACCGCTGGCGTCGAACTTGACGATCCGGTTGTTGCCGGTGTCCGCCACGTAGAGGTTGCCGTTGACGTGCACCGCGACCCCTTGCGGGCTCGATAACCCGTCGCGACCGGGGATCGTCTGCCAGAGCTGCAGGAAGCGCCCTTCGGAATCGAACTTCTGGACTCGGTCGTTCCCCGAGTCGGCGACGTAGACGTTCCCCGCAGCGTCGACGGCGATGCCGATCGGCAGGAAGAACTCTCCGGGCGCGGTGCCCGTCGCTCCCCATGTCGCGACGAAGGCACCATCGCTGGTGAAGCGCTGCACACGATCGTTGCCCGAGTCGACCACGTAGAGCTCGTCGGAGGCTGGCGAGAGAGCCAGGCCGCGAGGTTGCACGAGCTGACCCTCGAGCGCGCCGCGCGTCCCCCACGCCTTCACGAACGTCGGGGGATCCTGGTCGCGCGGTGGTGGCGTCGGGTCGCCATCTCCACCCGGATCCACCACGCCGTCGTCACCGCAGCCGCTGAGCAGCAAAGCGCAGGCGATGCTCCCACGGCGTAGAGCGCACGAAATGCGCACGACCGACCTCCCGCGCTTGCCGTTAGGATAATGCGATGTGGGGCGCGGCGCAAACTGGACCCGCCCTGCGCCTGCCCCTAGACTGAGCCAGCATGAGGCTCGCACTCGCAGCGGTCGTGTTGCTTGCAGCATCCAGCGCCAACGCCGGCGACGGGTTGATGGTGGAATTCCGGCGTCCCGCCATTGCCGGACAAGCCGCCACGCTGACCATCCAGCTTGCGCCCGATTGCTGTCCCGCACCCGATTGTGCATGGCTCACGGCTCGCGGCACCGGCAGCATCCGCTGGGGGGATCAGGCCGGCTTCGTCCAGGAGGCGTGGCCGTGGCACGAGCAGGATCAGCCTAGTGAGGGATTCCCTCCTGTCACCGCCCTGCAGGTGGTGAAGACGTACGTCTTCGACATGCCGGGGCGTTATGCGGTCGACGTGAACTACACCTGGAGCTACTCCGGCTGCGATGCGGTGGGTGGAACGCTGCGGACTCGCGTCGCCGCCGACGTCTACCCGGAGCGGCTCGTCCCGATCAGCGGCGGGATCGGCATCTACTTCGATCCCGAGGCGACGCAATGCAGCGGGCGCATCGAACCGGGCACGACCCTCTACGTGGTGGCGAGCATGGTGGGCGAGAGGTCGATGAACGTGTCCGGGGCCGACTTCCGCATCCGCGTCTCCGACCCGGAGGCCGTCCACGTCGTCGCCGCCGCCGCGCCGGGCTGGATCCAGATCGGCAAGGTGTTGGGCGCAGGCGTGACGCTGGCGCGGAAATGCGATCCCGACTCGCTCACGAACCCCACGACGCTGCTGACGTTGCGGCTGCTCCCGGCGCGGGAAGATTGCAGCGACGTGCGCCTCTTCGTCGAGCGCAGTCTCGAGCCGAGCAACCCGACCTATCCGGACGCCATGTTGCTGCTCTGCAACGAGCCCACCTTCACACCGATCCGCGCCGGCGCCGGCTTCAGCGCGCTCCTGAACCCCGCGGCAACGGCAGCCGAAGACTGCGGCTACACGGCGTCCGGACATCCCGCGACACCCGTGAGGAAGCTGATCCGCGAGTGAGCGACTCTCACGCCCGTGTGGGCGCCAGTGTGATCGCGAAACGCGTGGGTTGGCCCGGCGCCGAGTCGAGCGAGTACTCGAAGCCGTGGGCGTCGAGGATCTCGGCCACGAGCGTGAGACCGACCCCTTGCCCGCTCTCCTTCGTGGTGAAGAAGGGCAGGAAGAGGTTCCGGCGTACGTCGGCCGAGAAGCCGGGGCCACTGTCCTCGATGACCAGGGTGGGTGCCGGCAACGGCGCCTTGTGACCGGAGCCGTTGCCCGTGTAGCGGATGCTCACCGTTCCATTGCGGTCGATCGCCTCGATGGAGTTACGCACGATGTTGAGGAGTGCCTGCTCCAGAAGCGCCGGATCGCAGCGGGTCGGTGTGGGGCCGGGGGCGCATTCCATTTCGATCTCGATGTTGCGCTCGCGCGCCTCGGTTTCGAGCAGGCGCACGATGCCGCCGACGAGCTCGCGTAGATCCACTTCCTGTAGCTTGGGTGGCGGCAAGCGCACGACGTCGGCAAAGCGCTTCATGAACTGGTTCATGTGACTCGAGCGTCGCATGGCCACGCGCAGCGCCTGCGAGAAGTCCACACGGTCCGGCTCGGCGAGCTGTGACTCGTAGCGCAAGCACGACTCGAGCAGCGAGTGGACGCTGCCCGTGGTGTTGTTCACCTCGTGCGACATCATGCGGATGAGCTTCTCGTAGGCGGATTTTTCGGAGCGACGCAGCTCCTCGCTCAGCTCCTCCATCATGATGAAGAAGCGCGGGAAACCGCGGTCGAAGAACTCCCCTTTCTGACACTTGACCCGGCGCCGGCCGGTGAGCGGCAGCACGGTCGAGCCACCCGCCCCGAGCCGCGCCAACGCGTCGGCGAAAGGGATCCCCAGCTCGTCCAGGCGCTGCCCGGCGAGTGAGCTCGAGTCCTGCCCCAGCATCGTGGTCGCGCTGCGGTTTGCCATGACGATGCGTCCATCGAAGTCGAGCGTCACGATCCCGGAGGGTGATGCCGCCAGCACGCGTTGCAGGAAGCTCTCCTGCTCCTCGTTGCGCGTGCGTTCCTCACGCAGGTGATCCACCATGCGGTTGTAGACGCGTGCCAACTCGTCGAGCTCCGGCTGGCCGGTCTCGAGGAAGCGGGTGGTGAAGTCGCTCTCGCTCATGAACTGGGCGCCGGAGCGGATGAGCTGGATCGGCTCGAAGAGCCGGCGTACGAGTACGACTCCCACGATCGCAGAGAGCAGGAAGAAGGCTTCGACCGCCAGCAACCAGACGCGGTGCTGCCAGAGGAAGAGCGCTGCAGCGGCGGCGAAGACCGCGTGCAGGAGGGCCAGGTAGAGGAGGAATCGCAGGCGCAGGGTCGGATGCGCTTTCACGTGCGGATCCCGTGACGTTCGAGACGGCGATACAGCGCCGCACGGCTCATCCCGAGCGACTCCGCCACGCGGCTCAGGTTGCCCTCATGGTAGCGCAGGCTCTTGAGGATCATGGCGCGCTCGATCTCCTGGAGCGTCATGCTGCCGACGGCTGGGAGCTGCTCATCGCCATCCGTGGCGAGGTCCATCTGCATCATCTGCTGGAAGCCGCGCACGTCGAGCAGCGGCTCCTCGGACATCAGGATCGTACGCTCCACCAGATGTTTGAGCTGCCGCACGTTGCCCGGCCATTCCTGCTTCTGCAGCCACTCGAGCGCGGCAGCGGCAATGACGAGGTCGGGTCTGCCGTACGCGGCACCGATCTCGTGGGCGAGATGTTGCGCCACGAGCGGGATGTCGCCACGTCGCTCGGCGAGCGTCGGCATGTGCACCGCGATCAGGTTCAGCCGGTAGAGGAGATCTTCGCGGAAGCGACCCGATTCGACGGCCGCGGGCAGGTCGCGGTTCGTCGCCGAGATCACGCGCACGTCGAGCGTGCGCGTGGTGCTCGAGCCGAGGACCTCGTACGTGCGATCCTGGAGGACGCGCAGCAGCTTCACCTGGCAGCTCGTGTCGATCTCGGCGATCTCGTCGAGGAAGATGCTGCCGCCCATCGCAGCCGCAAAACGCCCAACGCGGTCCTGCCGCGCGTCGGTGAAGGCGCCGCGCACGTGACCGAACATCTCGCTCTCGAAGAGCGTCGACGGGATGCCGCCCAAGTTCACCTTCACGAGTGGCCGATCACGACGCCGGCTGTTGCGGTGAATGACCTCCGCGATCACCTCCTTGCCGGTGCCGCTCTCACCCGTGATCAGAACCGAGGCGTCGGTATCACTCACACGACAGACCAGATCGAGAACGCGCAGGAAGCGCGGGTCCTCGCCGACGACGCCGCCCAGGTCGTAGCGCGCATCGAGATCGGCACGCGTCGGCTCGACGCGTTCCGTGCCGGCAGGCTGCGCACGCGCCAGGCCTCGTGCCGTCTCCACCGCTTGCACGATCTGCTCGTTGCTCCACGGCTTGGTGATGAAGTCGGCCGCGCCCGCTTTCATCCCCTCGACGGCGAGCTCGATCGACCCCCACGCGGTGATCAGGATCACCGGCACCTCGGGGCGCCGCTTCTTGAGGGCGCGCAAGAGCTCGAGTCCCTCCTCGCCCGTCGTCCGGCGCGAGAAGTTCATGTCTTGCAGGACGAGGTCCACCTCGCCACGCTCCACTTCCTGAAGCGCCTGCTCCGGTGTTGCGGCCGTCGACGTGGCGTGCCCGGCCTGCTTGAGAAGCAGGCCGAGCGAGGTGGTGACCGAGTAGTCGTCGTCGATGATCAGGAT
>CP070763.1:1281744-1309702 GCA_020349025.1 Candidatus Latescibacterota bacterium | reverse complement strand
CTCCAGCTCGGCATCGACCCACTGACGCCAGAAGGCGCGCTGCAGCTGCAGCGATTCCAGCTCGTCGAGAACGCGGAAACCCGGATCGAGCCTCGATTCGGCGGGCCGCTCGCGCAGGATCGACGATGCGAAGGCATGAATCGTGGAGATCTGCGCCCGGTGCAGCTCGCGCAACGCCGCCTGCAAGCGTGCGCAGACCGCGGCATCGTCGCCGCGCGCGCTCACGCGCGCCTCCAACGCCTGGCGCAGGCGCAAGCGCAGCTCGGCGGCCGCTTTCTCGGTGAAGCTGATCGCCACGATCCCTGGCATCTCGACCGCGCCCACCTCGAGCGCGTGCAGCAGGCGCGCGATCAGGAGTGTCGTCTTCCCGGTCCCGGCACCCGCCTCCACCGCGAGCGGCCGGTCGAGCGTCTCGACGATCCGACGACGGACGTCGGCATCGACGGGTGTGAAGGCTGAGATCGGATCAACCATCTCCACGCCCCGTTTCCCCCTCCTCCGCGCTCACGAGATCGGTGCCGAAATCGGGCAGGGCGTGGTAGCGCGCATCCTGTCCGCTCGCCGACTTGCGCCGGACCTGCCACGCCACGCGTGCATCACACACGTTGCGGTAGTCGCACGGCTTGCAGTGCATCGCGTTGGGACCCGGCTGCGGGAAGAAGGCACCCGTAGCGACACCCGAGCTCACCTCGCGCGCCAGCAGCTCGAAATCCTCCTGTCGTTGACGCACGCGGGCACCGGAGATCCGTTGCAGGCCGAAGTCACCGCGCCGCGTCACGTAGAGGAAGCGCGCCTCGCTACGTTCGAGGCGCGCCGCCTCCCCCGAAACCGCTGCGAGCAGGTAGAGCACCAGCTGCAGCGCCTGCGGCGTTGGACCGCTCGGCGCCGGGCGCCCGCTCTTGTAGTCGATGACGCGCAAGCCGTCGTGCTGTGTGTGCCGGTCGATGCGGTCGACGATGCCACGGAAGCGCAACGGCGGGCCGTCGCGACGTGGAATCTCGAGCGTCCTGCTGCGACCCGGGCCGAAGCGGAACTCGAATTGCGACGGCACCCAACTGGAGCGAGCAGCGCCTCTCTGCAGCTCGTGACGCAGGAAGCGCAGCAGATCTTCATGCAGATGGCGCTTGCGTATCTCCCACAGCACCGGCGAGCCCTGCGCACCGCGCGACTCGAGCTCGCCGCACGCCTGCTCGAGCGCCTCGTGGAGCTCGCCGCGCAGCGTGTCGAAATCCACCTCGCGCATCGAGGTGGGGGCGCGCTCGACCCGTCGCCGATAGAAGAGCTCGAGGACGTGGTGCACCAGTCGCCCCACCTCGAGCGCCGAGAGTTCACGATGCGGATCGCGGTCGAGGGGCTCGAGCCGCAGCGCCTGGCGCATGAAGAAGCGGAAAGGACAAGTGGCGTACGTCGCCAGCTGCGACGCGGACCAGGTGCGCGCCGAAAACTCCAGGGCCAGGCGGGCGCGCGACTCCTCCGTCGCCAGCCAACCGTCGCACACGGTGAAACGTGCACGCCCGTTGCGCAACGAATCGAGGAGAAGGCCGCGCGCTGCGAAGCCACCCAGACGACGGACGTAGCGTCGTCGCGCCGGTGCGCCGAGCCGCGCCAGCGCGAGCAGGTCGTACTCCTCGCGCGACAGGAGCGGGCCGCCCGCAGGCGGCTCGCTGCGGCGCAGTGGAACGCGCTCCACCCAGTCGAGACGATCCAGCTCTGCGAAGTCGAGCGCGCGCCCCTCGCGCTCCTCTGCAAGCTCGACGAGGAGCATCGAGGGGAGACGCGCTGCACCCGTCCCCGGGTCGAGGCGCGCGAAGCTGATCACGAGCTTTCGCCGTGCTGCGCGCACCAGGTTGCGGAAGGCACGGCGCTCGCGTGCGATCCAGGATCTGCGCAGCGGCAGCGCGTCCGCATCCTGCAACGCCCCGCCGAGCGTCAGACGATCGCGATCGCGAAGCACCGGATCTTCCGAGACGGGGCCAGGCCAATCCCCCTCCTGCATGCCCATGATGCACAAGACTTCGAAATCGATTGCATGCATCTCGGCAGCGGTGCCGAGCCGCACGCCGCCACGTCGCATCGCCGCCGCCACCGCGTGCACGCGCGTCTCCGTGAGCACGCGGCGCACGATGTCGCGAAAATCTGCGCGCGCGATGTGGCTGCGCCGCAGCCGATCCAGCGCGCGCAGTCGCTCCAGCGCTTCGAGCAGCGCGACGCGATCGCGATCCGGTGTGAAGGCGTCCTCCACGAAGCACCGGGTGACGTCGACGAAGTCGCTCCAGCTCCCGCGACGCGGAAAGCGGCGCAGGGCTGCGTCGAGCTTGGTCGCCAACGCCAGGAGCTCCGACGCCGCACGCGCTCCCGCGCGTGCCCGTGAGGCAGGCTCCCCCTCTTCGCCGCGCTCGCGCACGCGCTCCTCGAGCCGCTCACGCAAACGCTGCAACTTCGCCTTCCAGTCACGCAGGCCCCTCCCGAGTCGAGCTTCCTGTGCCACACGCTCCCACGACGAGGGTGTCGGATCGTTCGGAATGCCACACCACTCCTGCCAACGAAGTGGGGCGACGGCGAGCAGTCCCAGCGCGGTCCCGGGAACCAATCCCTGCTCGAGGAGATCGAGCAAGTGGAGCAGGGCACGCCCCGCGCGTCGCGTCGCCAGCGCTTCACCCGACATCGGAGCGCACGGCACACCCGCCGCGCGCAGCGTGTCGACGAGGAGCCCCAGCGGCTTCGACGTCTTTGCGACCACGCCCATGCGCCAGAACGGAATGCCTTGATCGAAAGCGGCCAGCACGCGACGTGTGATCTCGCGCGCCTCCGACTCCTCACCGGGTGCCGAAATCACCTCGACTGGCGCGCCGGGTCGCGACGCCGCGCGCAGCGTGCGCGGGCCGAATCCGATCTTCTCCAACTGCCGGCACAAGCCGCTCTCCACACACCCGGGCGTCGGAGCGAAGACCAGGAGGTCGAGCCCGGGATCCGCCGCCAGGCTGGCGAGAAGGCGGATCTCGAGTGCTCCCATCTCCTCGTAGGCGTAGACCCAGATCCGGTCGCTTCCCAGGAGAGAGCGTGCGCCTCCGGCCGACAGCTCGCCCGCACGCGCGAGCATGCGCGCGCCGTCGTCGAATGCGGGCTCGAGGCCTCTGCGGTAGCCGAGGTAGAGCTCGAGAAGGTGGCGCACGCGCGGGCGGATCGTCGAGCCGTGACGCACGAGGAAGCGTTCGACGTCGCGCGCTCGCGCTAGGCCAGCCTGGCCGAGTTCGTCGAACGTGCGCTGCATGGCGAAGCGGAAACCGCGCACGTCGAGCGAACGGTCGAAGAACCCGGGAGGCCTGCGCTCGCGCGCGAGGAAGGTGCGCGCATGCCAGGCGGCCGCCTCCAGCGACAGGATCCGACGCCCCTCACCGCGGCGCTCCGGTGCGGTCAGCGCTGCGGCCAGGCTCCACCAGGTGTGTGCGACCAGGTGGAGCGAGCTGGCGTGTCGGCGCGCCTGTGTTCGTCCGAGGTGTTCGACGAGCGCGGCCGTGGGTGCAACAACGATTCGCGGCGCCAACACGTCGCCGCGCCCCTCCGTTTCCAGGCTCTGGAGAAGCTGCGTCTGCAGATCGGGCTGGAGCGGCGCGATCAGGAGCTCGCGTTTGGACATGCCGGCATTCTAGTGCGCACACACACCGGAACGAGCGAGTTTCAGCGCGTCGGGGAGGCGCTTCTCACTTGGTGGCCTGGAGCTGCAGCATGAGGAGGGTTTGTGCGACCACCTCGACCGGGAGCGCGCGCGTCCCGTTGAGCGTCCGCCCCAGGTAGATGGCGACGACCGAGCCGTCGGCATCGACGAACGGAGCGCCGCGCAGAGCCGGATCGATCTCGCGTGGCTCCGCCGCGAAGGCCTCGGCGGTCGGTAGTGCGTAGGAGGCGCTGAGCGGCTCGAGGAAGGAGGAGAAGTAGCCAGGCCGCCCGTCGGTGGTCGCGGCGGCCGTGAGCACGCCGACCCAGAGCGGTTCCTCCTCCAGTTCCTGCGGCGGCACGAGAGCGACGGCGACGTCGGGTTGCACGTCCCCCTCGGGATCGAGGAGCAGCTGCGCCGCCGCGAGCCTCGCTTCGGGCGTGGTGGAGGCGGGATCGGGCCCGAGGATCGTGAACTCGCCATGGACGTCGGTGTGCAAAGCCCTCCACCCGAGCCACGCTTGTGCATGACGAGTCGCGAAGGGACCTGACTCGACGCGACCCGGCACGACGAGGCGTCTCGGCACCTGCTGGATGACAACACCGCACGCCACGAAGCGAGGCTTCTCGTCGGCGCCGAGGCGGTAGAGGCCCAGGATGGCAGGCCGCGCCCGCAGTGCTGCCTCGCGCCAGGAGGCGCTGCCATCGCGCAGCTGGAAAACGCTGATCAAGGGGAAAAGCAGGAAGAGAGCGATGCCACCGTAGCGGACGATCCTCTCAACCCGCATGCTCCTGGCCTCCCCCATGCTGCGATCTGCATCCCTCGAGGCCTCGTGGCGGCCTCATGCCGGAGAACTCAACTCGCAATTTTCCAACGAGTTAAGATATTTCCGCGGTGCCGAATCGGCGTCCCTCTGGGCTGTATCGAGCGGCAACGCAAGATGACTGCCATTCGGCCGGAACACCGGCTCCTGGGCCGGGTTGCGACGCGTCGGGCCACGTGCTAGCATGCATTTGTATTGCGCCCCCGTTCCCACAAACCCAAGTCACTGCGTCAGCTAGACAGGTGGAGGGCATGAACCGCGTCGCGGAGCCATACCTGAGGGTGAGTCACGTGGTACACGGCTTCGCGGCCGCGCGCGTGCTGCACGTTGCCGTCGAGCTCGATGTGTTCACGAAGCTGGCCAACGAGGGGAAGACTGCAGCGCAGCTGTCCACCCTTCTCCACGTCCACACCGGTGCCCTGGAGCGCCTCCTCAACGCGCTGACCTCGATGGGGTTCCTGCGCAAAGAGACGGAGCGGTTCCACGACACGCCCATCAGCCACACCTATCTGTCGCGCACCGGGCCGAAGTACCTCGGGCATCTGATCCGGCACCACGCCCAGAGTTGGGGCGAGTGGGGCCAGCTCACCGAAGCCGTCCGCACCGGGCGGCCGGTCCGCAAGCCCGATATGTATCAAGAATCGCCCAAGGAACTCGACACTTTCATTCGCGCCATGCACGAACTTGCGATTGCACGAGGAGATGCGCGCTGGCTGGCGCGAGCCATCCCGCTGCGGCGTTGCCGCAAGCTCCTCGACGTCGGAGGAGGCCCCGGGACCTACTCCGCCATGTTCTGCCGCGCCAATCGCAATCTCCGCGCCACCGTGATGGACCTGCCGGCGACGCTGAAGGTGACGCGCAAGATTCTGCGGGGGTTCGACCGCACGGGTCGTGTCAGCACCGCGTCCGGCGACTACCGCACCGACAAGATCAAAGGCGCACCGTACGACGTGGCGCTCCTCTCCAACATCCTGCACGCGGAGGAGGAGGAAACGAACCGCAACCTGCTCCGCAACATCCACCAAGCGCTCGAGCCGGGTGGGATCCTGATCGTGAAGGACCATGTCATGAGCTGGGATCATACCGAGCCGGAAAGCGGCGCTCTCTTCGCGATGCAGCTGCTGCTGGAAACGCGGGGGCGCACCTACAGCTTCCCGGAGATCTCGGCCTGGATGGAGGCGGCAGGATTCCAGGACATGGTGGAGGTGCCGATGGAGCCCCCCGCGAACGTCTCGTTGGTCCTGGCGCTGCGTCCCGGGAAGCGCGCCCTTGTCGTGCTGCCGAAGCCGGCGGCCGTGGTCGAGCCGCCCGCGGAGGCGGAACCAGTCGTGCAAACCGCCGCGAGCGCCAACGTGGCGACGAAACCCGCCACGGCCCGTAATACGAAGCCGAAGAAGAGCACGCAGACGAGCAAGAGCGGCACGAAGAGCGCGACGCGCAAGAAGACGCGCCCCTCCAGGGCCCGCTCCAGCTCGAAGAGCGCCAAGTCCTCGCGCTCGAACGGCTCCAGCCGCGCGAGGACGTCGCGTACGCGCTGAAACGACCTCACAACACCCCACCCCACCCCACCCGACCCAACCCGAGCCACGCATCCCGCGTCCGAGCCTCTTGATGGTTCGGGAGAGCGAGGCGCGCGGCGGCTCGCCACGCGATCGATGGCAGTTCAGGGGTTCAGTCGGGGTCGTGTGGCTCGTCAGCGGCGCCCGCGCGTCGCGCTCATGCGCGGCGCAGGACGCGGTGCCGACATCCGGCGCCCAGCGGTGATCGAGCGCGCCGGGCGTGACGGACGCATGCTGCGCGGTGTGGAGAAGACACGGCTTCGGCTGCGAGGCGTGGAGATCCGTGCGGATCGCCGTGGCGCCGCCGGGCGCGAGCGGATGACGCGCGCACCGTTGGCGCTCGGACGCTGCAGCGCCCGCGACGGGCGCGTCACGCTCGAGCGCCGGCTGCTGCCTCGATCCCGAGGCGTCAGCGCTCGACGCGGTGCCGTTCGCGCCTGCGAGCTGCGACGCGTCTGGACGCTCCGCGGGCTGCGACTGCGGTCATGGTAGGTGCTTCGACCGCGTATGACGCGCACCGCGGCGGGCTCCCCGCTGCGCCCCTGGCGCGAACCACCACGCACCGGTGCCGCCACAGGCTCGGCCGCACGTGACGCGCGCTGGTGCTGGCTCGCGTCCAGGCTGCCGCGCCTGCGGCGGCTCTCGACGCTGCTGCCGGGTGCCGGCTCGCTGCGGCGCTCGCGAACGCGCGGCGGGGGTGCCACGGCCCCGTTGGCGCTCGTAGCCGGAACCGCAGCGTGCTCGACGCCCCTCGCCGGGCGCTGGCTCGCGAGCGAGAACGTCGGCTGCGGCCTGCGATCGTTGTAGAAGCGGTGCCGTTCGTAGGCCAGGTAGTACGTCCCGCCGATGCCCCCGTAGTAGCCGAAAAAGTGCGCCTGGTAGTGGAACGGGTAGTAGTAGTGCGAATAGAGACGCGGGAAGGGGTCGTAGTAGAAACCCCATGCGTACGGGAAGCAGTACCACGGTGAGTAGAAACCGGCACTGACCACGACGTGCTTCTCGGCCGGCGGCTCCTCCTCGAGAAGGATCGCCGAGTCGATCAGTGCCTCGAGAACGAGATCGCTGACGCCGAGGGTCCGGAGCTCGACGATGTCGTCTGCCGTGAGCTCGAACTCGAACGCCATGGCTTCGATCTGTCTGATGATCAGATGGTCCGGAACGCCAGCGTGCGTCATGCGCAGCACTTCGTCCAGCAGCTCCGCCTGCAGCTCTTCATCATGGGCCTGGGCGCTGGCAGCAATCAGGAACGCTGCCAGGGTCACCAGAAGGGCCAGGTGACGTCGCACGAGCCTGCCTCCAGACCAGGGGACGGTTGGGGGGTCGCGCCTCATCTTCAAGCATACCCCACGCGAGGAGGAAAGTCCCGTTCGGGGCGCCCGGAGCCAGCAGGCGCTCGTCGAGTCTCGCTTCGCACCCGAGCTTGGCGCTCGCGGGGGCGCCTAGCGCGATGCCGGGGCGGGTGCGCCGACATTCTCCCAGGCGTTGGCGTTCAGGTCGTAGTGCCAGACCTCCCCTTCGCGCGTGACCAGGAAGCCCCAGCTCTCCATGAATTGGATCTCGGTGGCTGCAACCGGCAACGGCAGGATCTGTGTTTGCCGCCCCTCGCCGCGGAAGGCGTCATCGATCGTCAGCCATTCTCTCTGATCGGGCATGTACTGGTAGAGCGATCCGTCATCGCCGATGACGCCACCGACGCCGTAAACTCCCAGGATCTTCGGAGAGGCGGGGCGCTGTGCTGCTGCGCGCCCCCCGAGGAAGCCGAACGCCAGTGCCCCGAGAAGGGCGATGCCGATGATCGTGAAGCGTCTGAACCGCATGCTCTCTCCTCGTTGCGCGCTCCGTGTTGCACATCATCCGAATGTTCGGCAGTCTGCGTGTGCGCCCGGTGCGCTTGCGGCCCGAGTCTAGCATCGCCTCCGATCTCCGGCGCGCCACACCGACTGTGGAGGTCTCGCGTGGTCTCCTGGATGGTTTCCCACCTCCTCCTCAGTCTCGTCGCCGTGGCACTGGCGTTCGTCCCACTCTTCAACGTTCTCGGTTTCGAGTTCGCCGTCACCCTGGGCGCGCTCTTGGCGTACGTCTCCGGCTGGCGTGCCTGCGCTGCCGCCTACCGCGCACGTGAGCACTGTGTGCGGGCACGAGCGGGCTCGCTGGAGGATTACCCCGGCGCGGCGCTCTTGCGCGTGACCTTCGAGAACCTGTCGCTTGCGATCCTGCCGCTCGCGATCATCAGCCTGAACTCGCTGCGTGTGCCGACGTGCAATTGGTCGGAAGGTTTGCAGTTCTACGCGCTGTTCGCGCTTCCGGGCATCCTCTACGGCACCACGCTCGGCTTCGCGCTCGGGCTGGGCTGGGGGGTCGGAGTGGCGCGGCTTCTGTTCATCCTCTGGAGCCTCGCCACCTATGCCTACGCGCTCTGGAACGTCGTGCGCGAGCCGCCCATCTTCGCCTTCAACGCTTTCATCGGCTTCTTCCCCGGGCCGGTGTACGACCGCGTCATCGGCATCAGCGCCACGCTGCTGGTCGCGCGCGGCATCGTGCTGCTGCAGTCGCTCCTGTTCGCCCTGATTCCGCTTCTCCTCTGGGAGGGGCACCATCTGCACCTGCGCGCGCTCTTCCTCTCGTGGCATGGTCCGCGCGGTGCGGTGGGCGTCACCGTGCTCATGCTCGTGGCCGCGCTCGCCGCGTTGGGCTCCCAGGCCGATACCCTGCATCTCCGCATCGACCGCGCCATGATCCAGCGGCAGCTCGGCGGCCACATCGAAACCGAGCACTTCCACATCTACTACGCCACCGATGCGTACACGCCGGAACGTGCAGCCGAGCTGGCGCGCGAGCACGAGTTCCACTACTCCGAGCTGCGCGAGTTCTTCGGTCACGAGCCCACGGTCAAGATCGGCAGCTACGTCTACGCATCGGCCGCCCAGAAGAAGCGTCTCATGGGAGCGGCGGGAACGAGCTTCGAGGATGCGCTGAACGACGAATTCCATCTGAACGCCAGCGGCTTCCCGCACCCGGTCCTGCGTCACGAGATGGCGCACATCTTCACCGCCCACATCGATCGTTTCTGGCGTGTGTGCCCGAAGATCGGGATTCACGAGGGGATCGCGGTGGCCGCCGAGTGGGATCAGGAGAGCGCCCAGCTCGGGCTCACACCGGACGAAGCGTGCGTCGCAATGGAAACGCTCGGCGTCTTGCCGCACCTGCCGAGCGTGCTCGGCACCTTTGGCTTCTGGACGCAGGCGGGCTCGCGCGCCTACACGGCGGCCGGTGCCTTCATCCACTACCTGGTCGCAACCCGCGGGATGCAGCGCTTCCGCCGACTCTGGTCGAGCCGCGATTTCGCCGCGGCGTACGGCGAAGAGCTGGAGACGCTGGTGGCGGAGTGGCGGCGCGAACGCCTCGCCGCGATCTCGCTGACCCCGATGCAGCTGCGTCGCGCCGAGCGCCGCTACCGCCCGCCGGCGCTCTTCGCGGTGCCATGCGCGCACGAGCAGGCACGCCTCGCCGCGCAGGCGAGAGGCGCGCGCGCGCGACTGCAACCGGCGCGCGCCGGCTCGCTCTACGCGCGGCTGGTGGAGATCGAGCCGCGAAACGTCACGCACCAGATCGAGCTGGGGCGCGCGCGCATCCTGGCGGAGCAGCCGGAATCGGCGCTGTCGATTCTGCGGGGGGTTCTCGACACGCCCAGCGTGCACGATGCCTACCGTGGCCGCGCTCACGATCTCATCGGCGACGCGCTCTGGAGCCAGGGGAATTTCGCAGCGGCGGAGAGTGCCTACGTGCAGGCACTCGATCACGCGGCGTCGCGCGACGAGGCGCGCGCGCTCCGCGTCGCGATCGAGGTCCTGCACGACCCGGCGCTGCGTGATCTTCTGCGCGACTACCTCATCGGCTCGCTTCCGGATGCTGCGGGCTTGGCGCTGCTCGCGCGCGCGCGGGCGCAGCAGCCGGAATCGCTCCTGCCCCCCTACCTGCTCGGCCGCAGGCTCTACTTCGCCGGGCGCTTCGCGGAAAGCGTGGAAGAGCTGGCACCCCTGGCGGAGCGTACCGAGCTGCCCGCGGATGTTCGACTCGCCACGCGTGAGCTCTGCGCGCTCGCCCTGTTGCGTTCCGGCCGGACGGACGAGGTGGAGCCGCTCATCGACGCCGTGGCCCTGGACCTCGCGATCGACCTCGATCGAGCCGAGGAGCTCTATCTTGGGGAGATCCGGCGCCGGGCCGCCTGGAGCGCCCCGGCCACCGACTCGGCGGGGCGTTGAGGCATTCCTCGGCACTTTCCGACGCGGCGATGTGTACAAGCGATCGACGTTTGGATCCCGGGTTGCGGGCGCAGCTCGAATTGCCGCGTAGACTGCGACCCGGGCCAAACTCCCCCCCAAGATCCGCAGCGACGCGGACTCCCCCCTGCGTCGGCGTGCCGGCCCCCCGCGAGCGGGGGGTCGTCGCTTTCATGCGCGTCCGGGATCGATCAGGAGCCCGCCGGACGCCGATCCTCGGCCTCTTCTCGCGCCCCGTCGACGACGTCTGTGGGATAGCCGGCGATCTCGAGGAGCCGAATGGCGTTGTGGGCCGTGCCGACCCCGGCGTGCACGCGGTAGGGAAAGACCATGCGTCCGGCCTCGATCTCGTCGCGGAAGTGCATCGCGGTGATTCCCTCGACCCTCTCGTCGTAAACCAGTCGGGTCAGCTCGAGCTCGTGCGTGGCGAGAAGAAAGAGCCCCGGCCGCGCCGCCAGGTGGCGCGCGATCGCGCGGCTCGCTGCGAGGCGCTCGACCGAGTTCGTGCCGCGGAAGAGCTCGTCGAAGATACCCAGGACGTTGGCGTGTTGATCGGCGGCGCGCAGGATCGAGCGCACGCGCTCCACCTCGACGAGGAAGTAGCTCTTGCCGTCCGCGAGCGAGTCTCGCACGTTGATGTTCGCGTGCATGCGCACGGGGGTCAGCCGCATCGCCGCGGCACGCACCGGCGCACCCACCTGAGCGACGAGCGTGTTGAGCGCCACCATGCGCAGAAACGTCGACTTCCCCGCCATGTTGCTCCCGGTCACGACGCCGAGCCTCTGCGACTGCCCGAGATGGAGCGGGTTGGGCACGGCTTCGCCGTGATGCAGCAGCAGGTGCTCCCCCGCGACGATCTCGATCTCCGGGCGCGCCGCACCCAGCAGCTCGGGGAAGCGCACACCCGGTTGCTCGTCGTAAAACACCGCCAGCGCCACCAGCGCCTCCAGCTCACACGCAAGCTCCACCACGCGCTCGATGCGCCCACGCTCTCGGCGCGTGCGCGACTCGAGCGCCAGCAACCATTGGAGATCCCACTGCGTCAGGAAGTCGATGATGCCGTAGAGGAAGCCGATCTCGTGCAGGTGAAGAAGCTGCATCAGACGCAGGAGGCGGGAGAGACGTTGCGGAGCGTGCGGATCCATGACTTGTCGCAACCGCTCTTTGTGAGAACGCAGAAGATCGCTCCTCAGGTCGTATGGCTCGAGCACGCGTGCGAGCTGGACGACGACGCGCAGCACCGGCTCCAGCTCCAGATAGGCGTCGCGTAGCCGCCCGCGTTCGTGACGCATGCGCAACGCCAGGAGCAGGAGCGCGAGAAAAGCCACACCCGCGAGCGGCAGCAAGTGCGGCAGGCGCAGGCCAAGGAGGAGCGCCGGCGTCACGACCACACCGCAGACGCCGAGCGCGATGCGGTACGGCGTCCCCGGAAGTGCGGCGCTGCCGGCGAGAAACGCCGGCAGCCGGCGCAGGTCGCGCCCACGACCAGAATGGAACGCCAACATCAAGGCATCCCGCAGCGGGCGCTGCTCCGCCAGCTCGCCGACGGCGGATTGCCGTCGTCGGATTGCGTCTGGATCGAGAAGCGGCGTGCGCAGCAGGATGCGCAGGCGCCGAGCCCCGAGACTCGTCTGCGTCGTGTTGAGAAGATCGAGCAGACTCGGTGGCCCTGCCTCGATGCCAAGGTCTTCGAGAATCCACGCATCGAGCTGGTGAAACTCCCCCTCGGGAGCCGTTCCGGCACGCCCCGCATCGAGCAGCGACACCGGGTGCGGCGGTAGCCATGTCGATGCACCCGGGCCCGTCGCCCCCTGCAGACGCGCTGCGCTCTCCAGCGCCAGACGCCGTTGCCGCGCCGCCAACTCCTCGCGCTGGCGGATGCGTCGGTGGATCCACACGACGACGCCAAAGAGCACCGCGGTGGGTGCGGCGCCGCGCCCCAGCAGCTCGGGTGTGGTGCGAATCGCCTGGACGATGAAGATGGAGGCCACTGCGAAGAGCAACAGGCGCAAAGCCCCCAACCAGTTGGAGCGCGTGTGAAGGCGGGCCTCGACTGCGCCGCAGGCGCGAGCCTCCTCGAGACGCTCGTTCCGGAACGCTTCGACGGCAGCCATCGCGTCGATCGTCGTTGGCTTCTCGGGTGCCGACATGCGCCGCATTGTAGCCGCGGGGTGCCCAAAACGCCCATGCTATACTCCGCGGTCACGAAGCGGAGAACCATGCGTCATCGCGCGCTCGTCCGCACGCTTTTCGGCAGCGTGCTCCTCCACGTCGCGCTCGTCGCGAACGCCACACAGCCGGAGCCGGAACGCCTGCGTCGCCACGTCGAGTATCTGGCCCACAACGACCGCGAGGGTCGTGGCGTCGGAACGCGCGGCCTGGAAGAGGCGGCCGCGTACATCGCCGCGCGTTTCGAAAAGGTCGGCCTCGAACCGGGCGCGCCGGACGGCTCGTGGTTCCAGGTGTTCGAGGCGACGACCGGTCTGCGGCTGGTCGGTGACAACACGCTACGCCTGGGCGGCACGGCGTTGGAGCTCGACGTCGACTGGCGGCCTTACGCCTTCTCCGAGGTCGGAAGCACCGCCGCGCCGCTCGTCTTCGTGGGCTACGGGATCACGGCTCCGGAATACGACTGGGACGACTACGCCGACGTTGAGGTCACGGGCAAGGTCGTCGTGGCTCTGGCGCTCGAGCCGGGACAGGCGGATTCCACGAGCGCCTTCGACGGCACCTCGCTGACGGTCCACTCCGGCCTCTACCCGAAAGCGATCTACGCACGCGACAACGGCGCCGCGGGTCTGATTCTCGTCGTTGGACCGCATTCCGACGTCGAGGAAAAGCTCAAGCGACTGAAAGCGGACGCGGTGCACTCGAGCGCGCGCATCTTGTGTGCGCAGGTGCGCAGCGAGGCGCTCGAGCGCGCGCTTCCGGATCTCGACCTGGGAGCACTGCAGCAAGAGATCGAGTCTTCACGCCAATCGGCGTCGCGCCCCCTGGATGCGCGAGTAGAGTGGCGCGTGGAGTTGGAGAAGGAGCGCACGCCGCTGCGCAACGTGATCGGTGTCCTGCCCGGCCGCGACCCGCATCGCGCCGTCGTGATCGGAGCCCACTACGATCATCTCGGCATGGGTGGCAGCAGCTCCCTCGCACCGGATGCAAACGAGCCGCACAACGGCGCCGACGACAACGCCTCGGGAACGGCAGCGTTGCTGGAGATCGCGCGTTGCTTCGGCACGCGCCAGGGGAAACCGGAGCAGACGCTGGTCTTCGCCGCGTTCTCCGGTGAAGAGATCGGCCTCGCCGGTTCCGAGCACTACGTCGGCGATCCCGCCTTCCCGCTCCAGTTCACGAGCGCGATGCTCAACATGGACATGGTGGGGCGTCTGCGCAGCCGGCGGCTCAACGTGCTCGGTGCCACCAGCGCCGAGGAGTTCCGTGACATCCTCGAGTCGGAGAACGCAGCGGGACCGCAGTTCGAGCTCAAGGCTCGCGGTGACGGCTACGGTCCCTCCGACCAGATGGCGTTCTTCAAGAAGAGTGTCCCGGTCCTGCACTTCTTCACCGGCGCACACTCCGACTACCACAAGCCGAGCGACGATGCGAAGCTTCTCAACTACGAGGGGCTCGCCGACATCGCCGCCTTCGTCGCGCGTGTCGCGGAGGCGCTTTCGGTGCGCGAGCTCACGTACGTCGGTGCCAGCGCACCGGCCGGAGACACCGGTGTCGGTGGAGGATTCAGGAGCGCGCTTGGCACCATCCCCGATTACGGTCAGCCGGAGGATCTCGACGGCGTGCTGCTCTCCGACGTCCGCGCCGGAAGCGCGGCTGAAAAAGGGGGAATTCGTGGTGGCGACATCATCGTGCGCATCGGCGACATGGAAATCCACAACATCTACGACTTCGTCCACGTCCTGAAGACGCGTGATCCGGGGGAAGAGCTCGAGGTCGTGGTGTTGCGCGAGGAGAAACGCCTCACACTGCAGGTCACGCTCGACGCACCGAAACGCTGAGCCGGCTTCGCCGGATCCGCGCCGACGTGTTTCGGGCGGGGGGCGGTGCTCGTCAACGAGCTCGAGAGCGAGGCGCGGCCCGCGGGGGTCGGGCAGCGTGACGTGCGCGGCGTCGGGGCGTGATGGCGTGCGCTCGGTTTCGCCGGCGTCACGCCTCCGTCGTGAGGACATGGATGTCCGAACAGGTGGCGTGTCGGCGACGAAGCGGCCTGGAGGGCCGCGAAGGAGCGTCCGGCGCGACCGAGCGCACGCCATCGCGCCCCAGGTCCTCAGCGATCGGCGACTCCGTGTTGCCGCCGCAGCTCCGCCAGGTCGTCGCTCTCCTCCACGCGGTACGGCTGCGGCGAGCGCAAGCGGCGGCACGCCGCGGGAATCTCCTGCACCCAGGCTGCGACGTGCTCCCGCGACGTGGCAAGCGGTACGGGCTCGCGCAACCGATCTCCGGCACGAACGACCTCCTCGAGAAGCGCGCGTCCCTCACGTCGCTCCGTAACGAGGCTGACGCAATCGTGCGTCGCGCACCCCTCCTGCACGAGCCTGTGGATCTGTTTGCGTCCGGGAAGCGTTGCCTTCGCAGGACTGCGTTTCGCCACGGGTCGTCCGTCGTAGTCGACCATCTTGTAGACGATGTCGAGCGTCGGCGAATCGACCGGGACGCCAACATAGGTTCCGACGCCGAAGCGGTCGATCGCGGCAGACGCTTCGACGAGTGCGGCGATCGAGTGCTCCTCCAACCCACCCGAGGCCACGATCTTCACCTGCGACAGACCGGCGGCATCGAGCATCGCGCGCGCTCGCCGCGATAGCGGCGCCAGATCCCCGCTGTCGAGCCGGATCCCTCGGAGATGTTCGCCACGTGCCTGCATCTCGAGCCCCACTTGGATCGCGTTGCGAACGCCTTCGATCGTGTCGTACGTATCCACGAGAAGCACGCACTCGTTGGGGAAGGAAGCTGCGTAGGCTCGGAACGCCGCAATCTCGCTCGCGAAGGCGAGCACGTAGGAATGCGCCATGGTGCCGACGAGCGGAATGCCGTAGCGCAGGCCGGCCTCGACATTGGAGGTCGCTTCCATACCCGCCAGGAAGCTGCTTCGCGCCGCCTCGTGCGCTGCATCCACGCCGTGCGTGCGGCGCATGGAGAAGTCCACCACTCCACGCCCTGCGGCAGCGTGGACGCAGCGATGGGCCTTCGACGCCACCAGCGTCGGAAGCTGCACGGCGTTGAGTAGAACGCTCTCGAGAATCTGCGCCTGTGGCAGAGGAGCCGTGACCTCGAGGAGAGGCTCGTCGGCAAAGAGCGGACATCCTTCGGCCACGGCGCGCACGCTGCCGGAAAAGCGCAGCGCGGCCAGGAACGCGAGGAAACTCTGGCGGAAGAGACCGGTCCCTGCGAGCCCTTCGAGGTCGCTCGCTCCGAAGCGCAGCTTTTCGATCACGTCGAGAGCGCGCGGCAATCCCGCGGCAAGCAGGAAACCCCAATCACGCGGCAGACGCCGGACGCTCAGCGCGAAGGTCGCGGGTGCCAGCAGCCCCATCTCGCAATAGCTCTGCGCCATCGTGAGCTCGTAGAGATCCACGAAAAGCGCAGAGCCGAGCTGGGCGTGCGTTGCTCCGGAAGGATCGGTCGGTGCGTGTGCACCGGCCTCAGTGTGTGGCGGCGTACGCCTCGAGTGCATTCTGTACCGCGCCCGAGCTTGCAATTCGAGCGCCCTTGCGAAGCATGTCCTCGACGGCGCGGGCGCTGTCGGCGACGTGCTTGTTGAAGCCGCGACAGGCATCGGCGACGACGACGACCTCGAACTCCGCCTCGATGGCATCGAGGACGGTTTGCCGCACGGCGGCATCGGTCGCCAGCCCACAAACCAGCAACAGCTTCACCCCGGCGGCGCGGAAGCGCTCGGCGAGATCCGTCCCAGCGAACGGGGACGTCGGATCCGCGTCGCGGCTCGTTCCCTTGCTGACCACCATCGCGCCGTCGGGCACTTGAAGATCGTCGGCGTACTCGGCTCCGTGTGTGTCCTGGACACAATAGGGGGGCAGGTTCCCTCCCTGCCCCTCGAAGTGCGTATGATCTGCGGGCAACCAGCACCGCGTCAGTACGACCAGCAACTCCTCGGCGTGGAATCCCGCTGCCATGCGGTTCGCGGCAGCCACGACCTCATCGCCGCGGTGCACCGGTCGCGCACCGCCCGGCAAGAAATCACGCTGGATGTCCACAAGAACGAGGGCGCATTCCGGGCTCAGCTCCATGCATCCTCCCCACCGATGCGACCCAACCCTGGTACATTAAAGCAAGCGACGAAAGGGGGCCCGCAAAAAAAGCCCCGGACGCGCAAAAAAGCGTCCCCGCCCGCGAGCCTACGGCTATTGTGCTATCCTGACAGCAGATACGACGCTGGCGCGGCCACGCGACCGCACCCGGCGTGCCCTCCCGAAGCCGCCGCCAAACACTCGGAGATGATGTGAAGAGAGCACTGATCACAGGGATCACGGGACAGGATGGCTCCTATCTGGCCGAGTTCCTCCTGGAGCACGGCTACGAGGTGTACGGACTCGTTCGTCGCAGCAGCACGCTCAACTTCGAGCGTATCGAGCACATCCAGGAGCGCCTGCACCTGCTCCCGGGCGATCTTCTCGATCAGAACTCGCTGCTCGAAGCGATGCGGGTGTCGAAGCCGGACGAGATCTACAACCTGGCCGCGCAATCGTTCGTCCAGACATCGTGGAACCAGCCGGTGCTGACGGGCGAGTTCACCGCCCTCGGCGTCACGCGCCTGCTCGAAGCGATGCGCCTCCTGGCACCGGAAGCGCGTTTCTACCAGGCTTCGTCGAGCGAGATGTTCGGCAACGCGGTGGAGACGCCACAGAGCGAGAGCACGCCGTTCCGGCCACGCAGCCCCTACGGCGTCGCCAAGGTGTACGGTCACGACATCGCCGTGAACTACCGTGAAAGCTACAATCTCTTCATTGCTTCGGGGATCCTGTTCAATCACGAATCTCCTCGCCGCGGGCTCGAGTTCGTGACGCGCAAGATCAGCGACGGCGCAGCCCGCATCAAGCTCGGTTTGCTGCAGACGCTGGCCCTGGGCAACCTCGACGCCAAGCGCGACTGGGGATTCGCCGGCGACTACGTCGAAGCGATGTGGCAGATGTTGCAGATCGATCGCGCCGACGATTTCGTGATCGCGTCGGAGAAGACACACTCGGTGCGCGACTTCGCACGTCTCGCCTTCGAGGTCGTAGGACTCGACTGGGAGAAGTACGTGCTTGTCGATCCGCGCTTCGTACGTCCGGCCGAGATCAACGAGCTCGTGGGAGATTGCGCCAAGGCTCGCGAAGCCTTCGGCTGGAGCGCGCGAGTGAAGCTCCCGCAACTGGTCGAGATGATGGTGCGTGCCGATCTGGAACGCCTGGGACGCTCGTGATGCGTGTGCTCGTCACCGGGGCCTCCGGCTTCGTGGGGCCGCATGCCGTGCGTGCTCTCTCCGAGTCGGGACACGAGGTGTGGAGCACCGATCGCGTCGCGTCGAGTGCGGCCCGCCACCTCGTCTGCGATCTCAGCGATGCCGCCCGCGTCCGCGCGCTCCTCGCCGAGGTCGAGCCGCAAGCGGTGCTGCACCTTGCGAGCGTCTCCTCCGTTGCCCAATCGCTACTGGATCCCGTGCACGCCCTGCGCAACAACCTGGTGAGCGCGTGTCACGTGCTCGAGGCGGTGCGCGCCGCACCCGGGACGAGGGTGCTGCTGGTGGGGTCGGCGGAGCAGTACGGCCGGGCGCGTCCGGAGGATCTGCCGCTGCGCGAAGAACAGCCGTTGCGTCCAGCCAGCCCCTACGCGGTGAGCAAGGTCACGCAGGAATATCTGGCCTTGCAGTACCGGGAGACGTGGGGCGTCGACGTGGTGCTCACGCGCAGCTTCAACCACACCGGTCCCGGCCAGAGCCCCGTCTTCGCGCTTCCCGCGTTCGCGCAACAGATCGCGCAGGCTGAACAGGGCAAGCAAGAGCCGATCCTGCGCGTCGGCAATCTGGATGCCGAGCGCGATTTCCTCGACGTGCGCGACGTCGCGCGTGCCTACGTGCTCCTCCTGGAGCAGGGCGAGAGCGGCAGCGCCTACAACGTGTGCCGCGGCGTCGCGCACAGACTGCGCGACCTCGTGGACCAGCTGGTACGGCGGGCGCAGGTGAAGATCCGGATCGAGACCGATCCGCAGCGGCTCCGACCCGCGGACGTCCCCGTGTTGCGCGGCGACCCGACGCGGCTTCGGGAGCGCACCGGCTGGAAACCGCGCTACAACATGGAAACGACGCTCACCGACGTCCTCGACGATTGGCGACGACGCGTCCGCTAGGATGAAGATGCGCTGCATCACGATGATCCCGGACCGCGACTCGGGAAACATCTACAACGAGCTTCTCTATCGCGCCCTCGACCAGATCGGCTTGCGCTACGAGCAGATCCCTTTCTCGCTCCGCTACCTGATCCGTCACGCCCCCGCCGAGCGCTTCCACTACCTGCACTTCCATTGGCCCGAGATCTTCTTCGAGATCCGCCCTCACGCACCACACAAGCTCTTCGGGATGAAGGGGTACCTGCACCTGCACGCGTTCTGGTCCCTGGCCAAGGTACGTGGCTTCAAGCTGGTCTGGACGCTGCACGAGGTGGACGTGCACGACCTGCGACGGCACACGTCGTTCCACTCGCGATCGCGGCGCCTGCTCTGGCGGCTGGCGGACTTGGTGTTCACCCACGCTCCCGACGTCCGGCGCGAGGCGGAACGCCGTTGGGGTGCTCGCGAGCACCTGCACACGATCCCGCACGGGAGCTACGAGGGCGCCTACCCCGACTGCATCACTCGCGACGAGGCGCGCGCGCGCATGCGGCTGCCGCAGGATGCGTTCACCTTCCTCTTCTTCGGAAACCTCCGCCCCTACAAAGGGGTCGATCGTCTCATCGAGTCGTTTCGCGCGCTACGACGGCGGCACCCGCGCGCGCACCTCGTCATCGCCGGGCGGCCCTGCTCGGAGTCGCTCGCTGCGGAGGTCCGTCGCGCCTGCAGCGACCTGGAGAACACTCACCTGGTGTTGGAGCACGTCCCCGATGCCGAGATCCAGGTTTTCATGCGTGCGGCCGACTGCTTCGTTGCTCCCTACGAGTACATCGAGACCTGCGGCGCCATCTATCTGGCGCTCGCGTTCGGTCTACCGATCATCATCAAGCTGGAAGGCAACGTGGTGGACTTCGTCGATCACCGCATCGGAATCTTCATGCGTGACTCTTCGGAAACGGAGAGGGCGATGCGGGAGATGCTGCAGATGCCCCAGAGCGCGAGGGAGCGGCTGCGCGAGAATGCTCGCGCCGCGTCGCGTCTCTTCTCCTGGAGCACGCTACGGGAACGCTACAAGGCCGCTTTCGACGCCTTCGAAGCCGAGTCGGGCTGACCCTCTCTCTTGCACGACTGCAGTTGCTCCGCTACTGTCCGCGGGGTTCGATTCGGGCGGCGAAGCATGATTGCGGCTCCGAGGTGGTTCGCTTGACGACGAACCGCGCACGCGTGGAGAAGAACAAGTCGGCGCGGCGTGCAGGCGTTGTGGTCGACGACCTGGTGCGACTGCGCATCCCCGGAGAGGTGCAGATCTCCCCCGATGGCCGGCACGCGGTGTATGTCGAGAAGCGCACGAGCCTGGAGAAGAACCGCGACTTCCACGCGCTGGTTGTCGTCGAGCTGGAGACTGGCCGGTCGCGCGCGCTGACCACGGGCGATCAGAGCGATCGTGCACCCGCCTGGACGCCTGACTCGGCCGCGATCGTCTTCGTCTCCGACCGCGGCAGCGCCTCGAATCTCTGGCGCACGCGCCTCGACGGCGGTGAACCGGAGCAGCTGACGCAGCTCGACGGGCGCGTGAGCGCTCCGTGCGTGAGCCCCGACGGCAAACGTGTCGCCTTCATCTACGCGCCGAAGAGCGCTCAACAGCGGCTGCTGCAGGCTGGACCCGAGCACCCGGCTCCGCGCTACCGCCATTTGACGCGCCTCTCCTACAAGTTGGATGGACACGGTTACCTGGACGCTGCGTTCACGCACCTGTGGGTTCTCGATCTGCGCACGCGCAAGGTACGGCGCTTGACCTCTGGCGCGTACCACCACAGCCAGCCCGCCTGGTCCCCCAACGGGCGTCAACTCGCCTTCGTCTCCAACCGCGTGCCGCGCTCCGACCTGCACGTGGAGAACAGCGATATCCACGTCGTCGCGGCCAACGGCGGTGCGCCGCGCGCGCTCACGCATCAACGCGGTCCGAAGTTCGCGCCATCCTGGGCGCCCGACGGCAAGCGCATCGCGTACATCGGACATCAGCGTTACCCGGACACGGTGGAGAACTTGCACGTTTGGATCGCGCCCCTGCGTGGCGGCGGAGCGCGCGATCTCCTCGCGGACACCGATCTGATGGGTTCGAATCTGTGCATCTCCGACATCAAGGACGTGCCGGAGGGATCGGCTCCGACGCCGCTGTGGTCCGCGGATGGGCGTCGCGTTCGCTTCCTCGCCAGCGTCGAGGGCAGCGTCAACGTCTACGAAGTCGCCGCGCAGGGTGGGCAGCCGGTCGCGCTGTCGCGCGGCCATCACGAGATCTCCGAGCTCTCGCAGAGCGCCGACGGGCGGCGCTGGGCTTTGCTGCGCATCGACCCGACGAGTCCGGGCGATCTGTGGTTCGCGCGCTTCGGCTCGCGCGCGCGCTCCCGGGCGCCACGCGACCTCGCGGTCGCCGGCGCGCAGGTCAAGCGCATGACGCGTCTCCACTCCGCCTTTCGGCGCGGCACGCAAGTGCTCAAGCCGCGCGACTTCCATCTACGTTGCCGCGACGGCCACGCGATCCACGGTTGGGTTCTGCACGCGCACGGCCAGGCGCGCAAGGCACCGACCGTTCTGATGGTTCACGGGGGTCCCCACGCCATGTACGGGTGGTCTTTCTTCCACGAGTTCCAGATGCTGGCCGCGGCGGGGTACCACGTCGTCTACACGAACATTCGCGGCAGCGCAGGATACGGGAACGACTTCATGCGCGCGATCGTGGGCAAATGGGGACATGAAGACTACAAAGACGTCAGCGCAGTCGCCGACTGGATCGAGTCGCGCCCCTGGGCCGATCCGGAGCGCCTGGCGATCGCCGGAGGCTCATACGGCGGCTTCATGACCAACTGGGCAATTGGCCACACGCGCCGCTTCAGGTGCGCCATCACGATGCGCAGCGTCGTCGACATGGTCTCCTTCTACGGCAGCAGCGACATGGGGTGGGTGTTCCATCAGGAGTTCGGCACGCATCCATGGGAGGCACACGAACGCTACTGGCGCGTCTCACCCCTGGCGTTCGTGGATCGGATCCGCACGCCGCTCCTGATTCTCCACGCCGACGAGGATCACCGCTGTCCCGTATCACAAGGGGAGGAGCTCTTCGTGGCACTGAAGGTCTTGAACCGTGACGTCGAGATGGTGCGCTTTCTCGGTGAGAGCCATGGCCTGTCGCGCAGCGGCCGACCACACAACCGTCTCGAGCGGCTGCGCCGCATCCTCGACTGGCTCGAGCGCAAGCTCTGAACCGGAGTGCGCGCGGATCGACGACAGGTCTCCACGTGCGGAACCAGCCGGAACCGTCAGCGCTCCAGAAGCCCTCAACTCACAAGATAGTGCAGTCGAGCTTGGTCGAGCCGTCGCCCGTGAAGAAGCGCGGCGCCGGGTCGCTGGTCCCGACGGGCAGATACGAGACGTCGCGTTCGCGGTCGCCGTCGCGGACCTTCAAGACGACTTCTCTGCGCGTATCCCCCCGGCGGACACTCCAGCTCAGCAGTTCTTGACCGTCACGCACACCCGCTGCCGCAGCTCGCGAATGCGGCACCACACCAACGATGATGCGCTCCTCCCGGGAACGCTCAAAATCGAAGCCGATTTCGAATCGAGCGACCGGCTCGACCCGCATCCCCAGGCAGGGTTCGAAGATTCGTCGGTCGAGCAGGGGTGTTTCGCCCTCGTCGACGATGCGTCGAATGCGGGTTGCAGTGTCCGGGTCTGTGGCAAGCTCGATGCGTTCCAGCAGGGACTCGGTGCTGATGCGGTGGCCACGCTCACGCGCGTCGTGCACCAGTCCGCGCATGAGGTCGTCGAGGCTTTGAGTGCCTCCCGATGCGACGCGTATCGCGTGATCGACCAGCAAGGCGACAACATCCCCGCGCCGATACGGTAGACGCTCCACGTCGTGGTTGCTCGATTGGTGCGTGAGGATGCGCTCGTTGGGTGCGTTGAGCTCGGGGCTTGTGTACAAGTCGGCAAGTGCCTTGTTGAGGGATCCGACGTACTCTCCCACATCGATCAGTGCAGCCCGATACAGCAGGCGCCGCGTGTAGAAATCCGTGAAACCTTCGGAGAACCAGTAGACGAGTTCCTCCGGCTCCTGGCGTTTGATCACTCTGCCGTTCCACGTGTGAAACATCTCGTGCGCGAGAAGCCCCTTGACCCCCTTGCTCTCAGCGAAATCGCACTGAAGTCCGGTTTCCGGCGACACCATCAGTGCGAATGAATTCGTCAATCCCGTTCCGCCTAGCGAGCTCGAGCCGGGTCCCGACCCGCCGACCGGGATCAGTGTGATCAGGAAGAAGGGATAGTCGTAGTCGTCAAAGAACGCGCGCTCAAAGGCGACAATCGAACTGGCGAGGTCGGCGAACGCTCGCTTCGTGAAGTTCCAGTCCCTGCTCTGAATCGCGATGTACAGCGGCCGTCCTTCGACGTCCCGCCGCAGGATTTCGAGAGCCCCCGCCATGAAGATGGCGTGTCGGAAGTCATTCAGACTCGCGTCAATGACGCGCCTTTCTGCACCGACACCGAAGGAACATGCCACACTCCAACCTGCCTCGGTGAAGCCGTTCCAAGCGAGCTCGATTCGTCGCGGCTCCTCGCTGTCAAGGTGTTCCGGCACGACGACCCCGAGCTCACCGAAGATATGAAACAGGCTGTCATTGAGGATCGGCAAACGATGCCCTGAGGGAGAGGAGTCCACTTGATGATCGTTGGGCGCGAAGCGATAACTCACCAGCAACGACTCGCGGGGCGCGTGGTGCACCAGCCACCGATGTGGCTCTGGATGCGCCACCTCCTTTCGCCTGCCACGACCATCGCGCACGGCGAAGTCGAAGATGTCATCGCCCCCGCGGCTGGCACCGCCCCAACGCCTGTTGACCGACAGCTCAGTCTGCCCTTCGGGGCTGCCGGTGAGCGCCAGGCGGACGGACACCGCGACTTGCGGCTCGCGGCGGAGGTGCAGCGTGTAGGCTAGATCCGCATCCGAGGACAGGCGTGAAGATGAACGAGCGAGCGAGCCTTGAACCGCGTTGCGCGCTCCGAGTAGGGCGACGACAAGAACGAAGTACGTGCAGCTCCTGCGATGACTCACGGCGACCACGACCTCACCGGACCGGGCAGCCAACCCCAACACGTTACCGAGCGGACAGTCGCCAGCGCAAGGTCCCCTCTGGAGCATCGCGGCCGCGGTCGGCGACAAGCCGCACAAAGCAGCGCGGCCTCGTGACCCCACAAGAACCTCGCGGGCAAGATCGAACTCGGATTGTGTGCAGGAACCGATTGCGGAGCCCGTAACTCCGGGGCGCGCCCGCAGGCGCGACGCAGGGCGACCCTCCGAGCGAGCCGGGGCGCCAACCCGACGCCGAGGCCAAGCCTCGACGTTGATTCAGATCCCGAAGCTGAAAGCCAGCGACAGTGCGTGCGTGTAGTTCGACTTCGCCCCCGCGAAGTTTCCGAGCTCGTTGCTGTAGTACGCGTACTGCAGCGGTCCGATGCCGAAGCCACCTCCCGGGTAGCCTTCGAAGAAGCCGAAACGCAAGGCGAGCGGGCCGAGCCACGCCTCGGCACCGATGTGGATGCTGCGCCAGAAACTCTTCTCCGCGTCGAACGGCTCGCGAACGTCGATGGCCAACATCAGGTCGTGGAACGCCCGGTAGGGGCGGTCGGCGATGTAGGCAGCGCCGAGAATCAAGCTCGTTTCGATCTTGCCGATGTCCTGCTCGTTCAGCGTGTCAAGCGAGTCTCGCTGGTCCTGTCCTGAGAACTCGAAATCGCCGGACACGACGTCGAAGAGCGCGGCCGACAGACGAACACGTGGCGAGACCTCGTACATCAGACCGAGATCCAGGCTCGCCACGGTCCCCTTGAGGAAGTCGAGCTTCTCGTCGCTGCTCAGCGCCAGCAACGATTTCTCGTTCGCGGAGATGTTCCGATGGTCGATCTTGGCGGAGCCGGCAGCGGTCAACGGTCCGGGCAGCAGCTCGGCCCACGTGTAGCCGGCGCTGAGAACGCCGGTGACCTCAGCGTCGAGGTTGAGCGACGCGAGCGGGATTCCGGAGGCACCATTCACGGTGAAGAACTCACTGCCGCCGCGCGCGAAGACCCCCAATGCCAGGTGCGGGCGCGAGCTCGACGAACCGGAGGGCAGCAACAGGTAGATCGGCAGGTGTGCCGAGAGATCCGACACCTTCGCGCCCACCTCGTCGAGAACCTTCTCGTAGAACTCCGCTTGCTCCTCAACCGGGAGGTTTTCGAGGTCTTCGAACGTGTCCCGGTTGTCGACGAAGAAGTTCGTGACGTCGAACGTGTTGTTGTTGACCTGCACCGGCAGGAACTCGAAACCGATGCGGTTGCGATCGACGTACGCCACGCCCGCCGGGTTGGTGAAGAAGAGGTTGCGGTCGTTGCTGATGGCGCTGAAAGCTCCCCCCATGCCGTAGAAACGCGGGTTGTAGTACTCGGCCCGGCTCATCTTGAACTCCGTGGCGGTTGCCGTCACGGCAGAGAGCAGCACCGCCGCGAAAGCGAGCAGGGCAAGATGCCGCGAGGGACTCATCGGGCACCTCCCGAAGCGCAGGCGGAGCAGCCGTCGGACCGCACGTAGTCCTGGAACAAGCGTTCGACGCCGTCGTACACGAAGTCGAGCACCTGTCCAATGATGAAGTCCTCGTTGATCGGAGTGGGTTTCGGGCCCAGACTGGTTTCGCCGCAGCCGATGTCGGCGGGCGCGTCGCCACCGACGGCCAGGCGGTAGGCATCGTAGACCCCTTCCAACGCCTCGCAGAAGGAAGCACCACGCGGATCCGCCGCGCGCTCCGGCGCGCTCCGATACCAGAGCGGGCAGACCAGCTCGCAACGTACGAAGACCCGTTCGCAGTCCGGCACCGTTGGATCGGGGCAGTCGTAGTCGAGCCGGTAGCCGCCACGTGCGCCCGACATGATCGTGATCCTCGGATTCTCGGTGAAGCCGTTGTCGAGGTTGCGATCCTCGTCGAGGATGGTGACGAAAGTGGTGAGCAGCGAGCTGATCGCAAAGCCGAGATCCACGTCGAACTGGATCCCGAGCAGATCCTCGGCGCCGATCCGACCCGCCTCCAATGCATCCAGCAGCTCACGCAGATACGCCACCGCAGCCGGGCACGCCTCGGCGAGGGCGCGGAGCTCCTCGAGCGTCATGTCGAGCAGCTCGGCGTCGAGTTGCGCGCCCGATCCTCCCGCCTTCTGCAGCGAGCTCTCGTCGGTGAAGACCGTGAGGTAATCCTCGATCGAGATATCGGCCCGCCCCAGAACGGCCTGAGCCGCGACGTAGCGCAGACGCGGAAAGCCAAGACCAGGATCGTTGTCGATCCCCTTCTGCGCGTATTGCAGCGCCTCGTCGTAGTCCTGGGTCAGGAGCGCGTCTTCCGCATCCTTCAGAAGCGTTGCCGGATCGTCGGAGCTACCTTCGTCGTGGGTCCAGGAAAAGATGTTGCATCCGGCGAGGAATGCCGGAACGGCCAGCGCCAGGACAGCGCGCCGCCAGGATCGCCTCATGGCTCCCCTCCCATGTCGCATCGCTTCTGAGCAGCGAGCACGAGCCCACTACGACTTCCCAGGGGCATGGAGCGAGTGGTGGAACACTCGTAACTATAGCACAGTGCACGTCTCACGGCATGCCACGTATGCGACGACAATCGTCGCAAGGGCAAAGCTGCCGCAGATGATCGTAGGTGTAGATTCCGGTCGCGTGCCCATCGTTCCAGGTGATCTGGACGGCATAGTTGCCGACGAGCTCCATCGCGGTCGGGGCAATCTCCTCCGGGACCTGCTCGCGCCGCAGGCGGCGAACGCCGGTCGTCTCCTCGACACAGAGCGCGCAGGAGCAGGCAAAGCGTAACTCCGGGTTGCGGTACACGCTCACGTGACCATCATCCCACGTGATCTTGATCTCGCGTGCTCCGAGCTTCTCGATCTCGCTGGGCATCGCCGCCACGCCGTACCTCCTTTCTCGAAGGCTCCTCATCGTACGTCGAGCGCCTGTCGGACGCCAGCCGCGAGGCCGCCGACCCGACCGTATTCCGATTCGCACGGTGTGGAACTCCGCGCTCGGCACGAGACCGCGCCCGCTGGCGTAGCGCGCCCGCCCGACGCGGCGCCGGCACGCAAGCCGGCTTGGACCTGCAGTTGCAACGCGCCCCTCGTGGCGTACGGACGTGCCTGGAATGGTAGGAGGCCGATGCTCGCAACAGCCCCGCCACCCTTGCGGACCCTCGTGCTCGATGCGCACAGCAAGCATGCGTTGGCTGCGGTGCGAAGCCTCGGCCGCCGCGGCAACATGGTGACCGCCGTTTCGCACGCACCGCATGCGCGCGCCTTCACCTCTCGCTACACGACGTCGGTGCGGCGCAGCCCCGACCCGGGGGGGCAACGCGGCGACTTCGTACGCTGGCTCATCGAGACGTTGCGCCGCGGGCGCTACGATGCACTGCTCTTCTTCGACGAAGCGACCGCGGACGTCGTCTCGGCGTACCACGGCACGGTTCAGATCTACACGGGTTGTGCCATGCCGGCTCGCGAAACCTTCCTCGAGGCGCAGGCCCGGCCGTCGGGGAATGGCGCCTCGAACGCAGACGACGTGTACGTGCTCACCGCTCTGGTCCGGCGCGGGGAGCCGGTGGCGTCCTTCCTGCATCGGGCGCCCGGGCGCTCCATCGCCGAGCCGGCTGGGGCTCCGCCACCGACGGTCGTGAGTGCCGACCACGCGGAGATCCGTCAGCTCGGGTTCGAGCATCTGCGAGGGCTCGAGTGGCATGGGCTCGCGAGCTTGACGTTCGGCGTCGGCGACGATGTGCCACGCCTCCTGGCGCTGCGACCGATCTGTTCCGAGGGGCTGGAGCTTGCGATCGCCGCGGGCGTGGACGTTCCCTGGCTGTACGCCCAGCTGGCCGCGGGGCGACCGATCACCGGGCCGACGCGCTATCGCGTCGGGCTGCGGTTCCGGCGGCTCCTGGAACCGAACGCGCTGCGGCATCCACCGGCGTACGTGTTGCACGCACTCGCCACACTGTGGCCCCGCACACGCACCGACATCAGCCTCCGGGACCCGCGCCCCGACATTCAGGCCGTTCTGCGTGGTGCGCGGCGACTGCGAACGCAGCTGCTCGGGCTGCCGCGCTCGCTGGTGCGGATCCCGAGCGCGGCAACCAGCCGTGAGGACGCGCGCTGATCCGAGCTTGCCGTCAGCGGACCCCACTGGTATCCTGACCGCGCCGTTCCGATGAGCAACGAAGGGTGAATGTGCGCGGACGAA
>CP070763.1:1257246-1281644 GCA_020349025.1 Candidatus Latescibacterota bacterium | reverse complement strand
AGCCCGCCCGACGAGCTTTTCCCGCCGGCGGAGCCGTTGCCGATCGTCTCCCCGCGCTTCCCTCCGATGGCGATCCCCGAAGACAACCCGACCAGCGTGCAAGGGGTCGAGCTCGGTCGGAGGCTCTTCTACGACCCCATCCTCTCCGGCGACGGCACGCAGTCGTGCGCCAGCTGCCACGCGCAGCCATTCGCCTTCAGCGACCATGGCCAGCGCTTCAGCCGCGGGATCGACGGCAGCATCGGAACGCGCAACGCGCCCGCACTCGTCAACGTGGGCTGGAACCTCCACAACTTCTGGGATGGACGGGTCGAGACGCTCGAAGAGCAGGCGCTGGAACCGGTCGTGAATCCGATCGAGATGAACAACACCTGGGAGAACGTGGTGGAGAGCCTGCGGCGACATCCCGACTATCCGCGCCTCTTCGGCCACGCCTTCGGGAGCAGCGAGATCACGGCACAGCGCGTCGTGCAAGCCATCGCGCAGTTCGAGCGCACCTTCGTCTCGGACGATTCGAAGTACGACCGTTTCCTGCGCGGCGCGGCACTGCTCAGCTCCGCCGAGCAGCGCGGGCTGGAGCTTTTCTTCACCGAGACCGGGGACTGCTTTCACTGCCACGACGAACGCCTCTTCAGTGTGGGCGACTTCCGCGACATCGGTCTCGACTCGATCCCGCCCGACCCGGGACGCGGCGACGCCAGCGCCGATCCCAACGACGTCGGCCGCTTCAAGATCCCGACACTGCGCAACGTCGAGCTGACGGCCCCCTACATGCACGACGGACGTTTCGCCACGCTCGAGGAGGTGCTGGAGCATTACAATTCAGGCGGCGTCCACTCGCGCAACGTCGACCCCCTCATCCGTGTCGGCCGCGGGCTCGGCCTCACGCCCGAACAGAAGCAGGATCTCATCGCCTTCCTGAAGACGCTCACCGATACGAGCTTCGTGCGCAATCCCCAGCTCGCGAACCCGTTCGAGTAGAATCTCCGCCAGGCGTCTGCAGCTGCCAGCAGGAGGTGTTCCGTGCCGGAATCGCATCGACTCTTCAAGAACCTGGAAACGAACGTCGTGCATGCGGGCGAGTCACCGCGCCGCGTCGATGGCGCCGTGGTCCACCCGGTGTTCCAGACCGCGAACTATCTGATGGAAGACGCGGACTCGTACGCCAACGTCCGCTATATGCGGCTGAACAACTCGCCCAACCATCATCTTCTTGCGCGTCGCATCGCAGCGATCGAGTCGGCGGAGAAGGCGCTGGTCACCAGCAGCGGCATGGCCGCGATCACCAGCACGATCTTGAGCTTCGTCGGCAGCGGCGATCACATGCTCACGCATCGGGCCCTGTACGGTGGCACCCAGAACTTCCTCGACGACGACGCCCCGGCGCTGCAGATCGACCACACGCCGATCGACATGGGGGATCCTTCCGGCTGGGAGGCGGCGCTGCGACCGCAGACGCGCCTGATCTACGTCGAGAGTATCTCGAACCCGCTCATGGAGGTGGGCGATCTGAAGGCGGTCGTGAAGTTCGCGCGCGCGCACGATCTGGTATCCGTGATCGACAACACCTTCGCGACGCCGGTGAACTTCAGACCCCACGAGATCGGCTTCGACGTCGTCGTCCACAGCGCCACGAAGTACCTGAACGGGCACAGCGACATCGTCGCCGGCGTCGCGACAGGTTCGAAGGAAAAGGTGGAGCGCATCCGTCACAAGCTCAACCATCTAGGCGGCGCGCTCGACGCGCACGCCTGCTTCCTGCTCGAACGTGGCCTGAAGACGCTCGCCGTGCGTGTGCAGCGCCAGAACGCGAACGCTCTGCAGCTGGCCCGCTTTCTGAGCGGGTGCCCGGAGATCCGTCGTGTGAACTACCCGGGGCTTGCTTCCGATCCGGGCCACGAGCGCGCCCGTGCACTCTTCTCCGGCTTCGGCGGCATGCTCTCCTTCTACATGGACAGCGACGAGCGTGCCGCGGCCTTCCTCGAGCGCGTGCGCATCCCGCTCCACGCGGCCAGCCTCGGCGGCGCCGAAACGCTCGTCGTGCGTCCGTCGCGCAGCTCGCACCTGGGTCTGCCTCCCGCCGAGCGCGAGAAGATCGGCGTCACCGACGATCTCGTCCGCGTCTCCGTCGGCATCGAGTCCGCCGAGGAGCTCGTCGACGACTTCGCGCAGGCGCTGGGAAGCTGAGCGCTGGAACCGAACAGATGGCGAGTACGTCACGCACCGCGCGGTTGACGAATCACTCCGCCGCTGGAACGACGCTGGAAGGAATGCGCAGCTCGATGTGGATGCGGTCCTTTTCGACACGCGTCTGCATCGTCTCGAGCACTTCGCCGAGCACCTCGGCCTCGGCGCGAGTCATCGAGCCGGAGCGGATGGCGGCCTGGGAGGCCAGGGGAGCCAGCATGCGTCCGGTGCGCAACGCCAGATGCGAGCGCTTCGCCGCACCTCTGTTCATGGCGACCAGGATGATCCGCGCGTAGAGGTGCTTCCCCTTCTCGCGCAGATCGGCACGACCGCCACGCATCTTCCCCAGCATGCCGAGGGCGGTCTCGTACGGGGCCACGACGAGCGCGAGATCACGCCAGATCGTGTCGAGGTCGCGGAGAATCCGAACCAGGTTGGCCCCTTCGGAGGGAGCGAGGTAGAGCAGGGTCGCGACCGCACGGGTGTCGGGTTGCCGCCGCAGCGTGTGCTGCAGCGTCGCGTGTGATGCCTGGGCGGAATCGTCCGCCGTCGCAAGCGCCAAGCGCAGCCCCTGCAACGAGCCCTCGACGATCTCGCCCCCATCCAAGAGGCTCAGATGCCATGCCCCGCGCCGCGGCGCATACAGTTCGTGGCCACCTGCACTCCCCGCACGCCTTCCGTGCATGCGTGCAAAGATCTCGCGTAGGTCTCCGCGTCCCGCCGTCACCGCGCAGAAGCTCGTTCCGCGCGAGCTCTGCAGCAGCAACAGCGTGAAGCGCTCCGCGCGGCTGCCCAGAGCGGCGGGCGCCGCGAACGCTCCCTGCAGGATGGAAAGCCCGAGCGCACGATCCGCTGTCGGCTGTGCCCGCAAGCGCGCGCTGTGCACGAGCAGCGCGGCGCGCGTGCGCGCCGGCAACCCGACCTCGGCGTGCGCTTCTTGTGCCGCAACACACACGACCAGAGGAAGCAACAGCGCACACCGTCGGAGCGAACGGAAACGGGCGGCATCGCCCCTTCGCGTCTGTCTGGTGCTCGACGTCACGGCATCGACTCCGGCCACCACGCCTCGTCCCCCGGGTCGTGCATCTGCCAGTAGGGAATCCGTTGCGATTTCGACAGGCGATACTCGGTCCCGTTCGACTGTCTGAAGAGAAGCAGCTGGTGCGGCGGCACCGCGTCGAAGATGTAGCGCAGCTTCTCGTCGCCGGCGCGCAATCTGTAGATTCCAGTCGCCACGTCGCGCACGTGGTTGAGCTTCAGAACATCGTATCCGTCGCGACGCGGCCGATCGGCCTTCACGTGCAAGTCGGGGGCCCAAGGCTCCTTCACGAGGAGGAGCAACGCGCTGCCACCGTACAGCGTGCCGTAGCGTCGCCACGTGACCTCGTATGCTGCGAACTCGGCGGCGCCGTCGTCCCAGATCGGGTCGTGCCTCCAAGCGGGATCGGGCTCGCCCTGCGCTTCGGCAGCGAACGCCGCAAGGAACGCGCCACGCTCGTGCGCGGACGACATCGACACGATCGCCATCAGGAGCAGGTTTGCAGGCACACGTGAGAGCCGCAACACGACCTCCAGGTTGACTCGAGCAGGGGGATGAACGCGCCCGCGGGACGGACACGGAGGCTGCGGCGCGCGCTGCGCCGGAGAGGCGCCGACTTGGGGCGCTGGCTGGGTCTAGCCGTGCAGGTTGAACTCGATCGGGATGACCATCCACACGGCGACCGGACGATCCTTCTGCAAGGCCGGCTTGAAGACGGCGGTCCATGCGGCGTCGCCCGCCGCCTGGTCCAGCATCGGCACGCTCTGGATGACGAACAGGTCCTTGACGAAGCCGTCGTCGCCGACGAGCACACGCACGAGCACGGTGCCCTCGACGCCCGCCTCGCGCGCGAGGTCCGGGTAGATGGGAGGATCCATGCTCACCATCTCGGGCGCCTTCTCGAAGGCGACGTACTCGTCCGGGCTCGGCAGGCCGACGTCGCCCGCGTCGATCACCAGGCTGTCCCCGGCGCCGAAGCCGAAGCCCAGATCGGTCGAGGCGGCGCTCGCCGTCGCCATCTCTTCCACGGTGGCAATCGTCTCCTCGACCGCCTGATCGTCCGGCACGGGGACCGGCATGGCGACCCTCGGCGCCGACTTCACCTCCACCTTGACGGCGGAAGCCTGCGTCTGCATCAGGGAGGGTGGCACGCCGATCTCGGCAGCGGTGAGTACCTTGACCTTTCGCCGCGTCGTCGCATGGGCCGAGGCCCTCTTGCCACGCCGGTACTCCTGGAACTCTTGCCAACCGAGCCAACCGGCAATGATGGCCAGGAAGAGAAACGCGGTCGCGAAGAACGCCTTCGGCATACGCCTGTTCATGTAGAACTTGTCGAGATATCCCCAGCGCGGGAAGCGTCCCGCCGCCGCATACCCCAACCGTCTCTGCGCTACCGCCATTTCAGCCTCCCTTCACCTCTTGAGCCTCCGCGGGCGTCATGGCGTCGAAGCTGTAACGCGTGATCTTGCCGACGAGGAACTCGTCGAGGACGTCGACCATCCAGTGGTATGCGGTCTGACGGTCGAACTTCACCAGCGTGATCAGCTTGTCGTTCTGCGCCAGCATGTCGGCCAGAGTCTCGCGCAAGCCGGCGAACTGGATCGGCTCGAGCGGGCCATCGTTGCCGAGCCGGAACACCATCTCGCCGTCGTTGTAGACGTAGAGGATGACCACGTTCGACTCCGCGACCTGCACCTCCGCCTCTTCCGGAGGCAGGTTGAGCTCCATCGCCTGCGGCAGTCGGAACACCGTCGTCACCATGAAGAAGATGAGGAGCAGGAAAGCGATGTCCACGAAGGGCGTCATGTCGATGGAGATGCGGCTACGCTTCTTCTTGTGACTGAGTACGCCACTCTTCTTGCCGCCACCACCCTCGTGACCCGCAACGTCCAGGCCACCCATCGGATCTCACCTCTCCTCGGTTGCGCCCCCCCAGGGCGCGCAGGGCCTCATTGCAACCGGCTCAGTGGCCGCCGGCGCCGGTCTCGATCTCCACCGTCTCGAACATGCCGCCGCCTTCGAGCTCGGTGACGAGATTGAAGCGCAGCGTGTTCGAGATCTGCATTCCCTTCAGAACATCCGCCATCACACCGTAGGGGACGTTCTTGTCGGCGCGAATCGCCATCCGCAAACGCGGATTGCGCGCGCGCTTGTTGATCACGTACGTCGGCAGATCCTTCACCTCGATGAAATCGGATTGTTGAGCCGACAGACCTTCCTGGATCGCAAGCGTGCCATCTTCGGCCACGTACAGCACCAGAACGTCGCTCTCCGGCACCTTGAACTCCGAATGCGACGCCGGCAGCCGCACCGCGATCGGTTCCGGCGGCTTGAACGACGACGTGGTCATAAAGAAGATCAGAAGCAGGAACGCGATGTCCACGAACGGTGTCATGTCGATCGCGATTCCGATTCTCTTCTTACCCGCCACAACAGGACCCCTCGGTTAGACGAGCTGCTTCTCCTTGCGCGACAGCAGCTGCAGGATCTCGTGCACCGTCTCGTCCATCATGAAGTTGTAGTTGTCCACCTTGGTGGAGAAGTAGTTGAAGGAAACGATGCCGGTCTGGGCGATGATGAGCCCACCGACCGTGTTGATGAGAGCCTCGGAGATTCCCAGCGCCAGCTGCGTGGCATCCGGCATCCCCTGGGCCGACATGGCCGCGAAGGCGCGGATCATCCCGATCGTGGTCCCGGTCAGGCCGGCCATCGTGCCGATCGAGGCGATCGTCGACAGGAACACCAGGTTGCGCTCGAGAAGCGGCGTCTCCAGCGCGTTGGCCTCCTCGAGTGCACGACGCGTCTCCTCCATGCGCTCCTCTTCGGTGAGCTCCTTGTGCTCGGTCGCCATGAAGGTGTCGATGCCGGCGTAGACGACGTTGGCGAGCGAGCCGCGCTGGCGGCGGCAGAGGTCGAGAGCGCCCTCCAGGTCGTTGTTCTGGATCATCGCCTGCAGCTTCTTGGCAAAGACGGCGAGAGACTCACGGCCTTTGGCGCCGCGAATCGTCCACATGCGCTCGAGGACGATGATGATGACGATCATCTGCATCGCGATGAGAAGGGCCACGATGGGTCCGCCGTCCTGAATGAACTGCGGCAGCTGCGATCGGATGATGAACCCGACCACGGTGGACCCGATGAGCGCCAGCCAAATCCACAAGTTACCTCGCACTGTCCATCGCCTCGCTTTCTTGTCGTCCGGAGGAGCTTCCAGCCGCTGATCGGGCGGCAGAGGTTCACGCACGATCGTGTACTTCGGCTTCACTTTGCCGGCGGCGAGCAACGCCGCCATCCGTCGCTGACGCAGCTCGGCCGGCGACGGCATGTCTTCCTTCACGCGGTCCCTCAGCGCGCGAAGTCGACGAGTCCGCTCCTCCACCGCTTCCTGCAACAGGTCGTGGGAGAGCTTCGGGTCCGCGTAACGCGTGTGGCGAGAGACCACCAAATCGTCCGCCGTGCGGACGATGGTCCTTCTGCCGAGCGCAGTCCTACGCTCCGAGCGCCGCGAGCGCCTCCTCGCGTGTGTCCGCAACTTCAAAGACGAGGGAGAGCTTCGTGACGACAAAGACATTCTCGATTCTCCGATCGACGTTTGCGAGAACGATGCGCCCGCCGCGCTTCTGGTAGTTCGTGTGGGCTCCGACAAGCAAACCGATGGCAATACTGTTGAGATGTGAGACTCTGCCAAGATCCAAGACCATCTTCGTATTCTCGTGGTCCTGGAGCTTCTTGATTGCCTTCTCGAGGTCGTCGGTCTCCTTGCCGCCGAAGAAGTTTCCTTCCGGCGCGACGACCGCGACGTCTCCCTTTTTTTCTACACTGACCGCCATCGATACCTCCTGAACGAATCCTACGCTCCTAGCGCCCGGCTTGTGTGATCTGGGCGAGAAGCTGCTGGGCGGTCTCGTTGTTCGGATCCAACTCGATCGCCTTCTCCGAAGCGCCGCGCGCTTCCTGCAAATCTCCGTTCGCAGCCAGACTCTGCCCCAGCCACACCCAGCCCCAGGCGTCTTGCGGATCCAGCTGGGTCGCCTGGCGCAAGTCGACGATGGCCTGAGGATACTGCTTCTCGACCAACCTGAGGTAGCCGCGACCGCGCAGGGCCGCGATCGATTTCGGGTCGAGCCGCAGGGCCCGATCGTACGCCGCCATCGCCTCGCTGTTGGACCCGAGCTCGGTCAGGACGGCGCCGTACTGGGTCCAGGCCTGGAGCGAGTTGGGGGCGAGCTCCGTGACCTGGCGATAGGCGGCCGCCGCCCGCTGGGCGTCGCCGGCCCCCTGGAGCGCGATGGCCACGTTCAGCAGCGCCGCAGCGTTGCGCGGATCCTCCTTCAGCTTCACCTGGAAGTAGTTGACCGCGGTCTCATAGTCCTTCTCGTACAACGCGATCTGCCCGCGGCGGTAGGCGATGTCGGCCAGATCGGCGTCCTTCTCCTCCGCCTTGCGCAGGTACTCGTTCGCCTTCGCAAAGTCCTTCTGCTGGATCCAGTAGCCGGCCGCCAGCGCCAGATCGCTGGCCGTCGCCTCGATGCGGACGTCGATGTCCTCCTCGAACATCATCGCGCCCTTCTCATCCTGGTTCGCCTTGAGGTAGGCACGCGCCAGGGCCACCTTGACGGCGGGCTCCTCCGACTCGGCCAGGACCGCCTCCAGGTGAGGAATGGCCTCTTCGGCTCGTCCCAGCCGGATCAACGCGATCCCGTAGTCGAGGCGTGTCGTCGTCGTGGGGTGCAGCTCCACCGCTCGCTGCAGGAGATTCGCAGCGTGGGCGGTCTTGGAGGTGTCCAGCAGCAGGATGTGCCCCATGGCGGCCAGGGCTGGGGCGAAGGTGGAGTCGGCTTGGATCGTCGACTGGTACTGGCGCAGGGCGTCGTTCCAGCGGTGCAGGTTCTCGTACGCCCGCCCCAACCGGTAGGAGAGCATGGGGCTCGAGCCCACCTTCTCCGACATGTCCTCGAGCACGTTGGCGGCCTGTCCCCACTGCCCCGTCGACTCGTACATGGCGGCGAGGTTCATCACGTGCTCGACCGTGTTCTGCGCCAAGGCACGAGCGCGAATCAGGTTCGTCTCGGCGCCCTCGGGATCGTTCTCGGCCAGCCCCACGAGCCCCATCCCGGCCTCGAAGAGGTCACGTCCCTCCTCGCGCCGCTTCAGGTTCTTTCCCTTCTCGAAGTGCTTGTAGGCCGCGTCGATCTGCCCCTGCTCCAGAAGCACGCGCCCCATCGCGTAGTTCGCGAGCCACAGCTTCTTGTCTTTGTCGATGGCCTTGCGCGCCCAGGCGTCCGCGGACTCGAAGTCGTCCTGGGAGATCGCCACCAGCGCCAGACCCGCCATGGCACGCGCGTCCTTCGCGTCGATGCCGAGCGCCTTTTCGTAGTGCTCGCGCGCATCGCGCAGCTCGCCGCGCCGCCAATGCACCTCTCCCAGCATGACGTGGACGTCGACATCCTCTGGATGTTGCTGTGCCAGGGCTTCGAGCTGAGTGTGCGCTTGGTCCAGGTTGTCCCGGGCCAGCGATTCCATCACCGAGGAGAGGTCGCGTCCCTTGAGCGACCATGCCGGGGAGACGAGGAGAAGGCCCGCCACCGTCAGGAGCCCGGCGCGCCGGAGAGTGCGGCCGAACCGCGCGTAGATCAGCTTCAATTCACACCACCTGCTACTGGAATTCATCCTTCGGCGCCCGGCGCCCGGTGCGTCCGATGTGGGTAATCGCGTTCATTTCAGGCGATTCGGGCGGAACCGCCATCCCGGTGGGCGGGCAGGATGCTCCCGCGCCATCTGGCGAGCTAAACGCAGCCAATATAAGGTATTCGGTGACACCGTGCAAGCCGGCCCCGGGGGCGGGAACCCGCCCGGCAGCAGCCTCGACACCCTTCGGTTTCACCGCGCGTCCTTCTCCAATATAACAGCTTTGGCGCCAGCCGTTCCCGCCACATCAGCCGGCCTGGCGGCGTTTGCCCGCTCTGGGTCGTAGCGCGCTCCAGAGGCGTGGCAGCGAGTGGTCGTAGCGGTAGCTCACGCTCATGTGGCCGTCGTCGAATTCCTCATGCACATGGCGGATTCGCAGCCGCCGCAGCTTCTCGACCAGCTGGCGCGCCCCCAGGTGCAAGTTGAACTCGTCGCGCGTGCCACAATCGACGTACAGCAAGCGCAAGCGCCTCAGGTTGGCGGCGTAGCGCGCCACGCGTCGCAGCGGGTCGTGGCGCAACCACGTGCGCCAGACGCGCGCGTTGATCTCTCCAGTTCTGAGGTCGATGGGGAACTCGATCCCGAAAGGGCGTTTGCCGCGCTTCGGCGAGTAGCATGCCGCCATGGCGAGGATGTTCATCGCCTCCACCAGCGCGTGGCTCTTGCGCGGCGCGGCCTCGAACGCGCGTACGAAGCGTTCCACCCCCCCATGTTTTTCGACCTGGCGCAGGAGCTTCGGCAGATCGGGCCCGTAGCAGAGCTCGAACCCCATGTCGCCGCTGTGGCAGGCGACGCCCGCAAAGAGCTCGGGGTGGCGCATGCCGTGGATGAGCGCCCCGTAGCCCCCGCTCGACTTGCCGAAGACGCCGCGATGCCGCGCCTCCGCCAGCGTACGGAACTCGCTGTCGATGTGCGGCACGACCTCGCGCAGCAGATGATCCTCGTACCGGCCCGTCGCGCTCGAGTTGATGTATTGGCTTCCGCCCCAACGCGTGAAGCAGTCGGGCATGACGACGATCATCGCTCCCATCGCTCTGTCGGCCTGCAGTCGGTCGAGTCGCTCGTTCAGCGGCTCCGCCCACGCCGAGACGTTGAGCAGCATGCGGCCGGAGCCGGTGAATCCGGTCAGTGCGTAGAGGACCGGGTAACGCGCGGCATCATCGTCTTCGTAGCCAGGGGGCAGATACACGGGGATGTGGCGTACGGCTGGATCGCCGAGCGGGTTGTTGCGCAGGGCGCGGCTCTCGATGGTCGTCACCACCACCGTGCCGCGCGGATGTGTGGCACGTCTTCGGACCTTGCGTGAACCCGTGCTGCTCATCGGCACCCACCTGTTCGTGGATCTCGGTCGCGGCCATCGTACGCAGCCGCCGGGCCAGGGGCAACCGGCGACGGCGCGGTCCACCGAATCAAGCGACCGCCCCTTGTGCTAAGCTTGGATCCACACGAATCGGAGACGCATTGCATCGCTTTCTCGAGCAGCTCCAGAGGGACGTCCTGATCGCCGATGGCGCCATGGGCTCGATGATTGCGCGTTCGCTCCCGCGTGAGGCGCCGGCCGCGGTCGCGCACAGCCTTCTCGCCGTCAACCTGACGCATCCCGAGGTCGTTCAGAGCATCCACCTGGGCTACATCGCCGCGGGCGCTCGGATTCTCACGACGAACACGTTCGGTGCCAGCCGCGCGCGTCTCGAGCGCGTCGGCCTGGCCGAGAAGAGCGAGCAGGTCGTCTCCGAAGCGGTGAAGATCGCGCGCGTCGCCCGCGATTCGAGCGGCGAGCCGGTGTGGATTGCAGGCTCGATCAGCCCGCTGGACGCGGATTGGCTTCTCGACGCCAACCCGGGTCCCGAGCAGCAGATCCGGCAGTTCGAGGAGCAAGTGGAGATCCTGCTCGATCGCGGAGTGGATCTGCTCCTGCTCGAGACCTTCTCGCGGCTCGATCAGCTCCTCCTCGCCATCGAGGCGGTGCGACGCGCGACCGAGGGCACGCCACTCCTGGTGTCGATGAGCTTCGACGAGCATGGAGAGCTGGCATCTGGCGAAGGCGCGGCCAGCGCCGGCGCCCTGGTGGCGGAAAGCGGGCGCGTGCAGCTGCTCGGTGTCAATTGCAGCCTGGGGCCGCAGGCGAGCTTGTCAGTGCTCGAGAGCCTGGCGCGCGACGTGGAGCTGCCGCTGTCGATCATGCCGAACGCAGGTTTCGCGCAGCGGCTCGGCGGTCGCGTCCTCTATCCCGACATGTCGCGCGCGTACTACGAGACCTTCGCGCGCGACGCCGTCGCGCTCGGCGCGCGGCTCGTCGGTGGATGTTGTGGGACGACCCCGGAGCAGATCCGGGTGATCCATGAAACCGTCGAGCAGGTGCGACTGAGCCCGACGCCACATCCTCCAGCCCTCACGCGGGAGCGCGCCGAGCTCGTCGAAGAGGAGCTGCCGCAGCTTCCGGTGGGGCGTCCTTCCGTCCTGGCGCAGAAGCTGCGCGCGGACGAGTTCGTGCGCACGCTGCAGATCGACCCGCAGCGCGGCGTCTCGGATGGCCTCAACCGCGACGTCGTGCGCACGATTCTCGAACGCGGCATCGTCGATCTCGTCGACATCAACAGCTCCGGCGGGGCGGCACGCCAGGACTCGCTGCAGATCGCAGCGGGGATCGAGCGCCTCGGTCTGGAGACGCTGGCGCACATCACTCCCCGGGACGCGAGTGTTTCGGGTGTGCTCTCACAAGTCCTGGGTGCCTACGACTGGGGCGGCGTCCGCAACGTCCTGGTCATCGCGGGCGATCCGCCCAAGGGCGACCTCTATGCCGAAGCCAAGGGGGTCTACCAGGTGGACAGCATCGGTCTCGTGCGTGCGCTCGACCGGCTGCGTGCGGGTCGACGTGTGAAGGAGCGCGTCACCATGCCGCCGTTCCCGCTCACGATCGGTGTGGCACTCAACCAGAACGCGCCGCATCTCGGTGCCGAGCTGCTGCGACTCCAGGACAAGGTGCGCGCCGGTGCCGACTTCGCCATGACGCAGCCCTTCTTCGACATCGAAGACTGGCTTCGCTTCCGCGAACAGCTCGATGAGCGCGTCGACATCCCGATCATGCTCGGCATCTGGCCGCTGATCAGCTTGAAGCAGGCGCGGCGCGTCAACGAGAACGTCGCCGGCGTCGTCATCCCCGAACGCGTGTGCAGGAAGCTCGAAGAGGCGGGAGCGCGCGAACGCGAGGTGGGCTTCGATCTCGCCGCGCAGCTGATCGCGGAGCTCGAGCGCACACGCAGCGCCGCCGGAGTCTACGTCGTCGCTCCGTTCAAGCAGCCGAAACAGGCGTTGGACGTGTTCGAGCAGGCGGCGGCGCGGAGTTAGGGCGTCGCGGCCGTGGCCGCTTCGGTTGCGCGGGGGCCGGCTGGTGCATAGGTTTTGGGCGCCCCGACCTTGCCGCGGAGGAACTCATGCGCTGCCGAATGACACGCCGACTCTCCATCCTCACCGTTTGTGGGCTTCTGTTTCTCGCCTGCGACGACCCGGAGGCCCCGGCGCCAGATCTGTCGGAGGAGCCGGAGTTCGCCGGGGCGTACGTCGCCGGCGAGCTCGAGTTCGACGTTCCATCCCCAGACGTGGCCGGACCCTTGCGGCTCGTGGCCACGCAGCTGCAGTACGACGCCGCAACCGACCAGCTGCATGCGTGGGTTGCGATTCGCAACGACGGGCGCGAGCCGGTTCCGGGTCCCACCAGCGTTGCGGTCTCCGATTTCGTTCCGTCCGACGTGCAGCCCACGAATGCGGTCTGCGCCGACCCGACCTCGCTGCCGCCGGCTCTCTTCTGTGCCTTCGACCACCGCGACACGTACGGCGACGATGGTGTGCTCGCAGCGGGCGAAGTGTCGGAGGCGGTCGAGTGGATCCTGGCGGGCACCAACGGCGAGAGCTTCGCGTTTCGGGCGCGGCTGCTCTTCGCCCCGTCGGTCGAGGGCACGATCTCGGGTGTCGTCTTCGACGATCGCAACGCCAACGGGAGACGAGACGATGGCGAGCCGGGAGTTGCCGGTGTCGGTATTGGCCTGCAGCATGCGAACGCGAACTTCGTCAAGATCCGCAACACCGACGAGCAGGGACGCTTCGCCTTCGATGTCGACGAGGCCGGCCTCTACTCGTTGACCAAGACCGTGCCGCCGGGTTGGCGCGCCACGACGCCGACCGAGATGGAAGTCTTCATCGTGCGGCGCCCCGACGGCTCGCTGTCGCGCTTCGATCGCGCCGATTTCGGATGCGTGCGCACGTCAGTTGACCTCGGCATCCGTGGCACGGTGTTCATGGATGACGACCGCGACGGTGTGCGCGATGCGAACGAGCCAGGCATCGGCAGCGTCGGCGTCATGGTCACCTCGCTGGCATGCGAAGAGGGGGGCATCTTCATCGCTCGCTCCGATGGCGACGGTCGCTACTCCATCGACGCGGGATCGTTGCAGGGTTGCGGCATGCCGTGGCTCGTGCGTCGGATGCCCGAGTTCGGCTTGGTGGGCACGACGCCCGGCCAGTTCTTCCTCGCGCGCCGCACACCGGACCCTGGCGTCAGAACCATCGACTTCGGCTTGGCTCCACCCGAATCGACACAGGCGTACGTGACGATCGAAGGGCGCGTGTTCGCCGATCTGAACGAGAACGGTGAATTCGATCCCAACGACCGCCCCGTGCGCGGAGCGCAGGTGCAACTCCTGTCACCGTGCGATCTTCTGCGGGCCTCCTACACGGATGCCGAGGGCACCTATCGTTTCGAGCCCCTCGAGATCGGATATTGTCCGGTGACGGGTGTCTGGCAGTCGCTTCCGCAGTTCCCGATCCACACGACACCCAACCCGGTGGATCTGCAGATTCCTGACACTCCCGGTTTCCATCTCATCCGTGTGGATTTCGGCGTCGCGACGGGAGAGGATCCCCGCGTCCCTTGACGCCAAACAAGCTCTCGCATGACTCGAGTGGCTGCTGTATGATGGCCGCATCTTTCCCCTTCGCGATCGCACGGACGACGCGGCGGTGACGTCACATCACGCGGCGTGCGAACCGGAACAAGGGGTGCGGGATGCCGGGACCGCGAGCCGTTCTGTTCGACCTGGACGGAGTCCTCGTCAACAGCTACGAGGCGTGGTTCAAGCTGGTCAACCTGGCGACGCGCCACTTCTGCAAATCCGATGTCGAACGCGATCGCTTCCACGACTGCTGGGGCCAGGGGATCGAAGTTGACCTGCGCGAGTTCTTCCCCGGCTGCAACGCGGCCGAGATCGAGCGCTTCTACGACGAACACCTTCTCGACTTCGATTCCTGCATCGAAGCGGACGCCGACGCCGCCGCCACGCTGCAGCGCCTGCGTGACGAGGAGATCGCCCGCGCCGTCGTCACCAACACACCGACTCCCCTGGCACGTGATATTCTCGCCCTGACCGGTCTCATCGGTCTCGTCGACCTGACCGTCGGCGCCATGTCGGACCTGGCGTCGAAGCCAGCGCCGGACTTGATCGTGCACGCGTGTCGCGAGCTCGACGTGGAGCCTGCAGAGACCCTCGTCGTCGGTGATTCGCGCTTCGATGAAGAGGCCGCTCGCGCCGCGAACGCTCCCTTCGTCGGTTTCCGAACCGAGGATGGGCACGGCGTGTCGACGCTTCCCGACCTGGTCGACCGGGTCTTGTCGCAACTAGGAAGCTGAGCGTCCGGAGAGCTCCGGCATGCGTCTCAAGTGGAAGCTGCGGCTGTACTACGCAGCGCTCCTTCTCCCGCTGCTCGGGTTGCTCGGCGGCGCCACCGCGAGCATCGTGCTGCGCGACTTTCGGCTCGAGGTGGAACGCCGCGAGCGCGACGTGAACCGCATCGCACGACGTCTCGTCGACGAACGTATCGCCGCCATCGACTCGGCCGTGGCGCGCGCGGCGTTGGATCCCGAGTTCCAGCGGCTCGTGCGCCTCGACCTGTCGACGTCACGCGAGAACACGGTGCCGGAGTGGGTTCCTCTGGCCCCGAAGCTGTCGCTGCGCTACGGGTTGCCGCTGCTCAAGATCCTCGACGCCGAGGGCTTCGTGCTCTCGAGCGCGCACTGGACCGCGTCGTACGGGCTGCGCGATTCCCCCGGCCTCATCCTCTCGCTCGAGTCGGAGACCGGGGCGCGTCTGGTGCGCGAGCGCGACCCCAGGAACTTCCTGGCCCTGATGGCACCGCGCTGGGTCTCGCAACCGCGGCGCTACGTGCTCATCGGCGGTGTGCGCGCCGACTCGCTCCTCGAGAGCGAGTTTGCCGATCGCATCGCCGTACCCGTGCGCTTCGAGCTGCACGCGCCCCTCGACGACCGGGTGAGCAGCTTCGCCGACACGACCGCGGTCCCGAGTGCCGCGGCCGGGAGCTCGGCGAGAACCCTGATCCGTGCCGATCCGGCGTGGGTCGCGCTGCCCACCTCACCCGTCGAGTCGCAGGGCGGCCTGCGGCTCTCCGTCGATCGCTCCAGCATCAACGTGCTGCAGCGCCGACTGGCGGAGATCTTCGGCCTGGCGACGCTGGGTGGCATCACCGTGGCGTGGATCCTGGGCCTTTGGATCTCGAGCCGCGTGACCCGGCCTCTCGAGCGCCTGGCCGACGGCGTCGCCGTCCTCGGCACCGGAGGGACGCCACACCGCATCGACGTGCGCGGCTCGGGTGAGGTGGGCGAGCTGGTGACCCGCTTCAACGAGATGGCTGACAGCCTGGCCGACAGTCGCGATCGGCTGCGGAGCGCCGAGCGAATCGCGGCCTGGCGCGATGTCGCGCGGCGGATCGCGCACGAGATCAAGAACGCGCTCGCCCCGATTCAGCTGAGTGTCGAGAGCGTGGCACGCAGTGTGCACACGGGACGCGGTGACCTCGAGAAGCTGGTGGAGGAGAGCGTGACCATGGTGCGTGGCGAGGTGGAGGGGCTGAAGCGCCTCGTGAACTCCTTCAACGAGTTCGCGCGCCTCCCGGAGCCGGACGCACACCCGCACCGGATGCGGGAAACCTGGGATCGAGCCGCGGCGGCGTTCGACGGCAAGCTGCAGATCGTCTCCATGGGACTGGACGACATTCCCGTGCTGCGCTACGACGAGGATCAGATTCGACGCGCCATGCACAACCTGGTGTTGAACGCTCAGGAAGCAGGAGCCGAGCACGTCAGCCTCGAAGCGGGGGCAACCGACACCGGCTTCGAGCTGCGTCTGCGTGACGACGGTCCAGGGATCGCCGCACAGGATCTCGAGCACGTCTTCGAGCCGTACTTCACCCGCAAGAGCGAGGGAACCGGCCTCGGCCTCGCCATCGTCTACAAGATTTGTACGGATCACGGATGGAGTGTGAGCGTGCAGGCACCCGCAAACCCGGAGGCACCGCCCCAACGTTCGGGAAGCGTCTTCACGATCCGCATTCCTGCGGACGCTGCCGTCGGAGAGGAGCTGCCCCATGCCGGCTGAGATTCTGGTCATCGACGACGAAGCCAACATTCGCAAGACGCTGCAGAGCATGCTGGAGCTGGAGGACTACGGCGTCATCACGGCGCCCGACGCCGCCGAAGGCTTGAAGCGCGTCGCCGACGCCGATCTCGTTCTGCTCGACGTGCGCCTGCCCGATCGCGACGGACTCGACGTCCTGCAGGAGATTCGCAGCAAGAGCGAGGTCCCCGTCTTGATGATGTCGGCGCACGGCACCATCGCGACGGCGGTGCGCGCCACGCAGCTCGGAGCCGACGACTTCCTCGAGAAACCCTTCTCCAGCGAGAAGGTGCTGGTCTCGGTGCGCAACGCACTGCGTCTGCGCCAGCTGGAAAGCGATCGCGCCGAGCTGGAAGCGCGCGCCGGCGTCGGTTCGCGTCTGCTCGGGGAGAGCGCCGGCATTCGGCGTGTACGCGAGCAGGTGGCGCTCTGCGCCAAGACGCCGGGGCGCGTGCTGATCACGGGCGAGACGGGCACCGGCAAGGAGGTCGTCGCGCGCGCGATCCACTCGCAGAGCGACCGCCGCCGTGGCCCCTGGGTCGCGGTCAACTGCGCCGCCGTGCCGGGCGAGCTGATCGAGAGCGAGCTCTTTGGACACGAGAAGGGCGCCTTCACCGGCGCGCTGCGCACGCGCCGCGGCAAGTTCGAACAGGCGCATCGCGGCACTCTCTTCCTCGACGAGATCGGCGACATGCCCGCGCACATGCAGGCAAAGCTGCTGCGCGTGCTCGAAGAGGGCGAGGTGGAGCGCGTGGGCAGCGACCGGCGCCTGCGCGTCGACGTCCGCGTTGTCGCCGCAACCAATCGCGACCTGGGAACCGACATCGACGCCGGTCGCTTCCGGGAGGATCTCTACCACCGCTTGAACGTGGTTGCGATCCACATCACGCCGCTGCGTGAACGCCCCGAGGACGTGCCGATTCTCGTGCAGCATTTCGTCGAGTCGCTGTCGACGCACGCGGGGCTGCGCGCCGTCCGCATCTCGTCGGAGCTGATGCAACACCTGCAGCAGCACGTGTGGCCCGGAAACGTGCGCGAGCTTCGCAACACGGTCGAGCGTCTTTTGATCTTCAGCCGCGGGCGCGAGCCGAGCCTCGATCTCCTGGAGGAGCTCCTGGCCGAGAGCGCGCGCACCGCCCCCACCGGCTCGGCCGCCATCTTCGCGCCCGCCGAGAGCAGCAAGACGCACAGCCTGCCGCCGCTCCCCGCCGCAAACGCCGACCCGCGCACGCTGCGCGAAGCCGCCGAGGAGTTCGAGCGTGCCTACATCCGACAACGCCTGCGCGCCAACGGCGGCCAGGTTGCGGCAACCGCGCGCGAGCTGGGACTGGAGCGCAGCCATCTCTACAAGAAGATGCGCGCTCTCGGCATCGACCCCGAGGAAGCACGCTAGACAACGCGCAGCCGCTTGACCATCTCGGGTTGCGACACTAGCTTGGCAAAGCAAGCCTCGCCAGATGGGTCTGCGTGACCCCGACCCCTGCGGCAACAGAGGACGTCACGAACCTTTGCGCCGGGATGGAGGACTGCATGCGCCCAGGACGAATCCAGGCCGCTTCAGTGGCCTTGCCCCTCGTGGCAGGCATGACCCTGCTGCAAGCCGGTTGTGGTGACGACGACAACCCGAACGCTCCCGCCGCAAGCCCCGGTCGCGTCAGCGTCGAGCTCAGGCACGTCGTGAACGGAGCGGCGCTCGTGTTCGACGACATCCGTTACACGAATGCGGCGGGAGACGAGTACAGCGTCGTGCGACTCGAGTACCTGCTCACGAACCTGGCGCTGCATGCCGCCGACGGCTCGATCCACGGCATCCGGGGTCCCTTCTACAACGACGCACGGACGGCTGCGTCGCTGCAACACGTGCTCGAGCAAGTCCCTTCCGCGAGCTACGACGCGCTCAGCTTCACGTTCGGCCTGGACGAGACGATGAACATCTCCGATGCCTTTCTCGCGCAGCCGTGGAACAGCCGTATGGCGTGGCCCTCAACGCTAGGCGGCGGATACCACTACATGATCCTGGATGGCTTCGTGCGCGACCCGGCAGGCGATCGCACGTACAACACGCACCTGGGACGCACGCAGCAGGAGCCACACTTCTTCCACGTCGTGCTCCCGATCGACACGATCGCGGTGGACGGCAACGACTCGAGCGTGCGCGTCACGATGGAGATCAGCGAGTGGTACACGGGGCCACACGACTACAGCTTCCCGCAGAACCCCTTCATCATGGACATGCCGACGCTGCAGCAGGCACTGATGCAGAACGGTGGCAGCGTCTTCTCCGCCAGCTCGGTGCGCTGAAACCTCCCCGGCGACGCGTGTCTCCCCTGCCGCGTACCGTGTGACACAGGCGGGCGCGCGTGTGTCCGCGGAGACGCGTCCCCGCGCCCGCGCGCCTGCACAAGCGAACGCCTCAAGCGCTTCCCCGAAGGCGGATTAGGAGCCCGCTGCGCGCCTGCAGGTCGCTCCGGTACGCGACGTGCGGTGCGTCGTGCGTGAACGACGGCGCGGCCGTCGTCCCGGCCGCCGGGTGGGCGGCGGAGTTCCCGAGCCAAGGAGAGCACGGCCATGAAGAGAGGACACACCTTCTTCGTTCTGGGGGCGGCCGGCGCCGCGTGCGCAGCGATCGCGATCGGCATCGTCACGAACACCGGCGACGATCTCGACGCACTCGTTGAAGCGCCCCCGATGGAAATCCTGGCAGCAAGCCACACGATGACCTACGAACCGGAGCCGACGGTCGTCGCCGATGCGGCGTCTGTCGACGAGGACCCGGAGATCGGCCTGGTGCCGCACACGCCGAGCGTGGCGCTCGAGCTGGCCCAGGCGGCAGCGAGCCCCGAGGTGGAAAACACGCAGCCCAATGCAGATGCGGAAGCGCCCGCCGATCGACTCGTCGAGGCGCGCGTGGCGTTTTTGCAGCACGACTACGAGACGACGGTGCAAGCGCTCGAACCGATGGCCGCCGCAGGCGATCCGCGCGTCGACGTCCACTACCTGTTGGGGTTGGCGCAGCGCTATCTCGGTCGCCCGGAGGCGTCGGAGACCGCGATGCAGCGCGCTCTCGAGATCCAGCCGGACAACGTGCGCGTGCTCGTGAACAGTGCGCGCGCGCTCCTCGAGCTCGACCGCGCCGGCGAGGCGGAGGCGCGCCTGCGCCGCGCCATCGACATCGATCCCGTCGATGGTGACGCGTGGAACGTCCTCGGCCGGGTGCAGCTCGCACAGGGCGCAGCCGTTGAAGCGGAGGCGAGCTTCGTCACCGCGACCGAGGTGAGCACCTCGAACGCGTGGGCGTTCAACAACCTCGGCTACGTGCGCCTGCAGCGCGAGGCGTGGTCCGAAGCCGCCGAAGCTTTGGAGCAGGCGATCGCGCTGCGCGGCGACCTGGCACTCTTCCACAACAACCGGGGCGTGGCGCTCGAGCGCCTGGAGAAGCTGGAGGAAGCGGCGCGAGCGTATGCGCGCGCGCTGCAGCTGCAACCGGACCACGCACGAGCCCAGGTCTCACTCGCTCGTGTGGCCGAGCTCGTCGGCATGGATGTCGACACCCTGCTTGCCGCCGAGGCGAGCTCCTCCGAGTCGGACAGCACGACGATCGCGGAGGAGCAAGTCGAGACGCCGCAAGCGGAAGACGTGAAGGAGAAGAGCTCCGAAGAAGCGTTGGCCGCGGACGTCGGGACCCAACCCTGAGCCTGGCGTCCCATCCCAGGGCGCGCCCATCCCCACGGAGGCGCCACGAGGTGCCCCGGACCCCCAAGTCCGGGGCACTCTCTTTTGCCGGCTCGTCGCCGGCGGCGGCATCAGCGTTCTGGAACCGCGCGTGACCGCGGCTCCTCGGCAACACGTGACAGGCGCGACAAGACAAAGCCAATGAGAAACGTCAGCGGTGCGCTCGTGGCGGTGAACCAGATCCCGGGAAGATCCCAGGCATCCAGGTTGGCGATCACGACCACGGCGGCTGCGGAAACGAGCGCACCCCAGAAAGCCGCACCGCCGTGAGCCCGGGGGACGAACACTCCGAGAAGAAAGAGGCCGAGGACCGGGCCGACGAAGTACGCCGTGTACGTGGCCAGAAACGGCAGAAGCGACTGTCCCGTGCGCGCGACGTAGAATGCCGCGGCAATTCCGACGGCGCCGCATGCAACGACGAGGCCACGCGCGACGCGCAAGTAGTGCGACTCCTCTTCATCGCGATTGAAGTGGCGACGGTAGAAGTCGACGACCATCGACGTCGACAGCGAGTGCAGCGCCGAATCGATCGAGGACATGGCGGCCGCGAACACCGCCGCCACGAGAAGGCCGGCAAGCCCGACCGGCAGCTCGTTGGCGATGAAGAGCGGCAGAATGCGATCCGGCTTCACGTCGGCGGGAAGCTCATGACCCGCGGAGGCGTAAAAGCCGAAGAGAAAGACCCCGAGCAGGAGCGTCGCCGCGACACCGACTGCACCGGTGAGCCAGGCGAGCATCGCGGCCTTCTGCGCCGCGCGCGTGTCGGGACAGGAGACGTAGCGCTGCACCGATTGCTGGTTCGTGCCGGCGACCGCGAACGCCAACATGCCGTACGCGATCAACGCGGTCGGCAGGGCACGGATCGAGCCCGGGTTCCAGGTGAGATCCAGGAGGCGCCAGCGATCCGCGTCTGCCGCCGTGGCGACGATGCTGCCCAGCCCCCCCTCGACGCTGTGTGCGACCACCCAGAGACACGCGCCCACGCCCAACAGCACCATGCAGAACTGCAGGACGTCGGTCCAGATCACTGCGGCGATTCCACCCACGACGGTGTAGAGGATGGCGACGACACCGACGGCGATGATCGCAGCGTCGAGCGACACGGATGCCACCTCCGCCACGACGAGCGCCGCCCCGTAGAGAAGAGCGCCGAGCCGGACGAAGACGAAGAGAATGAAACAGCTGGCGCCGAGCGAGCGCGTCTTGGCGTCGAAGCGATGCTCCAGGTACTCGTAGGCGGTGGTGACGTCGAGTCGGACGAAAAGCGGAATGAAGAGAAGGCAGACGAGCGCGTAACCGATCAAGTCGCCGAGCTGCAGCTGCAGCCACAGGAGTCCGTGCGTGAACCCCTCCCCCGGTCCACCCAGGAGCGACGCCGCCGAGAACGCGGTGGCGATGATCGAGATTCCGATCGCCCACCATGGAAGACGGCGCGAACCACGGAAGTACTCCTCCGTGCCGGTCTGGCGGCGGCTGGAGATCGTGGCGATCCCGAACAGGATCGCGGCGTAGAGAAGCACCACGCCCCAGTCGAGTCCGTGCATCCGTCCCCTCCTGCAGACACCAAGCAACTTCGACGCCGGCGCGCGCCGCGGCGGCTCACCAGACTGCCAGCGCAGCCGTGTGCACGCTGAGCAGCACGCCGGGCACGGCCCAGGCACGCCAGCCGCGCGGGGCAGCGCAGCTTCGCACGTAGAGAGCCCCGCCCACGCAGACGAGAGCTGCCTCCAGGCCCCAGGCCGCAACCGGCGCTCGCCGCCATAGATCGAGCCCGACGCGCAGGGGAATCCACGGCCCTCCCACGCCGATGTCGGGCGCATGGACGAGGAAGTCGAGCAGGATGTGCGAGGCAACGGCCCAGCCGAGCGCGAGCGCCCAACGCGAGGACCAGAGCAGCAATCCGAATGCTGCGGTCAGGCCCGCGTAGATGGACACCATGGAGAAGTCGTGCGAGAAAGGGGTCGCGTCGAAAGTGTCGGGACGAAAGAAGTGGGCCGGCGGAGCACTCAAGCTCTCCCACCCGATCGCGTGAAAGAGAACGAAGAACAGATCGGGAAGCGCAGCGGCGAGCACGATCGGCACCAAGGGCACCGTCGTGTAGCGCGCCTTGAGCGCGAGTCCGACACCGAAATGACCCGCGAGCATCAGCGACCCCGCTTCCCGGCTCGCTTGCGCACGCCGCGATCGAGAAACCCGACCAGCAACGTGAGGAGCGTGATCACCAACAACAGCGGCAAGGCGTACGACACCTGGAACCTCGACCCTGGTCAGCGCGAGAAGAGCAGCCCTCCGAGGCTGACCCCGCCCAGAACGGCGGCCGTGACGATTGCGCCGGCGATGCAAACACCCAGCAGGATATAGAAGAAGGAGCGGTGGAACGGAATCCCGAAGACGAAAGCGGCGGCGCAGCCCGTCCACGCACCCGTGATCGGCAGCGGAATGGCGACGAACAGCACCAGCCCGATCGGGCCGTAGCGCCGGATCGCCCACTCGCGTTTGCGGGTGCGGGCGAACAACCAGTTGAAGAAACGGTCCATGAAGCGGAAGCGGCGCAGCAGCTTGGAAACGGGCTCGAGAAACAGCAGGAGCGGCACCACCGGAACCATGTTGCCGATCACTGAAAAGAGATAGGCGCGCGGCCATTCGAGCGCTCCGATCGTGAGCGCCCACGGAATCGCGCCTCGCAGCTCCACGATCGGCAGCATCGAGATGATCACGGTCACCCATTCCGGCGGCAACCCCCAGGCCCGGATCGCCTCGATGATGTGTTCTCGCACGCATCCACCTCCCAGATCGAACCACCATAGGCACCGGAACCGGCGCGTCAACCTCTTACAGAGCCGCACGCGGCCGAGGGCTGCTCGCGACCAGACGGCCGCGCGACCCTTCTCAAGCACCGGGCGTCGTGCTATGTTGCCGGGCGTTGATTTCCGCCGAACAGGCTCGACAGCGGTTCCCGACCCGGAGGCATCTCGCGTGGCGACGGCCTCGATCCGCCTGCGGCTCCTGAAGCCGAGCGACTTCTCGTCCGAGGGCGCCAAAGCGCTGCAAACCCTGTTCAACGCCAGCATCATGCACGGTGGCACGATCGGGTTTCTGAAGCCGATGTCACGCAGGGAAGCGCAAACCTACTTCGATGCGCTGAAGCAGGGCATCGAGAACGGCCACGTGATCGCGGTCGTGGCGGGATCGAAGCCACTCGACGGTTTCGGACTCATCCGGCGCGACGCGGAGGATCGACTGGGGAACCATGTCTGGGAAGTCGGACGCGTCATGGTGCGACAGGAAATGCAGCGTCACGGCCTCGGCGCCGCCATCGTCAAGCGCCTGCTCGCCGAGGCGAAGCGTCGCAAGATCGAGATCTTGTGGCTGGACGTGCGCATCACGAACGTCGCCGCCATCGAGCTGTTCCAGAAGCTTGGATTCAGAACCTGGGGGATCTTCCCGGGTCGCATCAAGGACCGGCGTACCTACGTCGATGTCCTCTACATGGCCAACGATCTCCGCCACACCTACCGGCCCCTGCGAGACCTCCCCTGAGCGAGTGTCTGGAGGGGCCGGAAGCCGCTTGCCGGGCTGCGAGCGGCTCGGCGAGAATGCCACCGTTTGACCTCTTTTGGAGCGCTTGGGAGGGTTTTCTTGGATTCGCTCATCACCTGGGTGCCGATCAGCGGAATCGCTGGACTCCTGGTCGCCACCCTGATCTTCGTCTGGGTTCGGAACCAACCTGCCGGAAACGAAAAGATGCAGGAGATCGCCGCGCTCATCCAGGACGGCGCCCGCGCGTTCCTGCGCCGCGAGTACCAGGTTCTCGTCATCTTCGTCATCGTCGTGGCTGCGCTCCTGGCTTGGAAGGTGTCGCGCTGGACGTCGGTGGCGTACCTGTGTGGCGCCGTTGCCTCGATGCTCGCCGGCTTTCTCGGCATGCGCGCCGCGACGCTCGCCAACGTGCGCACGAGCGAAGCGGCACGCAGCGCCGGACAAGCGAAGGCGCTCTTCGTCGCCTTCAACGGCGGCGCCGTCATGGGTCTCGCCGTGGCCAGCCTCGGCCTCGTGGGGGTCGGAGCGTTGCTGCGCTGGCTGGGAATCCTCGACGACCCGGGCCGCGCCAGCACCATCAACGGCTTCGCCATGGGTGCGTCGTCGATCGCGCTCTTCGCACGCGTGGGCGGCGGCATCTACACCAAGGCCGCGGACGTCGGCGCCGACCTCGTCGGCAAGGTGGAAGCGGGGATTCCGGAGGACGACCCGCGCAACCCCGGTGTCATCGCGGACAACGTCGGCGACAA
>CP070763.1:1244698-1257146 GCA_020349025.1 Candidatus Latescibacterota bacterium | reverse complement strand
TGCTCGTGCGCCTGCACGATTTCGGTGGCACGCTGGATGCGCAGCTGGGGCCAGGCTGGAAGCGTGCGGCCGAGAGCTGTCAGGTGCTCGACCTCAGCGACGACGCGCACGCCCTGTTCGCGTCGGCGTTCACTTCGCAAAACCGCAACAAGATTCGCAAGGCGGAGAAAGCCGGCGTGAGCGTGCGTCGTGCACACGGCGGCGAAGCCTTGGGGCGCTACGCCGCGCTCTATCGCGAGAGCGCCCGCCGTTGGCGGCTGACGCGGGCGTTGCCCGCAAGCCTGTTTGCAGCGCTCGCGGATGCAGGACCCGGGGTCGACGTGTGGCTGGCGGAGCGTGATGGCGAAACCGTGGCCGCGCTGCTCAATCTGCGTGGCGGCGGGCAGATCATGAACTGGGGCAACGTCTCGCGCCGCGACGCCTGGCGCTTCGCGCCCAACAATCTGCTGCACTGGCGCGCCATCGAGGACGCTTGCCTGGACCGCGAGGGGCCGCGCCTGTACAACTTCGGGAGCAGCGCCGGACTCCCGGGTGTGCACGCCTTCAAGTCGGCGTTCGGCGCTCGCGAGCACCGCTACGTGCGCCTGGAGTCGGTTGCGACCTGGGTATCCTGGATCCGACGTCGGACGTGAGCGGCGAGGGGCAGCGTGCGCCATCTCCTGATGATCTCGCACTTCTTTCCACCCATGGGGGGCGGTGGGGTCCAGCGCGCGACCAAGTTCGTCAAGTACCTGTCCCAGTGTGGATGGCGGACGACCGTCGTCTGCGGCGACCCGGATGACTACTGGATGCGCGACGAGACGCTTCTGCAAGAGGTACCCGAGTCGGCGCGCGTGATTGCGACGGCGGGAGCGACAGGCCTCGGGATGCTCCGACGCGTCAGGCGCCAGCGCGGTCGCGAGCGACGCTCCTCCCGCGCTTTCGCTCTGCTGCGTCGCGCCGCGACGTGGGCCCTGATTCCGGACAGCTACGTCGGCTGGCGATCGTTCGCGCTGCGTACGGCGGAGAAGGTCCTCGAGCGCGACCCGCCCGACGCCGTTCTCTCGACCGGCCCACCCGAAACGAACCACCTCGTCGGGCTGCAGCTGAAGCAGCGCACACGCCTCCCGTGGCTGGTGGATTTCCGCGATCCATGGGTCGCGCTGCACCTCTTCGAGCCCCCGACGCGCTGGCATCGCGAGCGCAACAGCAAGCTGGAGAGCGCCGTTCTGCAGCACGCCGACTGCCTGGTCGCGACCACGTCGTGGCTGCGCGATCTCTTGCGCGAGCGCCATCCCGGAACACCGACGCGTCTCTACGTGATTCGCAATGGCTTCGACCCGGCCGATTTCCCGGCCCACAGACCCGAGCCGACACCCGGTCTGCCGCTGCGTCTGGTGCACGCGGGAATGCTGACCATGACGCGCTCCGTGGATGGACTTCTGCACGGCCTGCGACGGCTGCACGTGAGGCGACCGGAGCTCAGCGGTTCGGTGCAGGTCGAGCTTTTCGGCGCGCGCGAAACGGCCAACGACGATCTCGTCGCAAGGCTGGATCTCGAAGAGTGCGTGCGCTTCCGTGGCTACGTGCCGCACGACGAGGCGATCGCGGCCATGTTGCGCGCCGACGTCCTGCTGCTGGTGAAGCACACCGAGCCGCGCTACCTCGGGCTCGTTCCCGGCAAGCTGTACGAGTACCTCGGCGCGGGTCGTCCCATTCTGGCTCTGGTTCCGGAATCGGAGGCTGCCGAGCTCGTGCGCAAGTTCGAGCGTGGAGTCACCGCGCCGCCCGACGCTCCGGAGTCGATCTGCGCGCTGCTCGAGCAGCTCGTCGAGGCCAAGCGGGACGGCACGCTGCACGCACGCTACGGCGGCGAAGCGCCCGCAGCGCTGACTCGCCTCGAGCAGGCGCGCAACCTCGCAGCTCTTCTCGACCAGATTGCTCCCTCCTCGAATCGGGGAGGCGCGTGAGCATGCGGCTGTGGCTGCGATTGGCGCTTCTCGTGTACATGCTCGGGGTCCTCCTCTATCGCGACGCCGTCATGGACGACACCTTCATCCACCTGCAGTACGCACGCAACCTGCGCGCGAACGGCGAGATCGCGTTCAACGCCGGTGAGCCCTCCTTCGGCATGACCAGCCCGCTGTGGGTCATGATGCTCGCCGCCGCGGGGCACACCGATACCATCGCACGGCTCGGGAGCGTGGCCTTTGGCGCGCTTTCGGTCTGGGTCTTTGCGCTCTTGGCTTGGCGTGTCCTTGGAGGCGGTGCATTCGCGGCAGCGGCCAGCGTCGCCTGGGCAGGCAACGTCTGGCTGGTGCGTCACGCACCGAACGGCATGGAGAGCACCTGTGCGCTCTTCCTCGTGCTCCTCGCCGTCGAGCTGCGCGGACGCCGCGGGCGCAGCACGGCGCGCGAGGTGGCCGAGGGGCTGCTGCTCGCTGCTGCCTTCCTGGCGCGCCCGGAATGCGCGCTGCTGGTTGCCGTGCACGCGATCGCCGACCTGCCGAGCGCCGCGGGGCGGGGAAGGTTGCGCCATTGGCTGCCCGCGTTCGCTGTCGTCAGCGCCGCGTGGTTGGCCTTCGCGTACTCGCGCACCGGTTCGCTTTGGGCCGACACGGCGGCAGTCAAGGCGGCGGGACCGGCTTTGGCGCGCGCCGTCGTGGTGGTGTGGCGCGAGGTGCGGATCGTCGGCGCGGCACACGCGGTGGAGATCGTCGGCTGCGTGGCGGCGTTGGTCTGGTCGCTGCGACTGGAGGGGTGGAAGGCGCTGCGCGCCGCCGGCCGGCATCCCCTCGCGACGCCGCTCGCGTTCGCCGCGCTGCTTCTCCTCCTGTACGCGGTGGCCGACGTGCAGGTCCAGCCGCGCTACCTGCTGCCCATCCTCCCCTTCGTCACGCTCGCGGGCTTCGCGGCATGGAAGCGGACGGCAGGCGGAGGTTGGCGGCTGGCAGCGGCGCTGACCGGTGCGTGTCTCGTGCTCAGTGCTTTGGTGAGTGGCTTGCGCGTCCTGCCGATGACGCGCGACTTCTCTCGCGCGCTTCGTCCGGCACTCCTCGATCTGGTGCGAGAGGTGCAGTCACGCAGCGCTCCGCCCGTGTACGTCGCCACACCGGACATCGGAGTGGTCGGCTACTACGGCAGGGTGCGCGTCGTCGATCTGGGTGGTCTGACCAACCGCGGCATCCAAACGCTGCGACGGCGTGTCGGCTACGACGAGATGCTGCAGAGCGGCGCCTTCCTCGAGCTCGGCCCGGTCGACTACGTCATCGATCGCAGCCTCCAACCGCGGCGTTTCGATGGTCATCTTTCCTTGGACGTCCGCTGGCGAGCGCTCCGCACCACGACGCTCCCCAACCTCGGACTGGGCCGCGTCGGCCCCTACTACTACACCCTCTACGCCCTCGAAACGCACGACCGCGCCACCCGGGCACACTGACCCTTTGGTTGTCGAAGTGCGAGGTCACGCCCCCCACACGCTTGGGGGAAAGCGCAGCGTGCACAGAGAAGCGTGCACGTTGCGGCGTCGCCGCATCGTCGCGTTCCCGGGAATGGTTTCCACACACTTCTCGCTCGCTCCCGGAGGGTTGCATCGCGTCGCCTTCCGCGACAGTCAGAAGACCGCGCACGTGTTTTGCTCGCGCCGGTCTCGATTCGTCAGGGTCGGATCACGCGCAGCGCACCTCTGCATCGCAGCGATGCGGACGGGCACGCGGATGCGAAAGGCGCAAGGGGAAAGCATGCGAACGTGGAGACGCAGCGGCGCGGGCGCCAAGGACGCGCCGCCGCTTTGGCTCTTGCCGGTTCTGGCACTCCTCGTGGGGTGGGGCGCGGGTTGCGAAGGGCCGCAGGCTCCGCAGGCGCCCGGGGGCGGCCGCGAGCTTGCGCTCGACTACGCGGTGTTCGTCGACGCAATCGAACCGATCCTGCAGGAGCGCGGTTGCTCCGCGTCGGCCTGTCACGGAAACCAGGGCTCGGGTGAGTTGCTGCTCACCGGCGGCCTCAACCCGGAGGCCGACTTCACCGCCGTTGGCGGTCACGTGACCCCTTGGGAAGCGAGCGCAAGTCCGCTGCTGCGCAAACCGCTGGCCCAAGCGGCCGGCGGCGACGTGCATGGCGGCGGGGACGTGTTCCTGGATACCAGCGACGCGGACTACCGCACGCTGCTGCAATGGCTGAGCGCGGGGAGTACGCCATGAAGAGCCGCCTGCAACAGACTGCGCGCGCACTGTTCGCTGGAGTCGCTTGCTGTTGCGCCGCGGCTCGCGCCTCGGCGACCGAGGGCACGGAGAGCGCGATCCGCACGACCCGACTCGACGGCAGCGTGGCCTTCGGCGTCACAGCGGGACAGTTCGGCGCCGATCCGCTCTACAGCTTCCAGCTCGCCTACTTTCCGTCGCACCGCTTCGGTCTCGAGGCCACGCTGGCCCACAACCCTGCGAGCGGCACGCACGCGGCGCTGCACCACGTCAGCGGCATCGTGCCGTTTGCGCTCTGGCACCGTTTTCGGCCCTTCGCCGTCGCCGGCTTGGGCACGATCCAGGTCTTTCCCGGCACGGCGGTCAATGCCAAGAGCGTCACCAAGCTTCTGCTGCAAGCAGGACTCGGTACGCACGTGCATTTGCGCCGTGATGTCGCCCTGCGCCTCGAGGGGCGCGCCGCAGGGCTCGTCGACCATCAGGAGGATCAAGCGGGAATCCTGGGATACGCGCAATGGAGCGTCGGTGTGACGTTCCTTCGCGGCTTGAACGCGCCGCAATCCATGGATACGGGGGATGGCCCATGAGCATGTCGCGATCCACGATTTCTTCTGTGCTGACGGCGACCCTGATGGCCGTCGTCGGCTGCCGCGGTTCGGCGCCCGACGATCTCATCGTCGGAGAGCAGACGACCGAGATGCTGGTCTTCGTCAAGGCGAGCGCCGAGGAGACGCTCAATCGCACGCGCTCCTCTTCGAACCTCTACGTTCTCGCGCCGATATCGCCCGACGGCGAGGTGCGGCCGCTGACCGCTTTCACCAACGCCTCGGTGTACGACCCGTGCGTGTCTTTCGACGGCACCAAGGTGCTCTTCTCCATGGCGCCGGAGCCGGGAGCACGTCGCAACATCTGGGAGATCGGCGTCGACGGCACCGGCCTGCACAAGATCAGCGGGGTGGATGCCAACGGCAAGGAGGGGGACGACTTCGATCCGCTCTACCTGCCGGATGGGCGCATCGCCTTCACCTCGAATCGGCCCGGTCACCTCGACGAGTACAATCGCAGCCTCGCGGAAGCGCTGCACGTGATGAACGCGGATGGCAGCGGCATCGAACAGATCTCCTTCAACATGAGCGACGACTTCGATCCGTTCCTGCTCGCGAACGGACGCATCGCCTACACGCGCTGGGATCATCACGGAACGCAGAACCGGTTCCCGCTGTTCGCCACCAACCCCGACGGCAGTGGGACGTTCCACCTCTTCGGGCCACACAATCGCAACTTCTTCCACAGCTCGCTCGTCCCGGATGGCCGCATCGTCTCGATCGTCTCCACCGAGGTGAACGGCGATCACGGTCAGATCATGCTCTCGCGGCTCGAGGCCACGCATGGTGATCCGCTGCAGCCGGGGCAGCTGGAGAGTCTGACACCCGACATCGAGCTCGGGGGCCCCCCGTTCCTGCGCGGCGCCTACAAGTACGCGCGCTGGATCGGCGAGAACCGCTTCGTCGTCTCCTACACGCTTCCCTTCGGTGAAGAGGGGATGGGGGAAGAGGAGATGGTCGACGAGAACGAGGCGGATTACGGCCTCTACACCTTCGAGGTGATCGCTGATGGCAAGGGCGGAGAGAAGATCTCGCAGCTCACGTTCCTCTACAACGACCCGCAGACGCAGGAGTACGACGCCCAGCTCGTGGCGCCACGGGAGCGTCCGGAGGTGATCGAGTCCGCTCTCGATCCGCAGGCGAGCACCGGTGTCTTCCACGTCAGCACCGTGTTCAACCGCCAGAACGGGGATGGACAGGAGCGCCCGCAGCCGGGCGACGTCCACGAGGTCATGGTGATCGAGGCGATCCCCACGATGCGCGGCGACTCGCGCGAGATCTCCAGCACCGAGTTCGAGCGCAAACGCATCATCGGCCGTGCGCCGATCGAGGACGACGGCTCCTTCCACATTCGCGTGCCTGCGAACACGCCGATCTCGTTCAACGTTCTGGACGACCTGGGGCGCTCGATGGTGACGAAACGAAACTGGATCTACGCGCGCCCGGGCGAGGAGTTCCTGAGCTGCACCGGATGCCACGGGCCGCGTGGCTCGTCGGCGAACCTCAACACGCTGGCGCTGGCGCGCGAGCCCACCGACCTCGACGTGCCGGTGGCGCAGCGCGAGGTGATCAACTTCAGTGAGACGCTGCAAGTCGTCGTCGAATCGAAGTGCACGTCGTGCCACCAACCCACCTTCGAAACGGTGTGGCAGGACAGCATCGCCGTCGTCGACACGATTGCCCCAGCGGGTGACCTCGACCTGCGGATGGTTGCCGTCACCGACACCATGCGCATGACGACCTTTCCGCTGGCGTACCTGAGCCTCGCGGGCGGGATGGAGAACATGATGGGAAGCCGCGTGACGACGCCGGGCTTCTCGCGGCGCAGCCGACTGATCGACGTGATTCTCGGTGTCGGATCGGCCGCGGGCCAGCCGCCGCACCCGCAGGGCGCCGAGGCGCTCAGCGCGGAGGAGCGTCGCTGGTTCACGAACTGGGTCGACCTGGGGGCGCAGTACCGATGAAACCGACGCTGCTGCTGCTGTGTGCACTCGCTCCGTCGATCGCCGTGGCCGAGTCGGCACCCGACTTCGAGGCGACGTTGCTCGACGGCGAACGTGTGCATCTCGAATCCTTCCGCGGCCAGGTGGTCCTGATCGAATTCTGGGCCACCTGGTGTGGACCGTGTCGTGAGCAGCTTCCGAAGCTGGCGGCACTCGAGAACGCGATCGAGGACCTCGTGGTGTTGGCGGTCAACGTCGACAAGCGTCGTGAGCGTGTCGAGCTCTTTGCGGAGCGCGTGCGCCTGCCGCAGCGCGTGCTCCTCGATCCCGAGGCTCGGGTGGCCGATCGCTACGCAATCCAGGGGATGCCGTGGGCCGTCCTCGTTGCAGCGGACGGCACGATCGTGTGGCAGGGGAACCGTGCCGGCGAGACGTACGAGCGCGTGCGCGAAGCGGTGCGGCGCCAGCAGGAGAGCGAGTGAAGGGAGAGGGCATGCGAGCTCGAATCTTGTGGATGGCGATGCTGCTTCTCGCCTGCACCGCGGTGGGCTGCGCGCAGGTCAAGCCGTACCAGCGTGAGTATCTGGCGGATCGCATCATGGACCCGGCAGCTTCCAGCTGGGAGTTGTCCGGTGAACGCAAGCTGTTGTCCACGCGCGAAGGCGCCCTGGGTGGCAGTCTCGGGGCGGGAGGCGGTTGCGCCTGCAACTGACGCAGCGAGGTCGGCGGCGGGGAGCGAACCGCCGTCGCGCAAACGGAGTTGCAGAAGTGAAGTGGATCTGGGCAGTCGCGGGAATCAGCGCACTCGTGAGTGCGGCGCCGTCGCTTGCCGAGCAACGGGTCACGGCAGGAATGCACACGTTCACCGACAGTGAAGAGAATCGCATCGAGACCTACGTCGTCGAGATGATGCAGTCGCTGCAGCGTGACTGGACGTTGAGACTGCGAGGTGCTCTCGACCGCGTCGTGCTGCCGCCGTTGCCGGGGCTGCCCGGATCGCAGGAGAACGTCGACGCCATCACCGCAGCGTCGCGCCCGGTAGCGAGCGCGGAGCTTTCCAAGCAGGGGTACTCGAAGCTGCGCCAGGAGGTCACCGGCGCTGTCGATTGGCTGTCGCCCATACGCACCTGGCAAGCGGGCGCGAGCTTCTACTACAGCCACGAGTCGGACTACGTCGGGCGACTGCTGAGCGTGAACGTCGGACGTCACTGGAACCAGGGGAACACGACGCTGGCACTGATCGGAGCGCACGGATTCGACGACGTGCGGCCCGAGGCGCATGAGAGCGGCGACCGCAGCGAACACAATCGCGACACGTGGGATCTCACCGCCGTGTGGACACAGACGTTGGGAGAGCGCACGTTGTCGCAGCTCGGTGCCGAGACGCACTGGGTGCAAGGGTTCCAGAGCAACCCGTACCGCTCGGTCTACGCGGGCGGCACACGGGTACCGGAGCGCCATCCGCAGCGGCGCTTCCGCCGGGCGCTGTTCGGGCGCATCGATCGCTATCTGATGACGCGCGCATCGCTGTCGCTGGGCGCGCGCTACTACAGCGACGATTGGGGCGTGCAGGCGGGGACGTTCGACGTGCGGCTGAACCAGTACGTGGGTGACCATTTGATCGTGCGCTACCGCTACCGCTATCACCGTCAGGGCGCTGCGTACTTCTTCAGCGATCTGTACGAAGAGGTGGGCGGCGTCGATGGCTTCGTGAGTGGCGACTACAAGCTCGACGACTTCGATTCCAACCTCTTCGGTGTCAAGTTCACCGTCCCCTTCGAGGGCATCTCGCTGCAACCGTGGATGGCCGGGGTGGTGCTGGATCTCAAGTACGAACGCTATTTCGATTCGCAGAGCTTCGCGGCCAACGTGCTGGAAGCAGGCTTCACATGGCCGTTTTGAAGGCTCGATCGCAGAGGGAGAGAGCATGAGGCCCTGGCTTTTCTCAATGATCGTTCTGGTGGCGTCGAGCGCCGCGGCGGAATCGTTCCTGCCACGCGCCCTGGCGCCGGAGCACGGGGTGGACGTTCTCTCCCGTGTCCAGGCTCGGCGTCTCGTCGGCCGCACGCTCCTGTCCGAGCCGGCCGGGAGCGCGGTGTACGGCGAGGTGCATCTCTACGACCAGTTCCCCTACGTCGAGTCGCGTTGGATCGCGGTGACGAGCGACGCACGCTGGCAACGCTTGCTGTACGGCGAGCCAGGCGAGGCCCCACGCGCCTTCGGTCGAGGCGGCAGCGCAGCCGGCGAGTTTGGTGAACCGCATGGGATGGCGTTCGCGCCGGATGGGCGGCTCTTCGTCGCCGACCGCGCGCTGGGGCGCTTGAACGTGCTGCGGCTCGAGCTGGGCGCCAACGGTGCCACGCTGCACTACGTCGACCACATCGACGGTCTGGTCCAACCCATGGATGTCGCCGTGCACGACGGCGGCACCCCCGCCGATGCGAGCGATGACCGCGTGCTCGTTGCCGAGGCAGGCGCGCACCGTGTGTCTCTCTTCGCGCTCGACGGCGACCGCCCCGCCAAGCTGGCGGAGTTCGGCAGCCGCGGTCCCGGGGAGCGGGAGTTCCTCTACCCGCGCGCGCTCGCGGTGGGACGTCGTGGTGGCGCCAGCGTCGATGAGGTGTTCGTCGCCGATGCAGGCAACCATCGGCTCGTGCGTCTCGAGATGCGGCCCGGGAGCTTCGCCTGGGATGCCGTTCTGGATCTGCCGATGGAGGCCACCTCGCTCGAAGCCGACCACCACGGCAACCTGCTGCTCTCCATGCGTCGCGACAACAGCGTGTGGAAGGTGGCACCCGATCTCGAACGGCTCGCGACCCTCGACGGCCCGCTGTCGGCGCCGCGCGACGTCGCGGTGCCGTTCGCCTGGGTGCACGATCACCGGGGCGCGAGCCCGTCGCCGCGCTGGCGCGGTGAGGGTTCCGCAATTCTGCTCGAGTCGTGGGGAGACCACTCGGGCGTGCGGCTCGTCGATCTGGGTGTCGAGATCGCGACGCTGCAACGCAAGGCCACGGGGGAGCTCGAGCTGCAGCTGACCGACGCCGCACACACGACGGTCGCGCTGGTGGACGCTGCCGGCGTCACGCGTCTCCACGATCTGGGCGAGCTGCAGGCCGGAACGCAAAGCGTGGCGCTGCCGGAGCTCGCCGAGGCGCAGGTCGTCACGGTGACGGCGAAGTCTCTCTACGACCCAAAGCGCTCCGACGAAGCGAGGCTGGAGCTGTCGAGTGTCGCGCCCCGTCGGGTCACGTTGCACCAGAACCATCCGAACCCGTTCAACCCGACGACCACGATCCGCTTCGATCTACCGCTCGCCGGGCATGCGGTCCTCGATGTGTTCGACGTCAAAGGACGTCGTGTGCAACGTGTCTTCGACGGCGCGCTGCAGGCGGGAACGCACGCGGTGGTCTGGGACGGTCGTGACGCCAGCGGCCGGCTGGCCCCCTCGGGTGTCTACTTCTACCGGCTGCAGGCGAATGACGCGAAGCACGTACGCAAGATGGTGATGGCGCAATGAAGTTGCGGCTTGCAGCGGCAGTCGCGAGCGTCGCGTGGGCAGCGACCGGTGCCCACGCCGACCTTTTGATCGAGCCGCTGCAGCTCGGGGGCCTCCGGCTCGACGCGGTGTATGGCAACGTCGCCGGCGTCGAGGCGCGGCTGCCGCTCCGGCTCGGGCTCGGGATGACGTGGGTCGGGCCGCACGGCTTGCATCTGGGCGTCGGCTTCGGCCGCGCTTCGGTGCACACGGACTTCGGTCTGCTCGACGGTTCCCAGGTGCGCCTGGAGCGGGCCGACAGCAGCGTGGAGCTGCGCTGGCGCCCCCCCTTGGCGCTGCGTGGGGTCACGCTCCAGGTCGGCGCGGGCCTGGGGCGCTTGACGTTGCGTTATCACCCGGAGGCGCTGCGCTTCGCGCTGGGGGGCGAGACCTTCGAGGTGGCGCTGGACGAGGTTTCGACCTGGACGCGCCACCTCGCCACCGAGTTGGTGTACGCGCTGCCGGCCAACGCGCACCTGGCACTGCGGACGGCGTGGACGTTCTACGGCTTGGACGTGGCGACACCCTTCGGCGAGGAGAGCCGCGCCGTCAGCGACCTGCAAAGCGGCGTGCTGTTGCGCGTCCCGGTGTGGTGAGCGCCTCTTCGCGCCGGCGCTCGATCGATGTCGGCGGAAGGATCCCAGAGGGAGGCCAGGATGGCTCGCACTTTTTTCGTGTGCTGTTTCTTCCTCGGCACCGCGCTCGCGCTGCCGAGCGTGGCAGGCTCGGCTGCCGACGGGGTCGCGGCCGATTCCACCACGCTGACGTCGGTGGCGACCGCACCCGACAGCATGGTGATTCCTCGCCAGCGGTTGAGCGTGCGCCACACGCAGATCGCCGTCCTGCGCGCCGGTGCCGGCGCGCATCACCCGATCGTCACGACGGTACAGGAGGAGCAGGTTCTCGTCGCCGACGCACGCACCGGTCCCTGGTTCCACGTCACCACGCCGGAAGGCTTGAGCGGCTGGCTGCACGAGAGCCTGCTGGCCAACGACGTCGATCGCACCCAGTTCCAATTCAAGCCCGACCCGGGACGCCTGGAGCGCCAAGGGAGCTTGAGCCTGGCGCTCTACGCCGGCAGCTACGCCGCCGACCGTGAGGACAACGGCTTCCTCTACGGCGCGCGCTTCGGCTACGCCTTCACCTCACGCTTCACCTTCGAGGTTGCAGCGGGTCGCACGCGCGTCGAACGCAACACCTTCATCATCGAGCAGCTCTTCAACCTGCGCATCGAGGAGGAGACCTTCGACGTCTTCTTCTACGAGGCGGGTCTCAACGTGCACCTGCTGCCGCGTCGACGCGTGGTGCCCTTCGTCGGCGCCGCGCTCGGCGCGACCGTCCTGAACTCGCGGGTCGAGCCCACGTGGAGCCTGGGGATCGGCACGCTCGCGTTCGTCTCGCGGCGCATTGCTCTGCGCTGGGAGATCCGCGACCACCGGCTCGAAGCCGGAAACCAGTTCACCCGCTTCACGGGTGACAACATCGAGTTCAGCGCCGGCACGCAGGTGCTGTTCTGAGCCGGGAGGAAGCCATGCACGCACGTTTCCGCCGCGCTCTCGCGGCATTCTTCGTCGCGGCGCTCTGCCTGCCTTCAACGGTCGGGTCCGACACGCTCCGCAGCGCCCGCGGCTGCCTCGAAGTCGCCCTGCAGGCGGCGGACGCGTGGGCCGACGATGCCCAGCTCGTCTGGCTGGAGAACGACGCTCCCGTGGATGCCGAGGGGCGTGCCGACGCTTGGGGCTTCCTCTTCTTCTCGCCGCAGCAGGGTGCGATGCGCAGCTACTCGGTGCGCGAGGGCGTTCTGGCCCTCGCCGACGACCACGCGGTCACGGCACCGGCACCCGCCCTCGAGACGTGGGTCGACAGTGGTGACATCGCGCAGCGCGCCTGGAAGCGCGCGAACGAGAAGTGCGAGAGCGGTTGTGCGCTCGCAACACTTCTCCTCGTGCGCGGCGTGTTCGCACACGAGACCACGTGGGTTGCCGTGTTCCAGTCCACCTCCGGGCCGCGGCTCTTCGTCGTGATGGATGCCGCCAACGGCAAGATCATCCGCGACTGGAGAGGGTGAGCCGGATGCGCATCTCGATCGCGAGCCGGACCACGCAGCCTGTAGCGCTCGGCTTCGCCGCGCTGCTCCAGCTCGGGTGGTCGTGTGACGCGGGAGCCGAAGCGCAGGTGCACCTGCGC
>CP070763.1:1229334-1244598 GCA_020349025.1 Candidatus Latescibacterota bacterium | reverse complement strand
CGGCCATGAAGAGCTCCCACGCCACGATCGCGACCGCCTGAGCGAGGTTGAGTGAGGCGTGTTCGGCGCTCGTCGGGATGCGCAGGAGCTCCTGTGACTGAGCCAGGTCGGATGCCGTGAGCCCGGCCTTCTCCGGCCCGAAGAGAAGCGCCAGGGGGCGGCGCTGCGGTTGCGCCACGACACGTGCGGCGAGCGCTCGCGGCGTGTGATCGGATGTGCGCCGTTTTCCGGCTCGCCGCGTCGTTGCCACGATCCAGCGGCAATCCGCCAGCGCCTCCTGCAGCGAGTCGACACGCCGTGCGGCGGCCAGCAGATCCTCGGCACCGCTCGCCCAGAAGCGCGCCTCTTCCTCGCGCTCGAAACGCGGGGCGACGATCACGAGTTCGCGCAGCCCCATGTTCTTGAGGATGCGCGCCGCCGCTCCGACGTTGCCACCGTGCTCGGGGCGCACAAGGACGATGCGGACCTGATGCAGCATGGGAAGGGTCGGACGGCGTCAGTTGTTCTCGGTGTCGGTGATCGTGATCCCCCAGGCGTTGGGGTTGCGCGGGTGGATGTCGTTCCAGGCGTTCCAGGCGTGGGAGGAATCGGTGACGAAATGGGCCTCGTATTCACCCGCATCGAGGAGGATCACCCGATTGAACTCACGGTTCTTCTGAGCCCCACCCGCGTGGCGCGTCTTGCGCAACGTCATCTCCCAGACCCACGTTCCGCTGTCGACCTCTTCGATCCAGCCGAAGTCGTACATCTGACCGCCGGTGCCCTCGCCGACCGCGATGATGCGCACTCGGGTCGGGCGCTCGATGGTGAAGCGCTTGCGCAGGTGCTCGTTGTTGCCGACGCGAACCATGCGCACGATGTACGTCCGATCGCGCTCCGCGCGCTCGTCGGCGTCGAAGAGCTCGACGTGCTCGCGACTGAAGTCGGGATCGGTAGCCGCGATGTCGATTCCCCAGTGCGTGGGGTCGTGCGGGGGCTCGGCGTTCCACATGCGGTACGCATGCGAATCGTCTGTGGTGTAATAGGCGACGTAGTTACCGGCGGGCAGCTCGACGACCTCGTCCGCGGCGCGGTTCTTCATGGCACCGCCTGCATGGCGAGTGTTGCGATGCGTCATCTTCCAGATGATGCGGTCGCTGCCGAACTCCGTGATCCAGCCGTAGTCGACGAACACGTGGTCGCCGGCGTCGTACTCGCCGATCGCATACACGCGTGCGTTGGCGGTGCGCTTCAACGTGAACCCCTGGCTCACGTACACGCCGTCGCGCTGCCGTACGAGTGAGACGATCTTGCGGTTCGGATCGCTCTCCTCGGAGAAGGGCTGGATGCGCGCCACGTCGCGCTCCGACTGCGCCCAGATGAGGATGCCCCAGCCATCCGGGTCGTAGGGTGGCGCGGCGTTCCACTCCTCCCAACTGTGCGAGCCGTCGGTGGCGTAGCTCGCCACGTAGTTGCCGGCCGGCAGCGTGATGGTTTCGCGTGCCACCTTGTTCTTGAAGTCGCCGCCTCCATGCTCGAAGTTGTCGGGGCTGAGCTCCCACACGCGCTTGCGTGTGTCGGCGTTCGTGATCCAGCCGATGTCGACCACCCCGGTGCTGGAGTCGAAGAACTCCCCCTGTGCGTACACCGTGACCTGCATGCGCTCCGGGAGGGTGAAACCTCGTGACTCGAATGCATCGTCTCCCATGCGGATCATCTCGACGAAGCGGCGTGGATCGTCGACCTCCACCGGGGCTGCGAGCTCTTCGACGGCGTCGAGCGCGCTTGCCTCATCCACGCCCAGGCGCAGATGCCAGCGGCGAACGTAGCGCGATCTCTTCCGGCGTTTCGAGTCGATCCAGATGCGGCCGATCTCCTTGCCCAGAAGACGGATCACCTTGTAGCGTCGCGTGAAGGGAGCAAAGTACGCCGCGTAGTCGCCCGCAGGCAGATCGATCGCACCCTCGAAGACGATGTTGTTTCCCGGGCCGCTCTTGGCGTCGTCGTGCGACAGCGACCACACCACCTCGCGCGTGCGCAGGTCGAGGATCCACCCGTAGGCGTACATCTCATCGTCGTGCGCGTCCCCCGCGCCCTCGCAGTGCACCTGCACGCGCAGCGGCTGCCGCAGCCGGAAGAACTCCGACTCGAGCGTCTCCACGTCCATGTGATCGAGGCGCACGAAGTCCTCCGCCCGCGCCAGCGTCACGCTGAGGGCGCACACGAGACCTGCAGCCAGCGCGGCGCAGGCTCGCCTGGATGGTTGCGACAACTTGCTCACGAGCATCCCGGTTCACCGGTTCAGCGGCCTGAAACCCAGCGACCATGCGGTGTTACGGCGTCCATCGCTCCTGCAAGCGACTACGCCGTGCCCATCACAAAGGTTTCGTGTGCACGCGCTCCAGGTCAACAGGCAGGCGCAACGGCTCCCAATCCGCTGCAGAATCAAGGCATTGCGAGCCCGCGCCGACATGCGGCCCGGGGCTGGGAGTGTTGGATTGACAAGAGGTTGCGAGCCTCCGTACGGTAATCGCGCCTCAGGCATCGGTGGCCTCGCCACCCGTGACCTCGGCGATCAGCGCCCGCGCGGCGCGCCCGTTCTCACGGTGGACGTAGAGGCGTGTCGTGGTCAGAGCGGACGAGATCGCCAGAGGCCACAGAGAGGCCCCCGATCCCGGAACCTTGAGACAGGGGATGCCCTCGTTCTCGAGCAACGTTTCGATCATCTCGGCCTCGTACAAGGCGCACGAAGCGTACACGAGGCGCAGCCGGGGCTCGTTCCGGGCTTTCCCGTGGGCCAGGCGCTCCCAGCACTCGGGACAGATGTCGTGACGCGACGGAAAGGTCCGGCCGCAATCCGGGCAGTGGCGCAAGACGTCTCCTCCAGCCTCCAGACACCGCGTGGGTCGCCCGATCTGCCGAGGCGCCACCAGTATACGCCAGTGCGAGGGGGCAGCGGGCGAGGTCGCGGGAGTGGCTATGGCAACTGAGATCCGCATCCTGCACACCTCGGACCTGCACCTGGACGCCAGCTTGCGCGCCGCCGGGATCGCCAGCGCCCGGGCCCGGGAGCGCTGCGCCGCCCACCTGGAGGCCTTCGATCGCGTCGTCGCGGAGGCCGCCCACGTCGACGCACACCTTCTCCTGATTGCGGGGGACCTCTTCGAAGGGGCTCACACCCGCCCGTCGACCGTGCGACACGTGGCCCGGCAGCTGGAGAAGTGGGGGCGCCCGGTCTTCGTCGCCGCCGGCAACCACGACCCGATCCGCGACGACTGCGTCTACGGCCTCGCCGATTGGCCCGCAAACGTCACGCTCTTCCGCGGCACCTGGGAAGCATGCGCCCTGCCGCAGCTCGGTTTGGTCGTGCACGGACGTGGATTCACCGAGCCGGAGGAACACGGACGTCTCCTGGAGGGCTTGCAGCTGGAGGGCGTGGGGCGGCACATCGTCGTGGCGCACGGAAGTGACGAATCGAGTCGTCCCGATCGCCACCAACCGTACCGACCGTTCACGAGCGCCGAGATCGACGCCGTGCCGGCGGTCTACGTGGCGCTGGGTCACTTCCACCGTTTCGCGGAGCTGCCGACCCGGCGCGCGCGCGCCGTCTACTGCGGCAGCCCCATTCCGCAGGGCTTCCAGGACACGGGCACGCACGGCGTGGTTCTGGCGCGCCTGCAGGGCGACCGCGTCGAGGTGGAGCTGCGAGCGCTGCCGGCGCGGCGATTCATCGCGCTTCGCTTCGACGTGACCGCAGCGGAAACCCACGCCGAGGTGGTCGAGCGTGTCAGCGCCGCGATGGAGGAGCACGCATTGCAGGAGGACTTCGTGCGCGTTCACCTCGAGGGCGCACTGCCTCCCGATCTCGAGGTCGACCGCGCTGGACTGCGTGACGCACTCGCCGCCCGCGTGCACGACATCGAGGTGTACGACGAGACCTTCCCGGAGTACGACCTCGATGCCCTGGCGCAGGAGGGAACGGTGCGCGGACAATTCGTGCGCACGCTGTCCGAACGCATGCAGGCTGTCGAAGGGACGCAACGCGACACGCTTCAGCGCGCCATCTTCCTGGGGCTCGACGCCTTCGCCGGGCGCCCCCAGCGTCGTTGAGGAGAGCGGATGCGGCTGATCGAAGCGTCCATTCGAGGATTCGGAAAGTTGTCGGAGCGCAACTTCCAGTTCGCGCGCGACGCGCAGATCGTCGTCGGCGACAATGAAGCCGGCAAGTCGACGCTGCAGAAGTTCATCCTGGCGATGCTTTTCGGCCTCAAGCGCGAGGACCGTAAGCGACGCGAGTACCTGCCGGAACACGAGCTGTATGACCCGTGGAACGGCGCTGTCTACGCCGGGCGTCTCGTGTACGAGCTCGCCAACGGCAACCGCTACGAAGTGCTGCGCGACTTCGATCGCAAAAAGGAATCCGTGCAGATCCTCGATGCCGTCTCCGGTCGTGCACTGACGAACGAGTATCCGATGGATGCGCGCAAGGAACGCACGTTCATGCAGAAACAGCTGCAGCTCACGCGGCAGCTCTTCGAGGCCACGACGTCGCTCGGTCAGCTGGCGGGACGTCCCTCCGCAGCCGGTGTGGACGCTTTCCGGGAGCGGGTGCAGGGGCTTCTCGACAGTGGGGATGAAGGCGTCTCGGCCCGCGCGGCGCTGGCGTGCCTGGCCGAGATGCGCGACGCCTGCGGCAGCGAGCGCACGCCGACACGGGGGATCGGTCTGCTGCTGAAGCAGCGCAGGATTCTGAACGCGGAGCTGGAGGCGGCGCGCCGGCGGCACGCCGAGATCCTCGATCTGCACGCGCGGCGCAAGCGGGTGGCCGAAGCGCACGCGCAGGCCGAGGCCGCGTGGCGGGCTCGCCGTGCAGCGGATCTGGCGCGCGAACGCAGCGAGCTCACGCGACGGATGCAGCGCGCCGAGTCGCTCGCCGGCGAGCTCGAGACCTTGCGAGGTCGCGTCGAGGTGTTCGACGACGTCGCCGATGTCGACGTCTCCGACTACGCGCCGGCGCGGGAGCGCGCTGCGGCGATCGCCGCGCTCGAGGCGGAGGTGCGCGAGCGCGAGGCGGCGCTGGCGGGGGCGAAGAAGCACGTCGCCGAGCTGCGCGGCGTGGCCGCGGGGCTCGCTTCTGCGCTCGCCCATCTCGATCCGGAGCGTGCTTCGGCCATGTATCGGAGCGCGGAACGCCTGCGCGAGCAGATCGGGCACGTGCGCGCGGCGCGCGCGCGCCACGCCGCCGAGCAGCGCCGCAACCGCAGCGTGGTGGAGGCGCTGCAGCAGCACCATGGACGCCATTGGACGCGCGACGACTTCATGGCGCAGCTCGCGTCGCAGCGGGCGCTGGCGGAAGAAGCGGAGGGGGAACCGCTCCACAGTGCATTGCAACAGGCGGTGCGCAGCTACCGTGTGCTGAAACGCCGCTTCCAGGCTGCAGTTGTTCTCGGCACGAGCGCCGTCGTCGCCAGCGCCGCGCTCGCCGTTTGGAATCCGCTGTCGTGGCCGGCTGCTGCCCGCATCGCACTCCCGGTCGGCGTCGCCATCGCCACGCTCCTTCTGCTGGGGGCGAGCGTGCGGCGCGTCATCGCGGCGCGCGACCAGGAGCGCGCACTCCAGGGCCGGGCGACGCACCTGAGCTCACGACGCCACGAAGCGCAGCTGTGGCTGCAGGCGCTGTTGGAGCAGAACGAGCTCGGCAGCATCGACGGGGTCTACGCGGCTCGGCGCGAGTACGAGTCGCTACGCGCGGAGGCGGAACGCAGCGCCGCCGAGTCGTCCGGTGGCGACCTGCGCAGGACGGAAACGGAGCTGGCCGAGCACGCCGCACTTCTGCACGCACAGGTCCAGAGTTGCGATTTCGACGCCTTGCACGCAATCCAGAGCAACCCACCCGTCAGGACGCGTGCGCTCCTCCCCTATGCCGAGGAGGCCATCCTGGCGGAAGCGGACGGCGACGATTCCGCCGAGCTGCAGCGACTGGTCGCCGACCTCGCGCGCATCCCCGAGGTGCGGCGAAGTCTCGATTGGCTGGGGCGGGTGCGTGAGGAGCTCGTCGCCATGGAGGAGCGTGCGGCGCTGGAGGAGTCGACGCTCGCGCAGCGTCGCGCGCGCCTCGAGGGTGAGAAAGCGGGCCTCGAAGCGATCCTGCGCCGGAATGGAGCACGCGACGTCGAGGAACTCGCGCGGCGCGTGGAGCGCCAGCGGCAGCGGCAGGTCGTCTTGTCGGAGTACCGCCCGCTGCTTCATGAGCAGGAAGGAGTACTCGGCGGTGAGAAGATCGAGGCTCTTCGAGCTCGCGTGGCCCGACTCGATAACGACGAGAGCTCCGCGCCGGCGATGGGTGGCGAGGCCGTGGTGTGCGAAGATGGAGAGCGCAAGGCGTCCCCAGAGGAGCTGCGATATCGCGTCGAAGAGTTGGCGGCCGAACGGGCGCAGCTGGAGGAGCGCCTCACCGCGCGCGAGAGGGAGGGTCGGAGCGCAGCGGAGGTGGAGCTCGAGCTGCAGGAGAACGATCTGCGCTTGGCGGAGGAACGCCGCCAGGAGGAGTCGCTCGGCGTCGCCATCGAGACTCTCGAGGCGTTGGCGCTGGCGCGACACCGCGAGGTCGCGCCGCGGATGAACGCGCGCGTCGGGGAAATCTTCGCGCGCTTGTCGCGCGGTCGGCACACGGAGGTCCGACTCGACGAGGAGCTGACGCCGCGCATCCGCATGGACGGTGAGGCGGTGCACGGAGCCGACAGCCTCAGTGGTGGTGCCGCCGACCAGCTCTACTTTGCACTGCGGGTCACCGCCGGCGAGCAGCTGGCCCGTAGCGGCGAGCGTCTGCCGCTGCTGCTTGACGATCCGTTCGTGCAGTACGACCCGGATCGTCTGCGCGCGGCGCTCGACCTCGTCGCCGAGCTCGCCGCCGGGCACCAGATCCTCTTCTTCACCTGCGAGGCGAGCCAGGCGCAGGCGCTCTCCGAGCGCTTGCGTGCCCGCGAACTCGAGCACCACGCGTTGCTCCTTTGAGTCTTCGTTCTGGAGCACTCCTGACAGCGGTGACGGGGGGCGTGAACGATCCTTGCTTCCGGATCGCTGGGGGCGCGTTGTCCACGCGAGAGCCCCGTGCTAGCATCCCGCCGAGGTTCGGCACGGCTGCGGGCAACGCCTTCCCTACAACGTGGTCCCCATCTCGTCAGCGTCGTCCGTGGCGTGTGTTGTCTCGGGTGCGTGTGGACGAGGGACCAGAGACGCGTGCAGTCCCGACGCACCCGACTGTGCCGGGACGATTCCGGACCGCAGGAGAGGCAGCATGTACAAGATCTGCATGGTGGGCACGGGCTACGTGGGGCTGGTCACGGGAGCGTGCCTGGCGGATTTCGGCAACGACGTCACCTGCGTCGATGTCGACGCAGAACGGATCGAAACGCTGACCCGGGGTGAAGTCCCCTTTTTCGAACCACTTCTCGACGATCTCGTGAAGCGCAATCACCAGGCGGAGCGGCTGCGTTTCACCACCGAGCTGGTTGCCACCGTGAAGGAGTCCGACGTGATCTTCATCGCGGTCGGCACGCCCGATCGTGGCGACGGGCACGCGGATCTGAGCGCGCTCTTCAACGTCGTCAGCGAGATCGCGCCGCATGTCGACGGTTACAAGGTCATCGTGACCAAGAGCACCGTTCCGGTGGGGACCGGTCGCAAGGTGCTCGAGAAGGTGCGCGAGATCATCCAGAATGGTGCCACCGTCGACGTCGCGTCGAATCCGGAGTTCCTGCGCGAGGGCTCCGCGATCGAGGATTTCATGCGACCGAATCGCGTCGTGATCGGCGCCGAGACGGAGCGCGCGCGTGACGTCATGCGCGAGATCTACCAGCCACTCTATCTCATCGAGACGCCGATCGTCGTGACGAACCTGGAGACCGCGGAGCTGATCAAGTACGCCTCGAACGCATTCCTGGCCACGAAAATCTCCTACGTCAACGAGATGGCGAATCTCTGCGAGCGCTGCGGGGCAGACGTCAAGGTGCTCGCCAAGGCGATGGGCCTCGATCAGCGCATCGGTGGCAAGTTCCTGCATCCAGGCGTGGGCTACGGCGGCTCCTGTTTCCCAAAGGATACCGAGGCTCTGGTGAAGATCGGAGAGCAGGTGGGCTACGACCTGCGCATCGTCAGGGCCGCGATCACGGTCAACGCGGAACGGCCGACTCTGGCCGTCGCCAAGCTGGAGAAGCTGTTGGGGAGCCTCGATGGGCGCACGGTGTGCCTGTTGGGACTGGCATTCAAGCCGAACACGGACGACGTGCGTGAGGCACCAGCAGTGAAGATCGCCCGCGAGCTGCGCGAAAAGGGCGCCACCATACGCGGCTTCGACCCCGTCGCCATGGGGCGCATCCGCGAGATGGAGCCGGAGATCCACCTCGCCGACGACGCCTACGCGGCGATCAAAGGCTGCGACGCCATGGTCCTCTGCACCGAGTGGAACGAGTTCCGCACGCTCAACCTGGAGCGCATCCGTGAGCTGCTGCGCGAGCCGATCGTGGTCGACTGCCGCAACATCTACGACCGCGAGAAGATGGAATCCCTCGGGTTCCGTTACCAGTGCTTTGGGCGCTGACCGGCCCGGCACCGGCTCCTCTCCCGTTCGCAACCCGTCGCGCCGCGGCGGCCGGAGCATTCGCCGCTCCACGCCGCGCGCCGACGCGCTATGATGCGGAGCCGCGGGGACCGGCCCCGCAGGCGTGGCACGCGACTCGATGGGGTTCACGATGGCGCGCATCCTGGTCACCGGCGGAGCGGGTTTCATCGGCAGCAACTTCGTCTACCACCTCTTGCGCGAAGAGCCCGACGCGAGCGTCGTGGTCCTCGACAAGCTGACGTACGCGGGCAACCTGGAGAATCTGCAGCCGTTGCGCGACGATCCGAGGCTGCAGTTCGTGCGCGGCGACATCGCCGATCCAGACACGGTGCGCGACGTGATACGAGGCTGCGACATCGTCTACAACTTCGCGGCCGAGTCGCACGTGGATCGCTCCATCCAGGATGCACATGACGTGGTGTGGACCAACGTGCGCGGGACGCAGGTTCTGCTCGACGCCGTCCGCGAGCTCGCGATTCCACGCTACGTGCAGGTGTCGACGGACGAGGTGTACGGCAGCCGAGCCTCGGGTGCCTTCACGGAGTCGGACGCCCTACAACCCTCCAATCCCTACTCGGCCTGCAAAGCCGCCGGGGACCTCCTGGTGCTCGCGTACGTGCGCACCTGGAAGCTCCCGGCGCTGGTCACACGCAGCAGCAACAACTATGGACCGTATCAACACCCGGAGAAGCTCATCCCGTTGCACATCACCAACGCGATGGAGACGAAGCCCCTACCCATCTATGGGGATGGGAGCAACGTGCGCGACTGGCTGCACGTCGAGGACAACTGTCGCGCCATCCATCTCGTCGGCCGCCAAGGCGTCGAGGGCGAGATCTACAACATCGCCGGCCACAGCGAACGTTCGAACCTGTGGATCGTGGAGCGCATCGTGGAGCTGACGCGCTGCGATCCGCGCCTCAAGCGCTTCGTCCAGGATCGGCCCGGACACGACTTCCGCTATGCCATTCTGGATGAGAAGGTGCGCGCGCTCGGTTACCAGCCACGCTGGAGCCTGGAGGAAGGTTTGAAGCAGACCGTGAGCTGGTACCGCGCGCACGAAGGCTGGTGGCAACGCATCAAGGGCGGCGAGTTCGCCGACTACTACCGCGGTCAGTACGAAGGACGCGACGCGGAGCACTCCGAGCCGGGCGGCACGGAATGAGCCGTGCACGCGCGAGCGGCGACGTCACACTCCTTTCGATTGTGGGTGCGCGGCCGAACTTCATGAAGGTCGCGCCGATCGCGCGCGTCCTGGCGCAGCGTCCGGCATGGCGTCACCTCATCGTGCACACGGGCCAGCACTACGACGCCAACATGTCGAAGGTGTTCTTCTCCGAACTCGGCATCCCCGAGCCGGACGTTCACCTCGGCGTCGGGTCGGGGACGCACGCGCAGCAGACCGCGCGCGTGATGATGGCGCTCGAGGAGGTCATCGAGAAGGCCCGGCCCGACATGGTGATCGTGGTGGGTGACGTGAACTCGACACTGGCCGGAGCGCTCGTCGCCGTGAAGCTTCGCATTCCGGTCGCACACGTCGAGGCGGGCCTGCGCAGCTTCGATCGTGAGATGCCAGAGGAGATCAACAGGGTCGTCACCGATTCCGTCGCCGACCTTCTTCTCACACCGTCGCGAGATGGCGACGAGAACCTGCTTCGGGAAGGTGTGGACCCGCAACGCATCCACTTCGTCGGCAACGTCATGATCGACAGCTTGCTGCACTTTCTGCCACGCGCACGCGAGACGCGCGCGTGGGCGCGCTTCGGCCTCCAGCACGGCGGCTACTGTCTGGTGACGCTGCATCGACCTTCGAACGTCGACGAAGAGCGACGCCTGCGCGATTTCCTGGTGCTGTTGGAACGCATCGGGAAGCGCCTGCCGGTGCTCTTCCCGATCCATCCGCGTACGCGGAAGATGTTGCAGGAGTTCGGGCTGGCGGAGGACCCGCCAGGAGTGCATCTGGTCGAGCCGGTCGGCTATCTCGAGTTCATCGGGCTCGAGGAGGGAGCGCGACTCGTGCTGACGGATTCAGGCGGCATCCAGGAGGAGAGCACGATCCTGAAGGTCCCTTGTCTGACGCTGAGAGCGAATACGGAGCGCCCGGTCACGGTCACCGAGGGATGCAACCGTGTAGTCGGCCAGGATCCGCAGACGATCTGGGCTGCCGTCGAGGAGATCCTGGGACAGAAGAAGCGCCCATCGCGCGTTCCGGAGAAGTGGGACGGGCGCGCGGCGGAGAGGATCGTGCGCGTCATTGAAGAGTTCCTGGAGACGCGGCGCTCCGGCGCATGAGCACGGCGCGGCAGCAGCCGACACCTTGCCTCCAGACGAGCGCATCGAGTCTCTGCCGTCCCGACGGGGTACGGCGTATGCAAGGAGCCTCCGCGTCGGAGCCCTTGACCCTGGGGGATGCCGACCCTAGACTTCCGGGGCACCTGCCGGAATGCCAGGTTTGTCGGCATTCCGCCTGCCCAGACCTCTTCCCGCGTGCGAGGAAGGGTGTTGCATTTGTCCGGGACAGGTCTCTTGCCGACTCCGATTCTGGCAGCGATCCTTCCACTGGCCGTTGCCTTCCTGACCACGTTCTTGCTCGTTCCGCCCGTGCGCCGCTTCGCAACCGAATGGCGTTTGGGCGACAAGCCGAACGGCCGCAAGCTGCACGCACACTCGATTCCGCATCTCGGTGGGATCGCGATCTTCGGCGGCTTCTTCCTGGCGATGCTGGTGCTTCTGGCGACGCCCTTCGGAATGCCGCAGGCTGCGCGCGTCCTGGCACTCCTGCCCGGTCTGCTCATCCTCTTCGGCCTCGGTCTCGTGGATGACCTGCGCGGGCTGCGCGCCGGCGTGAAGCTCACGTATCAACTGCTGGGCGCGGTGTGCGTGGTGGCGATGGGCGCGGGGCTGCGCGTTGGCGGCGTGGTCGACGTCGCGCTTCTGCCCCTCGTGGGGCTGAGCGTCCTCTGGTATGTCGGCGTCTGCAACAGTGTCAATCTGATCGACGGTCTCGACGGTTTGGCGGCGGGAACGTCCGCCATCGCTGCTGCTGCGTTTCTCGTCATCGGCGTGGCAGTGGGAGACGCCGCCGTGGTTCTCGTCGCCATGAGCCTCATCGGTGCACTGTTGGCGTTTCTACGCTACAACTTCCATCCCGCGCGCATCTTCATGGGCGACACGGGCAGCATGTTCATCGGCTTCACGCTCGCTTTCCTCGCCTGTCTGCTGGCGCAGCGTGTCGGCTTCTGGCCGGCGCTTCTCGGCAGCGTGGCCATCCTGGGCGTGCCGATCCTCGATACGGCGACCGCGATCCTCCGGCGACTGGCTGCGAGACAGCACATCTTCACCGCGGACGGGGAGCACACGCACCACAAGCTGATCCGGATCGGGCTGTCGCACCGCTCCAGCGTGCTCCTTCTCTACGTCGTCGCCGCAGTGTTCGCTTGCATCGGCAGCGGCATCCTGCTCGGAAACACCGGCCTTTTCGTCTGGGCATTCGGACTGGGGATGGGGGTCACCGTGAGCGTGACGCTGCTGGCGCGTCGCACGCGGCCGAGCGCCGTCTCACGACATGCCATCGATCAGCCTGTGGTGGCGCCGCAGCCGACCGTTGCACCGGAGACCGGTGTGGTGGCGGGGCGTGTGGTCCCGGTTGCACGCCCCGCGAAGCGGCAGCCGCAGGAGACGGAGGTCCTCGAGGAGGTCCCGCCCGCCGTCAGCACTCGCCGCTGAATCGCGGCGCAGTCTCGCCTCCTCACACGGCGTGGTAGCGCGCCTCACTCCCGCCCCCGACCAGGCGCACGAGACCCCGATTGCGAAGAGACAGGAGCCGGCGCCGGAGCGTGCTCGCGGGCACGTGCAGAACGCGCTGCAGCTCGCTCGTTCGAGCGCCGGGTTGAGCCCCCAGAAACGCCAGAAGCTGCTCCAGTGCGGCGGGGAGCGGCTCCGCCGCGACCAGGTGGACGAAGCGTTTGGGGCGCAGGGTGCAGGTGGAGCCCTGCACTCCCAACACCTCTGCAGCACCGTGCCGATCGAGGACGCTCTGCAACGAGCGCGTGAGACGCTCGACCGCCGCGACGCTCTCGACCCTGAGCGCGCGCGCAGCCTGGGCCGCCGTGAGTCGCCGCCGCGGCGAGCGGGCCAGCGCGCTCAGCAGCGCCCACTCCATCTCGTGAGACGCAAAGTGGACGACGAGCGGCACGTCGCGAACCCGGGCCCTGTAGCGCAGACGCCGGTGCAGCCAGTCGATCCAAACCTGCCACCCCTCCTGCTGGAGCTCCGCGATCTCGGCGCGGTTCATCGGGCGCCGCGGTCGCTCCCAATCCTCCACCTCGGCGACAGGGACGTCGTGGAGCAGCGCCGCGAGGACTTCGTGCTGGCGCCGAAGTGCTGCCAGCTTCGACGAAGCGACGTGTGGACGCGCTGTTCGCTCCGCGAGGCCTGCGCCTGCCAGATCGCCGGCAAAGAGAGCGCGCTCCGCCTCGACGAGGTGGACGCTCGCGTGGACCGCTGGCGGGTGTCGCCGCAGCAAACGGTTCTGCAGCACGCGGACCGCGTCGGGGTCGAGCGACCCGGAGCGCAGCAGCTGCAAGCGCAGGGCGGCGGACTCGAGGAGGAGCGTCGTGGCTTCGTCCGTGGCGTGCCGGCGCGCGCGCTCGATCCATGGGGCAGCGCGGGCGAAGCCGCGCAGGCGCATCTGCAGCTCGACGCTGGCGAGCGTGGCGGCCAGGGCGACGGATTCGTCGCGCGCACGCAGAAGCGGTCGCAGCAAACGCAGCGCGCGCGTGTCTTCGCCGCTCTCGGCAGCGGCGAGGCCGCGCACGAGCCGCACGACGTCGGCCGTGAGCGGATCGGAGCCATCCTTCCCCCCCACCAGTCGCAGCGCGCGTTCGGCGTCGCCCGCCTGCGCCGCTTCGAGTGCATCGAGCAGCTTCGGCGGGAGCAGCCGCTGCGGTCTGGGCCAGAGGACAGCCATCACCGGCTCACAGGATCGAATCGTGTGGATCTCGCCGCCGAAGATAGCAGAAAGGGGACGACCTGGTTCGCAGAATGTGTCGACGCTCTGCGCGGCACGGCGGAGGCGGAGAGGCTCGAATGCAGAGACGCGCCGTCGCCGAAGCGAAAGCGCGTCTCAGGGGAAGCGCGCTACGGGGTCCCCGTCAGCGCAAAACGAGCACTTTGCGCGCGACGCCGAGCCTCTCGGGACGCACGACCGCGAAGTAGATGCCGGCTCCGACGGCGTGCCCGGCGTTGTCGCGGCCATCCCAGGAGAACTCGTTCGTACCGGGACGCAGCGTGCGCTCGCCGATGCTGCGCACGATGCGGCCACGTGCGTCCAGGAGCACGAGGCTGACCGGCAGCGCCGTGGGGGAGCGCAGGATCAACGTCGTGTTCGTGCGCACCGGGTTCGGGAAGACGCTCATCGCGAGCAGACCGGGGCTGCGCTCGAAACCGCTGTCCGACACCACGTCGGAGTAAACGGCGTACTTTGCTTGCGTCTCCGTCGGATTGTGGTACGACACGTGCGGGTTGTTGGAGGCGTCGAGCGCGAGCGAGCACCACTTGCCGTCTCGCTCGATCGGCTGTGGCACCCAGAAGGAGCCATCGAACGTCGCATACACGAAGGTGTTGGTCAGAAGAAAGACGCTTTCCGAGAAGAAGACCATGTGGCGCACGTCGTTGGAGTCGATCGCGAGGCGCGTGAACCGGCCGACGATGTCCGCGCCGAGCACTTTGGCAATGCTCGTGGTCCACGTCGCACCGGATCGGGTGGCGATCCGCGTTTTGCGCAACTGCTCGGTATCCTGGTCGTCGAAGAAGGCGATGTAGGGGGTGCCACCCGAATCAAGAGCCAGGGAAACATCGATGCCCTGGACATTCGGGGATGCGGTTTCGATGTTCCAGTTGCCGCCGGTTTTGGTCGCGTACCGGACCTCGACATCGCGCACCTGGTAGGCAATGTGGGGCACATCGGATGCATCCACGACGAGCGAAGTGTACACACCAGCATTGCCGGCGCTGTCGACCACCTCGATCGTCCAGGACCCATTCGATTTGTGCGCATACTTGAGAGCCTGGCCGCCGTTGTCGTAATAGCTGATATGTGGATCACCCTGGGAGTCGAGCGCAATCGATGTGTATTCTCCGATGTAGGGCTCTCCGGCTCCATCGACAATCTCGATCGTCCACACCCCGCCGCTTCGGGTCGCGTACTTCAACTCCCCGACCGGGAGTTCCGCTTCGTCGTTTTGGTGGAAGTAGCTGATGTGCGGGTTTCCCAAGGCGTCCAGAGCCAGGGAGTTCCAGAGCCCGACTCGCCCCGTCGAGTCGACCGTCGTTCGCGTCCAGAGGCCGCCTGCGTCTTTCTCGGCGTACTTCAGGTCGAGCGTTGTGGCGACGTAGTAGCTGAGGCTTGGGAGCCCCGTCGCATTGAGAGCCACCGATGTCGCGGTGTGACCGAATTCCACGCCTGCCTCGTCGACCGCAGTCCGGCTCCATGACGGGTTTGTCAGCGCTGCCTGTGGAAAAAGCACACCGAGAAGGAGGAGGAAGAGAAGTGAGCGGATCTCGGAACGGCTGAGCACGGCAACCTCCTGCAGCGATGTGTTACGGTCGGCCAGCCGAGAGCACTGTAACTCGATTATGAACGACGTCCGCGACCCTAAGCAACC
>CP070763.1:1143350-1229234 GCA_020349025.1 Candidatus Latescibacterota bacterium | reverse complement strand
CAGCATCTCGGCCGCACCGCCGGGGCCGGAGATCTTCCACTGCGCTGCTTCGAGCGCACGTGTGATGTTGGCGCGCTCGAGGTCCTGCATCTCGGTGACGGTGAGGATGCGCGCGACATCATCGCGCTGGTTCGGTGTCGATGACGATGCCGACGCGATGTCCGGGCGTGCATGCTGCGGTTCAGTGTCCGGAAGCGCGCGATCCAGATTGAGTGAGCGGCCATCCTTCGACGTGATGAAAGCGCGCTCGATGACGTTCTCCAGCTCGCGCACGTTGCCAGGCCAGTCGTAGCGTTTGAGGCGCACCTTACAATCGGCACTGAGCGGCGGGGCGCTCCGTCCCCGACGGCTTGCCAACCTGCGAGCGAACGCCTCCGCAAGCAGCACCACGTCGTCTCCGCGCTCGCGCAACGGCGGTACCGCGATTGGAAACACGTTCAGGCGATAGAGGAGGTCTTCGCGGAAGCGGCCCTCGCGCACCATGCTGTCGAGATTCCGATTCGTGGCGGCAATCACGCGGACGTTGGTTTTCTCGGTCACCGAGCTCCCGACCGGTTCGAACTCGCCTTCCTGGAGCACCCGTAGAAGCTTCGCCTGCAGGTCCAGCGGCAGCTCTCCGACCTCGTCCAGGAAGATCGAGCCACCATCTGCAAGCTTGAATCGTCCTTCGCGTTGCTGCGTTGCACCGGTGAAAGCGCCCTTCTCGTGACCGAAGAACTCGCTTTCCTGCAGATTGGCCGCGATCGCAGCGCAGTTGACGCTGATCAGCGGGCGCGACGCTCGCGCGCTGCGCTCGTGAATGGCCTTGGCGACGAGCTCCTTGCCGGTTCCGGTCTCGCCGGTAATCAGCACGGTGGTGTCGGCATCCGCGACCTGTTCGACGTCGGCGAGAACGCGACGCAGCGCGGCGCTCTGGCCCACGATGTTGCCGAAGCCGTGCGCTGCAGCGATCTCTTCGCGCAGGTACGCGGTCTCGTCCAACAGACGCCGAATGCGCTCTTCCGCCTGCAGGCGTTCGGCGACGTTGCGCAGGATGAGTGTGTAGAAAGGCTGGCCGTCGAGTTCGAAGCGCGACAGCGTGGCCTCGGCGGGAAAAGGGCCCACTCCGGCGCGCACGGCGTCGAGCCCATCGGGTATCCACAGCGACTGCTCGCCTTCCGGCTCGCGCTGCAGCTGCTGCATGAGGTAGATCAACTTGCCGCGCGATTCGCGCGTGAGAAAGATGTCGAACGCTTTTCCAGCGACATTGGCGACGGCGCACCCGAAGAGCTTTTCGGCGGCTGCGTTCATGTGGGTGATGGCAAAGTCTCCATCGAGCTCGATGATTGCGTCGATGGCGCTGCGAATCAGGAGCGACAGCTTCTGTTCTCGCTCGCGCAGACTGCGGTCGCGACGGATCCGACGCAGCTCGGCGGCGGCCCGGCCGGCGAAGATGTTGAAGATCGCCGTGGCGCGTGCGTCCTCCGGCATCGGCTCGTCGTGGAGCACAGCCAGGTGCCCCAAGATGCGCTCGTCCGTGTCGAGCAGGGGCACGCCCATATAGCTCACGGCGCCGAGCGGCTTCAGGTCGGGATCACACGCGAAGAGCTCGATGACCCGATCCGGCACGTGCACGAGCCGTCGATTCTCGATGACCGGTTCGCAGGGTGTGCTGGTGATGTCGTACTCGTAATCGCCGAAGTAGCGGTCTTCCACCCAGAACGACAGCGCCCGCAGGCGACGTTGGTCCTCGAGGTACTCGGTCACCCAGGCGCACTTGGTACGCATGGCGCGCGCCAGGTGCCTGACCAGGAGTTTGAAGAACTCCTCGCCAGTCTCGGCGGCCGTCCCCTCGACGATGGCGCGCAGCGCCTGGTCGTCGATCGAAGTCCGGGACGATTCTTGCGACATACCACCACCAGCGTGTGCGCCATCAAAACCAGGACCCGGCAAGGGGGTCGCTCCTCCGTACGCGTCCGGTTTCGCGAAGTTCGCAGTATAGCGTCGGAGCCATCCCCACACTGCCCGCTGTCTCCCGCCTGCTCAGCCCACGTCCCTGCGGCACAGCCGGCTCGGCCGCGTATCCCGGCACAACCGAATCATGCCGCATATCCCGGCACGACGGGTGCGACGGGGCCCGCATTCTTGCCGACCCGTTCATCGAAATCCCCAAGCGGGAGCCGCGCAAACTTTTTTTGAAAGAAGACTTGACATTTGTACAGTGGTTCGTTAGTTTAGGTATGCCCCGTACAAATCTCCTCCCAGGAGGGACTATAAGTCGCTGTGAAACATCAAGCTACGGTCATACCGCACGAGACGCTCCAGGCTGACTTCGCCTTGCGCCGGCTTGCGCGCCTGCGGTATCAGATCACGCTCCCTCTCGCGTCGGCGGCGGCTGCGCTCGTAGGACGGCGCGCCTGGGTCGGGTGCGGGTACTTGAACGAACACCAATTTGCCCGCGGCCTATTCGGCTGGTCGGCGAAGACGCTCCGCAACCTGGCGGCTCTCGACGAACCGCTTCGGATGTTTCCCGAGCTCGTGCGCGCCGTCACGGGCACAGATGGTCGGCCTCCGATCGGCCGGTGTGCGGCGCTTCGGGTCGGCAAGGTCGCGACAGCCGAGACCATCGAGACGTGGATCGAACGCGCCCGCGCGTGCAGCATCCGCGAGTTCGATGCCCTCATCCGAAACGCCGACACCCGGGCCACGCCAGGCACTGGCACCAGCGTCCCCCCGGAGAGCTCGAACGATGCTCCCGATCATCCAGTAGCGGACACGCACGATGAGAAGGTGCTCTTCCGAATCCAGCTGCCACCAGAGGCCCGGATGGCGCTCGACGAAGTGGCGGACCTGCATCGCGCGTTCGCCGGTCAAAACGGCAGCCTCGCCGACTTTCTCGTGGATTTGCTTGCTGAAGTCTCAGCATGCGGGTTGTGGGCACCCGATCCGGAATGTTCCTCTCACGGGCGTTTTCCACAAGCGCACCGGGAGGATTCGAAACCAAACGGCGTTTCGGCGCAGCGACAAAACGTTTTCACGCAGGGCTCGGACGAGTGGCCCACCAGCACGACGGAGGGTCGTTTTGCGACCCGGCTTCTCAAAGGCTTCGCCCACGACCTGCGGGATCTCGCGCGGATCATGCGCCACCTGGAAACGATCCAACGCGCCCCTCACAGCCAAAGCTGGCAGATGCGCGAGATCACACGCATCATGCGCAGCCTCGTGCGCTACGAGAACCAGATCGAGGTGCGAATGGGGTCGCTGCTGCTCGAGCAGCATGAGCAGCGCGCTTGGCGCACATTTGGATTTGGAAACCTCGGCGAGTACGCGGAGCAACGTCTTGAGTGGTCGCGCTCTTCTGCCCGACGGCGTGTCGAAATCGCCCGAGCGCTTCGACGTTTACCCATCGTACGTGACGCCTACGCCTCGGGCCGGATCGGTCTCGAACAGGCGGAATGGATCGTCCGAGCAACGAGGAAGGTCGCACTGACGAAGGAGGAAGAGCGGAATTGGGTGGATCACGTCGAGCCTGCGACACTCAGACGCCTGCGTGAAGAGAATCGCGTTCTGGAGCGAGATCGCCTCCAGCACCGAGCGGCCGTGGCGCGCGCCGTGACGATGCGATATGGAAGGAACGCAAAACGGAGGCTTCCAGCGTCGGGCAAACGCCCCGCAGACTCGAGCGGACCGCCCGCCGACACGAGTGAGCCCGCCACCGGCACGGGCGAGTTCGCCACCGACACCGGAGGGCGCTCCACCGACACCGGCGGGCACTCCAACGACAGGAGCGGGCGGCGCACCGACGAGGAGGCAGCGCCTGCCGACGCAATCAGAACGCCCGCCAAAGCGGGGAGTGCTGAAGCAACGTTCAGACGTTTTCTCGACCCGCCTGATGACGCAACCTGGTTGCGATCGGTGACACGTGTTCCGGGGCAGACCCGAAACCGCCTTCTCGATTTCGAAGGGGCTTTGCTCGAGCGTGTCCTCATGAGGGGGGCGATGCTCGACGTGAAGGCCGTGTTTTCCCTCCCGGAATGGCTGGCGCGGGATCTTCTCTCCTGCCTCACGACGCTCCGGAGCCGTGTGTGCAAAGAAGCTCTGGAGTTTCAGTCCGCGGCCGAAGAAGCGCGGACTTTGCTCTCGGTGCGGATTGCAGCTGCTTACTTGGAGCAGAGCTCGCGCGTCCCGCTCTGGGTGGCGTTGCTCGCAGCGCTTGAACTCTGCGCGCTCGAGTGGGACGACCCGCGTCGCAAGACGGCGAGCCAACCTCTGCAACGCAAGGTCATCGAGCGGGACGGCTGCCGCTGCACAGTGCCGGGATGCACGGCGCGGCGCAATCTGCAGGTCAACCACATCCAGGAGCGCAGCCACGGCGGACCCGATGAGGAGTGGAACCTTCACGCCGTGTGTGCTGCGCACCACTTGCACTACATCCACAGTGGGCTGGCCCGTGTTCGTGGACGGGCGCCAGGCGACATGGAGTGGCGCCTTGGGAGGTCCGGGCTTGCCCAGTGGTTCGTGAACGACCGGAGGATTCGAACCATGATCTGAGCCTTCGGGAGCACGCGCCCTCGTGGGCTCAGCAACCGGCCGCGCGCTTCTTCTTCTTCGACCCGGTGGCGGCTGGTGGCGGCGGTGGTGGAGCCTGAACCGTGGGCTGCGTACGCACACCGGAGAAGTAGGCGGCGATCTCGTTCTGCTTGGTGACGAACGCGACGTCGTCCACCGTGGTCGCAGCCTGAGCGGGATCGATCTGAACGGGGGTGAGCACCTCCCGCTGCCAGGCGCGGATTCCACCCCGCAGGAAGCGATAGCGTCGGTCGCGGGGCCAGGCATCGGGGAGCTGCACGGTTCCATCCTCGGTACAGACGACGATCGTCGTGAACTCGCGGGTCGTCGCGAGGGCGGTCGTGTCATCCGAGCTCGCGTGGATCGCACGCGGTACGTGCAGTGCTTCGTACTGCTCCTTCGTTCGGGTATCCAGAATGACGAGCTCCTCATGTCCGGCGATCAAAGCCTCGGCCAGACCGAGGGGCTCGATCAGCTCGATGGAAGGCGGCATCGCCTCGGCATCCGCACGTGTCGTTTGTGGCAGCCAAAGTGGCGCGAGCCCGGCGAGCAGGACGACGATTGCCAGACCACCTGCGAGCGCCACTTGTACGTGGCGAGCCGCGGGCGACGCAGTCGCGGATGTGCCGAGCGCTTCCGACTCGCCGCGGAATCGCCGCTCGAGCCCCTCGACGCCGAGAAAGGCTGCACCGGCCATGAGAACGACACCGAGTGCGAGCCACGCTGGGGGGACGCCGAGCAGACGCGGCAAGATCGACACACCCTGATCGCCCGCTTGGTAGAGGCGCTCGAGCCCCGGCAGGAAGTCGATCAGGAGCGTGAATGCAAACGTGCCGACGAAGATCCCGGCGATGACGACGAAGCCGTCGATGCGTCCCGAGGCAGCGGAGACGACGGATGTCCCCGGACAGAGGCCGCTCAGGATGAACCCCACTCCCAGGAGGAATCCGCCGGCTGCCTGAGCCCACATGAAGGTCGGGTTGATCCACATCGCCTCCAAGTCGACCCAGCCGATGGCGTGAAACGAATACACGCCCACCATGGCGACGAGGATCGCCGTGAACATGACTTTGAACACGGTCATGTCGCGCAGGTAGAACTGTGCTGCCAGCTTGCGCGCGTTGCCGAAGCCGGCGCGTTCGAGCGAGAAGCCGAAGAGGAAACCGAGCACGATCGCCGTGAGCAAGCTCGCCTCGCTGCCGAGAGATTGAAGCGGGAAGATCGTTGCCATCATGTCCACTGCCTTCTCACGAACCAGGCGACGGCGTAGCCGCCGGCGAACACCATGAGCATGAAGACCCAGCTGCCGGTCGCGAGCAGGGCGCCCCCGGAGAGCGCCTGCCCCGACGTGCAGCCGCGCGCGAGCGCTGCGGCGAATCCCATGACGGCGCCACCCGAGAACGCAAACAGGAGACGCCCGCGTGTCGAGATGCGCGGACCGCGTTCGACTCGCGTGCTGAGGCGGCCGGCGCTGACGGCTCCAATGAAGCCGCCCAGAAAGACGGCGACGACCTCGACGACGAGCCAGTTGCGCAGCGGGTTGGCACCCTCCTCCACGTAACGACCCAATGCAGCGTTCCGTGCCGTCCACTCCGGCGCAACATCCTGACCGGCGTACGCGATCAGACGTTTCGGCAGCGCGCTCGCCCCCAGTCCGTGGCCCACGACCAGGAAGGTGGCAAGCAATGTGAGCCCCAGGAGCAGGCCGGCGAGATATGGATTCCAGTACGGTTTCGGCTTCATGTTCGACCTCAATGCAGAGCGACGTCGATGGCCCAGCCCGTCGATTGCCCGGCGGAGACGAGGATCCAGCGCAGGGCCAGCCCCCCGATCAGAACCAGGACCGGAGCCACGCGTCCCGGCACGACGCCATGCCGGCGCTCGAGCCACTCGGCAGCGAGCGGCGTTGCGAGACCCACGGCGAAGACGAGCGTCCAGAAAGAGACGGTGTACGGTCCGCCCAGGAAGAGTGCGACCGCGGCGCGTGACTCACGCCCACCCGACGCCAGCGACGCGAGCCACAGCCCCACGACGACGATCTCGATGGCGACGAGAAACAGATCGAGCCGGCCGAGCGCGAGCCGCTCGTCGTCGCGCAATCTGAAAAGAAGAAGAAAAGCGGCGCCCGTCGACGCACCGGACACCAGGAACAGCGGTCCCAGAAGCGCCGAGTTCCACAGCGGTCGGGCCGCCAGCGATGCGAGCAGGATTCCGGTGTAGAGGCCCAGCGCCACGCCGCCGGCGACGTTCCAAGCTGCAAGCGGCGCCTCGCGCTCCCGGGCCCACGCGTCGAAGCGCGCCAGGCGCCCCGAGGCGCTGCGCCGCGTTTGCGTCCATGCGAACAGGATCGACACGGGAAAAACAAGGAGCAGGATCCACGCGCCCCAAGACATCGGGCTGTGCCAGCTGAAGGTCGCGTAGAAGCGCAGGGCGTTGAAAGGATTCTCCAGGTCGAGCCAGAGGAAAAACATCCCGAGCGAGAGCAGAAGCGGCGCGCACCAAGACAGGAGTGCCAGGTGGCTCGACCATGCGGCGTTCCGGTCGCGCAGCCGCATCGCGCCCGTGATGATCATGATCCCCGCGGCCAGACCACCGAGAAAGAGGTAGAGGGCGACCTCGCCGTGCCAGATGTGCAGCTGGGGATCGATGAGCGGATTGGCGCGAGTCGTCGTCGTTTCCACCGGATCCATCCTCACTTCAGGTAGTAGACCATCGGTTGCGTTCCCGCCTCCGGCCGCAGCGTGTACCACTCGCGCGTCGCGAGCAGCTTCGACACCTCGCTCGCGGCGTCGTTCAAGTCACCGAAGTGGATGCTCTGCGTCGGGCACGTATCCTGGCACGCCGTCGTCGGCATGCCGCGATCGATGCGATGCATGCAGAAGGTGCACTTGTCGACCGTGCCGGTTCGTGGGTCGACGAAGCGCGCGTCGTAGGGGCAGCCTGCGATGCACGCCTTGCAGCCGGTGCATTTGTCGGCGTTGACCTGCACGCTGCCGCCGGGTCCGTACCACGATGCACCGGTCGGGCAAGCGCGAACACACGCAGCGTTCTTGCAGTGGTTGCAGCGCTCCGACCGGATCGTCATCCGCAGTTTGGGAAAGCTGCCCGCCGTTTCCGTGAAGATCCAGTCGCGTGAGTGCCCGGGCGCGACGTTGTTCTCCGTGCGGCAGGCAATGACGCAGCCGCTGCACCCGACGCAGGTGCGCGCATCGATGACCATCACGTAGCGCGAACGGCGACTCACGAGGCTGCCTCCCCGCTCACCAGCGCCGCTTTGACGAAGGTGACGAAGTTCACGTTCATCCCGGTGCCGCCCATGATCGGGTCGACTTTGTAGCGCGTGATGAGCCCCGTCGTGTCGATGCCCCTGCCGTAGGCGAAGCGCAGCTTCATGGCGTTACGCCCGTAACCATGAACGAGGAAGACGGCGTCGGGACGAATGCGGCTCGTCACGCGCACAGGTGCCGAGAACTCGGAGCGCACGCCGTCCTGGTTCTGGAGGTGGACGCGCTCACCGTTCGCCAAGCCCCAGCGCCTTGCCACGCTCGGGTTCACCCACACCTCGTTCTCTTTGTAGACCTCGGAGAGCAGACGGTTGTTCGTCGTGCGCCCGAAGGTGTGAGTGGGCGCGCGACCGAAGAGCAGACGGTAGTAGCCCGCGGGCGGCTCCTCCAGCTCGTCGTCGTGCCATGTGGGCATCGGATCGAAGCCGTGCTGGGCGAGCTCGTTCGAGTAGAGCTCGATGCGCCCCGAGTCGGTCCAGAACTCGGGCGCGACGCCCTCTTCGAAGTAGATCGGCTGCTGCTCTCCCTGGATGACACCGTCGCGTTGCAGGACGTCGCATGCGTGACCCGCCGCATGCAGTCGATCCTTCGCGTACTCCATGCTGTCCTTCCACGGGAAGAAGGCGGTCAGCCCCAGCCTCGTGCCGAGCTCGCGTGCGATCCACCAACCCGGCTTGCTGTCGTACAGGGGTGGCACCACCTCTTGTCGCACGGCGACGAACGGCTCGCGGAATCCGGGTGCGTGCAGCTCGTCGCAGCGCTCGAGGTAGGTCGCTTCCGGCAGGACGACGTCTGACCAACCGCAGATCTCGGATGGCAACACGTCCACGCTGACCAGAAAGTCGAGCTCCTGGATCGCCTTGTAGGTTTTTCTCGGGTCGGGGAGCGTCGTGGGCAGGTTCGAGCCGTACACCATCCAGCCCTTGAGATCGTAGTCGCGCAGACCCGTGATCGAAGCGTCGCACAGCCCCTGCGCGAGGACGTTGTCACCCAGTGGGTAGTCGCTCGCTTGCGGACGATCCGCGGCTTTGCGCTCCGGAGGCAGGTAACCGGGGGAGGTGTACTTCGGGATCTCCATCGATGCCGGCATGTAGAAGCCACCCCGTCGCCCCCACGACCCCAGAAGCGCGTTCAACATGGCGATGGCGCGCGTGCGCTGCGTGTCGTTGCCATACCAGGTGACGTGTCGCCCGGGATGCACGAGCGTGGCGGGGCGCGCGGCGGCCATGCGGCGCGCCGTGTCGCGGATCACGTGCGGCTCGATTCCGGTGCGCGCGTAGGCCCACTCCGGCGTGAAGCTCTGTACGTGCTCGCGCAGCTGTTCGAAGCCGTACGTGTAGCGCTCGACGTAGTCGCGGTCGTGGCGTCCCTCGCTGATGATGACGTTCATCCACGCAAGCAGCAGCGCGAGGTCGGTTCCCGGCTTGATCGGCAGCCAGGTGCGTGCCTTCGACGCAGCCACCGAGAAGCGCGGGTCGACGACGATGAGATCCGCACCGGAGCGAATTGCAGCGGCGAAGTCCTGCACCTGCGTGTTGTGCATGTTCTCGCCGAGGTGGTAGCCGAGGAGAACGAGACAGCGACTGTGCGCCATGTCGGTGTTCTCGGGCGAGCCAACCGGATGGCCGAACGTGAGCTCGAAGCCGACGTCGCGCGGGCCGCGACACTGCGCGTACGACGGCGCTGCGATGTTCGGCGAGCCGTACGCTTTGAACAGGTGCTTCATCCAGTTGCCGCCGTAGCCGTGGTAGAAGAGCGCCAGCGCCGAAGCTCCATGGCGCTGCCGGATGCGCTCGAAGCGCTCTGCGACTTCGTCGAGCGCCGTCTCCCACGACACCTCCTCGAACGTCTGCTGGCCGCGCTGACCCACACGAACCAGCGGCTTCTGCAGGCGGTCCGGGTCGTACAGGAGACCGGTGCCGCCTGCACCGCGCGGGCAGATGCGACCGCGCGACAGCGGGTGCTTCGGGTTGCCGGTGATCTTGGTGACGCGCCCGTCGCGCACGTGGGCGAGGACGCCGCACTTCCAGAAGCAGAGCTCGCAGAATGTGGGCACGACGCGATCGCCGCCGGTCCCGGGGTCGGCCAGAACGTCGGCATCGAGGCCGTACCACTTCGTCGGCAGACCACCGAGGAAGGCGACCCCCGCAGCGCTCGTGGCGCCGATGCGGATGAAGTCGCGGCGGTTCAAGACAACTCCCCGCGCGCGTCGACCCCGGCGTTCTCGGGGTGCAGCCACACACAGACCGACTGCACGAGCGTGCGGACGACGGCACTCTTCACCGTCAGGACGACCTCCGGGCCGTGGCGCTCACCTACGACCAGGCCCAGGTCGCGGAGAGGTTGCAGGTGACGCGCCAGCGTCGATTGGGGCCAGCCGAGTTCCTGGACGAGCTGCGTCTGCGTCGCCGGAGCACCTTCGGCCAGACGGCAGGCGATCTCGAGCCGCTGCGGGTGCGACAGCGCCTTGAAGATTCGCGCTGCCCTGTCGATGTCTTCCGGATCACGTTTCATGAGGGGCCCTCCGTCGCCAGCTTTCCGTCTATCCGGAATCACGGATTTGTGGATTCCAGCGTCAAGGCCTGCGGATGGATCTTTCAGTGGAGTGCGAGTGTCGAGTGACAGGCGCGGCGGGTCTCGTCTCTATCGATTGAGCCAGAAGATCGCCACGTTCAACGCCGTAGCGTAGCTGACCCAGACCCAGTAGGGAAGCAGGAGCAGCGCCGCGAGGACGATGCCGGGGGGAAGAGCCCGTCCGGTGGTGTCCACGCCGGCTTCTGCAACCCGGCGTACCATTCCCCAGGTGTGAAGCGCGCGGCCAACCAGGCCGCAGCGAAGGTGACGCCTGCGACAAGAGCAATTGCAGCGCCTCTCATGGCGCAGTCTCCTGGCTCGGGTGAAACTTCATAACGGTCGGAGCGTCGACAAGCCTCCGTCCACGTGGACAACCTGGCCCGTCATCCATGCCGATCCCGGCGACAGGAGGAAGCACGCAGCGTCTGCGAAGTCGGCGGGCTGGCCGAAGCGCGCCATGGGATGTCGCTTGGCCGCGGCTTCGCGCTGCCGATCCGTGCGCAAGAGCCGCGCGGCGAGCGGGGTGTCGGTCAGCGAGGGTGCGAGAACGTTAACGCGGACGCGCGGCGCCAGCTCGGCAGCGAGCGAGCGTGCGAAGCCCTCCACCGCGCCCTTCGCCGCGGCCACGCTCGTGTGCATCGGCATCCCGATCCGCACCGCCACGGTGCTGAAGAGCACCACGGAGGCTCCTTCTGCCTGCAGCCCGGGCAGGTAGTTTTGCAGCGCCCGCACTCCTCCGATGAAGTTCAGCTCCAGGTCGCGGCGGAAATTTTCGACCGATAGGCTGGCAAACGGACGCAGTTGAATGGAGCCTGGACAGTACACCAGACCATGGATTGGACCTTCGACGGCCGGGAAGGCGGGTTCCTCCAGCGTCACATCGACGGCCGGGCTCGACGTGCGGCTCACGCACACGACCTGGTTCCCATCGGCAACCAGTCGCTCTCGAATCGCTTTTCCAATCCCGGAGCTTGCACCCACGATCAAATAGTGCTTCGTCATTGCGATTCCTTTTCACGGCATGCGCTCGATTCGCATCGACAGCATGCCCCGTGGAATGACAGCCGCGAGCGTCGACACGATCTGCACTAGAGTGCGCATCGGCGATCAAGGCGCTTCGATTCATGGGTCACAGGCCTTGTCGAGCGTCCGCTCAGTCGAGTGCCTGGGTCACTCGAGTCTTGGCCCGTTCACTCCAACAGTTCGGACCTGTCGATCCCCGCGGATGCAGCCGGGCCCGAATGGCGCCTGGAACAGCCGGTTGCGCCTTCGACGCAGACGCCCGAAGGGAAATGCGACCGGGCTGCATCCGGCGCCGCGGTGTCGACGAACACCCAGGCAGACACTGAACCGGAGGATCAAAATGAAATCGATCGACGTCGTTGCTGCTGTGCTTCTGGTCGTGGGTGGCCTGAACTGGGGCCTCGTCGGGTTTTTCAACTTCGATCTGGTCGCAACACTGTTCGGCGACGGCTCTGCACTCAGCCGTATCGTGTACGCGCTTGTGGGCTTGTGCGCTGTCTACCAAGGGCTCACCTGGAAGTCGATCCAGCGCCGCTGGCACCTCGCCCCCCAAGCCTCCTGAGCCCCTCCCAACCTGCGCATCGAACCGCAGCGGGTGCCGCTGCGGTTCTCCTGCCTTTCTTCACACGTCGCCACCACGCCTCCAAGTTTTGGCGCGGTCGGGTCGGCGCATGCATCAATCGCGCTCGACCAGGCGAAACACGAGGAAGTACTGCTCGGGGAGAAAGTCGTAGGAGTGCGCGAGCTCGAAGCCGGCGGCTTGCATCTCGCGCTCGACGACTTCGGGTGAGAGCTTGTGCGCCGGACCGCGCCTCGAGTCGAGACGGTAGTCGACGATGGCGACGCGCGCACCCTCGCGCAGCTGCTGCTGCAGACGCTCGAAGTAGGCGACGCGGTCATCGATGTGATGATACGTGTTGCAGATGAAGACGAGGTCCACCGCGCGAGGGAAATGTGGATCGTCGGCAGCCGCGAGCACGCTAACCAGATTCTGCAACCCTTCACGCCGGGCGCGATCGTTCAAGTAGAAGACCATCTCGGGCTCGATGTCGGCGCCGATCACCAGGCCGCGCGGCAGCTCACGAGCAAAGCGCACCGGGAAGTATCCGGTTGCCGAGCCGATGTCCGCGACCACCAGGTCGGCTCGATCGACGAGAATCGAGACGACCGAATCGGGAAGCTGCCACGCATCGCGTTGCGGATCCTCGAAGCGCGCCTCCCACGCCCCCACATCGTCGAAACGGTGCTGGGATGTGGCGTGGTCCGCGTGCCCGCGCTCCTCCCGCCCATGATCGTGCTGCGCACGGAGCGGGCTTGCGCAGATCATCACGATTGCGGCGAGCGCGAGCCAGGTTCTTGTCACCTGTGGCATGTCGAATCAGGTCCGGTTGGGGTACGCCTCGAGCCCGGCAGCCAGGACGCGCACCGCGTCGAGGAGGTCTTCGCGACGCAGCACGTACGCAATGCGCACCTCGCGCCTGCCGGCATCGGCTGTCACGTAGAAGCCATCCCCTGGCGCCATCATGACGCTGCGTCCATCGAGATCGAAGCTCTCGAGCAGCCACTGGCAGAAACGACCCGCATCGTCCACGGGTAGCTCCGCCATCAAGTAGAAAGCGCCCGACGGACGCGTGCAGCGCAGGCCGGGAATCGCCTGCAGCGCGTCGACGAGCACGTCGCGCCGCGCCTGATACTCGCGCCGGGTTTCCGCAAGCCAGGCGGATGGCGTTCCGAGCGCTGCGAGCGCCGCCAGCTGGTCGACGGTCGGCGGGCAAAGCCGCGCCTGCCCGAAGCGCAAGAGCGTGTCGAACACCTGCTCGTTGCGCGTCAACAAACAGCCCACACGCGCACCGCAGGCGCTGTAGCGCTTCGATACGCTGTCGACGATGATCCCACGCTCGGTGAGGCCGTCCAGGTGGAAGAGGCTCGTGTGGATGTCGCCCCCGTAGACGAACTCGCGATACACCTCGTCCGCGATGATGAAAAGACCATGCTCGAGCGCCACGTCGCGCAGCATCAGCAGCTCTTCGCGCCCGAAAACCGTACCCGTCGGGTTGCCGGGGCTCGAATAGAGGAACGCGCGTGAGCGCTCGTCGATTCGTGCTTCGATCACCGCGCGCGCGGGCAGATGGAAGCCATCATCGCCGCGCGTGGGGATGGGGCGCACCTCGACACCAGCCATGACCGCGAACCCCAAATAGTTGGTGTAGAGGGGCTCCGGTACCAGGATGTTGTCGCCCGGCTGACACACGGCAAGAAGCGCGAACAGCACCGCTTCCGATCCCCCCGTGGTCACGAGAATCTCGTCGGCCGTGACCTGAATGCTCTGTTCGACGTAGTAGCGCGCGAGAGCTTCGCGATACTCGCGCAGCCCCGCGGAGTGACCATACGCGAGCACCTTCTCGTCGTAGCCGCGATACGCTTCCAACATCTCGCGCGGCGTCTCGATGTCGGGCTGGCCAATGTTCAAATGGTGGATGTGGATCCCACGTGCTCGCGCGCGCTCGGCGAAGGGCACGAGCTTGCGAATGGGCGATGCCGGCATGCTGCGGGCTCGCTCGGGGAGCTGGAGCGTACGTTGTGGGCGGAGGCTCATGCTCTTCTCCATGGTTTCCGCTCGATGCGCCCAAGGGTAGCTCGCGTGGGGGCGAGGCGTAAAGGAGGCACCGGCGCCACCGCTTTGACACCACGGCAGCGCACTCCTAGACTTTCGAGTCACGGGAGCCTTCGATGATCGATCTGAGCGGAAGAGCGGCACTGGTGACGGGCGGGTCGCGAGGCATCGGAGCGGCCACGTGCCGGCTCCTGGCCGAGGCGGGCGCGGACGTCGCGGTGCACTTCGGCAGCGCACGCGAAGCGGCGGAGTCGGTGGCCGCCAGCGTGGAGCGTGCTGGCCGGCGTGCGCTGGTCGAGCAGGCCGACCTGCGCGTTGCTGTGGAAGTGGAAACGTTGGCGGCACGCGCCCATGCCGGGCTCGGAAGGCTCGACATCCTCGTCCACAACGCGGGGGTGTGGACGCACGCGCCGCTCGAGACGCTGGCGCCGGAGATCTGGCAAGACACGATGTGCATCAACCTCGACGCCGTCTATCGATTGACGCGGGCGGCGTTGCCGCTTCTCCGCCAGAGCGAGCACGCGAGCATCGTGAACGTGGCTTCGACCGCGGCGCAACGTGGCGAGGCAGAGCACGCCCACTACGCGGCCAGCAAGGGAGCGGTGATCAGCTGGACGAAGTCGCTCGCCGTCGAGCTGGCGCCGGTGATCCGGGTCAACGCCGTGGCGCCCGGCTGGGTCGAGACCGACATGGTGCTTCCAGCGCTCTACCCACCCGGACGCCGGGAAGCGATCGAGCGCGAGATTCCGCGCGGCTGCGTCGCCCGTCCCGCAGATGTCGCCGGCGCGATCCTCTTCCTGAGCTCCGATCTCGCGGCGCACATCACGGGTGAGGTCCTCAACGTGAATGGTGGTTCGGTCCGATGCGGTTGAGGTTGCGGCCACGTGCGCTGCGCGCCTTGTGGATTGGTGCCTTGGCGTCGATCATGCTCGCCTGCTTCGCCCCGAGCGTACCGGCGCAGCGCCAGGTGCAGCGGGCACAGCGCGGGATGGTCGTCAGTCGCCACGAGGCGGCGAGCCGAGTGGGCGCGGACATCCTGCGCTCGGGTGGCAACGCGGTCGACGCTGCCGTCGCCGTGTCGATGGCGTTGGCCGTCGTGCTGCCGCAGGCGGGTAACATCGGTGGCGGTGGATTCCTGCTCTTCCACCGCGCCAGCGACGATCTCTTCACCTTCATCGATTACCGTGAGACCGCACCCGCCGCAGCGCACCGCGACCTGTACGTCGACGCCGCAGGCAACGTCGACACCATGGCGGCGCGGCGCGGGCATCGCTCCGTGGGCGTTCCCGGAACCGTGGCGGGCTTGCACCTGGCCTGGACACGCTACGGCAGCCTGCCGTGGGAGACGCTGCTCGAGCCGGCGATTCGACTCGCGGAGCGGAACTTCCGCCCCAACGACGAGCTCAAGCGAGCGCTCGCTGCGGAGCGTGACAAGCTGGAGCGATATCCCGAGGGCGCGTCGCTCATGCTGTCGCGCGGCAAGGCGCGCCGGCGTTTCAAGCAGCCGGAGCTGGCGCAGACGCTACGGACTCTCGCGAGCGAGGGGCCCGACGCCTTCTATCGCGGCACGATCGCCGCCGCCATCGAGCGCGAGATGCGACGGGGCGGCGGCCTGATCACACGCGACGACCTGGCGAGCTATCGCGCCATCGAACGCACGCCCCTGCGCGGTCGCTATCGCGATCTGGAGATCGTCTGCGCACCGCCGCCGAGCTCGGGTGGCGTGACCCTCCTGCAGATCCTCGGGCTCCTCGAAGGCTTCGAGCTGCAGGCGATCGAGCGCCCCGGCCAAACCCAGCACGTGGCGCTCGAGGCCACGGCCCGTGCCTTCGCCGATCGCAACACCTTCCTCGGCGATCCCGATTTCGTGCAGATGCCGCTGCGGGGGTTGCTGTCACCGCGCTACCTCGACACGCGTCGCAGGACGATCTCGCTCGACCGCTCCACCCCCTCGCACTTCCTCGCCGCGGGGGATGCCTGGGCTTTCGATTCGGAGCCGCCGGCGAGCCGCGCGAGGCCACGCGCCGACTCCACGCGCGTGCCACAACTCCAGCGCGAGTCACCCGAAACCACCCACGTCTCCATCGTCGACGTCGAGGGGAACGCCGTCGCGCTCACGACCACGCTCAACAGCGGCTTCGGAAGCGGCGTCATGGTGCAGGGCGCCGGTTTCTTCCTCAACAACGAGATGGATGACTTCGATGCGCAGCCCGGTCAGCCGAACCAGTTCGGTCTCGTGGGAGGCGAGATCAACGCCATCGAGCCGGGCAAGCGCATGCTCTCGTCGATGGCGCCGACGATCGTGTTGCGCGACGGGGAGCCGTGGCTCGTTCTTGGAGCACGCGGTGGGCCACGCATCATCACGGCGATTCTGCAGATCATCCTGAACGTGTACGAGCGCCGGATGAACCTGCAGGAGGCGGTCGCCGCCGGTCGCCTTCACCATCAGTGGCTCCCGGACGTCGTCTGGCATGAGGAGGGCGCTCTCACGGGCGAGGTGCGCGCCTACCTCGAGCGCACGGGGCACCGACTGCGCAATCTGCCTCGGACGAAGAGCAGTGCCCAGTGCATCGCCATCGAGCCGGACGGCACCCTCTTCGGTGTTGCCGATCCACGAACCCAGGGCGCCGCCGTCGGCTACTGAGCGCTATTCCTCGTCCGCACGTTCGCGAAACAGACGCTCCATCTCCTCCACCTCGCGCCGGCTGACGTGCTCCGGCTTTTCGCGACGGCGCGCCTGGTTCGCGCGCGCGCGCCGGCGGGCGGGAAGCCCCAGGAAGCGTCGTACCGTCAGCACCTGGGCACCGTGTGCCTCCGCGGTGGCGAGAATCTCTCGATCGGAGGTCACGATCGTCAGCTGACTCGGGTCGGAGTGTGCGCGGATGCGTTTCTGGATCCAGACATCTGCGGTCTCGCGCGCATAGACGAGGTGGATTCCACCTTCGTAGCTGCGTCCCTTCTCGCCCGTTTCGGTCGCGGCGCCGGGGTCGCGATGGGCATCGAAGACGACGTAGACGCGCGACGAGTCGGAGGGGCGGCAGCGGCGCACGACATCGAGAAACTCGTCGCGCGCGCGCTTGGCGTCGCGTCGCAGGAGCGGGCCGATGTGCGGATGCGCGAACATGACGTTGTAGGCGTCGACGAGAAGCTCGCGGCGTGCGGCCACTGTGGCCTCCCCGTTTACGGTTCGCCGTTGCGCACCGAGCGCAGCGCGCGTCGTGCCAGGTCGCGCACCTGCGCCTCGCGGTCGCTCGCTGCGTGGCGCTCCCACACGGGGGGGTTGCCGGGCCAGTGGACGTCCGATTTCTCGGGAGACCAGCCGCACTGGTAGCACGGCACGTTGGTCGATGCCGAGCCGTAGACATCGCGGATCTCCTCGAGTCGGGCGATCTCGTCGCCGCTCAGCGCCCGCGCCCCACCGATCATCTCGGTGAGAGCGGAGATCCGCGCCAGCTGTTCCAGAGCCTCCATCCTGTGATACGCGGCGATCACGTCGCGTCCGAGCGTCATCGCGCCGTGGTTGGCGAGGAGGATGGCGTCGTGCTCCGCCACGGCAGGCCGAATGCTCTCTTCGAGCTCGGCCGTGGAGGGCGTTCCATATGGCGTCAGTGCCACACGACCGACGGCGATGTACGCCTCCGGCATGATGCGCTCGTTCATCGCCCGGTTCGCCACCGCGAAAGCCGTCGCATACGGCGGGTGCGCGTGCACGACCGCACAGACATCGTCGCGTTGCTCATACACGGCGAGGTGGATGCGAATCTCCGTCGTCAGGCGCCGCTTGCCGGAGAGCGGGTTGCCCTGGAGATCGCAGACGACGAGATCGTCCGCCTCGAGAAACCCCTTGCTCATGCCGGTGGGTGTCGCGAGGATGCGATTCTTGGCCACGCGGACCGATACGTTGCCATCCGTTCCTGCAACCAGACCGCGGTCGTACAGCCGGCGGCACGCCTGCAGCAGGTCGCGTTGGATTTCTGCCGGGATGCGCAACACGATCTCACTCCTGCGGTTCGCGGGAGCGTAACAACAACCCCCATTGACGCTCAAGTTCACCGACGCCAAAAGCCCGCCGGACGCGGCCGGCGGGCTTTGCTGCCCCGGATCAGGGGGGACCCTCCAGGGCGGACCTACGGCTCTTCCTGAGCCATCGACCAGCGCCAGAGACCGTGCGCTAGCCGAAGTCGGCACTGCCTCCTTGCGTGCCGTCGTCGCTCTCCCCTGGTCGCGGCGTGCCCGGCTTCCCGGGAACCGGGCCATCCGAGGGAGGAGCGGTGTGCGAGCGCATGACCAGTGGAGTGGCTGTCGTCTGCGTCTTGCGTCGCGTCGTCCACTCGCGAAAATCCTTCAAGCGCGACTCGATGCGCATCAGATTCCGGAAGCAGATCTCCAGCTTGTTGTTCAGGTAGTAGTCGTCAGCTCCGACGTACCCCTTCAAACCATGCAGCGCCTTGCGGATGTCCTGAACGTCCGAGAGCGTGTCGACCGAAGCTCTCATGATGTTCTTGCGCAGGCCGTCGTAGCTCATGTTGCTCTTCAGCGTGGTCCGAGCGGCGATCTCCTGCGCGTGGTAACGCAAGCGCGCGAGCATCTCCGAGAAGCGGAACGGCTTCGGCAGATACCAATCGGCGTTCAATCGCAGAGCGCGCAAGCGCTGGTTTTCATCCCGCGAGCTTGCGATGCAGATCACTGGAATCGATGAGGTGCGTTTCACCGCTTTCAGGTGACGCAGCACCTCCAAGCCCTGCATGTCGGGAGTCGCGAGATCGAGAATGACGAGATCCGGGTCTGCCTTCTGCGCCGTCATGATCCCGAGACGTCCATGTCGAACTTGGATCATGGCAGCGCCGAGCGCCTCCAGCTTCATCTTGAGAAGCTGCTGCTCCTGGACGTTGTCGTCGATGACCAGGATGCGAACCGGTCGTTGGGCGAGTGTGGCGAGCTCGCCCGGTGAGTAGGCCTCCATGCGTACCTCTAGGAGCCGTGTTTCATCTGCCTCCGCGAGTGGACTGGATTTAGTGAGCGTTCGTCGGCCTTGCATGATGCGCCGCGATGCATGCGAATCGAGTTGCAGTCGCGGCGCGTCGCAGACGTAGCCATGCGATCGGCTGCGTCCAACGACAGCATCATTGTAACGTGTTCCAATGCGAGTGGTCAATCGGTAAGATCTCATAAACATCTACAACACAACCTGTTAGGCGGCAGCGACGGAAGCGTCGAGGAATCCTGCGCCGCGTGACGCCATCACGCGCACGCGTTCCCCGTCGCGTTGACGCTCTGCAGGGCTTCGAGTAGCTTGGACCCCAAACTGGCGCTCATGCACCACGGTGGGGCATCGCTCCGGAGTCGGGGAGTTCACCATGCCACGGATCCTTCGTTGCGGGCTCGTGCAAGCGACCTGCGAGAACACGCAGGCGAGCGTGGGCGAGATCAAGAAGACCGCCCTCGAGAAGCACGAGACGTTCATCGAAGAGGCGGCTTCCAAGGAAGTTCGCATCCTCTGCCTCCAGGAGATCTTCTTCGGTCCCTACTTCTGTGCCGAGCAGGATGAAAAGTGGTACGAGATCGCCGAGCCGATTCCCGGCCCGACGGTGGAGTGGGCGCAGAATCTGGCACGCAAGCACGAGATGGTTCTGGTCGTCCCGATCTACGAAGAGGCGATGACCGGCGTCTACTACAACACCGCCGCCGTCGTCGATGCCGATGGGACGCTCTTGGGGATCTATCGCAAGAACCACATTCCCCAGGTCCACGGCTTCTGGGAGAAGTTCTACTTCAAACCGGGCAACCTCGGGTACCCGACCTTCCAGACGCGCTATGCCCGCATCGGTGTGTACATCTGCTACGACCGCCACTTCCCGGAGGGGGCGCGACTCCTCGGCCTGAATGGCGCCGAGATCGTGTTCAATCCCTCGGCGACCGTAGCGGGGCTCTCCAAATACCTGTGGGAGCTCGAGCAGCCGGCGCACGCCGTAGCCAACGGCTACTTCGTCGGGGCCATCAACCGCGTCGGCGTGGAGAAGCCGTGGGAAACGGGCAAGTTCTACGGCTCCAGCTATTTCTGTGATCCGCGCGGTCAGATCGTGGTCCAGGGGAGCGAGGACCAGGAGGAGCTCGTCGTTGCCGATCTCGACCTGGAGACGATCGAGAAGGTGCGCCAGACCTGGCAGTTCTTCCGCGACCGCCGTCCCGAAACCTATGGCGACATGACGGTGCAGCTGCCGTAGAAGCGACAGCGATCGAATCGAACCTCGAGGGGGTCCAGCCGTGGCGCGCACACCCGAAGAGCTGGTCAGGCTCAAGCAGGAATACGTCATCCCCTGCATCAAGCACTACTACGAGAAGCCGATGAACCTCGTGAGCGGCTCGATGCAGTACCTCAAGGACAGCGAGGGCAAGGAGTATCTCGACTTCTTCGCCGGCATTCTCTCGGTCAACAGCGGCCACTCCAACCCGGAGATCAACGCCGCCGTGCACGCACAGGTGGAGAAGCTGCAGCACGTCTCCACCTGCTACCTGATCGAGCCGATGATCGAGTTCGCGCAGCAGCTGGCCGAGATCACACCGGGCGAGCTGCAGAAGTCCTTCTTCTGCAACAGCGGCACCGAAGCGATCGATACGGCGCTCCTGACCGCCAAGCTCCACACCGGTTGCGAAGAGGTCATCGCGCTGCGCCACTCGTATCACGGGCGCTCGCACGTGGCGATCGGGGTGTCGGGTCAGAAGCCGTGGCGGCCACCGGTGGCGACGATGGGCAACGTCCACTTCGCGCACAACGCCTACTGCTATCGCTGCGCTTTCGGCCTCACCTACCCCTCGTGCGAGATGCGCTGCGCACGCGACCTCGAGGAGCTGCTGCAGACGACGACGAGCGGCCGCATCGCGGCGTTCATCGCCGAGCCGATCCAGGGCGTCGGCGGCTTCGTCACGCCGCCGCCCGAGTACTTCCCGATCATCTACGACATCGTCAGACGCTACGGCGGCGTGGCCATCTCCGACGAGGTGCAGACGGGGTGGGGGCGTACCGGCGAGAACCTCTTCGGGATCCAGCACTGGAATGTCGAGCCCGACATGATGGTTTTTGCCAAGGGGCTGGCTAACGGCTTCGCGGCCGGTGCCTTCGTGGCGAAGAAGGAGGTCGCCGATGCCTACACCGGGCCGAACATCTCCACCTTCGGAGGCAACCCGATCACCATGGCGGCGGCGATCGCCAACGTCGATTACATCCGCAAGAACGATCTGGCGGGAAACGCCGAGCGCATGGGCAAGGTGCTTTGGGATGGCATGCAGGAGCTGCAGGAGAAGCACCTGGTGATCGGCGAAGTGCGTGGCAAGGGGCTCATGATCGGCGTCGAGCTGGTGCGCGACCGCACCAGCAAGGAGCCGGCGCCGGAGGAGACGGCCCGCGTCATGGAGATCTGCAAGGACAACGGCGTGCTCGTCGGGCGCGGCGGCCTCGTCGGCAACGTCTTGCGCCTGACCCCGCCGCTCGTGGTGGACGCCACCGACGTCCAGCGTGCGCTGACGACGTTGGATCAGGCATTCGAGTCGGTCGAGAAGAGCATGACACCAGCCTGACGCCAGCAGGGCGACTCCTCGGAGGACCGGATGTCCGTACGCTCGCTCTCGCCCCGCCCAAAGCGCAACGTGGTGGAGCGCCTCCTTTCGCTCTTCACGGAGGTCCGCGGCGGCGAGGGCGCAACCGTCCTGCAGCTGGCCCTGAACATCTTCCTGATCTTCTTTGCCTACTACATCATCAAGCCGGTGCGTGAGGCGCTGATCGTGCCCGTGAAGATCACGCTGTTCGGCAAGCTGTTCGAGGGTGCCGAGATTGGCAGCTACCTCTCCGCAGCCCAGGCTCTGCTCCTGCTGCTCGTCGCCGTGCCGCTCTATGCGCGTTTGGCCGCGGCGGTGCCACGCCGGCGTCTCCTCAACGTGGTCAACCTCTTCTTCATCGCCAACCTGCTGCTCTTCTACGTGGCGATGGTGACGTTTGGAGAAGGCCCCCCAGCGCTTGCGATTCTCTTCTTCATCTGGGTCGGGATCTTCAATCTCATGATCCCAGCTCAGTTCTGGTCCCTAGCGAACGACATCTATACACCTGCCGAAGGCAAGCGGCTCTTCGTCATCGTCGCGTTCGGGGCTTCCATGGGCGCGGCTGCCGGCGGCAAAGTCACGGTCTGGCTGATCGAGCCCCTCGGCATCAACCAGTTGTTCCTCGTCGCCGCTGGCGTGCTCGGTTTCGCAACCGTGCTGACCAACATCGTGGATGCTCGTGAGCGCCGGCGGGCCGCGCGGGGTGCGGCGGCGCAGCCGCAGACCGAGGAGGAGCCCTTCTCCAAGGAGGGGGCGTTCCGGCTCGTGCGGCGGACGCGATACCTGCTCTTGATGGCGCTCTTGATCTTGATCGTGAACTGGGTGAACACGAACGGCGAGTTCATCTTGCGCGGCGCGGTCATGGAGACGTACGAGGCTGCAGCCACGGAAGAGCTCGGGCCTTCCGCCAGCAGCGAAGACATCGAGCAGCGCGTGAGGGTGCAAGCAGGGAGCTTCTACGCCGACTTCTACTCCTGGGTGAACATCCTCGGCGTGGTCGTGCAGCTCCTTCTGGTCTCCAGAATCCTCAAGTACCTCGGCGTGCGGGTTGCGATTCTCATCCTCCCGACCATCGCCCTCACGGGATACACGCTGCTGGCCTTCGTGCCGATTCTCAGCGTGATCCGCTGGGTCAAGATCGCCGAGAACGCCACCGACTACTCGCTCCAGAACACCGTGCGGCAGGCTCTCTTCCTACCGACGACGCGCGAGCAGAAGTACAAGGCGAAACAGGCCATCGACACCTTCTTCTGGCGCGCGGGCGACGTGCTCTCCGCCGTGCTGGTCTATCTGGGGCTGAACTGGCTCCGGCTCTCCACCCAAGGCTTCGCGGTCGTGAACATCGTGCTCGTGCTGATGTGGATCGTTCTCGGCGTGGCGATCGGCAAGGAGTACGAGCGGCGCACGGCGGAGCGCCGCTGAGCTTCTCGGATTTGCCGATCCTCGAGGCGCAGGAGGAGCCAGGGACCGAGCTCCGAGAGCACCTCCACTTCGATCCCCTGCGAGCGGACCCGTTCCAGGTTCGCGCGCGACGCGATGAACGCCGGCGTCGGGAGCTCGCGCGCCATCTCGAGCACCGATTCCACTGCGTCGCCGAGCGGCACGACACCGCGATGTCCGTAGTAGAGGAGCGGGTTGGCCAAGCGCCAGGTGAAGCTCCCGAGCAGCGGCACCTCGGTGTCCGCCGGGAAGAGCCGCTCGATGTCACGGCCCGCGCGTTTGAAGGCTGCGTTCTGGTCGCGCGACAGCGTCTTCGGGCTGAACCAGAAGAGGAGCGCCAGGGTCAGAAGCAGAAGCGGCACGACACGCGTCGTCGCGATGCGCGTGGCGCGCGGCCTCCACGACACGAGAAGCCCAGCAGAGAGGAGCGCGAGCGGCACGAAGATCGGAAAGGCGTAGCGTGCCGACCGCGTGCTCGCGAAGCTGTAGAGCACAAGGGGCAGCACGACCCACATCCCGAGGAGAGCCCGACCGCCGTTGGCACGCTGCCAGCCACAGCGCAACGCCACGAGCGCACCGATCACTCCCGGAATCGCAAGCGGTTGGAACTCCCGCAGCAGCACCTTCGGGTACTCGGTGAGCGCCTCCCAGATGGAGAAGGGCTCGAGTGCCCGGCCACCAATCTCGCCGACGTAGTGGGAGCGCACCGCACCCCAGCCCGCGGTGAGCCCCTGATGCAGCGGCCAGGTCGCCGTCCCCGCAATTCCGAGAAAAAGCCCCGCAAGCAGCCACGGGTTGGCCAGGAGCCGGCGCCCCTCCCGGTGCAGCGCGAAAGCCGCGAGCACGGGAATCGGGAGCAACCCCAGGACGCTCTTGGTGAGGCCGGCTGCTGCCAGCGGCACGGCGACGAGCACGCCGAGTCGAGTGTGCCGACGCGACTCGAGCGCCACCAGGAAGCAGAGCGCGATCCAGAAGCTGTTCGGAACCTCCAGCATGCAGCGCCGCGCGTTTTGCACGAATAGCGGCGCGAGGCAGAGCAAACCGAGCGCGGCCGCCGCCGCCTCCCGCTCCAGGACGTGCCGCCCGATGCGATAGGTGATGACGAGAATCCCGAGTGCCATCAGTAGGCTCGGGAGCCGCGCGGCGAAGTCGTTCTCCCCGAAGAGCGTGAAGCTGGCCCCGAGAATCCAGAACTGGAGCGGCGGATTCTGATGGTTCGGATGCTGGTTCCAGGTCACGGTGAACGAGGCACCGCGCTCCGCCATCTCGACACCCTTGCGCGCGTAGAAGCAGTCGTCCAGCGGCGGCAGGCTCAGATGGTGCATGTTCGCGCTGAAGAGTGCAGCAGCGGCGACGACGACGAGGACGAGGTCGCGGTGACGTGAGAGCACGGAGGCGTGGGCGTCGACCTGCATGCCGCCACATTAGGGGAGCGCGCACGCGAAGTCACCCATGGCATTGACCGCCGCCGGCGGCTTCTGATAAGACCACCCCCATGACGACGCCGAAGTACGACTTCAAGAGCATCGAGGAGAAGGGGCACCGCAAGTGGCGGCAGGCGAACCTCTTCGCCACCCATCCGGAGCCGCGGAAGAAGTACTACATGCTCGAGATGTTCGCCTATCCCTCGGGCGACATCCACATCGGACACTTCCGCAACTACGGAATTGGCGACGCGGTCACGCGCTTCCGCTTGATGCAGGGGTACGACGTGCTCCACGCCTTCGGGTGGGACTCGTTCGGTCTGCCGGCCGAGAACGCCGCCATCAAGCACGGCGTGCATCCACGTGAGTGGACGCTTCGCAACATCACGACCGGGCGCCAGACGCTGCAACGGATGGGGCTCTCCTACGACTGGGAGCGTGAGGTCGTCACCAGCGAGCCGGACTACTACAAGTGGACGCAGTGGCTGTTCCTGCTGCTCTACGAGCGCGGTCTGGCGTACCGCGCGCCATCCCTGGTCAACTGGTGCCCCAACGACGGCATCCTCGCCAACGAGCTCGTCCAGGACGGCAGGTGTTGGCGCTGCCAGAGCGAAGTGGGCAAGAAGGAGATCGAGAACTGCTGGTTCTTCCGCTACAGCGATTTCGCCGCCAGGCTGCTCGACGATCTGGACCGGCTCGACGGTTGGCCCGAGACGATCAAGCTGCTGCAGCGCAACTGGATCGGCCGCTCCGAGGGGTGCGAGATCGACTTCGACTTCGGTGGTCAGAAGCTGACGGTGTTCACCACACGCCCCGACACCACGTGGGGTGTCACCTTCATGGTGGTTGCGCCGGAGCATCCGATCGCAGCCGAGGTGGCGCAGACGCAACCAAAGGTTGCTGCATACATCCAGCAAGCGTTGCGCAAGAAGGAGTGGGAGCGCATCGCCGAGGGGGAGAAGGATGGCGTCTTCACCGGCCTCACGGTGACGAACCCCTTGAACGGGGAAGAGGTGCAGCTGTGGGTAGCGGACTACGTCGTCGCCACCTACGGCACGGGCGTCGTCATGGGAGTCCCCGGTCACGACACGCGCGACTTCGCTTTCGCGAAGAGATACGGCATTCCGATTCGCGTCGTCATCCAACCACCCGGCAATGGGCTGGAAGCCGAGACGATGGAGGACGCCTACGTCGGCGAGGGGACGATGGTGAACTCGGGTGCGCTCGACGGCACCCCGACGCCGGATGGCATCCCCGCCGTCATCGAGTACCTGGCCCAAAAAGGGCTCGGCCGTCCCAAGGTGAACTACAGGCTGAAGGACTGGCTCGTTTCGCGCCAACGCTACTGGGGCTGCCCGATCCCGATCATCCACTGTGCCGAGTGCGGACCGCAGGGCGTTCCAGAAACGGAGCTGCCCGTACGCCTGCCGCTCGAGCAGACGCAGTTCGTCGCCGAAGGACGCTCCCCCCTGGCCGACAATCCCGAGTTCATGCGGGCCACCTGTCCGCGCTGCGGTGCTCCGGCCGAGCGCGACCCGGACACGATGGACACCTTCGTGTGCTCGTCGTGGTACCACTTCCGCTACGTCGATGCGAGGAACGAGGCCGCACCGTGGGATAAGGAGAAGGCGAAGACGTGGTTGCCCGTCGACCTCTACATCGGTGGCTCCGAGCATGCCTGCATGCACCTGCTCTACTTCCGTTTCATCACCAAGGTGCTGCACGATGCGGGATGGCTTCCGACCGACGAGCCGACCCAGCGCCTCTTCAACCACGGCATGGTCTACGACGCCCAAGGCCTGCTCATGTCGAAGTCGGCCGGCAACGTCGTCTCCCCGAACGCGATCATGTCGCAGTGGGGCGTCGACGTCTGCCGTCTCGCCATGTTCTTCTTCGCGCCCAGCGAGGATGAGATCCGTTGGAAGGAGACGGGGCTCGTGGGCGCGCAGCGCTTCGCCCAGCGCGTCTGGGACCGGGTTCACGACGCACGCGACGTCGAAGACACGCGAGCGGCGCAGCGCAAGCTGCACCAGGTCATCCGCAAGGTCACCGCCTCCTTCGAGGGGGATCTGCACTTCAATACGTCGATGGCCGCGATCATGGAGTTCATGAACCTGTCCAAGCAGCTCTCGCGCAGCTCCGCCACGACGCTCGTGCAGCTGCTGGCGCCGTTGGCGCCGTTCATGGCGGAGGAGCTCTGGGAGATGCTCGGGCACCCCGGCAGCGTCTTCCGCACGAGCTGGCCCACCTACGACGAGGAGCTCGCACGTGAAGAGGAGGTGGAGGTGGTCGTGCAGCTGAACGGCAAGGTGCGAGGGCGCTTCACGGCCGCGGCCGACACCTCCGAAGAGGATCTCCGTGCCCAGGCGCTGCGGGATCCCGCGGTGCAGAAGGCGCTCTCCGGCAAGGAGCCCCGCAAGGTCATCGTGGCGCGAGGCCGCCTGGTCAACGTCGTCGTGTAGAATCTCCGGATGCGTCTCTTCATCTGCCTCGTTCTTTTGATGGCAGACGCCGCCGTGGCTCAGGGTTTGCGTGTCGTCGCCAGCGTGCCCGAGGGCAACGCGCTCGACGCCAACGTCGACGCAGCAATCGAGCTGCACTTCGACCGGGCCGTGGATCGCAGCAGCGTCGTCCCGCACCGCACCTTGTGGGCCTTCGGACGCTGGAGCGGCCGCGTCGAAGGCACAATCTCCTTCGCGCGGGGCGACTCCGTCGTGCGCCTCACCCCGAGCCTGCCGCTCTCGGCGGGGGAGCGCGTTCTCGTCGTCGTCTCACACGATCTTCGCGCTGCTGACGGAACGAACTTGCGTCAAGCGGGATACAGCTTCCGCTTCTGGACGCGCGCCGCCCGCGCCGCGCTCGACTTGCGTGAGGTCGACCGCCTCGCGACGCGCGACTCGCCCACGCTCTCCACACGCGCCTACGGCGGCATCGCCTCCGATCTCAACGCAGATCGCTGGCTCGACATCCTGATCGTCAACGAAGACACAGCCGATCTGCGTGTCTTCCTCAACAGTGCGACGGGCGATGGCCTCTTCGGCGATTTTCTCCGCCCCCCAGCGCAAGTGAACGCCCAGGCGAGCCCGTCGGAGCCCGCCGACTTCAACCACGACGGGATCGTGGACGTCTGCGTAGCGAACATCCGCAGCAACAGCGTCTCGGTGCTTCTCGGCAACGGCGACGGCACCTTCGCGCCGCAGCAGGAGATTCGCGTGGGGTTGCAGCCGCGCGGCATCACGGTGCTCGACGCCGACGGAGACGGGGATCTCGACATCGTCAACAGCAACTCGGGAAGCAGCAACCTCTCGTTGCTCCTCAACGACGGCAAGGGAGTGTTCCTCGCACCACAGTTCTTCGAAGGGGGTGGGGAGGCCGAGTGGGCCCTCGAGGCCAGCGACATGGATGGCGACGGCATCCTCGATCTGGTGGTGGGAGCGCAGGCATCGCAGGCCGTGGTCGTGAACCGTGGCGTGGGGGACGGAAGCTTCGTGAGCCTGGAGCTGCAGAGCTGCGGCGGCGCCGTCTGGATGCTTGTCTGCGCTGACGTCGACGGCGATGGTCATGAGGACGTCTCGGTCGTCAACAGCTCTTCCGACTCCGGTGCGATTCTCCTCGGCGACGGCAGCGGGTCGCTCGAAGCGCCCAGCATCCTCCGCATGCAGACCTTTCCGCTCGCCACCGACCTCGGAGATCTCGACGGCGACGGCGATCTCGATTGGATGACCTCCAGCTTCGGTGGCGGCTGGCAGCTGTTCCTCAACGGTGGGAGCGGCAACTACAAGCTCGAGCGTGTCTTCGCCGCGCCGCAGGCGGCGTCCTGCGCTCTCCTCTTCGACGCCAACAACGATGGGGATCTCGATCTCGCGCTCGTCGACGAGCTCGAAGACGTCGTGCTCATCATGGAGAACTCGGGCTCGACGCCCGTGCAAGGCGAGAGCATCAGCCGACTCAAGTCCCGCTTCCGTTAGTCGCAGTCTGCGTGTGTCCTGCAGCAGATCGGGCGCCCGGGTGTCTTCCTGATTCTGGGGTTCGGCGATCGTCGCTGACCGGGCTCAGGCTTTGGAGCTTCACCAGCAGATCCCTTCGTAGCGCTCCGACTCGGGGGGCTCGTCGAGAAGCCGCACCAGATCGAGCGCCCGCTGCTCGGGGCGCAGCCTGCCGAGCGCAGCGGCGAACTCGCTGCTGCGATTGCCGATGACGATCACATCCGCGTGCTCCAGAACCTCATCCATCGTCTTGCACATCAGCCGCTCGATGTGCGGGATCTCCTTCTCGATGTACTCCTTGTTGGCGCCAAAGAGACGCGCCAGCGACACGTTCGCATCGTAGATGCGGACGTCGTATCCCTTGCCGATCATCGTCTCGACGACCTCGACGATGGGGCTCTCGCGCAGATCGTCGGTGCCCCCCTTGAAGGAGAGACCCAGGAAGCCGAGCTTGCGCGCCTTCCAGCGCAACAGCTGGTCCACGACGCGGCGGATCTGCAAGGCGTTGGACGCAATCAGGCTCTCGAGCATCGGAACCGGAATGTCGAGGTCTTTGGCGCGGAACGTGAGTGCGCGCAGATCCTTGGGCAGGCAGGAGCCGCCAAACGCGAAGCCCGGCTTCAGGTACGCCGCGGAAACGTTGAGCTTCTCGTCCATGCAGAAGATCTCCATCACCTTGTGGCTGTCGATGCCGAGCGCCTTGCAGACGTTGCCGACTTCGTTGGCAAACGTGATCTTCGCGGCGTGATAAACGTTGTTGGCATACTTGACCATCTCGGCCACACGCGTCTCAGCCCGGACGATCGGGGCGTCGACGTCGGCATAGAGCTGGGCAACGACGTCGAGGGCACGCTCATGCTCGCCGCCCAGAAGCGTGAAGGGTGGCTCGACGAAATCGGACACCGCGCTGCCTTCACGCAAGAACTCCGGATTGACGACGACGCCGAAACCCTCTCCCTGTTTCCTGCCCGTCTGCGTCTCGAGGATACGCGCGACCTCGGCCGCCGTGCCGGGCATGACGGTGCTGCGAATGACAACGACATGGTAGGCGTCACGGTGGCGCAGGGCGGCGCCGATCTCCTCCGCCACCCTGTAGATGTAGCGCAGATCGAGGCTTCCGTTGGGGTGGCTCGGCGTTCCGACGCAGATCAAAGAGACCTGCGTGGCGTGGACGGCCTCGGAAGCGGAGGTGGTGGCGTGCAGGCGGCCTGCTTCGACCGCAGCGGCGATGAGCTCGCCGACATCCTTCTCGACGATCGGGCTCTTTCCGGATCTCAAGATCTCGACCTTCACCGGGTTGACGTCGACGCCATACACGTCGTGACCCGCGCGCGCGAAACAGCCGGCGCTGACGCAGCCCACGTAGCCGAGACCGAAGAGAGCGACCTTCACGACTTCCCTTTCTCGAGGCTCAGGTGACCGTCACCGGGGATTGGAGGAACCGTCGGTGCCACAGCTCGAAGCTCAAGAGCGCGAAGATGCGGCGGCGATGATCGCGCCGGCGTTCGCGATGCTCGCGCAGCATCCCCTCCACGAATTCGGCGTCGAAGAGCTCGCGACAGATCGATTGATCCGACAACAACGTCTCGCGCACGAAGCCATCCAGCGAGCTCTGGAACCAGTCATCCACGGGTGTGGCGAATCCCTTCTTGCGTCGCCGGATGATCTGTTGCGGCAGCCAACGCTCCGCAGCGAGCTTGTGCACGTACTTGGCCGTGAGGCCACGCAGCTTGAGCCCGGGCGGCAACGATTCGATGAACTCGACCAGCTCGTAGTCGAGGATCGGGACGCGCGCTTCCAGGGAGTTCGCCATGGCCAACTTGTCACCGTAGAAGAGCAGGTCGTCCGGTAGCGACATGCGCGTGTCGACGTAGAGCAGCTGCGACAGGCCGTCGAGATGTGTGACGTCCCGTTGCCATGCCGCAATGGGGGCCGTGACGTCGATGCGGGCGAGGCGCGCCGCGGTTTCCGCTTGCAGCATGCGCGGGAAGTCCGCCTGCTGGAACAGCGCATGAATCGATGCAAAGCGCTGCAACGGGTCGCGTTCGCCGAGAGACCCGGCCGCCCGGCGCAGCTTTTCCGAGCGCGGCAGCGCCGAGACGATGCGCTGCGACATCGCGCTGCCCGCAAGCCAACCCAATCGGCCCGCAAGCTTTTCGCCACGGTAGCGGTCGTAGCCAGCGAGCGGCTCGTCGGCACCCTGGCCGGTCAGAACCACCTTGACCTGCTCTCGCGCCAGCTTGGACAAATAGTAGAAAGCGAAGGTGCTCTGCGAGAGAACCGGCTCCTCGAGGTGCCAGAGCGACTCCGCGAAGAAGTCGACGTAGTGTCGCGCGCTGATCCGCAGATCGTGGTGCTCGGTGCCGAGGATGCGCGCTGTTTCCGCCGCCTCTTCGACCTCGTTCCACTCTCCCTCCTCCTCGAAGCCCACCGAGAAGGTCATCACCGGCTGCTCCGAAAGCTCGCGCATCACTGCGGTCACCATGGCGGAGTCGACGCCACCCGAGAGCAGGCTCCCGAGCGGCACGTCGCTCATCATCTGTCGCTCGACCGCGCGTCGAAAACGGCGCGCGTACTCCTCCACCGCCTCCTTCTCCGGGATCTCCTGGATGTCCGGAAGCGTGCGCCAGTAGCGTTCGAGGCGCGCCCCTCGGGCGTCCACCGCCAGCCGGTGCCCCGGTGGCACTTTGCGAATCCCCTTCAGGAGCGTGCGCGGCGAGGGGACGTATCCGAAGGAGAGGAAGATGGCCAGGGCCTCGTGATCGAGCTCACGCGGCACGCTCGGATCCTGGAGGATCGCCTTGATCTCGGAGCCGAAGAGCAGCCGTCGACCATCATCGTGGAAGTAGAGCGGCTTGACGCCGAGGTGGTCTCGAGCCAGGAGAAGCCGCTGCTCACCCGCGTCCCAAAGCGCCAGACCGAAGATCCCGTTCAGCCGCGTGGTGACGTCGTCGCCCCACTCCTCGTGGCCGTGCACGATCGTCTCGGTGTCGGAACGGGTGCGGAACCGGTGGCCCGCCGTTTCCAGCTCACGCCGCAGCTCGCGATAGTTGTAGATCTCGCCGTTGAAGACGACCCAGCGGCTCTCATCCTCGTTCGGGATCGGTTGGTTGCCGGTTTCGAGGTCGATGATGGAGAGCCGGCGGAAACCGAGCCCGACGCGCCCTTGCACATGAAAGCCTTCGTCGTCGGGGCCCCGGTGGCGGATGCTCGCCGCCATCGTCTCGACGATGCTGCGCGAGACGGGCTCGTCACGGCCGTAGTTGAAGATACCGCAGATTCCGCACATCCGAGTCAGTCTAGCACAGGAACATTCCCTAACGTGCGACGACGCCGGCACCCTTCAGATGTTTGTCACAGAAATCCCGAATCGCTCTGTAGCCGCGCAGACGATTCTCCTTCTTGCGGAAGCCGTGCCCTTCATCCTCGAAAACGAGATACTCGACCTCGACGCCATTGGCGCGCGCGGCCGCGACGATTTCGTCCGACTCCACCTGATGCACGCGCGGGTCGTTGGCACCCTGCAGCACCATCAACGGCTTACGAATGTTGCCGGCGTGGAAGAGGGGAGAGATCCCGTGCAGATAATCGCGGTCCACCCCCGGATCGCCGAGCTCCTTGTAGAGTGCGACCCGACGCGCCTCCCACCAGGGCGGAATGCTCTCGAGCGTGCGCATCCAATTCGAGATGCCGAAGATGTCGATGCCCACCTCGAACGCATCGGGTCGGAACGTCAGAGCTGCGAGAACCATGTAGCCACCGTAGCTGCCCCCGATGATGCCGATGCGCTCCGGATCGACGTAGCCCTGGTCGACGAGGAACTTCTTGCTGGCCACGCAGTCGTCCAGGTCGGCGTCGCCATGCTTGCGGTCGTCCATGCTGAAGAAGGTCTTGCCGTAGCCGGAGCTCCCGCGGTTGTTGATGCGGTAGACCACGTAGCCGGAGTTCACCAGGTATTGGGTCAGCGCGTTGTAGCCCTCGCGCGACTGGCCTCCCGGTCCGCCGTGGACGGAAACGAGCGCCGGCGCCTTGCTCTCCGGCCCTGCTGCGTGCGGCCGGTAGAGAAGCCCCGGCACCTCCACGCCATCGTACGAGTCGAAGCGTACGACCTGCGCGTCGACGAGGTGCTCCGGATTCACTTTGGGGTTGAGGTTCTGGGTCAGCTGCGTGGCCTCGTGGCTCGCCAGGTCGAGCAGGAACAGGTTGCTCGGAGCGCGGCTGCCGTTCAGATAGAAGGCGATCTTCCCTTCGCGCCGCGAGATCCGCACCGACGTGATGTTCCCGTTCGGCAGCTGCGGCAGCGCGACGCGCTGCATGTTCGCCGTCTCGTACACGCGCATCTCCGTGCGCGCGTCGCGGTTGACGGCGACGACGAGGTAACGCCCGCTTTCGGACAAGGAGGCGGACCAGACATCCCACCCCGGCTTTTCGACCCCCTTGCGCTCGGCGCTTGCGAGGTCGTGGCGCACGAGGTAGCGGAATTCGTCTCCCTCGTCGGTGACGAGAAAGAGGCTGCGACCGTCCACGCTGAACTCTTGCGGCTGGTTCGAAACGTCTCCCTCGTGGGGCGTCACGTGGCGCAGCTCGCCGCTCTGCCGGTCGTACACGTAGACGTCGGAGTTGGTGCGCGTGTGCGGTTTGACCAGCGCCAGGTAGCGCTTGTCGCGTGAGATGGGTCCAAACTCGTAGCCGCCGGTGTTCTCGTACACCAGCGAGCGTTCGTACCCATCCACCGCAAACTCGTAGAGATCGAAGTAGCGGCGGTCGCGTTCGTTGGTGCTGACGAAGAAAGAAGCCTTGTCGTGCGCCCAGGATTCGAAGTTGGCCTTCAGCTTCTCCCCGGGCGTGATGTCGGTGGAGGAACCATCCAGCTCGCGCACGTAGACGTGGGTGAGCTCGTTCCCCTCTTCGTCGCTCTCGAAGATGAAGCGCTCGTCTGTCGGAAAATAGGACTGGATGTAGATCGCATTGCTCGAGGAGTTCGTGAGCTGGATCGGCTTGCTGCCATCCACCGGAATCGCGAAGGCGTTGAAGATGCCGCTCTGATCGCTGCTCACGAGAATCTTGCTCTCGTCGGGCGAGAAAGAGGCACCAAACATGGCAGTGGTTCCGAGGAAATCCTCGATCGTGTACTGCGGCACATCCCGCACGCCTTGAGCGAGGCCCACGCTGTGAGCCAGCATGAGCACGGCGGCGAGAAGACCCACGAGGCAAAGTCGCTGGCGCATGGCCGACCCCCAGGTTCAAACGGTTTCAGATCATACTTGCAACGAGCTTGTGCCGAAAGCATCCGACGACGTGATCGTTCACCATGCCGGTGGCTTGCATGTGCGCGTAGACGATCGTCGGCCCCACGAACTTGAAGCCGCGTTGCTTGAGATCCTTGGAGATGGTCTCGGAAAGCGGCGTCTTCGCCGGGAGCTGGGACATCTGTCGCCACCTGTTTCGGATCGGGCTGCCGTCGACGAAGTTCCAGATGTAGGTGTCGAAGGAGCCGAACTGCTTCTGCACCTGCAGAAACGCGCGCGCGTTGGCAATCGCGGCTTCGATCTTCTGGCGGTTGCGGATGATGCCCTCGTCGCGCAACAGGCGTTCGACTTTGCGACCGTCGAAGCGCGCCACCTTGCGCGCGTCGAACCCGGCGAAGGCCTTGCGATAGTTCTCGCGTTTGCGCAGGATGGTGATCCAGCTGAGCCCCGCTTGCGCCCCTTCGAGGATGAGAAACTCGAAGAGCGCACGCTCGTCGTGAAGCGGCACGCCCCACTCGCTGTCGTGGTACTCGACATACAGCGGGTCGCTGCCAGCCCACTCGCAGCGTTTCGGCATCACACCTCCCGGCGCCCCAGCATGCGCAGCCACGCCAGCTTGCTCGCCCCCGCCGGCTCCGGGTCCGCGGCGGGCGCAGCCGCTTCGCCGAGCTCGTCCGCGTCCGGCTCGACCTCGACGGGCGCTGCAGGCTCCATCGCTGCGTGCGTGTAGTGGCGACGGAAGAAGTCTTCGACGCCATCCTGGATCGAGATCATCACGGGCACCAGGATCAGGGTCAGGAACGTGGCGAAGCTGAGCCCCACGATCACCGCGATCGCCATTGGGCCCCACCACGCGGCCTGCTCCCCTCCCCAGTAGAGCTCTGGGCTCAGGCTGCCGTAGAGGCCGATGAAGTCGAAGTTCAAGCCCACCGCGAGCGGTACCAGACCGAGAACGGTCGTGACCGCCGTCAAGATGACGGGGCGGAAACGCGTCTTGCCGCCCTGGACCAGCGATTCGAAACGTCCCAGGCCATCGCGCTCGCGCAGCAGCTGGATGTAGTCGATCAACACGATGCTGTTGTTGACCACGATCCCAGCCAGACTGATCACACCGATTCCCGTCATGATGACGCCAAACGGCATCTGGAACACGATGAGGCCGAGCAGCACACCGACCGTCGACAGGATCACCGAGGTCAGAATGATGAACGGACGCGTGACCGAGTTGAACTGGCTGATCAGGATGAAGAAGATGAGGATGAGCGCGGTGACGAAAGCACGCGTCAAGAACTCAGAAGCTTCCGCCTGCTCCTCCGATTCACCGGTGTAACGCACGTTGTACCCCGGCGGCAGTGCGGCGACGAACTCCTCCAGGGTCGTTTGCACCTCCGCCAGTGTGGCTGCGGCGTTGTGGCCGGCGCGCACGTCGGCCGAAACCTGCACGACGCGCTCGAGGTCGAGCCGGTTGATGCCAGCGTAGGAGGAGCCCACGCGCCACGTGGCCATCGAGCTCAGCGGGATCTGGCGCCCCATTTCGTCGACCACGGTAAGGTCGGCGAGCGTGTTCAGATCGCTGCGATCCTCCTCCGACAGGCGCACCACGATGTCGTATTCGTCCTCGCCATCGCGGAACTTGGAGGCCTCGAAGCCGTTGATCGCGCTGCGGATGGTGGAGCCGATGTCGGTTGTCGTGAGGTTGTACAGCGCCGCTCGCTCCCGATCGACGTCGATGACGAGCTCCGGGCGCGCCGCGTCCAGATTGCTCTTCAACCCATCGAGCTTGCCGTAGACAGGCGAGTTCTCCAGAACGGCCATCAGGTCGTCGGAGATTTGCTGCAGCACGTCGGGGTCTTCCCCGGCGATCTCGATGTTCACCGGGGCGCCCGTCGGCGGGCCATCCTGCGGCTTCTCCACGTTGATCTTGGCACCGGCGATGCCCGTGCTCATGCTGTTGCGCATCTCCTCGATGACATCGAACGCGTCGTGGCCGCGGTCCTGGTAGTCGATGAAGTTCACCGTCACCGTGGCGAGGTGCGTGCCGTTGTTCTGGCCGAAGTCGTTGGTGATTCTGGAGCCGGTCGTGGCCACGATGGTCTCGACGTCGCCGCGCCCCGGCACGTCGTCGATGCGCCCTTCGATCTGCTGCACGATGTCGTCGGTGACCTCGGTCACCGTTCCCACCGGGGTCTCCACCTGCACGTACGCCATCGCGGGAGGCACGTCGTCCGGGAAGAACACGACGCCTTTGCCGAAGCGTCCGTACGCCATGATGCTCAGAACGAGAAGAGCGACGGTGCCTGCCATCGTGAGGGCGCGATGGCGCAGCGCCCACTGCAGTCTCTTCTCGTAGAAGCGAATCGCAAGCGGAAGGAAACGCCCGACGACCCAGGCGGCCGCGTGCCGCAGGACGAGATAGTGCACCAGAACCGCGACGAGTGCCGTGATCATGAAGAGTGGCGCCGTCAGCGGGTTAACGCTGGCCACGATCAACAAAAAGAGCGCAGCCCCGACGATCAGAGTCCAGCGCGCGGCGCGGCGCAGCGGCTGGCGCCTCTCGCCCCTCTCGACACGCAGGAAGAGAGCACACAGCGTCGGGATGATCGTGAGCGCCACGAAGAGCGACGACGACAGCGTGATGATCAGAGTTCGAGGCAGGTAGCCCATGAACTCCCCGACGATTCCGGGCCAGAAGAGAAGCGGTGTGAACGCTGCGAGCGTGGTGAATGTCGATGCAATGATCGGCATCGCCACCTCGCCCGTAGCTTTGCGCGCGGCGTCGAAGTTCGAGTAGCCCTGTTCCAGGTGGCGGTAGATGTTCTCCACCACGACGACGGCGTTGTCCACGAGCATCCCGAGCGCCAGGATGAGGCTGAAGAGGATGACGAAGTTGATCGTCATTCCCAGCGCCTGGATCACCAGGAACGAGAGGAACATCGACAGCGGAATCGAGATCGCCACGAACCCGGCGTTGCGGACGCCGAGGAAAAACATCAGAACCGCAAGCACGAGAAGCAGCCCCGAAATGATGTTGTTCTCCAGGCTGCTCACCATCTCTTGCACGTCGTCGGACATGTCGGCGGTGATGTGGATCTCAGTCGTGGGTGGAAAATCGGGACGCATCTCGTCGATGACCGCGTTCACGGCGGCCGCCGTCTCGATGATGTTCTCGCCCGAGCGCTTGATCACGGAGAGGGTCACGACCGAGTTGTGGTTGAGGCGGGCGTAGCTGTCGCGATCCTTGAAACCGAACTCCACGTTGGCCACGTCGCGTACGTAAACGGGACGTCCGTTCAGCGTCGTGATCACGACGTCGTTGATCGGCTCGGTACGGTCGAACTCGCCCGGGATGCGCACCAGGAACTTGATGTCGCCGACCTCGATGTTGCCGCCGGGGAAGGTGACGTTCTCGAAGCTGATTGCGTCGATGACGTCGGGGAAGGAGAGGCCGTAGTACTTCAGCTTCGCCAGCTCGACCTGCACCTGCACCTCGCGCTCGAGACCGCCCGAGAGGCTCACCTCCAGGACCTCGGGAATCTGCTCGAGCTCGTCCTTCAGATCCTCCGCCAGCTCTTTGAGGCGGACGAGGTCGTAACGCCCCGACACGTTGACCTGCATGATCGGAAACTCGGCGAAGTTGAACTCGAAGATCTGCGGCTCCTCCGCTTCCGTGGGCAGGTCCGGCTTGGCCAGGTCCACCTTGTCGCGTACCTTCTGCAGCGCGTCGTCGATGTTCACACCCGTGTTGAACTCGACCGAGATCGACGAGTAGCCCTCGACCGACGTCGAGGTGATCTCCTTGACGTCCTTGAGCGTGTTGAGCTCCTCTTCGATGTGGCGCGTGATCAGGGTCTCGATGTCCTCGGGCGCGACACCGGGGTAGACGGTATTGACCACCAGGAAGGGGATCTCGATCTCGGGCGCTGCCTCCTTCGGCAGCGTCATGTAGGTCCAGGCGCCCATCAGCAGGATGACGATCATCCCGAAGAGCACGCTCGTGCGGTGCCGGATCGCGAAGTTGCTGAGCCAGAACTCGCGGTGTGCGCCATGCCCTCGTTTCATGGGTTCACCCCGGCGCTGCCGTTCCGGGTCATGGGCTCGACGATGCGGATGCGGCTTCCCTCCGCGACGAGCATCTGACCCCGAGTGATGAGACGATCACCCGAACGCAGGCCCTCCTCGACGACCACACGATCGGCGTAGTGCGGGCCGAGCACGAGGTGGCGCTCCTCGGCGAACGCACCCTCCTCCCTTTCGACCGCCACGTACGCCACGAATCCATCCTCGGCCTGTCGCAAAGCCTGCTGCGGGGCCACGATCACGTTCTCGAGCTCGTGGCGCACGACGCGGACGTTGGCGATCATCTCCGGTTTGATCACGCCCTGCGGGTCCTCCAGAGCGATCTCGATCGGGAAGGTGCGGTTCTCCGGGTCCACCGCGTTGCCGGCGAAACGCACGCGACCCTCCAGCTCGACACCGCGCAGCACGTCGAAGACGATGTGCACGCGCGTTCCGACACGCACGTCCGGAGCAAAGCGCTCCGGTACGCCCACTTCCACCTTGAGCTCGCTCGTGCTCAAGACACGCACGACCGGCGCACCGATCGACGCCATCTCGCCGGCGTCGATGTAGCGTGCCTCGATCGTGCCATCGAAGGGCGCCCGCACGGTCGTGTGCGCGAGTCGCGTGCGCAGGAGCTGCAGCCGGGCAGCGGCCTGAGCAGCCCGGCGCTTCTTCTCCAAGTAGGTGAGCTCGGTGCCGATCCGCTCCTCTTCCCACACCTCACGCTGACGCTCGTACGACTCGGCGGCGAGCGCCGACTCCGCTTCCGCCGCGGCCACCGTGGCACGCATGATGGCGTCGTCGATCTTGGCGATCGGCTGACCTCGACGGATCGCATCCCCCTTGTCGGCGAAGAAGCGCACGACCCGACCCGACTCCTCCGCGCTCAGAATGACGTCGTTCTCCGCCTTGACGGTTCCGGTCAGACGGATGAACTCCTCGAACGCGGTGGGCAGGAGGTTCTCCACCTCGACGTTGATGATCTTCACGAACTCGTCGGTCTCGCTGGTCGCCGCCGCGTCCGGCTGTTCACCCTGCGTCTTCCCGCAAGCGGAAACGAGGAGCAGAAGCGCGAGCGCGGCGATGGGAAGCACCGCAGGCGCGACCCTCCCCGCTTTCCGACTCGACGTCGCCGCCATCACGACCCCTCCTCGATCGGATCGACGAACGGAACGATTCCCGCTGCGGTGTCGAGCTGCGCACGCGCAACGAGCAGGTCGAAGACGGACTCGGCGTAGTCGAACTCCGCCTCGCGCAACGCCACCTCGGCGTCCGTGGCGTTGATCTGGGTGCCGAGCCCATTCGTGAACTCGGCCGAAGCGATCTCGAAGCCGCGTTGAGCCTGCGCGACCGCGCGCCGCTGCGCCCGTGCGCGCTGATACGCTTCGAGAATCCGTGCTACCAGCGAGCGCACCTGGTTCTCCACCTCCTGCTCCGTCAGCGCTTCACGTGTGCGAACCTGATCCAGCTGATACTTGCGCTGCGAGATCCGCGCCCAGCGCGAGCCGCCGGAGAAGATCGGCACCTCGAGCCGCAGTCCCGCCTGCCAGTTCGTCACGCGTTGCCTCGAGTCGCCAAAGAAGTCGGGGCTATCGTTCTCCTGCGCGTCGATGCGGTAGGCCGCGAACGCCATGAGCCTAGGATACACCGTCGCACGCTCCGCCTTGAGCTGCGTGTCGGCCAGCTGGGTGTCGAGTCGCGCCTGCAGCAGCTCGGAACGGTTCTGGCGCGCGAGCTCGAGGATCTCCTCCAAACCGCTCCCGTCGCCCACACGCACACCGACGACGTCGATCAGCTCGCGTTCCGCCGCGGCGTTGGCGTCCAGGTCCTCGAGATCGATGGTGAGGAGCGAGCCGGACACCGCGATCGCCTGGCCCACGTCCATCCCCATCAAGACCTTCAGGTTGCGCTTCGCCTCCAGCAGTCGGTTCTGCGCCCGCTGGCGATTCGGCACCAACTTGGCCAGCTCCACCTCGAGCCGGAGCACGTCGTAGCTGCTGCCGAGGCCGGCTGCCTGCAAGCCTCGCGCACCGGCGAGAGTCGTCTCCACGCGCTCGATGCTCTCCTGCAGGAGCCGGATCTCGTCGCGCGCCAGGAGCGTCTCGTAGTAGAAGATGCGCACGTTCATGACCGTGGCGTGGGCGGTGCCGCGGACACGCTCGGTTTGCAGCGAGCGGAAGCGTCCCGCCGCGCCCACACCGATGAACGCTTCCGCCTGGAAGAGCGGTTGCTCGAACGTCACCACGCTGGCCCAGATGTTGTCGCCTGCAAACTGCACCGGGATGACGGCGTTCGGATCGGCGTTCGGGTCGAGGATGATTGCGGGCAGGAAGGCGCTCTGATCCGTCAGGTTGCGGATGTAGTTGAAGTTGGCATCGACCTGAGGCAGCACCTCGCCCCACGCCTCCCGGACCTGCTTGTTGGCCACCTCGAGACCGAGGCGCGAGCCCACCAGGTCGCGGCTGTTCTGGATCGCGAACTGGATGCAGGATGTGAGCGTCATCGAACGCAGGGTGGAGGTCGCCGCTCGCGACTCGCTTTCCTGCGCCGGCGTTCGAGTGGCGCTCCCGAGGCTGATGAGTATGAACAGGGGAAAGAGCCAGCGGACGTCTTGTCGCTTCATCGGGATCCCTTCGCTTCCGACTGATCGGCGCGCACATCTGGACACCACGCCAGCCCCTCGGTGAGGATGCGGACGACGTGATCGCAGCGCTCCTGGACGATGCGCTCACGCTCGTAGGAGTCGCCCCACTGCTCGCGCATGGCGTCCTCGTGCTCGAAGAAGAAGCGACACATCCCCTCGACGCTCGCCAGCACGTGGCGCGGGTCCTCGGACCGGAAGACGCCTTGATCCACGCCACGCTGGATCGCCGAGTTCGCTGCGGCCACCAGGCGCTCGTGCATCTCCTCGTCCCCCATGATCTGGATGCCCTCGAGGCTGCTGTAGGCGCACAGGCGCACGTATCTCGGGTTGTCGGCCAGGAGCCGGATGTAGCGGCGCGTTGCCGCCGCAAGCGCCTCGAGCGGATCGGTGATCGAAAAGTCCTCGAGAAACGGTGCCAGCTGCCGGGAGATCCGCTGCATCAAGGCGCGGTACAACCCCTCCTTGGAGCGGAAGTAGTAGTGGATGAGCGTCTTGTTGAGGCCGGCCCGCTTTGCGATCTCCGTGGTCGAAGCCGCGTGGTAGCCACGCTCGGCGAACACCGCCTCGGCGGCCTCCAGGAGCCGGCGCTCACTCTCGCCCGAGCTCTCGACCGATGCATTCACCATCCGTTTCCCTTTCGCCTGGGGCTTTCGCCTGGGTGGGGCAGCCTGCACCGAACCGGGGCACTTCGCACCTTTCTACGTCGCCGCGCCCTCCAGGTTTCACCACCTGGTTAGACCGCTCCGATAAACAACCTGTTCAGATTCGAAATGTCTTGAAATCAACGGCTTGCGTGGTCGGAGGGCGGGAGGGTGGGGGGTCGGGCCTGGAGGACCACCTGAGCCACCCGCGGCAGCTCGTCGGCGGTGAGCGTTTCCTTGTCGAGAAGGTTGCGCGCTCCAGCATCGAGCGCCTCGCGGTTCTCCTGCAGAATGTGTCGGGCCGCGTCGAAGGCGCGCTTGAGCATGTCGCGCACGGCGCAGTCGATCTCGCGCGCCGTCTCCTCGCTGAACTGGCGCTCGCGCGGCATGGCGGGTACCCCCGGCAGGAAGGGAGTCGGGGTCTCCTCGTACGTCGCCAGGCCGAGCTTCTCGTACATCCCGTAACGCGTCACCATGCTGCGCGCGATGTCGGTGGCCTTGGCGAGATCGTCGGCAGCTCCCGTGGAGATGTCGTCGAACACCAATGCCTCCGCCACGCGCCCGCCGAGAAGCACGGCCATCTTGTTTTCGAGCTCGTCACGCGACATGAGGTAGCGATCCTCGGTCGGGCGCTGGATCGTGTAGCCGAGCGCGCCGATCCCGCGCGGGATGATCGAGACCTTGTGCACGGGATCCGAACCGGGGAGCGCCATGGCAACGAGCGCATGCCCCATTTCGTGATACGCCACGCGCTCGCGTTCGTGCGCATTCAGCAGCCGATTCTTCTTCTCGAGGCCGGCGATGATGCGTTCGATCGCACGCGTGAAGTCGTCGAGCGTCACGGTCTGCGCGTTGCGCCGCGTCGCCAGCAACGTCGCCTCGTTCACCAAATTCGCGAGATCGGCGCCCGTGAAGCCGGGCGTCAGTGCCGCAATCTGACCGACGTCGACGTCCGGCTCCACGCGCACCTTCTTCAGGTGCACGTTCAGGATCGCGGCGCGACCGATCTTGTCGGGGCGGTCGACGAGAATCTGCCGATCGAAGCGTCCTGCGCGCAGGAGGGCCGGATCGAGCACCTCCGGGCGGTTCGTGGCGGCCAGGATCACCATCCCCTGGTGCGGATCGAAGCCGTCCATCTCCACGAGCAGCTGGTTCAGCGTCTGCTCCTTCTCGTCGTGGCCGCCGCCGACCGGGCCCAATCCGCGCGCCCGACCGAGCGCATCCAGCTCGTCGATGAAGATGATCGCGGGGGCACGTTTCACCGCCTGCTCGAACAGGTCACGAACGCGCGCGGCGCCGACACCCACGAACATCTCGACGAACTCCGAGCCGCTGATCGAGAAGAAGGGCACACCCGCCTCACCCGCCGTCGCGCGCGCCAGCAGCGTTTTGCCGGTTCCGGGTGGACCCACGAGCAGGATCCCCTTTGGCAACCGACCGCCGAGGCGTCCGTAGCGGCGCGGGTCGCGCAGGAACTCGATGATCTCGTACAGCTCCTCCTTCGCCTCGTCGACGCCGGCGACGTCGGCGAAGGTGACCTTGGTCGCATCCTCGACGTACACCTTCGCCTTGCTCTTGCCGATCGACATGAAGCCGCCGCCGAGACCGCCGGAGCGCTGGACCATGCGGCGTATGAGGAAGATCCAGATGGCGACGAAGAAGAGAATCGGGATCACCCAGGAGAGCAGGTCACGCAGCCAGGTGCTCTCCACCACGCCGGTGAACTTCACCTCGTGCTCGGCGAGCTGGTCCGCCAGGTCGGGCTGGACGCGCACCGTGATGAAGCGTTTCCGCGTGCCCTCGGGGGGATCCTTCAGCGAGCCGCGGATGTGCGTGCTGGTGATGCTGATCTCCTCGACCTTGCCTTCGTCGAGGTAGGCCTGGAACTGGCTGTAGGGGATCTGGTCCACCTGCCGCCACGTCACGAGGAGATTGTGCAGCAGCAGAATGCCCCAAATGGCGATGAAGATGTACCAGATGTGGATCCGGTGCTTGCGGTTCATCCTGTCCCCTCCCGCAATGCTATTCTACCCGGCCAGGTGCGCTCGACAAGGCCGGGAGAGACCGATGCCGCAGTGTCTCGAAAACATTCTCTTCGCATTGGCTGCTCTGCTGCTGGGAGCCGGTGGCCTCGCGGCGCAGGACGCCCCCCGGCCGTCGGAGACCCTGCCGCCGGCGCTGGCGTGGGACGGCGCCAGCCGCGCGCTCGTCGTCCGCGAGGATGACTCGTGGATCACGCCGAGCGAGGCTTCCGGCCTGACGCGGACGCCTCGCTACGACGACACCGTGGCCTGGCTCGAGCGCCTCTGCAGCGCGGCGCCGGAGCTCGAGATGATCGCGCTCGGGCAGAGCCCCGAAGGACGTTCCATCTGGATGGTCGTGGCCTCGAGCGATCTCGTCTTCACGCCGGAAGCCTTGCTGGCCACGGGCAAGCCCACGCTTCTGGCGCAGGCCGGGATCCATGCCGGCGAGATCGACGGCAAGGACGCCGGCCTCATGCTGTTGCGCGACTTGAGCGTGCGCGGCACCAAGCGTGAGCTTCTCGAAGCCGTCAACTTTCTCTTCGTACCGATCTTCAACGTGGATGGTCACGAGCGCTTTTCCGAGTGGTCGCGCATCAATCAGAGAGGACCGATCGCGAGCGGCTGGCGCACGAATTCGCGCAATCTGAATCTGAACCGCGACTATGCGAAGCTCGACACACCGGAGATGCGGCACATGCTGCGCATGATCAACGCCTGGCAGCCCGATCTCTATCTCGATCTGCACGTGACCGACGGCGCCGATTATCAGTACGACATCACCTGGGGCGGCAACGGTGCGCATGGGCACTCTCCCGCCATCGACCGCTGGATCGAGCGCGAGCTCACCACGGCCCTGAAGCGCGATCTGCAAGCGATGGGTCACGTTCCCGGGCCGCTCGTCTTTGCAGACGATGCGCGCGACATCCACAAGGGGATCACCTTCTGGACGTCGACGCCGCGCTACTCCGGCGGCTACGGCGATGCCCGCCGCTTGCCGACCGTGCTGGTGGAGAATCACTCGCTCAAGCCGTACGACCAGCGCGTCCTGGGAACCTATGTGCTGCTCGAGAGCAGCATGCGCACGCTTGCCCACAAGGGTGGGGGGCTGCGCCGCGCCGTGCGCCGTGATCGGGAACGCCGACCACGCGAGGTGCCGCTCGAGTGGCGTGTGGCGCAGGGGGAACCGCCGAAGATCGATTTCCTCGGCGTCGAGTCGCGCCTGCACCTCTCACCGTACTCGGGAACGCTGCAGCTGGAGTACACCGGCAAGCCGATCGAGCTTTCCATTCCCTACCTGCAGCGCACCGAGCCGGCGCACACGGTGCAGCGGCCGGACGCGTACTGGATTCCTCCCGCGTGGCCGGAGGTGATCGAGCGCCTGGCGCTCCACGGCATCGAGATGGAGACGCTGGAGGCATGGCGCGAAGTCGACGTCGGCATGTACCGCATCCTGGAGTGGGAGCTGGGCGCGGAGCCGTACGAGGGGCATGTGCGCGTCACCCCCAGCGTTCGCCTCGAACAGCGGCGCGAGCGTTTCCCACCCGGCAGCGTTCGCATCGCGACCGATCAACCTCTGGGCGATCTGGCGATCCTGCTCCTCGAGCCGCAGTCCCCCGACTCCTTCTTCCAGTGGGGATTCTTCATCGAGGTGCTCCAGCGCACCGAGTATGCAGAAGCGTACGTGCTCGAGCGCTTGGCGGAGCAGATGCTGGCGCGCGATCCCGAGCTGCGCGCGACGTTCGAGCAGCGTCTTCTGCAGGATGAGGCTTTCGCCGCCGACCCCAAGGCGCGGCTGCGCTGGTTCTACGAGCGCACGCCCTACTTCGACTCGCGCTGGCGGCTCTATCCGGTGGCCCGCGAATAGTCGAGCGCACGGGCCCCTCCCAGGTGCTAGAATGACGCCATCCTCGCACTCTTTGTACGCATGGAAGGAGTGGACTTCACCATGAGCTGGTTTGGCGGCTTGCGACGACAGCTTGCGCTCACGCTCGTGAGCCTCGTCTGCTGTGCTTTGGCAGCGGTCGCGTCGGCGCAGCAGATCGAAGCGCCCACGATCCCGTTCGAGAAGCACGTCCTCGACAACGGGCTCACCCTGATCCTCTACGAGGATCACTCGATCCCGATCGTCGCGGTCAACCTCTGGTACCACGTGGGTTCCAAAAACGAGAAGGTGGGACGCACTGGTTTCGCTCACCTTTTCGAGCACATGATGTTCCAGGGATCGGAGCATCACAACACCGACTTCTTCTACGCGCTGGATGCGATCGGTGCAACCGACCGCAACGGCACCACGAACTTCGACCGCACGAACTACTTCGAGAACGTTCCCACGAACGCTCTCGATCAGGTGCTGTGGCTGGAAGCCGATCGCATGGGTTGGCTCCTGCCAGCGATGTCGCAGGAGAGGCTCGACAACCAGATCGAGGTCGTGAAGAACGAGCGCCGCCAGGGAGTCGACAACCAGCCCTACGGACTCGTGGATGAGCGCATGTACGCGGCCCTGTTCCCGAGCCACCATCCCTACAGCTGGGACGTCATCGGTTACATGGACGACCTCACCGCAGCGACGAAGGAGGATGTCGAGAGCTTCTTCAAGCAGTACTACGGTCCGAACAACTGCACGCTGGTTCTGGCAGGCGACATCGATCCCGCCGAGGCGAAAGCCAAGGTGGAGAAGTACTTCGGTGCCATCCCGCCCGGTCCTCCCGTTTACCGCATGGCGAAGTGGATCCCGGAGCTGAAGCGCGAGATCCGACTCGAGATGCAGGACCGCGTGCCGCTGCCGCGTCTCTACATCGCCTGGCACGCGCCGGCCGAGTACACGGAGGGGGAAGCGGATCTCGAGGTGCTGCAGGGCATTCTCTCCGAGGGGAAGACCTCGAGGTTGTACAAGCGCCTCGTCTACGACCTGCAGATCGCCCAGGACGCGGAGGCGTGGCTGGACGAGCGCGAGCTCGGCAGCCTCTTCTACGTTCGTGTGACCGCGAAGGAGGGTCGCACGCTGGACGAGATCGAGCCGATCGTGATGGAGGAGATCGAGAGGATCCGCGCCTCCGCACCCAGCGCCCAAGAGGTGGAGCGTGTGCGCACGGAGATCCTCGCCAACAAGATCCGCGGCCTGCAGCGCATCGGCGGCTTCGGCGGCGTCAGCGATCGCCTGGCCCGCTACAACGTCTACACGGGTGACCCGGGCTACATCGAGAAGGACTTTGCGCGCTACAACGCCGTGACCGCGAAGAGCGTACAGGGGGCGGCGAAACGCTGGCTCCACGACGGGCGTTGCGTGATGCGCGTCGAGCCCTTCCCGGAGCTGCAAGCAGGCCTCGAGGTCGCCGGCCTCGACCGCACCCAGAAGCCGAACCTCGGAGCGAACCCACCCATGACGCTGCCGGAGCTGCAGCGCCGGACGTTGAGCAACGGTCTCGAGGTGGTTCTGGCCGAAGTGAACAAGACACCTCTCGTGCAGCTCGATCTGCTCGTCCGCGCCGGATGGTCGGCGGACGAGACGGGTCGCTTCGGCATCGCCTCCTTCACGTCGCGCATGCAGGACGAGGGCACCAAGGGTCGCAACGCCCTGCAGATCAGCGAGGAGCAGATGCGGCTCGGCGCAACCCTCAACACGAACTCCGGTCTCGACAACAGCAACGTGAGCTTGAACGCGCTCAAGGCACGTCTCGATGCCTCGCTCGAGCTGTTCGCAGACGTGGTCTTGAACCCCTCCTTCCCGCAGGAGGAGATCGACCGCCAACGCAAGCAGGTTCTCGGACAGATCATGCAGGAGAAGAAGCGGCCGGTGCAGATGGGCATTCGCATCCTGCCCGGCTTGATCTACGGCGCCGGACATCCGTACGGACAGCCTCTCACCGGATCCGGGACCGAAGACGTCGTGCGCGCGATCACGCAGCAGGATCTTGCCGCCTTCCACGCCACGTGGTTCAAGCCCAACAACGCCACGCTGATCGTCGCTGGCGACATCACGATGGACGAGATCGTGCCGAAGCTCGAGAAGGCGTTCGGCGGCTGGCAGCGGGGTGAGGTGCCGCAGATCGCGCTGCCCGCGATGCCGCAGCCGGCCAACATGACGGTCTACATCATCGACAAGCCGGAGGCGGCGCAGTCGGTGCTGATGGCGGCGCACCTGATGCCGCCGAAGAACGACCCGACCAGCGTTCCCTTCGAGGTCTTGAACTCGATCCTCGGTGGAGAGTTCACCTCGCGCATCAACATGAACCTGCGCGAGGACAAGGGCTACTCCTACGGTGCTTTCACCTTCCCGCTCGAGGCGCGTGGACAGGGGATGTTCATCTGCTTCTCGCAGGTGCGCACCGACGTCACCAAGGAGTCGATCGAGGAGATGATGAAGGAGGTTCGCGACATTCGCGGCTCGCGGCCGGTGACCGATGCGGAGCTGGCCAAGGCGCAGGCCAACCTGGTGCTGCAGCTTCCCGGTCGCTACGAGTCGCTGAGCGAGGTTTCCGGTCTCATCAACGAGATGGTCACGTACGATCTGCCGGCGGACTACCTGACCACCTACCCGGAGCAGATCCGGGCGACGACGGTGGAGAGCCTCACCGAGCTGGCGCAGGGGCGCGTGTTGCCCGACAACATGGTGCTGGTCGTCGTCGGCGACCGCCACGTGGTCGAGCCGAAGATCCGCGAGCTGGGGATCACCCGCATCGAGTTCCTCGATGTGGATGGGCGCCCGCTGGCGGAGAGCTCGGCGCAGCGCTGAGAGAAGTGGGGCCGTTGCGGTGGCAACGGCCCCTCACTTCGCTATTTCATGACGCTCGCGCTCTTGATGGTATCGAGCTTCGGGAAGCTCTTCTCGAGGTAAGCGTCCCCCTCGGCCATGATCTTCGCCTGGTCGGGTCCCGTCGGCGCGTCGCCATAGCCGGAGTAGAGCTTGTCGACGACATCCATCCCTTCCACGACCTGGGCGAAGGTGGCGAAGCCCATCCCATCGAGACGCGAATTGTCCTTGTAGTTGATGAACAGCTGCGTGGTGCGCGTGTGCGGTCCCGCCTTCGCGTAGCACACGCTACCTCGCGTGTTGCTCTGTTTGACGGGCTCGTCCTCGATGTTCGCTTGCCGCCACACGGCCGTGACCTCCGGATCGCCGTTCAGGCCGAACTGCGCCACGAAGCCCTTGACGACGCGGAAGAACTTGCAGCCGTCGTAGTAACCGCCGTTCACGAGGTTGTAGAAGCGATCGACGCCTTTCGGGGACCAATCGCGGTGCACTTCCATCACGAAGTCGCCGGCGGTGGTTTCGAACTTCACCTTGAACAGGTCGGGGGCCGTCTGGTTCATTACCTCGCTCTTCGGATTGAGGAGAGGTGGCGTCTCCTTCGCCTCGGACTTCTCCGGACTGCTCTGCGCCACCTGCATCGCGTCATCCGATTGGGCGTGGCCGCCACCCTCCGCTCCCTCCTGGTTCGCTTCGTTGCCGCAACCCCACGCGAGCACGGAGCCAGAAAGCAGGAAGGTGACGACGAGAGTTGCCGTTCGAGTCATGCTGTCGCGATCTCCTTTGCCTTGAAAGATGGAGTCGACTCCACAAGGGCCGCGGCAGTATAGCAGAGGGCCCGGGGCGCGTCGCGTAGCATAACCGTAACAACGACAGCCGCTTTCGCGCGCGCGGGCGAGATTTCGTTTTCCGGGTCGAAGAGAGCCGACCGCGGCGGCATAGTGGATGTGGAGTCGCACCATGAATACGCAGGCCACGACAGTCACGATGACGGCGGATGCCGAACAACCCTTGCTCGAGGCGTGTGCCCGCGGCGATCGGCGTGCGTTCGAAACGTTGTTTCGCAACTACTTCGGGCGGGTGCATCGGCTGGCGTGGGCGTTGATCGGCGATCGCGACGCAGCGCTCGATGCGGCCCAGAACGCCTTTCTCAAGCTCTACCGTCACGCCGATCGCGTCGATCCGAGGCGCCCGCTGTTCCCGTGGCTGCGGGCGATCGTCATTCGCGAGTGTCGAATGCAGCAGCGCGGGGAGCGTCGACGGCGCGCGCGCGAGGAACGCGTTGCCCGGCAAGCGGTGCCCCACGCGAGCGCGGCCGATCCGGTCGCGGCTCGCGAAGCCGCGGAGCGCGTCGCGCGCGCGTTGTCGGAGCTCCCGAGCGCAGAGCGGGAGCTGATCGTGCTGAAGCATCTCGAGGAGCTGCGCTACGTCGAGATCGCCGCCACGTTGGGCATTCCGGCCGGTACCGTGATGTCGCGCCTCTACCAGGCACGGCGCAAGCTGCGCGAGATCCTCGTGCGACTCGGCGCGGAGGAATTGCGATGATGCTGCGTTCATGTGAAGAGTATCGCGTCCTGCTCATGGGTTACCTGGATGGCGAGCTGGACGCGACGCAGCGCGCCGAGGTCGAGAAGCATATCCACAGCTGCGCGGATTGCAGTGCGGAGCGGGGGAGCTACGAAAACCTGAACCGGATGGTGCAAGCCATGAACACGTACACGGAAAGCGAGAGAGCACTCGATCGCTACTGGCAACAAACCTGGAACCGCGCCGAGAGAGGCATCGGCTGGTTCCTGTTCGGCGCCGGCGCCATCCTGCTCACGGGTTATGGCGTCTTCGAGGCGTCGCGCGAGTTCTGGACCGATCCGACGGTGCCGCTCATCGTGCGCATCGGCGCCGGCGCTGGCGGTCTCGGTGTGCTCGTGCTTCTGGTCTCCCTGGTTCGGGAGCGGCTCATGCTCCGCAAGAAGGAGCGCTACACGGAGGTGGAGCGATGATCGTCACCACGCTGCAGGAGGTCACCGGATACCGCGTCGCGAAGACGCTCGGGCTGGCGCGCGGCAACACGATTCGGGCGCGCCACGTGGGGCGTGATTTCATGGCGGGTCTGCGCGGTGTCGTGGGTGGTGAGATCACCGACTACACGAAGATGCTGGCGGAAGCACGGGAGCAAGCGCTCGACCGCATGGTCGCCGAGGCTGCCGTCCTCGGTGCGAACGGTGTCCTTGGAGTGCGCTTCGCCACCTCGTACCTGATGTCCTCGGCTGCGGAGATTCTGGTGTACGGCACCGCCGTGTACCTGGAGCCGGTGGACTCCGCCGCGGTCAAGGACGCCGCCGTGTCGGAGGGTTCCACTCGCTAGCGCCGCGGCGCGGCGGCTCGTTGGCCGACGACGCTCGAGGCGATGAAGAGCAGGCCGGGAATCGCCATGACGGGCAGGGCCCAGCCGGGAGGAACGCTCTCGGTGGCCGACCCCACGAGGTGGAGCGCCAGGAGGCTGGCAACCGAGAGGGCGCCACCGCGCGCTTCCCAGCGCCAGGCCAGGATCCACCCCACGCAGGTCCAGCTCAGGAACAGCGTCAGGATCCAGTCGACCGGCGTGAGCGCCTCGAGATCGGGGCGCTCCACGCCAACCGAGATCAAAAGCAGCAGGAGGATGAAGGTGCTGGTCAGCCGCGCGCTCCAGCGCAGAATGAGCTGGGTGCGCACTGGCGGATTCAACGTTCCGGCCTGCTCGCGCATGCCGAAGAGATGCAGGCGCCTGCCACCTCGGGCGCTGAATCTGGAGCGCGAACCGAAGCGTCTCATCGATGCTCCATCCTGGGCTCTGCACCAGGGCTCACTACTTCAGCAGAATCGCCTTGCGTGTCCGCATGTGGCCTCCGGCGTCGAGTCGGTAGAAGTACACGCCACCCGCCACGGCGTTGCCGTGCGCATCGCGGCCGTCCCACTCCACGGAGTAGGCTCCCGGGCCCAGGCGCCGATCCACGAGCGTCACGACGCGGTGGCCATCGACATCGTAGATCGTCAGCCGGACCTGCGCGTCGCGGTCGATCGAATAGTCGATGCTCGTCCGCGGATTGAACGGGTTGGGGCGGTTCTGTTCGAGGAGCAAAGCGGCGCGCGGCGTCGTCACGCTGACTTCGAACGACGTCACCGCAGCACCCTCTTCGAGAACGACGACGCGATACGTGTAGGTCTTGCCCGGCAACGTGGAACGATCCTCGAGAACGTACGACTCCTCGTTTCGAACGATCGTCGCGTCGGCCCACGAGACGAACGGCTCATCGCCACCGGCACGACGCGCGATCTGGAATGACAGGGCACCGCGGACGTCGATCAAACGCCAGGAGATCGCGACGTGGTCGTCGACCCACGCCGCATCGAAGTCCTTGAGCGTGGTTGGAACGGTGGAAAAGTCGTACTTGGCGACGAACACATCCGTGTCCCCGTTCGACGTCAAAGGACCGCCGCCGAAGTCGACCGTGCCACCGAACGACCCTGTGACGACGAGCTCGGCGTCGGCGATCGCGATTCCCTGTCCGACGTCGTCGCCACCGTCGCCGAAGCGCTGGCTCCAGATGTGGTTGCCGCCGGTGTCGTACACGGCCACAAAGATGTCGGTGCCGCCTGCGCTTGTGAGGGCGCCGCCACCGAAGTTCACCGTTCCGGAGAAGGAGCCGGTGACGAAGACGCTACCCAGCTCGTCGACCGCGACCGCAAGCCCTAGATCGCGACCGCTGCTGCCGAAGGCGCGGCTCCAAACGTGGTCGCCGGCTGCATCGTACTTGGCCACGAACACGTCGGCATCCCCGGCGCTCGTGAAGACGTCACCCCCGAACTGCGCCGTGCCCGCGAAACGTCCGGTGACGATGACGTTTCCCGCGGCGTCGGTGGCAACGCCGTAGCCCTGGTCGTTGCTGAGGCCGCCGTAGCCACCGCTGAGTAGGTGATTCCCATTTGCATCGTACTTCGCCACGAACATGTCGAGGCTGCCGGCGCTCATCACCGGCCCCCCACCGAAGTCGACCGTTTCCTGGAACAGCCCGGTCACGGCGGGGTTGCCGGAAGGGTCGAGCGAGAGCATGCGGCCACGGTCGCTGAACGTGGAGACTCCAAGGTGCTTGCTCCAGACGTGGGTGCCGGTAGGGTCGTACTTGGCGACGAAGATGTCGTCGAACCCCAGGAACGCACCACCCCCGAAGTCGACGCTGCCGTCGAAGTAGCCGGACACGTACACGTTGCCGCTGGCGTCGGCAGCGACGCCGCCCCCTTCGTCGCGGCGCGCATCACCGAAGCTCTTGCTCCAGGAATGTGTTCCGTTCGAGTCGAACCGCGCCACGAAGACATCGACGCTTTGCGACGTGCTCGTCAGTGGACCGCCCCCGAACGCGATCGTCTCATCGTAGAAACCGCTGATGGCGACGTTCCCCTCACCGTCGGCGCTCACGGCGCGAGCCTCGGCGCCGGAGACGAGGCCGAATCCCTGGCTCCAGGTGTGGGCACCGTCCGCCGCGTACTTGGCGAGGAAGACACCCCGGCCGTTTGCGCTCAGGGAGCTGCCGCCGAAGTCTGCCGCATCGGTGAAATACCCGGTGACAAGTACGTTGCCGGCGCCGTCGACGGCGCACGAGTAGCCCGCGTCGCTGCTCGTGCCGCCAAACACCTGGCTCCACACGTGCGTTGGTGCCTGGCCCCACAACGGAGAAGGCGCGGTGGCCAGGGCCAGCGCCCAGAGAATCGACGTGGAGATGCGAGCCATTTTCCCGCTCCTCTCGCTTGTTCTTCCTGAATGCGCGTCATTCTAGCACGCTGGCCTGTGGGGGGAGCACGGCGTCCTCCGGCTCCAGGATGGTCTTGCGCGAGAGTGCGGGAGGAATCTCGTCGGCGACGTAGAGAGCGAACGTCCAGCGAGCGGCCGCTGGCAACGCCCTCACGAGTCGTCGGCGCGACTGCGCGTCGAGGTCGGAGCGCTCGAGGAGTGCCGACATCAGCATTTCGGTCGTGCCCGTGAAGGGCGGCAGCAGCCGATCGCGCGCCGACGGATCGACGAAGTCCCATGCAAGCAGGTCGCGCAGCTGAACCCGCGCGTGCTCGACGAAGGGGAGTCGTGTTGGGCTCGCAAACACGATCGTGAGGTTCAGGCGCGCGGGTCGAATGATGTGCATGCGAATGTCGTGGGACTGCATCTGCTCTGCGTTCAGGTTCTGCCGCAGGAGTGTGTCGAGTTGCTCGGCGCGCGGAACACCGACATAGGAGTACACCGTCGCGAACTCGGAGGTGCGAAAGGCCCGAACGGCGCCGGTTGCCTCGAAGCTGGCGCGGAGCGTGTCACGCACCCGCCGCGTCGATTCCGTCTCCACACTCTCGGCGGAATCGGTGTACGCCGGACACCAGGCAATCCGCAGGAGGTCGTTCTGCCGGGCGTCGACCGCGGGGAGTGCGGGCACGGCCGGAATCTCGCTCGCGAACCCGTGCTGCAGCAGCCGCCACTCCTGCTGCCGGCGCAGAGACTTCGCCAGCCTACGGGCCCAGAGGACCTCGAACAGCACGATGGCAAGCGTCAGCGCGATCCCCCACTCGTAGATCGTCCCGTCGAGCCCCTGCTCGTAGGCATGATCTGCGGCCAGGAGCGGTACGTCGTAGAAGCCGTGCAGCAACACCGGCACGAGGAGCGAAAGCAGGAGAAGACGGCGCGGCCGAAGGGGCGAGAAGTGATGACGCGCCAGGAAGTACCCCATGATCGCGCCGGTCGCCGCATGCGACGGCACCGCCAGGAAAGCTCGCGCCACGGCGACGCTGAACCACCCTTCCGACCCCACCACGTAGCCGACGTTCTCGATCGTGGCGAAGCCGAGCGACACGGTCGCCCCATACACGATCCCGTCCATCGGCTCGTCGAAAGCGACATGTCGTACGCAGTAGCGTCGCAGCATCAGCCACTTGACGAGCTCCTCCGGCAGCGCGGCGCCCAGGAACGCGACGGCCAGCCCATGTGCGATCGGATGCTGGGCCGCCGTCGCCAGCGAGTGGATGGGGAGGATCGTGGCGACGACGACGACGATCGGACCCGCGAGCACCCCGAGAAGGAAGGAGACCAGCAGAACCTTCGGTGGTTCGGCGTACTTGTCGATGCTCACGTACCAGCGCAGAACGAGAAGACATGGGAGGATGGCCGAGAGAACTGCGAGCATCGCGATCAAGGCTCACGTCCTCGTCAGGTGTCGCGATGTCCCGGACAGAAGGGGCGCGTGAGGTTCTCGAAGCCATCCGAGGTGACGAGGACGTCATCCTCGATGCGAATGCCGCCGAAGGGGATGAGCTCGTCGATGAGCGTCCAATTGAACGCGTTCGCCTCCGCGCCGGAGCGGTGCGGCTCGAGCAGCATCGGGATGAAGTACAACCCCGGCTCCACGGTGACGACATGCCCCGTATCCAGCTCGCGCGTCGTGCGCAGGAAGGGGTGCTCGGGTGGCGGGCTCGACTGCTCACCCTGCGGGTTGGTCTGGCGCCCGCCCACGTCATGCACCTGCAGGCCGAGGTGGTGTCCCACGCCGTGGGGCATGAAGGGGAGCGTCAGCTGGCGCGTCATGGCGGCGTCGGGATCGGTCTCGAGAATGCCGAGATCGCAGAGGATCGCGGCGATGCCCCGGTGCGTATCCGTCTGCAGCTCCACGTAGGAGCGTCCCGGCGCAATGCTGCGCACCAGCTCCTGCTGCATCTCCTCCATGCGGTCGAGCGCGTCATGGAAGACAGTGGGTGCACGGTCGTTGGCATACGTGCGCGTGATGTCGCTCGCATAGCCGTGCACGACGCCGCCCGCATCGATCAGCAGCACGGCGCCCGGGTCGGGCGTGTGGACACGTTTGCTCTGGTAGTGCAGCGTCGCCGCCTGCGCATCCCACGCGATGATGTTCGTGTACGGCGTCTCGTACTCGAGCAAGCCGGTGGCGTCGAGGTACCCGGCGTGCAGGCGTCTCTCCGACAGCAGCTCCCCGAACCCCTGGCGCACCACCTGATGACCGCGCGCCGACTGCTCGTTGGCTTCACGGATGCAGTGGACTTCGTACGCGGTCTTGAAGCCGCGGTACCAATCGAGAGCCGCCATCAGCGTCTTCGGCTCGATGTGCGGCAGCGGCACGCCGAGCGCTGCCGCGGCGCGTGGTGCGTTGCCCACGTAGGCGCACCTGGAGAGATCCCCCATCTGCTTCGCGGCCTCGTCGCGCGACGCCACGCGCACGACATCGAGAACTTCGCCGTAAGGATGCTCCGGCTCCACGGGCGGCTCGTACCAGAAGTCGGCGGGCGCCACCTGGAAGAGGCGCGGCGTCGCCTGCGGACGGTAGAGCAGCAAGTGCTCCGGCCCCTGGATCGGTGCGAAGCGTGCGAAGTGCGCTGCAGGTCGGAAGTCGACGGCACGGTCGTCGGCGTGATAGTAGTCCTGCTTTCCGGCATGGAAGACGATGCCGTCGTAGGAAGCCTCGAGCTCGGCTGCGTGTGCAAGAGTCTTCTCGGCATGTGAGGAAACCGTGGCGATGTGGTCGGCGAACAGCTTGTGCAGGCTCATGGAGAGCTCTCCGAAGACTTGGGCCGCGAGACGCGCGCCTGCGGGTCGACGTCCTGTTTGGAGAAGCCGAGGCCGTCCGGCTCCTTGCCGCCGCGCAGGCCTGCGACGATTCTCCACGTGCCGAGGTCGACCACCGAGACGACGTCGGCGTTGGCGTGCGCCACGTAGGCGCGCTTGCCATCGGGTTGCACGAGGACGCCGATCGGGACCGGGCTGTCGTCGAAGGAGTCACCGAAGAGGCGCCCCTCCGTTTCGGATGCTTGCAGCGCCATCTTGATGCGGCGGTGCTCGGTGTGCGTCGCGGTGTCGAAGACGGCAAGCTCGCCCGAACGCGCGTTCGTGACCAGCATGAAGCGCCCATCCGGGGTGGCGCGCGCGCGAATCGGAAAGGATGCGCTCGGCACGGTCGCCACGACCTCGAGCGATTGCGTGTCCAGGATGCTCACCGTATCGGCGCCCCGGTTCGTCACCCACACCTGCTTGCCGTCCGGGGTCACGTCGATCCCCTCGGCACCATCACCGGTCTCGATGTTGGCGAGCCGCTTGCTGGTCTCCAGGTCGATGGCCGTCATCGAGCCCGACCCGATGTTGGCGACGAAGGCGCGCTTCTCGTCCGGGGTCACGGCCACCATGTGCGAGATCTGCTGTCCGGTTTCGATTGCGGAGAGGATCTTGCCGGTGGCGACATCCACGACGAGGAGAGCTTGCTTCCCCTCGGCGGTCACGACCACGCGCGCACCGTCCGCGAGATAGACGATGCCGTGGGGGCGCGTGTAGTCGCCGAGGTCGATCGTCCGCAGCACGCGCGCCGAGCGTACGTCGATCACGGTGAGGCTGTTCCCCGGGGCGCCGCGGACGCCGTAGTTGCCGACGACCGCCGTGCGCCCGTCCGGGGAGACGGCGACCTCGTGCGGCCCGTCGCCGGTGGCGACGCGCGCGACCTCCACGCCGGAAGCGATGTCGATGAGCGAAGCGCTCGCCTCCGCCTTGTTGAGCACGACGAGCGTGGCCGCGTCGGAGTCCCGTGCCGCGAGGCCGAGAAGGCACGCGGCGACCAGCACCGCGAGACATCTGCGAATCGGTGGACGCATCGGATCACCGCACTGTAGCGGGGTGGCACGGACGATTCAAGCACCCCACATCGGATCCTCGCAGGCGCCGGGAGCGACGCTCAGTCGAGGATGACGGTGTTCGGATGCACACTGACCCAGTTGTACCAGAAGGTATCGAAGCCGGAGAGCGCCTCCACACCGGCGATGCCGGCCAGAGCATCGAAATCGTCCCAGCCCTGGACCGCACGCGCCGTATCCCACTCTTGGGAGGCAGCGCTCCGGAACCAGATTCGACCGTCCTGCTTGGCCACGAGCTCCTCGGGAACGAGGAGCGCACGCGACGAAGCATGCAAGCTGGCACCCGCTTCGCGATACAGGACGACACGTCTCGTCTCCTCACCCTTCAGCGCGAAGAGCGCCCCGGACTCGAAGTCGTCGTGTGCGGCAGCGTAGGCGACGCTCTCGTGCTGGAACGAGTAGACCGACTGCTTCGGCTTCATCCTGTGGTCGCTGATCTCCATGCCGCGGAAGGTGCGCTCCGACTCCCAATAGCCGGCGTAGGCATCCTGGTCGTCGTGCTCGCGGCCCCCGACGGAGAGCACCAAGGTGTTCGGATGCTGCTTCTTCCACTCGCCGAAGGTCGTCTTCTCGCCGACCGGCATCTCTTTGAGGGCTTCCCCCTGCATGTGGCCGCCGATGGCGTCGCCCGTCATGATCGACCACCAGCTGTCGGTCTGACGGTCACGCATCACGAGCGAAGCGTTCAACAGTGCGCCCGAGGTCTCGAACTCCAGCCTCTGCCCGTTGTACTCGCGGTCGTACACGACGGCCGTATTGGCCAGAGGTCACCAGACTGCGGCAAATGCTCTGCCGTCCGCCTCGTCGTTCACGATCTCGTGACGGTTGAGCAGGTTCAAGCTGTAGGCGTGCGCCTCGTCGCCGACGACGACCCCCAGGATCCACGCGTCGTCCGGCATGCTGGCCTCGGCTGCGGGTACGAACACCGGATCGTCGATGGAGGCGATGGCGTTGCGCGGGAGGAGCTGCTGCACCCCGCGTGGCGTGTCTTCGGCGCGGGCGGCGAGGCTCGCGCCGGCGAGCAGGAGCAGCGCCGCGGTGGGCGTGAGCGGAGCGCGCATGGGGACCCCTTTCGCTGCCATCGTAACCGCCGGGGCGCCTCCGCCATTCCCGGGGCCACGCCGGTGCTGGACTGTACTCACCAGGCTGCGCGATCCTGCCCCCAGAGGAGGCGACGTCGTTTGAGTCCGGTTCCACGCGCCCGCATGTTGCGGCTGGCCCTTCTCCTCGAGGGGGCCCTCCTCGTGGTGGCGGTCGGGCTCGGCTGGATCCTCGACACCCCGATCCTCGCGGCCCTGCGCTTCGACCGCGACTCGCTTCTTCTGGGGGTTGCCGCCACGCTGCCGATGCTCCTGCTCCTGGTGTGGGTGAGCCACAGCAGCTGGAGCGGTTTCCAGCGTCTCGGCCGCAAGGTCGAGGAGCTGGTCGAGATCCTCTTCGGCAATGCGCGCTGGACCGACATCGCGTTCGTGTCTTGTCTGGCCGGCGCCGGCGAGGAAGCTCTGTTCCGCGGCGTCATCCAGGTCGTGTTGGCGCGTGCCCTCGATCCCGCCGTCGCTCTGCTCGTCGCCAGCTTGATCTTCGGCCTGGCGCACGCCGTGACGCCACTCTACGTCGTGCTCGTCACCGTCACGGGGCTCTACCTCGGCGGGCTCTTCATGCTCTTCGACAATCTGCTCATTCCGATCGTGGTGCACGCGTCGTACGATTTCATCGCCATTCTCTACCTGCGCAAGCGCGCCTCACGCAGCGCGCCGCTCGCACCGTACGATGCGTTATAATCGCCTGGAACCAGCTTCGTTCGAGTGCTGCACGCCACATCTTCACGCCGCCCGCGAGGTGGCGGCCTTCGGGGGGAACCGATGCCAAGCCGTCCTTGTGCAGCCTTGCTGCTCCTGCCGCTTTTGCTCGCTTCGCCCGCAGCTGCGCAGTATGCAGTCCGGGTCCCGATGCAATCCGCGCCGGCGTTCCTGGGATGGGTCGAGGACGAGTTCGTGGTCGTCTTTGGCGCCAGCGCCCGCGCGGCGCTCGAGCCCGGATCGAGCACACCCGCTCTGGCGCTCCCCTCCGTCCAGGCGCTGCTGCGCGCGCACGGCGTCGAGCGTCTCGACAGGCAGTTCCCGACCGCACGCGCGCAGGCGCCCGGCTCCGGCTACCCGGACCTGACGGGTCACTACAAAGTGAAGCTGCCCGCGGATGCCGACCTCGAGGCCGCGGTTGCCGCGTTCGCCTCCGACCCCAACGTCGAGCGCGTCGAAAAGATCGGGATCCATACGCTGAGCGCAACACCGAACGACCCCTACTTCCAGGACTCGCCCAATCCGCAGTTTCCCTTCGATCAGTGGCATCTCTGGGACGACTTCGGGATCGATGCCGACCTGGCGTGGGACATCGAAACGGGCAGCACCGATGTCGTCGTCGCCATCCTCGACAGCGGGGTGCGCTACTTCCACATCGATCTCGGCGGTGGCGGCGCCGGGATCTGGGGCCCGGACAACCCGGTCACCAGCAGCAACGTCTGGGTCAATGCGGGCGAAACCCCCGGCGACCAGACCGACAACGACATGAACGGCTTCGTGGACGACACGATCGGGTACGACTTCGTCTCGTCGGCCGGTGGCCCCGGGGTCACCTGTATCGACGACGATTGCGGCGAGATCGACAACGACCCGGACGACTTCAACGGACACGGCACGCACGTCGCCGGGACCGTCGGCGCGCTCACGAACAATGCGCTCATCGGTGCCGGAGTTGCCGGTGGATTCAGCGACGGCAACTCGAACGGCAGCGGAAACGGCGTCAAGATCCTCCCGCTTCGCATTGGCTACCATGCTCGGGTCCAACCCTTCACGATCACAGGGGTCGTGCGCATGGATTGGGCCGCGCAGGCGATGAACTACGTCGCGGATCTGGTCGACGCCGGGGTCAACGTCACCGCGGTCAACTGCTCGTGGGGATCGTCCAACTCGGGTGGCATCGATGCGGCCGTCGACGCCCTGCTGGCGCGTGACGTCATGGTGGTTCACGCAGCCGGCAACAGCGACTCGTCGAGCCCGGACTATCTGGGCGGGAAGGCGGGTGTGATGAACGTGGCCGCCACCGATACGCTCGGTGTCGGCGCCGATTTCACCAACCACGGGTTCGCCGACGTTGCCGCGCCCGGCACCGAGGTCGTCAGCACCTATCGCAACCCCGACGACCCCGACCCCACGCACCATTACCTCGCAGCGTCGAGCGGCACCTCGATGTCGGCGCCGCACATCTGCGGCATCGCCGCGCTCCTCGAGTCGTGCAACCCGAGCCTCTCCGGACCCGAAAAGTTCAGTCTCATCGTGGACAACACCACGCCCTACACCGACACGCGGGATCTCGGCTCCGGCATCGCCAACGCCCGGTTGGCGTTGGAAGCGGCGTGCGGTGTGACGTGCGATGTGGTCGCGGGCTTCTCGGCCTCGCCGCAATCGGGCTGCGACACGTTGACGGTCGGCTTCACCGACCTGTCGTCGGGAACCGGCATCGACACGTGGGCGTGGGATTTCGGCGATGGCGCGACGTCGACGCTGCAGAACCCGACGCACTTCTACGCCGCGCCGGGCACCTACGATGTCAGGCTCATCGCCTCGAGCGCGGCCTGTGCCGACACCGTGGTGTCGACCGCGCTCGTGAGCATCGAAACCACTCCGAGCGCGGCCTTCGGCGCCACGCCGACGACGGGGCCGGTGCCGCTTCTGGTCGCCTTCACGGATTCCACCCTGGGGAGCCCGACGACCTGGGAGTGGGACTTTGGCGACGGCAACACCTCCTTCGCGCAGAACCCGACGCACACCTATGCGACGGCGGGGACCTACACGGTCCGGCTGGTGGCAACGAACGCGTGCGGGGCGGACACGTTGATCCAGCCGGATCTCGTCGTGGCCTCGCCTGCGCCCTGCGACATCGTCGCGGCATTCTCGGCAGCGCCCGATTCCGGATGCGCGTCTCTGAGCGTCAGCTTCACCGATCTCTCGACCGGGACGGGCGTCGACACGTGGGCGTGGGACTTCGGCGACGGCGCGACGTCCACGGAGCAGCACCCGGCACACGATTACGCCAGCCCCGGCACCTACGACGTGATGCTCGTCGCAGCGAGCGGCGCCTGCAGCGATACGATGCTGGCGCCGGCCCTGATCACGGTGGGGACCTCCCCCACCTCGGCGTTCAGCGCCGCGCCGACATCGGGTGCTGCCGACCTCGAGGTCGTGTTCACGGACGAATCCACGAACAATCCATCCGCATGGGTCTGGGACTTCGGCGACGGCAACTCGTCGACGGAGCAGAATCCCACGCACACGTACACCGCGGAGGGGACCTACACCGTGACGCTGGTCACGGCGAACGCGTGCGGTGACGACACGCTCGTGGCGACAGATGCGGTGACCGTCGACCCGAACCCGACGGATGCTCTCGCGGGTGCGATCGCCCGCGGCGAACGAACCTGGGTGTCACCGAATCCGTTCGGCTTGAAAACGCAGATCTTCTTCCGGCTCGACAGGGAGACCCCGATCGAGATCGTCATCTACGACGTCACCGGTCGTCCGGTGCGGCATCTCGCGGCGCGTCGCTTCGCTCCCGGCACGCACATCGTGCCCTTCGACGGCAGGACCGACCGTGGCGTGCGGCTCGCATCCGGCATGTACTTCTACCGCTTCGCTGCAGGCCAGCGCGTCGAAACGCACAAGCTGATCGTTTCGCGCTAGTCGCGCCGTTCCAGGGGATTTGCTATGGTACGGTGAGCCGCGACATTGGAGTCGCTGATGGGAGACTGGGGCCTGATCCTTGCTGTGATCTTGGGGGTCGTCGTCGCGTCCATCCTGCGCCTGGCGTTTCGCGGCCGCGCCACTCCCGAGCCCGCAACGCCGCCCAGCGAAGGGCCGGCGACCGGCACCCAACTCTACGAGCTCGCGCGCAACGTCAACTACGACGTCGCCCACCCGGGCGACCTGACCGAGGATCCCCACTTCGCCCGCGGCGTTTCCATGCTGTCCGGGCGCGCGTACACGACGGAGGAAGTGCTCCAGTACGCCGGTGGCACGAATGACGCCATTGCCTACATGGCTCTCGAGGCGCTGGTCAATCGCACGCTCGAGCCCCTTCCCGAAGAGATCGTCACCTGGGTGGGGCCCTCCAATCCGTTCCAGCAGTACTTTCTCATGCGCGTGCTCCTGGCGCACTGGCCGGCCACGCGTCCACTGATCGGCGACGTCCTCGTCGACATCGCGGAGCGGCGGCACCCCGCATGGCTCGACTCCGCCGTCGCGGTCGATTCGTTGCGCAACTTCGTGCGCAAACGTCTCGAGGCGGGTGAGCAGCCGATTCTTGGGGACAACGTGGCGCGCCTCGACGAGTCGGAGGTGGAGCATCTCAAGAAGATGCTGGAGCGCTTGTCGGAGCCTGGTCTGTCCATCCTGAGCAAGGCGCTGGAAGAGCAGAAGTACAGTCGTATCGATCGGGAGTACCTGCAGAGCGTCGGCAAGTTGTGGCGCAAGGAGGAGCCGTATGCCGATGGCCGCGTGATCTCGCACGCGGAGCTCGAGGCGCGCGTTCACGAGCTCTACGCCATCCTCGCGGCCGAGAAGCCGCGCTCCGCCCTGCTCATTGGTGAGGCGGGTGTCGGCAAAGGCGCGGTCGCTTGGAAGCTGTTGAACCGTCTGCTCTCGGAGGGGTGGGAGGTCTTCGAGGCGGGTGGCTCCGAGCTCATTGCAGGGCAGAAGTACATCGGGGAGCTGGAAGAGCGTGTGCGTAAGCTGCTGCAACAGCTTTGCGGGCGCAAGCGCATCGTCTGGCTGATCCCGGACTTTCATCATCTCGCGTGGGCGGGCCGACATCAGTACAGCCAGGCGAGCGTGCTCGACTCGCTTCTGCCCTTCATCGAGCGCGGCGAGCTTCTCGTCCTCGGCAAGACGCAGCCGGGCGCATACGACCGGCTCGTCCAGATCCGGCCCGGTTGTGTCACCGCGCTCGAGAGCTGTCGGATCCAGCCGCTTTCGGCCAGCGACACGCTCGCGCTCGCCGAGGACTGGGCCCGCACTCAAAGCGAGGATGGCCCCGGGGTCTTCGCGCCGGAGACGATTCGCGAGGCGTGGCAGCTGGTGCAGCAGTACCTCGGCGACAAGGCCGCGCCCGGAAACCTGCTTCAGTTCCTCGGCCTGACGCTGCAGCGCATGCGAGCGGCGGCGCGCATGGGGGAGGAGCCCGGCCCGATCACCAAGAACGATCTCGTCCTGTCGCTGTCGAAGCTGACCGGTCTGCCGACCAGCATTCTGGACGAGCGCGAGAGGCTCGACCTCCACGCGTTGCAGCGTCACTTCGAGACCCAGGTGCTCGACCAACCGGAAGCGATCGGGTGCCTGGTGGAGCGCGTGGCGATGATCAAAGCGGGGGTGACCGATCCTTCGCGTCCGCCGGGCGTCTTCCTCTTCGCCGGTCCAACGGGAACGGGCAAGACCGAGATCGCGAAGAGCCTCGCGGATTTCCTCTTCGGCTCGCCGGACCGCATGATCCGTCTCGACATGAGCGAGTTCCAGACGCCGGAGTCGTTGGACCGTATCCTGGGTCCGGCGCAGGCCAGCGAGGCGTCGGATGGCACCTTCGTCGACGCGATTCGCAGGCAACCTTTCTCCGTCGTGTTGTTGGACGAGTTCGAGAAGGCGCACCCGAGCGTCTGGGATCTCTTCCTGCAGGTGTTCGACGATGGACGCCTCACCGATCGGCGCGGCAACCTCGCGGACTTCCGCCAGGCCACGATCATCCTCACGTCGAACCTCGGCGGCCTCGTTCCCACCGGCACCAGCCTGGGGTTTTCCCGTGCTCGTGAAGGCTTCCGGCCGGAGATCGTGCGGCGCGCCATCGACAAGGCCTTCCGTCGCGAGTTCGTCAACCGCATCGACCGCATCGTCATCTTCCAGCCGCTGGCGCGCGAGACGATGCGCGAGATCCTGGTGCGCGAGCTCGAAGCCGTCTTCGAGCGTCGAGGCTTGCGCAATCGCGGCTGGGCGGTTGAATGGGAGCCCGCAGCCGTCGACTTCCTGCTCGAGAAGGGGTTCACGTCGGATCTCGGTGCGCGACCGCTGAAACGCGCCATCGAGCGTTACCTGCTCGCACCACTGGCGATGACGATCGTCAATCACCAGGCTCCGCAAGGAGACCAGTTCCTCTTCGTGACCACGGATGCGACGCAGCTCGAGGTCAAGTTCGTCGATCCGGATGCACTGCCCGGCCCGGAGAGCGAAGAGGTCGCGGTGGAGGAGCCGACTCCCGACGTCGTCCTGCCCGGGGTCGAAGCGCAGCTGCGGCTCGAAGAGATCGTGCTGTTGCCGCAGGGGATCTCGGGCGAGATCGACGTGCTGCAATCGCACGTCGAGTCGCTCAGCCGGCACGTGTCGAGTGCGCGGTGGCAGGAGACGAAGAAGGCGTCGTTCGACCTGATGTCGAGCGCCGATTTCTGGGAATCGCCCAGCCGCTTCGCCGTTCTGGGGGAGGCGGAGTATCTCGACCGCATCGAGGCCGGAGTGCAGCGCTCCAGCTCGTTGCTGCAGCGCCTGAAGGGGGAGCACCGGCGACAGAGGTACCCGAAGGAGTTGGTGCACCGCCTGGCGCAACAGCTCTACCTGCTGCGGACCGCGTGCGACGACGTCTCGCACAATCGCCCGCGCGAGGCCTTCCTGCTCCTGGAGGCGGGGCGCGGCCCCGGGATTCCGCCCGCGCAGAGCGATGCCTTCGCTCTGCGGCTCGGTGACATGTACCGCAGCTGGGCGCGTGAGCGACGCATGCGCTTCGACGTGCTCGAAGAGTCGGGGCGCTCCGAGGGGGGAAGCCCGTATCGTTTCCTCCTGGCGGTGTCTGGTTACGGTGCGCACTCGCTGCTGGCGGCCGAGGATGGTCTCCACGTCTACGAGGAGCCGGATGCGCCCGGGAGTCGCGGCTTCCGTCGCTACCAGGCGCATGTGCGCGTCATCCCGCAGCCCGACGAGCCCGCCGAGCGCGTGCCGGGGGACGATCGGCGCGGCGCGTTGCTCGCGCAAGCGCGTGCGGCGTTGGCGCAAGCGAAGGGGCGCCGGCAAGCGGTGGTTCGTCGCTATCGCGAATCCCCATCCCCGCTCGTGCGCGACGGCGTGCGCGGATGGCGTACGGGTCGCATCCAACTCGTGCTGGCGGGTCACTTCGACCTCATGGATGGGATCTCCAGCACGGAAAAGGCGCGGCACGCCTAGCCGCCCCGCTGCGTCGCCGACCTGCGCGGCGTCTCGCATTCCCGCTGCGAAGAAAGCGCAAAATGAAGTTCCGCGAACGTCGCAAGACGTCCTCAGGATGGACGGGAAGGGCTTCTGCTCCCGGGCATGCGCATTGCCTTTGAAGGGTGGAAACAGACGCCACACGCCGAGCGGCGTCAGGAAACCGCATCGCGGATCGGGAGCTTTGCCATGCACGGTCGCAAGAAGGAATGGGTCATCGACGTCGACGGCTCGTCGTTACGCGACTCAGAGCGTGCGGCGGCGTTGGAGCGCGCTCGTCGTTTCGCCGAGCATGCCAGCGAGTCGACGGCGTCGACCGAGGAGGGGTATTACGTTCTGGGTCCGGTGCCGGACCGGACACGCATGCTTCTCCTGCTCACGTACGCCCTCGGACCGGCAGCGCCCGTGCTCACGCAGACGGGTCGTCGGCAAATCGTCTGGGCGCTGCTGGGGCTTCTGGGTGTGCCGCTCTGGGTCGGCATGATCTGGAAGTGGCCCGTGCTCTCCGGCTGGCTCGCGGCTGGACGCGTGCCGCTCCTGCCGTGGCTCCTGGTCTCGGCGCTCCTGTTCTGCGTCACGTTCGCGGCGTGGAGCCGCAGCGTCTTCCTGACCGGTTGGGATGCACGTTTCTTCGCCGAGCGCCTGCCAAGCTGGCTGCAGAACCCGGCGGTCGTGGGGTTGCTCGGGCTCGTGGCGCCCGGTGCCGGACTCCTCGTCAGCGCCGCACCGCGTCGCGCGGCGATCGCCGTCGGCAACGCGGGGCTCACGCTTCTCGCAGCCGCGATGGTCGTGACGGCACCGCTTCTTTGGAAGTGCAACCAGCTCACGAGCTCGGGGGCCATCGCCCCGCGCGCGCTCGAGATGCTCTTCATTGCGGCGTTTGCGGCGACGATCGTGGGATCTTTGATGTGGATCACGCACGCCCTCGATGGTGCGCGCCTGGCCACCTATCGCGCCGGGCGGCGCACGCACCGTCGCGGTGATTGGTTCGCCGTCGCGGTGCTGGCGGCGCTCGTGACCTTCTTCGTGACCTTCGAGCCCCGCTCTCTGGCGCACGATCTCGATCGCCACGCCCAGAGCATGCACGCGGCAGGCTTGCATTACGTACCGCTCCCTCTCGGGTTGCTGGTCACCCACCTCGACGCGGCGCGTCCGAGCTATGGCCTCCACGTCGCCGACTACTACGACGCGCTCGGCAAGAGGGAGCAAGCGCTGCGCATTCGGACCGACCTCCGCGCGCGCTGGCAGGAGTACGCCAACCTCACCGCTTCCGCTGCCGCCGATCCGTGGGTGCCGCTGTTGCTGCCCGTATCGGTTTTCCCCGGAGCGCCGCGATCGCAGCTCGAGTCGCTGCCAGGCGTCGGCCACGAGGAACGAGCCGCACCCTGAAGAGCCTCCGCAGCCAGCGTGTGCCACTCGGCACGACTACACTTGCGGCGTGATGCGCAGGTCGACGTCCGGCTTCGGGATCTCCCCATCGCGCAGGCGTGTGCGGCCGAGCCAGCGATCCAGCGTGTGCATGAGATCGAGCGCGTCCTCGCGCGCGTCGCGCTGCCACTCCGCGCTCTGCGCGAAGGGAGGAGTCGGCGCGTAGCGCTCGAGGAACTCGGCCAGTGCGCTGGGGGTGTCGGCGGTGCCGTACGTGCGCCGCATGCGCTCGAGCGTGCCCTCGAAACGTGCCATCGAGATGACGTAGCGGCGCCAGCGGTGTGCTGGCCACTCGAACTCGTGCAGCGTTCGTCCCGCTTGTGCGCCCAGCTCGCTGAGCGACTCGATCTGCTGCGGCGGCATGTGCAGGTTCAGACCGCCTTCGTCCGGCCGCAGCCGCACGCGTACGACACGCTCGCGGTAGCCGGGTAGGGCGCTCTGCAAATGGTCGCGCCACCCCTGCATCGCGTGCAGGATCGCTTGCAGGAAGCTTCCCAGAGAGTCGACACGCTTGAAGTTCTGCACTCCCGTCGCGCTGCCAGCGGTTGGTAGGAGCACGCGGTGCTCATGCCGCCCCTCCTCGAAGTCTTCCAGGCTGAAGCCGAAGGTGGGCCAGCGCGGCCAGATGCTGTCGAAGAAGTGGATCGGGAAGTTGCTGCACACACCCCCATCGCTGAACCAGCAACGTTGAAGCTTGCTCCCCGTCCCCTCGAAGCAGAATTCGGGATCGTAGAGGGGGACCGCCGCCAGCAGGAGCGGGAAGCTGAGCGAGAGGCGCACGGCAACGATGACGGGGAGGTCCGCATTGGCCGGAAGCCAGCGATAGGAAGCGTCTTCGGCGTAAGGCTGCGAGTGATCCACGAGCCAGCGCACGATGCGCTGCGGAAAGAGTTGCGCGAACTCCTGCTCACGAAAGAGAAAACGCCTGCGAAACGGAACACGATACGGACGACCTGCGGTGAGGTTCGTCGTCAGGATCTCCAAGTTGATGCGTGGCTCCTCTGGGCTCGAACCCCAGAGGTCGGCGAACGTCAGCGGTCTCCCGCTCGCCCGCAATCCGGCGACGTCGTCGAGAGCATCGGCAAGCCAGTCGATCAGCGCCGGGCCCGATGCGCGCGGCTGCCGCAGCCCGGGGCAGATTCCGAAGTCGTGTCGCGGCAGCTCGTGCACGACCACATCGTGCAGGTGCCAACCGAGTGCGAGCGCGCACCCGATCGGCGCGGCGAGCAGCGCGGCCACGAGCGCCCACGCGTTCGCGCTTGCCCACGCCGCGACGAGGGCCAGGATCGCGGGAACGAGACCGAGGAGCGTCGCTTGGCGATAGCCGCGCGCCGCGGTCCAAAGCGCGCGCAGGATCCGCAGACGCGGACGCGTCTCGCGCAGCGTGGAGAGGGCGATCTCGAACAACGGTCGCAGGTGTGGGTGCGGTTGAAACAGGGAGAGGAGGTTGCGGCTCACGAAATCAGCGAGTGCCGCAGCTCGAGGAAAGCCCCCCGTGTCACGCGCCCGCTCCGCCGCCGCCGCCACGGCTGCGGCGATCGCGCCCGCAGACGTGCCTCCGATGTTCTTCAGCCGGTAGCGCCTTGCGAGCTCGACGATCGCGAGCGGATAGACCACGCCGCTCGTGACGCCCCCCTTCAGGACGACGTCGCAGAATGGCTTGTCCCCCTTGAAGGACTCCGGATCGTACGCTTGCGTCTGCATGCACTCCACCTCCCATGTCACACCTTCGTCGGGAACCCGGGCCACGTGTCGATGGGGTCGGTCGACTGGACGACGTGCATGCCCGCGCTGGCAAAGCGGCGGAAGGCGGCGTCGGCTTGCTCGCTGTAGTCGACCGCGCCGGGGACGACGACCGCAGATGTACAGTCTTCGAGCAAGTAGATCTTCTCGACCAAGCGCGTTTCGCTTTTCTGCGCCTCGCGCAAAAGGTCGTCCACGCTCCAGGCGACGCAGTGACTCTTGGCCTGGCCGGCGATGATCACGGCATCGTACGAGAAGAGTGCATCGACGAGGCCTTCGTTGCGTACGGCGATCGCTTCGCCATCCGGACCGGTGCAGACTTCCGGCCCCAGCACGGAGTAGTGCTCCGTCAGCGGGTTGTCGCCTTTCACCTCGAACTGTGTCGCGCTGTTGCGTGCGATGGCGTGAAAGAAGAAGGTTTCCTCGACCGCCGAGACGAGAGCGTGTCCGATCCCACCCAGCATGGAGTGGAAAGGCCAGATCGTCAGCTCGTATTGGCCCCTTTTCTCGAGCGCGCGGGTGTAGTGGCGAAGGTGTGCGTTGGCGTACGCCTCGTCGATCCGAAGAGCGCGCGCGAGCCGCGGATTGAAGCGCCAGCGCCCTGCCTCGATCTCCGTTGCCGACACCAGCGAGAACGGTTCGGGATGTTGCCCCTTTTGGTCCACCAGGAACAACGTGTGGAAGATCTGCATCGCGTGGTGCGTGTCCATCGTGGCGACGATCCGAGTGAGGCGCCCCAGATTGCGATAAATGAACTCGCACAGGCGAATGTTGTCTTCCACCGCGCCCAAGCCGGAGCGGCCGCGAACGAAGAGCTCGAACTCCGGCACGCAAAACGTGTTCTGCGCGTCGACGGCCAGGAGGCAAACCCGAGGCGCATCGCCGTCTGCGGCTTCGATCGCATGCTCCTGCGCCCATGCGGCCGCCTCGCTTGCGCGCTCCCGGTAGGGAACACGCCACACGGCGCCGACGCGAGCGGGATCGAAGTGAGGAGGGATCGGAAGCTCGTGACGCATGGCATCCTCCGAGCGCCCACACTAGCTCGAAGTGCTCTTCGTTGCCAGTTGTGCTCAGACCTGGAGCCGCCGCCAGCGCCCGGCGCGGAGCCAAGCCCAGGACAGAGTCAGGCAAACGAGCCACCCCAACACCTCTGCCAGCCACACGGTTTCGAGTGGCAGGCCGAGGCGGATCGCCGTGACGTACGCGTACGAGAGGATGCAGGTCGTGAGCGCCAGCTCGATCAAGAAGGTCGCCATCGTATCCCCGGTGCCGGCGACGGCGCTGTAAAAGATTTCACCTGGGATCACGATCGCAACGGCAAGCACCACGACCCGCAGGCTGTTCGCGCCGTTGGCGATGAGCTCGGTGTCGGACGTGAAGATCGCGAGCACCTGCTCGGGGAGAAGAAACACGAGCACAAGGAAGGGAACGACGACCACGAAACTCAGTGACATGGCGCGGCGGAGCAGCCCTCCGATCCTGCCCGGCTCCTGCTGCCCCACGAGGTTGCTGACCATCGAGCATATGGTTTCGGAGAATCCCTCGAGCGGGATCAGGAGCAGCGCGTAGCAGCTGTAGACGATGTTGGCGCACGCCAGAGCCGCTTCCCCCATCTGTTCGATGATGAGGAAGAAGACGAGCCAGCGAGTGGTTTCCACCAGCGCATCGAGCGCAACCGGATAGGAGACCACGAGTAGCTTGCGAGCCAGTATGCCGTTCCAGCGCCCGAACCGGAAGAGGTCGTATCGCTGCGTGAAGCGCTGGCGGATGGCGTAGACGAGGAGCACGCCGAAGGCGCCGATCTCGGCGGCCAGGGATGCGATCGCAGCGCCCTCGATTCCCAGGCGTGGGAATCCCAGGTGACCAAAGATCAGGATGTAGTCCAGAACGATGTTGATGAGCGCGAGAACAACCGTGGCTCCGATGAGAACGCGTGTGCGCGAGATGCCGACGTAGAAAGCGCTCAACGCCAGGTTCGCGCCATGGAACAGCATGGCGTAGGAGAAGATCTGCAGGAAGTCGTCGACGGCGCGTGCAATGTCGTGCGAACGGATCAGGGCTGCGGTCACGTACGGGGAGAGCAATTGGATTCCCACGACGAACACGACCGCCGTGGCGGACAGCATGTAGAGGCCCTGATTGAAAACCTTGCCGATCTCCGCCAAGCGCCCCTCACCGGCACGCCGTGCGATGATGATCTGCAGGCCGTCGGCCAGACCCAGCGTGAGGAAGAGGCACACGGCGTAGATGGCATCCGCCAGCCCGACGGCGGCGAGCTCCGTGGTCCCATAACGGCCCAGGAAGACGATGTCGGTGATCTCGACGATTTTCTCGCTGAGCCCGGCAAGGATCACCGGAAACGAAACGGCCCAGATGTGCCGCGATGTCGCGCGAACCTTCATGGCCAGCACCCGATCGCACGCGGGGCGTCAGAACCCGTCGCTTCTCCTTCAGAGCAGAGTGAACTCATAGGAGTTGCGATTCAAGTGCATGACCATGCAAGAGAGGAGCGCGCCGCTCTTGTGGTATTCGCTCAAGTTGAAGAAGCCGAGCTCGAATCCCATATTGGCCGCGATGTCTTCCAGCTTGCGATTCTTCGCGACCTCCTGTTGATACTCCTCGGTTCCCACCTTGAGTTCGTGAATATGCGAGGAGTTCAACAGGATGTTCGAGAGCCGAACCGAGTTGCAGATTCCGGAGTACGCTTCTTCCGCGGTCACATCGATGATGTTGGTGTGTTTTTCGATCTCCGCGACCTCCGCCTTCGAGAACAGCTCCGTGCAAACGAGCGTGGTCTCGCGGGTGATCGGAAAGACGCTGCAGTCGAGATGGTAGAGGTAGGGATCGACTTCCTCCACCTTGACAACCTGCATGTCGAAGCTCCTCTCCATCCATTCGTAGGCTTCGATCGCGGAGCGCTGGCCATAGCCGCCGACGTAGATGTTGTCGTGCAGGTGCTTCAACTCCGCCTCCCCCTCGAAATGGTGCGGAGCCACATGCACCTCGTAACCCAACGACTTGAAGAAGCTGACTCCGTATGCCGTCTCGCGCAGGCGCGGCTCGGAGGCGTAGTTCGAAACGACGACGCTGTTCTTCCCAGGAACGTGCTCCAGCACGATTCCCAGGTTCGCGGTGAACACGAGATCCTGCAGTGCGCAGCTCGCGGGTGCCGGCAGGATGTACACCAACGACTCCGCGGCCATGAAGTGGTAGATCTCCAGAAACTGTTTCACGGCCTTGCGCATGTCGACTTCGCGCTTTTCCGACTCGATCTCCTCCATCCACACGTTGTTGGCGACGCTCGCCGAGTAGGAGAAGGGAAAGTTCAGCAGGAACGCTGGTTTCTCCAGCCGGCTCGGGTTCAGGCTCCCGTCCGTGGCGACGATGCCGAGGGGTTCTGTGCTGAAGGCCTTGGCGGTGTGCATCTGGATGTTCCTCTCGTTGGTGTGATGAAGCCTCGCATGGGCCGCTGTCAGAGAAGAGGATCGACCCGGACGACCGGGTCGAGGCCCGCCTCCACATGGGTGCCGACATCGACGAGCACCGTGAGCCGGTGCGAGTCGGAAAGCGGCACGATCAGGTCGACCTGTGACCCGAAGCGGATCTGCGAGAAACGCTGGTTCTGGGCGAAGTGACGATTCTGCTTGAGTTCGAACGGCGTGATGCAGTCCACGTCGTAATCCGCGATCTGCAAGACGTAGTAGTTCTGGCGCAGGGAGGGAGCGTAGATGCGATTGAGCATGCGCTGGTTCTGGTGCAGGTAGCTGGCGCCTTCGGTGGCGATCCGTAGCCCGTCGAGAAGGTTCTTCTCCATGTCGAGCATGGGAAGGTTGTGCGTGTCGATCGGTTCGAGCTCCTTCCACGCCAAGCGGCCCGCGTAAGGCACCCGATTGATGTGCACGTCGTAGAAAGTCATGAAGATGCCGATGACGAGACTGTCGCGGTCGTACGTGGGGTCGCGCAGCGCATCCCTTAGCGAGTACGACTTCCCCTTGATGTCGACGATGCTCTCGTCGGCTCGCACGCGTAAGGCATAAAGGACGATCCCGTCCGCGGGTGCGAAGAACAGCGACGCATCCGAGTAGATCGGGCGGATCGGATCACGGAAGAAGTAGTGCTGCGCTAGCCAACGCATCGGTTGGTCCTTGACGCTCTGGACGTCGGTATCGATCCACTCCTGGAGTGTTTTGGCCACAGTGTGATCCTTGTCACAGACCGGCGGGAGGCTGGGAGCGCGCTTCAATCGAAGCGCGCTCCGTTGCAGCGTCTACACGTTGAGTATTTCGAGTCTACCGAAATCACAGCGAGGCGCAAAGGCCTCACTTGCGGGCCTTGTTCGACGCTGAACAAACGAGTGGATCGTTCCTGCAACGGGGAGGTTCGGGGCGAGTGCGGTCATGAATTGGGGCATAAGCCCCTGAATGGGAAGACGTGCGGCGGAGCGTCCTGCGGAGCGCTCAGCGAGCGTGTGTCCAGTCGGTCCAACCCATGTTCTTGCCGGAGCGTGCCGGGGACTCGGTCGGGAAGTCGCTGCCGTAGGCGTGGTTCACGAGCCAGACGTTCCATTCGTCGTCCCCGTCGGCGCCCCAACCGCCGTAACGGCGGTCCAATTCGAAGAGGAACTGCACCGCACGCAGCAGCGCCCGGTCGCCCCAGTTCCAGGCGTCGTAGCCGCGACGGTGGAGGATCTCGGCCATGACCGTGGCGCCCTGCAGGGCCTCCCACGGGTAACCCGTCCCACAGGGAGGAAACTGGAAGCCACAGCCTCGTCGCATGTCGTCGGGAATGGCGCCGTCGATCGACTCGCCCTGCTTCGTGGCGCCCGCGGGGTTGATCCCCACCGGGGCCTGTGGATTCGCCTGCCACGAAAGATCGCCGTAGTCGAAGCCGGCGTAGAACTCGCGCTCTCCCACCCAACCGCGGAACACCTGGGCGCTGCGCTCCAGCTCGGCCGCGTCGCCCAGGTAGGCGGCAACCGCGGCACGGCTGGCGCCTGCATGCGTTCCCCAGTTGTTCGGTCGCTCTTCGTGCGTCGACTGCAGCGTGCGGCCGTCGAGCACTTCGGTCAACGTGCGCCGCAGCCAGGCACGAAACGTCTGATCCTCCGCCTCGCTCAAGCCGACGAGGTCGGCTGCAATGACGTAGGCGGCGAGCTCCCGCCCGAGCGCCAACGTCCTTCCGCCGAGCTCGGTGTCGATCGCAGCCATGCAGTTCTGCCGCACCTCGGTCCGGTAGCTCTCTTCACCGGTGCGTGCGTAAACGAGCGCCTTCGCCAGCACGTCGACGTTGTTCGATTGGTTCTGGTCGCTGACGTTCGGGGTGCCGGCGTCCGCGTCGGCGCGCTGCTGCAGCGCTTCCCAGGCGCGGCCGCTCATCGGCAGCTGCGCGATCTCTTCCGGCGAGAGCCAGATCCCGAGTGTCGGTACAGGCGGTGTCGTGTCGTCGGGTGGGGGAGGTGGCGGATCGGGAGGTCCGTCGGGGGGCGGGTTCGTGTCCTCTGGTGGCGCCTGCGGTGGCGGTTGCGGCTCCCCGTCTCCATCCACAACCACCCAATCACATCCCGCGCACCCAAACGCCACCACCGCGGCCACAATCGCCAGCATCCGCATCCCCAACCTCCGCACCACGGCCTCGCACCCCGGCGGCGCGCCACCAAGGGTCGCGCGCCTGCCACGAGGACCTCCCGAAACCAGCTCGCGTGAAACGTCTTAGCGGTTTGCATCTTTCGAACCACGTCGTGGTCGAGGTGCGCGCTCGGCCTCCATAAGGAAGGAGCGGAAACCACGTCGCACGCTGCGAAGCCCTCTCTCGATGGGGTCGAGTTGCTCGATCTCGCAGAAGCGCGCGTCGACGCCGCTTTTGCGTTGCGCTTTGCGCCATGAGTGTCGGTGGGTTGCCGGCGCTAGATCAGCGGCTCCATCGCATCGAAGAGCGATGTGATCCGCACCGGATAGGGGTGGTCGAGGCCGAAGGCTTCCTTGTCGGCGAGGACGCGCAGGAGGCGCTCGCGTTGCAGGTTCTCCGCGCTCTCGATCAACTCGCTGCGCGCCTCCGGGAACGCGAAGCGGAAGGTGTAATACCACGACATGAAGGGGAGGCGTTCGTACTGCAGCGAGAAGACCATGCGCTCTGCAACCTCGCGCGGCTCGAGTGCACGGACGCTCACGTCGGCCGACTCGTGACAACCAACCAGGAACACCTTCTGCAGCCGCGTCACCATGGGACCGAGCTCGCGCCCGAAGAGCTTCTCGGGGTGCATGTCCACGTGGCTCTGGCGCGCGAGGAGAGGGCCGGCGCGGCGCAGAAGCCGACGGTGTGGCAAGCTGCCGCCAGGACCGCGCGCGACGATGCGCTCGATGGCTCGCGCGGCCCGCAGCAGCCGCAAGCGCATGCGCTCCACCGGCCCGACCAGGGCACGGTAGTGCGGCAGCTGGTCGAGGTGCCAATCCCACACTCGGATCGGCTCCGGGATCCCGAACATCCGCGTTCCATCGTTGCTGATGTAGATCCACTCGTCTCCCACATAGCGCGCGCCGCGCGACATGAACGCGAGCAGCGTCTCGGTCTTTCCACCCTTGGACCAGCCGGTCGTGAGAATCCCCGTGTCGTTGTAGTCGAAGGCTGCGGCGTGCAGCGGCAAGGCGCCGTTGGCGAGCGCGGTCAGGTTGAGGATCGGAATGAGAAGCGGTACGGCAAGCAGGCCCGATTCGCAGACGATCTCGCACCCGCCACCGATCTGCTCGAAGCGGACCTGCACTCGGGCCCGCGACTTGTGTTTGCTGCGCAGCACCAGGAAGCGCTCGGATGTGAAACCTGCTTCCTCGAGGCCGAGCAGACGCACCGTCTCCCGCTCCGGCAGGCGTTCGACGAAACGAATGGTGATGTCCGGCTGGCGCGACAGGCGACGGCGGATGGGGCCCAGCTGACGGTCGACCGCCGCGACGTCGGAGGGCGTGGCGTCGATCAGTCGGATGCCGACGATGCCGTGGAGGTCGTAGTCCGTGCCACGGTCCGGCAGACGCACGACCTCGGCGAGTCGTGAGGCCGCGTCGGTCGCGACAGCCGCTGAGTCTTGTCGTTGTGCCGGTTCCACCTCAAGTCTCCGATCTCTCAGGCTGCGGCTTCTTCAGTTCCAAAGAGTTGCTGCAGGCCGGGTGTCACGTGGCGTTCGACACAGGCTTGGAGCAATCCGAGGAAGCGGCCGGAGGCGAGTCGCTCCGGCTGCAGACGATTCGATTCCTTCAAAGCACGATGCATCCAGCATGTGTAGAAGAGTGGCTCGACCAGGGAGGCGTGCACGCCCACGCGGCCACAGTAGTCTGCCGTCATCTGTTGGATCGTCGCCGCGAGCGGCGAGTCACCGAAGAAGTGATGGGCGAAGAGATCCACTCGCCGCTGCAAGCCACGCACGCGTTTGAGCAGCGCGTAGGAGCGCAGGAAGTAGAAGAGGTCCCAGAGCGGCATGCCACGATGCTCCGCGGCCTCCCAGTCCATGAATACGACTCGTCCGTTGGGGCGCACGAGCACGTTCCACACCCCAGGATCGCCGTGTTGAAAAACCATCGGTACGGGATGCGGGCTCGATGCAAGTCGCTCGATCTGCTTCTCCAGGAAGACCAGCTCGCGCGGCGCCGGACGGTACACCTTCCTGAAACGTTCGAGGAGATCTCGCATCGCCTCCGACACGACAGCTCCCGACACCGGCCGTGCCGTCGCGGCGCCCAGGGCAGTCAGCCACTCCACCGCCTCGTGCAGGTGGCGGCATCCGGCATTGCCGCCCGAGCGCTGCCGAAACGGCACGCCGTGCATCGCGGTTTCACCGACCACGGCAAGGTTGCCGGGATGGCCGAGGAAGGCGGCGCCAGGAACATGCTGCCGGTGCTCGGGCCCGAGCTCGCGCAGGAATGAGAGTGCGCGGTACTCGTTCTCGAGGCGCTCGTTGAAGGCCGAGTCGCGGACCATCTTGACGACGTACTCCGGCGCCTCCTGTCCAGCCTCGAAGAGAAAGAAGATCGCCTTCTGCGACCGATACTCACCGCGCGCCCACAACCCCCAGCCGCTGCGGTCGAAGTCGAGCCCGTTCAGACGCGCCAAGCGTCGCAGATAGAGAGGCGGCCGCGGCGCGCCACGACGAGGTGCACCGCCGTGGAGGACACCGAAGCGTCTGACGATTCGGGCTCCCATTGCATTGCGCGCAATCAGACGTTCCGCCTTCCGGAGCCCGGGCAGGTGCAGATTCCTCCCCGTGAGCTCATGCTTCAAAAAGTAGCGCTCGGTGCGTGGATCGGCGAGCGGAACCGCCGACTGGATTTCGCCCTGAAGCGGCGTCAACCATAGCCACTGCGCGCCCGCGCGCATGGCGGGGTCGAGCTGTTTCCCGAGTGCACGGCGCCGCAGGCTGCCGCGTGCTTCGAAGTAGGAACAGCCACCCCGTCGCAGGAGCCGCTGCAGCTTGCTGCGGCACCAAGCCGGGCGGCTTCCCCCGTTGCCGCGCACCAGGAGGTCGACTTGCAGCTCCTCCAGCTGCCAGGCCACTTGCGGTTCGTCCGAAACCGAGATGTTGCAATAGCCGCTTTCCTGCACCCACGAGTGCAAGGCGCGCCGCTTCCCGGACTGCGGCTCCCACACCATCACCTCGTCCGCGAGAGGCGCCACCATCGAGAGCGTCGCCGGCGACGGTGCACCGAGAAAGAGGGTGCGACCGAGGTCGAGTCGATCGAGAAGCAGCGCCCAGTTGGCACCCGTCACTCCGCCTTTGAGATTGCTGCCTGGGGCGAAGCGCGTTTTACGCGTCACGTCAAGCATCCTCGACCAACTCGCCTCCGTGGTTCGCGACGCCCGGTTGTGGCGTGCTGCTTGTCATTCCGTTGCCGCGTTGGCTGGTTGCGAACAGCTGCGCCAGGCGTTGGGCGTTGACGGCCAGGTTGAACTGCGACTCGATCCGGGCCCGCCCCGCCTGTCCCATCCTTCGACGCAGCTGGGCATCACGTTCGAGCCTCTCCAGAGCGTTGGCCAAACCGACGCTGTCGCGGGGCTCCACCAGGATGCCGCAGGTTCCATCCTCCACGAGCTCCGGGATTCCGGAGAGCCGGGACGAAACCACGGGAACGCCACTCGCCATCGCCTCCATCAGAACGACCGGGATCCCCTCGCGCTTTCCTTGTCGCGTCGGCACGCTCGGCAGGCAGAAGATGTCGCACTCGGCCATCAGGGTGCTCACCTCGGACCGGAGCAGCGGACCGTGCATGATCACGCTTTCGTGCAGCCCATCTCTTTGGATCTGCGCCTCCACCTCACGCTGACGCGGGCCGTCACCGACGAAGTCGCAGCGAAAATCGTGGCCTCGCTCACGCAGAATGCGGCACGCATCCAACAGATAACGGTGACCCTTGACTTCTTCGAAGGAAGCCACACAGAGAATGCGCAGCCGGGCGCTCGTGCCGGCGTTCGAACGTGGCACGAAGACGCTCGGGTCGACGCCGCAGTGCACGACGTGAATCTTCTCGCGGCTTGCGACGCCACACTCACGCACCATGAGCTCTTTGTTGTACTCGGAGATCGTGATGGCGAAAGCAGCGGCCGTCACTTTGCGCTCGAGCATGCGCCGGTCGACGTGCAGGTCGGACCCGTGCGCGGTGAAGCTGTAGGGAATCCCCGTCAGACGGTGGATGATCAGAGCGGCTACGGCGGGGTGGTTGGCGAAGTGCGCGTGCACGTGGGTCACGCCCAGCTTTCGCATCTCGTAGGCGAAGCGCACCGATTTGGGCAGGATTCCAATTGCACCAATGAAGAAATTGACGCTACCCAGCGTACCGCGGAGCACTTCAAAGAGCGTTGCCAGATAGAGGCGCGGAGTGCGCAGCAGGAACCACAGGTGCGCGAACAGGATCTTCCAGGAGAGGAAGCGTTGATAGTGGGCCCGCTCAACGACGGCCGCCGCCTCCGGATGCGTGAGGCGCTGGCGCTCGCGCAACAGGGGAAAGACCTCGACCGCGACGCCCTGCGCCTCGAGCGCCAGGATCTCGTAGAGGATGAAAGTCTCCGTGATCTTCGGGAAGCGCGACATGATGTACGCGATGCGCCCGTTCGGCGGTGCCGGGCGCTCGGCGCGATTGCGGTCGAGTGTGTGCATGCGTGCTGACACGGGAGTCACGAAGCCGTACCTCGTGCTGGGAAGCGACGACCCTGGCCATGACGCCAGCGATCGATGTGCGTGAACCAGTTCTGAAGTCTCAGCTTGAAGAAGGGCAACGTCGTCCGTGGCGTGATGTTGGTGCGCTGCAGGCGCAACGGATCCGTACGCCTGAGGTCGTTGTGCCCGTCGAGCTGGGTGACGGCGACAAGGAAACCTTGTTGCCTCAGCGTCTCCACGACGTCGTCGTCGTGCGCTCCATCCGGGTAGGAGAAGACCGGCAGGACTTCGCCGACCTCTCGACGCACGTCCCTCTGCGAGTGCATCACCTCGAACCAGACGCGCTCGTGAGGCACGCGGGTGAGCAGTGGATGCCATGTGGTGTGCGCGCAGAGCGTCACGTCTTCGCGGCTGAGGCAGCGCAGCTCGTTCCAATCGAGGACGCTGCGGTACGGCTGCGACTCGTGGCCGAGCTGGTCGCAGAGCTCGTCGACCAGATCCATCGCCTTGTCGTGCTCGAGCTCTTTGCAGCGGTTGCTGGCGCTGCGGAGAGCGGAGAGCCGCTCGAGACGCGTCAGCAACGACAGCGTCCCGAGCTCGGGCGATTCGAGTCTCGTGCACGCGGGGTCGGCAAAGGCGCGGTAGAGTCGATCCCACCAAAAGGCACGCTCGGGGTGGTCGGGATACGCCGTCGGGACGAAGAGAACGGAGGGCAGACCGTGTGATTGCAGGATCGGCCACGCGACTTCGAGGAAGTCACGATACGCGTCGTCGAAGGTGATCAGGACCGCGCGCTTCGGCAGCGGCTTTCCCGCCACGGCAGCTTCCAGCACCTCGGTGAGCCGCACCACCTGATACTGCTCGGCCAGGTGGCGCATCTGAGCCGCAAACACCTCGGGGGTGGCGCTGATGAGACGCGGGTTCAGGTGCGGATCGCGAGAAGCTTCGGCGATCCGGTGATAGGTCAAGATACGCAGCATGTCGTCGGAGAATCACGTCCCGGAGCCAGCGTCGATGCGCCGTGCCCGGCTTGCAGTTCAGGATGCCTCCAGCATCTCGCCAGAATCCAATCTTCAGATAATGATATCATGTCGGGGTCGTACCCTCGCCGTGCTTCGCGACAGTGCGAACGAATGTCATTGCGAGAGCACGGTGCTACCCTGCTGCCCCTTTCAGTGGGCGGTTTGCCGCAGCGCGATTTTCGCCGGACAGGAGCGCGTTTTCCCCCTCCGTCACATCGTCGCCAGAGCCCGTGCCGGCACCGCAGTAGCGCCTCCAGATGAGCGCCACGGCCATGCGGCGCACGGCATCGGCGCCGCGCGTCGCGTCGAGGGTGACACTCTGTGGAACTCGACTGACGACGCTGTGGAGCACCTGGCGCTGCGCCTCCAGGAACTCCGGGGTGTGCTCGCCCTTGCGAGCGTGCAGGACGTCCCCCGGCGCGTCGAGGAGCAGGACGAGGTCGGGCACCCGCGTCGTTCGCGCCAGAAGCCAGCGGCGCAGCCGCAAGCGCCAGCTGCCGGCGCGCGGCGAGAGGTACGTGTCGTACCAGTAGCGGTCGTAGACGACGAAGCGTCCCTGCACGCGCTGCACCTCACCGATCCCGAGACGTGCCCACTCCTCCAGCAGACGATGGATGGTGTAGACGAGGCCGATTCCCTGTCGCCGCGGAAAAGGCCCACCCGCGCGCACCTGACGCTGCAGCCACGCGGAGAGCGGCAGATGCATCGCCCGCGCCTCGGCGTGGTTCGCTCCCATGTAGACGACGCGGGCTCGAAGGAAGGGATCGTGCGCCAGCGCTGTCGCCAGCGTGCTCTTGCCGCCGCCATCCGGAGCCAGAAGCACCGTGCCGACGGCATGGCGCCGCGTAAGGAAGAGCAAGCGTCTGAGTCGACGCAAACACCAAGTCGTCAGGAGGCGCCATGCCGCCTGCGCCGGTCGGCGCTGGAAGAATGCACGTGCGAGGTCTTCACGCAGCTCCTGCATACTCTGCCAGTCTCCACTCGCCAGCGCGATCTCGATCACGCTGCGCGCGTAGGCCCCGAGGTGGAGCTCCAGCAGATACACGAGACGCAGATAGCGATCCGGTGCCCCGCGCACTTCCAGCCACAAGGTTGCAAGGCGCGCCCGATGCGCCTCGCGAAAGCACTTCTTGTCGAGGATGCAGTGGAGCAGCAGCGCCAGCATCTCGTCCTCGGGAGACGGAATCCAGATCGGGCCGTCGCGCCGGCGCCGCAGGAGGCAGGTGTTGGCGAGATCCACCTCCAGGCAACGGATCGGGGCGCCGTAGCGCAGCGTCGTCACCATGTCGAGCTTGACCCAGCTGTCTTCCGTAGCATCGTAGAAGAGGAAGAAGCGGTGCGGAGCGTGTCCCCACGCGGGCCAATCCCGGAAACCGAGGCTCGAGGCCACTTGGATGAAGAGCCAGCGATCCTCGGGGCAAACGAGCAGATCCACCTCTTGAACGGAGCGGAGCTCCACGAGCTCGTCGAAGCCGCGCAGGAGGCAATACCCCACGCCCTGTCGATCGAGCTCCCCGAAAAGCTCCTGGAGAATCCGGTTCGCGACCCTCATCGATGGCTGCCCTCCAGCTCACGCGGCTCGGTCACGTGACGCCTCCACCGCTGTGGCCTGGCGCTCGAACGCCGGCTCGGCCTGACCGGCGGCAGCCAGGCACATCTGCTCGAGCAATCGAGCGCTGTTCTTCCAGCTGAAGTGTTTCTCCACGAAACGGCGGGCCTGCATCGCGACTGCGTCGCGTTGGGCTGAATGCTTCAGAAGATGCACCGTTGCTTCGGCGAATTCGAGAATGTCGTCCGCGACCCGCACCGGTGCGTCCTCGGAGCCTGTCCGCAGACCATCCGCAACGACCGGCGTCGCCACCACTGGCATCTGCATCGCCATGGCTTCGAGAACCTTGTTCTGCATACCGGCGGCAAATCGCAACGGGGCGACGAAGACGGCGGCACGCTCCAGATAGGGGCGCATGTCCTCGACGAAACCGGTGACTTGCACACCGGGCACATTGCGAGCTCTCTCCTGAAGTCGCATTGATGGATCGCGTCCCGCGATCACAACCTCCAGATCGGGGATCGCCCGCCGCATGAGCGGCACGATCTTCTCGATCAACAGCAATGCAGCGTCCTCGTTCGGTGCGTAGTCCATGACACCCGTGAAGATGATGCAGTGGTCGCGTGGTCGGCTGCCGCGTTGGCGGTGCCAATAGCTGCGGTCGACACCGTTCGCTACGACCATCGCGCCCGAGCTGCGTCCCAGAACGGCATCGCGGTCGCGCGCGCTGATGAAAGCGCGGTGCGGGCTCCGTTTCAGCAGTCGCTTCTCGATCCCCTTCACCTGCAGATAGCGGGCAGTCAGCAACGGCAGGCGCGTCAACTTCGCGAAGCGCATCGTGGTTCCGATGCGCATCGACGTGGCATCGCAGAAGTCGATCACGAGCGGCAGCCCGCGTGTGTCGTCGATCACGGAGAGCAGGTGCTTGCCGTGAAACAGGACGACATCGAAGGGCTCGGAGCGTACCAACGTGTCGAATGCACGCCGCATGCGCGATGCGGCCTGGCGCACGCTGAGCTCATTCTGAACGCGCCTACCGAGGAGCCGTTTCAACCGATCGCTTGCGGTCGTTTTTGCGGCACCATGTGTCGCAAACGTGAGGATTCGTTCCGTGTACTGCGACAGCTCATCCGCCGCTGCTCGTGTCATCGGCTCGCGAGTCAGTGAGAGCAGTGTGATGCTGTGGCGTCGGGAGAGTTCGCGAATGAAGTGGTAGTGTCGATCCGCGCCGCGCATCGTCGGGTGTTGGATAGAAGGCGTGATGTGAAGAATGCGCATGATGTGGCCTCCCAACTTCAGACGCGGCGTTCAATTTTCGCGTGTGTATCCGAGCGTGTTGGTGGCCTTGATCCCTTCAAGGCCCACGTCCGCGCCGATCTTCCCGCCTCGTGGGTCCAGAATCACGTTGTCCACCACAATGAGGTCGCCGTTGTGGCTGAGATCGATCCCTTCGTCGCCACAGTTGACGAAGCGGTTGTCGCGGATCTCGCCATCGCTGCTCTCCAGGTCGAGCCCATCACGAAACGCGTTCGTGACCACGTTGTCCCGAATCGACACGTTGCCGCTGCGAACATACACGGCATCTTTGCCGCAAAGGCGTACGAACTCGCAGTTGTGGATCTCAACGTCGACACCGATGAGCGAGAGGCCGCCGAAAAAGTCGAGGCCGTTCACACGCGCCTGGCGACCATGTTCGAAGCGCGCGTGCTCGAACAGCGAGCGCCCAGGTCCCACGACACCCACGACGCCCCATTTGAGAAAACGGTTCTCCGCGGTGAAGAGAATCGGTTCGATTTCGCTGCCGCGAGCGATGATGGGGCTGTACGAGATCAGCGAGCAGCCATGCTTGAACCGCAGCGTGGCTCCAGCGGCAATCGTCAACGTCGTACCACGCGGCACCACCACGGTACGATCGATGACGTGGATGCCGCGTTCGAGGTGTACTGCACCGACGCGTTCAGGGTCTTCTTCGAACATCGGGTGCTCACGCAGAAACGTGGTGATCGGCACGTCGACGAATAGCGAGCGGTCTTCCGGCAACGTGAGGTTGTAGCCCGTGAGCTGATACCAGATCCAGCCCGCCCGATCGAGCCAGAACGTCGTACCGAAGAGGAGGGCGCAGATTACAACCCAGCCAAAGAGCAAGCCTACGATGCGGCCGGTCGCGAGCCGGCGCGCACGCGCATTCACAGCCGAGAAGAGAAGCGCGCAAGCCGTGAAGATCCCCGCGGCAACGACAATCGTCGGCTGCGGAACGCTGAGCATCAAGCGCAACGTGGCGAGCAGGAGAAAGACCGCTCCGATTGTTGCGACGAACAAACTCCAGAAAAGAACACGTCTCCGCTCGGCGCGCTTTCTCACGCCACGTCGGATCTTCGTGACGGTGTGATGGTCAGTCGTGCGAGAATCCAATGTGCAGCCTCCAAGATGTTCTCGGCCACGTGGTCGGGTTGGTTCTTCCGATGCAACAACTGGCGCTCGGAGTCTCTTCCGTACCCGGTGCGGACCAGGATCGTGGTGCATCCCGCGGCACTCCCTGCCTCGAGGTCGCTGATTTTGTCGCCAACAAGGAACGATCGGCTCAAGTCGATCCCGAGATCACGTGAGGCGCGGTAGAGGGCGCCGGGCTGTGGTTTTCGGCAGCCACATTCGACACGATAGCGCCCGACGGCTGCCGATGGATGATGCGGACAGGAATAGATGGCGTCGATGCCTGCGGCGTCGCGACGGAGCTGTTCGCACATTTCCGCATGAATACGCCTGAGTTCGTCCAGCGAAAGCAGGCCCCGTCCGATTGCGGACTGATTTGTCACCACGACCACCTTCAACCGTGCGCGATGCAACAGTCGAATCGCTTCGCCGGCACCCGCGATCAGCTGCATCTGATCCGCACGATGAAGATGGTGCTTCTCGACGTTGATCGTTCCGTCACGATCCAGGAATACGCTGCGCGTTCCCATTACTGTCATTCGTGCCACCACCGTTGTTGTGATGTCCATTGTCATGAACGCTGACAACTTCGAAGAGCTCCCGCTCGATGAGTTCACAGAGCGCGTGCGCGACCGTGATGTGTGCTTCCTGAATGTGGGAGGTGCTGGTCGACGGTGCGCAAAAACACACGTCGACGTTCTCTCTCAGCTCACCACCTGCTTCACCTGTGAGCCCGATCGTGGCCATGCCGATCGCCTGTGCCGTACGCACCGCCGCAAGGACGTTGGGCGAGTTCCCGCTCGTGCTGATGCCTACAAGAACGTCGCCGGGACGGCCCAGTGCCTCCACCTGGCGGCTGAAGACATCCGCATAGCTGTAGTCGTTGGCGAGCGCCGTCAGAATCGAGGTATCGGTCGTCAGCGCGATTGCGGGGAGTGCAGCGCGCTCGCGCCGGAATCGCCCGACGAGCTCGGCAGCAATATGCTGCGAATCCGCGGCGCTGCCGCCGTTGCCACAGAAGAGCACGCGTTGACCCGCTCGCAGAGCGGCGATCAGAATCTCGGCCGCGCGAGTCAGCACGGCGATCTGTTGGTCGAGCGTGCGTTGTTTGACCTCGATGCTCTCCTGGATCTGGGCTGCAATCTGCGAGCCCAAGGCGTTTGTCCCGTCGCGCATGATCACGCGGCAACCTCCCATGTCTGCAGGCCATGCTCGACGAAGTGGAAATCCACGGCTTGGGCGCCCATCTCCTCGAGTTTCCTCGCAATGATGTGTTTACGACCGAACTCGCACATCAGGAGCAGATAGCCGCCGCCGCCAGCGCCGAGGATCTTGCCGCCAAGCGCTCCATGTGCGCGCGCTGTTTGATAGAGGGCGTCGATGTCCGGGTTTGTGATCCGCTGGGCCATCAACTTCTTGTTCAGCCAAGCGTCATGCATCAAGTGCCCGAAGTCGCGAAGTCGTGCTTGCAGAAGGGCGGCTTTCATCTCGATCGCTATGACTTTCGTTTCGCTCATTGCATCGAGCACGCTGCGTTCCTTCTTCTCGTACGATGTGACTTGTGACTCGATGATGTGTGAGGAGAGTCGAGTTTGCCCCGTATAGCACAGCAGCAGGCTGTATTCGAGCTCGTTGATGATCTCGTCGGTGATTCGAAGCGGATTGACGATGACCGCCGCTGGCTTGAATTCAATGAAGTTGAAGCCACCAAAGACCGCGGCGTACTGGTCCTGCATGCCGCCGCTGATCCCGAGTTCTTCACGTTCAATGCTGTATGCGACTTGGGCCATTTCATAGTTCGTCAGCGGTAAGCGATGCCAATGCTTGAGCAATCCGATGAGCGCAACGACCATTGTCGACGAGGAACCGAGGCCAGATCCCGGTGGGGCATCGCTGTGAATGAAGAAATCGAGCCCGGTCTTGCTCGTGCCGTTGAGATTGTTGACGACTGCTTTGACTAGATCGAGCTCTCCATCGTACTGGAGTGCCTGTTCCAAGTTGTACTTGGCGATGATGTCGTAGTCGAGAGACTGTACGCGAATGCTCGAGTCACCGCGAGTTTGCAGGGAACCGTAGGCACACTTGTCGATGGTGGCGCTGAGGACGATGCCGCCGTATTCGTCCATGTACGGCGAAATATCGGTGCCCCCGCCTGCAAAGCTGATTCGAAGCGGCGCCTTACTGCGGATGATCATTACGCCTCCCTGCGACGAAACTTCGGAAATCCTGGTAACCGACGGGTGTGCCGATGTCGACGAAGTAGCCCTCGGCGGGATGGCCGTAGAGGCGCCGCCCGCTCTGCAGGATCTGTGGTAGGACGTCGCGCTCGAGCGAAACGCGTCGTTCGACCGGTAATGCTTGGAAGAGATCGCTCTCCAAGACGTAGATTCCGGCGCTGATCCAGGGCGACGCCGACTGGCGTTTCTCTGCGTAGTCGACGATTCGATGCCGCGAATCGATCTGCACCGAGCCGTAGGCTCGTGAGTCGTCGACTCGTGCCAGCGCGAGAGACCCCGCGTAGAGTGGGTCTGCGGCGCGGCGCGCCGCGTGGAAGGTGAGAAAAGTCCCGACGTCGAGATCGAACCAGGAATCGCCGTTGAGCAGCAGAAAACTGGTGTGCAGCTGCGATTCCGCGTTCTTGAGTGCGCCGCCGGTGCCGAGGGGTGTGCTTTCGATCGAGTAGTGAATTTGTACGTTCCAACGAGATCCATCTCCGAAGTGACGTTCGATATGATCGTGCAGGTGGCCGACGCATAGCAGGAA
>CP070763.1:1109888-1143250 GCA_020349025.1 Candidatus Latescibacterota bacterium | reverse complement strand
AAAAAGCGTGAGCAGAGACGATCGGCCATACGGCGAGCGGCCACCGAACTGCGGCGAATCCGCCCGAAAGGCACAACATGCTCCCGCACCACACGGGAGCATGTTTCAAACTGGCGGAGAGAGAGGGATTCGAACCCTCGGTGCGGTTTCCCGCACACACGGTTTCCAACCGTGCCGATTAAGCCACTCTCGCATCTCTCCCGATAGGGGACAGTAGCAAACGGGAGGGCGTGCGCCAAGCCGGCGTCCTCGCTTCAAGCATCCCCATCGTCGGGAAACGGATCGACGACCGCCGCCTCGCGCCCCTGCTTGCGCAGCTCCTGGAAGAAACGCCGCAACACGAAGCGACTCTCATCCGCCAGCACACCCTCCAGGATCTCGACCTGGTGATTCAAACGCGGCTGCTGCAAGACGTCCACGACCGAGCCGCAGCCGCCGAACTTCGGATCGCGCGGCCCGAAGATGACACGGCGCAGGCGCGAGAGCTGAATGGCCCCGGCACACATGGCACACGGCTCGAGCGTGGCATAGAGATCGGCACCGGCCAGACGCCAATCGCCGAGCGCCTCGCCCGCGGCGCCGATCGCCAGCACCTCGGCGTGCGCCGTGGCATCGTGCGTCGCCACGGTGCGGTTGTGGCCGCGGCCGAGGACGCGGCCCTCGAAGACGACGACAGCGCCGACGGGAACTTCTCCCTCCTCGGCGCCACGCATCGCCTCGTCGAGCGCGATCCGCATCCAGTGCTCGTGATCGACGTCGAACATCCCGCTCCTCGAGTGCCAACCGCAACCGGCGCCGCGGCCGTGGCGTCTGCCACGAACTCGGTCGAGCTGCGCTCGCGCGCCTCAGGGCGAGGCGGGCGGAAAGGCTTCAATCAGCGCGTCGACCACGAGGTCCACGACCTCGCTGTAGTCGGGCGGCGCATACACCCCGCCCGCGGTGCGCACGTTCGTGCGCTCACGCGTGCGCTCGATCTGCGACGAGCTGAGCTGTCCGGGACCCGGGTAGCGCACGGCGTCTTTGTAGTTCTCGTCGCGACCCAACCACAAGCGCTTGCCGCTCGAACCCTCGAAGAGGCCAATGAGCACGCCCACCTGTGTGCGCGCCTTCCCCTCCTGCGTGATGTCGACCGGCTCCTGGTACCAGACGTCGACCGCACCCACGACGATCGCGTGCACCTCCAAACGGTCGGCGACGTCACGCAGGAATTGCTCGTCGGTGTCTTGCTGGTCGGAGATCCAGTTCCTGTAGAAGGAGCGCATCCGATCGCTCATGCCCTCTTCCTCGATTACGCGCCCTACCTCGGAGGCGGGGAGAATCGTGAAACCGCTGCTGCGGTTGAGCTCCGGGTAGAACTTCGATTCCAGCATTCCCGCCGCGATCTGATCCGGGTCTTCGTCTTCGGCGACGTCACTCGCGAACGGCAGTGCCGCGAGTGTCTTGATGGTGAGCGCGTCGTAGCCGGGATCCAGCTGGTTGGTCAGGGGGTGCTGAAGAGTCCCACTCGTCCCCCCGCATCCCAGAATCCCCAGGAGCAGCCCCGCACATCCTGCTGCGAGCGCGTGGCGTGACATCGGCAACCCTCCTCGAGTGCTTTTCCGGCTGTCGATTGCAACAGCTTGCGTTTGTGACACTTGCTCCGAGCAGCGCTGGGAGCGATTCCCTGGATAGCACGATGTGTGTCGAGTCGCAAGCGACGTCGGCAGAGGCGCGAGCGGGTGATCCGGTGTATGCTTGGGAACCAGGATGGCGCGCTTATCGCTCGCGGCGACCAGACGCGAAGGGTCAAAGGGGATCCATGAGACCCAACGACGGACGACAAGGCGCTGCGCAGTGGGCAAGAAGCACTCGATCGGTGCTCTGCGTCGCGCTCGCCGCGATTGTGACGTCTGCGATCCTGCCGACCGGCCTCGTCCACGCGGCCGGCGGCACCCCTGCCAGCCACGCTCCGCTTCCGTTCGAGCTCGTGCTCACGCCCGATGGCCGCTTCGCAGCCTCTCAATTGACAAGGGTTTACGACAGAGACCCCACTCTTTTTCTAGGAGAGTCAGCGAATCTGCTGGATCCAGAGCAGCTGGATCGATACGGCTGGTTCCCGTACGGCGACATCCCGGCCGGCTCCGACTCCAAGCGACTGCTCCAGGAGGCCGACCCGAACGACGTGGCCAACCTCGCGCCGTCCGAGAAGGACGCCATCGAGGGTCCCGAGGCCGGCGCCTACGTCGGCATTCCAAGCGCCGTTGCCGCCACCGGAGCCGTCATCGGCGGCCTCGGCCTCCTCGCCAAGTTCATCTCCGAGTTCTTCGCCCCCTGACACCGCCTGCCGGCTACCGCACGCCGCGCCCCTGAACGCGTGGTCTGCGAGCGACAGGGGCTCTGCGATTCTCCCCCAGCGCGACCAGTGATGAGGGCGGGCCGCGATGGCCGCCACGACCGCGAACCATCCCCCGCCCGAATTGTCCGAAGCGCCGGGGAGGAATCGCAGAGCCCCTGCACCGAATCGAAGCCTCAAAGCCCGAGCTCGCCACGCAACCCCGCGCGCTCACGCCGCATCGCCTCCAGCCGTTCCCGCCTGACCGCCTCCGGCAGAAAAGCAGCCTGCATCGCGTCGTCGATCATGCGATCCAACGTTGCGAGGTGGAGATCGAGCACGTCGTGCGCGATCTGCATCTCACGCGTGATGTCGGTCCCAAAGAAGCTCGGGTCGTCGGAGCCGAGCGCGACGCGAATGCCGCGACGCAGGAGCTCCGACAGCGGATGGGTGCGCAAGCCGGGGACGACCCGCGTCTGCACGTTGCTCGTCGGACAGACCTCCAGAAGCGTGCCACGCTCGAGCAGCTGCTCGACGACGCTCTCCGACTCGAGACAGCGGATGCCGTGACCGATGCGTTGCACACCCAGCGCCAGCGCCTGCTGCACACTGTCGGCGCCCACTCCCTCACCCGCGTGCGCCGCGAGCCCGAGCCGCGCCTCGTGCGCGAGCTGATAGGCTCGCGTGAAGAGCGACGCCGGGAAGCCCGGCTCGTCCCCGCCCAGATGGATCCCCACCACGCTCTCGCGTCCCAGTCTCGCCAACGTCTCCACCTGCTGCTCCGCGAACTCCGGCCCGAAGTTGCGAACGAGATCGACGACGATCTTGATTTCGAGCGCGACGGCACGCGCAGCCTCTTCGACCGCTGCGAGCAGCTCCTCCCATGCCATCCCCTGGCGCACGAAGATCGCCGCAGAGAAGAGCACCTCGGCGTAGACCACGTTTTGCGAGGCGAGCGACTCGAACAGGTCGTGCGCCACATCGTGCACGTCCTGCACATCCTGGAGTTGCGTCACGGCAAAGCGAAAATGATCGAGGAAGGCAGCGAGGTCATCATGCTGGTAGAGCCAGGCGAGGTCTTCAGGGCGCTGGTACTCGCGGTGCGTTCCGTGGCGGCGCAGGATGCGCAGCAGTCGCTCCGGGCGGAGGGCACCCTCGAGGTGCACATGCAGCTCGACCTTGGGAGCCCGGCGCAGGTAGGCTTCGATACCCGTCACGCTCATTCTACGTCGGCATCTGCGTCGGACTCGTACTCGATCTGACCACGCAGATACTCGATGAGGAGCCGCACTCCGACGCCGGTGCCACCCTGCGGACGGTACCCCTCCGCCTTGTCGAGGTACGAAGTGCCGGCAATATCGAGATGGGCCCAGGGCGTGTCCTTGACGAAGTGCTTCAGGAAGGCGGCCGCCGTGATTGTGCCACCATGCTTGCCGCCACTGTTCTTGATGTCGGCGATGGGAGAACGGATGAGCTCATCGAACTCCTCCCAGAGCGGCAGCTCCCACAGGCGCTCGAAGCTGCGCTCCCCCGCCTTCTTCAGGTCGTGGACGAGCTGTCGATCCGTGCCGAGAACCGCCGTCGCCACCTGTCCCAGCGCGATGAGGGCAGCCCCCGTCAGAGTGGCCAGGTCGACGATCGCCTGCGGCTTGTAGCGCTGCGCGTACAAGAGAGCATCGGCGAGAATGAGTCGCCCCTCGGCGTCGGTGTTCTCAATCATCACCGTGGTGCCGTTTGCCATGCTCAAGATGTCGCCGGGACGGTAGGCGCTTCCGCCGAGCAGGTTTTCCGAGCAGGGGACGAGCCCCACGACACGCGCCGGCAGCTCCAGGCGAGCAGCCGCTTCCAGCGCACCGATGACCGCAGCCCCGCCCCCCATGTCCCCCTTCATCTCGTCCATCTTCGGTGCCGGCTTGATGCAGATGCCACCGGCGTCGAACGTGAGACCTTTGCCGACGAACACGTAGCGTGGCGCGCGCCGTCCCGCGCCCTCGTACTCGAGGACGATGAACTTCGGCGGCTGATCGCTCCCGGCCGAAACCGCCAGCATCCCCGCCATGCTCTGCCGCTCCATGTCGCGGCGCTCCAGTATGCGGCAACGGTAGCCGAACTCACGCGCCGATTTCGCCGCCCGCGCCGCCATCTCGGTGGGCGTGAGCTCGTTGGCCGGCGCGTTCACCATGTCGCGCGTCTTGCGCACGACGTCGGCGAGGATCTCCCCATCCTCGACACCGCCGGCGGCGGCACTGCGGTCGACGCGCTCCACGGCGATCAACGACACCTTCTCGAGCTCCGAGTGGTTCTCCTTCTCGGTGCGGTACTTGTCGAAGCGGTACTCGCCGAGCACGCTGCCCTCGGCGAGCGCCTGTGCCACATGGCCATCGTCGTAGGTGCTGTTGCGTGGGAAGAGGATGCTCACCTCACGCGCGTGCAGCTCGACCGCTTTGGCGACGGCGCGCGCCGCGGCTTGTCGCATGCGCTCCAGATCGATCGATCCGGCCTTGCCGACGCCGAGCAGCTGGATCCGGCGCGGCCCCGCCGGCTTCGAGTTGTAGAGCGTCACCTGGCTCCAGAGCTTGCCGGTGAAATCGCCCGCGCGGGTGGCTGCCGAGATCTGGCCACCACAGGCTTTGTCCAGCTCCGCCAAGGCCCCCTGTCGGACGGACTCCCCTTCGTGGAGCGGAACACACAGAAGCGGCGTTCGGAGGCGGCCGAGACTTCCTCGCTTCAGTTGAACGTGCATCAAAAGGACCCCTTCGGCTGGCGAAGCGTGGCCACCGGCAGCACCAGTCCAGGGCAGCAATCACCCCGTTCCCTGGCGTCGTGTCGGTCTGTTCTCGCACAAAAAGGGGGGCTTCGGGGGGACGGCTCCCAGCGGACTTTAAGCGAGCCTGGGCCCGGCGGCAACGGGTTTCGGGCCTCCAGCGCGAGCTGGAACGAGGCCACCCGGGCGGCCCGGAGGCGCTCTCAGGCCGAATCGGACACGAGCTGCAGCAAACCGCGCGCGAGCGCGTGGTCGCCACGCCCCTCGGCGACCGCCGCCGGGTGCCGGCCCACGAAGATCTCGCTCCAGATCTCCCGGGGCGTGAGGTCGAAGGCGCGGTTCACCACGTGAAGCGCCGCAGGCGGATCGCGAAGCAACTCCTCACGCGGGCGCTGCGGGTTGCTGAAACGGGGCGCCAGCTCGGCCGGGAAGATCTTGTCGCGCGACGCCACGACGAAACGTGGCACGCCGGCCAGCTGGGCCCAGGTGGCGTAGACGCGCGTGCCGAGCTTGTTCACGACGGCACGCGGCAGGATGGCATCCGCGCCGACCAGAAAGATGCTGTCCGCGGTCAGCTGCTCGCAGAGACCGGCATCGGAAACGAGGGTGGTCTCGACCCCTTGCTCCACGAACCAGCGCGCCAGCGCCGTACCCTCGAGGAGCGGACGCGATTCGCCGCAGACGACGCCGCGCAGCAGGTTGGCGCGCCGCAAGACTTGGATCGTCTCGACCACACCAGCGCTCGCAGATGTCGTGACGACTCGCACCGGAGCGTCGACGCGCTCGCGAATGGCCGCGGCAGCATCGCGCAGGTCCGCCGTGATCCCCTCCTGCAGCGATTCCAGTGCCTTGGAAACCGACGCCAGCCCGAGCGTCTCGACGACGCGCAACGCCACGTTGGCCACGTTGGCCACCGCCGCCATCGACGGCTGTGCCTGGACCACGGCGCGCGCCGCCTCGGCGAGCATCTCCGGATCGTCCGACGCCACCTCGCTCAAGACTTCGGCCGCGCGCGTGGCCAGAGCGCTCGAGGGTGAGCGGTGATCCTCGGCCAGCTCGCTGACCGTGGCTTCCCAATCGAGAGACACGCTTCCCCGTTTCTTTCCAGGTTCGAGAGCGCTGGATTCTTCGATGTGGAACGGGCCGGCAGCCTGCTGCCGGCCCGTGCATGTGGCGCGCCCAGGAGGAGTCGAACCCCCAACCTCCTGATCCGTAGTCAGACGCTCTATCCAGTTGAGCTATGGGCGCGCGTGACGGTCGTCTCGATCGCCGCAGCAGCTCCGGTGCTGCAACACGCTGGCGGAGAGAGAGGGATTCGAACCCTCGGTAGGTTTCACCCTACACTCGCTTAGCAGGCGAGCCCCTTCAGCCACTCGGGCATCTCTCCGGCGAAGCTCGAATTGCACCCGGCCGCGCTCCGGACGGCATCGGGTGATGGACCCGCAGCAATCCACAGTAAACAGAAGCTCCGAGGGGTGTCAACCAGGCCCGCCCGCTGCGCTCAGGGCCACGACGGTGAGCAGCACGGCGTCCAGAACCGGCTGCCGTTCGCGCACGTCGCACCACTCCTGCATGCTGTGGGCGTTCCGCGTGCGCGCGCCGTGCGGCAGCCCCAGAGCCGGAATGCCGAGGCTCATCGGGACGTTGGCGTCGGTGGAGGAGCGGGCCAGACGAGCGTGCAGGTCGCGCGCCGCGAAGGCTGCCACGGCGGCGCGCACGACCGGCGAGTCGGGATCGGTGACTCCCACGGGACGATCCCCGATGACCTCCACGCGCAGCTTCAACGCCTCCGACTCGGCGCGACTCCAGTCGCGCTCCGACTCGACGCCAGCCTTCAACGCTTCGTGCAGTGCCAGCTCGAGCGCGGTGAGATCCTGGATCGATTCGCTGCGCAGGTCCACGCGCACGCTCGCGTGCTCCGGGATCACGTTGACGCCGCGTCCGCCTTCGATCGTGCCGACGTTGTAGCTGCTGCGCCCGTTCCGCGGGTGCGGCACGGCGTCGAGGAAGCGAGCCACTCCGCGCGACAGGGCGTGAATCGGATTCGGGCGCCCGAAGTCACTCCAGCTGTGACCGCCGGGACCCGCGAGTGTGACGCGCAGGCGGCGACTCCCGAGGCCGGCGTGCACAAAGCTCCGGTGAGCGCCCACGTCGAGGGTCAGAAACGCCACCACCTGCTCGCGCGCATACTCGGCCTCGAAGAGATGCTTCACGCCGCGCAGATCCCCCTCCCCCTCTTCGCCGACCGTGCCCACGACAACCAGGTCGTGGTGCAACGGCACCTCCGCCTCGCGCAGCGCGCGGGCGACGTGCACGATCGCCGCGAGACCAGCCGCGTCGTCCGCGACGCCCGGCCCGCGCAGGACGGTTCCCTCGCGTTCGATCTCGATCTTCTCGAGGTCCGGGAAGACCGTGTCGAGGTGCGCGCTCAACAGGACGCTGCGGCGATCGGCACCGGGGAGTGTGGCGATCACATTGCCGGCTGCATCACCGCGCACTCGAGACAAGCCCGCCTCCTGCAGCAAGCGCTCGAGCAGGCGCGCGCGCTGCGCGGCACGATGATCGGGCGATGGCAGGCGTGCGAACTCCTCCTGCAGGTCGGTGATCTCGTCCGCACGTTGGCGCAGGAGCTCGAGCGCGGCCACGACGCGCGGGTGCGATTCGAGTTCGTGCACACGCTTGCGGGAGTGCGCATCGGGCGTGGCGGGGATGCTGCGAGACTTGGATGCCATCGGCTCTCCAGCGGGTTTTGAGCTGCACGAGCATACGGCGTGGCCACCGCGCGGGCAACGGGCTCGAACTCCAGAGTCTCGGCATCGGCACCTTGCCGGCAAACCGGATCGTATGCGAACCTGCCCGGGTGCATGTGGATCCCAAACAAGCGCTCGGAGGCTTTCTGACCCGCCGCCCGTGGCTCGTGCCGCTCCTGCTCCTGCTTCTCCTGACGCTGCTCGCGCTCCTCGACCCACGCGAGCCGCGCACCCCCTTCCTCACCACGCGCCCCGTCTCGGCGCTCGACGTGCTCGGCTCGATCGAGCCGAATCCAGAGAATCCGGTCGAATCGGTGCTGCGCGTGCAGTGGAACACGTTCCTCGATGCGAACGCCTACGAGGTGCGCTTCTTCTCACTCGACATGCAGGAGGTGAGCCGCCACCCGGCGGGGACGGAGAACACCGTCATGCTCGACCTGCAGCAGGTGTGGAAGCCGGTGGCCCCGGCGCGCGCGATCCTGTGGCGTGTCGTGGCGCTGCGCGACGGCGAGGATGTCGCCGCTTCGTCGTTGCAGACGTTGCGACTGCCGTGAGTCAGTCGCCGCCGACGGCCTCGCGCGCACCCTCCTCATTCGCTTTGCGCTCGCGCTCTTCCACCAGGATGCGGATCAGACCCGTCGCCATCGCGGCGAGAAACTCCCGCGCCATCTCGAAATGATCCTCGAGCATATCGAGGAAGGTGTCGGTCTTGTTGCGCATCGCCACGACCGGCGTCTCGGTCACCGCCTCGTACCAGCGCGGTGCACCACACTGCGATTCGAGGTTCCCGAGCGGGTAACCCGGACCGCACCGGAACCAACCGCCATCCGGAAGCGTGCAGCGCACGTTTCCGGAGACGAGTGCGTACAGGTAACCGGAGGGGTTGCCCACCTCCCACAGTGTGACACCGGGCTCGAAGTGCGCCTCCTGCGTGCGGTTTGCCAGCTCGAGCAGGACGTCGATGTTGGCGTTGCGGAAGATCGGGCCGCGCCTCAGGTACTGCAGGCGATCGATGAGATCCAGCTCGCGCTCCGGGGGTGGGGCGTCTTGCCCACGCGGCGCAAAGTAAGCCCCGGTCGGTGTGTTCTTGCGGATCTCGAGCGTGCGAGACGCGAGCGTGCGGATTTCGTTGTGCAAGATCGTGAAGTGATCCTCGAAGACTTCGTAGAGGTCGTCTGCATGGATCTCGAGCGTGCGCGTGTCGACGTCCGCCACGGCGTCGAGTCCACCTTGCCAACGCGCCAGCAGCGTCAGAAGACCGAGCGTCTCCTCGGCGCGCAAGGTCGTGTCCCCATGCTCCGCGCTCCGCACCGCAATGCGCCCATCGACGACGATGTGAAAGCGGTCGAGCGCGTCTCCGGAACGGTGAATCACGGCACCGCGCGCAAAGAAGCGCTCGCGTGCCTGCTGCGCCACGAGCGCGAGTTGATCTGGCGAGAGGTTGCGCAGCGGAGCCACGCGCTTCAGATAGAGGGCGCGCTTGAACGGACTGACGTATTGGATCTTACCCTCCATCGGCCACCTTCTCCGAATCGGCGTCGAGAAGCGCCAACGTCCGGTCCACCGACTTGGCGACGAGCCCGGCAAGATCGGACGGCAACTTCTCGAGCGTTTGCCGCAGTGAGTGGATGCGCATCTCGCCGACATGGTAGACCACGAGACAGCGCATGCCGACGCCCCCCGTCGCCAGCAGATTCTCCAGCAGCGTCTCGTAGTCGACGCGGACGGGCGCGTGGAACGGGCCGGCGCGTGCGATCTTTTCGGCGTCGTCGATGTCGTCGACGAGAGCTTGGACCGGCTCGCGCAGCGGCGGTTGCAGCAGGTGCTGCAGAATCTCGCGGCTGCTGTCGCGTGTCGTGCGGCTCGGGTTGCGCCAGCCGCGATAGAGCGTGCGCACGTCTTCGCCCGGGAAGAGCAATCCCACCAGACGGAAGAGACGCTCCATCGCCAGCGCCGCCTTGTGATCGAGCAGCGAGACGATGAGCCCCTGCACGGGTGTGGCGCGCTCCGGCTGGCGGCGCGCGCCCTCGGCCAGGTTCAGCTTCCAATCGAGCAGCTGGAAGATGTTGCGCAGTGCGCCGTCGAGCGCGTCGCGCAGCACCGATTCATCCAGCTCCAGATCGGGGTTGTCGAAGCGCAGGCGTCCCAGCGCACGCAGGATGCGATAGCGCACGGAGCTCTCCGTCTCGCGCTCGAAGTGGTGCAGCAGAATCGTCGCAGCCTGCTCCGGCGGGAAGTGCATGATCGTACGCGGGACGTGGACGCGAATGCTGGGATCGTACAAGCGGTTGCCGAGCACGTCGTCGAGCTGCTGCAGCGCCTCGCTGCCGATCGAAACGAGCGTTGTACGCACCTCGGCCCGAACCGCACGTGAGGGCAGCATCTCGAGCAGCTTCGGGATGAAGCGGGGACTGAGCACCTCGCGCATGGCGCGCGCCACCGCCAGCTGCACGGCAGGGTGGGCGCTCTCGGCAAGCTGCATCAGGATGCGCTCGTAGCCTGCACCCGGGCTGTAGCGAATGGCACGAGCCAGGGCCAGCTTCTCCTCCGGCGTGCCGCTTGCGGCGAGTCGGTCGAGCGCGCGACGCGCCTCCGCCGCCCGGGCGGGCGGGTAGTAGGAGACGAGACCGATGAGCGCCGTCGCGCGCACGATCGCCGATGCATCGTCGAAGCAGCGTTCGTAGAGCTGCGGGCGCGGCGCAGCCACCCACGCATGCGAGCGCAGCGCCGCCGCGCGCACTTCCGGCTCCGGGTGCTCGAACAGGCGCTCCATGATGCCGAGGAAGTCCTGCCGTCCGGCCGTCGTGAAGATCTCCAGCGCGCGAATCACCACCGCCGAGGAGGGGTGGTAGAGAATGAGCGCGGGAATGAGGTGCGCGCGCTCCTGCTCCGCGAGCACGTCGAGGGCGGCCTGCACCTCCTCGTCGCTGTTGCTGTTGAGCGCCGCCATGAGCGTCTCGAGCGAGGCGAGATCCATCTCGGGGAAATCGAAGCGCGTCGGGATGGCGACTTCGCGCAGGGCGGCGCGGAACACACCCAGGTAGTGCGACTCCATCGTCCAGGTCACGCGCAGCCAGAGAATGGAGAGCGCGACCACGACGATCGCGAGGACGAGCTCGGTGGGCCCGATCAAACCGGCCAGGAGGATCAGCAGCGACGCCACGACCTGCCCGCCGCGCTGCCCGATGGCGTCGAAGAAGCCGCGCAGCCGATGCCGCAGGTCGCCCGTCAAGGGAACGTAGAGCACCTCGGTCGCCGTACGATGCAGCGAGTGGCGCAAGACGCCGTCGAACCCCTTGAGCAGCACGGCGGCGACCAGGCCCCCGCCCAGAATCAAGCCCCAGGAACCGAGCAACACGAGCATGGGGAGAATCGAGTGCACGCGATGGATGCGCGACGTGCGCATGACACGGCCGACCAGGAGAAGTTGCGCCAGCGACGAGAGAATGTTGAGAAGCAGGTAGGTTCCCGCAAAGAACGAGCCGTACGCGGCCGGGGCGATGTTGCGCGCAACCGCGTTCTTGAAGAGGAAGTCGACGAGCGTCAGCGTGATCGTCGAGAGGATGACGATGGCGCCGAGACGTCGCAGGAAGGGGCGCGACCACACCGCCTCGAATGGGCGCTTGAGATCGAGCTGACGACGCCGCCCCGCATCCGGCAGACCGGGCGCCGCGGCCTCCGGCTGTGGCAGCAGCAACACGGGACCGATTGCGGTCAGGACGAAGATGCCGGCGGCCGCCAGAAGCAGGTGACGTGGATCGAGGCTGCCGGTCATGAGCCGGGCGATGCTGGAGCCGAAGATGGCTCCCAGAACGCTCCCCGACACGATCGGCCCGTAGAGCCGTTTCGCCTCACCGACGGTGCCGAAGAGATCTCCCACCGTGTTCCAGAAACGCACCACGAGAAGCGTGGCGAGGACACCCGACCAGGTGTAGAGCCCGTACAACGCCCATGCCTGGGGGCGCCGCAGGAGGATCCAGAAGAGAACGTTCATGCCGGCGGCTGCAAGCAACCATGTGCACAAGCTCAGCGGGTTCTGCCGACGCCCGTCCGATCCCTGCAGTGCGAAGACCAGGAGCGCGACGAGCGCGATGGAGAGATAGACCCACGCCAGGCGAGCCGGTGGCAGCGAGGCGAGAAACAACGCGTCGCGCGCCGTCTCCAGAAGCGCGTGCCCCGCCATGATGCCGAAAAGCACCAGGAAGGCGAAGTAGGTTTGCCGGCGCTCGCTCGGCCGGATCTGCTCGAACGGGTTCAGCATCGTTTTGTCGGGCGCCGTCCACGCGGCACGGGTTCCCGGATCTCGTGTGCGAACAATCTCGCTGGCTTCCACGCGCCGCGCGGCGGTGGCGGCGCGCGCTCCTCATCCTGAGAACAGCAACTGCACGCGGGGCCATCCGCTCGCATTGTAACCCGGGCCTCGTCGCCGTGGCTGCCTCGACACGACGTGTGGCGAGCCCTGGACACACGGGCGCTGCAGCAGCCTCCCAAGCCGTTGAGAAAGCGATGCGGTGCGCATGGCACGCGGCGTGCGCATCACGCCGGGCGTGGGCGCGCCGGTTCGACGCGAGGGAGGGCGCCATGCCAGGAGAGAGGGATCGACGTGCAGTGCGCGAGGAGAATCGGCGCGTCCGCGCGTGGCCTGCGCCCGTGCCGCGCAGACGGGGCATCGAAGCAGGCTGGAAGCGCCGGGTGGCGCCTTGCGTAGTCGCCGCACTCCTCCTGCCCGCATGCGATGCCGCGACGCCCGCACCCGAGAAGCGCACGAGGAAGGCAGCCGTCGAGCTCTCCACAGTGCGCGGTGGCGAGCTCCTGTGGCGGAGTGAACGCGGTCTCCTGCCGCTCCCATCGCTCCGCACCGAGGCGTCGGTCGACGTGCGCGGCATCCTCTTGCGCGCCACTGTGGAGCAGCGCTTCCACAACAGCAGTCGCGAGCCGATCGAGGCGTTGTACGCGTTTCCGCTTCCGGAGCGTGCTGCGTTTCACTCCATCGAGATCCGTGTCGGCGCCCGGCAGGTGGTGACCGTCGTCCGGGAACCGGCGCCCGCCGAGGCAGCGTCCGAGAGGGCACGCAGCAGCGGGCGCAAGGCCGCGCGCGCCGAGCCGGAGCGGCCCAACGTCTTCACCACACCGATCGCAGAGATCGGAGCGGGCGAGAGCGTCTCCGTGCTTCTGGAGTACGTCGAAGAGGTCGAGTATGACGACGGCAGCTTCCGTTTCCTTCTGCCGTTGACGCTGACTCCGCGCTCGGTTCCTGGCGCGCTGCTCGGAATCGAGGCCTCGACGATGCGCACGGCCGGCGTCGAGGCGAACTCGGCGCAGGCACCCGCGGCATGGTTCCGCGTCCGCATCGACGCGGGCGTACGGCTCGCGCGCGTCGCGTGTACCTCACACGATGTGACCCTGCGGCGCGAGGGGGCGAGGGTCATTCTCTCGCCACGCGCGCCGGAGATCCTCGCCGATCGCGACGTGGTCGTGGAGTGGACACCCGACGTCGACGCCATGCCGGAGGGCGTCTTGCTCCTCGAGCGGGCAGCCGATGCCGACTACGCTCTGCTTCTCCTCATGCCCCCACGCCGGGGCGACGCGCTCCGAGCTCCGAGCGAAACGATGTTCGTCATCGACGTCTCCGGATCGATGCGGGGAGTGTCGATCCGGCAGGCGCGCGGGGCCCTTGCCGCAGCGATCGATCGACTGGCGCCGGAAGAGCGCTTCAACATCCTCTGCTTCAACGAATCGAGTTCGTTCTTCAGCTGCGGATTCGTGCGCGCAGAAGCGGAAACGCGGGCGCAAGCCTGCGCTTGGGTGCGGTCGCTGCAAGCCGGTGGCGGCACGCAGATCCATGCGGCGCTGCTGCGCGCGATCGGAGCGTTCCGATCCCGTGCCGGCGCCCTGCAACGCATTCTCTTGCTCACGGACGGGGCCGTCGCCAACCAGACAGGAGCTCTTCGGAGGATCCACCGCCGGCTCGGCTCGGTGCGCCTGCACGGTGTCGGCATCGGTCCGGCCCCAAACCTCGACCTGCTGCGCGACACCGCGGCTCGATCTCGTGCTACCATGATCCAAAGTTGGCACACCCCGGATCCATCTGCATGGGAGTGCGGCAATGCCCACGTTCATCCGCCTGGCTTCACTGACCGAGCAGGGAATCCGCAACATCCGCAATCTGCGTGCGATGATCGACGAGACCCGCGTCATCATGCAGGAGCATGGCGTGCACCTGCAGCAAGGTTGGGCGACCCTGGGCGACTACGACGTGGTCGCCGTGATCGAGGCGCCGGACGCGAAGACTGCAGCGCAGGTGAGCGCTCTGATCGCCGCCCGCGGCAACTTCCGCGCCACGACGCTCTCGGCGGTGGCGCTCGCAGAGCTGAGCGAGGCGGTCCAAGAGTAGGGCGGTGCTCGGGCGCCGCGCTTTGGATGGGCCGGTTGCGCCCGGGTCACCGCGAGCGTAGTCAGCTTCCTGGGGAGGCTTCGGGCTCCTCGGGTGCGGGTTGCTCCTTGACGACGAACGACTGCGTGTGCAGCTCCCTGCCTTTGGGGTCGGATACGGTAACCGTCCACTCGCCGGCGCGCCAGAGTGTCTTGTACGCCCAGGTGCGCCAGCGGCTCGCGCCGACGTCGAGCTCGGTCGTGTAGCTCTCCTGGCCGCTGTGCCAGGTGACCTCGATCGGGCCACCGGGGCCGCCTACGACCTGCAGCCAGAGCCACGCCTTCTCACCGATGCCGAAGCTGGACGTCTCGCCCACCAGCTCGCGCTCCTCCACGCCGGTTCCCAGCCTGGCGTTCTCGATCTCGAGCATGGGCTCGGTGGTTTCCGTCGTCGGCTCGGGAGCCGGGTCTTCGCTGGTTCCATGTTGCTGCGCCACCGCCGCCGGTACGATTGCCAACGACGCTGCAACGGCGAGCAACGCAAGTCTCTTTCTCATGACTCCCCTCCCGACCTCCTTGGGCTCGGAGGCCATCACGGGGCGATCCAACCGCGTCGCCATGCGCCAGGGCAAGGGGAGAATTCGGAGGCGTGAAGAGAAGATGCGACGGCCGGCGCTCTCCGAGCGCACGGCCGCCGCACAAAGCGAAGTGGCCTTACGGCCGGTAGGCGTCCTTGACGCTGCCCCACCCCTTGCGCTCCACCGCGGTGGTGGCTTCGGGGGAGAAGGCGAGGACGTTGCCGTCTGCGTCGATTTCGACGCTGGCGCAGGCCGTGTCGCTGGCCTCGCCGAGCCGGATCCTCACGCACATGCGGTAGCTTCCTGCGGGCACGGCTGGCGGTATGGGCAGCCGCCACTCGTGCGCGACATCGAGGTCGGCTGGAAGAAAGTGGTGGATGTCGATCTCGCCGACGAGCTCGGCGTCTTTCTCGAGTGAGATCGAGATGTCGGCCACTCCCGCCTCGGTGCCGCAGTTGGCCATGGAGAAGAACAGGGAGAGGGCATCGAGCGGGCTGCCTTCGATCTTCTCGGCACGCAGATCCACATCGACGCACTCGTCGCCAACGGCCGTCCCAGATGCCATCATCGCAACAACCACACCAATCACCGTCAGCATTCGTTGCATGCAGCTCTCCTCGGCTTCGTGTCGTTCGACGGGCGGGCCAGTTGCAGCAGAATAGGGTTCGCTCCGAGACGACGCAAGCACGCAGAATGCAGCGCCAGCGTGTCTGGCAGAGCGCAGACGCGGCGGCGGTCACGAGAGCGCCTACGACCGGAGGCATCGAGCATCAACCGACCTCCCCGGTCTCCTGCGAAGGCGAGAGAAGTTGCGGTGCGGTCTCACTTGGGCGGACGAGCGAAGCTCCGCAGCGCGGTTCCCTCCTCGTCGTAGACTTCGAACATGAGCGGCAGGCGCGTCAGCTCGAGCCACCAGGTCATGTGCAACGGTTTGACGACCTTCACGCAGCGAGCCGTCAGGCGCACGCGTGTGAGGTTGGCCATGAGAGTCCCGACCACGTGGTTCCCCACCAGCAACGCGTCGCTGAGGTTGACGAGGAGATCTTCCGGCGCCGCTTCGTCGATGCGCGAAAACTCGTTCTGGATCAGCAGATCCGATTCGCGGGCGAAACGACCGCTCAGGGTCACGATCGTGATCCCGCGCGCCTCGCGCGTCTCTACGTGTGCCTCGGGTCTCGAAAAGAAGAAACGGATCGGGTCGAAGAGCTTCAAAACGACCTCGTGGCTTGTTGCGCCCCATTGGAGCGCCGCACCGGTCGCCGCGCTCGCTCTCGCAGCGGGTGCTTGAGCCCCGCCCTTGCTTCGGGCATGATGAAAGACGCCATCGAACAGGAGAAGCCAGCCACCGCGGAGGAGATCATGTCACGCGTCCTCGCTGTCGCTTCGATTGCCGCGCTCCTCATTGTACCAAGCATGACCGCCCGCGCCGAGTCCGATGATTCCAGCAAGCTGAGGCTCGACCTGATGCTCGAATGGGAGTCGGTCGCTTCGCCGCAGCTGTCGCCCGACGGCAAGCAGATCGTCTTCACGCGCTCATGGATCGACAAGGTCAACGACAAACGCAAGAGCGAGCTGTGGATCATGGATTCCGACGGCGGTCGGCCACGCCATCTCGTGGAGGGTTCCGAGCCGCAATGGTCGCCTGACGGCAGGCGCATCGCGTTTCTGCGCGAGGGCAAGCCGAACGGCCCGCAGATCCACGTGATGTGGATGGACACGCGCGAGGTGACCCAGATCACGCGCGTGGAGAAGAAGCCCTCCACCATCCGCTGGTCCCCCGACGCAAAGCAGCTCGCGTTCCGCATGGTGGTCCCGGAGGAGGAGAAGCTCTTCAAGCTCAAGCTGCCGAAGAGGCCGAAGGGCGCCCAGTGGGCCGACGACCCGAAGGTGATCACGCGACTCGCCTACCGGCGCGACCGGCGTGGCTACCGCCCGCAGGGCTTCTACCACCTCTTCGTCGTGGATGCCGAGGGTGGCACGCCACGCCAGGTGACGGACGGCGACTACGACCACCAAGCAGGCGAGTGGACGCCCGACGGCACGAAGCTCGTGTGCAGTGGTCTACGTGAAGAGGATGCAGACTGGCAGATCTCCGAATCGGAGATCTACGCGGTCGATGTCGCCACGGGTGCCGTCGAGCAGCTCACCGACCGACGCGGCCCGGACGCCAATCCGAAAGTCTCACCGGATGGGCGCTGGATCGCGTACCAGGGATTCGACTACGTCGGCCACACCTATCACGTCTGGGCGCTCTACGTGATGGACGTCGAGGCTCGCGAGCCTCGCCTCCTGACCGCCGACCTGGACCGCCGCACGGCCGACATCCTGTGGAGCCGTGACTCGCGCTCCATCTACTTCACCGCACGGAGCGAAGGCTCGAGGAACCTGTACCGCGCCGACCTCGCCGGGCGCGTCGAGCAGCTCACGTCGGGCCAGTTGGCATTCGCGGCCAGCGACCTGGGTGCGCGCGGCCTGGTTGTGGGCATTCGCAGCACGGCGTACGAGCCCGCCGACGTGGCGCGCTTCGATGCGCGCTCCGGCAAGCTCGAACGCCTCACGCGCGTCAACGACGACATTCTCGCGCGGCTGCAGCTGGGCGAGGTGGAGGAGATCCGCTACGCCTCCGTCGATGGCCTCGAGATCCAGGGCTGGATCGTCAAGCCACCCGACTTCGACCCGAGTCGCAAGTACCCGCTGATCCTGCGGATTCACGGCGGCCCGCACGCCATGTACGGCGTGCAGTTCGACTTCGAGATGCAGAATCATGCCGCCGAGGGCTTCGTCGTCCTCTACACGAACCCGCGTGGGAGCGACGGCTACGGCAAGGAGTTCGGCAACGCCATCAACCACGCCTACCCGGGGCGGGACTACGACGACTTGATGCGCGGCGTCGACGCGGTGATCGCGCGCGGCTACGTCGACGAGGAGAACCTGTTCGTCTACGGCGGCAGCGGCGGGGGCGTGCTCACCTGCTGGGTGGTCGGGATGACCGACCGCTTCCGCGCCGCGGTCTCGATGTATCCGGTCACCAACTGGATCAGCTTCGTCGGCACGACGGACGGCCCCTACTGGTACCACAACTTCGAGCAGTATCCGTGGGAGAGCATCGCGGAGCATTGGCAACGTTCACCGCTGCGTCTCGTCGGCAACGTCACGACCCCCACGCTGCTCATCACCGGCGAGCTCGACCTGCGCACACCGATGGCGCAGACGGAGGAGTACTACCAGGCGCTCAAGATGCGCAAGGTGGAGAGCGCCATGGTGCGAATCCCGGACGAATACCATGGTGCCTCCGGGCGCCACGTGAGCAACCGGCTGCGCCGGATCCTGTACGTGCGCGAGTGGTTCAACAAGTACCGGAGCCGCGACGAGGCCGCACTCGAGCCTGCCGCGACGGCGGCGCGGGAGTGACGATGCCAAACGCAATACGTGGAGCTCGGTGCGCAGGTGCCAACCTGGCCATCGTGGTGCTCGTCGCCGCCGTGGCACCGGCCGGCGCTCAGAGCGTGCAGCCAGCCGACCTGTTGCTCGTGAACGGCAAGATCGTCACCGTGGACGCAACGATTCCCGAGGCCCAGGCTCTCGGCGTGCGCGATGGTCGCATCGTGTGTGTCGGGACGACCGAGGAGATCGCGCCGTTCCGCGGCGAGGAGACGACGACGATCGATTTGCAGGGACGGCTCGTCGTTCCCGGGATCATCGAGGCTCACGGTCACTTCGTGAGCCTCGGCAGCGCGCTCCTCAACGTCGATCTGAACGCGGTGCGAACATGGGACGATGCCGTGGAGCGCGTCGCGGCGGCCGCCGCCGAGGCGGAGCCGGGCGAGTGGATCCTCGGGCGCGGCTGGCACCAGGAGAAGTGGGAGGAGCACCCCTCTCCCAACGTCGAGGGCTATCCAATCCACGAGTCGCTGAGTGAGGTGACACCCGACAACCCGGTGCTGTTGCGACATGCGTCGGGTCACGCCAGCATCGTCAACGAGGCCGCGATGCGTGCCTCTGGGATCCACGAGTCGACACCCGACCCACCCGGCGGCAAGATCCTGCGCGACATGCGGGGGCACCCGACCGGCGTGCTGCGTGAGACGGCGCAATCGCTGGCTCAGATTGCCTACGCGCAGGCTCAGGAGCGCTTGAGCGAGCAGGAGCGGGAAGCACGCGCCCGGCGCGAGATGCGAATGGCCAACGCCGAGTGTCTCGCCAACGGTGTGACCAGCTTCCAGGACGCGGGCTCCAGCTTCGAGACGGTGGATCGAATGCTGCGCCTTTACGAAACGGGCGAGCTCGACGTCCGACTCTGGGTGATGCTGCGCGAAACGAACGGCAGACTGCGCGCGCGCATGGATCGCTACCGCATCCTCGGAGCGGCGGATGAGCGCCTGACGGTGCGCGCGATCAAGCGCTCGATGGACGGTGCGCTCGGCTCGCACGGGGCCTGGCTTCTCGAGCCGTACTCCGACCAGCCGACGAGCACGGGACACAACACGACGGACCTCGATTCCCTCGCCGAGGCGGCGCAGCTCGCGCTCGAGAAGGGTTTCCAGGTGTGCGTGCACGCGATCGGCGACCGCGCCAACCGTGAAACGCTCGATCTCTTCGAGCGCACGTTCGAGCGCAATCCTGGAAAGTCGGATCTACGCTGGCGCGTGGAGCACGCCCAGCACTTGAGCCGTGACGACATCCCACGTTTCGCCGCGCTCGGGGTGATTGCCTCGATGCAGGGAGTTCACTGCACCTCGGACGGGCCGTGGGTGCCGCTGCGGTTGGGAGACGCGCGCGCGGCGGATGGCGCCTACGTGTGGCGCAAGCTCATCGAATCGGGGGCACGTCTCTGCAACGGTACCGACGTGCCGGTGGAGAAGATTGACCCCATCGCGAACTTCTACGCCACGGTCACGCGGCGCACCGCCGATGGCGCAGTCTTCTATGCGGACCAGCGCATGACGCGAATGGAGGCGCTCGAATCGTGCACGCTTGGCGCCGCCTACGCCGCCTTTGAGGAGGACATCAAAGGTTCCCTCTCCGTCGGCAAGCTGGCGGACGCCGTCGTCTTGTCGCGCGACATCCTCACGGTTCCCGAAGCCGAGATCCTCGACACCCGGGTGGACATCACCATCATCGGTGGCGAGATCGAGTACGTGCGCCCGGGCGCCGCGACGAGCCGTGCCTCGTCCCGCTGAGGAGACGCGCCGGACGCGACAGCAGCGCCTCCCATCCCGAGCGCAAAGCCGAGCGGCTGTCGGCGCGGCGGCGCGCTCGGCTCCCTGGACTCCACACCCGCGCGCGCTGTAGCGCGCCGGCCGCCGTCGTGTACACTCACGCGAGGCTCGGCGCCGGCGTCGGCTCACGCCTCTCGAACAGGCGCAACAGGGCAGCGGCGCAACCGAAGCGCAGCGGGAGAGTGCATGTCCATCCGCATCGATCACGTGGGTGACGTGGCGGTCGTCGTCACCGAGGGGATCTTCACGGGTGGGCCGGAAACCGACGAGTTGGAATCGACGCTGCGAGGCCTCATCGAGGAGCCGGGACGACGGAAGATTCTCCTCAACCTCTCCGGGACCCGACTCATGCTCAGCCTGGCGATCGGTGTCCTGATGGCCGCTCACGTCGACGCCACTTCCCGCGGCATCCGTTTCTACGTCTGCGGCATCAGCCCAGGTCTGCGCAAAGTCCTCGAGACGATCAAGGCGCAACCGAAAGTCCTCAACCACTTCGACGACTGCAGCGAGGCGCTCGAGACACTGCAGCGCGCCTAGCACCCGATGCCTCCACGCCGGCGCGCGCCGACGACGCGGGCCGAGTGGCGCACACATTCTGCGGACCACCAGCAAAGCCGAGCGGCGCCCGGTTGGGCGCCGCTCGTTCGTTCTCTTTCTTTTCTCCCTACCAGATCTGGACGCGCTCGTCGGGTGGCAGGTACATGCTGTCCCCCTCCTCGACGTCGAAAGCCTCGTAGAAGGGAGCGAAGTTGCGAAGCGGCCCGTTGGCGCGGAACATCGACGGGGAGTGCGGATTCGTCAGCACGAGTCGGCGCAGATACTCGTCGCGCCCCTTGGCGCGCCAGATCTGCGCGTAGCCGATGAAGAAGCGCTGGTCTCCCGTGAGACCATCGATCACCGGGGCCTCCCTGCCGTCGAGCGACATCTTGTACGCCAGGTAGCCGATGTAGACGCCGGTGAGGTCGCCGATGTTCTCGCCCAGGGTCAGCTCTCCGTTGACGAAGAGATCCGGCAGCACTTCGAAGGCGTTGTACTGCTCGACGAGGGCCTCCGCCTTGGCCGTGAACGCTTCTGCGTCCGCGTCGGTCCACCAGTCGTTCAGGTTGCCGTCGCCGTCCGTCTTGCGTCCCTGATCGTCGAACGCATGACCGATCTCGTGTCCAATCACGGCGCCGATGGCACCGTAGTTGACGGCGTCGTCTGCTTCGAGGTTGAAGAAGGGCGGCTGCAAGATGGCGGCGGGAAAGACGATCTCGTTCATACGCGGATTGTGGTAGGCATTGACCGTCTGCGGGCTCATGAACCACTCGCTGCGGTCGACCGGTCCCCCCAGCCGCGCGAGACGCCGATCGTAATCCCAGGCGCGCGCGCGCGCCAGGTTGCCGACGGCGTCGTCTCGCCGAATCTCGAGTGCCGAGTAGTCCTTCCACTTCTCCGGGTAGCCGATCTTCGAAGTGAACTTCTCGCGTTTCTCCTGTGCCTTCGCTTTCGTCTCCTCCGACATCCAGTCGAGGTTCTCGATCGAAACCTCGAAGGCGCGCAGCACGTTTTCCACCAGCTCGTCCATGCGCCCCTTCGCCTCGGGCGGGAAGTAGCGCTCGACGTACATCTTGCCGACGGCCTCACCCATGGCGCGGTTGACCGTCCGCACGGCGCGCTGCCAACGCGGCTCCAACTCCTCCTGCCCGTCGATGAGCTTGCCGAAGAACTCGAAGTTCGCGGTCACGAAGTCCTCGGACAGCCACGGCGCCGCTGCGTCGAGGACGTGAAAACGCAGGTAGTTCTTCCAATCCTCGAGGGGCACCTCGGCGATCAGTCCCCCCAGCTTCTCCATGTAGCTCGGCTGACGCACGAAGAGATCCCTCTGGCTCCCCATGCCCGCCGCGTCGAGGAAGGCGCTCCAATCGATCTGGGTGCTGACTTCGGTCAGATGGGCCACTTCGTAGCGGTTGTTGGTCTTGGTGGCATCGCGGCTCTCTTCGGGCGGCCACTGCGCTTCGGCGATCTTCATTTCGAGCGCGTAGATCGCCTCGGCGCGCTCCGCGCCGCCGTCGAAGCCCGCGAGTTCGAACAACGTGGCGATGTGCCCCGGGTAGCGCGAGCGGATCTCGTCGAACTTCTCCCCTTCCTTCAGATAGTAGTTGCGGTTGGGAAGTCCGAGGCCGGACTGCGACAGGTAGACGGCATACTGCGTCGAGTTGCCGGAGTCGACGTTGATGAACTGCGCGATTGGAGAGGTGGCGCCCGCACGCCGGAGCTTGGCGAAGGCACGCACGAGGTCGGCTTGGCTCGCGATCGCGTCGATGATCTCCAGGTGAAAGCGCACCGGTGCCACGCCGAGCGCATGGATGCGCTTCTCGTCCATCAAGCTGGCGTACAGGTCACCGATCTTCTTCGCTTCGGAGCCCGGCTTGAGATCTTCGCGGCCGGCCAGCTCCTCGATGATCTCGCGCTGGTGGCGGTCGCTTTCTTGGCGCAGGATGAGGAAGCTGCCCCAGCGCGATTTGTCGGGCGGGATCTCGGTACGCGCAATCCAGCCGCCGTTCACGTATTGGTTGAAGTCGTCCTGCGGCCGCGCGCTCTCGTCGAAGCCGGAGCGATCCACACCGGAAACGAGCGGCGACGCCGAGAGCGGCCGCGGCGCGACAGTGGCACCGAACGCGGTCGCGAGCGCAAGAGCAAGAGTGACGGTCACAGGCAAGAGCTTGTTCATATTGTGAGGTCTCCAATGTCGTTGACGCCTTGGCGACACATCGTGGGCAGTCGACGGTCGCCGGCCGAGTTTCCGTGGGCCAACACAGCTCGACTTCGCGGAACCGGCTCAAAACTGTCGGAGAGATTACAGATTGGCGCGATGCAGGTCAAAGAGAGCGCCAACGCGTCGACGCCACGCAGCCGCGACGTCGGAGCGTGCGGTACCTTCCGACGTGCCGAGCTGACGAACCACCAAATCGATGAACTCTTGCATGCCCTCTCCTTGTTCAAGACTCGTCACGGACCGCCCGCCAGACCGCAAGACGAGCCGACTCCGATCGACACCTTTCGGTTTGTGAACATTTGATACTGCAAAACGTACGCTTCGCGCAAGAGCATTGGCAGCACCAGGCAACGTCGAGCGGCGCAATCGCGCGACAGCCGTCGCACCCGACTTCGTTCGCGCACTCCAGGTCACACACGCGAGTCCCTGCGGACCACGGGAAGGCTCGAACTCCAGGTCCTGGTGCAGCCGCGGGGACAACGCCGTGCGAGAATCCCGGGCTCCGTGCTATGCTCGGTCCGGCGAACCGAGAACGCCCAACTCGTTGCGCGCGCAGCAATTCCATCTGGAGTCGACATGGGCGTGGAGCCTGGACAAGTGCTCCTGCACTACCAGTTGATCGAGCAGATCGGTGCCGGAGGCATGGGGGTCGTCTACAGGGCGACCGACAACAAGCTGCGCCGGGATGTCGCCATCAAAGTCCTACCCGAAGAACTTTCACAGAATCCAGAACGGCTGGCGCGCTTCGAGCGCGAAGCGCTCCTTCTCGCGTCGCTCAACCATCCCGGCATCGCATCCATCTACGGTGTCGAGGAGGCCGACGGCGTTCGCTTCCTCGTGCTCGAGCTGGTCGAAGGAGAGAATCTCGACGATCGACTGGCGCGCGGGGCGCTTCCCATCCACGAGGCGCTCGATTTTGCGCGCCAGATCGCCGAGGCGTTGGAGGAGGCGCACGAGAATGGCATCGTGCACCGCGATCTGAAGCCTGCGAACGTGAGAATCACGCGCGACGGCACGCTCAAGGTGCTCGACTTCGGCTTGGCTCGGGCGTATCTCGACGACGAGGAGAGTGCCGAGAAGTCGTCCACGTCGCCGACGCTCACGGCGGCGATGACGCAAGCGGGCGTCATCCTCGGCACCGCCGCGTACATGAGTCCGGAGCAGGCACGCGGCAAGAAGGTGACGAAGCGCACCGACATCTGGGCCTTCGGCGTGATTCTGTACGAGATGCTCATGGGCAAGCAGCTCTTCGAGGACGCAACCGTGAGCGATACGCTGGCTTCGGTGCTTCGCGCCGAGCCGGAGTGGGAGCGGCTGCCGGCCGACACGCCGCCCGCGGTGCGACGGCTCTTACGTCGCTGTCTGGCGAAGGATCCACGCCAACGCTTGCACGACATCGCCGACGCCCGCATTGAGATCAACGAAGCGCTGTCCGGGGAGGAGTCGGTCGCGGTCGCGGCGAGCGTCCCCGCGAGTCGGGGCTCGCGGCTTCAGTGGGTGTTGACGTTGCTCTTCGCCCTCGTCGCCCTTCTTGCGCTCCGCTTCGCCATGAACCAGCCGGAGGTCGCGACCGAGCCAGCGCTGCACGTGTCGATCACGCTGCCCCAAGAGCTCGAGCTTCAGGGCGCGGCGACGGGCGAGCCGATCCCGGCAATCTCCCCCAACGGCCGGCACGTCGTCTTCAGCGCGCGCGAGGAGGACACGATTCGTCTCTACCTGCGCTCGTTCGACTCGCCGGAGGTCGTGCCGCTGACTGGAACCGAACGCGGCTCCACCCCCTTCTTCTCGCCGGACGGCCAGTGGGTTGCCTTCTTCGCCAGCGGCATGCTCAAGAAGGTGTCGATCCGGGGCGGAACCCCCATCGACCTGTGTGAAGCACCGAGCAATCGGGGCGGGAGCTGGTCTGCGGACGGCAGCATCATCTTCGCGCCCGCGTACAACTCGGGCTTGGTGCGCATCTCCGAGAACGGCGGCGAGCGGGAGTTCATCACCGCACCCGACCCGGAGAAGCGGGAACGCACGCACCGCTGGCCGCATGTCTTGCCGGGCGGGCAGGCGGTCGTGTTCACGATCGGGACTCAGGACAAGCCGGGCAATTACGAGGACGCGACGATCGCCGTCGTCGATCTCGTGAGCGGCCAGATCCATCCCGTTGTCGAGGGCGGCAGCATCGCCCGCTACTCGCCGACGGGACACTTGCTCTACTCGCGTGCGGCCACTCTGTCGGCGATCCCTTTCGACGTCGACCGGCTCCTGGTGACGGGCCCGCCCGCGCAGGTGCTCGAGGGCGTTGCCGGAGACCGCACGAGCGGCGCCGTGCATTTCGGCATCTCGGACACGGGCACGCTCCTGTACATGCCGGGTGTGAGAGGCGATTCGAGCATCCGCAATCTGGCGTGGGTCGACCGCCAGGGACGTGCCGAAACGATCTGCGAAGTGCCGCGTATCGCTCTCCAGGGGGCCTCCCTTTCTCCCGACGCGAGGTTCGCAGCCCTCTCGCTCGGATACGGTCCGGGAGATGGTGACGTTTGGGTATATGACTTCGCGCGTCGCAGGCTGACCCGGCTCACCTTCCACAGCTCGGCCTTGGGGCCGATCTGGTCGGGCGATGGGAAGCGCGTGGTGTACGGCGTGACCACAGGTGGCGCCGAGGGGATCAGCTGGAAACCCGCGGACGGCAGCGACGTCGAGCAGTTGATTGCACGCGACGGTGGCGAGTACGCGGTGGTCCCCGAGGTCTGGGTCCCCGGCACGGAGACGATCCTCTATTCGAGATCTGGAGGCAAGGGCGGCTTCGACATCATGATGCTCGACGCAGCCACGGACGAGATTCGCCCGCTCATCGATGGTCCCTTCGGCGAGGGTGGAGCCGCCCTGTCACCAGACGGCAAGTGGATGGCGTACGCCTCCGACGAGTCGGGTCGCTTCGAGATCTACGTGCGGCCGTTTCCTGGGCCTGGCGGCAAATGGCAGGTTTCGACGCAGGGGGGACGCGGACCGAGATGGTCACGCGAGAGCGGTGAGCTCTTCTACACGGATGGCGCCAAGATGATGGTCGTCGCGGTCGAGCTCGAACCCAGCTTCTCGCCGGCTACACCGCGCCAACTGTTCGAGTTCCCCTTTGCTCGCAGCGTCGGACCGAACCCCGATTACGACGTCACGCCCGACGGGCAACGCTTCATCATGTCCGAGCGTCCCAGGAATGAGCCGATCCCTCGCGAGCTCCACCTCATCACCCACTTCGCAGTCGAGCGCTAGCCCAGCGTGCCTCGAGGCCGCGCGTCGGTCGTTTCCACCTGTGTACTTCTGTATGCTCGCTGTAGATGACCACATCGAGCACTCCCAAGTTGAGCGCGGCGCCGAGGGCGCACTTGCGAGATGGGTAGCGGCAGTCCGAGAAAAAACGCGCCACCGAACTGGTCACGTTCCTTGCTTCCAAGGCGTGTCGACTGGTTGCAGCACGAGTGAGTCGATGCAATCGGCGCGGCTCCGAGGATGCGGCAATCGAGCGACCCGCGCTCTCGCTCCAGGAGGAGTCTCTGAGTCTGGAGCGAGCAGGATTTTTTGCAATGGAGCTTTGCATGGGTGTGAGGAATCGAAGCGCCATCGGTGCCATCGCGACGGCCGTCTTTGTCGGCGAAGGTGGCGTGCTCGCGATCTCGTTGGATTCCGGAGCAGATTCCCATCGACCGGCGCCGCATCGGATCACTCCAAGTCCAGTCGCTGCCCAGTATCTCGATTGGATCGAGATCTACTACGAAGAACCGGACGGCAGCACCTATAGCTACGTGCCGGAACAGCTGCAGAGAATCGCCGATGTCATTGTGATCCACCCTGACCTCGGAATCCCGTACGTGCACAGAATCGTTTTGCTTCGCAAGCTCGATTTCTCTCACGAGTATCGTGTCGAGCAGCAGCACGAAACGAGCCTCACCCTCATGAACGAGGGCCCGCACATGGATCTGACGAGCTGGAAGCACTCGGGTTCAGGCCGTTTGCTTCTTTCACAGCCGGCCCGGTATTTGGAACCGAATCCGAGTCCTCGGTTGGAGCGATGATCGTCAATCGGTCGATCACCCGCACCGCGTTGGGCGTTCGGGTCGGAGCAGGCTTCGACGCGCCGTTTGCTGGTTCATGGATGTTCGGGATGTTCGGCGGTTACTATCTGATGAGCGACTTCTCGGACCCGATCGGTTCGCAGAAGAACCACAGCAGCCTGGACTTCGGGATCGGCCTCAGTTGGATGTGGGGCGGGAAGAGGTAGGACGCATTTCAGATTCTGGATGAATGACGTGCGGTTGTGGACTCGCGCTCAAATGGACTCGAGTACCTCCGGCTGGTTGGCGCTGCACGTACAACGGTCCCGGATAGCCACACGCCGAGCTTGCTTCGGCTACGAACCAGCCTGCTCCGCGGCCACTTTCTTGAACTTGTCGTTCGCCATGATGGCCAACTCGACGCGGCGGTTCTGTTGCCGACCCTCCGCGGTTTCATTCGTAGCCACGGGCTGGCTCTCGCCGTAGCCCATCTGGGTGAAGCGCGTGGGGTTCACCTTCTCCGCTGCCAAGGAGTTCGCAACCGACTGGGCCCGTCGCCGCGAGAGCTCGAGGTTGTACTCTTCGGTGCCGTCGGAGTCCGTGTGGCCCTCGACGAAAATGTCGGTATCGGGGTACTTCAGCAAGATCACGGCCAAGTCTCCCAGGTTCGTCGCTGCCTCCGGCCGCAGTGTCGCTTTGTTCACGTCGAACAGGATCGCCGAGGAGAACGTGATCTTGATTCCTTCACCAACGCGCTCAACCTTCGCGCCCTCGAGGTCGCGCTCGATCTCTGCGGCCTGCTTGTCCATGTAGTTCCCGATATAGGCTCCCGCCGCGCGCCGGGGTCGTAACGACGTCTTTGCGCCCGTGAGGTCGCTGCGCCCAGCGGAGACCGACCAGGTCCACGCGGGGGATGGGAATGGGTCTTGAAGGCGATGCGAGGATAGTGTCGCGCAAGAGGACGCGCAGTAGAGTCAGGCTCCCCGGCGTTCCAGAGGCGGGCATCGACGCGGAGGGTATTCGCTGAAACGAAGTGGCGCGCCGCAGGCGGACGGCTGCGGCGCCCACTTCAATGTGTGCTAGCGGTAGAGCCCTTTGAACTCCGAGATGCTTACCGAAGCCGCATCGTCGCTGTCGCCGTCGCTGCTGAGGGCGAGCAACGACCGGAACACCGCACGCGCGAAGATCCGGTGGAATAGGCCCACACCGCTTCTGGATTGCGACTGGACCTTGAGCGGGGGCCCAAACGTGACGCTGGCGTCCCACTCGCCGATGTCCTCGCTCTTCGTCATCATGACCGACACATCGATCAGCAACACCGGATCAATCGGGGCCCCCGGAACAGTACCGGACACGGTCGCTGTCTTCCTCTCGCCGGCCGCGAAGAACTCCACCACCTCTTCATCGTACGTAATTGCCCACTCAGGAACCTCTCCGTGCACGGCGACGACGGCCTGCTGCGACAAACCGGAACGGTTGTCGACCCGGAGAGTGATCGAAACCGAGTCGCCGGTAGAAGCACTGATGTGCCGACCGATCTCGCCCGTCGTCAGATTCGTGCACTCGATTCTGACCTTGACAGGCTGCTCCTTCCTTCTCTCTTTGCCTTTCTGTGCCGACGCCACGCCGACACCCATCGTGGCTACGAGTGCCAGTGCGACAGCACTTGAAATGAGCATTCGCCTCATCACAGTACCTTTCTCGTTGGGCCCTCGGCGGCGCACGCCAACACGACAAGCACAAACGCGTGCGAGTCAGGCAAGACGCGACCTTCTTGGGGCGTCCGTTGTGGGGGCACTACAAAGGGAGACCCAATGCCGTACTACGCAACAAGGCAGGACGACGCGGGGCCACAGCGAGACCAGGAGCGCAAAAGGCTGCTATGGAACTCCCAAGTGCTGCAGGTATAACACAGAGCTTTTTGATGCGTCAAGGTTGCCGTCTTATAACACGTTGGAGACTTGCAACAAAGTTGGAATGCGTTTCGTCTATTGTGAACTTTGACGCGGAGGCGCTGACTTGACGTCACGATCCAATGATTCATTGGGTCAACAGGCCCAGTAGGAACGTCGTCATTGTGAAGCGAGTCGCGCACCTTGAATCAGTTCCACTCGGCTCGACGTGCCGTTTTCCATTGCGTTGCCAGCGATGCTCAATCTGCCCTCGCATCGCATACTGAGTCCGACTTGATCCCGTGTGAAGCGGTCGGTACGTCTGCGTCGCGACGTACATGCCAACGTTCGCCCAAGAAGAAGCACTCAACATCCGTGCATTGCTATTCACATGAGCGGTGTCTCTATCGCGGCGTGCGCAGACCTCGGCGATTCGGGCGTCAGTCGGCCAAATTCGCCTGCCGTAGCGCTATCGGAAGCGGAAGAACAACGCGACGCCCTTGTTCCTACCACAGGCACTCGTTCTGCGTGCGGTGTATAGTACGCACGAGCTAAGATCGACACAGCGTTCGTCAGAACCCGACTGAGAAGCCATCGAGATTCGCAGCCTGAGAGGTTTAACTGTGAGACTGAAGCGCTATGGTGTTTTAGTGTTGCTCGCGGCGGTCGTTGCCACCCCGACGAGTCTCACCGCGAAGGCGAGCTATTCGGCGGCAACAGACAAGGCGACGCAGAGTACTGAGGCGACCTGGGATCCGCGAGCCGGCTTGGGGCTTCAGAACGAGGTGCCCGAGGTCGAAATCAACGACACGTGCCCCGGTCAAGCGCTTGCATGCGGAGATGTTCTGACGCAAGCCACGCTTACGCCGGGTGACGCGGACTACGTCAGTTTTGACGCGTTCGAGGGTGACGTGCTGATCCTCGGGACCGACAGCGCGGGTGGCTTGGACCCAGATACAAGGATCACACTCCGCGATGGCAACTGCGGGTCGGTTCTAGCGACCGACGACGATAGTGGCCCAGGTCTCTTCTCTCGCATCACGTTCCTCGTCCCAGCGACCGGCAACTACGTTCTCGGCATCGAAGGTGTTCACGCGAGCGTCGCTGGCGACTACGTCGCCTACGTGTCGTGCGCGCCCCGTGACCCGACCGATGTGTGCGAGACTGCGCCGGAGCTTCCGTGCGGCAGCTTCAATATCCAGGGTTCGACGATCGGCGCCCTCAACGACTACGACCTGACCGATGCCAACAATAATGACTGTACAGGATTCGCGACGGAAGGCTCCGACGTCGTGTACATGATCAGCCTATCGGAATTCACCCTGGCCGTCACCTACACGTCGGACGTCGATGGTTCGCTCTACCTCGTCACGGACTGTAACAACCCCAGGACGAGCTGCGTTGAGGGATCCGATATCACAGTCGAAGGGGAGCCCGAAACCATTTCGTACGAGGCCACGGGAGGGGGCCCGTACTACCTCATCCTCGACAACTACCTGGGCGCAGCGGGTCCCGCGGGCGATTTCACGTTGAACGGGTACCTCGACTGTCCCCCGCCCGCGTGGGTCAACGTCGCCGGGTTCACAAACTCGGGGCCCGGGCTCGGCGCCGCCTGGGGTGATTACGACAAGGACGGCGACGACGATCTCTATCTGCCGAAGTACGGTGAAGCGAACCAGCTCATGAAAAACACCGGAAGCCTGAGTGCAGTGACGGATCCCCTGTTGAACGATACCGGCAATGGTCGCGGCGCGTTGTGGGCGGACTATGACAATGACGGCGATTCCGACCTCTATGTATCGAACGCACTCTCGGCGAACAAGCTCTTCAACAACGATGGCGCTGGCAACTTCACCGAGTTGACTGGATCCCCTGTGAACGACACGGGCGACAGTCGTGGGGCCGGGTGGGCCGACTACGACAACGACGGAGACCTCGATCTCTACCTCGTCAATGCGTATGCAGCCAACAAGCTGTTCGAAAACGACGGCGGAGGCGGTTTCGTCGATGTGACGAGCCCCCCGCTCGACGACATAAACAACGGGACAAGCGTCGTCTGGGGAGACTACGACAACGATGGGGACCCCGACCTCTACCTCGTCAACTTCGGTCAACCGAACAAGCTCTTTGAGAACGATGGGGCTGGCGGATTCACCGATGTGACGAGCGCCCCTTTGGACGACGCCGGGAGCGGCAGAGGTGCGGCGTGGGGCGACTACGACAACGACGGCGACCTCGACATCTACCTGTCGAACGCGTTGACAGCGAACAAGCTCTTCAGGAACGACGGTGAGTCTGGCTTCACGGATGTCACGACTGGCGTCCTCGGAGATCCGGGCGATGGCCGGGGTATCGAGTGGGCAGACTACGACAATGACGGGGACCTCGACATCTACTTGGCCAACGCACTTTCGAACAACAAACTGTTCGACAACGATGGACTCGGCGGCTTCACCGACATCACGAGTGCGCTCCTCGCCGACAACAACTCCGGCCAGAGCGTTGCGTCCGCGGACTACGACGGCGATGGCGATCTCGACATCTATCTGGTCAACGCCTTCAACTTCGACAGGTTCTTCCGCAACGACTTGTCGACCGGCAACCACTGGCTGCATATCGACTTGGTGGGCACGCAATCGAACCGCTCCGCAATCGGGGCTCGCGTGCGTGTCGTAGCCGGTGGTGTCAGCCAGATTCGTGAGGTCTCGGGCGGCTCGGGCTATCTGTCACAAAGCTCGCTCACGCTCGAGTTCGGCCTCGGATCGGCGACGCTGGCCGACACGGTCGAGATCTGCTGGCCGAGCGGCCTGAAGCAGGACAGCTTGAGCGTTGCGGCCGACCAGCGGCTGACGTTCACGGAGGCGTACAAGACTTCGGACGCGCAGGAGCAGCCCCTGCCGCGACACTTCAGGCTTCTCAGCAACGTCCCCGACCCGTTCAACCCGTCGACCCAGATCCGGTATTTCCTGCCGGCCCCGTCGAGGGTGAACATCACGATCTACGACGCGCGTGGGCGCGCTGTGCGTCGCCTGTTTGCCGGCCCCCAGAGCATGGGTTTGCAGAGCGTCACCTGGAATGGCACCGACGACGCGGGCGCCCCACTTTCGAGCGGCACCTACGTGGCGCGCATCGAATCGGCGCACGGGAGCGGCACCGAGAAGCTCACGCTTCTCAAGTAAGCGCCCGGCGGCGGCGCGTCGTGCGGACGTCACACCTGTAACCGTGTGGGGGGCCTTGCGCCCCCCACCTTCTTTTCGACGCCGACCTTCGAGCTGGTTCTTGCGGACGGCTGTCCAGGATATGTAGTGGACCGCAACCTCACTTGCGACTTCCCAACTCAAAACCTGTGCAGGGTCTCGACCATCCTCCGATGAGCACAGCATTTGACAGGTTTCGCTACACACCCTTTGCAGGGCTCGCAGGGACCGGTTTGTTCTCCACAGTCGGCTGCTGGGTTGATACACTGTGGTACCATTTGATGACAACTGCCGCGACGACAGCTCGTTCGCTCCAGATGGGCCGTTTGCATGTGCAACCTCAGAGCGTGCCATGATTGGACGTAGGCTGTCCCACTTCCGAGTTGTCTCGGAGCTCGGCGCCGGCGGCATGGGTGTCGTCTACAAAGCTCAGGACGAAAGACTGCCGCGCTTCGTTGCCCTCAAGGTTCTTCGCACCGAGTACGCTCAGAACGCCGATCGCCGCAGCCGTTTTCTGCGCGAGGCTCGAGCGGCTGCAGTGGTAGAGCATCCGTACATCGCCGCCATCCATGAAGCGGACGAACAGGATGGCACGCTCTTCATTGTCATGGAGTACGTGGACGGCGCCACTCTCCGCAGCACTCTCAAACAGAGAGCAATCGCTGTCCGCGACATCTTGCGCCATGGCGTCGAGATCGCCGAGGGCCTCGCAAAAGCACACGAGGCCCACGTCATACACCGCGATCTCAAACCGGACAACATCATGATCAGCACGGAGGGACACGCCAAGATCCTCGACTTCGGGTTGGCGAAGCTGGTGGAGGAGCGCGACGAAGAAACCAGCTCGCTACTGAGCGGTTGGGCGACTTCCTCGCAGGAGGTGACACGACGGTCGACACGCCTGGGCACGCCGGCCTACATGTCACCGGAGCAGGTGCGCGGACGCGCTGTGGACCAGCGCTCCGACGTGTTCGCATTTGGTGCAACGCTCTTCGAGGCAGCGACTCGTCAAGCCGCGTTCCACCGTGCGAGCGTCGCCGACACCCTGGCTGCAATCTTGCGCGACGCACCACCTTCGGTGAACAGCCTGAATCCCGAAGTTCCGCTGGAGCTCGAAGCGATCCTCGAGAAGTGTCTTGCCAAGGATCCGCGCGACCGCTACGAAGACACGCGCGATCTTGTCGTGGACCTGGAGCATCTACGCTGGAAGTGGGAGAGCGGCGCAGCATCGAAATCGACCGGCGCCGCTGAACTCGCGCACACGGTCACCATGCCGGCCGACTTGCACGAGGCGCACTCGACGTCACAACCTGCCGAGGTGGCGGAAGCACGAAGAAGCTACGACTCGCGCAAACGCCGCAAACATGCGCGTACTCGTTGGGTACTCGCAGGTCTATCGCTTCTCACACTGCTCGCCTTGACCGTCGTCGTGCCCCTCATCATGCGGGAGCCGCAAAAAAGCGAGAGCCAGGTTTTCTACGAGC
>CP070763.1:1102400-1109788 GCA_020349025.1 Candidatus Latescibacterota bacterium | reverse complement strand
ACGCGCAAGCTGGAGCGCCTCGTCCAAGCGATCCATGTCGGCGAGCTGAGTGACCAGCAGCGACCAGGTGTGCCACAGGTCGGGTCGCGCAGCGTGGGCCTCGCGCAGCGTCTCGAGCAGTGTTGCGCTTTCCAGGTGACTGGTGGCCCAGCGTCGATACTCGAGCAGGCCGTCACCCGTGATCACCTGCCGCCGCAGCTCTTCATGCACGAACTCCAGTGCGTTGCGCTTCTGCTCCGCCGTGTCGCAGTATTCGAGAAGCGCCTCGATCGCGTATTGATTGTCGACGTCGAGGCGAATCGCCGCCCGCAAGTCCTCCCGAGCCCCTTCGAGATCGCCGGCGCGATACTTCACCGTGGCGCGGATGTTGTGCAGGCCGATGTGGCGCGGCTCGAGTTGCTCGGCAACGCGCAGCTGCGCGAACGCATCATCCGTGCGCCCGAGTCGGCCCAGCACGTGCGCCCATTCACGCCGCAGATAGGCGTCCTCGGGATTGAGTTCGGCCAGCCCCTGGACTGCCGATTCCCTCACCTCGTCGGTTTCATCCTGCAGCCATCTCAGAAGCAAGACGTAGAGTGGGCCGTAGTGCGGGAAGCGCTCGCATGCCGCGCGCAGATGCTCCAGAGCTCTCTGTCGCCCGCGCACGGCCGCGGCGAGTCGCGTGACGGCCTCGTGCGCATCCATGGCCATGGGTTCAGCTTCCAGCACCTGCTCCCAGAGTTCCAGCGATCGATGCAGATCCGCTTCGTACTCGGCAAACTCGGCACGGCCCCTGAGCCAGGAGGTTCGCGACGTCCTTCCATCCGCCTTCGCCAGGAGCTCGTGCCCACGCTGCAGGGAGCCGGTAAACGCGAAGCGTTTTGCCGCAAACAAGAGCAGCTCGCCATCCTCCGGACGCCGCTCCAGAGCCTGCTCCAACACGTCTCGCCCGTCGAGGTCGCGGTTCAGCTTGTCGAGTGCGATGTACAGCGTTCGTGCCGGCAAGCTCGACTTGGCACCGTACGCGTTGAATCGCCCCTGCAGGAACGCAAGTGCTTCGTCGGTTCGACCCAGGTAGCGCGCCGCATCAAAGTACGCTTGTGACAGCATCTCGGATTTGTCATCCAGACAGGCGGCAAATCGATAGACCTCCAGAGCACGTTCTCGCTCGCCGCGAACCCAGAGCATGTTGGCAAGCTCCAAATAGCTCGGCGGCCAGTCTGGGCGCTTGAAGATCGACCATCGGAGCAACAGTCCAGCTTGCCTGTGCGTGCGTGCGTCCGAGAGCAGCTCCTGCGCCAGCCGCTGCTGAAGCAGCGCCGCCTCCTTCAGGTTCGCACACCCCTGGCGCAGCAGGCCCAGTCGTTGCTCGCGGCGACCCAGCTGTTCGAGAAAGCTGATCTTCGACAGGATCAAGTTCTGATCCTCAGGGAAGCGTTCGAGCTGCCGACTGACGAGTTTGGACGCTTCGACGCGGTCATCGTCGTACGTCGCGACTGCGCGCTGCGCACCGGCGGTGACCGGAAGTTCTGGCCAACGCTCCACCATCTCCTGGCACAGGGACACGGCGTCCTTGCGATCGTGACGCGCAAGGGCACGCTGCACCCGGTAGGAGTGGGCGTAGGCTGGGGCATCCGGCAGCTCGATGCCATCGAGCTTCGACGCCTCCTCCTGCGGCACCAACAGCATTCCCAGCGGTCCCGTGGAGCGATGGCGCGTGAGCAGGTCTTGGATCCCGAGCTCCACCAGGAAGCGATCGCTCGGGTCGCGGATGAGAAGCGCCTCCAAACCAGCGTCGTATCCGATCACGGCGACGAGGTGCCCGTAGCCGGGTGCAGTGAGTGCCAGAGTGAACGGCAGACCGCGATCGAGCAATGCCCTTGCGGCTTCCCAGGTCACGGTGAAGTGATCGACCAGGAAACCTTGCTGCTCCGCCCAGTGACGCTCCGAGTGCCATGGAGTGCCGTCGTAGCAGATCGCCTCGGCCACTTCGACGTGCTCGGCGGTTTTGCCCCAAAAGTGAGCGATCGCTGTGAGCGTTGCGGGAGCACACGTGCTGTGATGCTGGCGCACGAATCCGACGTCGAGCTGAACGCGGCGCGTCTCCGCGTTTTCGTCCTCGAGACGAGTCGCAAGCCCGTGCAGGAACTCGTCTTCGAACGTCGCCACGTGGGCGGCGGCCGCATTCCGGTCGCCGCAAAGATAGGCGGCCCTGCAGCGCCTCAGTGCCAGCCACTTCCCCTGGTCGCGGTCCGATGCGTGCAAGGGCAGAAGCGCGACGGCCTTCTCCAGGCTCCGACGCGCTTCGTCGTACCGCCGCAGCTCGAGCTGGATGTCCGCAAGCTGTACGAGCACGTAGCCGCTTTCCAGGCGTGCACTTGCATTCTCGAGCAGTTCGATGGCTTCCTCGTCGCGTTGCCTCCGAAGGAGCTGGTGGGCTCGATAGGCTACAGCTGGCCGAAACCACGGCGAAATGTGCAGAGCTTTCTCCACCGTCTCGAGGGCTTCCTCGTCGCGATCTTCCTGCTCCAGGGTGTCGGCACGCACCACGTACAACCAGGGATCCTGCGGCGCGAGCGCCTGCGCCTGATCGAGGCAGTCGCGTGCGTTCGAGAAGTCCCGCAGTCGGGCCAACACGCGCGCCCGGACCTCGAGGAACGATGCACGCTCTTTGTCGTTGAGATTCTCCGCATCGTCGGCTTCACGCAGGCGCTCCCACGTCGCCAAGGGTCCGCGCCGCTGCATCAGCTCGCTCAGCCCGAAGTACCGAGCTTGCGGATGGTCGGGATGCTCGCGCCAAGCCAAGTAGAAGAGCGCAGCGGCCAGCCGGCGTGCTCCGAGGTTGCCGGCAAGACGCCCGGCAATCACGCGCGCGGCCGCACCGCGCCAGTGACGCAAATCACCAAACGCCGAAGCGGCACGATACGCCTGAAGGTACAGACCGCTGTCGTAAAGCTCCTCGATTTGCGTCCGATCTTCGGACGGGACGATGACGGGAGGGTGAGTGCTCATAGGGCTTCCCGAAAGATAGCAGCAGAAGCGCCCGATGCGGTCGTCGCGAGCGCACGCCGGCCTGTCGCTCGGCAGCGTAGTGTAGCGAAAAGTGGCACCGACGTGGCGGATAACGAGGCCTAGTGCCAGCTTGTGTTGGCTAGGAGGGATGTGTGCGCGACTTGCGATCGCGAGGGCTATCCACCGGTGGCGATCTGCAGGTGGATGCCGCAAAGGGCGGTCGGGTCCCCGGTGGCGGCCCGGACCTCTGCGCAACCGCGACAGGTTCCGCTCTGGGCCGAGAACCGGGGAGCTTGGGGCTTCTCGACCTCGGGCTTCGAGAAGCTCGGCGCGGTTTCGCCAACGTTCCCGCGCGTCCACCCCGACCCCAGTTGGCCCTTGCGACCAACCCTACCGAATGCCCGGTCTGCATGATGAGGGTCGGACTTTGGTTTCATCTGCGCTCCTGAAGCAATCAGACCATGTCACACCTGTATCCCATTGTACTCGATCGGTCCGGCGATTCAAGTCCAACCGGGACCACCCCTACCAGACTCTGAAGAATGCCAGGATGCCGAGGATTGCACCCACGTGCACTGTCAGGAGTGCTGCTGCCACTCCTGCGAGGAGCACGTACACGGCGACTCGATGACGAGCGAGCACCAACTTGCACGGGCAGGCGCTCGGGAGCTCTCCCGCGACCGAGTCGCAGCAGCCCCAGGTTCCGGCGGAGGCGTCGCTCCAACGTGTCCTTTCATCTGCCGATCCGCGCCGCTCGCGGTCCGGGCTGGTTTCGGTTCTCATCGCTCTTCTCCCTGGTTCGGCATCCGCTGTCCGGATGCTGATTCCCTCGGCTCTCATCTTCTTGGACGGGATCCTGAGCGCGAGCGATACACCGACCACGGTGGATGAACCGCGCGCAAACGGCGATCAACCGCCGATGAGGACGCAGAGAGTCACTTGATGCCACGCTGGTTCAGGCATGTCGGACTGGCAAATGCTACGTTTAGGATTGATACTGGTGCAGTGCGAGCGCAGCTGGGGCAGCCGCTTCTGCGCCATGGCTCGGAGCCGGGGCAGCGCCCTTGCGCATCGCCAGCGGCAGCTGCAAGGCGGCCCTCGTAGTCTACGTGTCGCCGCGTATGGGCTCACGGCTTGGGCATACGGAGCAGAGAATGTCGGGTGACTTCCCACATCCTGCGTCGTTCGAAGTGGTCACGAAGACCGTAACCCCACAGCTGCGGCGTTACCTCGAACGCATGACCGGCAATCCAGCCACGGCGGAGGACCTCCTGCAGGAGACGTTGCTTCGAATCGCTCGCGGGTTGGCGGGGTTCAGACGTCAATCGAGTGTGAGCACCTGGGCGTTTTCCATTGCGACGCGGGTCGTCGCCGACCACTTCCGACGCCCGGAGGCCAAGACTCGAATCGTCGACATCGATGAGACTCAGGCGCTGGCCTCGGAAGCTCCCGACGTGGATGAGCGGCTCGTCGTGGACGAGATGAACTCGTGCGTGCGGGACGTCATCGATTCACTTCCGGACGACTATCGTGCCGCGCTGGTGCTCCACGATCTCGAAGGCCTCACCGCCGCAGCAACCGCGGAAGCCTGCGGGTGCAGCCTGGCAACAGCCAAGATTCGCATCCACCGCGCGCGCGCACGGCTGAAGCGAGCCTTGCAGACTGAGTGCAGCTTCTACCACGACAGCGAAGACGTCTTCCGCTGTGATCGGCGCGACCCGGGGAGTCCATCCGACTCGAGCGCCGACGAGGATTCCGGCAACTGAGTGGCTGCGCGCTCGGAGCGGAGGCGCGTGCGCAAGGGCCGGAGCAATGGGACGGATGGTCAGGCTCTCGAGGGGAGAGCTCAGTGATCGATTCGACGCAAGCGACAGAGCGTCTCCGGCCAGAAGCGACAGGAATCGTGTAGAAACGAACTGGAGACGGACGATGCCCGCGACGGTGAACCATCCTGAGCATGCCGGGATTCGCCCGACTACGAGCACCATCTCGATGGCCAACCGCTGGCATCATGCCCTGGCACGTTTTGGCGTCAATCGTGGCGGCCATCGAGTCGAGCCGGGGCTGTATGCCCTGGGGTCTCCGACTCCAGATTCGCCCGCGTTCGTGACCGCCAACTACATGTTGAGCTTCGATGCGTTGCGCGCGGCTTTGGTGGGAATCGATGGCTACATCCTGGTTCTCGACACCAAAGGGGTGAACGTCTGGTGCGCCGCCGGCAAGGGGACGTTCGGCACCGACGAGCTCGTGCAGCGCATCGAGTCCACCCACCTGTCAGACGTGGTGCGACGCCGCCTGGTCATACTGCCTCAGCTCGGTGCTGCCGGAGTTGCAGCACACGAAGTGAAGAAGCGCTCCGGGTTCAGCGTGGAGTACGGGCCCGTGCGCGCCGCCGACTTGCCGAAGTACCTGGAGAACCGCCAAGCGACCTCGCAAATGCGAACGGTCCAGTTCGGCCTCACCGAGCGCTTGTCCCTGGTGCCCGTCGAAGTCGTGAGCGTTCTCATCTTGCTGCTGCTGGCAACAGCTGCATGGTTCCTTTTCGGCCACCTCTTGGCTTTGGAGGCCATTGTCGCTTTACTGGCTGCCACCGTTGCATTCCCGATTCTGCTCCCATGGCTTCCCACCCACGATTTCAGCACCAAAGGGTTCATTCTGGGTGCGGCGGTCATTCTGCCTTTTGCTGCACTGCGGCTGTTCTCGCATCCGGAGGTCGCGCTTGGGCAGCGCCTCGTCGCCTCGGCAGCCACGCTCCTGATATGGCCTTCGGTCACTGCCTTCTTTACGTTGAACTTCACCGGCGCGACGACTTTCACCTCGCGAACCGGCGTACGACGCGAGATATTCCGCTACATCCCGCTGATGGCTGTCATGTTCGTTTCAGGCATCGTCCTGAGTGTCGTGAAGGTCGTTGGATTGCTGGGAGGGGCGTAGTGCTCAATTCGTATACGCACAATACGCTCAAGTACGATCCCGAGCGATGCAACGGCTGCAAGATGTGTTGGGCCGTTTGCCCGCACGCCGTGTTCGAGCTTCGCAACCGCAAAGCGCGGCTCGTGCGTCGCCAGGCGTGCATGGAGTGCGGTGCCTGTGAGCGCAACTGTCCGACGCGAGCCATCACGGTCGACAGCGGCGTCGGCTGCGCGTCGCTCATGATCTACGCTGCATTGACCGGCAAAAAGGAGGCTGCCTGTGCTTGCAGCTAGCGAACGGTGCTGCGTACGCGTTGGTCTCCATCGATCTTTGAGTGTCGAAACTCGGGTCGTCCGGCGGCAGTTTCGAGGATGGCATCGCGGATGATGGACAGGTGTGCAGCCGAGGGGCTGGGATTGAGAAGCGAACAGACCAGAAAGATCCCGGCGAGTGACGCCCGCAAACGCGCTCGTATCGACATCAGACGCTCCGTTCTCGACCCACACACCTGGCTCGGCGCTTTCAACATACCATCCCGGTGGCCTAAGCAGCGTTTGTGCCCCTCTGGCAACTAGCCCGAAACAAGCTGTGAGTATTCGACCTACAGGATCTCGCCCGGGTGATTACGGCGAAGGACGCTCTCTGGCGCAGGGTTTGCGCAACCGCTTTGCGCGCGCTCCGCGTCGATGAGCGGGAACCGGAGAGCACTCGAGCGGAGGACGCCGAGCAACTTCAGCACTCTTTAGCACTCTTTGAAGTGGCGCCGCCGCTCTTTGAAACGAGGGATCACGCCGGTGGGCCTCCCGGTGTGGCGGCTCATCCGGGAGTGCGGAGTCCCGAGGCCGGGCCTCGAAAACGCAGGGGAGTGAATCGAGCGCATCCTCTCCTGTCGGCCGTTCATCGAGCAGCGCCAAGGAAAGCCCTCGGCGCGCGGACGCCGCGCTTTTGCCACGTGTGCGCTCAGACGACAACGTGTGCGCCAGAACCACAACCTATGAGATTGGATGACAACGCCTCACGACAACCATCGGCTGCCAGTCGACAGCGCCCGATGCACCACTCGGCGCTTGCCGAGGCGTGTCCGAGGCTTGCCTTTGGTAGCGCCGCCGTGCAGAGTGGGCGCATGGCTGCTCGCTCTCTACGCTCTCGGGTGCTGCTCCACGTCAGCAAGGCGCGTCGCGTCGCGCTCGATCCACACAGCGTGTACTACCTGGAGGCGGACGGCGGCGACACGGTCGTGCGCTCGCGCGGCCGCCGCACGCGCCGCGACCTGCGGCCGCTGCAGAACGTGGCCGCCCTGTTCGAGCCGCACGGCTTCTATCGCGTGCACGACAAATGGAGCGTGAACGTTCAGCGCATCCGAGAGATGCGTCTGCAGCGCGACGGCGTCGACTGGGAGGTCGTGATCCATCCGCCCGTCAATCGTGTGATCCCGGTGAGCCGAAGCCGACTGCGCGGGCTCCTGCGCCTTTTTGGCGAGTGAG
>CP070763.1:1094261-1102300 GCA_020349025.1 Candidatus Latescibacterota bacterium | reverse complement strand
TCGCCCCGTCCATCTGCGCCGCGCCCGTGATCATGTTCTTGATGTAGTCCGCGTGACCCGGACAATCCACGTGCGCGTAGTGACGGTTCTCCGTCTGGTACTCCACGTGCGCTGTCGCAATCGTGATCCCGCGCGCCTTCTCCTCCGGCGCCTTGTCGATCTGGTCGAACGGCGTGTAATCCGCCAATCCCTTCGCGCCGAGCGTCTTCGTGATTGCAGCCGTCAACGTCGTCTTCCCATGGTCGATGTGACCGATCGTCCCAATGTTCACGTGCGGCTTCGTGCGCTCGAACTTCTGACGCGCCATCGCTCTTGGAACCTCCGTTTACGCGGCCGCCGTGCGCAGCCGGCCAGGAACACCGGGGCTAACGGCCCACGGCGCGCGACACCACCTCGTCCGTCACAGTCGACGGCACAGCTTCGTAACTAGCAAACTGCATCGTATAAACAGCACGGCCCTGCGTCAGCGACCGCAGCTGCGTCGCATATCCGAACATCTCGGCGAGAGGCACGCGCGCGTGGACCACCTGGGCATCCGGCCGCTGCGTCATCCCCTCCACCTTGCCACGCCGGGCGTTGAGATCGCCAATGACATCGCCCATGTAGTCACCCGGGACGACCACCTCGACGTCCATGATCGGCTCGAGAAGAAGCGGCTTCGCCTTGCGCGCCGCCTCCTGCAGCGCCATCGAGCCCGCGATCTTGAACGCCATTTCCGACGAATCCACCTCGTGATAGCTGCCGTCGACGAGGGTCGCGCGTAAGCCGACCATCGGATAGCCGGCCAGCGGGCCGTTCGCCATCGAATCCTCGATTCCCTTGTGCACCGACGGGATGTACTCCCTGGGGATCACACCGCCGACGATCTTGCTCTCGAAGATGAGACCGGTGTTTTCCTTCTGCGGCTCGAGCACGACCTTGACGTGCGCGTACTGGCCGCGCCCGCCACTCTGGCGCACGAAGCGGGTGTTGCTTTCGGCTCGAATCGCCACAGTCTCCTTGTAGGCAACCTGTGGCCTGCCGACGTTGGCGTTCACTTTGAACTCGCGCATCATGCGGTCGACGATCACCTCGAGATGCAGCTCGCCCATCCCCGAAATCAACGTCTGCCCCGTCTCGGCGTCGGCGCGCACCTGGAAAGTCGGATCCTCCTCCGACAGCTTCTCGAGCGCCGTCGACAGCTTGTCCTGATCGGCGCGCGTCCGCGGCTCGATCGCCACCGAGATCACCGGCTCGGGAAAGGACATCGACTCGAGCTGCACCGGCTTCTCCGGGTCGCAGAGCGTGTGTCCCGTGCGCGTGAACTTGAGCCCGACCGCGGCAACGATCTCGCCGGCCGTGGCGACACTCACCTCTTCGCGCTTGTTCGCATGCATGCGCAGCAGGCGCGACACTCGCACCTTCTTCTCCGCCGTCGAGTTGTAGACGTAGGAACCCGCCTTCAGCGTCCCAGAGTAGACGCGCATGAACGCCAGCTGCCCCACGTACGGGTCGGTCATGATCTTGAACGCCAGGGCACTGAAGGGTGCATCCTCGCGCGCCGGCAGCATCACGTCCGACTCGTCCCGCGCACTGATGGCACGCGTAGCGGGCAGGTCCGCAGGACTCGGAAGGAAATCCACGATCGCGTCGAGAAGGCGCTGCACACCCTTGTTCTTGAACGCCGAGCCGCAAAGCACCGGCACCACGCTGCAGTCCACCGTCGACTTGCGCAGCGCGCGCATGATCAGGTCGCCTGGCACGTCGTGCTCCGAGAGGTAGATCTCGGCCACCTCGTCATCGTGGTCGGCGACCGCCTCGATCAGCTCGATGTGCAACCTGCGCGCCTCGGCCTCGAGATCGTCGGGAACCTTGTCTTCCGTGAACGTGGAGCCCAGCGTTTCCTCGCTGTAGAAGCGCGCCCGCATCGTCAAAAGATCGATGATGCCGGTGAACAGCTCGCCTTCCCCGATCGGCATCTGCACCGGAACGGCGCGTGCCCCCAGGCGCTCGCGCATGTGCTGTACGACGCCCATGAAGCTGGCACCGGCTCGATCCATCTTGTTGACGAACGCGATCCGCGGAACCTTGTAGTGGTTCGCCTGGCGCCACACCGTCTCCGACTGCGGCTCCACACCGCCGACGGCGCAGAAGAGTGCCACCGCTCCATCGAGGACCCGCAGACTGCGTTCGACCTCCACCGTGAAGTCGACGTGGCCCGGGGTGTCGATGATGTTGATCCGATGCCCGCGCCAGTGCGTGGTCGTGGCAGCGCTCGTAATCGTGATGCCGCGCTCGCGCTCCTGCTCCATCCAGTCCATGGTAGCCGCACCCTCGTGCACCTCGCCCATGCGGTGCGTCCGCCCCGTGTAATAGAGGATCCGCTCCGTGGTCGTGGTCTTCCCGGCATCGATGTGCGCCATGATGCCGATGTTTCGGTACTTATCGAGAGTGATGTTCTCTGCCATGGTCTTCTCATCCCCAAGCCGCCCGGCCCTACCCCGACTGCCTTCCTTCTGGATCGAGCCCACCGCCAAAAAAGAGCCTCCGCAGGCATCAGGAACCCAGCGGAGGTTGCGCTCCACTGTTACGGTTCCGTACCCGGCCTGTAACAGTTCTGTCGAGTTCCCGCACGACCCTTGCCGCCGTACGGCAGCGCAGCTACCAGCGGTAGTGCGCGAAGGCCTTGTTCGCCTCGGCCATCTTGTGGGTGTCCTCCCGTTTCTTCACGGAAGGCCCCTCGTTCTTTTGCGCCAGCATGAGCTCCGCGGCCAGCTTCTCGGCCATCGAGTGCTCACGCCGCTGGCGCGCGAAGCCGATGATCCAGCGCATCGCCAGCGCCGTGCGGCGCACGGGCCGCACCTCGATCGGCACCTGATACGTCGCCCCACCGACGCGGCGCGACGCCACCTCGAGCGTGGGCTTGACGTTGTTGAGAGCCTGCTTGAAGACGCTCATCGGATCCTGACCCGTCTTCTCCTGGATCTGGTCCATGGCGCCAAAGAAGACGCTCTCCGCCGTACTCTTCTTGCCGTTCGTCATCAGGTAGTTGACGAACTGCTGCACGAGCACGCTGTTGTAACGCGGATCCGCTGTCAGCTCGCGCTTCTGGATTCCCTTGCGCCGCGGCATGCGCTCCTCCGAGCTCCCTGTGATCTGCCGGTCACCGCCGGCGTTCGCTGCGTTTCGTTCGTCTACTTGGGTCGCTTGACGCCGTACTTCGATCGCCCGCTGCGCCGCCCATCGACCCCGGCCGTGTCCAAGGTCCCGCGGACGATGTGATAGCGCACGCCCGGCAGGTCCTTCACGCGACCGCCCCGGATGAGCACAATCGAGTGCTCCTGCAGGTTGTGCCCTTCGCCCGGAATGTACGCCGTGACCTCGATGCCGTTCGTCAAGCGCACGCGCGCGACCTTGCGCAACGCCGAATTGGGCTTCTTGGGCGTCGAGGTGTAGACGCGGGTGCAGACACCGCGCTTCTGCGGATTGGCCCGCAGCGCCGGCGACTTCCCTGGGACCTTCAATGTCTTGCGCCCTTTGCGCACGAGCTGGTGAATCGTCGGCAAACTCGCACTCCGTTCCCATGACAGACCGGATCGTTCGCAGGCGCGACACGATGGTCGTCGCGCTCCCGGTCCGACTACTGGGCTGTCAACGCCCAGCACGTGGCAGCAATACTCGATTACTTGAAGCCTCTGACCTGCCGGGCACACGACCTCCGGGTGCCGTTGCCGACACCGTCCGACCCCAGGGGGGCCATTAGGCATCTGTGTGCCCTGGTCGAGAAGTGTTCCGAGGGAAAACTACTCCCGAGGCGAGCTGGAAGTTAACACGACCCGGTGTGTCGAAAGCAAGCGTAAAAACGACAATCCGTTGGCGCTCTCGGCGCTCCCGCGCGGCTCTTTCCCGAAATTGGGAGATCTGCCGCAATCGACTGAAAAGGAATTGGTTACGCCCAATAGCGAGCCGCTGTCTGGAAAACGCCGGACGACCCGGCGCCGAGACTGCCCAACCGGGCGGCTCCAACATTAGTGCAGGCGGCGTCGGTCAGAGAGGGGAGCGCAGGTCCGGCCTGCGCCTCCTGCGTCCCGGCGCCGCTTGCAGCGCTCTGACCACTCCACTAGAATCCCGGCGCTGCTGTGGCAGCACTTCTCTTCAACGCTCCCGGGTGCCCATTGGGCGAAGAGGGAAAGGGGTGCGAGTCCCCTACGGTCCCGCCACTGTGATGGGCGATGTCGACCGCACATGCCACTTGCCTTCGAGGTGGGGAAGGCGCGGCGCGACGATCGAGCCCTGAGTCAGGAGACCTGCCTGGGAGCCAACCTTCAGGAGCTCTTCGCGGAGAGAGCGACGGGAGATCATGCCTCTTCCAACACTGCAGCACGCCTCCACGCAGTGGGGTCGCACGCGCTCTGGTTGCCGCGACGCCGGCTCCTGACGCGCGTCCTTCGACGCGTCGCGCTGGAGGGAACGCGCCGTGCGGTGCGTGCTCCACGTCCTTGCGGTCCTCGTTGCTGCGTCGACCTGGCCTGCGGCTGGTGTGGCCGCCAGCACCGTCGATGACACCTCTTCTGCCCCGTCCCCGGGCGATGCGCGCGCGGTGAGCGACAGCGTCTACACGCTCGCACCGATCGTCGTCGATGCGACCCGGATCCAGCCAGGCGCGGAGCTTCTCCACCTTCCAGGGCAGATGACCTACGTCGAGATCGCGCCGGTCCGGAGCGACCTGACCGACGTCGCCGAGGTGCTCGAGAGCTTGCCCGGCCTGCACGTGCGCAACTACGGCAGTGCCGGGCACTTCAGCAGCGTTTCGATCCGTGGCGCCAGCGCCTCGCAGGTCAGCGTCTACCTCGATGGCGTTCCGCTGAGCCGCGCCGGCAACGGGGTCACCAACCTGGCCGACCTCCCGTTCGCCGCGATCGATCACATCGAGGTCTACCGCGGCTTCGCACCCGCGGGACTGCCGGCAAGCGGCATGGGCGGGGCGATCCACCTGGTCAGCCGGCCGACGGGTGAGACCCCACGCAACCGTAGCAGCGTCGCTGCAGCGGCCGGGAGCTTTGGAGGACAGCGGCTCGGTTTGACTCAGCACGTGGCGGCCAGCGAGAGGTGGAACATGCTCTTCGTCGCCGACATCGTGCAGAGCGAAGGCAACTTCGAGTTCCTCGACGACAACGGCACACCGCTCAACAGTGCGGACGACGAGCGCACGGTGCGACGCAACAACTGGGTGCAACGGCATGAGTTCCTGGCCAAGGCAGGTCGCCAAGGCGGCTCCGGCAAGCTCGATCTATTGCACCACTGGGTGGGCCGCGAGCAGGGTGTCGCCGGAATCCCGAGCGACCAGTCCGAAATCGCCCGCCTCGGCACGCGGCATCACCTCACGAGTGCCACGTGGCAGCTCCCGCCCCTTTTCGACGGCGGCTTGCAGGTGCGGGCGCAGCTCTTTCACGACTGGCGGCGAGACTGGTTCAAAGACCGAGAGGACGAGGTGGGGCTCGGCTATCAGGACAACAACGACATCAGCCAAGCGCTCGGTGCGCACCTGGAATCGAGTGCGCGCGTGCCATGGCTGCAGCACGTTGCTGTCTACGCCGATGCCCGAGGCGAGACCTTCACCCCGCACCGCCGCTACCCGCTCGAGCAGCACGGCCCGGCGCAGAGCCGCACGACTCTGCAAGCGACGTTCGAGAACCGACTGCTCCTTGCGGGCGAACGCCTGCACCTGCAGACGGTCGTGCGTGCGACGCGCGAAGAGGACGCCTTCGATGGCGACCTGCGAACGCCTTACTCGCGGGGTCCGGCGGCATCGGGACGGCGCGAATACGTCGAGCCGCGGCTTGGCGCGCGGCTGCGCTTGCTGCCGGGCGTGCACGTGGAGGCGAGCTACGGCCAGCATCATCGCTCGCCCGGGTTCCTCGAGCTCTTTGGCGATGGCGGCAGCGTCGCCGGGAGCGCCGACCTCGTTGCAGAAGAGGGCGTGAACCGCGACTTCGGCGTCGAGGTGCAGCAGCGGCTCGGCAGCGTCGTGCTTCGCGCCGAGGTGGCACACTTCGACAACCGTGTGGACCAGCTGATCACGTACCTGCCGCAGTCGCAACGCACGTTCGTCGCCCGCAACATCGGCAGCGCGCGCATGCAGGGCGAGGAGTTCCTGTGGCGCATCGCGCACTCGCGGGAGTGGCTGCGCTGGAGAGTGGAAGGCAACTACGCGCAGCAGCGCACCGAAGATCTCGGCGTGGACATCCTCTGGTACGCCGGCAAGACGCTGCCGGGACGGCCGGAGCAACAGCTCCACGCGCGCGCTGTGCTCGAGCTCGGTGCGCTGGCCTTCGCCTACCGCTACGAGCACCTGGGCTTGAACTTCCTCGACCGCTGGAACCGCAGCTCGGTCGAGCAGCGCGATCTCCACGGCGTGGACTTCAGCGCACGGCTCCGCCGCGTTTCGCTGCGTTTGGTGCTGCGCAACCTCACGAACGACCAGGCTCGAGACGTCGCGGCGTTTCCCGTGCCGGGTCGCACGTTCTCGGTGAGCACGACCGTGCGCTTCTGATCGTCGGGCACGTTGAACCGCCGCAAGGAGGGCGCTGTGAAACAAACGCGAGGAAACAGCAGGAGCGCGCTGCGTACGAGGCGCCTCTCGACATGGGTTGCTGCGCTCTGCACCAGCGCCGCGACGTGGGGCGCGGCTGCCGACGAGGCCGTGGTTCTGTCCACGGATTTTGAGACCGCCTACTACTCTTCGATGCAGCTCGCGTCTCCTTGGGCGCGCACGATCGACATCGGCGGAACGTGCGCAGATGCCGTCATCCGCGCGCACGGCGACCGCGCTTACGTCCTGGGGCGCTTCGGCTGCGACTTCGTCCAGGTGATCGATGCTGCCGGCGACTTCTCGACCCTGAACCAGTTCAGCACAGGCAACGGAACGAACCCGCACGACATCGAGCTCTACACGCCGACGAAGGCGTACGTGAGCCTCTACGACACCGACTACCTGCTCGTCGTGAACCCCGAGACCGGAGTTTCCGCTGGGCAGATCAGCCTGGCGACCTTCAGCGACGAGGACGGTTTGCCCGAGGCCGACGAGATGGTGCTCGTCGGCGATCTGCTCTTCGTGGCGCTGCAGCGCCTCGACCGCACGCAGGGCTTCGCCCCCGTGAACGACGCTGTCGTCGCCGTCGTCGATTGCACCACGGATCAGATCGTCGACGTCGATCCCGACAGCGACGGGTTGCAGGGGATCCCGTTGACGGGTCGCAACCCTTTCGGCGAGCTCCTCTTCGATCGCGTCCGGCAGAAGATCTACCTGGCGGAGGTTGGAGCCTTCGGCGTGGCCGACGGCGGCGCGGAGTTCATCGACCCGCAAGCGCTGAGCGCCGAAGGCTTCTTCATCACCGAGTCGGCGCTGGGCGGGGATCTGAGCGCGTTTCGCCTCTGGTCCGATTGCAGCGGCTACGCCGTGCTCACCGACGCCGGCTTCAACACGAAGCTCACGCGCTTCGACTGGTGCAGCGGCAACGTGTCGCAGGAGTGTCTCGCGACGTCCGGCTTCCGGATCTCCGATGTCGAGATCGCGGTGGACGGCACGATCGTGATCACGGACCGCGATCTGGCCACGCCAGGGGTGCGCGTCTTCCAGGCGCCGGGATGCGCAGAGATGACGCCCTCGCCGCTGGGATTCGGTCTTCCACCGCAGGACATCGCGCTCGTCGAGGCGTTTCAGCCGACCGATGCGGCACCCCTCGCTTCAACGCGTCTGCGCCTGTGGCCGAATCGCCCCAATCCGTTCAACCCGAGCACGACGCTCGAGTTCGCGGTGCCGGACGGAGCCCACGTGCGGCTCGAGGTGCTCGACGTGCGCGGCCGGCGCGTGTCGCTGCTCTGGGATGCACCGGTTCCGGGTGGCGTCGCTGCCATCGAATGGCGCGGCCTCGACGCCGGCGGTCGCTCGCTCCCCTCCGGCGTCTATGTCGCCCGGTTGCGCACGCGGTTGGGGCAGCAGCGGTCGCAGAGAATGACGCTGCTACGTTAGTCGTCGAAACGATGCGTGCCTGCGCCAC
>CP070763.1:1063384-1094161 GCA_020349025.1 Candidatus Latescibacterota bacterium | reverse complement strand
CCCGGAAGGCGTCGCTTCCGGCGTACGGACGCAGCTCACCGGCGGAAGCTTGATCGCGGGACAACGCCAGGTCTCCAGGCGACTGGAGTCGGGTGACCATCCAGAGTGCTGCGATCGCGAGCACCGCCATCGCGAATCCGATCCAGAGTGGTCCCCTGCGTTTCGCCGCTCCAGGCATGGCATGTCTCCCTGCGTGCCGGGTGCCGAGGGGCACGCGCGTTTCATGCCAGCCGATCCGCCTCGCGCGCGCAGCGTGCCGGTGAGAGGTCGCGTTGGTTAGTCGATGGCGTGATACTGGTTGATGGCGGGGCGATCGAGACGCGAGACCGTGCCGTCCAGCCACGTCACCTCGAGGTAGTCGACGCTGGCGGAACGGCCAAGGCCGAATGTGAACGACCGCTGGCCGCGCCGTTCAAACGCACGCCAATCCAGCTGTGCTCCCGTGGCCAGGTGTTCTGCAAGACGTGGAGTCGCTCGCCCGGCGGCTGCTGTGGAGCGAGGGATTCGGCCTGGACCACCAGAAGATCCATGCGTCCGTCGCCGTCGACGTCTGCGCTGACCACCGCGCGCGAGTCGAACTCGAAGGCAACGCCCATCAGGAAGCCGACTTCGAGGAAGTCCTGACCGGCCTCGTTGGCGAACAGCTTGTTGTGCCGGTGCCGGCAAGGGCTTGCAGCACACCAACGAACCAATACAACGTGATCGTGACCTCGACGTCACCGAAGTTCCACTCGAAAAGCCCCATGGTCAGGAAGGCGCAGAAGGAGCCCCACGCACCCATCGCAAGCGCGCGCAGCTCCGGATCGCGGCTCCGCGCACCGCCGCGCCAGAAGATGCGCCCGATGCTGAAGATCAGCCAGGCGAACGCGACCAGCCCGAGAAGCCCCATGCTCGCGAGCACCTGGAGCCAGATGTTGTGCAGGTGCCCGTACACGCGTGCGTCCTCCGCTGCATTCGCAACGTGGTCGTTGTAGATGACCTGCAGATCCCCGAGGCCGACACCAGTCCACGGATTCTCCCGCCACATGCTCATGCCCACGCGCCACATCTGGATGCGGTCGGCGTTGGGTCCGAAGCTCAGGTCGAAGGAGCTCAGTGCGCGATCCTGAAACTCGGAAGGGAGGGCGAGGAAAAGGAGAAGCAAGACGGGGGGGACGAAGAGCAGGAGGCGTCTGCGCAGACGCGCGATCACGGCACACAGGCCCACGACGATGCCGATCCACGCACCGCGCGTGAAGGTGAGGAGGAGCCCGCCGCCGAGGACCAGTGCCGCGGCGGCGTACGCGAGGCGTGGGCGGCGCGGTCCGATTGCCGCCGCGGTGGCTGCCATCGGCAGCGCCAGGATCATGAGGCCGGAGAAGGTCATGTAGTGCGACGTGGCCTGCAGCCTCTCTCGCCCTTCACGCCAGAGGAGAAACTCGATGCTGGCCACCAGCGTCGTCGCGGCCATCGCGAAAACGAAGAGGCGCAGAGCCGTGCGCGCGCGGTGAGAGTGCATGAACACGGCTGCGGCCACGTGTGCCAGTGGGATGAGCGCCAGCTTCTTGAGCGGTATGGGGTCGGACGTGGCGTCGACCGCGAAGAGCACCGCAATGCAGGCGGCCAGTGCGTAGGCGGCGAAGCCGAGATCGGCGTCGGTGCGCGCCAGAGGCCAGGCTCGCCGCCACAGCCCATGCACAAGCACGAGGAAGAACGCGACCCCGATCGCGATGTGGACGCCGGCCACGCTCCAGGTCACCGTGAGGGGAACCGCATACAGCATTGCGAGGAGCGCGATGCCAAGGGCCCGCCCTGCCCGATCCGAGGGCAGGGAAGCCGCCGGCGCCGTTGCGTGCGACAGCTGCCGCTTGCTGAGATCCACGTTCACGAGGCACTACGCTATCATGCCCCCGCGCGGTTGCGGTATCCCGCAATCGCGAATTCGACGGCTCGCCCCAAGGAGGTATGCGGCGTGCGCATTGCGTTCGTCAACGCGACGAAGAAGTGGGGTGGGGTCAAGACGTGGTGCCTCGACATGGGGGGCGCGCTCCAGGAGCAGGGGCACGAGGTCTGGATCTATGGGCGCGACCGCGTCTTCATCGAAAGGGCGCACGCCATGGGCCTACGCGCCGAGAGAGTGGAGTTCGGCCTCGACTTCAACGTCGCGCTCATCGGCCGATTCGTGCGTCACTTCCGCAGGGATCGCGTCGACCGCGTCGTCGTGAACGTGGGGAAGGACGTGCGCTCTGCAGGCATTGCCGCGCGCATCCTCGGGATTCCGGTCGTGCAGCATCTCGGGGGCCCTGGGGATCTGCGCAACACGTTCAAGATCCGTCTCACGCAGCGCCTGATTCGGCCCCGCCTGGTGGCTTGCAGCGAGTTCGTGCGCCGCGAGCTTGTGACTTCCGTGCCTCTCTTGCGCCGGTACGACTTCGTGGCGATCCATCCTGGCGTGGTGAGCGCCGAGACTCCGGCGGCATCGAACGGCCCCGAACGAGTGATCCTCAGCACGAGCCGACTCGACCCCGACAAGGGCCACGCACAGCTTCTCGACGCGCTCGCAGCCCTCGTGCCGCAGGCTTTGCCGTTTCGCGTCGTCGTGCTGGGGGTGGGATCGGAGGAGTCGAGGTTGCGTCGGCGCGCGGAGGCGCTCGGGATCGCCGATCGGATCCGGTGGGAGGGCTTTCATCCCGACGTCCGCCCCTTCCTGCAGCAAGCGGACATCTTCGTTCTCCCCTCGTTCTGCGAACCGCTCGGGATCGCGCTGCAGGAAGCGATGGCATACGGTCTCGTGCCCGTGGCGCGCCGGGCCGGCGGCGTGCCCGAGATCTGGCCTGCCGGGATGGAATCGCTCCTGTTCGGCGACGCCGAAGGTGGGCGCGGCCTCCACGCCGTCCTGTCACGCGTCGTTGCGGCTGCCGACGCCGAGCTGTTCGAGTGGAAGCGCCGGACGCTGGAGCACGCTCGCATCGCCTTCGACCTGCGCCAGCAGGGTCGTCTCTTCGCCGACTGGATGCAGGCGGCTGAGCCGTCGCCGACCGATGCCTCCGGCGCCTCGTAGAGCGCCCGAGTGGCCTTACTTCAACATCACGAGCTTGCGCACCTGGGTGTCGGCGCCATCCACGCGCAGGCGCGCGAAATAGGTGCCCGACGCCACGCGCATGCCATCGTCGGCCGTTCCACTCCACTCGGCGCGATAGTGCCCCGGTGGCACGGCACCCTGAACCAGCGTTGCGACCCGGCGCCCGGCGACGTCGTGGATTGCGAGCAGCACGTCGCGCCCGACCTCCGAGTTTCGACGCGCGCCAATCGTGTACGGGATCGACGTGCTCGGGTTGAACGGGTTGGGGAATCCGTATCCCAGGCTCGAGTGCGCCGGAGGCACGACCTGTGCGCTGACGGGGTCGTCCACCTGCACCTCGAGCGCGGGGCTCCAGCGACTCATGTCGTTGTCGGCATCGCTGCCGCGAACCCGGTAGAGATAGGTCCCGAGGGCGGCGGGCGTGAAGGTGTGGCTCGTGCCGGCGACCCCGGTGACGAGCGGGGCGTGCTCGTCGAAGCTCGGCACCGGTCCCAGGAAGTCGATGTAGAGGCCCTCCTCGAGGACGGCCCCGTCGGTGACGTAGCGGATCCGAACCAGGATCTCCTGCCCGAGAAAGTCGTCGAGCGGGAACGAGGCCGAGATCCAACCGCCGCTGTTGCCCGTGATTCCGTGGCCGCGATTCGATCCGTACGGGTTGGTGTCTGTCGTGATGTTGCCCGGGATGGGGCGCCATACGAGGCCCTGGTCCTCGCTCACCTCGACGTAGGCGTAATCCCAGTCCAGCTCGATCTCGTACCACATCCAGCAAGTGAGCTCGCTCTGCGTTGCGCTCACGCGGAACGGCGCAACCATCGCGACCGTCGATGAGAGGTTGTCCGCCATGCCGGAGTAGTAGCTGCTGCTGCCCTCGAAAGCGCGGGTACTGTTCGTAACGAAGCCGCCGTCCAAAGCGACGAACGGGGACGGGCTCTCGGCATCGACCGCGGCGAGGAAGCCCGGATTGCGGTAGTAGTCGATGTCGTAGCTCACCGCGGGGTTCGGGTCCTCCAGCAGATTCTCGCTCCAGGTGAGAACCAGCTCGGCGGCCGGCGTCGAATGCACCGAGAGCAGCGTCGGTGTGACGGGGCCGAGCACGGCAGCCGGGTTCCCGGCCAACTCGAGGCACTGCATGTTCATCGGCAGGAGCAGGTCGAAGTAGGGCTGGATGAACGTATCGGGTGGTCCGAAGCCGCCATCTGCCAAGCTTCCCACCTCGGGCGTGAACGCGAAGATCGGTGGCTTCGTGACGCTCTCCCCGTAACCCCAGTCGTCGCTGCCGCCGTTCGTCACGTAGATCGCTCCCATCGCGGTGTTGCCCGCGAAGTATCCGTTCGACTCCGTCATGCGCTCGCCCATCTTGAGGAAGATCTCATGGTCGGTGGTGTAGTCGTAGTCGTAGCCCCATGGGTAGAGGAGGAGCTCGCTGTAGCTGTGGTAGCTGAGCCAGATGATGAACTCACGGCTGTTGACGAAGTCGCGAACGGCCTGCGTTTCCGGCTCCGAGAAGGGAGCCGGACCACGGTAGAGATTGTTGCCGGGCGCGGAGCTGGAGCCCAGCTCATCGTAGCCCCAGTTGTAGCCGTAGTTCCGGTTGAGATCGACGCCGAAGCTGCCGTCGCCATTGTTGCGTCGGTTCTTGCGCCACCACGACCCGGGGTTGCCGCTGTGGTTGTTCTGCACGTAGACGTAGCCGTCCGGGTTGATGCAGGGCGCGATCCAGATTTCCCGCTCGTCCACCATCTGCGTGACTTCGGGGTCGGTGCCGTAGCTTGCGAGCAGGTACTCGGCGAACTTGAGCGGCATCTCGACGCTCATGAGCTCGCGCGCGTGATGGCATCCCATCAGCAAGACCTCCGGCTCGATCTCGTCGGTGGCCACGTTGTCGGAGATCTTCAAAGCGTAGATGGAGCGCAGCTCGAGGCTCGAACCGATGCTCGACAGCGAAGCGAGCTCGGGGTGGGCCGCAACCAGCCCCTGCAGCACCACGATCATCTCGTCGTAGGTGCGATACGCGCCGAGGTTCTCGTCCAGGTCCGCGATCCGGTTCGCGGTTCCAGCGGCTTGCAGCAGACGTGGTTTGATGCCGAAGGCCCGCAGCGCGGGGAGCTGCTCGGGAGTCGCAGTGACGTGGAGCGTGCCCTCACGCGTGAGCGCGATCACCTCCAGCCCCTGCTCTCCGAGCATCCGCAACTGCCCCGGCCCCTTGTACGGGATCCCGTAGACCGATATCTGAGCGTGGACCACGTTGGAGCAGCACAACAGGGCCGCAATGCACGCAAACGTCGTCAGTCTCCGGACTCGGCGATTCACGGCTCCTATCCTCCGCGCAAGGGAACGGGTGCGAATGTCGGTCTCTTCAGGAAGATAGTACGCGGTGCTCGGAGCCGGCGCAAACGGCGAGCCGCAGACACGCGAGGCGCTTCGGTCTCACGCGTCGCATGGGAGAAACCGCAAGCGTTCGACGTGGCAACTGTGCTACAACTTATGTGAGTCCCCGCCCCGGCCACGATCCCCACACAGAGCCGGCTTCTTTGGAGGTGCGCCCATGTCGTCCGCGGCAGCTCTCCGGCGCGCGGCCAGCCGTTTCCGCGGCTCGATCGCCGTCCTGCTTCTCCTCGCGACAGTAGCGAACGCCGGTGCCGCCACGACGCCCTGGTTCTCGAAGGTGGCGCCGGAACTCCTCGGCGAGGCCACGGCGGGCGAGGCGGGTTTCCTCGTCATCCTGCGAGAGCAGGCCGATTTGGGCGCAGCGGCGCAGCTGCGCAGCAAGGGGGCGAAGGGCCGCCACGTGTTCGACACGCTCTCAGGCCTGGCGACGGAATCGCAACAGCCGATCCTCGAAGTTCTCGAGGCGTCCGGGATCGAGTACCGCTCCTTCTGGGTCGTGAACATGCTCTCCGTTCGCGGCGATCTCGAGATCGTCGAGCGTCTGGCACGCATGCGCGAGGTCGCCCGAATCGAGCTGGACGCTCCGCTCAGTCGCGCCGAACCGCGCATCACGCCCGGCGCCGAGGGTCATCTCTCCACGACCGCAGGGATCGAGTGGAACGTCGCCAAGGTGAACGCACCTGCAGTCTGGGCCGAGGGCGTGCTCGGTGAGGGTGCCGTCGTGGGCGGGATGGACACGGGCTACCAGTGGGACCATCCGGCGCTCGTGCAGCAGTATCGCGGCTGGAGCCCGAAGGCTGTGCAGCACGACTACAACTGGCACGACGCCATCCACTTGGGCGGCGATTTCGAGTGTCCGGCCGATTCGCCCGAGCCGTGTGACTCCGATGGCCACGGCACACACACCATGGGCACGATCCTGGGTGACGATGGCATCAACAATCAGATCGGCGTCGCTCCAGGCGCGCGTTGGATCGGCTGCCGTTGCTGGGAGCCGATTCGTCGTACCGCACTCAGCTACGTCACCGAGTGCTTCCAGTGGTTCATCGCGCCCACCGACATGCGCGGCGCCAATCCGGATCCCGCCATGGCTCCGCACGCGATCAGCAACTCCTGGATCTGCGAGCCGAGCGAGGGGTGCAAGGATCCCAACGTGCTGCGAGCGATCGTCGAGAACGTGCGTGCGGCAGGCATCGTCGTCGTCGCCGCAGCAGGCAACTCCGGTCCTGGTTGTGCATCGATCCTCCACCCGCCGGCAATCTACGACGCCTCCTTCACGGTGGGCGCAACGACGAGCACGGACGAGGCGGCGGCCTTCAGCAGCCGCGGCCCCGTCCTCTCCGATGGCGGCGATCGTCTGAAGCCGGACATCGTGGCGCCTGGCCAGAACGTGCGCTCGGCCATCCCGGGGAACGGCTTCCAGGGCGGATGGAGCGGAACGAGCATGGCCACACCGCACGTCGCGGGGGCGATTGCACTTCTCGTGTCCGCGGTGCCGGAGCTGGCGGGCGAGGTGGAGGTGCTCGAAGAGATCCTGGTCCGCACCGCGGTGCCACTCACGAGCGACCAAGCGTGTGGCAGCGTCTCCGGCCAAGAGATCCCCAACAACACCTTCGGTTTCGGGCGGCTCGACGTCCTCGCCGCCGTCGAGTATGCGCGCTCGCTGACCGCGATCCACGAGGAGCCGCCGGCGGAGCAGGCAGCGAGCCGGCCGCACCAGTGGCGTCTTCTCCCCAACGTCCCGAATCCTTTCAACCCGGCGACGCGCATCGACTTCGAGCTCGCGGAGCGCGCGCCGGCGACGCTGCGCATCTACGACGTGGCAGGGCGCTTGGTGCGCGAGCTCGCCGATGGACGCATCCGCGAGGCGGGTGTGCAGAGCGTGTACTGGGATGGCCTCGACGCGGCGGGACGGCCCGTTCCCTCTGGTGTCTACATCTATCAGCTCCGAGGCCCACGCTTCGAGCGCTCGCGTCCCATGACGCTCGTGCGCTAGGCGCGCGAGCGCTGCTCAACGCGACCGTTCCTCACGCGTTGTGCCGTTGCCGGACGACAGCGGCACGAGTCGCGGGTAGTTGCTTTCCAGGTCCCGCTCCAGAATGAAGCGCGCGGCATCGACATCGTCGCGGCGACGCGGTGTGGGCTCTTCGTTGTGCAGCTCGTATCCATGCGGTTCGAAGAAGATTCGACCGATTCGGGGGACACGCTGTGTTGCGAAGGGCCAGTTGCGCGCATGGAGAATCGACCCGCGCGGAGCCTGCCTCTTCGCAACCTGCAGAGCCGTTTCGATGTAGATGCGGCGCGAAACCGTGTAGTCGTGCAGCGTCCTTCGCGTCGCCTCGATCTCGTACGAGTGCAGGGCGGCGTGCGCGATGCCGAAGAGCACGCTCAGGGTCCCGCACCAGTGCAGCCGCTGCCAGCGCGCCAGCACGGCACGCGCCACCCCGGCCACGACGATGGAGGCTCCCACCATCGGCAGGTAGTAGTAGCGCGAGGTCGTGAGCTGCAGTGGCTCGTACTGGACGTAGTTGAAAAGCGACGCAGGCAGAGAGGCTACGAGCATCCATGTCAGACCGAAGAGAATCGACCGACGTGGGCAAGACGCCGAGCGCAGGAGGAGCGCGAACGCCAAAGCGAGCAAAAGAGCAGCGAGCTGGAAGGGCAGGACGTTCTGGAAACGCTCGTAGTAGAAAGGCGCGGGCAGGAAGCAGCCCAGGAAGGCACCTGCGACGTTGTGGAGCATGTTGAACGAAAGCCCGAACGAGGCGTCCTCGAGCGCCGGCCACATGCGTGAGAGCTTCGGATCACCGACCGCGTACCTGGCGAACAGGAGCATCCCGACGGCCATCGCGGAGGAGAGCGCGAGCACGCCCCGTGCTTGGCGCAGACAGCGCTGGAGACGCGAGCTTCGGGGCTCGCGATGCTCGCAATGCACGATCAGGAAGTAGCTCGCGAGCAGGAGCGGGAACACGACAGCGCTCTTCTTGGAGACAAGCGCCGCTGCATACACGATCGCGACAATTACTTGCGAGCGTGGGCGATTCAAGTTCTCGGCGTTGTGGACGACGAAGAGAAACAGAAGAAGCAGCGCGTTGGTGACCAGCAGCGTCGACTGCGCCGACATCCACACGACGCCACCCTGGTGACAGGAAGAGGTCACGAAGAAGAGTGCACCGAGAAGCGCTAGCGCGTTGCGTCCAACCTGACCGACGTACAAGGCTCGAATCAGAAGAAACAGGAGCGTGGCGGCTCCGGCATGGAGGATCAAGCCGACGAGGTAGTAGCCGCGCGCTCGCGTGCCGGTGGCAGCGTAGGTGCACGCGACGAGGAGGCGTTGCGTCGTGCGTAGGACGTATTCGGAGTTCATCGGGTCGGGGGTGAACAGGGAGCGCGGGGAGGCCACGATGTCCATTGCGATCGTCAACCATTCGTAGTCGTCCTTGTAGAACTCGTTTCCCCACAGACCGCGGTGGGCGGCAAAGCTGAGCAGGAGCATGGCGAGGAAGAGGGCGGCGACGAGCTTGACGGATCCGAGCGCCATGGTTTCGCTCCCCGAATCGACTGTGCTCGGCCGCTCAAGCCGCGGCGGCGACTGTGGAACAGAAACGCGCGACGGCGTCGAGCCACTTTTCGCTGCCGGCGAGCGGGTTCTTGCGCTCGACGCTCAAGGAGTGGTCGCCACCCTCGACGACGTGCAGCTCGGCCCTCGAGAGAGCGCCGACGATCGGGCGCAGGAGCTCGAGCCGCGCGAGCGAGTCGCGCGTCCCGGAGACGAACAGCTGCGGCACAGCGATCGATTGCAGGTGCTCCTTGCGCAGCTTGTCCGTGCGTCCCGGGGCATGCAGCGGGTAGCCGAGGTAGACGGCACCGGCGACGGCGGGGGCCGCGTCCGCAGCCAGGAGCATGGACATCATGCGACCTCCCATCGACTTGCCTCCAACCACGAGCGGCGGTCTGGAGCGCTTCGCTCTCGGCAGCCAAGCTGTCGCAAGGTCGACGACTGCACGGCACGTTTCGACGAGAGAGGCGGGGCGGTCGGGTGGATAGCGACGCCGATCGCGCCGCGCGCGCTCCATGTAGGGAAAGTGGAAGCGCAAGACGCAGACCTCGCGCTGCACCAATCCGTGTGCAACGGCTTGCATAAAGGGGCTCGTGTAGGGGGCGCCGGCGCCGTGTGCAAGAATGTAGATCGGACGTCCGCGCAGCACGCCGTCGCGAATCCACGAAACGCGCTGATCGTGGACTACGAGCTCACCCTGCGTGGTGCGGTTGCGAGCGCTCGGGGGCAAGTCTATCCTCCGGACGTGAGACGACCACGAAAAGGGGGCCGCTTGAACGACAAGCCGCGTGAGTTGCGTTCCGAGCGCATGTTGCCGCACGACACCTTCCGAGACAAGTGTGTGCTCGTCACCGGCGGCGGGACCGGGCTCGGTCTTGCGACCGCACGCCAGTTTGCGGACCTGGGAGCCCGACTCGTGATTGCCAGCCGCAAACGCGAGCACCTGGAGCCCGCCGCGGCAGAGCTGCGCGAGCGTGGTGCCGAGGTGCTGCCCGTCGTCACGGACGTGCGTCGCCCCGGCTCCGTGTCGGAGATGGTCGAAGCCGCGCTCGAGCGCTTCGGCAGCATCGAGGTCCTGATCAACAATGCGGCGGGGAACTTCCTCGCTCCCGCCGAGGAGCTTTCGCCCGGGGGCTGGAAGGTCGTGATCGACATCGCGCTGAACGGGGTCTTCTACTGCACGCGCGAGGTGGGACTGCACATGATCGAGCGCGGCTACGGGCGCATCGTGAACGTGGTGGCGACCTATGCGTGGACCGGAGGCCCCGGTACCGTGCACAGCGCCGCTGCGAAGGCGGGCGTGGTGGCAATGACGCGGACCCTGGCGGTGGAGTGGGCGCGTCACGGCGTTCGCGTCAACGCCGTGTGTCCAGGCCTGTTCGATTCACAGGGCGCGCGAGAGCGCTTGTGGCCGAGCGCGGAGGCGCAGGAGCGCCTGCGTCGGTCGGTGCCGTTGCAGCGCTTCGCCAGCACGCGCGAGGTCGCCGACGCGATCACCTACCTGGCGTCACCCTACGCGGACTACGTGAACGGTGAGGTTCTGGTGATCGATGCAGGCATGCATCTGGGGCGTGGGTTGGGGCGCTCCTAGGCCGTCGCCTCATCCATCGCGATGGCGCCGGTGAAGAAGGCGGCGCCGAGCGCGAACAGCGTCACCGCGCCGACGACGAGCGCCATCTGAACGATGCGCCGGCTGCTCGCGTTCTCGATCCGCGGTCCGACGAAGGCGAATCCCAGGATCAGGTCCACGAGTCCGGTGAAGAAAAAGACGATTCCAACGATCTGTCCAACGCTCATCATGACTCCTCCTCGGCCTCGCTGCCGAAGATCCCCGACAGAATCCACGCGACGATCGTGATCAGGATCGATCCCAGGATCGCGCTTCCCCAGCCGTCCACGTAGAAGGGGAAACCGAGCGCTCTGGACAGGTTGCTCGCGATCAACAACGACGCCGCGTTGACGACGAACAGGAACAATCCGAGCGTCATCACGATCAAGGGACAACTGAGCAACATCAGGACCGGCTTGACGAGCGTGTTGACGATTCCGAGGAGGGCGCCGGCAACCAGCGCCGTCCAGACGCCCTCCGAACCGCGGCCGACGTGAATCCCCGGAAGGAGCCAGGCCACCACACCGATTGCTCCCGTCGTGATCAACCAGCGCGCAACGATGTGCCGCATCTGTCACCTCGTTGCGGAGTGAGGGGCTGCAATCGCGTCACGCACCTCGCGGAGCACGCCACGGCCTTACGACGCCGCAACGTCTGCGCGCTCGACCCCGGGTTCAGGCTCGGCGCCGGGGGCGGGCTCGACGTCGACGTTTTTCTCACCCTCGGTGCGGGCAATGATCGCCGCGCCGCACGAGTCGGAGAGCACGTTGACGGCCGTACGCATCATGTCGAGCGGCCTGTCGATGGCGAGCATCGTGCCCACGATCACCATCGGCTCCGGTCCCGTGAGCCCGATGGCGCGCAGGATGATGAAGATCATCACCAGGCCGGCGGATGGAATGCCGGCGGCGCCGATGCTGGCTGCAAGCGCCGTGATGACGATCGTCACCTGGGTCGCAAAGTCGAGCGGGTAGCCGAGCACCTGACAGATGAAGATCGCGCCGACGCACTCGTAGAGCGCGGTGCCATCCATGTTCACGGTCGCGCCCATCGGGATGACGAAGGAGGTGATGCGGTTGCTGACGCCCACCTTCTCCTCCATCGTGCGCAACGTCACCGGCAACGTGGCCGAGGAGCTGCTGGTGGAAAACGCGGTGATCAACGGTTCCGCCATGTTCTTGTAGTGGATGCGCGGGTTGATGCGACCGAGCACGATCAGCACGAGCGGCAGCGTCAAGAAGGCGTGGGTCAGCAAGCCGATCGTGATCGTGATCGCGTACTTGCCCATCGCCACGAAGGTTGTGGCACCGCTGCGCGCCGCGGCGACCGTCACCAACCCCAGGACCCCAATCGGTGCCAGGCGGATGACGAAGCTCGTCAGCACCATCATGACCTGGAACGCCGTCTCGAACGCCGTGCGACCGCGATCGCGGATGCGCTCCGGGGAGTGCGCGATCGCCACGCCGAGCATGATCGAGAATCCGATGATCCCGAGCATCTCGCCGGCTGCCATGTCGCTGACGACGTTGCGCGGCACGAAGTCGAGAAGCAGCCGCAGAGCGAAGTCACCCGGGCCGGAGGGCTCGGCGATGTCTGGCAGCTGCTCCGCCGCCGCGCCGCTGATATCGGCACCCACTCCGGGGCGGATGATGTTGACGAGAAAGAGCCCGACGATGATGGCGAGCAGGCTCGTGGTCATGTAGTAGACCAGCGTCTTGAGTCCAATGCGCCCGAGCTCGCGCCCAGTCCCGATCGAAGCCACGCCGTTGGTGAGCGAGGTGAAGACGAGCGGCACGATGACCATGTTGAGCGCCCGCACGAAGATCGTGCCGAGCCAGCCGAGAGCGCGCGCTGCCGGCAAGCCGATGGTCAGCCCGAGGAGGGCACCGACGATCATGGCAATGAAGATCTGGATGTGCAGCTTCGAGTACCAGGGCGCATCGGGGCGGGAGACGAGAGTCATGCGCTGCAGGGTGTCACACGTCGCGCGCGAATGCAAGCGCGCCCCAGGCTACGCTGCGAAACGAGGCTACGTGTCGAGATCGATGCTCTGCCAACCGAAGAAACGCGGTGGACCGAGCACGACACCTTCCGGCATACGCGCCTGTCCGTGCGCCTTGCGAAAAGCTTCCGACTGCGTCCACGCCACGAACGCAGCTTCGTTCGTCCAGGTCGTATGCGAAGAGTAGAGCACGGCACCCTCCTCTTCCGGGCCGCGCAGCAGTTGGAAATCGTTGAAGCCGGCGACGCCGTCCAGATACGATTCGCGCTCGCGCCACGCGCGTTCGAACTCGGACGTGCGCTCCGGGTGGATGCGGAACTGGTTCATGGCGATGTACACGGTGGCTCCTTCGGGCTCGGGCCGGCGCACCCCCGGGGTGGCCGCCTCGGCAGGCTAGCAGAGGCCCCGGGCGGCGGCAACGGCGGGCGCGGAAACCTCCACCTCCGCGCCCCGTTCCGCTAGGATCACAGCGCTCCGGGTGAGGGCGAACGCGCGCGCTGGCAGGAGAGTCTCTTTCGTGACGACCCGTTGCGTCGATCCGAAGCTGGGCGTGAAGGTCCTCAGCTACGATCTCCTCGAAGCCGAGGAGCGCGACGAGGTCGACGAGCACCTCAAGGTCTGCGTCTCCTGTCGCGACCTGGTCGAGCAGACCTTTGGAAACGAAGGCGCGCTCACCGAGCTGGAATGGCGTGCCTTCAAAGCGACCCAGCGTCGATCCGTTCATACCCACGAGTGGATCGCGCGGCGCCTCGCGAGCCTGTGGGTCCCGGTTCTCGTTCTCGTGGTTGGGATCAGCGCTCTTCTGCTCTACGTGGCCCGGCGTGGGCCCGATCCGGAACGTGTCGAGCTGCTGCGCCTGGCGACCTTCCGCGAGGCGACACTCGATTCTCTCGCGGCCGTCGCTGTTCCCAACCTCGCACCAGCGCCGACATCGGTTGTGCTTCGCACCGACCAGGACGCCATTGCTCTCGTCTACGAGTCGGGCGACGAGTTCTTGCGACGTCTCATCCCGGGCGGCGACGCTGCCATCCCCGAGCTGAGTGCACAAGAGACCCACGAGCTTGCACTGCCGGCGCTCGAGTCTCCGGCGTCGCGCATCTTGCTCGTGCTCGCGCCGCTGAGTGCCACGCGCGTGCTCGCCGATTGGGACCGTGCCGTCTTCGAGCGCCTCGGAGGCGAGTCGGAAGAGGACGCCGAGCGCAGTGGTTGGCCGCTCGGTGTGACGCCGACGCTGCGCTGGCTCAAATAGAGGAGGTCGGCGCCCCATCGCCGCAACCGAGGAGAGGATCGCATGCCGGAACTCCCGTTTACCGCGATCTCCTGGGACCAGACGCTGGTCAGCCTCGGGATCTCCGCCGTCGCCGCGGGGCTCGCCTACCGTGGTGCCGCACGCGTGCTCAGGAGACAGGAAGTCGTGCGGGAGCTGCGTGCGCGCCGGGACGCGCTCGAGCAGGTGGTGGTCGTCGTCGACGGTCCCGTCGTCGAGTACTTCGAGAACGAAGAGGAAGAAGAGTACCCACAGCGCGAAATGGTGGAGCTGGAGCGCCGCGCGCTGCAGGCGCAGATCTACTACCTGCGCGACCTGGAGATGCAGAACGCGCTGCGGGACATCTGCTACCCGAGCCGATACAAGGAGGCCCTGTCGAAGATCCGCGCGACGATCGAGGAGGTCGACCGCAGGATCGCGGCGGGGGGAAGGGCGTGACGAGGCGGTGCGCCTAGCCGCGTGTTGCAGCGTCTGCTACAATCCCGCTTCGGAAGCCATGCATCGAGGGAGTGTCTATGGAAGGTGATGCCGACCGCGTCCGCCTGCTCAACCAGCGCTTCTACGATGCCCTGAGCAGTCAGAACCTTCTGCGCATGGAGCAGATCTGGTCGCATTCCACGTACGTCCGCTGCGTGCATCCCGGCTGGAAGATGCTCAGTGGCTGGGACTCCATCCGTGACAGCTGGCGCAACATCTTCACGAACGCGATCTGCCTGACCGTCGAGCCGCTGACGGCCCAGGTCGAGGTGCACGGCGCCATTGCAGTCGTGACCTGTCACGAGCGCATCTCCTCGTTCACCCTCGAGGGATCGACGGTGTCCAAGGCCCAGTCGACCAACATCTTCGAGAAGAGCAACGGTCGCTGGCAGCTCATCCTGCACCACTCCTCTCCGGTGGCAGATCCGGCCTCTGCAAAGGAGTAGCGCGGCAGCCGCGGCTCGGATCCGCTGCGAAGAACGGGAGCGAGGATGCGCACCCCGATCCGAGCACGGCGCAACACGCGCCCACTCACATCGGCATGTTTGATTGTCGCACTCCTTCTCGCGGCGTCCTGCTCGGCGCGTGCAGAGTGGGAGGCGCTGGGCGTCGGAATCGACCTGGGCCACTTCGCGGTGTCGCACGCGGATTCGCTGAAGGCAGAAGTCCTCGTCCTGCGGGCGGATCCGCAGGAGTGGGAGCTACGCGTGCATTGTGCCAGCGAGAGCGATCGCAGCAGCATGACGGCGCGCGAATGGTGCGAGCGTTCCGGCCTCGTCGCTGCCACCAACGCCGGCATGTTCGACGTCGATTTCAACACCCACGTGGGTTTTCTGGCGGTTGGCGACCACGTCAACAGCGCCGCCGTGAATCACTACAAGTCGGTCGCGGTCTTCGGTCCGAAGCGCGCGGGGTTGCCGCGTTTCCGCATTGTCGACGTCGAGGAGCCGAAACAGCAGGTCACAGCGCTGTGCGACGACTACGAAAACGTGGTCCAGAACCTGCGCCTGATTCGACGGCCGGGTGAGAATCGCTGGCAGCAGCAGAGGCGCACCTGGAGTGAGGCGGCGCTCGGGGAGGATGACGAAGGGCGCATCCTCTTCATTTTCTCCCGCACGCCCTTGACGATGCACGATTTCAACGAAGCGCTCCTCGGTCTCGAGATCGGTCTCGTTGCGGCACAACACCTCGAAGGGGGCCACGAAGCGCAGCTCTTTGTCGCCTTGACCGAGCTTGAGATCGGCGGCAGCGTCGCAACCGGTTTCGATACGAAGCGGGGCGCTCGCGCTTCTCTGCCGATCCCGAACGTCATCGGTCTGGCCCGACGCTCCAAGCCGTGAAGAGCGGCGTGGTGCCGCATCGAAGCGGCTCACGTGACTGCGAGAAGCCATAAGGTCCCGATGACGAGCGTCGCGACGGTGATGACGGCGCCGTAGCGCAGGTGCTCGACGAAGCCCAAGCGACCGACGTCACGCCCGGCGTCGCGCACGAGAAGCGTCGCCATCGAGCTCGTGAGCATCAGGTTGCCGGCGAACGTGCTCGCCATGGCCAAGATCAACCAGGCGGTGCGTGGCTGCACCCACTCCGACATCCAGTCGCTGGCGACGAGCACGAAGGGGATGTCGCCGACGACGTTGGAGCCGATCGCCGTGAGCAGTGTGAGCGTCCATCCCTGACGCACGGGAGTGTCGCCGATCCACGCTTGCAGGACGTCGAATATCGCCTGGCTTGCACCATGCTGACGCAGCGCGCCGACGATGATGAACAGGCCTGCGACGTAGAGCAGAAGCTGTAGATCCACGCGCTTGATGGCTGCGCGCGGCTCCCAGCCGGCCAGGAGCAGGAGCAGTGCCGCGGCTCCGAGCGCGCTCCAGGCGGGGTTGATGCCGACGAAGAAGGCCACGAGCGCCGCCGCAATGCTGGCGAGGCACTTGACGAGCAACGACGGCCGCAGCTCCACTGTGAGCGTGTGGCGCAAGCCGCTCGGTAGCTCGTCCGCGTCGTCGAACGGTGCATCCAGCCACTCCGCCTGCCGTTGCCAGGTGTCGGAGACGGCTCGTCTCAACGGGAAGAAGCGCGGCAGGAGCAGCCGGTTCACGCCCAGACAGACGATGCCGAGCGGAGCCATCACCATGAAGTAGTCGCGGAAGGGGAGGTCGGCGAGGGAACCGACCAGAATCGTCTGCGGGTTGCCGACGATCGTCATGACGCTGCCGATGTTGGCGCTGGTGGCCGTGGCCATGAGGAAGAGCGTGCCGCCGAGCTGCAGGCGGCGAACGACGCGTACCAGCACGGGCGTGAGAAGAAGACAGACCGCGTCGTTGACGAGAAGCGCCGAGAAGAAGCCGACCGAAAAAACGACCAGCGTCAGGAGCCCTTCGGCGGAGCGCGTCAAACGCAGAGCGAGCGCCGCTCCCCAGTCGAAGAACCCGGCGCGGTCGAGGTGGGCCGCCAGGATCATCATGCCCAGCAGCAGAACGAGCGTGTCGCCGTCGATGCTGGAGTAGGCGCCCGCCGGTGTGAGAATACCGCTCAGTACGCACACCGCTGCCCCTGCCGTGGCCGCAGCGGCGCGGCTGACACGAAAGACGCCGAGGCGTCGGCCAGCGATGACGGCGTAGGTGAGCAGGAAGACGACGAGAGCGCCGGTCACGACCCCTCCTCTGCAGCCCGGGCCTCGTGGTCTAACTCAAGTCGAACTGCACGCCCTGCGCCAACGGCATCTCCTGTCCCCAGTTGATCGTGTTGGTCTGCCGCCGCATGTAGAGCTTCCAGGAGTCGGAACCTGCTTCGCGCCCCCCACCGGTGTCCTTCTCGCCACCGAAAGCTCCACCGATCTCCGCACCGCTCGTACCGATGTTGACGTTGGCGATGCCGCAGTCGCTGCCGCGCGCGCTCAGGAACTTCTCGGCAGCGATCATGTTGTTGGTGAAGATGGCGGAGGAGAGGCCCTGATCGACGCTGTTGTGAAGCTCGATCGCCTCGTCGACGGAGTCCACGCTCATGACGTAGAGGATCGGTGCAAAGGTCTCCTCCCGCGCCACTTCGAGGTGCTTGTCGGAGCGCACGATCGTGGGCTCCACGAAGTAGCCGGGCCGGTCGATTCTGTGGCCGCCGCAGACGATCTCGGCACCCTCCTCGCGCGCGCGCTCGAGCGCCGCCATCATCTCGTCGATGGCGCCCGCGTTGACCAGGGGGCCCATCAGCGTCTCCGGGTCGAGCGGATCCCCGATGCGCACCGAGCGGTAGGCGCCCACCAGGCGCTCGACGAAACGATCGGCGATGCCGCGTTGCAGGAACAGCCGCCGCGTCGACGTGCAGCGCTGCCCCGCCGTGCCGACGGCCCCGAAGAGGACGGCGCGCAGCGTGAGCTCGAGATCGGCGTCGTCGAGGACGATGATGCCGTTGTTGCCTCCGAGCTCCAGGATCGAGCGCCCGAAGCGCTTGGCGACGACCTCAGCGACGCGGCGACCCATGCGGCAGCTGCCGGTGGCGCTGACGAGGGGGAGGCGCCGATCTGCCAGCATCGCCTCGCCGACGTGGCGTCCGTCGCCCACGCACAGGTTGAACACGCCTTCGACGCCATTCTCCCGCATCACCTCGTTGCAGATGTGCTGGATGGCGATGGCCGTGAGCGGCGTCTGGTGCGACGGTTTCCAGATCATCGTATCGCCGCACACCGCCGCGATCATGGCGTTCCACGCCCACACGGCGCCGGGAAAGTTGAAGGCGGTGATGATCCCGATCGTGCCCAGAGGATGCCACTGCTCGTACATGCGATGGCTGGGGCGTTCGCTCTGCATCGTGAGACCGTAGAGCTGCCGTGAGAGCCCCACGGCGAAATCGGCGATGTCGATCATCTCCTGGACTTCGCCATCCCCTTCGCTGCGGATCTTGCCCATCTCCAGCGAGATCAGCTTGCCGAGATCGCCCTTCTGTTCGCGGAAGCGGTTGCCCAGCTGGCGCACGATCTCGCCACGTTTTGGCGCCGGCATCATGCGCCAGGTCCGGAAGGCGGCATCGGCCTTCTGCACGACAGTCTCGTACTCCTCCAGCGTCGCGCGCCGGACGCTGGCGATCGCTTGTTCACTGGTCGGGTCGACGGAGACCACGGGCTCCCCCTGCGTGTCGATCCAGGTCCCGGCGCAGGCTCCCCGGTTGCTCTCTTCGATCCCGAGATTGCTCAGGAACGCCTTCTTGACGTCGACTTCCATGACCACTCCTGCATGTTGATGGGAAGCACGGGTCGCGGGCGGACCGGCGACGGCGGATTAGGCGGACTCGGCTCGCCCGGAAGATAGCGGAGGCTCGGGCGCAACGGCAACCGTGGGCCGGCGTGATCAGTAGTCGGGGAAGCGAACACGCAAGTCGGGAGGTATCGGCCCGTAGCTCTCCCAGCTCTTGAGTCCGCGCGGCTTCGCGCGCCGCACCCATCCGGGGTAGTGCTTCCCCTCCAGATAGGCGAGCGCGAGAATCGGTTGCGGCAGGTCGACGAGTCGCAGGTCGTCGAAGCCGAGGTCGGGCAGGAAGGAGGGGAGCTCGAGGCGTACTCTCGGGACATAGACGCTGCTCCCCACGAGCGGCGTCGGGGGCAGCTGCGTGCGTCGGACGTCGCGCGGCGTCGACCAGAACATCATGGCCGCGGGCTGGTGCGTACCCCACTTGCGCACGTACATGCCATCCATCGAGTGGAAGACATAGAGGTCGTACGGGGCTGGCGGCCCTGGGCTGTGCGAGAACTCGGCGCGACACGTGAAGTGCTCCGCAATCAGGATCTCGACGACGCTGAACAGAATCGTCGGGAACTCGAGGATGAGCATGCGTTTGCGCTCGCCCCGGAATTCCGTCTCCTGCACGCGAATGCGCAGGTCCATCCCACCCACGTTGGTGGTGCTGTCGAGGTCGGTGCTGACGTCGTACTTCACACAGACGTGTCCCATGCCCATGCGCCCCCGCCTCATGCGCGCGATCGGATACACGCCGGGGTCGGAGTAGCGCTGGAAGGCATCGCGCAGCGTGGCTTCGGACGCCTCCCAGATCCGATCCGGGTCGGTGGCGAAGGTCGTCATGTAGTGCAGCGAGTTGACCGCCATCATGCGCGAGAGCAGGTGCGCCTGGCGCCGTGCGCCACGGCTGGCTGGATCGCCCCAGGCGCCGGCGCTGAGGAGGGAGTCCATCCGCGCCAGCAGGGTGGCGTTGAAGGTGGCGTAGAGCCTTCCGAGGGAGTCCGCGTCGGCAGGAGTCATCTGCACGACGGGCACCCCGGGATCCTCGGCGCAGAGCGGACAGCCGCCCGCGTCGTCGATGCCACCGGAGGCCTTCGGATCCAGGAAGGGCGACACCGGGTCCGCAAACGGGGCGGGAGCGGGGGAGGCTTCGTCCGCGAGGCCGGGCCGATCGGAGTGCGCCAGGATCGCCACGAACGTTGCGGCGATCAGGCCGCTCCAGCGTCGCGACCATGGTTGCACGCCATCAACCTCCGAGAGGGGAGCGGGCTTCGTCTGTGCAGCCCTGCATCCTTCGTTCCCGTTTCGGAATCCGCTCCGCAGTCTGGTAGAATACACGCGCCAAGCCCCCCGCAGGGAGAGCAGAACCGGACAGGAATGCATACACCCTCCCTCCCCAGATTGCTCCTTCCGTGTCTCCTTTGCACCTTCTGGGCCTTCCAGGCGCATGCCGACATCGTGATCAACGAGCTCCTCCCCAACCCGGACGGGCCGGAGCCCGGCAATGAGCTCGTCGAGATCTTCAACCGTGGGCCGGACACGCTCGACGTCTCCGGTTGGGCCATCGAAGACGCGGCGACGATCGACAACAGCGAGATACGCGCGCGAATCCCGGAGGATTTCCTGCCGCAGCACGGCAGCAGCCCGATCATCGCCCCGGGGGAGTTTCGCGTCGTCGGCGCGGAGGCGCTCAACAACGGCGGCGACACGGTCTACCTGGTGTTCAATCGCAGCGGCAACCTCGCCGCCGTGGTGCACGCGGTCAGCTACGGCTCGGCACCGCCGGAGCAGTGCTGGGCCAACCTGCCCGACGGTGCCGAGCCGGAGAACTTCGCCTGGCGCACCTGCACGATCGGGACGTCGAACTGCGCCGCAGACCAGATCCCGCCCGCCGCGATCGACGACCTCGTGGCCTCGCCCGGCGCGTTCCTGGGTGAGGTGAATCTGGCCTGGAGCGCGGTGGGGGACGACGGTCAAACGGGTCAGGCGCTGCAGCAGATCGTCAAGTACAACACGGTCGCCATCACGGAGGCCAACTTCGACGCCTCCTTCGACGCCTTCAACGTCCCGTTGCCCGGTTCACCCGGAACACAGCACTCGATGATCGTGTTCGGTCTGGACCCGGTCCAGACCTACTTCTTCGCCATCAAGACGCTCGATTGCGGCAACGCCTCTGCGATCTCGACGACGGTCCCGTCGACGACACCGGGCACGACCCCGTTGCCGTTCCCGGACCGGACCGTCGGCCTGCAGCACTTCTACGGCAACCTGCACTCGCACACGAGCTACTCCGACGGGCAGTCGACGCCCACGGCGGCCTACGACTACGCGCGCAACCTGGCTCCCACACCGCTCGACTTCCTCGCCGTCACCGACCACAACCACAGCCTCGCGGGCCCGATGTCGCCGAGCCTGTATCAGCAGGGTCTCATGGAAGCTGCGGCCTCGACGCAGGATGGTTCCTTTGTTGCGATCTATGGACAGGAGTGGGGACTTGCCGCCAACGGACACGTGAACATCTTCGAGGCCCCGGTTCTCTTCGGCTGGCAAGCGGGGAACTTCGACGTCTTCGTGGCCGAGGACGACTACACCGGCCTCTACACGGCAATCCTCGACAACCCGAGTCCGTGGGGGGCGCTGGCGCAGATGAACCACCCGGGTGACACCGACTTCGAGGATTATGCGTTCACCCTCGATGGCGGTGCCGTCGTGCGCACCATCGCTCTGGTGAACGGTCCGGCCAACTCCACCGCCAGCGACGAGGGTGACATCGGCAACACGAACTTCGATGCCGAGTTCCGCACCGCCCTGCGACGCGGCTTCTTCGCCAGCCCGGTTGCCGACCAGGACAACCACAACGCCAACTGGGGCGCGAGCAGCGAGTCGCGCACCGTCGTCCTGGCAGCGTCGCTGACGAAGAGTGCCATCCTGACTGCGATCGGACAGCGCAGGACGTACGCATCGCAGGACCATAACGTGCGGGTCGACATGCAGGTGGACGGTCGGCCGATGGGCTCGCGCTTCGCTGCACTCGTCGGCGCCGGGGTGAACTTCGAGATCACGGTCAGCGATCCGGATGGCGATGGGGTCGAGCTCTTCGAGCTCTTCCGCGGCGTTCCGGGAACCTCGTTCCCGTCGCAGCCGGTGGCGACGGCGAACGGTGTCGAGCGCTTCGTGCATCGTGACGAGGAGCAGCCGGTGCCCGCTGCGGGATCGAAACGCCTCTACTACCTGCGCATCACCCAGCAGGACAACCAGCGGATCTGGACGGGTGCGGTCGAGGTGACCTTCGCGACCTCCGTGGACGTCGCCGAGACGACGCCCCCGGCGCGCATCGGCGGCGTGCTCCACGCGGCGCGCCCCAACCCGTTCAATCCTGGAACCGAGCTGCGCTACGACCTCACGGGACCCGAGGCGCGTCCCGTGGCGTTGCGCATCTACGACGTGCGTGGACGCGAGGTGCGCACGCTCGTGGAGGCAACGCGGGCGCCCGGGTCGCACCGCGTCTTCTGGGACGGGCTCGACCGCCATGGCACCGCGGTCGGTAGCGGCGTCTACTTTGCGCGCCTCGTCTCGCGTGGCGTCGACCAGGTCACCCGACTCGTCCTGCTGCGTTGAACTCCTGGAGCGACGTCGCACGGCCCGCGTTCAGGAACCGGCTCCTCCCGCAGCCAACGCAGCCAACGCCGCCTCGACGACGTCCAGCTTCACGCGTCCAGGGAAGCGCTCGAGAATCTGGCCGTTGCGGTCGTAGAGAAGCGCGTACGGGATCCCACCCGGCATGTCGAAGGAGTCGAAGAGGGGGTCCTGGGCGCCGACGAAAAGGACGTTCTCGTAAGGCGTGGGGGTGCGCTGCAGCTGCTCCTGCACCAGCTGCATGCTCTTTTCAGTCGTGTTGAGGAAAGCGTCGAGGCTGACGCCGAGGATCTCGAGCTCCATGGAGCGGTGGGCGTGCAGCTCGACGAGATCGGGAATCTCCTCCACGCACGGGTCGCACCACGTGGCCCAGAAAACCACCAGGAGGGCCTTGTCACGCGTGGCATGGACACGCGCCTGCAGGTCCGAGAGCTCGAGGATGCGCGGAGCGGAGGCATCCCGGCCGCCGCAGGCCACGGCAAGCAGCACTGCGGCAGCCAGGGGGCGAACCCTTCTCACGAGGTCTTCTTCCACTTGCTCCACTTGATCGTGCAGCCGAATGCCTTGGTGGTGGCGACCGGAACCTCTTCACCGGTGAGCAGCGCGTCGACCGCATTGATCAGGTCGTACTGCTTCACCTGATCACGCTTGGCGTTGTCGTCGATGCGACCGCGGTACTGCAGGACGCCCTTCGAGTCGAGCAGGAAGACGTGCGGCGTGCGCTGTGCGCCGTAGGCGTTCGCCACCTCCTGGGTCTCGTCATAGAGATATGGGAAGGGGAACTGCTTCTCCTGCGCCCGCTTCACCATGAGGTCGTAGGAGTCCTTCGGCTGCACTTCGACCGCGTTCGAGTTGATGAGCACGAAGGAGACCGGGTCGTCGGTGTACTTCTCCGCCAACTCGATGAGGACGGGCTCGTACGCCTTCGAGTAGGGGCAGCTGTTGCAGGTGAAGACGACCACGGTGGCTTTCGATTCCTTGACGAAGTCGGCCAGCGCGTGTTTGTCGCCGTCCGTTCCCTTGAGCTTGAAGCCTGGCCCCTTCGCGCCGATTTCCAGCTCCGCATCTTTCGGTCCCGCCAGGCAGGCCGATGCGGTGACGATGACAGTTACGAGTGCGATGAATGAAGGCGCAGCGCGCATTCCTCTCTCCCTTGGGCTCGGGTAGGGGCCGGACAGCCGGCCCGTGTGGGGTCGGTTCTGACTTGAATCGCGGCCGTGGCCCCGGAGTTCCCGGCGTGAGCCTTGCGCTCAGCTCGGCTCGACCCAGCGCCCGTGGCGCCGGATCAGGTCGACGAGCCGGTCGACCGCCTGCGCCTCGGCAACGCCGCGCTCGACGCGCTCATGGCCGACGTAGAGGTCGATCCGCCCGGGACCGCTGCCCACGTAGCCGAAGTCGGCGTCTGCCATCTCGCCGGGGCCGTTCACGATGCACCCCATGATGGCGATCTTCAAGCCCTTCAGGTGGCGCAGCCTGGTCTCGATGCGCGCGGTGGTGGATTGCAGGTCGAACTGGGTGCGTCCGCACGAGGGACAGGCGATGAAGTCGGCGTGTGACAGGCGCATGCGCGTGGCCTGCAGGATCTCGCGGGCGAGCGTGGCCGCTTCGGGCCCGCCGCGCGAGACAAGCTGCACCGCGTCCCCCACCCCATCCGCGAGGAGGCCGCCGAGCTGGGCGGCGAGCCAAAGCGTGTGTTCAGAAGCGTATCGATCGAATGAAGTTACGGGCTCTGCCTCATGTGGAGCGCGAAGTACGACCGGAGTCGCGGGCGCACCCGCGGGCCATGCGGCGAGCAGCGCGCGCCAGGCGTGGAGGGGTGGATCGCGCTCGGCGCCTTCGGAGGAAACGAGCGCCACCGCGCCGAGCGGAAGAGTGCCCTCCTGGAGCGCCTGCGCCAGACGTCGTGAGGCCGCGGGCGTGGCACGCAGGAGGTACTGGACCGGCACCTCCGGCACCTGCGCTCCCGGCGCCCAGGCGCGAGCCGAGAGCCGGCTCCAGTTGCCCGCTGCAAAGGCGCGCCGGACGCCGGCGTGCTCGAGAAGCGCAAGATCGAGCTCGACACCCAACGCGAGCGGCGTCCGGGCAGCGCGAGTCCACTCGGCGGCAGCATCGAGAGCACGCTCGACCGCGCCGCTCTCCTGCGGCAGGCCCACGAGCAGCAGATCGGCGCCCGCTTCGGCAGCATCGCACGCCGCCGTCTCGAGCCAGGCCGGCACATCGTGCGTGTCCGCAGCGATTTCCTGCAGGAGCTCGATGCGCGGGGGCTGGTCGCTCGCCAAGCGTGTCGGACCGGAACCGAGCGCCTGCACACGTCGGCGCTCGAAGAAGCAGGGATCCCACGGTGGCTCGCCGGCGGCGAAGCGCAACGAGGATTCGCGGTGCTGGCCGCTGGCGGCCACGATGGCGCGCGCCACCGGGATCTCGTGCACGGAGTCTTCGGTCAGAGACACCCGAATCGTGTCGCCGATCCCATCGTCCAGAAGCGCGCCGATGCCGATGGCGGACTTCACGCGTGCCGCCAGGCCCGCGCCCGCTTCGGTGACGCCGAGGTGCATCGGATACTCCATGTCGAGCTCGCGCATCCGGCGCGCCAGCATCCTGTAGGCCTCGATCATCACCTTGACATCCGACGCTTTCATCGACAGCACGATGTCTCGGTAGCCGTGATGCTCGCAGATGCGCACGAACTCGAGCGCCGATTCCACCATCCCTTGGGGCGTGTCGCCGTAGCGGTTCAGGATGCGATCCGAGAGGGACCCGTGGTTGGTGCCGATGCGCATGGCACAGCCGCGCTCCTTGCAGCGCAGGACGAGTGGGCGGAAGGCGGCCTCGAGCCGTTCGAGCTCGTCGGCGTACTCGGCATCGCTGTACTCCCACTTCTTGAAATGCTTGCGATCGGCGTAGTTCCCCGGGTTGATGCGCACCTTCTCGACATGCTCGGCAGCGATCAGTGCGGCCTTCGGCGTGAAGTGCACGTCGGCGACGAGTGGAACGTGCACGTTGCGCCGGCGTAGCTGCGAGCGGATGTTGGCGAGGTTCTCGGCCGCCTTGAGATGTGGCGTCGTGACGCGGACGATCTCACTGCCGGCGCGCGCGAGCGTTGCGATCTCGTCGACCACGGCCGCCGTGTCGAGCGTGTCGGCGATCGTCATCGATTGGATGCGAATCGGGTTCGATCCACCGATTCCGACGCCACCGACACGCACCTCGCGCGTGGGGCGGCGGACGGTACGGAACGGGTCACGCGTGTAGCTCCAAAGCGCACGCCACTCAGCCGCGGTACGCGGAGCTTCCCGGACGAAAGCCTGCGGCATCAACAACCTCTCGTGAGTCGACGAGCCCGCGCCCGTCGCCGTTCCCGGCATTGTAGCCGACGCTCGCCAGCAGCGCGCGTTGGAGGGGGCCTTGAAAGGGTGTGGTCTCTGCCGGAGGGCGGTGCTACCTTGCAGCGACAGCCCGGGAAGAGCGCGCGAAAGCGAGGGATTCGGGTGAATCCGCAGGTCCTACTACCGTACGGGAGCCGTCTAGCCGCGGCTCTGCCCCGAGCTTGGGTGGAGAGCGTCGCCGACGTTGCGGGTGCGCTCGCCGCGCGCTGTCTTCCGCGCCTGCGAGAGGTCGTCGGGAAGAACCTGGAGCAGGCGCTCGGCGCGCCCGTCGACGATCCCGTGCGCCGTCGCGCCCTGGCGACGTACGCGCGCTACTACGTCAGCTTGATGCGATTGGCGCATCGTTCGCCACGCGACGCGGTAGGACCAATGCGCGTGCTCGGCGTGGAAGCGCTCGAGCGCACCCTGGCGCGCGGCCGCGGCGCGGTCGCACTCGGTGCTCATCTCGGCAACTGGGACATGGCCGCGGTCGGCTTGGCACGGCGCTTCGGACGCGTGCATGCTTTCGCCGAGCCGCTGCGGCCAGAGGCCGTGTTGCGCTTCTACACGTCGCTGCGCAAGCGCCATGGGGTCGACGTCGTCTGCCTGGGGGAGCACGGGCGCGTGCCGTTCGAAGTTCTGCGAGCCAATGGCATTCTCGGACTCCTGGCCGACCGTCCCTTCGGCAAGAGACTTGTGCGCGTGCCGTTCGGCAGCGGAGATCTGCTGCTTCCGACCGGCGGGATCCGCCTGGGGCTGCGCGCCGGGGCCGGCATCCACGCGGTGTTCTGCGTGCTCGCGGCGGATGGCGTCGCGCTGCACGTCGGGGCAGACCTGAGCCGCGGTCTACCGGACGCCGACGAGAGTGCGCGCGTTCGTCAAGTGGCGACGCGATTCGGCGCAACCCTGCAGTCGATGCTGCAGTGCCATCCCGACCAGTGGTGCGTGTTGACACCGTTGCAGAGGCGAGACGAGGAGCTGCAGCGAGGAGCGGCATGAAGATCGCGCAGGTGACCGAATTCTTCGCGCCGTGGGCCGGCGGCATCAGCGAGCACGTCGGTCACCTGACGCTGGAGTTGCGCGCGCTCGGTCACGAGGTGCACGTGCTCACGAGCCGGCATCGTTGCGGTGGCGCTCCCGTCGACGATGAGCTCGAACGCTTCACGCATCGTTTCGGAACCGCCGTGCAGTTCCCCTACAACGGCAGCATGGCGAACATCACGTACTCCTTCAACTTGCCGCGCAGGCTCGACGCGCTTCTGGAGCGCGAGGGATTCGACATCATCCATGTTCACAATCCCATGACGCCGACGCTGCCGCTTCTGACCCTGGATCGCAGCCCGGCGCTCAACGTCGGCACCTTCCACGCCTTTCACAAGACGGAGCACATGATCGTGATGTGGCGTCACGTTTTGCGCCCGCGCATGCGACGCCTGCATCTGAACCTGGCGGTTTCGGCCGCAGCGCGCGACGCATACCAGCACTACTTCGATGCGCCGTTCGAGATCGTGCCGAACGGCATCGACCTGCGGCGGTTCAGACCGAACGGGCACGTGCCGGCTGCGAACGGGGAGCAGTCACTGCTGTTCGTTGGGCAGCTGGTGCCAAAGAAGGGGCTCTTGACGCTTCTGGATGCGTTCGAGCTCCTGCTCGACGAGTTCCCGCGCTTGCGTCTGCAGGTCGTGGGCGATGGGCCGCTGCGCGATGCGTGTCACCGCCGCCTGGGACCGCGTGCACGTGAGCGCGTCGAGTTCCTCGGCCAGCAGCATGGTCCGCGCCTGGTTGAGCTCTACCAGACGTGTGACGTTTTCTGCGCTCCTTCGATTGGACACGAGAGTTTCGGCATCACGCTTCTCGAAGCAATGGCTGCGGGCAAGCCGATCGTGGCGTCGCGTATCGCCGGCTATCTCGACGTCGTGCGCGACGGTTTCGAGGCCGTGCTGCACCGCAGCGCCGACGTGCGCGACCTGCGCGATACGTTGCGGCACGTGGTCACGGATGGGGCGCTGCGATCGCGTCTCGCATCGCAGGCGCTGCGCACCGTGCAGCGCTACGCTTGGCCCGGCGTGGCGCGCGAGATCGAGTCGCGCTACGAACGTTTGCTACGAGAGTGCTGCTGATCGGCGCGATGGCGACGAAGGAGGGCGAAGAGTGCGCCGAGCGTCGCCAGAGCCAGGAGCCACATCCAGGGCAGCGGCGCGATCCCATCCCTTCCCGGCTGGCCGATGCGCTCGAGGAAACCGTCCATCGCTGCGACCATCTCGTCGACGATCTGCGTGTGCACGGGGCCAGGCTCCTCGGGGCGCATCAGGGCGAACACTCCGAGGGCGAGGAGCATGGTGATGAGGATGAGCGCCAAGATGAGCGTCGTGCGAGGGATCCGATCCACGCGTGCGCAAGCGCAAAAAGAGCGCCAGGAGCGGCAGCAGGGTGTGGCGAGGAAGGCTGCGCCACGCGGAGGCAGTGAGCACCGTCAGCGTGAGCAACGTGGCGATTTCTTGAGCGCGGATTCACACGAATAGAAAGGCGTCCGGCGGAGAAAACCGCAGCGGACGCCTTCTGACTCCGAGTCGAATCGAGCGCCCGAGGAAGGCTAGGGCGGACCTTCCCGGAGCCGGGCGGCATGCTAGCACATCCCTCCGGGGCGGACAAGCGAGCCCCCCCGACCGCGACGACTGGAGACACGCGCATGCCGGAGCTCCCCGAGGTGGAAACGATTCGCCGCGGCCTCGAGAGGTTCCTGCCTGGCCGTCGCTTCACACGCGTCGACGTGCACGATCGCCGGCTGCGCACGCCGCTGCGTCCTGCCGCGTTGCGGCGCCGGCTCGTGGGGCGTCGCGTGCAGGCGCTGAAGCGGCGGGCCAAGTACCTGCTCGTCGAGCTCGACGATGGCTCCGTGCTGGTTCTGCATCTCGGCATGTCCGGTCGCCTGTCGTGCACGGCCGCCGAGCAGCCGCTCGCGCCGCACACGCACGTCGTGTTTCGGCTCGACTCGGAGAAGGAGCTGCGCTTCCGTGACCACCGCCGCTTCGGCATGCTGTTCGTCGTGCGTCGAGAGCGGCTCGACCGTCACCCACGCTTCGCCCACTTGGGTCCCGAGCCGCTCGAAGCGGGATTCTCTCCCGGCTATCTGTTCGAGCGCTCGCGCGGCGTGAGACGGCCGGTCAAGAACTTCCTGATGGATGCGGCGGTGGTGGTCGGTGTCGGCAACATCTATGCAAGCGAGGCATTGCATCGTGCCGGCGTGCATCCCAACGCCGCGGCTGCGCGCCTGCGCCTGCCGCGCTGGCAGCGCGTGCACGCTGCGGTGCGCCACACACTCGAATCCGCTGTCGTTGCAGGTGGCACCACGCTGAACGACTTCCACTCCGTGGATGGGCGCGAAGGGGAGTTCCAGGTGCAGCTCGACGTGTATGGTCGCGAGGGGGAGGCGTGTCGTCGCTGCGGTCGCGTCATTCGACGCCTCGTGCAGTCGGGACGCAGCACCTTCTATTGTCCGGGCTGTCAGCGCTGAGCTTGGAAGCGCGTCGCATGCGCGGTGACGCCGCGCTGCGGCGTCGCGCCGTCCTCACGCTTGAGCGTGTCGTTGAACGCGAGCGCTTGCGGCCGTCGTGCCAGGTAGAGGCCGAGGCCGAGGAGGAGGAGGGCAAGCGTTCCTTGCAGTCCGACGAAGGCGCCCACCTTCAGCCACGCGAACCCCGGATGGACGAAGCGCACCAGCCAACCGGCCCCCTCCATCAGGAGCCCACACCCAAAGGTCGCGAGCACGAGCGTGACGCGCAGGCGCAGCGACCAGGGCAAGAAGATGCACAGGTGCGTGAGCAACAGGAGGACCATGGCCATCATGGGCAGGTGCATGTGCGCGATCTCGAGCATCGAGCCGTACGTGCGTGGCATGGCGAACTCCTCCTCGGAGCCGCGGTAGTAGTCCACAACGGATTGTGGCTGCAGGTTCATGTGTCGGAAGTAGAGCAGCGCGTTCGTGACCCAGAAAGCGGTGAGAAAGACCAGCGTGCACGCCAGGGTCAAACGCATCAGCAGGTGTGTGCGGTAGTTTCCCGTGGTCATGTACTTCACTGCGGTTCCCCATGCAGGATGCGATCGAGCGCGAGCACACGTCGCACGGCTTCGGCTGCGGCACGCGCGCTGAGAGTTGCGCCAGAAATCGCATCGACGCCGTCCCCGGGGCGCAAGCGCTTCGAAAGCTGCCGCTCTTCGAGCTGGCGCAGCCACCGCGGTGGTGGCAGGTAATCCTCCGGCTCGTGGAAGGCGAGCACATCGACGGAACGCGTGCGGCCGTCGGGTTCCACGACGATCAGGAGCGTTTCGTAGAGGCTGCGCACCCTGTGGGTGTCCAGATAGGCGCGTCCCAACAACGAGTCGTCTCTCGTAGCCACGTAGTAGGTGATGCGCGCATGTTCGATGGATGCCCCGGCCGCGGCGCGTGCCGCGTCGATCTGGGTTTCGGTCAGAAATGAGGTGCGCCGGTCGACGGCGGCATCACGGCCGAAGACGCGCTGCAGAGCCACCTCGCGGGTTTCGAACGTCTTCCCGGAGGCGGCGTCGGCGAGCAGGAGGACTCCCACCATCTGCGTCAGAAGTTGTAACCGAGCCCGAGGTTCCACTGATTCACTCCGCTGTTGGCGGCGTTGCGATTGACCTCGTAGTCCGTCTTCAGGACGACCTGCGAGTGTGGGTAGAAGGAGATTCCGGCCGTCAAGATCTGCTGGTCGTTGGCGAGATTGCGTTCGAACCCGGCCGGCACCTTCTGCTGCGTGTCGAGCTCTTCGTAGCGGACGTAGGGTACGAGCCGCATCCCCGACCCGGGTGCGGCGAGCACGAGGACGTCGTAGCCGAGATCGACGTACCAGCCGAGAAGTCGCGAGCCGACGCTCTCGTCTCCCGTGAAACCATTCGCAGCATTGATCTTCTCGGTGTCGTCAATGTCGCCGCCGGCGAACAAGCCACGGATGCGCAAGCCGCGGTGCGTGAATTGAAGGTGGGCCTCGTACAGCGTCGTCAAAGCATGGAAACTCTCGGGACCGGACGGACCCGGCGCGGTTCCGCCCTGTGAGGTGTTGCCGACGAAGACCGAACCGCCGACGAGCACACCACGCCTCTCGTAGTCGGCGCGCACAACGCCGGCGACGTCCTCTGCGAGTGCTTTTGCACCCTTCTGTCTGCCGC
>CP070763.1:1006372-1063284 GCA_020349025.1 Candidatus Latescibacterota bacterium | reverse complement strand
TTCAGGCTGCGCATTCGCACTACCTGGAGTAGTGACGGAGGAGCTTGGCGACCGCCTCGATGACGTCCTCGACGTCCCGCTCCGGCATCTGCGGAAACAGGGGGAGCGAGATGCAGCGGTCGGCGAAAGCCTCGGTGTGCGCGAGAGCGCGCCGCAGGGTCAGCTCGCGACCCGCGGGCTGGCGGTGGTAGGGAATGAAGTGCACGCTCGGCACCACGCCCTCTTCCCGCAGCGCTCGCGTGAAGCGGTCACGCCCCACCCGCAGCTGCTCGAGCTGCAGCTGGACCACGTACAGATGCCACGCGTGTCGGGTGTTCGGGCGTCGCTCCGGGACCCGCAGAGCCCGCATCTGCCGAAAGGCGTGCGAGTACGCCTCCGCGACACGGGTCCGCGACTCGCGCAGGGCGTGAGCGCGCTTCAGCTGTGACAGGCCGAGCGCAGCTTGGACGTCGTTCATGTTGAACTTGTATCCAGCGCACTCGACCTCGTACGCCCAGCTGCCGCGATCGGAGTAGCGTTTCCAGGAATCTCGCTGCATGCCGTGGAAGCCGAGAAGACGAGCGCGTTGCGCCAACTCCTCGTCGTTGCACGTCAGCAGGCCCCCCTCGCCGGTCGTGATGCACTTGGTGGCATAGAAGCTGAACGCGGTGGCGTGCGCCCAGGAACCCACGGGGCGCCCCTCCAGCGCCGCCCCGAAGGCGTGTGCCGCGTCTTCAATCAGATAGAGGTCGTTGGAGCGCGCGATCTCGCGCAGCTCGGTCAAGCGGCACGGTTGGCCGGCGTAATCGACGCAGACGATGGCGCGCGTGCGCGGAGTCACCAGCGGCGGCACTTCGCCCGGGTCGAGACCGAAGCTGGCGAGCTCGACGTCGGCAAGGACCGGTTCGGCACCCACGTGGCGGATCGTATTGACCGTCGCCGGGAAGGTGAGCGAGGGCACGATGACCTCGTCGCCTTCGCCAATCCCGAGCGCCCGCAGCGCCAGGAAGAGCGCCGCCGTGCAGGAGCTCGTGGCCACGGCGTGCGGCGCCTCGACGAAGGCAGCACACTCCGCTTCGAACTGCGCCGTACGCGGCCCGAGCGTCAGCCAGCCGGAGCGCAGCGTGTCGACGACCGCAGCGACGTCGGCGTCGGTCAGCGCGGCGCGAAAGAAGGGCACCGGTTCACCGGTGCGAACCGGGGTGCCGCCCTCGAGAGCCGGAGTGTTCGCGGACATCCACCACCCTCCCGACCACGAGCGCGATTCACCGAATCACGACAAGCGGCGCCACCTTGGTCCCGGTATCGTTCTCGACTCGCACCATGTAGATGCCGCTCGCCGCGTTGAAGAAGGAGGAGCCCTGGCCGCTGCGGTTGACGAAGATGCGCAGGTCCCACACCGGCACCGCCAGATCCGTGATGAGCGTCGAGTGCACCAGCTCGCCTTCGAGGTTGTAGATCATCACGTTCGCTGGCACCGAGACGTCCGCGAGGAAGATCTCGGTTGGATCGTCGAAGGCGCGCACCGGGTTGGGAAACACCACCGCGCGCTCGATCGGGATCGAAACGCGTGCGTCGAGGCGTTCGACGTCCAGCGTCGCGAGGCCGCTCCCAGTGCCGATCTGCAGCAGGTCTTGCGAAGCGTCGTAGGCGAGCGATCCCACCTCGGGGCCGGGGAGCGGCGCCAGCGTGCGTTCGAGGAGGTAGAGGATGCCCACCTCGATCGGAACACCGGCATTGAGCTCCTCGATCTTCTCGCGCGTGCTGAAAGCATCGACGGTCAGCGACTCTTTGGCTGCAGGCGCGGGAAGAGCAATCCGGTTCAGGCCGTCCGCGGTCGCGATCCAGAGGTTGTTACGGTCATCGAGCAGAAGATCGCGCACGTCCGGACTCAGCAGCCCCGGTGCTGCGTCCTGCTTCTTGCGCAGCTCCAGATCGACCACACCCCGGCCGACGTCGTAACGGAAGATGCCGTTGTCGGTCCCGGCCCACAGCTCACCACGAGATGCGTCGTACGCCAGCGCGCGGTAGGAATTGACCTCCAGATTGCCGCCGCCCCCCAGGCGTGTGAGCGGCAGAATCGTGAAGTTGCTGCTGGTGGGGTTGAAGAGATCGTCGGAGTTGATCCAACGAATCAGACCCTGGTCCCCCCGGTTGTTGACGCCGAGCCAGGCGAAGGTCCACGCCCCGGAGCGCCTCTCGAACTCGAGCGCGCCCACGCCGCTGCCTCCGATCAGGTCGGCACGGACGTTCGCCACCTGCAGGGTGTCGGCCGAGAGCAGGTCGACGCCGCCCGGGCCGGCCGGGTCCCCGTCCGCCAGAAAGAAGCGGTTCCCACTGCCATCTTCTTCGATGCGCCAGTAGCGACCGCCGAAGCCGCCCTGCCCCGGCCGGATGTGACGCCAGACGTCGAGCCCATGCACGCAGTTGGGATCGGCAACGAGGCGATCCACGGGGGCCTGCGCCTCGATCGGAAGAAAGGTGAACCACACCGCGCCGCTGCGATCGACGCGAAATGCCGAGACGCGACCGGCCGGATCACTCATGTTGGCCGCGACGTCCGGATCGTTGCCGTTGAAGACGCACCAGGTTCCATCCGCTGCGCGTCGCGCGATTCCGGCGAAACCGGTGCCGATCCACAGATCACCGCGCATCCGATCGTAGTCGACGAATCGCAGCTCACTGGGCGGAATCGAGTTCGGAGCGATGCGTTCCCACGAGCAGTTGCCGAACGTCGTGCGCTCGAGAAAGGCACCCTCGCCGTTGATGTTCCCCTGCGAAGTCCACAGCGTGTCCCCCACCGCAGCCACTGCGGAGAAGATGCGCTGCTCGAGGAGTGGCAACGTTGCGGGGCTGCAAGGTCCCCAGACGAAGCCGTTGAAGTACCACACCTCGAGCTGCGAACCCACGGCGATGCGCGGAGGATCGGCAGAGGGGTCGAGCGCCAGCGACAGAACCTCGAAGTCGGGTGTTGGCGTGGCGGAGGTGTTGCGGATGCGGCGCCAGTGGCCCGCCGCGTCGTCCCACACGTGCACGCCCACGTCCGTTCCCGCGTAGACATCGCCCCCAACGATCTCCACCACCGCGGTGCTCCCCCCCTCGAGGCTGTCGGAGAGCACCTCGAGCGCGAGGGGCTGCAGCCGCTCGTAGCGGACGACGCCGGAATCGGTGGCGACCCAAACGTGCGTGGCGTCGGCGGCGACGTCGTGAACGTCCGCGTTCGGGAAACCGTCCTCCCCACGCCGCCGGCTGGCGAGGTCGTTGTACTCGCCGAACGCTCCAGCCAGGTCGATCTGCGCCACACCTCGAGACGTGCCGACGTAGACCGTCTCATCCTCGAACGCGAAGATGGCGCGGACCGAGTCGGAGAGGAGTGCGCCGCCAGCAGTGTCGTTTTCGGTGAAGAAGTGGCTGTACTGCAGCCCGCCCGGGATGGGGCTCAAAGCCGTCACCCCGCTTCGCAGCGTGCCGACCCAGTAGCGACCCTGCGCGTCGCGCGAAACCGCGGTCAGCCGGTTCGAGCGCAGACAGTCGCCGTCTCTGCAGCCCGCATCCACCACCTGACCGAAGTCGCCGGTCGCTGGCTCGTAGAGCAGGAAACCGCCGTCGGTGGCGCACGCCACGATGCCGCCACCGGTCGCGATGTCGTGGATGCGTCCGGCGAAGACTTCCACCTCCCACTCCGCAGGCAGGTCCGCGTGTGCCACGGCGACTGCGAGCACCAGGGGCGACACCCATCCTGCGATGCTTTGGAGCGTTCTCAAGAGCCAGCCTCCTCCGGAGGGGCGTCACCGCTGTCGGCGCGCAATCGGGGCATTCGACCGCGCAGCACTTGCCCCAGCGACTGCAGCGCCACGCGAAAGTCGAGACCGAGGGACCAGTTCTGGACGTAGTACAGATCCAGGCGCACGACTGCGTCGAGGTCGACCTCCTCCGGACGCAGGCCGCGCCAGAAGCCGAACACCCCGGGTCGCATGTCGAAGCGAATCCGTTGCCACTTCTGCAGCTCCTGCTCCCATTCCGGCTCCAAGGGGTAGGGACCGACGAGCGACAGCCGTCCACGCAGCACCGCGAGCCACGCGGGCCAGTTCACCAGATCGGATGGGGGCAATCCCAGCTGGTTCTGGAGCAGGGGAAAGTCGAGCGGAGAGGCGTCCAAACCCAACCTGACCTCGCGACGGATCAAGGGCAGGCCGCGGGCCTTGGCGAGGAGCGAGTATAGCACGGCAGCGGGAGCGCCCACGACGAGCAGCAGCAGCGCGCCGCAGATGTCCACGCCGCGTTTCGCCAGCGCTTGCAGCGTGTAGAGCGTGTCGCGCTCGAAGCGCATCACCGGGACGTCGGCCACACGCCCGATGCGCGCGCGGTGGGTCAGGATCTCCGCGAACCCGGAGACGACCGTGACGTCGACGGCGCGGCGTCGCAGCTCCAGGACCATGCGCGCGACCCCTTCGACATGCGCTGCGGATGGCGCCACCAGCACCTCTTGAATCCGGTGCTCGCGCACCACATCGGGCAGATCCTGCAGCGTACCGAGCGCGTGATCGCTCGCGCTTTCGGCGTCCACCCAGCCGACGACGTCGAGCCCGAGCTCCGGGCGCAGCGCCAGGCGGGAGCGCAGCGATCTCGCTTCCGTCCGCGTCCCGACGATCAGCAGGCGGCGCAGGTCCAGACGCATCTCGAGGACGCGCCGGTGCAGACCCCGCAGGATGCGACGAAACGCCCACACGGTGAGCGGCGCCAGCACAAAGAAGAAAGCGACCACGGCACGCGAAATCAAGCGTTCGTGCGTGATGTAGGTGCTCGCGGCCATGATGACGACGACCACCGACAACGCCCGCCCCAAGTCGAAGAGCTCGTCGGCAGCGGAGCGCATGCGGCCGATGCGGTACTGCCCGGAGAAGACGAGAGCGACGAAAGCCACGATGTTCGTGAAGATCCAGAAGTTGTGATAGTTCTCCAGCGTGTAGAGCGGGTTGGCGAAGTAGTGCGCGAACGTCACGCGCAGCATGTAGGCCGCCAGAAAAGCCAGATTGATCGCCAGCAGATCGGAGGCGACGAAGATCGAGGTCTTCAGCACCTCCCGATAGCGCTTGATCCCGTAGGCGTAGCGGTTCCACTTCTCGTAGAAGCGCAGCAGCGAACCGAGGTGCGCCCAGAAGCTGCGGGAGAAGCGTGGCTTGGCGCTCTCGCGCCGGTGTTCGTGGACCATCTCCGCCTGCGGCACGTAGTACACCCTCCACCCCTGCCGCCCCATGCGGAAGCACCAGTCGACATCCTCGAAGTAGAGAAAGAAACGCTCGTCCATGCCGCCGACCGCTTCCACCGCCCGGCGCCGTACCATCATGCAAGCGCCGATCACCCAATCCACCGCACGCGGCTCACGGTGGTCGTAGTCCAGCATCAGATGTTTGCGGATGGTCTGGCTGCGCGGGAAGAGTCGCCCCAGGATCGTGCGGCGCATGATCAGCGTCTTGGGCGTGTAGAAGCTGCGGCAGCTGTACTGCAACGTCCCGTCGGTGTTGATCAGCTTGCCGCCGGCGAGGCCGGCATCCGGGTGTGCGTCCATGAAGTCGACGAGAGAATCGATGCAGCCTTGGCGCAGCACGATGTCCGGGTTCAGGATGAGAACGTATTCGGTGTTCGTCGCCTCGAGGCCCTGGTTGACCGCCACCGCGTAGCCGAGGTTGTGGCGGTTGAGCACGACAGGCACGTGCGGAAACTCCTGCTGCAGCATTGCGGCGGACCCGTCACGTGAGGCGTTGTCGACGACGATGACCTCGTAGTCACATGCGGGCGGGAAAGCGCGCAACGAGTCCAGGCAGCGCCGGATCAGCTTGCGCGTGTTGTAGCTCACGATCACGAGCGCAAGCCGTGCCGTCGTACCAGGGGCGGCCTGAGGCTGCAACCCGGGCGCGCTCTTCTTCTCCGTCCCCACCTTCACCTCGTCCCCATGAAGCGCAGCTTCCACACCAGGAGCGCAGCTTCCCAGATGATGCGACGGCTCATCTTCGACACCCCGATGCGACGATCCTCGAAGATGATCGGGATTTCTCGAATGCGGAATCCACGCTTCCAGCAGTACCAGTTCACTTCAATCTGGAAGGAGTAGCCGTCGCTGCGGATGCGCTCGAGCGGAAGCGCTTCCAGCACCTCGCGGCGGAAGCACTTGAAACCGCCGGTGCAGTCCTTGACCGGCAGGCCCGTGACGATGCGAGCATAGACGTTGGCCCCCACGGAGAGAAAGAGACGACGCAGCGGCCAGTTGACGACCGTGATGCCATTGAGGTAGCGGGACCCGAGAACGAGATCGGCGCCCTCGATCGCCGCAAGAAACTCGGGCAGGCTCTCCGGATTGTGCGAGAAGTCGGCATCCATCTCGAAGACGAGTGGATACCCCTCGGCGATCGCCCAGTGGAAGCCGGCGATGTAGGCGGAGCCCAGTCCCATCTTGTGCGAGCGTTCGAGGAGGTGGATGCGCTCTCCCATCTCGGGGAGCGAGCGCACGGCGGCGGCCGTTCCGTCGGGCGAGCCATCATCGACGACGAGAACGTCGAGACCGGGATCCTGCGACAGGATGTCGGGGACGATTCTCGTAATGTTGTCGATCTCGTTGAAGGTGGGAATGATGACCAGGCCGCGGCGTCCGACGCCGCGCCCCGCCACGGGCCGCTCTTCGTGTGGCGCACTCATGACGACGCCTCCGCCACCGGCTCCCGCATTCCGACGACCGCGGTCGCACGCCCACGCCACACGCCGAACCCGAGCAGCAGGAGCACGCAGACGGCCGACGCCGCGGTGACGCCGATGCCGGCGCGCAGCGCCGGATCGACGTACTCGAACACCACGCTCGAGTTCCCGCTCGGCACCTCCACCGCGCGCAGAAGGCAGTCCGCCGCCAGGACCTGCGTCTCCTCTCCATTGACGCGCGCGCGCCAGTTGGAATGGTACGCCTCGGCGAGCAGGAGCAGCGCAGGCCCGCTGCTGCGCACCTCCACCTCGACACGGTTGGCACTGAAGAGAACGACGCGAGCCTCCCCCTCGGCCTGCGGGTCGAGCGCCGTCTGCGGCTCGCTCTCGAGCAGCACATAAGCCGCCGGATCGAGCTGCGGATCGGCGAGCGCCGCCCAGCAGTCGTCGGCGCGCGTGAGCCGCCAGCGCGGCACGAGGCGCGCGCGCGGCAGCGCCCCCGGATTGCGGTAGGCGACGCCATCCACTCCCGAATACGCCGGTTCGGGTGCGTTCTGCAAGGGCTCGAGCGTGACGAACCACTGCGCCGAGAGCAGGTTGGCGACGCGGTTGCTGTAGAGCAGGTCGGCCCGATCCAGCAGACCCTGAATGCGCGCGAGCTTGGCCGGGTGGTAGCCGCCGACGCTGGCGACGTCGTGCGACATCCAGTCGTTGTTGCTGAAGAGCGCACCGAAGGGGAGGACTCGTGTCGGCGCCACGCCCGACTCCTGTCGCAGGGCGGCGAAGAGCGGCGTGGGCGGCGTTCCCACAGCGCTCGGCGCCACGATGCGCGGCGCCAGTCCGGGCCAGGTGCGCTCCGGGTGCATCATGCGCCGGTCCACCGCCGCCAGATCGGCGACCACGAGGAGGAGAAGCGCGGCGCCGGCCGCATCGGCTGGAAGGCGGCGCCGCCACAACGCGGCGACGACTCCCGCCTGCGCCACCAGCAGCAGAGCCACGCGCAGGCCATCTCGCACCAGCATGTCGCGCGCGACCTGGGCGTAGGCGGAGCGCGCCGCCGGCGGCAGACTGGTCTTCGATTCCACCCGCGCCGCGATGCTGCCGCTTGCGACCACTGCGCCGATCGCCAGCAGCGCAGCGACCACAGCGCCCGCCAGCAACACTCGCGTCGAGGTGGCGACGCCGACGCGATGACGCAGCGCCACAAGGCGCGGCCGATCCCCCCACATCGCGGCCAGGCCCAGGCCCGCCGTGACGACGGCCGCGAGCTGCAGCAGGATCAGGATCATGACGGGCACCCGGAACTTGTTGAAGTAGGGCATGTGGTCGTAGAGCAGGTCGTAGAGGAAAGGGACGTGCTTGCCGAAGCTCACGCAGAGCGCCAGAAGCGCCAGCGTGATCAGGAAGAGGAGCAAGCGCCCGCGCAACAGGAACAGGGCGACGGCACCGAAAAGCAGCGTTGCCTGTCCGAGGTAGTGCGGGAAGTTCGTGAACGGCATCGCGCCGACGTACGTTCCCTCACCGAAGCCGGCGGCCGACGGGAGCGCGAACGTGATCACTTCCGCCGGCGGCTGCGACCAGTTGGTTGCGTAGGTGTAGTCGGCGCCCCCCGCGGTCGAAGCGCCTCGGATCGACTCGGGTGCATAGGCGCGAATCGGCAGCAGAAGCACCGCCGAGAGACCAAACCCGAGAAGCAGCGCCCCCAACATGCCGGCGCTGAAGCGCGCCGTTCGCGGGCGCTGGGCTCGCGCTCGCACGGCGGCGATGCACTCGACGGCGGTGAAGGTCGCCAACATCAGAAGCGCGTAAAAGGCGATCTGTGGATGCCCGCGCAGGAGCTGCAAGCCGACCAGCAGCGCCAGAACGGCGCTCCACACGAGCGGCCGCGGCGCGTGCCGCAGCTTCAGCGCGGCCCACAGGAGCCACGGCAGAAACGCCACACTTCCGAGCTTGCTCCCATGTCCGAACACGCCCCAGGAAACGGCGTGCGGCGTCAGCATGAAGAGAACCGCACCCAGAAGTGCGGGCCAGAAGCTGCAGCCGAGAGAGCGGAGCAGCACCCAGACTCCGACGCCCGCGGCCCAGTAGTAGAAGAGAAGCCACCCGAGTGGCGGGTAGCCAGGGAGGTTCGAGAGCAGCCGCAGCATCTCGGAGGGTGGGAAAACGTACGGCGTGAAGCTGAGGCTGCCGAAGCTGGGCATGCCCATGAAGATGTAAGGGTTCCAGAGCGGGTACTGGCCCGCTTCCAGCGCCCGGCGGCCGGCCGCGGCAAAATGGGACGGCGCTTCGAAGTCGGCCGCCGCGAAGACGCGTCCCTGCCACGCGATCTCCGCGAACACCACTCCGAGCACGAGCGCCAGGGCCAGCAATGCCAGCAGGTGCTGCGCCCAGTGGGGCATGCCCTGGACGCGACCCGCCGGCCGCGGCGCGGCCGCCTCGGGTGTCTCACGCCCGGCGGCGGGCGGGCGATGGCGGCGACCCTTGACCAGAACGCTCCCTCCTTCAGCAGCGACTCCGACGCATCGTAGTGTCTCGAATCGTCTCTGCGCACCGCTTTTGTCGCTGCAGCGCCGCGCACGGCTGAACGCGCACCGGGTCGGGGCGCGCGGCTGCGGGCGGTGTCAATCCGGCGGCGGGCTCTTCACGGAAGCCCGAGCTGGTTGGCGAGGCGGTGGACGCTCTCCTCCATCGCCTCCCATGAGAAATCGCGCACGGCGCCGCGCAAGTGCGGCTGCATGCGGCGTCCCGCGTCGCTCTCGAAGAAGCGAACGAGGGCGGCCGCGAGCGCCTCCGGATCCGCGGGCGGCACCACCTCCCCGGTCTCGCCGGGGCGAACCGCCTCGGGGAGACCGCCGACGCGGGTCACGACCACCGGGCGCTCGAAGGAGAGTGCGATCTGGACGATGCCGCTCTGCGTCGCGCTTCGGTATGGCAGAACGACGACATCGGCGGCGCGAAAGTAGAGCTCCACCTCTTCGTTTGGAATGTAGCGATCCACCAATCGAACGGCGGCGCGAATCTGCAGATCGTCGACAAGCCGCTCGTAGGGAGCACGATCCTCGTAGAACTCGCCCGCGACGAGCAGCTGCAGCGGCACGCGCTGGCGTGCCCGCGCCACGGCACGCAGCAGGACGTCGAGCCCTTTGTAGGCGCGCACCAAGCCGAAGAAGAGCACGACGGGTCCCTGCACCTGCAGTCTTTGGCGCGCCGCGTCGCGATCGACTCCACCGTGCGCGAAGAAAGTATAGGCGGGATGCGGTGTCACAGCGTGGGGGCGCGCGGGAAAGATGCGCTCCAGGGCGTCGCGGTCGCTGTCGCTCTGCAGCAGGAAGGCGTCGGCAGCGGAGAGTCCAAAGCGGATCAAGGCGCCATCGAGCCGCGACGATTCGTGCGGCAGCACGTTGTGGCACAGGAAGAGCACGCGAACGCCGGCGCGGCGCACGCGTGTCGCAACCACGCGGTACGCGGGCGCGAAGAAGGGATGCCACCACTGCACGATCAGCAGCCGACACGCGGCGCGCCGCACCTCGCCGGCGCAGCGCCACCAGGTGTGCGGCCCGATGCTGTCGACCACCCGGACGACGCGCACACCGGCAGCTTGCAGTGGAGCGCCGCTCTCGTCGTACTGCGTTCGCCCGGGGAAGAAGACTCCCGGGTAGAGGCGCGTGAAGTTGAGGCCGACAACGGGATGCCGCTGCGCCAGGGTGTTCGCGAGCAGCGTGGTGTGGTGGGCAATCCCCCCGCGGTACGGGTGGAAGGGACCCAGAACCGCCACCGGCCACGCCGCCATCGTGCCTCCTGGCCGCGCCGCGGGCGCGTGCGCTGCTCACACTCGACGTTCGCGGAAGCTCCAGCTCTGGCGCTCCGCTCGTGCCGCCGACAGCATCTCCGCCAGCAATCCCATGCTTCCAATCTGGATGGCGACGATGATCAAGCCCACCCCCAGAAGCATGAGGGGGCGCACCCGCAGCCCCTCACCCTGGAGCCACTGCAGCAGGAACCAGCCATCGATGCCGACCCCAACCAGGAAGAAGACGAGAGCCACGGTACCGAAGAAGTAGAGCGGCGAGCTGCCGCGCCGGGTGAGGAACATCACCGTGATCAGGTCGAAGAAGCCGTGCAGAAAGCGCGCCGCGCCGAACTTCGACTGCCCATACTTGCGCGCGTGGTGGCGCACCGCGATCTCGCGCACCTGGTACCCCTGCCACGCTACCAGCACCGGGATGAAGCGGTGCAGCTCGCCGTAGACGGCGATGCTGTGCACGACGTCGCCGCGGTACGCCTTCAACCCCGTATTGAAATCGTGCAGGCGCACGCCCGACAGCAGGGCGGTCACGGCGTTGAACAGCCGCGAGGGCAAGCGCTTCGTCCACGGGTCGCGGCGTTTGCGCTTCCAGCCACAAACCAGGTCGGCGCCATCCTGCAGCAGCGCCAGCATGCGTGGCACCTCGGAGGGATCGTCTTGCAGGTCGGAGTCGAGCGTGACCACGAACTGCCCCTGCGCCACCTCGAACCCCGCCGCCAGCGCGGCGGACTTGCCGTAGTTGCGCCGGAAGGAGAGCAGCTTGACGCGCTGGGGGTTCGCTTCCTGCAGGCGGCGGAGCACGTCGAGGCTGCGGTCGGTGGAGCCATCGTCGACGAAGACCACCTCACACGGAGCACCGATCTCCTCGACGACGGCATCGAGCGCAGCCTGCAGCTCCGCCAGGCTCTCCGCCTCGTTGTAGACCGGAATCACGAAAGAGGTGTGCATCACGGTTCAAAACCCGTACAGCTCACTCACCCATGCGACTTCTCGCGGGATCCCCTCCTCGACGCGGATGCCGGCGCGGAAGCCGAGCTCTTCGGCGGCGAGGCGCGTATCGGCGTGCGTGTGATCCACGTCGCCCAGCGCCTTCGACTGGAACGATGCCTGCAGCTCGTGGCCCAGCGCCGACTCGATCACCGCGATGACGTGGCGCAGCGTGACGTTGGCACCGCCACCGACGTTGAAGACGCCGTGCGGCTTCTCGTAGCGCATGGCGGCGACGTTGGCCTCCACGGCGTCGTCGATGTAGGTGAAGTCGCGCGTCTGCGTCCCGTCGCCGTAGATCTCGATCGGACGTCCCTCGAGCCCGGCGCGAATGAACTTGTGAAATGCCATGTCGGGGCGCTGGCGCGGTCCGTACACCGTGAAGTAGCGCAGGCTCACGCACGACAGAGCGTAGTTGTAGTGGTAGAGATCGCACAGCTGCTCCGCCGAGAGCTTGGTGACACCGTAGGGCGACACCGGGCTCGGCTTGGCGCTTTCGCTCATCGGCATCTGCCGGGCGTTGCCGTAGACGGAACTCGAGCTCGAGTAGACGAGGCGCGGCAGCTGCAGCTCGCGCGCCGCCTCCAGAAGCTTCTGGGTCGCCTCGATGTTGCAGCGGATGTAGATCTCGAAATCGCGTCCCCAGCTGGCGCGTACGCCCGCTTGCGCGGCGAGGTGGAAGCAGCAGTGCACGTCCTCGAGCAGAGCGCGCACGTCCACCTCGGCGAGGTCGCCGTCGACGAACTCGAAACGATCGTGTTTGCGAGCCTCCGCGAGATTGCGGCGCTTGATGGCGGTATCGTAGTAGTCGGTGAAGCAGTCGATGGCACGGACGCGGAAACCATCGTGCAGGAGCCGTTCGCACAGCGTCGAGCCGATGAAGCCGGCCGCCCCCGTGACCAGGAGTACGTCCCTCGACACGTCCCCTCCCCGGGTCAGCGCCTTCCTTGGCGATCTGCAGCCGTATCGCTCTCCGTCGGCTGCGGATCGCCACCCAGCGGCACGATCATGGAGTCGCCGCTAACGACATCCTGGGGCGACAGGCCCTCGGTGCGCAAGAACTGGTAGTAGTCGCGCAAGCTCGGATCGCCTCGGCGTCGCGCCTCCCAGTTCGCGATCAAGGCCTCCGCCTGCTCGTTCCTCCCCGCTTCCACCAACGTTTCGAGCAGCAGCTGGTGCAGACCCAAGTCGTCTGGATTGCGCCGCACCAGCTCGGCCAACGTCGCGATCGCCTCGTCGTAGCGCTCCTCCAAGAGCTGGAGCCGCGCCAGCTCGAAGCGCGCACGGTCGTCCCCGGTTTCCGCGATCAGCTCGCGGAACATCTGCTCCGCCTCGTCACGCGCCCCCATGCGGATGTACAAGTTGCCGAGCAGCACCTGCAGCGCCTCGAAGCCGGGCGAGACCTCGAGCGCCTGCTTGTAGCGACGCTCCGCCTCGCGGAAGTACACCTGCCGCGTCGAATCGTCGGGCGCGCGCTCGGCCAGCTGCTCGGCGTGCGCGCCGAGCCGGATGAAGGCACCCGCGTAGTTCTGCACCAGAACTTCCTGATTGTGGTCGCGGTAGACGTTGGCGTCGTGCTTGCCGTCGGCCGTGAGAATCCCGTCGAAGCGATAGACGCGGTCGACGTTGTCCGCGATCCTGTCGTGGTCGCGCAGATCCTCCCCCTTCTCCGCCTGGAAGCGATACACCAGCCCTTCGAGCACGAGTCGGTCGCGCACGTCGCGCAACGACTCCTGTGGAATCGTCACCGCAAAGTAGATCGGTTTCTTGCCGAAGTTGTCGCGCACGATCTGGATCACGGCGAGATCGCGCGGCTGGTACTCGACCTGCTGCTCGCGCCAGATCTGGACCGCGTGGTAGGGCAGCAGCTCGATCTCACGGTCATCCCAGCCCAGGGCGACGCGTGGCTCGTTGTCGCGCAGCTGCTTCGGATACCAGGTGGTGTTCAACAAACTGAGGTTGATGACACGCACGTCCGTGCGGAAACCCTCCACCTCCTGCTGGTACCACAAGGGGAAGGTGTCGTTGTCGCCGTTGGTGAAGATGAGCGCGTTCGGCTCCAAGCCGGCGAGCATGTTGTAGCCGTAGCCCCAGGGCACGCGTTCGCCTGTCCGGTCGTGCTCGAAGTGGTAGCGCTGGTAGAGCTTGAACGTGAGGAGGAGCAGGATGGCGACCCCCGCCACGTAACCGACGCGATCGATCCAGGCGGGTCGCTCCCGGCGGCTGCCGAAAAGGAAGTCGAGAAGCGCCGCGCTTCCGACACCGATGAAGATGCCGAAGAAATAGAATGCGGGCGAGTAGAAATAGTCGCGTTCGCGGACCTCGGCGTCGGAGAAGTTGAGGAAGAAGATCATGCCGACGCTGGTGATCAGGAACGTCCCCCCCACCAGCACGAAGTTGCGGAACCTCCCGGCCGCCATCGTGCCGAACCCGATGGCGCCGACAAGGATCGGGAAGATGGCCAGGCGCGCGCCGCTGAACCAGCCGCCCGCCCGTTGCGAAAGCTCGTACTGCTCGGTGAAGTAGCGCCAGAAATGGCCGACCACCTGGAACTCCCAGCTCGCCTTGCGCTCCAGGGGGTTGCTCGGCGGGTACTGCTCACGCTTCAGCACGCGCAGCAGATTGGCGAAGGTCTCCGGGTTCGCCTCGTCGATCGCGGGGTTCTGCCCCGAACGGATCATCAGGAAGAAGTGAATCGTGAGCCCGAGGAAGAAAAGCAGCGAGGCCACGGCGACGAAACGGTGTCCGGCAGCGAGCCGCACGAGCAGGAGGATCAGGAAGAGGAAGAACCCGACCAGAAAGAACGTCTCGTCTTTGAAGAGCGTGACGTAGAAGAGAAAAACGAAGAAACCGATGGAGAAGATGATGAGGTCGGCGTCGCTCACGCTGCGCTTCCGGAAGAGCAGGAAGAAGAGAATGATGGCCGGATAGGTCAACACGGTGCCGAGGTGGAAGCCGACGCAGAGCGACAACAGGTAGATGATGAGGTAGATGTAGCGCGTGCTCTGTGGCGTCTCTGGGTCGCGCGACCAGCGCAGCGCCAGAAGCGTGGTCAACCCCATCACGAAAGAGGCGATCGAGTAGACTTCCGCCTCCACGGCGTTCGACCAGTAGGTGTTGCTCCACGCGGTGAAGAGCGCGCCGACGAGCCCCGAACCGTAGATCACGATGCGATCGAGCGTCGTGCGCGGGTTGCCGCGCTGCTGGCGCAGCAGCTCCACCACGATCAAGAAGAGCACCGCAACGCCGAGGGCGCCGAAGAGCGCCGACATGAAGTTGACCTTCTGCGCGATCGTCAGCGGCAGGGGCAGCAGGGTGAACACGCGTCCGAGGACCACGTAGAGAGGGGTCGCCGGCGGGTGTGGGATCCCGAGCGTGTAGGCCGTGGCGATGAACTCGCCGCAGTCCCAGAAGCTCGCGGTGCTCGCCATCGTTTCGATGTAGGCCACGAGGACGAAGAGGAACAGCAGCCCTGCCAGGCCGAGCCGCAATCGGCGCTCGTTCATCGCCGCCTCCCCTGCACGAGACTCACGTCGGCTCCGGTCGCGATCGCCGCGGCCAACCGGCGACGAGGAAGAAGATCCCGCCGCCGAGACTGACGACGAACGTCAGGCTTGCGGTCAGCGCCAAGAGCGTCACCGACTCCTCGCCGTCGCGCCCAAGCGGTGCAAAGAGCATGACGCCGGCCCACTCGCGCACCCCCCAGCCGCCAATCGAGATCGGCAGCGCGATCACCAGCCCCAGAATCGGGATGACCAGGAAGAACTTGGCGAGGTCGGAGGGGTGCATCGTCCACCCCATGGCCACCGCGACGAAGTAGTGCGCCAGAACGCGCGCTGACTGGATCAGGAGCGAGAGGACGAATGTGGTATTGAGAACCGCGGTGCGCTCGCGATACTCGCGCAGGTATCCCACCAGTCTGGAGAGCCGCGATGTCACTGCCTCCCATCTCAAACCCGCGAGCCAGCCCTCGATCCCCTCGCCCCACGCTCCGTGCAGGACGAGGCCCGCAAAGCTCGTGACCAGTCCACTGAACACGAGGATGACGAGAACGAGCGGCAGCGGCATCTCGCCCCGTGCGAGCGCGACGCAGGCGGCGACGAGGGCCAGCGAGCAAAGCGCCGCCGCTCCGACGACACGGTCCACGATGGTTGCGCCGGCGACGCGCCCGAAGGCTCCTTCGCTGCGCCCCAGGCTGTAGATCTTGTACACGTCCCCGCCGAGATTTCCGACCCCGAAGTGATTGAAGAAGAGCCCGGTGAAATAGAGTCCGATGAGTCGCCCGAGCGCCACCAGAACCCCCGCGGTCCGAACCAGCCAGCTCCACTGCAAGCCGCCGAGCAGGTTGCTTGCGAGCACGATGGCGAACGGCAGAAGCAGTGCCTGCGGATCGGTTTGCAGGATCTGCGACTTGAGATCCTGGAACTCGAAACGGCGCAGAATCAGCCACAGGAGGGCGGTGGAAATGGTGATCTTGACGACCAGCAGACGCCAGCCGCCAGGCGCCGAACGGCGCTCCAACGCCGCGGCTCGCGTCTGTGCGCGCGCGGGCATTGCGGGATTCTAGGACCGCCCTCACAGGTTGACAAGTTCAGCCGTCGCCGGCCCTGACGTGGGGAAGCGCTTCAAACACCCTCCTCTACAGTCCGGCGCACGATTTGTTCCGTCTGGAGGGCGGCGTCGTCCCAGTCGAAGGTGCGCGCCCACGCCTGGGCGCGGGCCGCGTAGCGCTGGCGTTCGACGTCGTTTTCGAGCAGATGCAGCGCCGCGGCGGCGAAGGCGGCGGCGTCTCCGTACGGGACCAGGGTGCCGGTCTCGCCGTGCCGCACCGAGTCGACCAGGCCAGGAGCACGGCTCGCCACCACCGGCACGCCGCAGGCGTTGGCTTCGACCACCGTCAGCCCCCACCCCTCCTTGGGACTCGGGTTGAGCGCCACGCGGCTCCTCCACAGGAGCTGGACCTTCTCGGCGTGCGTCCGGTAACCGCAGAACTCAACCGCCTCACCGATGCCGAGCTCGTGGACCCGCTTGCGCAACCGCCCCTCATCCGGACCGTCCCCCACGATGCGCAGACGAGCGTGCGGCTGCGACTGTAGCACGATCGCCATCGCGCGCAGCGCGACGTCGACGCTCTTGTAGCGCATGAGCCGTCCCAGGTGCACCAGCGACGGGTACGGGTCGCGCGCCGGCGCATTCTCCAGCTGGTAGCTTTCGATGTCGAGACCACAGTGGACAACGTCGACGCGCGACGCGGGGATGCCGCGCGCCACCAGGTCGTCGCGCGTGCTCTCGCTGATGGCGATCCAACGCGCGCGTCGATAGACCCGCCGCATGGGACGTTCCATCAGCCACACGTAGGTGGCAAAGAGCGGGTTGGTCTCGCGGAAGACCGTGGCACCGAATAGATGCGGCACGTACACGACGGTCGGGAGTCGCTGTCCCAAGGGCGTGAAGAAGGGGATCTTGTTCACGTCCTCGACGACGACGTCGTAGCGCTGACGGCGCAGCTCGCGCACTGCTTCGCGATAGAGCGCGAAGTTTGCGTTCCACCAGCTTCCGTGCCGACGCACGCGTACACCGCGGATGGTCGTCTCCACTTCACAAGCGGGGAAGCGCGAAGTCAGCAGCAGCACGTCGTGGCCGGCGCGCACGAGACGTTCGGCGATCGCGTGGATGTGCACCTCGGCGCCGCCCGCCCAGGGGCTCTCCAGGTCGCGCCAGTTGAGCAGGAGAATGCGCAGAGGATCCCTCCTACGCCGTCGTTTCATCGGGCGCAACCTTGCGCGCCAGACATCCGATGTTCATACCCGTGTAGAGTGGCAAACGCGTGGTTGCAAGCGCGCTGCGCAGTCGCTGCAGCACCCCTCCGAGGATCGGCATCTGCGGCTGCAGCGGCAAGCGGACCCCGGTGCGCAGCAGGGCGCGACGCATGACACGATAGAAGAGGTTCGGAACACACCAGTCGCCGTAGGAATGGACCGGTTGCAGGCCGACGCGGGTGAGCATGTCGCGCAGCTCACCAATGCTGTACTCCGTTTCCCACCCCGCGAACCAGCGGTCCATGGCGATCAGCAGGTGCTTCATGGGAGTGTAGTAGTGCCAGCGCTGTGGCACGTCCACGAGCACGACACCACCCGGCCTCAGGACGCGCGCGTTCTCCCGCAGGAGATCGAGCGGGTTGCGGAAGTGTTCGAGGAGCCCCTGGTGGAAGACGGCGTGGAAGCTGGCGTCGGCGAAGGGCAGCCGGAAGGCATCACCGCACACGCGCGGCAGGTGCATGCCGCCGGGTTGGTCTGTCACCAGCTGCAGGGCGCGTGGCGTGTAGTCGACCACCCAGACCTCGGCGCCAAGACGTTGCAGCTGCAGGCTGTCGCGACCGGAACCCGCACCCACCTCGAGAACGCGGGCACCAGCCGGGTCCAGATCGACCAGGAGCGCGTCGACCACGCGACCATCCGTATCGTAGACGTCCTCGATCTGCTCCGACGCGGACCAGAAACGTTCCCAGTGGTGCTTTTCAGAGCTCCTAGTCACGGCGACCGCTTCGCCTCCGCCGCGCCGGCGCCTTCGACTCGCCGCTGGAAGGTGTGGAGGCCGCGGCCGAGGGCGTGGCTCGCAACGAACCATCCGTCGGGCCGGACGTCCCGGCGGCATCGCGAGCAATGCGATCGAGCACGCCGTTCACGAACGCACCGCTCTCGGCTGCCCCGAACTTGTGCACGATCGACACGGCCTCGTCGATCGCCACGGCGGTGGGGACGTCGGCAAAATGTAGGATCTCCGTGGCAGCCATCTCGAGCACACAGCGATCGACCAGCGCCAGGCGCTCGAGCGACCAGTGCGTCAGCGCCTGCTCCACGCAGGCGCTGATCTCCTCACGCTTGGCATCAATCTCGCGCAAGAGGCGCTCGGCGTACTCCGCAGCGGCGGGGCGCGCCTCACGGCGCTCGACGTTGGCGTCGAGGGCGCGTTTCCACGCCACACCGCTTTGGGCCATTTCGTACAGCGACTGCACGACGATCTCGCGTGCGAGACGGCGATCGCTCACGCTGGTTACCTTTCACTCTTCAGGTCGCGCATCACGTTGACCATCTCGACTGCGGCCAGTGCAGCGTCCCATCCCTTGTTCCCCGCCTTCGTCCCGGAGCGCTCCACGGCTTGCTCCAGGGTGTCGGTCGACAAGATCCCGAACGTCACCGGGACACCGGAGTCGAGCGCCGCCTGTGCCACGCCGCGCGTCACCTGACCCGCAACCAGATCAAAGTGTGGCGTGGCGCCACGGATCACGGCAGCCAGGCAGACGACGGCGTCGAAGTTGCCACTCGCGGCCAGCGTCTTGGCGGCGAGCGGAACCTCGAAGCTGCCTGGAACACGCACCACGTGCACGGCGTCGTCGGCCGCGCCGTGCCGCGTCAAGCAATCGAGAGCTCCCTGCAACAGCTTCTCCGTGAAGAGCTCGTTGAAACGCGCCACAACGAGTGCGACGCGCATGTCGCGTGCGTCGAGACGACCTTCATGGTATCGGGGCATCCTTCAGCCTCCTCCAGTCACAGGTCTTCGAGCATGTGCCCGAGCTTGTCGCGCTTGGTCGCGAGGTAGTCGCGGTTGCGCGCGCTCGCGGGCATCTGGATCGGCACGCGCTCCATCACTTCGAGCCCGTAGCCGCTCACGCCGACCAGCTTCTTCGGGTTGTTGGTCAGAATGCGGATCCGGCGCAGGCCGAGGTCGACGAGAATCTGTGCGCCGATTCCGTAGTCGCGCTTGTCCGCCGGAAACCCGAGCTTGCGGTTGGCCTCGACGGTGTCGAGGCCGTGCGCGTCCTGCAGGTGGTAAGCGCGGATCTTGTTCGCCAGGCCGATGCCACGCCCCTCCTGGCTCATGTAGAGGAAGACCCCATGTCCATACGCCGCGATCTGACGCAGCGCGTACTCACGCTGCAGCCCGCAGTCGCAGCGCTCGGAGGCGAAGATGTCGCCGGTGAGACATTGGGAGTGCACGCGCACGAGCGGCTGTGGATCAAGGTGCGGAGCCCCACACACGACCGCTGCGTGCGTCGCCTCCTCGTAGGCCGCCTGATAGATGTGGATGTCGAACTCGCCGTAACGGGTTGGAAGCGACGCCGAAGCGACGCGTTGCACCAGCTTCTCGCTGCGCCGCCTGTAGGCGATGAGATCGCGCACCGAGATCATCGTCATGCTGAACTCTGTGGCGACCTGCCGCAGTCGCGGCACCCGCGCCATGCTGCCATCCTCGTCCATGACCTCACAGACGACGCCGGCCGGGTAGAGCCCCGCGAGGCGTGCCAGGTCGACCGCAGCCTCCGTATGACCCGCACGTCGTAGCACACCCCCCTCCACCGCGCGCAACGGGAAGACGTGGCCGGGGCGTGCGAGATCCTCGGGGCGCGTCTCCGGCCGCGTGAAGGCACGAATCGTCTCGCAGCGATCATGAGCCGAGATCCCGGTGCTGGTGCCGTGGCGGTAGTCGACCGAGACGGTGAAGGGGGTGCCGTGCAGAGAGGTGTTCTCGGGCGACATGAGACTGAGGTGGAGCTCGTCCAATCGCGACGGCACCGTCGAGACGCAAATCAGTCCGCGCGCGTGCTTGCTCAGGAAGTTCACATGCTCCGGCGTCACCTTCTCGGCCGCCAGAACCATATCCCCCTCGTTCTCGCGGTCCTCGTCATCGACGACGACAACGATGCGCCCCGCACGGATCTCCTGGATCGCGTTCTCGACTCGATCGAAGTCGCTCATCACGGGCCTCCAAAAGCGCGCTGGAGATTCTCCCACGTCAGGTCGGAACGCTCCGGCTTCCCCCGCAACAGGTGGACCACGTACCGTGCCAAGACGTCGGTTTCGACGTTGACACGGTCGCCGACGCGGCGTTCGTGTAGCGTCGTGTGCTCCCAAGTGTACGGGATCAGGTAGAGCTCGAAGCGGCCGGCATCGACGCGCGGACCCACCGTGAGGCTGACGCCATCGACGGCGATGCACCCCTTGGCCACGACGTACGGTCGCAGCTCCAGCGACACCTCGAGTTCCAGGACGTGAGTGCGTGCGTCGCGCCGCATGCCGACGATACGCGCGCGACCATCCACGTGTCCGAGCACGAGGTGTCCATCCAAACGTCCGCCGACCGCGAGCGCGCGCTCCAGGTTCACGCGCGACCCGGTGCGCAGTGCGCCGAGCGAGGTCACGCGGAGCGTCTCCGCTTCCGCCGCAACGCGGAAGCCGCGTGCGTCGGCATCGAGGACGGTCTGACAGACTCCGTCGACGGCGATGCTCGCTCCGGGCGCCAGATCGCCGGCGACCCGGCTGGCGTCAATCTGCAGCTCCACACCGTTCTGTTGCGGCGTGACCGCGCGCACGCAGCCCACCTCTTCGATGATGCCGGTGAACATGCCTCTCCTTCAGCGCTCTCCTGGCAGCCACACGCTCTCCGGATGCGCGAACACCTCGAGCGTATCGCCGCCGAGCGTCGTGACTTCGACGCGCTTGGCATTCTGCCGCTCGCGCCTCCAAGCGTCCGCGGCGTGCCACTCCAGCCCCTGCAGCGCGTACGACCGGTTGCGGTACAGGAGCATGCGGTCCCACACGCCCGCGTCGAGAAAGGCCGCGTGCGTGCGCGCTCCCCCCTCCACCAAGACGCTCCAGAGCTGCAGGCGTTCGAGCTCGCGCGCCAGCGCATGCAGGTCGAAACGCGTGCCGTCGTACGGCAGCGTCACGATCTCGGCCTCGGCTTCGAGAGCGCGCGCCTTGCGTTGGCTCTCCTCGGCACAGAAGAGCAGCGGGCGTGCCCCGTGGCGCCACAGCCATTCGGCACGGCTGCGCAGGTGCGGGTCCAGAACCACCCGGCGCGGCGCCCGGCCGGGACCATCGTACAACCTGCGATCGAGGAGCGGGCGATCGCGAGCCAGCGTCTCCACACCCACGAGGATGGCATCGTACCCGGCACGAAGGCGATGCGCGTGACGGCGCGCGACGTCGCCGGTGATCTTGACGCGCGCGCCATCCCGCGCGGCGATGCAACCGTCGGCCGAGAGCGCCACCTTGAGCGCCACGAACGGGCGCCCGCGTCGCTGCCGCGCCACGAAGACGTGGTTCAGCTCTGCCGCCTGGCGCTCGCCGCAGCCGACCTCGACGCGCACCCGCTGCTGCCGCAGGCGCGCGACGCCGCGACCCGCCACATGCGGATTCGGGTCCAGCATCGCCGCCACCACGCGCTCGACCGGCGCCGCCAGGATGGCGTCCACGCAGGGTGGCGTCCGGCCGGTGTGGCAGCACGGCTCCAGGTTCACGTAGAGCGTCAGCCGACCTCGCCCCTGCACGGCTCGGGCGCGCGCGGCCGCCAGCGCCAACGGCTCGGCGTGCGGCTCTCCGGCGGCGCGGTGGAACCCTTCTCCGACAATGCGACCATTCTGCGTCAAGACGGCTCCAACCATGGGGTTCGGAGAGGTCTCGCCGTAGGCGCGCGCGGCGAGCTCGACGGCCCGCCTCATGCACTCGTCGTCCATTGTCAGGCTGGTCATGCTCCCAGTGCGATCCGCGGCTCCAGCGTTCGTCTGCAATCTACCCTGAGGCGAGAGCCGTAGTCAATAGTAGTGCAATGAGTTACGCGCATCGGAGGGGGCGCGGGTGGGAGCCTGGCGGAGCCCCGCTCAGCGCAGGAGGAGAACCCGAGCCGTGCGCCGTGCCCGGGCGGACTCGAGGTGCAGAAAGTAGACGCCACGCGCAAGGCGCGCTCCTTGCCAGGTGCCGCGGTGCACCCCGGCGCTCAGCTGCGCTTCGAGCAGCCGCCCGACGACGTGCCCGCGCGCGTCGAAGAGCCGCAGGCGAACGGCTCCCGCTTGTGCCAGGCTGAGCTCGTAATCCAGCCGCTCCGTCACGATGCGTGGCGCCACGAGCTGCAGCCGGTTCGTGACGCGGGTGGCGGCGTCGGTGGGCGTGTGCTCGCTGAAGGCGCGCACGACGACCTCGACCTCGTGCTGCGGTGCCGCTCCCTCGAACAGCCAGAGGTTGAAGCGCATGCGCTCCACGTCGGGGCGGGGCACCTCGCCGGTGTAGCTCCATGTCGCCGCAGGAGCGGGCGCGACGGCGCACTCCCCATCCCAGCTGGTGAAATCGATGCGCCCCGGTTGCCAGCGGATCTCGTGTGTGCTCGATGCCTGCGTCAGCTGCATCTCCAGCGGATGCACGGCGTCGGGTTGCACCACGAACTGGGCATTGGAGAGGCGCTGCGGCTCGCCCCAACGGCTGAACTCGATGTCCGCTTCGTCCCCCTGGTCGGAATAGAAGAAGCCGGCGAAGACCACTTCCGGGGGTAGGGCGTCGATCGCACCCTCCACCTCGAAGCGATAGCTGCCGTATCCGACGTACGCCTGCGTGAACACCTCGGCGCACTGCCAACGTCCGTCGCGCTGGGTGATGCGCAGGTGCAGGCGTCCGAGCGCGTCCACCCAGACGTTGTCGCTGGCGTCGGACCAGCTGTTGGGACCGGGCCCGAACGGCACGCCGCCGCTCGACTTCACGATCCAGGTGCGAGAGGCGAACTCGATGCGACGCTGCGCGTCCGGCGCGCATGCCACGGCGAGCACCGGTCCCCCGACGGGCGGCAGATCAGCGATTACGTTGGGGGGTTGCCAATCGCGACGGACCAGGAGCGCACAGTAGCGCGTGCCCCCATGCGTCGGTGCGAAGAAGGTACCGGCACAATCGAGCTCGAGGCGCGAGGCCTCGTACGGCTGGATGTAGTAGCGGTCGGTGCGGGCATAGAGCACGACCACGGCGGAGTCGGAATCGACGTGGGCGACGGTTCCCGTCAGCGACCCGGCCCACTCACCGTAGCAGCAGTCGGGCGGGGTTTCCGTGATCACGATCTGCGCTGCCGTTTGTGGGTCACCGAGCGGGCAAGCAAAGAGTGGCGCCGCATGACATCCCCACAGTGCGACGGCGATCCAGAACTGCCGCGCCGTGCGCGCGCTCACGCGCCCCGAAGGCAAGCGCATGTCGCTCTCCAGAGTTGGCGTCAAGATCCAGGTGAGGGTGGAGGCGCACCGCGGCAATCGCCTCCGTCTTCATTGTATCGGAAGCGCGCGAACAGCGCGAGCCGAATCAGGCTCGTCGAGGCGCGAGGACGCCTCGCAAGATGGAACGAACACGATGGCGCTGCGTCGCAAGCGCGACGTCTGCGCGCCGCGCGAGAAACAACCGGAATCGATCGACCTTGCAGGGAAGAAAAATGGGTGCGGCGACAATCGTTCACGTCGACATCGAGACAACCTGGAGCGAATCATTCGGGACGGGTCACGAGCGCCTCTGCGAAGCTGCCCGCATCGAACTCCTCGATGTCCTCCAGGCGTTCGCCGACACCGACGAACTGCACTGGAATTTCGAGAGCGCGACGAATGGCGATGACGACGCCCCCCTTGGCGGTCCCATCCAGCTTCGCGAGAAACAGACCGCTCACCTGCACCGTCGAGAAGAACTCGCGTGCTTGCACCAGACCGTTCTGTCCCGTGTTGGCGTCGAGCACCAGGATGGTCTCGTGCGGAGCCTCCGGCTCCACCTTCTGGATGGCGCGGCGGATCTTGCGCAGCTCCTCCATCAGGTTCGATTTGGTGTGCAGCCGACCCGCCGTGTCGATGAGCACGACATCGCAGGCGCGCGACTTGGCGGCCTGCACTGCGTCGAACGCCACCGCGGCCGGATCGGCACCATGCTTCTGGCGCACGAACTCCGCACCGAGCCGCTCGGCCCAGATGGCGAGCTGCTCAATGGCGGCAGCGCGATACGTATCGGCGGCACCCAGGAGCACCTTCTTGCCCAGGCTCTGGTAGATGTACGCGAGCTTGCCGACCGATGTCGTTTTGCCGGTGCCGTTGACGCCGACGACCATGATCACGTGCGGGCTGCCGCGCAGTCGCTCCGCCGCGCTCGTTGGCTCCGCGACGAGAATCGCCAGCACCTCGTCACGAATCGCTTCCTCCACGACGGCGAGATCCTCCTGCGAGAAACGCTCCCCGCGCAGACGCTTGCGCACGCCGTCGGTCACACGCGCCGCGGACTCCACCCCCATGTCGGAAGCGATGAGGATCTCCTCGATTTCGTCGAGTGTGCTGGCGTCGAGCCGCGCCCGGCGCGTCACCACCTCGCGCACGCGTCCGAAGACGTTGTCGCGCGTCTTGGAGAGGCCACGGCGCAATCCTGCCAAGGGTTTTCTAAACAAACGGCTCCTCCGCGCTCTGCGTCTCCGTTCCTTCTCCACGCCCGTTTCCGCCTGAGGCCGGCTCGAGCGTGGCGGCCGCCTGCTCGTTGCCGCCGCCGTCGAGGACGTCTCCGCCGCTTCCAACTTCGGCGTCGAGATCGAGCAACTTCGCCGAGGGCTCCAGGACCGCGGCCACGCGCTGCGCCCGCTCCGTCTTCTGGCGTAGCTTGCGCGGCTGCCCCTTGAGCTTGCCGTCCAGTGCCACCGACACCAGCTTCGACACCCCCTCCTCCTCCATGGTCACGCCGTAGAGGTAGTCGGCCGCTTCCATCGTCAGCTTGTTGTGCGTGATGACGATGAACTGTGTGTGGTCCTTGAAGCGCTCGAGCAGGCTGACGAAGCGCAAGACGTTGGCGTCGTCCAGGGGGGCGTCGACCTCGTCGAAGACGCAGAACGGACTCGGCTTCACCAGGTAGATCGAGAAGAGCAACGCGATGGCGGTCAGCGCACGCTCCCCGCTGGAGAGCTGCGTCAACGTTTCGATCCTCTTGCCGCGCGGGCGCACGCGCAGCTCCACGTCGGTGTCGAGTGGATCGGACGGGTTGGTGAGCACCAGGTCTCCGTCCCCGCCGTCGAAGACGGTGCGGATCGTATCGCGGAAGTGCTCGCGCACCTGATCGAACGTCTCCATGAAGAGGAAGCATGCGGTGCGGTTGATCTTGTCGATCGTCCGGCGCAGCGACTCGCTCGCCTGCGCCAGGTCGTCACGCTGGCGCTCGAGGAAAGCCAGACGCTGACTCTTCTCCGCGTGCTCCTCGAGCGCGAGCAGGTTGACCGGTCCCAAGCGCGCCAGCACTTCGCGCAGCTCACGCACGATCTCCTCATCCGGAACGGGATCGTCGTCGCTCCAGTCGAATTGCAGCGCCAGCAGCTCCGACTCGCCCATACCGTACTGCTCCTGGATACGCTCGAGGAGATTCTCACTGTGCATGCGGCACTCGGAGAGGTTCATTTCCACCTGGTGCACGTGGTTCTGGTGGTCGCGCCTCTCCTTCTCGAGCGCGTGCAGGCGCGACTGCTCCTGATCCACCCTGCCGCGCAGGGCATCGAGCTGCACGCCGATCTCGTCGCGCTCGGCGCGCGCCGCCTCCAGCGCGCTCGCGAGCTCCACCGCGCGGGCGCGGCCCCGGTCGATCTCGCCCCCCCAGCGCTCCAGATCGCGCGCCGCGCGCTCGATCTCCTGCGTGCGTCGCGCCTGCAGCTCGCTCAGCTCGCGCTCGAGCTCAACCAGGCGCTCGTTCTGACGCGCGCACGATTCCGACTCTCCACGCACCTCCACGAAGGCCACGCGCATCTCGGAAGTGTCGTGGCGTTGCTGCTCGCGTTCGCGCTCGATCGCTTCGAAGCTCTCCTCCAGCTCCGACACCACGCGCTGCTGCACTTCGTTCTCGCTGCTCAAGCGCTCCGCGTCCTGGGTCAGCTCCGGCAGCTGCCGTTCCAGCCGTTCGCTGGCAGCCTCCACCTCGCCGAGCGAGCGCTGCGCCTGCCCGCACCGCTCGTTGCATTCGTCGAACGCCGTGGTCAGCGAGGCGCGCGTGACCGACAACTGCAGCAGCTCCGATTCGTCCTCCTCGAGAGCACGCGCCAGATCGCGTCGCTCGCTGCGGCAGTTGCGCAACTCGGTCTCGGTGGCGCCGCAGCGCGTGCTCGCCTCGGTGATCTCCGTCTCGAGGCGCGCCACCGTCTCCTCGAGCTGGCGCAGTCGCTTCTCGCGCCCGAGCAGACCCACCTCGCCCTCGCTACGGCTGCCTCCGCGCAGGACACCGTGCCCGGTGAAGAGCACACCGTCGCGTGTCGCCACGCGCAGCTGCGGATCGGGGCACGCCGCCAGCAACCGCCGCGCCGCTTGCGTATCCTCCACGACCACGGCGTGTGCGAGGAGGCCGCGAAGCGTCGCCGCCGAGGGTCCGACGAGCGTCAAGAGATCGAGCGCTCGGCCGATTACGCCCGGCTGCCGCAAGGCGTCACGCATGCTCGCGTGCGGCTCCGCCTGCGCTTGGGTCGGAACGACGAGCGTGGCACGACCGAGATCGTTTCCGCGCAGCTCGTCGACCAGCTGCAGTGCACTGTCGACGTCGCGCACGAGCAGCGCATCGATGACGTCGTGCAGGAGCGCGTCGAACGCCGCATCCAGCTCCACCGGTGCATGCACGCTGTCCGCGAGACTTCCGAGAAGGCCAGGGTTGCCGCCGTGGCGCTCGAGGAGACGGCGCGGCCCCTGCCCGTAGCCTTCGTACGCTTGGACCAGCGCGCCCAGGACCTCCAGCTTCGATCGCGCTGCGTCGAGCTGCGTGCGCAGCTCGGCCCTCTCCTCGCGCTGCGCCTCGAGGACGGCGACCAGCTCTTCGTCGCGCTGCTCGGACGTGCCCAGCTGCCGGCGCCGCTCTTCTCGCTTGCTCTCGACGCGCTCGATCTCTTTCGTCACCGTCGCCAGCTCCTCCGCCAGGCGCGCCGCACGTTCCGAAGCGTCGCGCGCGGCCTCGGTAAGCTCGCGCGCCCTGTCCGCGTGGGCTTCCATCTTCGAGCGCAGGACGTCGATCTCACCGCGCCGCGCCGCGGAGCTCTGGGCGAAGTCGAAGGTGCGCTGCTTCACCTGCAGGAGCTCGGTGCGCGCTTTCTCGTAGCGCTCTTCGCAAGACTCGAGTTTCGTCTTGCATTCGCGGAACGCCGCCCGCCGCTCCTCGAGGCTCGCTTCCAGCTCGCTGCGACGTCGCTCCAGGGCCTCACGGTCGCGACGCACCTGCAGCAAGCGCTGCTCCGTCACTTCGACCTCACCCTGGGCCGAGGCACGCGACTCGCGCGTCGACTCGGCGCGTTCGCGCAGCACCAGGAGCGATTCCTCCTGCGTGCGCAGCTGCGGCGCAATCTGGTCGCAAGCTTGCGCCTTGTCGCGAAACGCGCGCTCGACCCCGGTCATCTCCGCGCGCAGCTCCTCGATGCGCGCTGCAATGGCGCGCGACTCGGTATCGTCGCCCACCGTCGCCGTGCGCAGATCCTCGAACTCCGCTTGCAGACGCTGGCTCTCCTCCCGATAGCCGTGCAGGCGCCGCTGCGCCAGCCAGGTCTCGGCGTGTCGCAGCTTCTCGTTCAGATCCTGGTAGCGCCGCGCCCGCCCCATCTGGCGTTTGAGCGCGCGCACGTCCCGCGACACCTCTTCGATGATGTCTTCGAGTCGGAGAAGGTCGCTCGAAGTCATGTCGAGCTTGCGCACCGCCTCGCGGCGACGCATGCGGTACTTCATGATGCCGCTCGCCTCTTCCAGCAGAAAGCGGCGAGAGTCGTCGTGCCCCTGAATGACCGAATCGACCTGCTCGCGCTCGATGATCGAGTAGGCGTGGCTGCCGGCACCAGTGTCGGTGACGAGGTCGCGCACGTCCTTCAGGCGGACGGGGGCCCCATTCAGGAGGTAGTCGCTCGTGCCGTCGCGGCTCAGCCGGCGCGTGATCTTGACCTCCTCGTAGGGCAGCGGCATGCGCCCCTCGATGTTGGTGAACGTCACTGAAACTTCCGCCATGCTGAGCGGTTTGCGCATCCGGGTGCCGCCGAACACGACGTTCATCATCTTGTCACCGCGCAGCTGCTTGGCGCTCTGCTCCCCCATCACCCAGCGGAGCGCATCCACCACGTTCGACTTGCCACAACCGTTCGGCCCGAGAATGGCCGTGATCCCCCCAGCAAACTCCAACCGCACCGGGTTCATGAACGACTTGAAGCCGCAGAGCTCGAGTCTTTTGATCAGCAACGTTTCACTCCTGCCGTAGCCGCGTGACCCGCGGCTCACCCCAACACCACACACCACACGGGCCGGGCTACTGCCGTTCCACCCGTCTGACCTGCGCGTACTTGTATTCGGGAAGCTTCAAGATCTCTGCGCGCGCCTCCGCGGCCTCCGCTCTGGAAGGAAAGCTCCCCACAAACACCCGATACCAGATCCCCTTGCTTCCCAGATCCGTCCGCACCGCGCGACCTTCGAAGCCGCGCTCGCGGAGGTTGGCCACGTCCTGGTTTGCCTGCTCGACTTTGCGATACGACGCCACGTGCACCGAGTAGGCGACACCGCTGGCGGGCGGCGGTTGCGTCTGCGACGGGGAGGTCGTCGCTGTCGGTGGCGTGCGCTGCGAAGTTGCAGGCGGTTTCGGCGTCGGCTGCGGCGTCCGAGTCGGCGTCCCCGTCTCCGGCGTCTCGGTCCCCGCTGGCGGCGGCTCGACCTCCTGCGCCCCGGCGGCAGCCTGCGCCGCAGCGTCGTCCGGTTGCGTCCGCGTCTGCTGTGACGCTGCCACGTCGTCGGGCGTCACGCTCGGTCCTGGGTCGGTTGCGCCCGCCGGCATCCGCGATCCGGGGGCGATGCGCGGCGTTTCCGTGAGCTGCCCCTCCACCTGGCTCTCGATCCCGCGTTGGGTCCACAGAACCCAGCCGAGGAAACCACCGATGAGCACCACGAGTGTGATGAGGAGGTAGAGTGGCGTGCGCGAGTAGCGCCCGCCGTCGTCGTAGGCGAACTCCGGGTCACGCATCTGGAGGAGCTCGCGCACCTCGCGCGCCTCCTCCGGCGGGCGCGTGACGACGCGCGCCGCCTCCTCCTCGCGCTCCGCGCTGTCGCTGCGGAGCGCCTCGCGTTGCGGCAGCTCGGGTGCGACGTGCAGCGGCTCTTCGAGTGACTCTGCTGCCGTCTCAACCGGCTCAGCAGCCGCAGGCTGGCGCTTCGCAAGCTCCGGGGCTGCGGCTGGCGGCGCCGCGATGGGCGCCTCGCGCGGCGCCTGCAGTTTGGGCCGCTCCTGCGGCTCCTCAGGTGGCGTGGCCGTTGGCAACGGCGCCGGCTTCTCTTCGGCGCGAGCCACCGGCTCGAGCGGCGGCGCTGCCCCGGGCTCCTCCGCGAAGGCGTCGAGCGCGGGAGCGGGTGTCTCGGCGGTCACCGGCGGCGTGCTCTCGACGCCGGCTGCGTCGGGGAGCGGCGCGAAATCGTCGCGCGGGGCCTGCGGCTCGAAGGACGCCACCGCCGCCACCGGCGTGAAGAGGAAGACCGCCGCCACCCGCTCACTCTGCTCCTGCAACGCCTGGAGCTCGCCTGCGCTCTCCGCTTCGGCAAGCGAGTCGTCGAGAGCGTGCGCGTAGACGATGCCGCCGCAGGCGCGCACGAGCGGCGCGATCTCTCCCTCAGCGCGGAAGGGTGTGACGTACAGGGCGATCTGGCAGTGGAGCGCCACGCGGTGCAAGGCGCTCCGGCACGTCTCCTCGTCGAAGGGCAGCGCGCCCGCAACCGGAATCGACCCGAGAGCAATCAGGCCCGGCCCGCGCTCGAGTGGTTTCCACAACAACGAGCGGCAGGAGCGGCCGAATCGCACCAGATCGATCAGACCCTCCAGGTGCGGATCGGCGATCAGACCACACAGCCCGGGATGCCGAGGGTCTGCGTCGACGACGAGAACCTCGCGTTCGTGCTGCGCAAAGCCGACCGCAAGCTGGATCGCCGTGAAGGCGCGCTGTGCGGCGTCAGCCTCGGGTCCGCAAACCGCAAGCGTCAGACTCTGGCCGGTGCGATGTTGTTGCAGCAGCTGCTGCACGACGGGCGTGAAGTCGGGCGCGTAACTCCATGGCTGCAGATGGTGTTCGTGGAGTCTGCCGGGAACGTCTGCGGTCGTCAGGTGCGAGCGTTCCGGCGCCACCCCGCGCTGCGCCAGGCTCTGGCGCGTCCACCGGGCGGTCGCCCGGCTCCCGCCTCCTGCGGCCCCGGTCATGCTTCCCCTCCACCCGCTGACAGGGCCGCATCGACTGCCCGCGCCAGCGTCTCCACCTCGTCATCCGCGACGCAGCGTGCATCGAGTGCGACGATGTCGTCGCGGATGCGTGCCACGACGGCCGGGGTGCCCCTGCGTAGGCGCGCGAGGAGCTCCGTGGCTCGAATGTCGCGGGGGCGAACGCTCACCTCGAACGAGGGCAGGCGGGCATCCGCAAACGACCCTCCGCCGACCGACGCTTCCCCCTCGGTCAACTCCACGTCGGCCGCGACCTGGCCCTGCAACTCCTTGCGAAGTCGCTCGGCGCGCGCGCGGATCTCGTGTGGCTGAGCCAGGATGAGTCGTCGTGCCGGCACGTCTTGCGCGCCGTTGCCCACGTATGAAAGCAGAGTCGCCTCCAGACCCGCAAGCGTTAACTTGTCCATCCGAAGAGCGCGCGACAACGGGTTGCGGCGCATCGCGGCGACGCAGTCGGCGGCGCCGGCGATGATCCCCGCCTGCGGTCCGCCAAGGAGCTTGTCGCCACTCATCGTCACCACGTGTGCCCCCTCTTTCAGCGCCGCCTGGACGTGCGGCTCACCCGGGAGGCCGTGCGCCTCGAAAGCCTCCAGCGCGCCGCTGCCGAGATCGTAGACGACGGTCGCGTCGCAGCGCCGCGCCACCTCGGCCAGCTCCGCCACCCGGGTCTCCTGCGTGTAGCCGTGCAGCGAGAAGTTGCTCCGATGCACCTTGAGCAGAACGCACCCAGGCCGCGCTGCGGCTTCGTAGTCTTCGGCACGGGTGCGGTTCGTCGTTCCGACCTCGTGGATCGGAACGCCGGAACGCGCCAGGATGTCGGGGAGCCGGAAGCTGTCGCCAATCTCCACCTGCTCGCCGCGAGATATCACCACACCGGCCGCACCCAAGCTGTCGATGCACAGGAGGACCGCAGCCGCGTTGTTGTTCACGGCGATCGCTGCATCGGCTCCGGTCAGCTCGCGAAGCAGCGTCTCGACGTGGACCATGCGGCTGCTGCGGCGCCCGGCGTCGAGGTCGTACTCGAGATTGACGTACCCCTGTGCCGCCTCGGCGATGGCGCTGGCCACCGCGAAACCGAGCGGTGCGCGTCCCATGTTCGTGTGTAGGACGACCCCGGTGGCGTTGATCACCCGCCGCAGGGAGGGGCGCGTCAAGAGCTCGAGTCGCGTGCGCACGCGGCTCGCCACATCGTGCAGCGCTGCCTCGCGACTCTCGGGGGCGCTGCCGTTGTCGGCCAAGCGCTGGCGCAGCGCCTCCACCTCTTGCTGCACCAGACGCACCACGATCTCCCGCGGCACGCGTTGGAGAGCCTCGGCGACTGCCGCGTCATCCAGAACCCGGTCCACCTTCGGGACATAGCGCAGACGTGTCCGGTCCATGCGCCCCCAACGAAAAATTTGGTGGCCTGCACCCGGTCGATGCCTAGCATAGCACCGAGGCGGCGGGAAGACCCACCCACCCCCGAAGACCATGTCGGCTGCGGTTCTCCCCGTGGGCACAGGGCGTTGCGATCTTCGGCTGAGGGCGAACTCGAAGTGAGGGAGGAGTGGATGCGAGCTCCAACGAGGCGGTCGCTCGCTGGCATCGGCGTCCTGCTCCTGGTCGCCGCCTGTGCCGCACCGCAGCGCCCCACGCTCCCGGAGCTCTACGCCCGCCACCCTGATCTGGCGCCGCTCGACACCAGCCCGCTGCGGGGGCGCGTCATCCTGATCGATCCGGGTCATGGCGGCAGCTATGCCGGCACCCGGGGCGTCGAGCAATCGACGCGCGAGGCGGACGTGAATCTCGGTGTCGCCCTCTACCTGTGGGGACTGCTCCGGGACGTCGGGGCGGACGTGCATCTCACGCGCTCGAGTGACCGCGACCTGCTGCCCGACACGACGGCGGCGCTGACCGACGACCTCGCCGCGCGCGTGGCCCTCATCGACTCGCTGCGCCCCGACGTCTTCCTCTCGCTCCACCACAACAGCAACGCCGAGCTCGACCGCGAGCGCAATCGCATCGAGACGTACTATCGCCTCGACGACGACGGTCCTTCGTACGACCTGGCGCGCGCCATCCACCGGCGCCTGGCGCAGCACCTGGGCATCGACGACGCACGTCTCCTCCCGGGCAACTACTACGTGCTGCGCAACGCCGACACGGCAGCCGTGCTCGGCGAGGCCAGCTACCTGTCGAACCCGGAGGTGGAGTCACGCTTGCGGCTGGCGGAGAAGCAGCTCCTCGAGGCGGAAGCGTACTTCCTCGGCCTGCTCGATTACTTCGCGCGTGGAATCCCCGCCATTGCGCAGCTCGAGCCGGCAGGTGACACGTTGCGCGCGGGCCAGATGCTGCGGCTCCGCGTTGGCGAGGGTGACGGCGTCGTCGACCCGCTCGCAACGGAACTGCGGCTCGATGGCGTCGCGATCACGTGCGCGTACGATGTTGCAACGGACGAGCTGATCCTCGTCGCGGACGAGCGACTCGCGCCGGGCGCGCACGAGATCGAGCTGCGCGCACGCAACCTGCAGGGGAACGCGGCGCGCCTCTGGCAGCGGCGCATCGTGGTGCAGTCTCCGCCGACATCGCTGCTCCTGCATCAGGAGCCCGACCCGGCCTCGCCGGGGAGCGACGTGCGCTTGCGCTTGCGCCTCGTCGACGCCTGGGGACGCGCCGTCGCCGACAGCCTCGACGTCGAGATCGAGGCCCCCACGTTGCGCATCCTGCGGGCGGAATCGGCGACGCGTGCGGGTGAAGTGATCGCGTCGGTGCGCGTGCCGGAGGACACGAACGGGACGATGCGCGTGCACACTGATTCGTTGACGTTGCCGCTGGCATTGCGACTCGCGCCTGGCGTTGCGAAACGACGCGCCGTGCACTGCGTCGACCGGCGTGACGCGCGACCGCTGGCCGATGCATGGGTTCGTTGCGGCGACACTCTCGTGGGGCGGACCGATCGCAGCGGCGGCCTGCTGGTGCATTCCGGGTGTGACACCCTGCGCATCGATCGCGTGGGCTACGTGCCGTGGATCGGCATGCGCCCCGATGCGGAACCGGTGCGCCTGGCACCCGTGCTCGCCGGACACTTGGCCCGCTACACCTTCCTCCTCGATCCGGGCGGACAGGGACTGGAGCCGTCTGCGGCGCAGCTCGGCGTCTCCGCTGCGGAGCTCTCCTTCGATGTGACGCGATTCGTCGAGTCGATGCTGGCAAGTGCCGGGGCGCGCGTGCATCGAACGCGTGGTGCGACCGAGGAGGCGCCGGAGACGGAGCGCGTGCGTGCCGCCGAGCGCAACGACGCCGACTGGTACGTCCGCATCGAGGCCACGCTCGAGCCGGGCGCCCGCGCCGCCGTCCTGCACTACCCGGGAAGCGGCGCGGGAGAGCAGCTGGCGCGTGCGCTCGCCCGCTGGTTGGAGCGCCGCGGCGGCGCTGACAGCGTGTCGGTGCGAAGCGACGCGCGCTACGTTTTGCAGCAAACGGCGTGTCCCGCCGTGGTCGTACAGCTGCCCGGGCCCCCGAGCCCGGCCGCGCGCTCTGCCTGGGTCCGGGTCGACTCGCTGCGCAGCTGGGCCTCCGCCCTCTTCATCGGCCTGCGGGTGGGCGTGACGCCGGAGGTGGAGGCGTGGCCGCCCCTGGAGGGGTGGGTGGACCCTGCGCTCGACCCGGAACGGGCGCTCGTCCTGCTCGATGGCGCGGTCGCGCTGCGGCCTGGGAGCGCCGGGCGCTTCCGCTTCGAGTGCGTGCCCGCGGACGTGCACCGCGTGACCCTTCTTCACCCGCAGGGACGGCGCGAGATCGTCGCCCGAACGACGCCGCACGACACCACGCGCGTGCGCTTCAAAAAGCACCGTGATGAGCGCTGAAGTGGCGTGGTTTGACCGGTTTCTGAACGCCTTCCTATACTGGAACAGGAGCACGACTCGCGAGGGCGAGGTCCAGATGGCGTTGCGCCTGCACGAGCATGAAGCGGGGTACCGGAACCACGTCTCGGTGGGCGTCCTCGGCTCGCTTCTGGTGCACCTCGGGCTCCTGGCTGCGGGGCCCATGCTCGTGGGCGCACTGCGCCTGACCCCGGACCGACCGATGCGCCTCGGCTACCGCGGACCGGAGCGCATCCTGGAGGAGCTGGAGGTTCTCGAGCCGAACAGCGTGCAGTCCTATTTCTATCAACGGCAGCGCGACGGGCGGCAAGCGTCGCCGGAGTACCGGGTCGTCGAGCCGATCCAGATCGACCCGGGAGACACCGAGCCGATCCCGATCCCGGAGGAGAAGAAGGAGCCGCAGCTCGACCCGAGCGTGCTGTCGGAGAGCCTCGAGCTCATCGTCCCTCTCAAGCCCGCCCATAAGGAGATCTCGTTCACGAGCGAGTGGGTGATCCTCGAATCGGTGAAGCCGCACTATCCGGAGTACGAGTTGCAGCGGGGAATCGAAGGGCGCGTCGAGGTGGCGATCTACGTGTCACCCGAGGGTGAGATCCAGGACCAGCAGATCGTCAAGACGACGATGCAACCGCTCGACGCCTCGCCGCACGCGTTCGAGCTCGCCGTCCTCGAAGCCGTGCAACACTGGCGTGTCCTGCCACCCAAGCGCGACGGTCAGCCACGTTCTGTGTGGTTGACCATCCCGTACAATTTCGATCTGCCCGACGACGAGGAGCCGGAGTAGCGTCACGGAAGATCGAAATCGTGCGCTTCCCCATCCCGCACGACCCGGAAACGGAAAGCGCGCTCGCGCACGGCGTCCGCCTCCTGGCGCGTCGCCAGCAGCACGCGCAGTGACTCGCGCTCCGGCGTGGGCGCGACGGCCAGAGCGCCGAGGACACGGCGCGCGGCGCGGTATCCCGCCGCCGCAAAGCGGTTCGGCGCCGCGCCGAAGCGGCGCTCGAAAGCGCTGGCAAACCGCGCCACCTCCTCCGGATCCCCCGCCTCCTCCGCGGCCGGGAGAATCGCTCCCTCCAGATCGAGCCCGGCTGTGCCCAACAGCCTCTCCGAGTTCCACGCACGCGTGCCGATGATCTGCGCCTCGATGCCCTGGAACGCCAGCGTCGGCGCCACCAGCAGCATCGTCTCCGGCTCAACCGGCAGGTAGAGGATCTCCGGGTCGGCGGCACCGATCCGGCGCACCGCGGCGTTGAAGTCGGTCGTACCCGGGACGTACGGCTCGGAGGCCACGATCCGACCACCCAGCTCGCCCAAGCGACTCGAGAAGACGCTGGCCAGGTTGCGCCCCTCCCCCTCGTTCGGATAGAGGACGGCGGCGCGGAAGCGCCGCAGCTCGAACACGGCCAGGTCGGCGGCGGCGCGTGCGGCGTTGCGCTGCGACGGCGGCTCGTGGAAGACCCACGCACCCACCTCGCCGATCCCCTTCTCGCTCGCCACGTTCGAGACCAGCGGCAGCGCGTGCCACTGCGTCTCCACTGCAGCCACCCAGGTGGAGGTGTTGAGGATGCCACCCAGAAGGCACGCGACCTCCTCGCTCTCCGCCAGACGTCGGACGGCGCCGAGGGCACCGATCGGCGTGCCCTTGGTGTCGGCTGGAACGACCTCCACGCGAGCGGGCCCGGCGGCGTTGAAGGCCTCGACGGCGAGGTTGACCCCATCGAGGTAGGCGCGGCCGTACGACGCATAGCGACCGCTGAAGGGGGCGATCACGCCGACGCGTGCCGACCAGGCGGCCGCCGGCATTTCGCTCGGCGACGGCGCGACGACCGCCGTGCTCTCGGCTGCGCCCGGCTCGATGACGGCGAGCGTGTCGCTCGGCACCTGGGATGGCGGCGTCACCGGCTCACGCACGCTCACCTTCTGGCACCCCACCAGAAGGAGCACGATCTGGAAACCGACTGCGAGCTTCGAGAATCGAGTGGACATGACTCCTTGCCAGGCATGGGCTCCGGGTCGGAGGGTGGCAGGTCCCGGGCCAGCTCACCTCGACGCGGCGCAGTCGCCTCGCAAGTAGCGTTGCGCGAGGTCGACGTACTCCGCCGCGTGAGCGCGCCGCGCCTCCAGACTCTCCTCCGGCAGGATCTTGCGCACCTGCGCTGGGACACCGGCGACGAGTGCGAAGGCGGGCACCTGCTGGTTCTCGCGCACCACCGCGCCGGCGGCCACGATGGCGCCACGCCCGATCACCGCGCCGTCGAGGAGGACACACCCCATTCCGATCAGCGCATAGTCCTCGATCCGGCACTCGTGAATGAGCGCGCGGTGACCGATGACGACGTCGGAGCCAACGAAGGTTCCCGCCGCGCCGTCGGTGACGTGCACCATCGACAGGTCCTGGATGTTGGAGCGTGCGCCGATGCGGATCATGCCCACGTCGCCGCGCAGCACACAGCCAAACCAGACGCTCGACTCGTCACCCACTTCCACGTCGCCGATGACGCTGGCGTTGGGTGCGACGTAGACGTCGCGTCCGAGTCGCGGCGACACATCCCCGTACGCGTAAAGCATGCAGCTCCTCCTGGCTCGCGGACGGGGTGTCGCTGCCGATCACAGGTTGAATTCGTCGGGCGGCTCGAGATCGTCAAGGTACTTCTTGAGTGGATCGTCCTCGCTGGCCTGCTCCTCTTCGGGGCGGCTCGTGCCCACCTCGCGACTGTTGGTGCGAAAGAGGTCGCGGTCCACGTACATGGGTGACTGCGTGCGTAGCGCCAGAGCGATGGAATCGCTCGGACGCGCATCGATGGCAAAGATCTCGTCGCCGCGGGAGAGGTAGATCTTGGCGAAGAAGGTGTTCCCGCGCAGCTCGGTGATGATCACCTTCTTGACGTGAGCCTCGAAGCCTTCGATGACGATGCGCAGAAGATCGTGCGTCAAAGGGCGCTCGAACGATTGACCGGCGAGCTGGCTGGCAATGGCTGTGGCTTCCGGGTGGCCAATCCAGATCGGGAGCACGCCCTTTTCCTCGCGCGCCTCGAGCAGCACGACCGGGTTGTGCGTGGCTTGATCCATCGCGAGTCCGGAAACGTGTACGCGCAGCAACGCACCGACCTCCTCGCTGGCTGGGCACCTTCGAGTCAACTATACGGAGGCGCTGCACACCGGGTCAATGCTACCGGGCAGGGCGTGAAAAAGGGGTCCCCAACCCGGAGACCCCTGTGCCGTGCGTCTTGGGCGAAGTGACTCAGAAGTAGATGTGGAAGCCGAGCGAGCCGGACGACGTGATGTTCACGTCGTTCAAGGACGTTGAAAACGACACGTCCGTGTCCGCCTCCGTGGTTCCGAAATTCATGACGTCGACACCGAGGCCAATCTGTCCCGAGAAGCTCAAGTTCGGCCAACCCAGCTGTCCCAGGAAGAACTCACCGCCGACGGCGAGCTCGCCGCGGAAGCCCATGTCGTACCCCTTGTCACCGGGAGAAGCGCTGGCCGTTTGGTCGAAGGCCTGGATCCCGGCCACCGTCACACCCGGACGGAAGTAGACGATCATGTTCTCCTCGCCGTGCATCACCACCGGCAGACCGATGTCGAAGGCGAAGTCGAAGAAGGACGTCGTCTGCGTTGCGCTCGACGCGTCCGTGTATTCCTGGTTGTTCCTGAAACCGATGCCGGCTCCCAGGTCGACGGCCATGCCGTCGTTCATCCAGTAGCGCACGCCGACGATCGGAGGAACATCGGTGCCGCTGACCGGCTGGAAGTAACCGACGCCTTTCATGCCTTCCACGCGCTGGTTCGCGCTCTGGGCAAACGCCGTCGTGGCCAGAGCCATGAACAGCAGCGTCACTGACAAAATCCTGATCACACGACTCATTTCGGTTCTCTCCTTGTCGTGAAACGTTCCACGTCACTGTTCGACCCCGTGGCGCCCTCCCCTTCTCGGACCGTGGAGGGGACTTCACAATCCCGCGCCTCCGGTGTCGGCGCCAGAGGATCGGACCTCCCGGCTGCATCGCGCGTGCCGAGTCGCCTTCCAACCGCCTGGCCGTCCCGACGCCCGTCTTCAACTGCCTGTCGAGCGTCGTATCGATCTACTCGGATGACTCTGCAAAAGGATTCTGGAGTGGCTTCCCCACACCTCCCTTTCATCAACCCAAGACGCCGTTCTGACTCCGGCCCAACGCTCCTGGCTCCATCCACTCCGCGTCGACGAGGCGAGAACGACGAGCAGCCGCGCCGAGCGGGCGCGAAGAATCGGGCAAGCTTTGAAGAGCGTCAACGGAAAGTTTGTCGCGTTGCGACGAAGAAAAAAAGAGCGCGGCCCGCAAACCTGCACACAGTGCAGAATCGCGGGCCGCGTTTGTATTGCCACGAAAAAAGCTTTGCGCGACTTCGTGCCACTCGCGTCGCAGCACGTGTTCGCAGCACGACGGTGGATGCTTTCTCACCGCCGTTGCGTGTCCGGATTCTTACGGCGAATCCGTACCGCTGTCGGGAGGCAGCAACTCCTCGAACGGCGGGGTTTCGTCGCGCCCCATGTTTTGCAACATCCAGAGCGCGGAGTCGCGCACGTTGCTCTGCGGATAGTTATCGATCACTTTCTGGTACTCCACGCGCGCCGCACCGTAGTCTTTGAGCTCCTCGGAGTGCACGAACCCGATCATGAACTGCGCCTCGTCGGCGCGCTCGTGGTGTGGATACTTTCTGAGCAATGCGCGGTAATACTCGATCTTGTCGAGAGGACTGTTCGACTCGGTTGCCAAGCGCATCAGCTCCTGCGCCGATTTGGCCTCCAGGTCGATGGTCACGTCGACGAAGGTCTCGACGCCGATGCTCTCGCGCAGGCTCACGAGCTCCGCTTGCAGCATCGAGTCGGTGACGGTCGGACGCAGTCGGGAGACGATGCGCTCTCGCGCCTTGCTGTAAGGCTCGGGGCGCTCCGTCGTCTTCTCGTGCACCTTGATGAAGGCCCAGCCATCCTCCCACTCGAAGAGCGGTCCCACGTCGTCGGCCTCGAGCTCGAACGCCATGGCGGCGAAATCCTCGCGCTTGCCGATGCAACGAATGTAGCCAGCAGGATTGAAGTAGCCGAGGAGGCCGTTGTCACGCCTGGAACAGTCGTCGATGGTCACCTCGCGGGCCACGGTGCCGAAGTGCTCCCCCTGCACGACGATCCGGTGGCGCGCGGCCTCCGCGTCCTCGCGTGTGGCGCATTGGATCCAGGAGGCATTCACACGTGCCAGAACACGGAATTCGTCCCGATGCGCCTCGTAATAGGCGCGCAGGTCTTCTTCGGTCGGCTGCGGCAGCGCTGCGAGCATGTAGTTGTGATACGCCTGTCGCAGCAGGCTCTCTCGGAAGGCGGTGATCCGCCTCTGCAACGTCTCATCCTGATCCAGGCCCTTGTCGGCTGCGCCCACGACGATGAGCTTCTGGTCGACGAGCTGATTGAGGAATCTCCGCCGTCCCAGAGCGCTACCGAACTGCGCCTGCTGATGTCGCGGCAGCGCGTTCAGCGAGGCCTCCAGATCCGCCTCGGTGATCACCTCATCTCCCACGCGCGCGAGGACCTTGCTCTCCGCCGAGTCCCCTGCCGGCTCCTGCTCCGCAGCGCACGCGAGCATTCCGAGCACGACGGTCAGCGCCGCACCCAAACCGAGTCTCACTCGCATTCTCATGCATCACTCCTTCGTGCCGGCACTGCCCACGCAGCGCCGCTCAGAACTCGATCAGGTGAGATTCTTGCGGCCGCGGCGGCGCAGCTGCTCCGGAATCGACCCTACCTCCTGGGCTCGATCCCGGTGACAGACCAGCAGCGCGTCCTCGGTGTCCACGACGATCAGATCCTGGACACCCAGGAGGACGACGACACGCTCGCGGCCGTCGACGAAGTTGTCCCGGGCATCGATCGCGAGCGCATCGTCCGGGAGAACGTTCCCTTGCGCATCCTGCGCACGCAGCTCGGCCAGGCTGGCCCAGCTGCCGACGTCGCTCCATCCAATGTCGACCTCCGTGACCCAAACATCCTCGGCCCGCTCCATCACGCCGTAGTCGATCGAGATCTTCGGAAAGGCCTGGTACGCCGAGTTCAACGTCCGACCCCAGTCCGGGGTTCCATACGCCTGCCGCAAGCTCGCGAGGCCGGGCTCCAGGTCCGGAATGTGGCGACGCAGCTCCTCGACGATGCGGCTCGTGCGCCATGCGAACATGCCGCTGTTCCAGAGGTGGCGGCCATCCTGCACCAGAGAGCGTGCCGTGGGCAGATCCGGTTTTTCGAGGAAGCGCTCGACCGTATGGAACTCCCGACCCTGCACGCATGTGGCCACGGAGCCGCGCCGGATGTAGCCGTAGCCGGTCTCGGGCCGATGCGGGGTGACGCCGAGTGTGATCAGGTGGTCGTGATGTGCGAGGAGGTTCTCGCAGGCGGCGACGGTGGCGCGGAAGTCCTCTTCGCGCCTGATCAGGTGATCGGCTGGCAGCACCAGCATCGCCTCGTCGGCGCCGCCGCGCGCCTCGAGCACGGCAGCTGCGAGAGCGATGCAGGGTGCCGTGTTCTTGCCCGTGGGCTCGACCAGGATGTTGCTGTCGGGAATCTCCGGCAGCTCGGCGCGGAGCGCCGAGAGCTGATCGGCCCGGGTGACGACGAGAATGCGCTCCGGCCCCAGCAGCGGTTTCAGCCGCTCGATGGTGAGCCGGATCATGCTGGAAGAGCCGGAGAGCGACAGGAGCTGTTTGGGGCGCAGATGTCGGCTGCGCGGCCAGAAACGGGTGCCCACACCACCCGCCATGATCACCGCATACATTCTATTCCTGTACCACGCTCACCTGAACCGTCCCGCGCACGTCGAGGTGCAACCGGACGGCGACTTCGAACTCCCCCAGGGCCTTGATCGGCTTGTCCAAAACGACCTGCTTGCGCTCGATCGGGACGCCCCGTTGCACGAGCGCCGTATGAATCTCGCCGGTTCCAACCGAGCCGTAGAGCTTGCCCTCCTCGTCCGCTTTGGCGGCAATCGCCAGCTTCAGCTCGGACAGATGTGTGGCCAGCTCCTCCGCCGTCGTGCGCGCCTTCAGGTCGATCTCCTCGAACTTGCGCGACTCCTGCTCGACTAGGCGCTTGGCGCCGGACGTGGCCAGAACCGCCATCCGACGGGGCAACAGGTAGTTGCGTGCATACCCTGGTCGTACCTTGACCACCTCGCCGCGACGGCCGAGGTGTTCGACGTGCTTGAGAAGAATGACTTCCATCCCCCGACCCTCCTCAACGATAGTGCTCGCGCACGAACGGCAGAAGCGCGATGTGGCGCGCGCGCTTGATGGCGGTGGCGAGCTGGCGCTGGTGCTTGGCGCAGGTGCCGGTGATGCGCCGCGCTGCGATCTTGCCACGATCGGTCATGAAGCGACGCAAGCGGTTGTGGTCCTTGTAGTCGATCGCCACGACCCGATCCATGCAGAACTTGCATGGCTTCTTGCGACCGGGCTTCTTCTCCTTCTTCTTCTTCGGCATGTCGGTTCCTCCTATGCCGGTGCCGGCGCACTCGGCGCATGCTCTTGACCGGCGGCGCGCTTGCGGCTCGCAGCCTCGTTGCGTGCGCCCCACTCCTCGTCGACCACGATGAGCGTGCGCAAGACGGATTCGTCGAAACGCAAGGCGCGGTTGAGCTCGGCGATGATCGCCGCCGTCGCCTTCAAGCGCAGGTAGAGATACGACCCCTCGGTCTTGTGCCGAATCTCGTAGGCGAGCTTCTTGCGGCCCCAGCTTTCCTGGTGCGTCACCTCGCCACCCTGATCGGTGATGAGCTTGACGTACTTCTCCAGGCTGGCCGCGACCGCGGCTTCGTCCAAGTTCGGATCGGCAATGTAGATGAACTCGTACTTGGTCACTCGACCGTGCACCTCCCTGCGGACTCGTGTCTTCCGGCGCGCCGGGCGCGTGAGCGACGCCTGCGCCCGCCGCTGGAAGAAGGGTGGTCCCGTTGTCGTTGGTGGGTTTGGCCCCAACGCGAAGCAAACCCGGGCATTATAGAGATGCGATTGCAGGGCCGCAAGAGAGGGGTCAATCCGCTTCGGGCCGCGGCGCGTTGATCTTCGAGCGCACGGCCTCGACACCGAACTGCACCACCTGCTCCACCGCATCCGCCGCGCGGCCGGTGACGCTCTCCAACTTCGCCAGCTCCTCGCTCGAGAAGGGTGCCAGCACGTGCTGTTCGAGCGCCTCCCCGGCGGCTGGCGCGCCGACGCCGATCCGTAGGCGCGGGTAGGCCTGCGACTCGAGGTGCATCTCGATTGAAATCAAGCCGTTGTGGCCACCGGCGCTGCCGCTCGGACGCAATCGCAAGCGACCGAACGGCAGGTGGACGTCGTCCACCACGACGAGGAAGCGCTGCACGGGAAGAGCGGAGCTGGCGACGACGGCGCGAGCGGCACTGCCGCTTCGATTCACGTACGTGAGCGGCTTGACGAGAAGGAGCTCCACACCGTGGAGCTCCACCCGTGCCAGATCGTAGCCGGAACGCTCACGCTGGAAGCGCCCGCGCCCACGTGCGGCCAGCTCCTCGACGACCATCCAGCCGAGGTTGTGACGGGTGCGCGCATAGCGCGGCCCCGGATTCCCGAGCCCGAAGACCGACCACACGCCTCAGGAGGAACCCTTCTCCTCCGACTCGCTCGTCTCCTCTTTGGCCTCGGCCTTCTCCTCGCCCTCGGCCGCCGCTTCACCTTCCGCTGCCGCGGCCGCTTCCTCTTCATGCGCCCGCTCCGCCGCCGGGAGACTGACGCTCGCCACGGTGGTCCCAGCATGGCCGAGGAAGGTGACGCCCGGCTGCTGCAGGTCGGAGATGTGCAGCGACTGCCCCACGTTGAGCTCGGTGACGTCCAGTTCGATGTGGTCCGGCAGCTCACCCGGCAGACACTCCAGCTCCACCTCGCGCAGGTTGTGCTCGAGGATCCCGCCCTGATTGCGCACGCCCTCCGGCTTGCCGATCAAGTGGATCGGAACCGTGACGCGGACGGATTTCTGCATCGACACGCGCTGCAGGTCGACGTGGAGGACGGCACGGCTCACCGGGTGCACCTGCATCTCGCGCACGAGCGCCTTGACGGGCGGCCGGTCCGAGCCCACCAAGACGTCGAATAGGCGGTGGTGCGCCCCGGCGCGCCGCAGCGAATCGAACTCGGTGGCGTCGAGCTCGATCGCCTGTGCCGGCTCGTTCTCACCGTACAAGACGCCCGGCAGCTTGCCCTTCGCGCGCAGCTTGCGCGCCACCCCTTTGCCCGTACTCTCACGCAGCTGCACGCTCATCGTTTGTTCGTCCGTCATCGATCGACCTCCATCCAAGCGCACCCGAGCTGCCCATCCGCGTTCGAGCGCATGCCATTCCAGAACGTCATATGAAAAGTGAGCTCACCGATTCCTCGTGGTGAATGTTGAGGATGGCCTTGCTCAGCAGCTTCGAGATGTCGAGTACCCGGATCTTGTCGGGCACGCTCTTGCCACCGTGTAGCGGCAGTGTATTAGTGACCGTGACCTCGTCGATGGGAGCCTCGACCAGGCGCGTGAACGCGTCACCGGAAAAAACGCCGTGCGAGGCCGCGGCAATGACGCGCCTGGCACCGCGCTTCTTGAGCTCCTCTGCCGCCTGGCAGAGGGTGCCCCCGGTGCTGATCATGTCGTCGAGGATGATGCAATTGCGCCCCTCCACCTCGCCGATGATGTGCATCAGCTCCGCTTCGTCCGGCCCCGTACGACGCTTGTCGACGATGGCGAGATCGGCACCGAGGCGCTTGGCGAAAGCGCGCCCCATCTTGACGCCCCCGGCGTCCGGCGCGACGACGACGAAGTTCTTCATCTGCAGGCTCTCGAGATAGTGCATCAGGACCGGGGCAGCGTAGAGATGATCGAGCGGGATGTCGAAGAAACCCTGGATCTGCGCCGAATGCAGGTCCACGGTGAGCACGCGATCCGCGCCGGCGTGGGTGATCAGGTTGGCGAGCAGCTTCGCCGTGATCGCCACACGCGGCTGGTCCTTGCGATCGGCGCGCGCGTAGCCGAAGTACGGAATCACAGCCGTGATGCGCGAGGCAGAGGAACGGCGGCACGCATCGATGAGCATGAGCAGCTCCATGATGTGTTCCGCGGGCGGGTAGGTGGACTGGATCACGAACAGATCCACACCGCGCACGTTGTCCTCGACCTGGACGAAGACCTCCCCGTCCGCGAAACGCGCGACCTCGGCGTTGCCGAGCGTCTGACCCAGGTGGCCACACACGGCGCTCGCGAGATCCCGGCTCGCGCTGCCGCAGATGATATGCAGGCGGTTACGCGCCATCGTCGGCTACGCCTTCCAAGGGTGGTTTGGTTGGGGCGGCAGGATTCGAACCTGCGAATGCCAGAACCAAAATCTGGTGACTTGCCACTTGTCTACGCCCCAATTCACGACGCCACGGAGTCCGCAACGAACGGACCCGGCCTCAGGCTCCCCCGGCCGCGACCATCTTCTCATACTCGGCCAAGACCCGCTCCTCGATCATGCGCCGCGCATGCGCGTGGATCGGATGCGCGATGTCCTGGAAGGTCCCGTCCGGCCTCCGACGCGCCGGCATGGCCACGAAGAATCGATCGGCCGAATGGATGACCTTGAGCCCACGAACGACGAAGCAACCGTCCAGAGTCACCGTTGCAAACGCCCGCAGCTTGTCGTCGCGTCGGGGTGAGATCTTCACGTCGGTGATGTGCATTCCAGTGCCCCTCGCTCAAGCGCCATCCTGCAGGCTCAAGGTGCCTGCGGCTCCGATTGGCTCCGCGACGTAAACAGCTCGACCCCGCTTTGCACCGACGGCACGATCGGCATGCGCCAGTCGCTCCGCCGCAGGTCCCGTCGCGCGCCCTCGGCCTCCTCCCGACTGCGGAACGCCGCGAACACACCGCCGCCGCTGCCGCTCATCATCGCGACCGGGGCCCCGCCCTCTAGCAGTCTGGAAGTGATCTCCGAGAGCAACGGATGTGCGGGACACACCGCATCTTCGAGTCGATTGAAGAAGCCCCGCGCGGCCCCAGGGTAGCGTGCCAGGATCGACTTAAGTTGGTCCATGCTAAGAGCATGCGAACGGCGCGTCAACCCCATATTCAGGTTCGCGTAGGCCCACGCGGCGCGCACCGGAATGGCTGCGAAGAGGAGCAGAAACCAGGTGCGCGGCAGCGCCGGAAGCGCGGTCAGCCGCTCGCCGCGACCTCTTGCCAGCCGCGTTCCGCCGTGCAGGCAGAAGGCGACGTCGGAACCGAGCCGCGCTGCGAGCGCGTGGAGCGCCGCGTCGTCGAGACCGAGCTCCCACATGCGGTTCAGACCGACGAGGGTGGCCGCAGCGTCGGCGCTGCCACCGCCGAAGCCCGCCGCAACCGGGATCGACTTGTACAGATCGATGCGCACCCCGCGCGGCGGCGCCTCACACCCGGCCGCCTCGAGGAGGGCGTGTGCCGCGCGCAGGCAGAGGTTCTCCGCGCCGCTCGGGACCTCCGGCGAATCGCTCAGGAGCGACAGGCCACGTGGTCGTGGCACCAGGTGCAGCGTGTCGTAGAGGCCGACACTCTGCATCACGCTCTCGATCTCGTGGTAGCCGTCGTGGCGGCGACGCAGGACGTCGAGGTGCAGGTTCACCTTGGCAAAAGCGCGCATCCCGAGCGCCCCCGCCGGCAACGCCTGCGCCGTGTCCATGCGCGGGGGACGTCGGTGTGCCGGCGGAGTGCCGCGGCCCGTCGCCGTCGGCTTCTTCGGCCGCGAGCGAGCGCCGGAGGTGGTGCGGGATTGCCGTCGGGCGGCGCTCATGGCTGCGCGACGTAGATGATGAGGGCCACGCTGACGAACCAGGCGATGACCGTGGCCCAGAGTGAGCGCTCGGTGAGCAGAATCTCGGAGGGGTCTCCGCCCAGGTTGCGCCGGTAGACGAGGAACATGTAGCGGGTGACGCCGGCCACGACGATCGGAATCGTGTAGAGAAGGTGGTCGGTTCCGAAGTGGCTCACCGTGTCGGGCCAGATCGTGTAGATCGAGTAGGCGATGAGCGTCCCCGTGGCGGCCACGCTGATCAGCTGGTTCAGCAGGTCTTCGGAGTACAAGGTCAGCGTGCTGCGGTGTGTGCCCGCGTCCTGCAGTGCCAGGAACTCGTAGCGCCGTTTGCACAGCCCGAGAAAGAACGAGAGGAAGAAGGTCACCACCAGCAACCAGGGTGAGATCGACAGATCGACCCCGGCCGTGTTGAGCGCCACGACTCCCGCGATGGCTCGAATCAGGAAGCTGATCGAGATGCTGATCACGTCGACGATGACGATGTTCTTGAGAATCAGCGAGTAGGCCAGGTTGAAGCCGAGGAAACCGATGCTGATGAGCAGAAAGCGGAATCCGAGAAGAGCCGCTGCGCCGAGCGCCACGACCAGGACGAAGGACGCCCCGGCGATGGCGGTGCGCACCGACAACCTGCCGGAGGCGAGCGGTCGCTTGCGCTTCGCCTCGTGCAGTCGATCCGCCTCCAGATCGAGCAGGTCGTTGATGGTGTAGACCACGCCCGACAGCAGGCAGAAGACGAGGAAAGCCGCCGTGCTGCGCAGAAACAGCGGCAGCACGAACAGGTTCTTCGAGAAGATCAGCGCCGCGTAGAGGATGAGGTTCTTGCTCCACTGGCGCACGCGCATCTCGCGCAGGAAGAGGAAGTGGGAGGCGAACTGTGGCGCCTCCTCCGGCGGGCCCTGCGACGGCGAAGCCTCGCTGACTTCGAGACCCTTGCGTGACATCAGCCCTGCCCCACCGAGGTCGGGTGCATCGTACGCAGGAGATCGCGCATCTTCACGACGAGCAGATCGAGCGCCACACGATTGTGCCCACCGTGTGGGATGATCAGGTCCGCGTAGCGTTTCGAGGGCTCGACAAACTGCTGGAACATCGGTTTCACGGTGCCGCGGTACTGATCCACGATCGATTCCACGCTGCGTTGGCGGTCGCGTACGTCGCGTACGAGTCGGCGCATGAAGCGCTCGTCGGCGTCCTCGTCGATGAAGATACGAATGTCCATCTGACGGCGCAGCTCTTCATTCTCCAGCACCAGGATCCCTTCGAGCAGGATGATGTCCGCCGGACCCTGCTCCCGGGTCTCCCGGCGGCGCCGATGCAGCTCGTAGTCGTAGATGGGAGCCGCGATCACCCCCCGACCGCGCAGCACGTCCAGGTGTTGCAGAAGGAGCGTGGTCTCGAAAGCGTCCGGGTGATCGTAGTTGATGCGTGCCCGCTTCTCGAACGGCAGGTGTGAGAGATCTCGGTAGTAGTTGTCGTGGTGGATGATGACGACCCGCTCCTGCTGGAAGTGGCTCTTCACCTCCAGAGCGGCGGTGGTCTTTCCGGAGCCCGTGCCCCCGGCGATGCCGATCAGGATGGGACGCCGCATGCAATCCTCTCAACTTGCGAGACCCCTTGTACACTAACAAGTTACAGTTGCGGTCGCAACCCGGCGCGTGCCCCCGCAAGCCTCGTGCGCTCGCTCGACCCGGCGCCGGCGCCTGTGCTAGGGTGCGCACCACATTCGAGCCTCTGGAGGACACGCACGTGAACGCGCACATGTTCCGGGAGTATGACATTCGCGGAATCGCCGGAACCGACCTCGACGCCGACGGCGTCACAAAGCTCGGACGCGCCTTCGGCACCCTCTACCGTGGTGAGCATCTGAGGCGCATCGTCGTCGCCCGCGACGTGCGCCTCTCTTCGGAGGAGTACGCCAACGCCCTCATCGAGGGCTTGCGCGCCTGCGGTTGCGACGTCGTCGACGTCGGGATGGTGCCGACCCCGGTGATGTACTACGCCGTGGAGACGCTGCAGGCGGATGGCGGGGTCATGGTCACGGCGAGCCACAACCCTCCTGAGTTCAACGGGTTCAAGAGCCGCACCCGGGAGCGGGCGCTCTTCGGTGCCGACATCCAGCGCATCTGGGAGATCGCCCAGCGCGGCGACTACGCGCAGGGCCGCGGCGACCTGGAACGGCTGGAGGTCCTCGACGCCTACCTCGACCACATCGCCCGTGATGTGCGACTCGAGCGCCCGCTGCACGTGGCGATCGACTGCGGCAACGGCACCGCCGGCGTCGTCGCGCCCCGCCTGCTCGAGAGGCTCGGCTGCCGCGTCGAAGGCCTCTACTGCGAACCGGACGGCCGCTTTCCGAACCATGTCGCGGACCCGACGGTGCCGGAGTACGTCGAGGATCTCATGCAGAAGGTGCGCACGAGTGGTGCGGAGATCGGCATCGGCTTCGACGGCGATGCGGATCGCGTCGGCGTCGTCGACGAGGGGGGCCGGCTCCTGTTCGGGGACGAGCTCCTCATCCTGTATGCGCGCTCTCTCCTCGCCGCGCGTCCGGGGCCGGTCGTCTTCGACGTCAAGTGCAGTCAGGCGCTCGTCGACGAAGTGCGCCGTCTCGGCGGGAAGCCGGAAATGTGGCGCACCGGCTATCCGCACATCCAGTCGCGCATGCGCGAGACGGGGGCGCAGCTGGCCGGCGAAATGAGCGGCCACATGTACTTCGCCGATCGCTACTTCGGTTACGACGACGGAATCTACGCCGCCTGCCGAACGCTCGAGATCCTGGCATCGGCCGAAACTCCGCTCAGCAGCCGCCTCGCGGACGTGCCGCGCTACGTGTCGACGCCGGAGATCCGCGTGCCCTCGAGCGATGAGGAGAAGTTCGGCATCGTCGAAGACATCGCCGCGCATTTCCGCGCCGAGTACGAGACGATCGACGTCGATGGCGTGCGCATCCTCTTCCCCGGCGGCTGGGGCCTGGTCCGCGCCTCCAACACGCAGCCGATCCTCGTGGTTCGCTTCGAGGGCGACAGCCAGGACACCCTGGAGCGGATCCAGGAAACCGTGCGAGCCAAGCTGCGCGAGTACGACAGCGTCGAGGTCAACTTCTAGGTCGTGCGCGAGTCGGCGGCGCTCGGGGGGATCCATGCCATTGCCGCTGGAGCGTGTGGCGCTCGTCCACGACTGGCTCACCGGCATGCGCGGCGGCGAGAAGTGCCTCGAGGTGCTGTGTGAGATCTTCCCGCGCGCCGACCTGTTCACGCTCTTGCACAACCGCGGCAGCGTCTCGCCGCGCATCGAAGAGCGGCGCATCGTGACCAGCTTCGTGCAGCACCTGCCAGGAGCCGCACGCGGCTACCGACGCTACCTCCCCGTCTTCCCGCGCGCGGCCGAGAGCTTCGACCTGCACGGATACGATCTGGTGATCTCCTCGAGCCATTGCGTGGTGAAGGGTGTTCGGCCGCAAGCGGGCGCCCTGCACGTGTGCTACTGCCACACGCCGATGCGCTACATCTGGGATCAGTTCGACGCCTACTTCGGTCCCGGACAGGCCAGCCCCCTGGTGCGCGCGGCGGCGCGCCTGGTGCGGCACCCGCTCCAACGTTGGGACGTGCGCAGCGCCGCACGCGTGCATCATTTCATTGCCAACTCCGAGACGGTGCGGCAACGCATCCAGCGCCACTACGAGCGCTGCGCGCTCGTCGTTCACCCACCCGTCGATTGTCGGCTCTTCGCCCCGGACCCGGGTTCCCCCGGAGACTACTTCCTGGCCGTCGGGGCTCTGTCCGGGTACAAGCGCGTGGATCTTGCGATCGACGCGGCGCGACGGGCCCGCGCTCGGCTCCTCGTCGTCGGCCAGGGGCCTGACCTCGAGCGCTTGAGAAAACGTGCACGCGGCGCTGCGGTCGAGTTCTTGCCGTGGCAGAGCACGCACGATCTGGCGCGCCTCTATGCGCGTTGCCGCGCACTCCTGTTCCCCGGCGTGGAGGATTTCGGCATCACCCCGCTCGAGGTGATGGCGTCGGGCCGCCCCGTCATCGCACGCGCCGCCGGTGGCGCGTTGGAGACCGTCGTCGCCGGCGAGACCGGTATCCACGTGGCATCGGAGGCAGCAGAGGATTGGGCGCAGGTCCTGCGCGGTTTCCGCGACGACGCTTTCGACGCGCGTCGCCTGCGCAATCACGCAGAGCGCTTCGACCGTGCACGCTACGTCAGGGAGATGCGTCAGACGTTGGAGCGACTCTGGCAAGAATGGACCGAGAAGTGTGCCTGACTTCAGTGCCAGTGAACGTCGGTCTCGGTTTTCTCACCGACATACCAGATCCCGGGCCGCTGCAGCAGCTCCGTCGCCGGACGGACGTCGGCAGGTAGATCCGCCACGTCGATGCGAAAGAGCTCGTCGAGGCTCTGCAGCACGCAACCGTCACGCTCCAGGCGTGCCTCCAGCAGCTCGCGCGCCTGGCGACGGTTCTGCGCCGTGAGGAAGAACTCCTGCAGGAAATGCCGGTTGCGCCGGCGACCGGCGCGTGCCCGGCGGCTCGGCGTCAACACGACGATGGCGCGCCACGGCACCAGCCCGAGGGGATTGCCCTCGCTGTCGATGTTGTGATCGTCATCCTGCTGCAAGTGCATGCCGAAGAGGTGGCGGACGCGATCCGCCACGTGCAGGTAGTCGAACTGCGCCCCGCGCAGACCGCGATACTGCGTGAGCGCGAGGTGCGTGTGCGAGCGTTCGTAGAAGTACTCCAGCTTGCGCGCCTTCAACCCGTGCGCCTTGAGAATGTCGGTCACGGCTCCGATCTCCGGCGCGAAGAGGACGATCTCCTTGTGGTCCGCCAGGAAGATCTCGAGCGGGATCTCGTGGCCGAATGCGCCAATTCCGAGCATGCCGTCCTCGGCGAAGGTGAACTCGAAAGCTTTGAACACGTCGATGAACTGCTCGCGCTCCACCTCCAACTCGCTCAAGAAGACGTCGCGCTCGGTGTAGACGTCTTCGGATGCCCGTTCGAGCACGACGTGCACGCGCGGGGGCAGAAGCGCACAGAGCTCGACGAAAAGAGGCACGAGCTTCTCCGCACTGACGACCGTCACGCAACGGTAGCGGTCCCCCATCGGGTCGTCGTCACCGGAGGTGAAGTAGTCGGTCTCGTACCCCTCGGCTTGCTCGTAGTCCTCGTCCGGAAAGGCTCCGTATGGATAGAGGAAATCTCCCACCTTCTTGCGGATCAGCGGCAGGAGCTCGTGCGTCTGCGACAAGGGAACCTCCGGCTCAGTAGGCGTTGCGTCGCGATACGACTGACCGCAACGTCATGATCAGGATCTTGATGTCGAACGCGAGCGACCAGTTCTCCACGTAGTAGATGTCGTAGCGCGTGCGCTCCTCGAGCGGTGTATCACCGCGCAAACCGTTGACCTGCGCCCACCCGGTGATTCCGGAGCGCACCTTGTGGCGTTCGAAGTAGCGCGGGATCCTGGTTCGGAACTCCTGGACGAACACCGGGCGCTCCGGACGCGGTCCCACGAGGCTCATGTCACCGCGCAGAACATTATAGAGCTGTGGCAGCTCGTCCAGGCTGTAGGTGCGCAGCCACTCTCCCAGCCGCGTGCGGCGGGGGTCGCCTGCACGCGCGAACACGGGCCCGGTGTGCGATTCGGCATCCTGATGCATCGTTCGGTATTTGAGCATCTGGAAGACGCGACCGTCGCGCCCGACGCGCTGCTGCCGGTAGAGGATGGGTCCGTGCGACGAGATCCGCACCGCCACGGCGATGCACGCGAGCACGGGCGAAAGAAGCAGGAGCATCAGGCCGGACAACACGATGTCGAAGGCGCGCTTGAAGACGCGGTGGATTCCGGTGAGAGCCACCTGTCGCATTTCGAGGAATGGCAGTCCTTCGACGTGGTGGACGTGCAGGTTGGTGGCACGCACCTCTTCGAGCTCCGGCACCAGGCTGACGCGCACGTGCGAGTCGGCGAGACGCTCCAGGATCGGTGCCAACTGCTCGATCTCGCGCAGCGGCAACGTCACCACGAGCATGTCGATGGCGTTGCGTTCGACGATGCGGTCGATTTCCTCCAGCGTTCCCAGGATGGGCAAGGCTCGCGGCTCCGCCTCCTGGCGCACGATCTCACCTGCGATCTGCAGCCCGAGGCCTGGACGCGCGCTCAGAGTGCGGACGACACGCTCCTGCGTCGGGCCACGCCCGAGCAGCGCCAGGCGCTCGAGACCGACGCCCATGCCTCGCGCGATCAGGTGCAGATAGCGCGCGAAAACGCGACCCGCGAGGAGGAACACGTAGCTGGTGACGGAGAAGCCGACGACGAAGGTGCGGGAGAAGGAGTAACCGCGATAGAAGAAAGCGGCCGCGGCGAGCAGGATGGCTCCGATCAGTATGCCGCGGGCGAGCCCGGTGATGTCGTCGACGATGCTGGGGCGTCGGCGCAGATCGTACATCCCGAGCACGTAGAAGATTCCGACGAAGAGCAGCAACGTCCCGCAGGAACCCGCCAGGTAGACGCCGAGATCGGGAATCCCCCATGGGACCGGGAACCATCCGGAGAGGAAGCGCGCCCAGTAGACGCACAGGAAGGCGCTCTCCATCACCAGCAGGTCGGTGAGGAGCAGAATGCTCGGCAGAATGAGCGAGGTGTTGCGCAGCGCCAGGCCGCTCGGAACGGCGTCTGTTTCCGTCGGACGCGGCACGGCCGGCGCCTGCTTCCGCACCTTCTCCACCGGATTCATCGCAGCTGCTCCATGTACGCGGTGAGCGCTTCGTGCCAGGGGCGAAGCGTGGGCAAGCCGCTCCAACGTGCGTAGCGGCCCTCGAGCACCGAGTTGGCTGGCCTCGCCGCGGGGCGTGGGTACTCCTCGCTGCGACACGGCTGCACGCGGCACGGCGCTTTCAGACAGTGCGAAATGGCACGTGCGAGCTCGTACCAGGAACAGGTGCCGGAGTTCGTCACGTGGTAGATGCCGTAGATCTCCGACTGCACCAAAGTGCGCAGCGCACCCGCCAGATCGCGGGTGTAGGTCGGCGAACCCACCTGGTCGTGCACGACGCGCACCGCGTCCTTGCGCCGCACCAGATCGACCATCGTGGCGACGAAGTTGTTGCCCCCGGGGCCGAAGAGCCAGCTCGTGCGCACGACCCAGCTGCGTGGCACGTAGCGTAGCACGTGCGTCTCGCCCGCCCGCTTCGAACGCCCGTATACGTTGAGCGGCGCCGGCTCGTCCTCCTCGACGTACGCACCTTCCTTGCGCCCGTCGAAGACGTAGTCGGAGCTGATGTAGCAGAGGCGAGCCTCACACCGTTGTGCGGCGAGCGCCACGTTGCGCGTGGCGAAGGCGTTCTCCCGCATGGCCCGTTCCGGGTCGCCCTCGCAGCCGTCGACGTCGGTCCAGGCGGCGCAGTGCACGATGATCTCGGGAGCCTCGGCGAGCATCCAGTCGCGCGTGCAGCGCGGATCGACCAGATCGCAATGCGCGCGGCGCATCGGGCGCACGTCGTGATGGCGCCCGAACTCCTCGACGACGGCGCCACCGAGCATCCCATCCGCGCCCGTGACGACGACGCGGCAGCGCGCGACGCCGGTTTGATCTCGAGCCGCAGGCACGTTGCTCCTCAGGAAAGGTGGATCTCACTGCTGTCGCCCACCATGAACTTATAGGCCTTGGGACGCGCCTCGCCCCGCCAGATGCGCACGTTTCGTCCCACGAGGCTGCTCTCGATCCGAGCTCCGATGCCGACGATCTGTGACGACTCCAGCACGATGCTGTGCTCGATCTCGCTGTGCTCGATGACGCAATCGGCGGCGATCGAGGTGAAGGGTCCGACGTAGCTTGCACGGATGACGGCGCCGGAACCTACGATCAGCGGGCCGCGCAAGACGCTGGCCTCGACGCGCGCGCCCTTCTCCAGCACCACCTGACCCTCGATCTGCGACTCGGCGTCGACGCTTCCCTCCACGCGTCTCTCCAGGCTCGTGAGCACGATGCGGTTCGCCTCCAACATGTCCTCCAGCTTGCCGGTGTCCTTCCACCACCCGTGGATGACATGGGAGCGCACGCGGCGGCCGTGATCGATCAGATACTGGATGGCATCGGTGATCTCGAGCTCTCCGCGCCCGCTCGGCTCGATGGCGTTCACCGCCTCGAACACCGTGGAATCGAACATGTAGACACCGACGAGCGCCAGATCGCTCTTCGGCTTTCTCGGTTTCTCGTCGAGTCGCAACACGCGTCCCCGCGCGTCCAGCTGCGCCACACCGAACGCGCTCGGGTTCGGGACGTGCGCGAGCAGGATCTGTGCGTCGCATTCCCCCTTCTCGAACTCGTGCACGAGGTCGGTGATTCCATCCGGGATGAGGTTGTCGCCGAGATACATGACGAAGGGGGAATCTCGCAGAAACCCGTGCGAGACCTTCACCGCGTGTGCCAAACCCAACGGCTGCTCTTGGCGGATGTACTCGACGCGCAGACCGAAGCTCGAACCATCCCCGACCGCGGCGCGAATCTCGCGGTGCGTGTCGCCGACGACGATCCCCACCTCTTCGATGCCCGCGGCGCGTACGGCGTCGAGCCCGTAGAAGAGGATCGGTCGGTTTGCAACCGGGACGAGCTGCTTCGCACTCGTGTGCGTGATCGGGCGCAAGCGCGTGCCCTTGCCGCCGCTCAGGATCAGAGCCTTCATAGAGTGCCTCCCGGTTGGAGCTCAGTTCCGCGACAGAGCCACGACCGAAAGCGCCAGTGCTGCCAAGCTCGCGAAGACGCCGACGGCACCACGGATCTTGCTTCCCGTGCTCTCGTTGACGTGAATGGTATCGCCTCGCCCGACCCGTCCGCCACGGTCGCTCCCGCGCTCTTCCCCCGACGAGTCGAAGATGGTCGCCTTCTTGCGGTTGCCGGTTCCGGTCGTGCCTCCCGCCTCTCCAATGTAGTCGCCGACCGTCCAATCGGCACGGTAGGGGTAGCGACCGGGCCGCGCCACGAAGCCGCTGACGTAGACGTAGTCCTTGACCGCAGGCACCGACAGCACGTCGCCATCCTGCAGCGGCCGATCCCCCTCCCCGGCGAGGACCCGGGCGATGTCCACGGACAGCTCGATGCGCGCGCCGGTGGAGTCACGCGTCACCAGACGCGCCTCCGCGAGATCGGTGTCGCGTTCCAGCTGCGCCACGCGACGCACCAGGTCTTGCAGCGTTTCGGACGGGGAGAGGTAGAGAACGTGGTTCTCACCATCCGGGGCAATGACGAACATCCGGCGTCTGCCGAGGAGCGACGAGAGCACGCTGACACGTACGGCACGCTCGACACGCGGTGACTCCGAGCGCAGATCGTAGGTGTGAACCGTGGCGGCGCCATTGGGGTCGAACGCATCCACGCTCACCTGCGACAAATCCGCATGCGGCGTCGGCCCGCCTGCGAGATCGAGGAGATCGCGCAGAAGCTCACCCTCGACGAGCTCGTAAGTGCCCGGAACCGCTACCTCGCCGAGAATCTCCACTTCGTTGCGGCGCGCTGGCACGAACACCGCGTTCGCATCCATCAGCTGTGGATTCGAGTCGAGCTCCCCGCGCAGGTAGTAGGCACCGAGGTCCACGCGCGTCGAACCTGCGTCGTTGCCATCGGTGCGACTGAGCTCGATGAAGCGCCACGACGCCATCTCGGTGAAGCCACCCGCACGCTCGATGACATCCGAGACGCGCTCGTAGGGACGCGCGACGAGGGTGCCCGGCTCGCGCACCTCACCGGTGACGTAGACGCGCACCTGACGCGCGACGGCCAGATAGCTGTAGAGCTCGAAGTTCTGGTAGTGCCGCGAGAGCTGGCGCCGTAGCGCCTCGCGGAACTCGACGATCGTGCGCCCCGATGCCGGCACGGCGCCGACGCCAGGCACGACGACGACCCCCTCCGGCAGCACGGGAAGGCGCTCGAGGCGCGTCTGCCCGACGAGGATCATCACGGCGAGGATGTCGTGTGGACCCAGAACGTAGGTCTGCGGATCGATCGCGGCTTCCAGCACCTCGGGACTGACGAAGCGCGTGCGCTCCAGCATCTGCGGGTCGCTGCTCGGCACGCTCCGGAACATCTCACCCAGGTTGGGCGTCGGCTTCGTGGGATCGGAGGCTCGCTCCGTGGGGGGCTGCGGCGTCTGCGCCCAGGACGTTGCGGCCACCAGACCGAGCGTCATGAGGAGCACGGCGTGCAAACGCTTCGCATGGCCCGCGGCGCGAATCACAGCATCGACCTCACGAGCGGCACCACCTGGTCGAGTGCCTCTTGCCAACGACTCTTGTCCCGGCCGCCCGCCTGGGCCAGGTGGGGCTTGCCGCCGCCACCCCCGCCCGTGATTCGAGCCACCCGACTCACCAGGTCTCCCGCTTTCACACCGCGCTTCACGAGATCGTCGGTCACCGTTGCCAGGAACACGATCTTCTCCCCCATCTCGGTCGACAAGACTGCAGCACCGCTCGCGAGCTCCCCGCGCAGCGCGTCCGCCAGCTCCCGCAGCGCCTCGACGCTGCTGACATCGACGCGGGCGGAGATCACGCGGGCGCCGTCGACGTCGACCGCTGCATGCAGCAGATCGCTCGACAGGTTGCCGGCGAGCTGCATGCGGGCGCCCTCGAGCTCACGACGCAGGCTGCGGTTCTCCTCCTGGATCTCGTCGATGCGACGCAACGCGTCGCCGCTCGGGCCGACACCGAGCGCACGCGCCTGCGCGCGCGCGCGCGCGCG
>CP070763.1:1003064-1006272 GCA_020349025.1 Candidatus Latescibacterota bacterium | reverse complement strand
ACTCACTCTTCAATCACTTCTTCGTTCCCGGAATCGCGACCGCTGCAATCGTCCTGATGGTGATGCCGCTTCTCGTCATCGCGACGTTCGAATACAGCGAGAAGCGGACGCGGCGCTGGCTCGGCGCCGGCCTCGATGCCGACATGCAGGTGCTCGAACTCATCCGTAGCGGCGACATCCGCGCCGATCGCGTCGGAATCTACCTGCAGTCGCTCAAGTCCCGTTTTCCGGGCGCGGTGGTGGCCGACATGCTTTGCCTTCTGCAAATCCAGATCGAGCTCTCGATGGCGGCAAAGAGCGTCCTGATCGCGCGCAAAGCCGGCGTCGAGGTGCCGATCGACGACGACGTCAAGGACAAGCTGGAGGAGCTCCGCTTCCTGGAGAAGTCGATTGGCCCCACCGGACGGCTCGCCGTGGCGCCTTTCCTGAAGACGAGCAGCCGCGAGCTGTGGCAGTTCTACATGCTCGGGAAGAGGGCGCACGAGAACCGTTGAGGTTGTGAGGCGAGCGAGGGCAACCGATCCACAGAGGGTTCATTCGAGTCCCATGACGCGGTCGAGCCCAGCGTAGTGGAAGACGTTCTTCACGTGCGGCGTGGCGTTGACGAGCTTGATACCGTGCCCCGATGCGCGCAGGCGTTTGTAGGTCTTGACCAGGGCACCGATGCCGGCGCTCGAGATGTAGTCGAGACGCGAGAGGTCGGCGATCACCGATCCGTTGATCGACTCGAGAACCGGGACGGCCTTTTCCAACTGCGATGCATCGAAGCGACCCGCCAAAACGAGCTCTCCGTCGCGCATCTCGATCTCAAGCATTCCAGCTCTCCAGCGGCTTCACGACCGTGATCGTGCTGGTTCGGTTCTCGTACTCGTACGACACGCTCTCCGACATCTCGCGCACCAGATGCCACCCGAGGCCGCCCGGCTGGCGCTTCGACATCGGCTGCTGCGTGTCGACAGCTGGAACGCTGGTGACGTCGAAGCGCTCGACATCCCGATCCGTGAGCACGATCAGGAGCTTGTTACCCCGCCGCTCGAGCTGAACGGGGATCTCGTGCTTCCCGCCCGTGTTGTACTTGACCAAGTTCGTGAAGATCTCTTCAATCACCAATTCTACCTCGCGAAGCTCCGCTTCGTCGACACCCTTTGGGGTCAGAAAGTCGCCGACGAACCGGAAGACACGTTGGAGCGAGGAAAACGTCCGCGGAAAGCTCTCTTGCATTGGCTTTGACCCTGCACCTCGAATAACGTGCACGACAACAAACAGGGCGCATGTGCGCGCGGGCGCATCGTCCATGCCGCTCGGAGCATCAAGCGCTACGACGCCCCGAGCTCACGCAGTCTCGAACGTGCATCCGCTTCCGAGTCGCACACGTTGAGGACCTTCTCGAGCATGAGAATCTTCAGTACCGAACGAACACGCTCGTTGCATCCGAAAACGGTCATGGCTCCATTCAGGGACTGAGTCGTCGAGAGCAGACGAACCAGTGTGCTGATGCCTGCGCTGCTCACGAATCCCACGCCGCCCATGTCGAGCAGCAAAGAGGGGTACTCGCGGTTCAGCTGCGCCTGGAGTCCTTCCCAGACGACGTCGGCGCCCTGCGCATCCAGCTGACCGTGCAGCGCGCCCCGTAGCACCTTGCGGAGCTCCTGGTCTCCCCCGCTTTTCACCTTCATGCTCGCTCCGGGACTCGCGTAACGGATGCACCGTCGTCAATTGTCGACACCGCGACATGGAGCGTCAAGGGCTGGAAAATGGCGACGTCGACCGAGGCGGCCAGCCCGAGCGCAGCGGTTCGTGTCGCCCAGGTGGCGTCAAGAGGGCGATTGTGCCACGAGTTCTGCCACCGTCTCCACATGGTACGTGTGCGGAAACATATCCACAGGCTGAACGCGTCGGAGACGGAAGAAATCGTCACGGCAGAGAAGCTGCAGGTCGCGCGCAAGTGTGCTGGGGTTGCATGAGACGTAAAGGATCCGCACAGGACGCAGGAGCCGCAAGGCGCGAACGACGTCCGCGTGCAGCCCGGCGCGCGGCGGATCGGCAATCACGAGCCGGGCGACCCGCGCCTCGGCGGCGCGGCGCTTGAAGAAGTCGCGCACTTCGCCAGCGAGGAAGCGGCAGTTGTCCACACCGTTCAGTTGGGCGTTGCGCTCGGCGTCGGCGACCGCGCTCCTCGCGAGCTCGATTCCGGTGACCCGCCGCGCCCGGCGGGCGAGAAACAGCGAGATCACCCCGGTTCCCGCGTAGAGATCCAGGATCTCGTCGCCACCACTCGGGTCGGCCCAGTCGCACACCAGCTCGAAGAGACGCTCCGCCTGACGTGGATTCGGCTGGAAGAAGGAGTTGGCGCTGATGCGGAAGCGCAAGCCTGCGAGGATCTCGTCGATCTCGGCTGCGCCGTACAACAGCTCCTGCTCTTCGCCGACTGCGATCGTGGCGCGACGCGTGTTGATGTTGCGTAGCAGGCTGGTGAGCGCTGGAACCTCGCGCTTGAGGGTGTCGACCACCTCGCCACGATTCGGGAGAGGTCCCGCGTTCGTCACCAGATTCACCATCGTCTGGCCCGTGTTTTTTCCTTCGCGCACGACGAGATAGCGCCAGAAGCCCTCGTGTCTTCGGGAGTGGTACGCCGCAAGCCCGGAGCGTCGCGCCAGATCGCGGACGCGGGCAACGATGGCGTTCGAGCTCTCGGACATCAGGTGGCACGCCTCGAGATCGAAGACGCGGTCGAACGTTCCCGGCGTGTGCAGGCCGAGGACCGGCTCCCCGTCGGAGCCTGCGAAGAAGGAGAACTCCATCTTGTTGCGATAGAAGAAGCGCTCCGGCGAAGCCAGCGCACGCGGGATCTCGATGCCGCGGAAACCGCCCAAACGCTCGAGCGCCTCCTGCACGAGCCCGGTCTTGGCGTCGAGCTGCGCTTCGTAGTCGAGCTCTTGCCAGGTGCAGCCGCCGCACAGCGGCAGATGGACGCATCGCCCCGGGATGCGCAGCGGTGACGGGCGCACCACCTCGACGACGCGCGCGTGCACGAAGCTGCGCTTCACGCGACTGACGCGCGCGCGAACGCGCTCGCCGGGAAGTCCCTTGTCGACGAAGACCACGATGCCGTCGACGCGGCCGACGCCGCGCCCCTCGATCGCGACCCTCTCGACTTCGACGTCGATCTCCTGTCCGCGTCGATAGCGCATCGTGGCAGGGTATCACA
>CP070763.1:935045-1002964 GCA_020349025.1 Candidatus Latescibacterota bacterium | reverse complement strand
GTAGGCGAAGCCGTTGCAGCCGCCGCCTTGCACGGCGAGACGCAGGACGGCGTCTCCGCGCCCCTGCTTCTCCATGATACGACGGACCATGCGGGCAGCGCTCTCGCTGACGCGGATCATGAGCTCTCCCCCTGGCTGGACATGCCGTTGGCGTAGAGAGGGGAGGCTCGGCGCAGCCGTCCCACCACTGCGATCACCTTGTCGAGCACGTAGTCGACCTCCTCTTGCGTATTGAACCGACCCAGGCCGAAGCGGATCGAGCTGCGCGCCAGGTCGTCGGGGACGCCGAGCGCGCGCATGACGTGCGACGGCTCGCCGCTGGCGGAGTCGCAAGCCGAGCCTGGCGACACCGCGATGTCGTTCAGCTGCATCAGCAGCGACTCCCCCTGAACGCCCGCGAAGCTCATGTTGAGGTTCCCGGGCAGGCGCTGCGTGGGCGAGCCGTTGAGCGTGACGTCCGGGACGGCAGACTCGATCCCCTGGCGCAAGCGTTCGCGCAAACCCAGCACGCGCTTCGCCTCCACCTCCAGCTCCGCGCCCGCGATCTCGCACGCCATGCCGAGGCCGACGATCCCGGGTACGTTGAGCGTGCCGGAGCGCAGGCCGCGCTCCTGTCCGCCGCCCGGGCTCGCGGGCGCAAGCCGCACCCGACGGCCGCGCCGCCGCACGTAGAGCGCGCCCACACCCTTCGGGCCGTAGGCCTTGTGGGCCGACATCGACAACAGGTCGATCTGCAGCGCCTCGACATCGAGCGGCACCTTCCCCACCGCCTGCGCCGCGTCGGTGAAGAGGAGGATCCCCCTCTCGCGTGTGAGCTGGCCCACCTCGGCGAGCGGCTGCAGCGTGCCGATCTCGTTGTTCGCCGCCATGACGCACACCAGGAAGGTGTCGGAGCGCAGCGCCGCGCGGATCGCCTCCGGATCGACGACGCCGTCGCTTCCGACCGGCACGCGCGTCGTCTCGAGCCCCTGTTTCTCGAGCTCGGCGAGCGTGTCCAGGACCGCCTTGTGCTCGATCGCCGTCGTGACGATGTGGCCACCGCGCTCGCGCCGGGCAGAACCGCGCAGCGCCAGGTGGATCGCCTCGGTGGCGCCGCTCGTGAAGACGATCTCGCGTGCCTGGGCCCCCAGGAGCGCTGCAACCTGGGCGCGTGCGGCGTCGACGGCCTCCTCGGCCGCCCAGCCGAAGGAGTGTGTCCGACTCGAGGCGTTGCCGAAGTGCTCACGCAGGTAGGGCAGCATCGCCTCGAGCGCGCGCGGATCGAGGGGTGTCGTCGCGTGGCAGTCCATGTAGATCGGTCGCTGCATGGAATCTCGTGCTCGGAGCCGCGCCCACGGGCGCACCTTTGCCGGCGGGAACCTTCTGCATCCAATATAGCGATTTGCGCCCTTCGCAGGGCGGTCAAATCACGCCCGGCGCAGCTGCGGAGGGGCTTGCTGCTCTATCGCAAGCGTCACAATGACAATGGATTGCGCCTACGTGTGAGACCAGGGGTGTGCGTGGAGAGCAGAGGCGTCCGGCACCTGCTCGTGGGGTGCCGGACGCTTGGAGGCCTCCGAGGAGGCTCAGGAGCTCGGTTTGGCCGGGAGGATCTTCACCTGACCCGTCCCGGTGGAGACGCGCACGCGCAACGGATCGACGTTGGCGTAGCCGGCGACGATGACGCTGCCGCCGTTCACCGCCAGACCGCGGCCGTTGAAGACCAGCTGGTTGTTCGTGAACGTCGTCGAGTCGAGCGTGACGCCGTCTGGAAGCGGCCAGGCATCGACCGTCTCGCCGCCATCCGCGATGCCGTTGTCGTTGGCGTCCTGGATCACGGCGAACTCGTTCGTACCGATGCGGTACTCGACGATGATGGTGTGGTTCTGCGTCCGCGCCTGCGCGCGCGCCGCCCGGCAGGCGGCGGCGATGCGGTCGCACGCCTGCGACATCCGCTGCGATTCACGATAGGAGCGCAGGTTCGGAACCGAAGCGATGGCAATGATGCCGATGATGACGACCCCCACCATCATCTCGGTCAGCGTGAAACCACGCTCGCGGTGACGAGTGCCTCCCATCACAGCTCCTTCCATGACAGGATGACGTAATCGAACGCCAGCTCCAGGGCGAGGCGAATCATCTCACGGCTGTAGAGAATGTTGGGCGTGCCGCCCCCGAACGCCGGATCGACCGGATTGCCGTCGCCGCGCACGACGATGCCACCGAGAATCCACGGTGTCCCCGTGATCCTCACGTCACCCTCGACGTAGATGAGACCACGCCACACCGTATTACCGGCGATGTCCAGATTCCCATTCACGTAGAGAAGCCCGGAACCACGGGCGTCGTCGAACTTTTCGCCCCCGGTCGCGTTCCCATTGATGTACGTGATGCCGTCCATCGGGCAGCACTGCGTCGCCGACGTGTAGTCGGGATCGGCGAGCAGCTGGTCGATGACGTCTTGTGTCACACCCAGGGCCTCGGCCAGCGTGTAGAAGGGGTTCGTGCTCGAGCTGTCGAACGCCGTCGGTGTCCCCATCAGGTTCGTCGAGCCGGTCACCTCGACGTCGTCGCCCGTCGTCGTCACCCCGAAGAGATGACCGTCCGCCTCGTCGTAGTTCGGCGAGCAGGCTGGCGCCGTCTCCAGATGCGTGTAGTCGGGCGTGTCGACGGTGTGGTTCTGACCGCAGATGTGCACGTTTCCGCGCACGTCGACGACACCATCGGCCGACACCGCGGCAGTCACGTTCGGCGAGAAGGGGAAGCGCGTCACCTCGACGCGTAGCCGCCGCCGTGCGTCGGAGCGGTGCCCCGCCACCTCGATGACCTCGATGGGTGAACCGCTGTTGAAGTTCTCCGGTGGCAAGCGCCCAGAATCGTAGCGCAGGACCTCGCCCGCCTCGCGCACGTCGTCTCCGTCCAGATCGCGCCACTTGTGCCGGATGCTCAAGAAGCTGCCGTTGCGCAGGTAGTCGAGCCCGGTGCTCGCGTCCTGCACGGTCGGTGAATAGGTCAGCGACGGGTCCGACGAGGTCGGCGTGCCTTCATCCGGCGAGTAGAGCCGCACCTCCCAGTCGGGATCGGGCGTGCTCGCCGTGTCGCGGATCGCCGGGTCGAAAGTCACCCCGTTGACGGTCAGCGGCGTCCCCGGGCGCAGCGCCATGCGGTGCATCGCCTCGCGCACGCCCGCCTCGGCCGTGACCTGTGCCTGGGTGCCACGCCGATCGGAGCCGGCAACCTTGAGATCGGTGCCTGCGGTGAAGACGAGCGCGGCGCCCACGATCCCCAACGCCATCAGCATCGCCAGCGAGAGCACCAGGGCGGCTCCGCGTTCACCTTGTCTGTCGCGCACGTGCATGGCTCCTCCTACAGCCCCGAGCTCTCGTTGAAGAAGACCACGACCTTGCCGGTCGATGCCGACGTTCGCGTGCCGGTGGCCACGTCGGGCGCACCATCCTTGTTGAAGTCGCCGATGGTCATCGTCACGACCTCACCCGCGCTCGACTGCGAGATCGGCTCCCCCGAGCTCGGCAGGAAGCCGAAGGCGCGGTAGAGCAGAACCTGACCGTCGTAGGCTTCGCTCGTGCGCGTCCCCACCAGGATGTCGGGGAAGACGTCGTTGTCGGCCTTCGCCGCCACGATCGACAGCGGCGCCCCTTGCGGGTCGACCTGGTCGCTGGGTGCGGCGTCGCGCGTCTCTCCGAAACCGAAGTGGTTGTCGCCGCGGTTGTGCCACACCTGGACCATGCCGGATGTGGACGCCAGTGCCGAGGCCACGACGATGTCCACGTCGCCCTGGTCATCCTCCTTCATGTCGAGTGCGAGGACCTGCTGCAAGGCGCCGAACACCTGAAAACGTGCGTGCAGGTAGTAGCTCGTGGACGAGAGCACGGGTGTCTGCGATGTGTCCGGCGACGCCGCCTGATCGAGCGGCGTCCAGAGCAGGAGCGAGACGTAACTCATCGAGTCGCTCTTGCGCGTTCCCACCACCAGATCGTCGACGCCGTCGCGGTTGAAATCGCTGCTGGCGACCGACACCACTTCGCCGAACGCCTCACCGCTCGCTCCGCCCAAGAACGGAATCAGCGCGTAGACGTCGCCGTCTTCGCGGCCAAACGCGCTCCCCCAGCCGCCATGCCACACCTCGAGGCGCCCGAGCCCGTAGCCCGCTGTGGTGCCGACGGCCAGGTCCGGGTAGGGATCGCCGTCGAAGTCCCCGACGACCATGTCGTTCACTCCGGTCGCGAGCGCCGCCGTGTAGCGTGCGTTGGGTGCGTACGGCATGTCTCCAGGCGAATTCACGTCCGTGATCCAGACGCCGATGTTGTTGCTGCTCGCGCCCAATCCGGTGACGACGTCGGACATGCCGTCTTTGTTGAGATCGACAGCCGTCACCGCGTTCACGTCCGCATCGATGATGCGCTGGTAGCTTGGCGTTTGCTCGAAGATCTTCGAGTTGAGTGTCGAGCTGTTCCTACGTTGGTTGTGCCACACGAGGATATCGTTCGAGCCGCCGACGTAATGAGTGCCGAGGACGACGTCGAAATCGGTGCGCGCATCTTCTCCCAGATCGGTGGCCACGATGCTCAGCGCGCGCTCGGTGTCGGCCAGGTGGATCTCCTGGAAGGCCACGTCCTGGATGCCGATGTCGCCGAACTCGACGTAGCTGATCTTGTTCTCGTAGACCTCTACGGTGACGGTGTTGACGGTCGAGGAGGTGTATTCCTCCGGATCCGTTTCGGTCACCTCGTGCGTCCCGGGAGAGGCGGTGAACTGGAACTCACCCATCGCATCCGTCACCGTGACATCACCGCCGTCGAGCGTCACGGTCACGTTGGCGATGCCCGGCTCGAGGTTGTCGTGCACACCGTCCTTGTTCTCGTCGAAGTAGACCAAGCCGTGGATCTCACCGAAGGTTTTGAGCTCGTAGTCGCCGAAGAGCACGTAGGCGGAGTCGCCATCGGCAGCCACGTTGACGTCGACGACGTTCGGTGTGCTCGACGTGTAACCGGCCGAGTCGACCTCGGTGACCGTGTAGTTCCCGGTGCTGACGGTGAACAGGAAGTTCCCCGCTGAGTCGGTGAGCGCCGTGGCACCCGTGTCGAGGAAGACGTTGATTCCCGGGATCCCCCACTCTTCGTTCTTTTCGAGGACGCCGTTCTTGTTGTTGTCGTGCCAGACCTTGCCGTGGATGAAGCCGCTTCCCACTGTGGAGTAGTCGCCGAAGTGGACTTCGACGTAATCTCCCGGCGCCGGGTTCAACGACACGATGTTCGGTGTCGTGCTGGCGAAACCGACCTTGTCGATTTCCTGCAGCGTGTAGGTTCCGGGGCGCGTGACGAACTTGAAGAAGCCGAGCGCGTCCGTCTTGGTCGCGGAGCCGTTGCTCAAACGCACGACGACGTCACGCAAGGGCACCTCGCCCGGGTCGCGTAGGCTGTTCTTGTTGGCGTCGTTGAAGACGGTGCCGACGACACGCACGGCCGTCGTCATGTGGTTGCGGAAGCTCACCGACGAGCGCAGGACGCTGCGCCCGTCCCTGTGGGTTCCCGAGTAGTAGTTCCCCGCCTTCTCGCTTTCGGCCGTGGCGGTGACGTCGATGCGCGAGATGAGAGCGAGGTCCGTGGGCGCCACGGGACCGAGCATGGCGATCTCACCCTGCGACAGCTCGCCGTTGCCGTCCAGGTCGCCGTGGAGAAGCGCGGGGGTGGAGTCGTCGTTGTCGTCGTTGATCCAGTACTTGAACATCGGCTCCGTGTAGTTACCGTCGGCGCCGGGGTATGGCCCACGCAGCAGGGCCAGGCCGGCTTCCTGGACGGTGTTGCCGGTACCATCGCTGCCATAGACGAACGCTTTGACGACGAAGTCGTCCGGATTGTCGGACTCCTCCTCTTCGTCGTCGGACGCGTCGCCGGAGCTCACGTAACCGTCACGACTGGAGTCGATCGTGAGAACGATCGTCTCGGCGCCGGTCTGGAAGGAGCGCGGCGGCGTGTAGGTCACTCCGCCCCCGAGTGGCACGTCGGCTCCACCCAGAGCGAGATCCAAGGCTGCCGGATCGCCGGTGCCGTCCGGGTCGTCGATCGGAAACAGGTTGGCGTTCAGCGCCACCGTCCACGGCCCGCCGAAAACGAAGCGGCCCTGGCCACGGGCGTTGTCGGTCTGCGAGCCTGCCGCGCGCAGGATGCGCGTGATCTCGTCGATGGCGATGCGAGCGTTGTCCTGTGCGTTCACCCGGTTGCGCTCACTGCGCATCTGGGTGCTCATCTGCGACGCAATCAGCATGGTGGCGAGCAAGGCGACGCCGGCAACCAGCGTCGAAACCAGGAGCTCGAAGACCGTGAAGCCTCTGCGCGTGTGCTGCGTGTTGCGCATGTTGATCCGCCCTCGTCAGAAGTACGTCACCAGGGTGGCCACGCTATCGCCGCTTGCTGTCTGGGTGATCCGCACCTGGACCTCGACTCGACGCATGCCCTGGATGGGGTCGTCGTCGGTCACCTCCCACTGCCTTTCGTAGTGGTCGCTGATCGGGTTGTCCGGGTCCGCGTGCACACCAGCCGTGAGATCGGCGTGTCCACTGGGTAGGGCGCGTAGCTCCTCAACCTTGGCTTGCGCCAGCCCGTTCGCCGTACTGATGTTGCGTGCGTGGTTCGCGACTTGGGTGGCTCGAGGTGCCAGCTGCATCAGCACGATGGTGCCAATGCCGAAGATGGTGAGAGCCACCAGCGCTTCGACGATGGTGAATCCGTCCTGGCGATCGTGCAAACGGATGCGTTTCGGCATCTCGAGTCCTTTTCGTCCCTTGTGAAACTTTCGGGGGTTCAAGCGGCAGGTGCCGCTTCCGCCCGCTCGGCGTCCCGTTCGCAGATGTCGTGCCGCGTCGGGCCGCATCACCCTGCGAATTCCGGCGCTCCAGACGTCGGGAATCCCGCGGAACCGCAGGGGACCCTGCGATGCGGCACGCGGAGCAATGCGCGAAAGTGCGTGTGGCCTTGCCGCTTGATTGCTCCCGTTTTGCGACGTACTTTGCAAAACGACACGTGCCTCCGCGGAACCTCCGAGAAAAGAGCGGATTGGTGCTGACCGAGCATCTCGTGCGCCAGGTGCGTCCAGTCGTCGAGGCGGCGACGCGTCGCACCGCAATGCGTCGATCCGAACACGCCACGGCTCTCGTCGGCGCGCCCACGTGGCTGAAGCTCGAGAACCAGCAGTACACCGGCTCCTTCAAAGTGCGTGGACCTCTCGCCGTCCGCGCCTTGGCCAACGACGCCCGACCCTGGGTGGCCGCATCGGCCGGAAACCACGGCCTCGGCGTGGCGTACGCCATGCGCGGCCTCGGCGCGCCGCCGCGCATCTTCGTGCCGCGCTCGGCTCCCGAGGTGAAACGAGGCGCGATCGCCCGGCTCGGTGCCGAGGTCACCGTGGTCGACTCGCCCAGCTACGACGATGCGGAAGCGCAGGCGCGCCGCTGGGCCCGCGAACACCGAGCCCGCTTCGTTTCACCCTTCGACGACGAGCTCATCATGGCCGGGAATGGCGGGACGCTCGGGCTGGAGGTTCTCGAGCAGCTTCCGGAGTTGCAGAGCCTTCTCGTTCCGGTGGGCGGGGGAGGTCTCATCTCCGGCGTCGGGTGCGTCGTCCGCGCGCTCAAGCCGAGCGTGCGGATCGTCGGTGTGCAGTCGCAGGCGACGTGCGCCATGCACGATTCGTTGCAGCGCGGCACGGCGCTCACGCGCCACCAAGGCCCCGCCACGCTCGCCGAAGGACTGGAGGGCGGCGTCAGCGCGCGCAGCTTCGACTACGTCAAACGCTGGGTCGACGACGTGCGGCTCGTGCCCGAAGCGCAGATTGCGGCCGCCATGCGCTGGCTGTGGCAGCAACACGACTTGCGCGTCGAGGGCTCGGCCGCTGTCGGGATCGCCGCACTCCTCGAGGGTCTGCGCCTTCCAGGCCCCGTCTGCGTTCTCCTCACGGGGTGCAACGTCGACGAGAACACCTGGAAGCGCGTCCTGGAAGCGTCGACGTAGAATCCCTGACCATGCGATCTGCACTCCCCGGGCGCGGGCGCGGGTGAGGCCACGCTCACGCTCCTGACTGCGCCTGTCGTATCCGAGTGGCACTGTGATCCTGGCCGCTGATCTGGGAGCTGCGCCATGCCACGAAACCGCAAGCCTTTGCGTCGCAAGCCCGCGTCTGCCGCGCCCGCACGTGCCGCAGACGCTCGCACGCCTCTGCACGCAGACGTCGTTTCGTTGCGGCGGCGGCTCGTGCGTTGGTACCGGGCTTCCCGACGCAGCCTCCCTTGGCGGGGCACACGCGACCCGTACCGTATCTGGGTCTCCGAGATCATGCTGCAGCAGACGCGCGTGGACGTCGTCGTCCCCTACTACGAGCGCTTCGTGGGACGATTCCCCGACGTCACGAGCCTCGCGCGCGCTCGGCTCGACGACGTTCTGCACGCCTGGTCCGGCCTCGGCTACTACACGCGCGCGCGTCACCTGCATCGCGCCGCGCAGCAGATCGTCGAGCAACACGGTGGCCAGTTGCCCGACTCGGTCGCCGTTCTGGAATCGCTCCCCGGGGTTGGACGTTACACCGCGGGAGCCATCGCCAGCATCGCCTTCGGGCGCCCTGCGCCGATCCTCGATGGCAACGTGGTGCGCGTCTTCGCGCGTCTCTTCGCGCTCGACGGCGACGTCGACTCGGCGCCGCAGAAGCGTCGCATGTGGGAGATTGCCGCAGAGTGGGCCGCCACGCCGAGCCCCGGGGATGCCAACCAGGCGCTCATGGAGCTCGGCGCCATCCGCTGCACGAAGCCGCTGCCCCTCTGCGGCGAGTGTCCCCTCGAGCGCGACTGCGGCGCGCGTCGAAGCGGGCGGGAGCAGTTGCTGCCGCGCCCGCGGCGCCGCAAGGCTTCCGACGTCGTGCAGCTCTCCGCGGCCCTCCTGCAACGCGGTGAACGCCTGCTTCTGATACGCCGCCGCACGGGCCGGCTTCTGCAAGATTGGTGGGAGCTTCCGACCCGGCGTCGCGGCGACGTCGCCGCAGCGCGCGGACCGGCGCATTCCCCTACGAACCGCCGCGCGGCCCACGCGTTGCGAAGCGCGCTCCGCTCCCGGCTCGATCTGCTTCCCCCACCTCTGGAACGCATCGCAGCGGTGCGCCACGGCATCCTGAATCACCGCATCGAGGTCGAGATTCTGGCATCGCGGCTGCCCACCGACACGCGGGCGGCAGGCGACAGCGCAAGAAAGCGTCGCGCGCGGCGCCCGCGCCAAGCCGAGCGCAGCGACGCGTCGCGTCCCGGCGCCACACCGCTCGACAACCTGGAGCTCGACGATCTGGAGGTGCGCTGGCTGGATGCTGCCCAGTGTCGCCGGCTGCCGCTCTCGACGTTGGCGCGCAAGGCGCTGCGTGCGGCGGCGGCGGTGAACTCAAGGTGGAGTCGTTACCTGCAGCAGGAAGTACGCGAGCAGCGCGCCGACGACCGGCGTCGCCACCCAGCCGAGTAAGATGTTGAGGAGCGCGCGCATGTTGATCGTGCGCACGCCCTTGACGACGCCGATGCCGAGAACCCCTCCCGCCAGGGCTTGCGACGACGACACCGGCACGCCCCAGAGCGCGAACGCGTGCACCGCAAGCGCCTGCGAAACCATGGCCACGAGCGCCGTGGCGGGTTCGAGCTGCACCAGGCCACGCCCCACGAGATACATGAGGCGGCTCGCGAACGTGAGAATGCCGAGTGCGATGCTGCCGCCCGCGATCCAGGCCGCTTGCGTGGGCGACACCACGCCGGCCGCAGCGAAGACGCCCGTCACGTTGGCGGCGTTGTTCGCCCCGAGCGCATACGCGCCCCACGCCCCGGCCGCAAGCAACGCGAGGTGCACTGCAAGATCGAGCCTGGCCAGGCCACGCGTCGGGCGCCAGCGCTGCGTCGACCCCAGGATGAGCGTGCAGGCCATGCCGATCAGGGCAGCCATGACCGGCGTCAGCACCCAGCCTCGCACCAGGCGCGTGAGGCCTTCGACATCGACATTGCTGTGGCGTGCCAGGGCCGCCCCGACGATCGCGCCCACGATCGCCTGGGAGCTGCTCGCCGGCAGGCGCAGCGCGATCAAGAGCGTCATCGCCAAAGCGGCGGCGAGCGTGACCCAGAACGCCGTGTTTGGCGTTTGCACGTCGAGCGCGCCGACCGCCTCGATGGCGCGCAGGCCTCCGGTCCCCGCCCCGAGAACGACGAACACGGCTGCAATGAGGATGGCGGTGCGGTAGCGCACGACGCGCGCCGAGACGGCGGGGCCGAAGACGTTGGCGGCGTCGTTCGCACCCAGTGCCCAGCCGAGAAAAACCGCCCCCAGGAGCTTGCCCACGACCCCTCCCCGCGACGGCGGAGCTCTTCAGCGCCTCAGAGCCGACGCTTCACGGCCATGCGCTCCACCATGTCGGCGACGTTCTCGGCCTGATCGGACAACGCGGCAATGCTGCCGATCAGTTCGCGCAGGTGCAGCTTGCGCGCGAGGTCGAGATCGAGATCGAAGAGCCGGCGCAACAAACGGCGCTCGCGCGCGTCGCATTGACTCTCGAGGTGGTCGACCTCCTCGGCGCAACCGCGGATCTTGGAGAGGTCGTCCAGCAGCAGGCGCACCGTCTCCGACATCGCCGCGCAGGTCTCGAGGCTCTTGCGGAGAAGATCCTCGACGTCAGCGTGCAACGCGGCCGGCACGTCCAGCTTCTGGATGGAGAAGAACTCGACGATGTTCTCGGCGATGTTCGAGATCCGGTCGATCGCTTCGACCAGCGACAGCATGTCGGCGCGCGACTCCGGCAAGAGCTTGCCGGAGTAGAGCTCGAGCTCGAGCTCGCGACGCATGTCGTCCGCCACCGACTCCAGCTCGTGCACCGGGTTTGCGAGATCGGACTGGCGGGCGAACGTCCCATCCAATCCTTGCGGGAAGGCGTCCTTGAGACCTCCCAGGCTCGACATCACCTGGGCCAGGTAGGCCTCCAGCTTCTCCTGGAGGCGCTTCTCGGTTCGCCACAATCGAAACACGGCCTTCCTCCCATGGGGCGTCGGGAGCGTGGAAAGCTCAACGCAGGGCGTCCTCGAGCGCCGTGCGCGCATCGGTGCCGGCATCGCGGTACTTCACGATGACCGGAGTGTAGAGCGAGACGCCGTGCTGCTGGGCAAACTCCCCCTTCAACGCGCGGCTGCCCGGAACCACGACGGCGCCCTCCGGAATCTCCGCGCCGTGGCCCGACTGCGGCCGCAGCACGCGGCCGTGCACCAGGTCGTAGACCGGCGTCGAGCCGGTAACGATGACGCCGGAGCCGAGCACCGCGCGTCGACGCACGAGAGCCCCTTCGTAGACGCCGCAGTTGCCGCCGACGAGGACGCCATCCTCGAGAATGACCGGGCGCGCGCCCGGGGGCTCGAGCACGCCACCCACCTGGGCCGCCGCGCTCAGGTGCACGCCGCGGCCGACCTGGGCACAGGAGCCGACGAGCGCGTGCGAGTCGATCATGCTGCCTGCGTCGACGCGGGCACCCACGTTGACGTACGCGGGCGGCATGATGATCACATCGGGACCGACGTAGGCGCCGCGGCGCACGCTGCTTCCACCCGGGACGATGCGCACGCGTCGTGTCACACCATCCAGCTCCTGGGTCGGGAGGTTGTGCTTGTCGAAGAAGGGGGATGCCGGATGCGTCGACATGTCGACGATTCGTCCGATGCGGAACCCCACCAGGATTCCCATCTTGATCCAGGAGTGGACGTTCCAGCGATCGTCCGCGCCAGGCTCCGCGGCGCGCAGCGTGCCCTCCTCGAGTCCGGTCAGGAGCCACTCGAAGGCGTCCTGGACCGAGGCGTCGTCGAGCGCGCGTGCGCCCGAGTAGGCTTGTTCGAGGATGCGACGTTGCGGCTCCACGCTTGCTCCTCACGTCATCGCCACGGCAAGGCCGTCAGTGCAACCGGCTAACCGGACGCCGTGCGCAGGCGCAGCACGGTGCGATGGTAGAGATCCACAGCCGCTCGCAGCTCACGTTTCGAGATGCGTTCCTCGGAGCTGTGCGCCACCAGGATCGACCCTGGGCCGACCAGCAGCCTCTGACCGAAGCGCGTCAGAAAGGGAGCGTCGGTGTTGAACGCCACGACCGTCTCCGGCTCTCCCGGCAACGTCAACCAACGCTGTGGATCGTTGCTCCCCTCTTCGCGCCACTCCACCGATGGCCCCGAAGGCTGCACGATCCGCTCCACACGTTGACGCACGGCGGCGGCGCTGTCCACCACGCGGATGAACACCTGCGCTTCCGCCTCGTCCGGAACGACGTTCGCCGCGCGCCCCGCGCGCAAGACGCCGACGTTGACCGTGGCGCGTCCGAGCTCGGCGTCCTCGCCCCACTCCGCCTGCTCGATGCGCTGCAGCAGGTCGAGCATCGCGCGCAGCGCCGAGTGGCCGTGTTGCGGGTAGCCGGAGTGCGCCGCTCGCCCGCGTGCCCGCAGCGTGAGTTTGAAAGCACCCTTCTGTGCGCGCGCGAACTTCGACTCGGTCGGTTCTCCGACGACGGTGTGGGTCACGGAGGGCAGCGACAGCGTCGCATTCGCGTGCTTGGCGCCCGCGGAGTCGGTCTCCTCGCCCACCACGAGAAGCAGCCCGACGTCGCGCACGCCCTCCTGCAGCAAGCGCTCCGCAGCCGCGAGCATGGCGGCGAGGATCCCCTTCGTATCGCAGGCTCCGCGCCCGTAGAGCCAGTCCGACTCGTCGCGCGCCGGGAAATGGGGCGGCACGGTGTCGAGGTGCGTGCTCAGGAGCACGCGCGGCGCGTCGAGCGTGGCCAGGACGTTGGCGCGCCCGGGCGCAACCTCGAGCAGACGCGCCTCGAAGCCGATCTGCCGCAGCACCTCGGCACTCGCCGCGGCCATCGCTGCCTCGTTGCCCGTGATCGATTCGATGTCGATGAACCGCCGCGCCAGCTCGACGACGTCCAGCATGACTTCCGCTCCGACTCGCCCTCGCCGGCGGCGGACGCTTCAGGCATCCGTCACCTCGATGCGCAGGCGCTTGTTGCTCTTGCCTTTGCTCTTGTACCCGAGAACGCGCACGCATCCCACTTCGCTCGTGTTGCGCACGTGCGTGCCGCCGTCCGCTTGCAGGTCGAGCCCTACGATGTGCACCGTACGAATCTGCCGGATGCCAGGCGGCAGCAGGTTGATCTTCGTGCGGATGAGATCCGGGATCTGCATCGCCTCGTCACGCGGCAGGATGCGCACCTCGATCGGGCGTGCGTCGCGGATCTCGGCGTTCACCGCGGCCTCGACCCGCGGCGCGAAGTCGGCGGGGATCTCGTCGAGCTCGAAATCGAGTCGGCCGCGCAGCGGCTCCATGTTGCCGCCGGTGACGGGCGCACGGTGGTCGCGCCAGATGACGCCACTCAGAATGTGCAGAGCGGTGTGCGTGCGCATGAGCTGGTAACGGCGCTCCCAATCGATCTCACCGCGCACGCGACACGTCGGCTCCAGCGCCTGCTCGCGCAACCTGTGCCACACGTGCTCCCCCTCACGCCGCACCTCCACCACTTCGAGCCTGCGGTCTCCCTCGCAGAGCCAGCCGAGATCGTGGGGCTGCCCCCCGCCGGTCGGGTAGAACGCGGTGCGATCGAGCGCCACGCGCGCGCCATCCACGGCCCGCACGCTGGCATCGAAGGCACGCAGATAGCTGTCGAGCTGGAAGAGAAGTTCGGTCATCGGGCGTCTCCGCGGTCTGGAGGGCGCTCCCGCGTCGCGTGACGGCGCGCGCAGTATGGTCGTCCCGACAAACGGCGGTCAAGCCAGCGTGGCTGCATCCACACACCTGCGTAAAGCAACACACGGCGTCATGAGGATTGGCGCCGCCAAGCCGCATTCCAGATCGCTGTCGCGTGGCATCTCCGTTGCTTCAACTCCAGTTCACAGCGAGGTCCGAGAGAGCGTTCCTTGGAGTGCTCCCCAAGGCGGAGGAAGCCTGCCTCGCCGGATCGGCTCGTCGATGGGAGAGACGGATGCGATTCCGGCTAACGGCGCGACTCTGGGGGCTGACGGCCCTGGCACTCTGCAGTCAGGCGACGGCCACGGGCGCGGAGGAAAGCACGGGTGGCCTGCGCACCGAGTTCGGCGAGGTGCGACTCCAGAACCTCGCCATCGGCAAGACCTACTCGGTGGTGCGGCTGGCCGCTGCGCCGCTCGTGGTTCGAAACACGAGTGACGACACGCTGCGCGTGCATGTCGAGGTCGTGATCCCATCGCATCACGAGCTGCGGTCCGGTGCCCTTCCACTTCCCGACCGACGTTGGGTGCGCCTCGAACGTGCCGACTTCACGCTCGCGGCCGGGAGCACCGTCCGCACGGACGTGCGCGTCACCTTGCCCTACGATCCGGACCTCGCGGGCAAGACCTTCCAGGTCGATCTGTGGAGCCGCGATCTGGACGCGCGTGGCAAACCTCGCGGCCACGCGCAGATCCATCGGCTGCTCTTCAACGTGGAGATGGACTACCGCGACGACACCGAGGCCCGGTTCTCCCTCCAGGCCCCTCGACCTTGACCGCGGATTGCGCCCGTGCCGCGGGCAGCGGCCGGGCCGACCGGAGGTCCATGCGACACCTGACGCGCGTGCCACTCTGGACCTGCATCGTCTGCGCCGCGATGGGCGCCGCATCCGCACATGCGGCGGCGCCGGCGACGAGGGCGACCGGGATCGGCTTCGAGACGGCTCTCGGCGCCGGCACGGCGGCCCTCGTGGACCCTGGAGCGGCGTTGTTCGAGAACCCGGCGGCGTTGGCACGTGCGTCGCGCTGGCAGACGCTCCTCGGTGGTGGACACGACGACGGGCTCGAGTCGCTGCGCTTCGGGGCCGCCGGACCGACGCTGTCCGGCCCCACGTGGGGCGTGGGATTCACGCGCTGGTGGCGCAGTGGCGATGCGACGTCGCTGAGCTCGCGTGGCGACACCGGGCTTGTCGGAGCCGCCTGGGCGCACCCTTCCGGTCTCGCGGCCGGCGGTGCACTCAAGCTCCTGAACTCTGTGGAGGAGGAGGCGTCCGACACGAGCTTTGGAGCCGACGTCGGCGTGCACTGGGATGGAAGCGGGCGCAAAGGGACCCGCGGGGCGTGGTCACACGTCACGGCCGGGATCGCACTGCTGAACGCCGTCGAGCCGCAGGTGCATCTGCACGACCGCGAAGCGACCGCGTCGCGCGAGCTCCGCGCCGCAGCAGCATGGACGCAACCGTTGCGGCCCGCCTGGAGTGGAGCCGTGTCGATCGGAATCCAGGCACCGCGCCACGCGCGCCGCGCCTTCTCCGCTGCCGCACGCGTGAACCACGTTGCCGGTGTGCAGCTTGCATTCGGTGTCCACGATGGTGACGCTCGCGCCGGTGCGGCGTTCGAACGCAACGCCTGGCGCCTCGGCTATGCGCTGACGAGCGAGGGATCGAAGCTCGGACACCACCTGCTCGTGCAGATGCGCTGGGGGCCCACGCTGGCTGAGCGACGCCTGGCGCGGGCGCACGCGCGCGAGATCGAAGTGGCGTCCGAGCTCGCCCGCGCCGTCAGCGCACGCGAACAGTCGGAGCTGGAGGGATGGATGCTTGAGGCCCGTCGGGAGCTCGATGCCGGCCGCTTCGACCGCGCTGCCACACTCTACGGAATGGTGCTCGCCCGGCGACCGTACGACGCGCGTGCTCGGCGCGGAAGGCGCGATGCGCGCCACGCCGCCCTCGTCCAGGAGGCGGACAGCCTGCTGCAGCGCAGCGACTTCATGGGTGCGGCACGCGCCCTCGAGGGAGCCCTCGTGGTCGTCCCGGAGGACAGCGTCAGCGCCAGCCGTCTGCGGGGAATCCGCCTGGCCGTGCGCGACGCCAGCCGCATGCGCAGCGAAGTGCAGAAGCGATACCACGCTGGTATCGATGCGTACGCACAGCAGCGTTACCTGGAAGCGGCGCGCGTGTTTGCAGAGGTGTTGGAGCTCGATCCGGAGCACCCAACGGCCGCGAGCTATCGGCAGCAAGCCTTGAGCGCCCACGAGCTGCGTGTGCAGGTGGCCATGCGCAACGCGAGAAACCGATTCGACGCCGGAGACGACGGCCCGGCGCGCGTGCACGTGAACCGGGTCCTGGAGCTCGAGCCGCAGCACGCGGAGGCGAAGAGGCTTCTGGCTGCACTCGAGCGCCGCGCGGAAGCCGCGCGCCTGGCGCTGGCGCAGGAGCGGCAACGGCAACAGCAAGCAGAGCTGGAAGACAGCGCGCCGGCGGTCGTGGTGCCGACGGCCGAGGTCAAAGCGCGCTACGAAGAGGGGATGCGCCTCTACCGCAGCGGCGATCTCTTCGGTGCCATGGGTGCCTGGGAGCAGGTGGCGCAGGCGGTGCCGCAGTATGAAGAGGTGGCGTCCTACCTGCTGCGCGTGTATCGCGTCACCGGCCTCGAGAGCTACACCGAGGGGCGTCTCCAGGAAGCGGTGGAGATCTGGGACAAGGCGCTCCAGCTCGAGCCGGAGAACGTGCAGGTACGTCGCTATCTGAATCGTGCGCACGCCAAGCTGGCGCGGGCGCGATCGACGGAAGGAACGCGTCCGTGAGATTCCTCAGTCTGCGACTGAAGTTCGTGATCTACTTCGTCGGCTTCATGACGGCGAGTCTCGCGCTTCTGGCGAAGTCGCAGTTCGACCATGAGCACGACGCGCTGTTGCAGGAGATGCGCAAGCGCCTGGCCGTGGGCGCCACGAACCTCAGCATCCAGTCTCGTGAGGCCATGGAGACAGGCGACGATCTGAGCATTCTCACGACCCTGCGCGCGCAACGGGGAAGCGACGACTTCGCCTACGGCGCCGTGCTCCACAACGACGGCACGGTCTTCGCGCACAGTGACGTCCGCCGGGTCGGGCGCCAGCTCGAGATTGCGGCGGAGGCGCAGGAGCTGCGCGAGGGCTACGCGTACCGCACCCTGCGCGAGGACGACGGCAGCCACATCGAGGTCTGGGCGCCGGTGCAATCCTCGCTCGGCGGCACGACCAAACGGATCGGCGTCGTCTGCCTGGCGGTGTCGGAAGAACCCCTGCTGCTGCAGATCCGAAGCGCCAAGATCTCCGCCATGCGGGTCGGTGCGCTCTTCATCCTGCTCGGGATCCTGGGGACGGCTTTCATCGCGCGCACGGTGACGAAACCGATCGGGCAGCTGGTGCAGGGGGTGAAGCGCATCGCCTCTGGCGATCTCGACCACAAGATGCGCATGCGTCGCTCCGACGAGATCGGTCTCCTGTCCGACTCCTTCGACCACATGACCGAAGAGCTGCAGCAGGCGCAGCACGAGCTGCTGAAGCAGCATCTCTACGAGAAAGAGCTCGAGGTGGCGGGCAAGATCCAGGCGGCGCTCCTACCACACGGTGCGCCACGTCTCGAGAACGCCTCGGTCGCGGCGTTGTCGGTGCCGGCGCGCGTGGTGGGTGGGGACTTCTACGACTACATTCAGCTCGAGGATGGCCGCACCGCGTTCCTGGTTGCCGACGTTGCCGGCAAGGGGGTCTCGGCCGGGCTGGTGATGACTGCGGTGCGAAGCGCGGCGCGGAGCGTCTTCACCTACACGGCGTCGCCCCGCAAGGCGCTTGTTGCACTCAACGAGCAGATGCTGAACGATTTCCACCGCAGCACCTTCGTCACCATGTTGATCATGGTGCTCGATGCATCGGGACGTTGGCTGCGCATCGCGAATGCCGGGCATCCCGCGATTGTCTGGGTCCGCGCTGCCATCGGGGACGCCGACCCGATCCAGCTGCGGGGCGCCGCGGTGGGCGTGCTTCCCAGCGAGCAGTTCGCCGAGGTTCTGGAGGAGACGGAGCTGCAGCTCGAGCCGGGCGACCTGGTGCTCGGCTACAGCGACGGGGTCAACGAAGCGCACGATCGCGACGCGAACCTGTACGGGGAGGAGCGGCTGCAGAGGTTTGCCGAGCGCAACGCAAACCTGGAGCCGCAGGAGTTCCTCGATCGCCTGCACGAGGAGCTTGGACGTTTTTCGCAAGGCTTCGGCCAGTTCGACGACATCACCGCCGTGGCGCTCAAGTGTACGCTCGAGCGTGCCCGCGAGCCCCTGGCTGAACTGGTGGGAGCCGGCTCGACAGGTTCGGGCCACCCGGGAGCATGACGATGACTCGGCCGCACGACGCCAACGAATTCGAGCAGCCGCGTGGCGGCGAGCTCGTCGTGCGGACGTCGCCGACTTTCCTGGAAGAGGTGTTCCAGCAGATCCGGCCGCGTCTGCAGCCGGCCCGAGATGCCGGCTGCGACACCAGCCGCGTCTACCTGCTGCTCGACGAGCTGCTGTCGAACATCTTCCGGCACGGCTACCGCGGCGCGGAGGGGCAACCCATCGGAGTGCAAGTACGCGTGCAGGGCGAGTACTGCTACGTCGCGTTACGGGACCTTGCGCCGACGTTCGACAGCCCGCGAAGCGCGGCACATCGCGCACTGCCCTCTCCAGAGAGCGGCAAGACGGGTGGACGCGGGCTGGTGATCGTGCACCGCATGTGCGAATCGTTTGAGCACCGGGTCCCGGCCGAAGGGGGCAACGCCCTCTACCTGGTGATGAAGTTGATCCGTCGCAGCGCTACGGCAGACGACCGCGTCGTGCAACCGCCCCAGGACATGGCTCCAGCCGTGCCCGGGGACGTTGCGCCGCGGGCTCCAGATGCAGAAGAGCCGCGTCGTTGAGACGAGCGCGGGTGGGAAGAGCGGAACGAGGCGTGCGATCTCAGCCTGGAGGAGGAAACGAGGTGTGGCGGAAGAATCCCAGATCCAGCCGCGACGCGGAGCCGGAGGCGGGAGGGCGCCTGCAGCAGCTGGTCGATGCGGGTGACACACGCGAGCTGGCGCGGCGGGCCATGACACTGCAGTCGGTGCTGCTCGACCTGCACCGACAACTTGCATCCGTGGGCTCGCAGGAGGAGCTCGCGCGCACAATGGCGCTGGCCCTGACCGGCAGCTTCGGGTGCGAGCGCCTCGTCATCCTGCGCACGGAGGTCGAACGGCGCGCCTTCGCTCCCGTGTCACAAACGGGAGACGTGTCGGAAGCGTTGCGGGTCGCGTCGCCGGAGCTCGCCAAGGAGCTCGCTCCGGTTCTGCCACACCTGCCGCTCCTGCACCCGCTTCTGCCCGCGATGACGGATGCGCTCGCCGACACGGTTCAACGCGCCACCCGGCTCGGCGTGGCGCGCGCGGCATGGCTCAACGTGGACCGCAAGTTGGACTGGCTCGTGCTCGTCGGACCGAAGCTCTCGAGGCGCGAGTTCGACGAGTTCGATCGTTCGATGCTGCAGGCGACGTTCGACGCCGCGTCGCTGGCATGCAGCCGCCTGCTCCTCGTCGATGCGTTGCAGCGACGCTACCAGGAGCTCTCCGAGGCCAACGAACGTCTGTTGCAGATCGACGATCTCAAGTCCGCGATCCTCACCGGCGTCAGCCATGAGCTGCGCTCACCGCTCACGCGCATCCTGAGCTACGGGGAAGCGCTGCGCGACGGCGAGGTCGCACTCGAGCAGCGTCGAGCTTTCATCGACATCATCCTCAACAGCACTCGCCGGCTCGCATCGCACGTGGATCGCGCGCTCTCCTTTGCGGAGCTGATCGGCGGGCGCACCAACCCGCAACCTGCGCGCGTGGGACTGCACCAGATCGTCGAGGACCTCGTGCTGCTCCACAAGCAGGCTGCGACCGAGCGCGGTGTCGAACTCGGTGTGGAGTGCAACCCGCACGTGACCTTCACGGACGCCGACTACGTGCGCGTGATTCTCAAGAACCTGCTCGACAACGCACTGAAGTACACACCGCGCGGCGGACGCGTGCTGGTGCAGCTCGTCTCCGAGGGGGCGGGCGCCTCGATTCTCGTGCGCGACAACGGTCCGGGAATCCCGGAGGGTGCGCGCGAGCGCATCTGGCGCCTCTTCGAGCTCGGCGACATCACGCTGCGGCGTGAAACCGAGGGACTGGGGCTGGGCCTGGCGCTGGCGCAGAGGCTTGCGAGCGAGCTTGACGTGGAGCTCGGCCTGGCTCAGAGCGGTGCCGAAGGCAGCGTCTTCCGCATCCACTTCCGGGACGCCGCGGCAACCGAGGCGGAGGAGCGGGAGCGCGCCGCCGAGGCGGTGCCGGTCGGCATTCGCGAGCGCTCGCGGTCCTGACCGCGAACCGGAAGTTGAGGCGCGTCGGTCGGCTGTGCTCCAATCGGGGCGATGAAACGCAAGAGTGGCAGCGCGACCCAGTCCCGCGCGCCGCAGCGCCGCGTCGCCGGGCCCGCGGGCTGGTCGAGCCGCTGGCCCGCCGCCGCCCTCGTCGGCGTCGTTGCGTTCGCAGCGCGCTGCATCCACCTGCTCGAGTCCTCGCGACTGCCGATCTTCGACCGCCCGACGGTCGATGCTGCGCTCTACGTCGAAACCGCCAAGCGCATCGCAGAGGACGGCGCGATCCCGCAGGTGTTCTTCAAGCCACCTCTTTTCCCCGGCGCGCTCGCGGCGTGGTGGAAGGTCGTCGGTGAGGATTACCTGTGGCTGCGCGCGCCCTTCCTGTTTCTGGGCGTGGCAACCGCGATCCTCACCTGGCTGCTGGCGCGCCGGCTCTTCGACGCACGCGTCGCTCTCGTTGCCGGGCTCCTCTACGCGCTGCACCGCAGCGCCGTCTACTTCGAGGGCGAGCTTGTCGAAATGGGGCTCGTGACCTTCCTGCACACGGCCGCGCTCCTCCTGGCGTTGTACGCGGCAACGATTCCAGCGCGCCGCTGGAGCTTCCTCTCCGGTGTCGTTCTGGGCCTGGGTTGCGTGGCGCGCCCGACGCTCCTTCTCTTCTCCGTCGTCGCGCTGGTGTGGCTGGGACGCCGTCGTGCCGTTCCCGCGCTCGCGGGAATGATCCTGGCGCTGGCGCCGGTGACGCTCCACAACGCCTGGCACGGCCGCGATCTGGTCCTGGTCTCGTCGAACCTCGGACTCAACTTCTACATCGGCAACAACGCCTGGGCGAATGGCCGCATGGCGAGTACGCCGGAGCTTCCCGCCGAGCCGGCGAGAGCGCGCCGGCGCGCGCAGACGCTTGCCGAGGCGGCGGCGGGCCGCCCGTTGCTCCCCTCCGAGGTCAGTCGATACTGGCTTGGCCGTGGCCTGGCGTACGCCAGCACGCATCCGGGACGCACGCTCGAGCTCGCCGCGCGCAAGATGTTCTACGCCTGGAACGGAGCGGCAATCAGTGACAACGAAGACCTCAACTCGCTCGGCCGCTACCTGCGTCTCTACCAGCTCTTGCCGGTTGGGATGTGGCTTCTGGCGCCGCTGGGGCTTCTGGGTCTGCTGGCAGCGCGCAGCCGGCGCCCGCGCGAGCTGCAGCTCGTGCGCCTCTACGTCGCCGCGCAGCTTCTGGCTCTGATCCCGTTCTTCGTCGTCGAGCGCTTCCGCTTGCCGTGGGCGCCCGTGCTGGCGCTCTTCACGGCCTGGACGCTGGTGCAGATCGTGACCCGACTGCGTACGTCATCACGGCGGCTGTGGATGCTCGCGGGAGCCGCAGCGCTGCTCCTGGCGGCGTGCAACGTCGCTGCGTTCGGCGTGCGCGACTCGCCGGCGTTCGACCTCGACTACAAGATCGGCTACGCCTACCAGCAGAAGGGACGCCACGAGGAAGCGCTGCGCGCCTACCGGGAGTCGGTGCGCCGCAACCCGAACGGCGCGCCGGCTCGCAACGCGCTCGGTTACCTGTTGGCGCAGCGTGGTGAAGCGCTCGACGAGGCTGCGCGTCTGGTCGAGGAAGCGTTGCAGATCGATCCCGCGCGCACTGCGAACTACGCCGAGAGCCTGGCCTTCGTGGAGCTGCGTCGTGGCGACCTCGATGCCGCGCTCGCGGCGTGCGCCCGCGGTCTGGCGGCCGCGCCCGACGCCCGCACCCGCTCCCTGCTGCAGCTCCGGCGCGCCGAGGCGCTGGCGCGCGCCGGCCGCGCCGAGGAGGCCAAAGAGGAGCTGCAAGCGCTGCTGCAGGCGTCACCCCAGGGCGAGGCCGCCGCCGAAGCGCGCGAGCGGCTGCGGCAGCTGGAGCGAAAGACACAGACACCGGCCGGCGATCCGTGAGAGAATGGGGTCGGCCGCCCCCGGGCAGGCCCGGGAGGCGACTTGAATCTGCTGCACAAGCCGAGAGTCCTGCGTTTCGTCTCCCGCCATCTGCTGTGCTCGGTGCCGACGCGTGAGCGCCGCGTGGCTCTGACCTTCGACGACGGCCCGCACCCGCGCGAAACCCCTCGCCTGCTGCGTCTGCTCGACGCCCGGCGCGTGCGCGCCACGTTCTTCCTCGTCGGACGCAACGTCCTGCGTTATCCGCACCTGGCCGCGGAGATCGCGGCGCGCGGCCACGAGATCGGCAACCACACCTACAACCACGTCGTGCTCCCGCTTCTGCCACGACGGCTGATGCTGCGCGAGCTGGAGCGCGCCAGCCGTTTGATCCAGTCTGCGACGGGCGAGTGGCCGCGCCTCTTTCGGCCTCCGATGGGGTGGTTCAACCGCTCCATGATGCGAACGGTCGCGGAGCACGGCTATCGCGGCGTCCTCGGCGACGTCTATCCGCAGGACACGCGCCGGCCGGGTGCCGACGTCATCGCGCAGCGGGTTCTAGAGCGCGTGCGTCCTGGCTCGATCGTCATCCTGCACGATGGTGTCGCCTTCGGCCCGGGCGACCGCAGTCAATCGATCGAGGCGGTCGACCTCGTGATCGAGCGGCTGCGCGATCGCCACTACGAGATGGAACCCGTCGGCGCCCTGGTCGAACGCGCACAAGCGCACGCCCCCGGCGCCGCCGCGGCGCCAGCGCGGCACGGACTCCACGCCGGCGGCCAGCGGCCGAGCACAGACGGTCGTCTGCTGCAACGACACGCGCCTTGAGGGCGATCCGACGCTCTGATACTGTGCCCCGCATGTCGATCCAGGAGCGCACATCCCGCGGGCGCGTCTCGTGGAACGAGTACTTCATGAACATCGCCCTCCAGGTGGCCACGCGCGCGACGTGCGACCGCAAGCGCGTGGGAGCGGTGATCGTGCGCGACAAGGTGATTCTGTCGACGGGCTACAACGGCTCCATCCGCGGACTGCCGCACTGCTCCGACGTCGGACACATGATGCAGGAGGGGCACTGCGTGCGCACCGTGCACGCCGAGGCGAATGCAATCTGCCAGGCCGCGCGCAACGGCGTGAGGATCGAGGGGGCGGATATCTACACCACCGCGAGCCCGTGCTGGAGCTGCTTCCGCCTCATCGCGAACTCCTCCCTCCGGCGCGTCTACTACGGTGAGTTCTACCGCGACCAGCGCTCGATCGAAGTCGCCCGCGAGCTCGGAATCGAGCTGATCGATCTGAGTCGCCTCACGATCGGCAGCGAAGCGAATCAGCAGCCTGCGCCCCGGTGACCCCCCCCTCCGGCGGGGGCGCACTCGCCCTGGCCGCTCACGCGCATGCATCAGGCGTGTTCCGCGATGCAATCGCGCAGGATCTCGTTGAAAAGTTCCGGTCCCTCGAGGTTGGCGAAGTGGCCGACCGCCGCGCATTCGACGACGCGTGCGCGTGGCGCACGCGCTGCGATTGCCGACGCCGCCTCCCGCAGGTCGGCGCGATCCCTCTGCGGTCGGACGACGAGAATCGGCACCTTGCAATCGGCGAGGCGTTCCAGCGTTGGCGTTCCTGCGTCGTCGTCGTCGTAAAGGAATGCCCCCGAGAAGCGTGCCTGCATGTCGCGAACGCCGGCTTCGAGGTCCGCTTGCGCACGCACTCCCGCGAAAACGGGATCGGCGCGAAAGAGCTCGAGCGCCGACTCCAGCTCGCCCGCCGCCGCGTGCTGACGCATGCGGCGCATGCGCTCCCGCCATGCTTCGGACAGGGCGCATCCGGACACCACGGGAGCCACGACGACGACGGCGCGGAGCGAACGAGGCTCAGCCAGGGCCGCTTGCAGGACGGCATCCGCCGCGTGCGCGTGCGCGACGAGGAAGCCGGGGTGCAAGCGCTCCATCCCGACCTGGACCATGGCGCGCTGCACGTCTTGCGCAAAGCCGCTCCACGTGTGTCCGTGCGTCGTCGCCGCGGAGCGCCCGTGGCCGCGAAGATCCATGCGAAAAACGCGATGCTCCTGCAGCAGCGCTTCGCGCTGTGCGCTCCACTGGCGATGATCGAGCGTCAGGCTGTGGATCATGAGCAACGGCGCACCGGCGCCCGCCACATCGACGTGAATGTTGGCTCCGTTGCTCGTGAAGAAGGGCATCCTCGATCCAGTCGACCGTGCACTCGCGCGATGCCTGAGCATACACGATGCGTTTCGAATGCGATCGACGCCGAGTGCAACCGCAATGCGAGACTCCAGATGCCGTCGCGCCATCCGTTTCATGAAGCCACGCGGCGCGCCGCGCGCCGATCGAGTCGCGAGTCTTCTCCCGGCGGCGGCCCCGTGCCCTGCCCCACCCAACTGGTCACGTTCCAGCCGCCCGGGGCGACCGTTGAGCCTTGGGAGACGACCATTCGCTGGAAATCCGCCCCCACAGCCCACGAGAGCATAGACCTGCCGCGTTTGAGTCGCTAACGATAGGCGTATCGCGACGCCGTTTCTCCGGTCGGTCGCTCCCGCGCGGGCCATGCCATTGCGTGCGCCCGCTGCGAGCGCGGGGATGCAGGCGCACGACGCGAGCGATCGCCGTGCCGTCGGTGAGTGACGCGGAGTTCGGCCGCGCCGTCGAAGGCGCCGGGTCTCCATGAAGGAGGACGCCCTTGAGAGCCTTGGATGCTGCACTCAGCAAGATGGCCAACGTGGGTTGGCCCGTCTTCCAGCACGTGAACTCGAAGATCACTCCGGGACAGCCGTTCACGCCGCGCTGGGCGCCCGCACCCCTGCTTCGCAGCACGGAGCGCAGCTTTCCGAAACTCGGCTGGCCGCGCGAGACCGATTCCCTCTGTCCGAAGTGCGTCCAGGAGGTGCGCGGTGCGATCGTCGCGGGCGAGATCGATCACTCGATCCTGGTCGACGGCAACCCGGGCGAGATCAAGGCGCAAGTCGTCGAACGTGACGGCAAGATCGTCATGGAGAAGGAGTGCCCGAAGCACGGCAGCATGAGCGACGTCATGGCGATCGACCCGGCCTTCCTGTCGCGCATCGAGCGCCTCTATCCGGGGCGCGATTTCAAGTCGCCGGCCACGAACCTGCGCAACCACGGGACCTCCTCGATCCAGTACGGGCGTGGCGCGGTTCTGACGGTCGATCTCACCAACCGCTGCAACATGATGTGCGACCCCTGCTTCATGGACGCCAACCAGGTCGGCTACGTGCACGAGCTCTCGCTCGACGAGGTGAAGAGGATTCTCGACGACTCTCTTTCGATCAAGCCGCAGCGCCAGATGTCGGTGCAGTTCTCCGGTGGCGAACCGACGGTGAGCCCGATCTTCCTCGACTCGGTCGCCTACGCCAAGAAGGTCGGCTATTTCAGCATCCAGGCGGCGACCAACGGCATCCGCTTTGCGCAGGATCTCGACTACGCCTACCGGGCGCGGGAAGCGGGGATGCGGATTGCCTACCTGCAGTTCGACGGCATCGGCAACGAGGCGAACGCGCATCGCAAAATCGGCAACCTGTTCGATGTCAAGCTGCGTGCCATCGAGAACCTGGCCAAGGCGGACATCGACGTCGTGCTGGTGGTGACGATCGTCAACAGCGTCAACAACGACCAGGTGGGCCCGATCGTCGATTTCGCCGTCGAGAACTCCGACAAGGTGAGCGTGGTGGCCTTTCAGCCGGTGAGCTTCACCGGTCGTGACGAAGACATCTCGGACTCAGAGCGCGAGAAGATGCGTTACACACTGTCGCATCTGGCACACGACGTGAAGACGCAGACGGGCGCCACCGAGCCGCTGGTGGACTGGTACCCGCTGTCGGGCCTCGGCCCCTTCTCCGATCTGGTCGACCTGATGAAGGGCCCCGACGCCGAGTGGGGCGCGATGAAGTGTGGCTGTCACCCCAACTGCGGCATCGGCATGATCATGCTCGTCAACACCGAAACGAAGGAGATGGTGCCCTTCTCCGAGTTCCTCAACCTGGAGCGCTTCATCGCCGACGTCAAGGCGATCACAGACTCCAACCGGGGAGCCACGCTCACGAAGGTGCAGATGGCGATGGCACTGCTGCGCAACTTCGACGCCAAGCGCGCGCCGCTCTCCTTCACGGAAATGCTGAAGAAGTTCGACAAGCAGGTGGGGGGACACGCCGGCTACGACGACGAGCCGGACTACAAGTGGCGCATCCTCTTCATCGCGGGCATGTGGTTCCAGGACCTTTTCAACTACGATTTCCGCCGCACCGAGATGTGCATCATCCCGTACGGCACGCAGCAGGGTGAGATCTCCTTCTGCGCCTACAACACCGGAGTCGGCTGGCGGCAGATCGTCGAGCACATGCACATGAGCGCCACCACGGCGGAGTGGTACAGGAGCAAGGGCAAGCACAAGGTCTATGCCAACGGCAGAGACCTGCAGATGCCGATGTACGAGGACCCGATCACGGCGCGGATCCCGATCCGCAAGAAGAACGGGCAGCTTGCGATCGCGGTGTCGAACGGCAGCCGCGACGAGGTGGAGGCAGCCACCTCCTGCGGCGTCGGCTGCGGCTGCGGCTGAGGCGGGCGTTGGGAGCCCGAGCAGGTCGGGTCGATGGAGCGTAACCTGGAGCTTGAGTTGCACGTTTCAGGAGGAGGGCACAGCCCTCCTCTTTTTTCCAGGGCGTCGAGCGTGTAGCATGGAGGGAGCCCGGTACTGCAGCGAACCGATCCCGTGAAATAAACCGACGGCGGACCGTTCTATGCACTGGATGCGAGACACCTTCCTGACAGTCGTCGTCTACGCGGCCCTCGTGGCCGCGGTGCACGTGGTTCCCGTGGGGGGGCAGCCACTGCCCACGGGCCTGCACGGCGCCGACGTCGAGGAGCAGATCGAGCTCTCCTTCCGCGAGGCCATGGAGGCGATCTACCGCGGCCGCCCCAGCGAGGCGGGACGGATCGCCGACGAGCTCATCGAGCTCGCGCCACGCGATCCGCGCTCCTACATGCTCAAGGCCCGAGTGCTGCGGCTTGATGTCGCCGACCAGAACTTCGAACGCCGAGACATCAAACCGCAGGTGAATCCGATCAAGGAGCTCTGCGACCAGGCGGTGGCGGCCAGCAACGCGATCCTCCAACGCGACCCGGAGTCGCTCGCGGGCCGCCTCTACCGCGGCTGGGCCCTGATGTTCAAATCGCAGATGCACGCCCTGGCCAACGAGTACTGGAGCGCCGGGCGGCGCGCCAAGGCAGGCAAGGACGATCTCGATTTCGTCCTGCAACGCCAGCCGACCAACGCGGATGCCCTCCTGATCCAGGGTACGTTCCTCTACTTCGCGGACATTCTGCCTGGTTTCGTCAAGGTGGCGCGTGTGATCGTGCGCCTTCCGGGTGGCAACAGCGACCTCGGCCTGCAGTACATGAACGCCGCAGCGCAGCGCCAGGGCCTCAGCCGTCTCGACGCGCGCCCCCTGATCGGCGTCGTCTACTTCGGCTTCGAGGGGCGTTTCGAGGACGGGATCGTCGAGTTCGAGAAGGTGCTCGAGGACTACCCCACAAACCCGCGCATCCTCGAACCGCTGGCGGTCATGAACCTCTTCTTCCCGGCGCGGCTCGGTGCGGAGCTGCAGCGGACCGAGCGCGGAGTGGAGGCGCACGCGAACGGACCGGAGGCGTGGGAGCGCAAGGTTGCGCAGCGGCTGCGCTTCTACCTGGCGCTGCAGCAGATGCTCGCCGGCCGCATTCAGAGCGCGCGGCAGAATCTCGAGATCTTGAAGCAGGAGGAGACGCTGGAGCCGGACTGGCTCGGCTTCGAGGTGCGCTGGACGCTCGTCAACGTGCTGCTCCTGCTCGGCGAGCGCGATGCAGCCGTGGCGCTCGTCGAAGAGCTGCCGCCACGCCAGCGCGAAAGCCGCCGCCTCAGCTACGCCCGCCACAAGAGCTCCGTTGCGTCCGAGGCAGAGAGCCGAGCGCTCTTGCAGATCCAACCCGCCGTGCGAGCGCTCTATGCGGGCGACCTGGCAACGGCGGCGGCAGGGCTCGAAGCGGTCGCAGACGTGGAGATGCCGATCCTGCACTTCTACCGCGGTGAGCTGGCCCTCCTGAGCGACGAGCCGGAGGCGGCGCTCCAGCACTATGCTCGCGCCAACCACGTGCAAACGGGGCGCGATCGCTGGGCCTGGTTCCGCTACTTCGCCAAAGCGCGCTCCGCCGAAATCCATGGCGCCGCGGGCGAGCACAAGAAGGCCGCCAAGCTGCTCGACTCCGCCACGGACAAGCACCTCAACAAGGACCTCGTCCGCCACGTCACCAAAGCGCGGCAGCGTTACTACGAGAATGGCCGACCCGGCCATGCGGGCGAGCACGTCGAATCGAAGAGCAGCAGCGAACATACCCGTGCACAATCACAGTGAGCGTTTTCTCGTGCTGAGTTGTGGCTGGCTGCGCCAGACCGGGCTGCCGGCCCAGCGGTAGACGCGGAAGGGGCCGCGAATGGCCTCGGGCAGCGCGTCGTCGTTCGGAACGTAGGTGCGCGCGGAGGGAACGGGCTCGCCGGGCAACACCAGCACGAGGTCGGGCTCCTGCCGAAACATCGGCTGGAAGGACGCCTGCAGATCCTCCTCGCCGCTCGGTGCCAGGAGACGTCGGGCGGCGGCGACACGCGGGCTGACGCGCCCCCTCACATCCTCCACGCGCAAGCCGCTGTAGTATCCGACCGCCCCCACGCGTCGCGCTCCCACCACGGTGCCCGGCAACGTGTGGGAGCGCAGCCACTGCCCGACGCGCGCGTACGGCCCGTCCAGCGCCGGGTCGGCATCGCGTCCCACCGCCGTCCAGGCCGGCTGTGCCAGCAGCAGCAGCAGCGCTGCCAGCAGGGCCGGACGCGTCCCCTCGCGGCGCCAGATCGCCTCGACCGCGAGAAGATAGGCCAGTGGCAGGATGGCCGCGATTTGACGTTCGACGTCGCCGCCGCGCGCCGGCGCCAGAGAGAAGAGCAGCAAGGCCACGAGGCCCCAGGCGAGACCGCTTCGGCGCCCCAACCACAGCCGTCCCCGCATCCACTCCGCCACCAGAAGCGCGATCCCGATGAGCAGGAGCGGTCGGCGCAGGACGTTCTCCGCCAACACGCGCGCGGCATCGCCCAGGCTGCCGGCGGTGGGAGGCCACGGCTCCCAGTAGGCGGGCCGCGCCTGGAAGTAGCTCCACCGCAGCCCCACGCACAGGACGGCCGCGACGCACGCGGCCGCCATCGGCAGCCACGCCCAGCCGCGGCGCGGCTCGCGCAAGCCGGCGCCCAGCGACACCGGCAGGGCCAGGATGACGAACTCGTAGCGCACGCAGGCGGCGAGGCCCGCCCACAGCGCGAGCGCCGCATCCGACTCGCGGAAGCCGGAAGCACGGCCGCGCGCGGCGCGCAGGATCGGGTAGAGAAGGAGCAAGTGCAGCGCTGCCAGCGGCTCGCTCCCACCCGCCGTCAGGCGTGCGACGAAGAGCCCATCGAGGGCAATGAAAAGAGCCGCGCCTGCACCCACGAGACGCGAGCGGGGGCACGCCGCAACGAGCAGAAGAACCACAACGCCGAGAACGAGACCGAGCAGCTGCAGGAACAGCGGCGCGGCGCGCGAGAAGGAGAGCAGCGACAGCTGCCCCACCCAGAGGAGGCTGTCGACGAGATCACGCCGTTCGCCGGCGTTGAAGGTGAGTCCCTGTCCGGTGCGGAAGTTGTCGGCGACGCGCAGCGCCATGTAGCCGTGGTCGTCTGGCTGCAAACCGGCCTGGAAGCAGAGGTGCGTCCCCAAGGCGAGGAAGATCGCCACGGGGACGATCGCAAGGAGCGTCCGCATCGATTCGACCCCCGTCCGACGCGGGCTCGTGCGTCGTCACGCGTCCTGCCCCAGGAGCGTCAGGCCGCCGTGCGTCCCCACCCAGACCCGGTCGGCGTGTACCACCAGGCTGGATACGTGCGCGTTCGGCAAGCCGTCCAGGAGGCCGAGACGCCGGCCCTTCGCTTCCAGTGCCTCGCCCGCTGAGGGCTCAAGATCGTCCACCGCCGCGATCCAGACTCCAGCGTGAGAGCCCACGAACAGGCGGCCCCTGTGGACGAGCAGCGTGGTGATGTGATCCTCCGATTCCGCGTTCCAGCGGAAGGCGGTCAGCTCGTCCCCGCTCCACCGCGCGATCCCGCGGTCCGTCCCGAGCCACAACGCGCCCGTCGCGTCCCAGGTCATGCAATTCGCACGCCCCACGGAGAGCGCAAGCGGCGCCGGCTGCGGAGCATCGGGGCGCCAGATGAAGAAACCCGCACCGGGACGTCCTGCGAGGACCAACCCGGGATCGCCCGAAACGGCGGAGAAAAGAGGAGGCGTCTCTTCCACGAAGGGAATCTCACTCCAGGCGCTCTGCACGTACATGTGCAGTCCGGCGCTTCCGAGCGCCGCCACGTTCCCCTGCCAGACGACGAGCTGGTGCACGGTTCGTCCCGGAAAAGCGAGGTCGCGCATCCAACGTCCGCGCGGATCGCGGTGGAACAAGCCGTGGCGTGTGGCCGCCCACAGTTGGGCTCCATCCGGGTCGTAGACGAGCGAGTGCACCTCGGGCGAACGCCGCTGCCGCACGAGGCTCTCCGTCACCCAGCGCTTGCCCCAGTGCAGCACGACTCGACCCGACTCGCCGCCGAACGCGATCCCTTCCGGCGTCGAGGTCAAGCAGACCACCTGATGCGATTCCGGCTCGGCATTGAAACCACGCCAGCGCGCCTCCGGAACGAAGCGCCAGCGACGGCCGAAGCTGGTGATGCGCGGTGTGGGTGCGCGCGAGTCCGCGGCACCGCCCCCACGCCCCGGCTCACGCTCACTGCGATTTTGGAGCGGGCGCTGCACGGTGGCGCGGCCCCCTTCGATGAACTTGCCGACACCGCTGTGCTGCACGGCCCAGAGCTCGTCCCGGTATGCGGCCAGGTGTCGGACGGGGTACTCGTCGATGCGCTCGGCGGCGACACGGTCGCGCGTGGCGGCGGCGACATCGTCGAGAGAAACTCGGTAGAGACCCGCGGATGTGCCCGCGTACAGGAAGTCGCCATGCTCGCAGAGCGCGTGGATGCGGCTGTGCTCCGTCGGCACCTGCAGGTCGCTGAGCGTCACACGCCCCCACCGCGACACCTTGTCCGGGTTCTCGACCAGATCGCGCTGCCGCGCGACGTGGATACAGCCGTGCACGCCGACGGTGACGTAGGAGCCCGCGAGAGCGATGGACGTGACGTAGCGTGAGCACAGGCTCTCCGGCTCACTCCACTGGTAGAGCGATGGCTCCTCGCCTTCTCCAGTCGCCAGCAAGAGGATGCCGCTGTTGTTCGAGATCAGGAGCAGTCGCAGCGTGCCACGGGGACTCGCCAACGACAGGAGCCGCAGCAGGCGTGCCTGTGGCACCGGCAGCTCGAGCAGCTGGAAGCCGCTCTCCTTCTCCAGATAAACGCGACCGCCTCCCGTCGTCGCATGAATCCGGCCGTCGACGAACTCGAGTCCGTTGACGTAGACACCTGCACCACGCGCGTGCATGAGTCCACGTTGCCAGCGTACGCTCGGTGCTGCTCTCTCGACGTCCTGCAGCAGCTGCTGCATGTCATCGACCCAGGCGATTCCGTTGGGTGTCGCAGCCGCGAGGCGGGAACCGCAGCTCGCAATGTGCAGCACGGGCTGTGCCGGAAGACCGTTCGACGTGGTCCACTTGCAGCGCGATCCAGTTTCCGGTGAGAAGAAGGACACCCCACCTTGGTGCCCCAGCCACAGGCCAGCATCCGTGGCGTGGATGCACTGGACGCCTTCGGACCAGGTGAAGACTCGATCGATCATGTCACGTGGGTCTCGCCACGGCGACGACAAGCTCCGCAGTCCTTCTGATTCGGCTGAGACGAGGTCGGCGACGAGTAGCCCGATCCAATCTGAAATGCGTTCCTTCGTGCACTCTCCTGCGAGCGACGAATTCTAGCAACCGCAAGAGCCGGCGCGCAAGGCGTGCTCCCTCGGCGCGAGCTGCGTTCCTCAGCGGCTGAACACGAAGATGTGCCGATGCCCCTCGCTCTCGAGGGTCTCCACCTCAACCCGTCCGCCCGGCTGCTGCAGCACTGTGAGGTCGGTGGGAAAGACCATGAAGGTGTGGGTGTGTTGCGGGATTCCACCCGCGGCGTACTCCGCCGCTGTGGTCTCGAGCTGCGCGCCCAGTGGTGGTGGATCGTCGATCAGCGCGGCGGGGATTGTCGCTCGGTGCTCGTGACCTTGGATGCGACTCGAGGTCGAGTCGACGTTGCGCAGCGGCGCGGTTGGATCGTCACCGCACCCGGCGGTCGAGCCGAGAGCAATGAGGACGATCCAGGAGAGCCGCAATCGCACGTCGAGCCACCTCCCTTGCAGCTCGCCAAACTTGCAACATCGAGTCCGCGGCGGCAACCGCTGTCGAACGGACCCAACCGAACTGACGTTGCCACAACCTCTTCTGCCGCGGGAGCGAAGCGGCTGAATTGACCCGCGCGCCTCTCGTTTGGCATGATCGCACGGTTGCGCCCGCTGCGGCGCGATCCAGAAAGGAGCCGAGTTGGCCCACTCCACGAGGACGAGCTCGCGAATCGACGCTCTCTATCGCGAACAGGAACTGAACTTCCATCATTGGGAGAAGACCAAGGACATCGTCGATCAGTGTATCGACATGATGCTCAACTACAGACAGAGCGGTCATCCGGGTGGCTCGCGCTCCAAAGTGCATGCGTTGCTGACAACGCTCCTGAGCGGCGCCATGCGTTGGGACATCCGCCATCCGGAGAAGCGCTTCGCTGATCGCTTCGTGCTCGTGGCCGGCCACTGCACGCCGTTGCTCTACTCCGTTCTGGCGGTCCTCAACGAGCCGTTGCGCCTCCTCCACCAGGAGAGCGGCGCCGAGCGCTATCGCGTCCCGGAAGCGGACGAGCGTGCGCTCTACTGGCAAGACCTGCTCACGTTTCGGCGCAACGGCGGCTTGCCCGGACACGCGGAGATGGAGGGCAAGACGCTCTTCGTCAAGGCGAACACCGGGCCTTCGGGCCACGGTTCGCCGCCCGCTGCTGGCATCGCGATGGCTCTCAAGCGTGCAGGCGCAGAGGGCGTGCGCGTTTTTGCACTCGAGGGCGAGGGTGGTCTCACCGCGGGAGCGGCGCACGAGACGCGCAACTCGGCTTGGGGGCTCGGTCTCGACAACCTCGTCTACTGCGTCGACTGGAACGACTACGGCATCGACCCGCGCCCCGCGAGCGCGGTCGTGCACGGCACGCCCGCCGACTGGTTCGGCGCCGCGGGATGGCGAACCATCGGTGTCGAGAACGGCATGGAGTGGCCCGGGCTGACCCGTGGGCTGCTGGAGACCGTGCACGGCGACAACCCGGAGCGACGCCCCAACCTCTGCTACTTCCGAACGCGGAAAGGACGCGGGTACGGCGTTTTCGACTACAAGTCGCATGGCACGCCGCACAAGGCGAACAGCGAGCTCTACTGGCGTGGGCGCGAGGAGTTCGCCAAGAAGTACGGCGTCGAGTTTGCCGGCTTCGGTGAAGAGGCGCCGCAGGATCAGGATGCGTGGCGCGAGCAGGTGGTGCACAACTTCGAGCAGGTGATGCGTGTCATGCGCGAGGATGAAGCGCTCGTGCGTTACCTGGGCGACCGCCTCGTCGACCTTGGCGATTCCGTCCCGGAACAGATTTCCACCTTCCGCTTCGACACGTCGAAGAACCCGATGAGCGATCCCGAGCTCACCGACTACGAGAACTACCCAACGAAGATGTACGCGAAGCCCGGTGCCAAGGCGCCGAATCGCGCCGCTTTGGCGAAGTGGGGCGCCTGGGTGAACACCTGGTCGCACCAGAAGTACAACCGCCCCCTCTTCGTCGTCATGTCGGCGGATCTGGCGGATTCCACCAACATCTCCGGTTTCGCGAAAGGGTTCGACGACTTCGACGGCTACGGCTGGTTCGACCGCGAGGCGAACCCGGAAGGCGTGTTGCTGCCGCAGGAGATCACCGAGTTCGCCAACTCCGGAATCGCTTGCGGCATGGCGTCGACCAACTTCTCGGAGCGGCCTTACGAGGAGTGGCAGGGGTTCCTCAGCGGTTGCTCCACCTACGGCTCCTTCGTCTATCTCAAGTATGGTCCCATGCGCCTCTTCAGCCAGCTGGCGCAGGACTCGCAGATCCAGGTGGGCAAGGTGCTGTGGGTCGCGGGCCACTCGGGACCGGAAACCGCCGAAGATTCGCGCACGCACTTCGGCATCTTCTCGCCCTACGTGACGCAGCTTTTTCCCGACAACCAGGTCGTCGATCTGCACCCATGGGAGCACAACGAGGTCCCGGTCGTGATTGCGGCGGGGTTGCGTCACGGCGCACCGATCCTCGCCCTCCACCTCACGCGCCCGAGCGTCGAGATTCCCGATCGCGAGGCGCTCGGGATTGCGTCACACTTTGCGGCCGCCAAGGGTGCCTACGTCATGCGCGACTACGACCCGAGCCGGAAGAGGGGTGGCGTGGTCATCGTCAGCGGCACCTCGACAACCGCCAACATGGTCAAGATCCTCCCCGACCTGAAACGCGAGGGCTTGAACGTCAAGGTGGTCGCAGCGATCTCACCGCAACTCTTCCGCAGCGAGTCGAAGCGCTACCAGGAGAGCGTGCTCTCGCCGGGAGAGTGGCTCGACTCGATGGTCGTCTCGAATCGCGGTCGCCGGACGATGAACGACTGGATCCCCAACCGGATCAGCGCGGAGTACGCCATGACTTCGGACTGGGACGACCGCTGGCGTACGGGTGGATCGGTGGAGGAGATCGTCGACGAGGCGCACCTCTCCCCGCGTTGGCTGCTGCAGGGGATCGAGCGCTTCGTGCGCGACCGCGACACGCGTTTGAAGAGATTGCGTGACGAGCTGGAGAGTGCAGAGCGCGGCTGAAGCTGCTCGTAAACGGGCGCACGCCGCCCGTCTCAAGCACTCCGTTGCGAGCTACGACTCGGTCGTCGCCTGACGTTCGCGACGCGCCGCGATCAGCTCGGGCGGAAGCGCGAACTGCACTTCCTCGCGGATGAGCTCGCGCTCGCCGAGCGTCGATCCGCGTGACTCGAGCCAGCGCAGGACTTCGCGCACGAGGTGCTCCGGTGCGGAAGCACCCGCCGTGACGCCAACGTGTTCGACGCCCTCGAGCCAGCTCGGTTCGATGTCGTGCACGGAATCGATGAGATAGGCGCGCGCCCCGCGGTCTTCGGCCACCTCACACAAGCGCTTCGAATTGGAGCTCGATTCCGATCCGAGGACGAGAATGACCTCGGCACCATCTTCCAGGACAGCCTTGACCGCTTCCTGGCGATTCTGCGTGGCGTAGCAGATGTCGTCCTTGGGCGGACCGCTGATGTTGGGAAACCGACGCCGCAGAGCCGCGACGATCCCGAGCGTCTCGTCGACGCTGAGTGTCGTCTGCGTCAGGTGGACGAGCTTCTCCGTTTGCGGCAGCTCGAGCGCTTCCACCTCCGCCTCGCTCCCGACGAGGTGGATCCGATCCGGCGCCTCGCCAGTCGTGCCCAGGACTTCGTCGTGTCCAGCGTGACCGATGAGGACGATGTCGTACCCCTGTTTGACGAAGCGGCGCACCTCGAGATGCACCTTGGTGACCAGCGGACAGGTGGCATCGATCACCCGCAACCCGCGCGCTGCCGCTTTCTCGCGCACGCTGGGTGCGACGCCGTGGGCGCTGAAGATGACGACCTTGCCATCCGGAACGTCGTCCAGCGTGTCGACGAAGATGACGCCGCGTTTCTCGAACGACTCGACGACGGCGCGATTGTGGACGATCTGCTTGCGGACGTAGAGAGGTGATGGGAAGAGTTCCAAGGCCTGGTCGACGATGTCGATGGCCCGGTCCACGCCGGCACAGAATCCCCGCGGTCGAATGGCGGTCGTGCGCAAGTTCATCTCCTTCTTCGGGTGTCGGGAGCCACGCTGCGGGCGCCGGAGTCACCCGGGTGCGGTCGCCGTCAGGCAGCGCGCGGCCTACTTCCGACCCCCATGATACGTGCCACGGACGATCTTGAGTCGGAAACCGACGTCGAGCGGCGTGTCGACTTGCAGGTTGTTGAGGAGCGCGAGCTTCTCGGCTGCAACCGGGGCGTCGGCGTAGCCCGCCGCCGCCTGCGCCAACGTCTGCGGGCGCGCAAGCGTCACCACCGCCAACCGATTCGGCTCGATCCGCAACGCGGCTCGATCCTGGAGTGGCGCGAAGCTGCGGACGCTCTGCAGAAGGAGCGGCTGCCAGGAGCGGAAGCGGCTGGCGGCGCGACCCAGGAACTGGTAGATGAGGCCACCCTTCTCACGCTGGATGGCACCCACCTGGATGAGCCCGGTCTGACCGTTGCGCGTCACCTGCAGCAAGGCGATGTAGGCGTCGTAGCCGTGGATCGTCTCGACCCCGGACTCCACGATCTGGGCCTGCGCCGCCTCTGCCAGGCGCAGGACGAAGGCACGCGGCGAGGCCCCTTCGCTGCGCTCGAGCGTCAGCTGCAGCTGCGCCTGGTCCTTGGCTTCGGTCGCCACGACGGCCGTGGTCGCGTTGACCACGCGCCAGCCGGCCGGGAACTCGAGCTGGAACTCCTGGTCGGGGTGCTTGAACGTGTCGCCGTCCATGAAGCCCTGGCGCGGGTCCTCGCCGAAGACGGTGCCGTCGATCTGCTCCTTGTGCGTCGCCTCGCCGACGCGGTAGACCCCCTGCCCCTTGACCTCGGCGGCCCGGGCACGCGTGCGTGCGACGCGATCCGCGGGTGCGGGGTGAGTCGAAAGCCACCCCGGAAGCGCCTGCCCCGATTCCTGCTGCTGTCGGTCGAGGACCTCGAAGAAGGTCGCGCCGCGCTCCGGGTCGTACCCGGCTGCCACCGAGTACTGCACACCCAGCTCGTCCGATTCGTGCTCGTCATCGCGTCCGTACTTGAGGAACAGAAGGCCCAGGGCGGTCTGCGCCAGGTGCCCGTACTGCGCCACCTCGGGAACGACGAGGCTGCCGATGCCGAGCCCGAGACCGGCGAGCGTGGCGCGACTGTACTGCTCGGCGCTGTGCCGCGCCGTGACGTGACCGATCTCGTGACCCAGGACCATCGCCAGCTCCGCCTCGTTGTTCATGTGGGCGAGGATCCCGCGGGTGACGTAGATGTACCCGCCCGGGAGAGCGAAAGCGTTGAGTACCGGGGAGTCGAGAACTCGGAACGTGTACTGCAGATCGGCGCGGTGGCTGACCGCTGCGAGCTTCTGACCCACTTCGTCGACGTAGGCGGCAAGCTCCGGGTCGTCGTAGAGGCCGTACGTCGCCACGATCTGCGGATCCGCCTCGCGTCCCATGGAGATCTCCTGGGATTCCGAGACGAGCATGAACTCGCGCTTCCCGGTGACCGGGTTGGTCGCACACGCCAACAAGAGGAGCATTGAGAGCAGCAGCATCCGTCGCCCGTCGCGCATCGTCATCCCTCCCGTTGCCACGGCGCGGATTGTAGACAGCGACGCCCCGGCGACCAAGCAGCGAGTGGGTGGGGTCCGCTGCTGGCGCGCCGAGGCGTGGCGCCGTCGCGTGATCGCTCCGCGGCGCAGTGGCGCTCACATGGCGATGCGTAGCCCGCCGCGGAGGAAGCCGCCATCCAGGTCGACCTTCAGATCGACCGGGACGCCGTCCATCTCGACCTCCATCTTCGGCGAACTGCGGTGCATCCCAATCTCACCAAAGAGCCCAAGCGAGGGGGAGAGCCTGATGTCCATGCCCGCTGCGGCCTGCCAACCGAAACCGGTGAAGGTCTCATTCTGCTCCAGTGCGCGCAGCACCGGGTCGTCGGAGTTGGGGTCGCCGATGTTCTCGAGGAAGAGAGCTTCGTACGCCAGCGTGCCCGAAATGAAGGGGGACAGAGCATCCCCGCCCACCGGCAAGCGGATACGTAGCGTCAGGCCGAGCGGCACCAGGTGCGCCGCGGTCTTGTCCGTCGTGGCGACGACCTGGACTGGCAGCTCTTCGAACCGGGTCTCCTGGAGGACTTCCATCTGGCTCGTGCTGCGATAGAAGTAATCGATCGAGAAGCCGACATCGAGAACATCCTCCACCGCACCTCCGAGCTCCAGTCCCAGGAACACGCCGTTGGTGGACTCCTCGGCGACGTACATCCCGCCGCCTTTGAGGATCATGTACGACTCCGGCTGCGTCGAGCGGCGACGGGAGCGGCGGTGGGCGAACGTCGTGGACGACGTCGAGCCACCACGCTGCAGCCCGAGTCGGTGGTTCGGATTGAACGACGAAGCGCTGAGCAAGCCGAGGCCGGGCCGGGGGAGCCATTCCTCCAGCTCCGCACCCACGGCATCCTCAGGCCCGCCCGTGTCGGAGGCGCCCCAGGCTGACAGCGGCAGGGCGAGGACAGCCACCGGAGCCAGGGCACCGAACAGTGCAATCGGGAAGCGACGACGCATCTCTGGACCTCCAGTGAGGGGCATCTATTACGCGCGTATGCACGCGCAGTTCCGAACGACGGCGAATTCTCCCGCATCGTGCCATCTCGTTGACACGCCGTGGCTTGCGGTCCGAGCGCCACGGCGCGTCCAACACCGCTGGCGCCCGCCGCGTTGTGGGTACGACGACAGGGCGGTGTGGGAGCGCCACGCTTTCTTGCTCAGGGGATCACTTAGGGTAGCACACTCGCGCCGCTCGCGGCGCTTGATGGCGACGGGCCGGGGAACAGACAAGCGCGCGATGGCACTTGGCTCGCCGAGACACACCGACGCACTCCGCGCTCGGGGGCGTGGCGCGCGCGCGAAAGCGAGGGCAGGATGCCGGAGCCGCGCGTGTGCCGAGTGAGAGCGACGCGCGCGGAGGCGCGGCGCCGAGCGTCCTCCGAGCGTGGAGTGCGTCGGTGTGCCGTATTCACCTGTTCGCGGGGAGCGCGCGAATCCGATGCGCGGTGAATCGGGTCACGCAGGGCGGACCCGGCGCATGTTCCAGGACGAAGTCGTGGCCGTCCCGATAGATGAGGCTGGCTGAGACGGTGCCGTAGCGCTCGCCATGCTTGCAGATGCGGAAGCCGTCCGTGTCCCGAGGTCGGTGGCTGGCCAGGATCTCCACCAGCGCACGGCGGAAGGGGGGCGCAGCGCGAGGCAGAGCGGCCAGCTCGGAGACGACGAGCTCGCCGATCCCGTGCTCGTTGGAGAGAACGTACGTCCCCGGCTCTAGTCTCTGGGTGCGCAGATCGCCGTTCCAGGAGGAGACGTAGGCACTCTTCTCGTCGGCGTAGAAGAGGTTGAAGCTGTTGTAGCGCTGCTTCGACAGCTCCACCTCCAGATCACGTTGCAGCGTCAAGATGCCGCGCTTCGACAGCGCCATGCGGCACAGCAGACCGCGCGAACGCCGTGCTGGATCGAAGTCGCCGTCCGGTCTGTTTGTGATGACCGCGACCAGTCCGGCCTCGTTCGCACCCTCCCACGTGCCGCCGGCCTGGTGGTCGGAAGGGAGCAGCACGCGGGTTCCCTCCACGACTTCGACTCGCGGCGTCGAAGCGGGTCGTGCGTACGCTTCGTCACGGTTGGCGGCGACGACGAGCGGGGCTGCCGCGTGCTGCTTCCATGCGACGACGAGAACGCACATGTGCGTGCGTGCACCTCCAATCCCGCAGCGGAACCCCAAAGGTAGCACACGCCAGCACGAGCGACGTTGGGGAGCCTGGCACGTGGGTTGCCCCAAGAGGATCGATCGACGTCGTGCGCCCTCGACCGGCTGCGAGGGAGCTCACCCGCGCAGGATGCGTGGGTCACGCGAAGGGACTTGCAAGATGAAACGTCGAGCCGCGACTCGGCTTCTCGCTGCCGTCTGCAGCACGGTGTTGCTGCAGGGCGTCGCAGTGCCGGCACACGGCTTCACGATGGATGCGCGCCGACTCGGGATGGCGAATGCCCACGTGACGGGGAGCTTCGAGCTCAACAACCTGAACCCGGCGTACCAGAGCATGCCAAAACGCGAAGGCGCGTCGCAGGTGGTCATCCCGCTGCCGCTCGGATTCATGCAGGTGGCGAACGATTTCCCGACCTTCGACGTCAATGACGACAACTTCAGCGTCACCCGGATTGCGAACCTGGCGTTGAACCCTCCCTTCTTTCTCGAGCTCAAGGAACCGAACCAGGTTGAGGGAGACATCGAGGTCTTCGTGTCTCGCAACGAGTTCGCGGTCTCCTTCGAAGACGCGCAGGCGCTGCTGCCGCAGAAACCGTTCGACCTGGGCGGCGTGTGGTCGACACCGATCGCGGGTCTCGGAATCCACAAGGTGCGCGGCTACGTCTCCCCCGTCATCTACCTCGAAGGGGAGCTGGCATTCGACGATGCCATGTACGGCGTCCTCGCGGGCGGGGAACCGCTCCTGCCCAACTCGACGTACGGCCTCAATGCAACGGGAGAGACGATGGTGGGAATGTCGTACCACTTCGGCCTCTCCTCCGCCCTGCACGCCGACGAGCACGGCAACGGAATCTACGCCGGTGCCTTCGTGAAGTATCTGCTCGGCTTCAACATGTCGCGCGGGGAGTCCTTTCTCTCGATGGCGACGGCCGACACGATCTTCGGCTCCGGCAACCCGCTGCACGTCGGCTACGAGTCGCGCCTGCGCTACACGCGTCTCGGGCGGGTGGGACATGGGGTCGGCGTCGATGCCGGCATCGGCTATCGCAGTGGCAGCGTGGACATCGGAGTGGGGGTCCGCGACCTCGGCTCCAGCGTGCACTGGGGCCGTTCGATCGTCGAACGCGCCTGGTGGGACGACGCGACCAACAGCCTCGAGAGTGAGATCCTGGAGACCGACGCCAGCTACACGCAGAAGCTCCCGACGCAAACGACCTTCAACCTGGCGTGGACGGGTGGCCGCACATTGCTGGCCGCCGACTTGACAACGAGCCGGCTCGGCACATCCCTGCACTTCGGCGCGGAGCAACACTTCGGCCTGCTCGCCGTGCGCAGCGGCATCCTCACCGACAGGCAGGGACTGCAGTACGCCGGTGGAGTCGGAATCGGCGTCGAGCGTTTCTGGCTCGACGTCGGCGTGCAAACGCACAGTCGCACGATCACCGGCGAACGGGGTGTGACACTGGGAACGTCGGTTGCGGTGCGCTGAAGACCAGCCGTCGCGCAACAACGAGAGATAGGAGATGTCATGAAAGGACCGACTCGCGCCGCCGCCATCGTCGGGACCATGCTGCTGGCGCTGGCTGCCGCGTGCGGCGAGAAGAAGGTCACGGTCAACGTGGACGTTGCGAGCTTCATCGCTCCCGAAGAGCGCTCCGGGCACTACGTGGCCCCGCCACTGTCACCACCCGTGGAGTTCGAGCTGCAGCCGATTGCCGTCGATCTGGTTGAGGGCCTCAACAACTTCACGGTGGCGGAGGAGATGGGAATGGACGTCGCGGTGCAGTTCCGCAATGCCAGCGGCGAAGGGCGCGCACGCTTCACGGTCTTCTTCAACGACGCCGCAGCGAACCTCTTCGACACGCCACCGGTGACGTCACTCGAAGCGGATCTGGTCGCGGGACAGACGACGACCGGGACCTCGCACTTCGATGCCGACGAACGCGTCCTGGCCCTCTTCCGTCAAGAGCAGGTCATGATGGGCTTGCGCATGCACTGGACACCTGCGTCACCCGAGGCCCTCGATGGCGACTACACCATCACGCAGATCGACGCGCGTGTGGTGACGAGCGTGCAGATCTTCTAGGACGCGGCGACCGCGGATTCGCGGCGCTGTGGAGGCCGGCTGGCGACAACGCCGCCGTGAACGGGGCGCTCCGCGGCACGACTCAAGGAAGGGTCGCGCTCGCCGGGGTGGGATCGACGCCGCCCTGCCCATCCACGGCGCGAGCCTCGATCACTCGGCCGGCTGGCAGCTGCAAGCGCACGACGAGCGTGCGGCCGCGCCGCTCCGCTCCACCCGCCTCGCGCCAGGCACTGGCACCGGTGGCATCCAGCTCCCGATACTCGATGCGCTCCACGAAGCCATCCCCCGGCTCTGCCGTCATGGTCACGAGTGCGGTTGCGGCGGGCGCATCGTCGACCGCGATCCTCGTCTCGGGTGGTGGGCGCTGCGCACCCGCCGTGACGCGCACGCTGTCGACCTGGGTGCCCTCCCGCCCGCGCACTTCGATACGGTGCATCCCCGGTTCGAGCTTCAGGTGCAGCGTGCGGTCGAGCGGCATCACCATCTGGATCACCATCTGACCGGTGACGTGGTTCACCTCGGGCGTGATCACGATGCGGCCCGGCGCTTGTTCCACGTGCACGTCGCGCAGAGACCACGCCCCGTTCGGTCCGATCGTGCCAAGAAGACGCACGGCCAGCGACTCCCCTGGAGCCAGGGTGCTGCAGTGCAGCACTGCGTCGACGTCCGCCATCGCTTCGGCCGGCAGCGCGGCCGCGGCGGCAGCGACAGGCGCAGCTTCGGCCTGCGGCTGTGCTTGCGCCGGCTCGCCTTGCGCCCCGTTGGAACCTTGGCGGCAGCCGGCGAGCAGGATCGCAACGACGAGCTTGAACCCGGTCGAGCACGCGACCCGATGCGCCCCGCAGCGGGGCGTGGAGCTGCGGATCGGAATGGCAACGTGAGGTGACATGACGTGACCGTGCGACTCGCTGCTCGTGTCCGTCTCAGCCGGGACGCGAGATCGTGATCTCGATACGGCGATTGAGAGCGCGTCCGGCATCCGTGTCGTTCGTGGCCACGGGACGCGAGGAGCCGTGGCCGACCGCGGTGACGCGGCCCGGATCGAGTCCCGCCTCCCGGATCAACCACTCGCGCACCGCCTGCGCCCGCTCCTGCGAGAGCTTCTTGTTCCTGTCCGCGCGCCCGCTCGAGTCGGTGTGCCCCTCCACGACGACGTGGGCTCCGGGAAGCGCCTGCACGGCCTCTGCGACCTTGTCGAGAATGGCGACGCTCTGCGCCGGAATGTCGGCCCGGGCACTGGCGAAGCGCAAGCCGTGCAAACGCAAGACCAGGTCGCGATCGTCCAGCAACACCTGACCCTCGCTCCGGGTGAAAAGCGCCTGAATCGCAGCCACGGTGTTGGCTTCCTCTCGGAACGGCCTGAGCTCCGCCACCATCCCTTCGAAATCGCTGATGTGGACCTTGAGCTCCTGGATGACGTGCTCGAGCGAGTCGACCTGATCGGAACGCTGCGCCAGCTGGATGCGAAGATGATTGCGTTCGCGTACGACCCGATCGCTCTCCACCAGCGCATGCTGGAGCGGCAATCCCATCCCCTGGCGGAAGTCGGGCTCGATCCCCAACGTCTCCGCGACGCGTTGCACGCCAGCTTCCCAATCCAGGATCGTCGACTCGATGCGTCCACGGTTCGCCGTTTCGCAGCTGTTGCGGATGTTCTCGAGCAGGAACAGCGTGTGCTCTGCCTCGCGCGCGGCACGCGCGGCACTGTCGCGGATATCCATATCCGCCTCGCCTTTGCCCTCCTCGAGAAGTGTCTCGGTCATCGTCACGACATCCAGCGCCCGCACGTAGCTACGCGGCGTGTAGCGCGTCGCCTTTCCCTTCTCCGCCTCGGCCAAGCGTGCCTTTGTGCGCCCCACGAGGTAGAACTTCATCGCTTCCAGCCGCGCCTGGTCGTAGAGCCCGGGAAGCGGTGTCGCCTGCCGCACGGCAGCCTCGCTCCGCCCCACCTCGAGCTTGCGTGCCGACGCCACGAGGATGTTCTCAGCCTGCTCCCACGATGCCGACGCGGTATCCGCACCCGCCTCGCGCGCGCGCGCGCGCAGCTGCAAGGCGTGGCTCCAGGTGCTGCGCGCAAGCGTGACGGCTTCCTCGAGCTCGTCGAGCCGATCCTGCGCCGTCTGCAGCTTGTCGGGGAGAGAGGTCGAGCTGGAAGAGGCAGCCGACTCGAGCGCAACCATGGCGCGCTCGGCGCGGTCGTGCGACTTGGGGGCCAGAACGGCAGACTCGCGATCCTGGAGCTTCTGCCATTGTCTGCGTACCGAGGTCAGGTCCGCCGCCGGGACTGCGCTCGCAAGAATCGTGAGAAGGAGTATCGAGGACACGATCGACCGTCTCATGATGTCACCGCCTTGCCGAGTGGCCTTGCGCTTCGCCGCACCGCGCAGTGTGCCGTGCAGGAGCGGCGGCGTCAATTGCGAGGCTGCGCCCACCGCTGGACCTGCCGCCGGCGCCGCTCTAATGTGTCGGAACACTCGACTGCGGACTCCGTTCCCGGCCACCGGCGTCCTCCTTCCGGACCGAGCTGCCCAGGGAGGTGGAGGAGCGGGCCGAGAACGGCCACCCCGCGCCCGCGCGCCGGAACCCCGATGGGACGATCCGGCGCACCTCAGAGGAGGGATCATGCAGGTCGATCTGTTCGATCAGGACCTGAACGCGATCCTCGACGCTTCCACCTACGAGGAGTTCGCTTCCAGGTTGCGCGCCTACGATTGTCGTCGTTGCACCCTCTGCAGCAGCCGCAGCCGCATCGTCGTCGATCGCGGCAACCCGACGGCCAGGATCCTCGTCATCAGCGAGCGCCCCGGCGATCACGAGGATCGAGAGGGACGAGCCTTCGTCGGTCGCTCCGGCGCGCTGCTCGACAAGATCCTCGACTCCGTTGGGCTCGACGCGAACGCGGACACGCTGATCACCAACGTCGTGAAGTGTAAGCCGGAAATCGACCGCGCCCCCTCCAGCGACGAGGCGAGCGCTTGCCTTCCGTTTCTCGACAAGCAGATCGAGCTTGTCCAGCCTCGCGTCGTCCTGCTCCTCGGACAGGTGGCGCTGAAGTGGATCGACCCGTCGCGCAAGGAGTTCAAGATGGAGGAGGAAGCGGGGCGCCTGTTCACGCTGGCGCGTTACCCGGGCGTGCAGTTCATGGTTCTCTATCACCCCGCGTTCCTGCTGCGCGATCCGCGCAAGAAACGACCCACCTGGGAGCACGTGCAGCGGCTACGGGAGCATCTCGAGGAGCGCGCGAGCTCGTGAACGACGCCACCGCAACGCGCTCCCGCTCGGCCGCCACCGGTGGCTGCGCCCCACCGCCGGAAGCGGGGCGCGTGCACAAACCACCCCACCCGATCTTCGCAATCCTGTTCCTCTACGTGGTGGCGGAGGCGGTGCTGTGGGGTGCGCTTGCGGCGGTCAGCGAGACGAATGCGCGGCTCGCGATCGCCTACGCGGCGCTCTGCTTCTGCATCGTCAGCGCAACGCATTGGATCGAGAGCGTCGAGATGCGCCACGTGCCAGCGAAGCTCGGCCTGCGGCGAACCTCGGCGCGTTGGTGGGGCATCGCGCTCCTCGTGGCGGCGCCTGGCGCACTCACGGCTGCCGCCAGCGCGCCGGCGCCGCAGAGCGGCGGCGCTTGGCGCTGGCTCGCGCTCCTGTCGCTCCTGCTCTGGGGTGCGTTGTGGCAGGAGATCTTCTTCCGCGGCTTCGTTTTCCGTCGCCTGATGGGGCGGCACGGGTTCCTCGCTTCCGCGGCGACCGCGGCGTTCCTGCTCGCGCTCGCCGTTCTTCTCGAGCGCGCAGCCGCCGCCCCCGCGCTTCCGGCGTACTCGCCCGTCGTGGCGTTGCTGGAGCTGCCCCTCGGGTTCGGATTGTGTCAGCTCTTCTGGATGAACGGTCAGAGCGTCTGGCCGGGCGTGGTCATCCGCGTCGCACTCCTGGCAGCGCTCTGGATCGCGCGGGCGGTGTGGCCGTTTGCCCTCGCCGCCACTCTTCTTCTGCTTCTCGGACGCGTGCTCTTCCCGCGTTGGCAGGCACCGGCGTCGACCTGAGCTGAGGTGCGTGCGTTTCAGCGCAGCGGTGCGGCGCGCAGCGCCGCCACGATGCGAGCCGATCGACTCGCCTGTGCCCCGCTGATGATGAAGCGCACCTCGGCGTGTCGTTGCAGATTCGCCAGGAGCTCCGTCGTGCTTGGACGCGCCTTCTCGGCTGCAACCTGCTCAAACCAGATCCACGGCCGCCCGCCCTGGGGTCGCGCTTGCGTCCATGCCGTTGTGGTTGCGTCGACGTCGGGAACGTCGAGCGCGAGCGCCGCCTCGAAGAGGGCTGGGCGACGCCAGATCGCGTACATCGACAGAACGGCACTGCGGGCGTGACCCATGATCACGGCGTCACCGCGCGTGCGATAGCTCTCGTCGATGAACGGCATCAACTCTTCGGCGAGAAACTCCAGGTAGAGATCGCCACGCGCTCCCGGCGTGCTTCCCGGAGGAGCCAGATCGCGCACCGCGTTGGGGCCCGCGATCACGCCCACCACCAGCAGCTCGGGAATCCCAGCCGGCTCGAGTTCCAGGATCTCGTCCAGGGTCCACTCCTCGCCACCCGCCGCCAGCGCGTCGTCGAAGAGGTTCTGGCCGTCGAGGGCGTAGAGAACCGGATGGCGCCGCGACGACGACGCTGCGTAGCTCGGTGGCAGGTAGACGTGCAGCTCCAGCGTGTCCCCGAGAACGTCCGACAGGAAGCCTGCGTGCACGACGACCGTTCCTGCGACGTCGAGTGCGTCCACTGGAGCATCGTGCCTGGCGCCGGCGCCAGCAGGAGCGCCCGAAGCCATGAGGCTGCCGGCGCCGGCGCAGAGGATGGCGCCGAGTGCCGGCAGGGCGTGGCGAAGCTGCAGCATCGGAATGGACATCCCCTGCATGATGGGCCCCGCGCCGGATGCGCGCAAGCGAGCCGCTTTCGCGGCACGCGACTGGAATTGCGCATCGATTGCCGTGCGCGAGCGCTTCCCCGTTGTTCCCGCGCACGGTGCAGGCGTGCGCGTCCAGCCATGGCACGCGTGTTGCCTTGGTTCCAGGCAACGGCCGCGCAGGGCTCACCTCGGGTTCGGCGCTGCACTTCGATCCCGGAGACAACGTGACGTACGAGATCGAGATCGAAGAGGTCAAATCGCGGCGGCGGCGTCTGCGTCCCGCGGTGGTGGCAGCCCTGCTTCTGGTCGTTTTCATCTGGCTGTTGCGAGTCATGATGTAGTACCTCCGAATGTAGTACCTCCTTTCGAATCGCGATCCACGCGCAGCGGCGACCGTCCCCCGGGCGGTCGCCGCTCTTTCCCCGCCGCGCATGCCCCTTGCCGGCCGCTCGGCTCCTTGCCGGCAGCGGACAGCGATGCTACGGTGCCGCAACCCTCGAACTGCCAACGGAGGCGCGTCGTGGGAATCCGTGCAACATGGGTTCTGGTGGCTCTGCTCACACTGCCGGCGACGGGTTCCGCTGTCGAGGTGGCAACCCCCCGGGTGTCGCTGGCACCACTGGGGATCCGGCTCGAGGTGCTTGCTCCGGATGCCGCCGACACGCTGCGCGTCGTCGTGCGCGACCTGCAGAGTGGAACCATCCTCCACGACGCGCGCGTCACACGAGCGGCGTCCGACGAGGCCTTCGCGCTCCCGCAGCTCGCTCCTCTTCGATATGGCCGCCAGCGGTTGCAGGTCCGGGTCGGCGGCGCCGAGCCATTGCAGGTGGAGACGCGTGTCTTCCCGGGATGGATCTCACTTCTGCCCCCTCTTCTCGCGATCGGCCTCGCCATCGTTCTGCGCCAGGTCGTCGTGGCGCTCTTCGTCGGCGTTTGGGTCGGAGCTCTGTTCGTCTCCGGGTTCGACTTCCTCGGAGCGTCGCTGCGTGTCGTCGACCATTACGTCTTGGGACGCGTCGTCGATCGCAGCAACGCTTCACTCCTCCTGTTTACGCTGCTCCTGGGTGGAATGGTCGGCGTCATCGGGCGTTCGGGTGGAGCGCGCGGCATCGCCAACGCCGTCACCCGCTTCGCCACGACACCCCGGCGCGGCCAGCTGACCACCTGGACGCTGGGTCTCCTGGTCTTCTTCGACGACTACGCCAACACGCTGCTCGTGGGTCCCACCATGCGCCCGATTGCCGACAAGCTGCGCATCAGTCGTGAGAAACTCGCTTTCATCGTGGACGGCACCGCGGCACCGGTTGCCAGCATGGCGCTCATCTCCTCCTGGATCGGCGTCGAGGTGGGCTACATCCACGACCAGTTCGCGTCGCTCGAGATCGACCGCGACGCCTACTGGACCTTCGTGCAGTCGATCCCCTATCTCTTCTACCCGATCCTGATGCTCTTCACCGGTTTCCTTCTCGTTTCGCTCGGCCGCGACTTCGGCCCCATGCGAGGTGCCGAGATGCGCGCGCGCACGCGCGGCAAGGTGCTCGCCGACGGCGCCACCCCCGCGACCGACTTCGAAGAGCCCACCTTGCGCGCCGTCGAGGGACGCCCGCATCGCTGGATCAACGCCGCGCTCCCGCTCCTCACCGTCCTGGTCACCGTCCTCGTGGGGCTCTACGTGACGGGTCGCGCTGCCGTCGCCGCGAGCGGCGAGCCGCAGTCGCTGCGCAACATCGTCGGCAGCGCCGACTCCTTCCAGGCCTTGCTGTGGGGCTCCTTCCTCGGCGGTGTTGTCGCCATCGGCTTGGCGCTTGGCGGCCGCGTCTTGTCACTGGCGGAATCGATGCAAGCGTGGATCATGGGAATGCGCTCGATGCTCTACGCCCTGATCATCCTCGTGCTGGCGTGGTCGCTCGGTGAGGTGTGCAAATCGGATCTGCACACCGGCGAGTATCTGGTCGGCGTGCTCGGGCCCACCCTGCGTCCGGCGCTCCTGCCGTTTCTCGTGTTTCTCGTGGCTGCATTCACCAGCTTCGCCACCGGATCGTCGTGGGGCACGATGGGAATTCTCTTCCCACTCGTCGTGCCGCTGGCACACGGCATCGCGCCCGACAACTCGACCATCCTGCTCGGCGCCATCTCCAGCATCCTCGCAGGCAGCGTCTGGGGTGACCATTGCTCGCCGATCTCCGACACGACGATCCTGTCGTCTTTGGCCACCTCGTGTGATCATCTCGACCATGTGCGCACGCAGATCCCGTATGCCGCAGTCCCCGCGGCTGTCGGCATGCTGTTCGGTAGCCTGGGTACGGCGTACGGATGGTACGGGCCGTGGGTCGCCCTGCTTCTGGGAGCCGGCGCCATCGTTGGGATCGTCCTCCTGGTCGGCCGCCGCGTCCCCGAGGTCGCAACGGGAGCGGAAGAGACGCAGCCGGTGGAATGGAGCGTGAGCCGATGAGCGCTCCGGGAAGCAACCGGCTGGCGCAGGAGACGAGCCCCTACCTGCTGCAGCACGCCAACAACCCGGTCGATTGGCACCCGTGGGGTGAAGAAGCCTTGCGCAGATCTCGCGCGGAGCAGAAGCCGATCTTCCTGAGCGTGGGCTACTCCTCCTGCCACTGGTGTCACGTGATGGAGCAGGAGTCGTTCGAAGACGAGGAGACGGCGCGGCTCATGAACGACCTGTTCGTGAACATCAAGGTGGACCGCGAAGAGCGTCCCGACCTGGACGAGATCTACATGCATGCGGTGCAGCTCTTCTCGGGCGGCCACGGCGGCTGGCCCATGAGCGTCTTCCTCACGCCGGAGCTGCAGCCCTACTACGCGGGAACCTACTTCCCGCCCCAATCGCGGCACGGCATGCCGAGCTTCCGCGGCGTGCTGCAGAGCGCCGCTGCGGCGTGGGCGCAACGTCGCGACGACGTCGTCCGCACTTCGCAGGAAGTCGTGGACGCGCTGCAGCAGATGACAGCGCTGCACTCGGGTGATGGAGTCCCCGGACCGGAGACCTTCGACGCGGCGTTCACGCTCCTGCAGCGCAGCTTCGACGACGCGCACGGCGGCTTCGGGAGCGCGCCCAAGTTTCCGCACCCGATGGAGATCTCCTTCCTTCTGCGCTTCGCGCGCCGCACCGGTAACGACGAGGCCTCGCGGATGGCGTTGCACACTCTGCGCAAGATGGCGCGCGGCGGTATCTACGATCAGCTGCGCGGCGGCTTCCACCGCTACGCAACCGACGAACGCTGGCTCGTGCCGCACTTCGAGAAGATGCTCTACGACAACGCGCTGCTGGCGCGCGCCTACATCGAGGCGTACCAGGTGACGGGCGAGAGCCTGTTCAGCCGCATCGCCGCAGAGGTGCTCGACTTTGTCAGCGCCGAGATGACGACCGCCGACGGCGCATTCTGCAGCGCCCAGGACGCCGACAGCGAAGGGGTGGAAGGGCGCTACTTCGTGTGGAGCGCGGACGAGATCGACGATGTGTGCGGAGCCACGGAGGGGCGCATCGTGCGCGCCTATTTTGGAGTGACGCCCTCCGGAAACTTCGAGCCTGGAGCCAGCGTGCTCTCGGTGCCGCGCGACGAGGAGGTCGTTGCGGTCGAGTGCGGCGTCGGCGTCGAGGAGCTGCGCCATCTCCTCCAGCGCGCCCGCGCGGCCCTGCTCGCGCGGCGCGGCAAGCGCCTGGCTCCAGGGCTCGACGACAAGGTGATCGCGGCGTGGAATGGACTGACGATCCGTGCCTTTGCGCAGGCACACCGGGTCTTGCAGCACCCGCAGGCCCTCGCGCGCGCGCGCAGCGCGGCCCGTTTCATCCTGGAGCGCTCCGAGACGGGGCTGTTCCGGACCTGGAAGGCGGAGCGGCCGTCAGGTCCAGGGTTCCTCGACGACTACGCGAACATGATCGCAGCCCTCCTCGACCTGTACGAAGCCTCGTTCGAGCCGGAGTGGCTCGAGGCGGCGCAGAAATGGAACGAGGTGGTCCTGGAGGAGTTCCTCGACGCTGAGGGCGGCGGCTTCTTCTACACCGGCCCGCGGCACGAGACCCTCATTGCCCGCTCGCGCAGCTACCTGGACAACGCCGTGCCTTCCGGCAACTCCGTGCAGACGTCGAACTTGCTGCGCCTTGGGCTGTTGACGGGGGAGAAGCGCCTGCGCGAAGTGGCTGCGCGCACGTTGCGCGCACTCGCCGGTCCGATGCGGCAGTTCCCCACCGCGATGGGTGAGATGCTCTGCAGCCTCGACCTCTTCCTCGGCCCGGCCGCCGAGGTGGCCGTCACCGGCCGAGGGGCTGGCGCCGAGACCCTGGCCCGGGAGATCTTCGCCCCTTTCGCCCCCAACAAGGTGGTCGCCGGCTGGCCCGCGGCCGGTGCCGTTGCGAAGATTGCACTCCTGGCCAATCGTGGCCTCGTCGAGGGGGCCCCTGCGGCGTACGTCTGTCGGGGACACGCCTGCCAGGCCCCTGTGACCGCTCCCGAGAGCGCCAGGCAGGCACTCCTGAGGGCCACCGGCTCCGGCGCGGAGACCTAGCTTCAAAAAGGACTTGCGTCGCCGCGGTCGACGTATTTCCTTCCACGGGGTTCCCGTTCATGCGCACCCCCCCGCTCGGGGGCTGTGCTACCATGGCCCCGTGTCGCCCACCCCTGCGTCGGAGTGCGGGATCGGCTGTGATCGGCCTCCCCGGACGCGGCCGACCAACGCTTTCGAGCCGAGCATTCGAGCGTGGGGGGGACGAGTCGCTGCCAAGTGGAGGTTCCAATTCGATGCGCGCAGGCTCGAGATCGCAGCGCCGCCGACGCGCGCTGCAGCTGCTGGCGTTGCTGTTTCTCGCGTACCCGGTGAGCGCCGCGGCGCAAGTTCCATCATCGGAAGAGATCCAGCGCAACCGTGAAGAGATGGAATCGCGCAAGCTGCAGTTCCTGGAAGAGAAGGCGCGCGTCGAGGACTTCAACGTCAAGGTGGAGCGCTACAAGGAGCTGCGCGAGAACGTCCCCTTCTCCAGTGTCCCGGGTACGACGGATCTCGTGAAGGTGTACGTGAACGGCCACAACGTGCGCGGTGTGGCACAGGATCTCTACTTCCTCACCAATGGGGCGAGCGCGCGTGGGTTCAGGCGCGAGTACTGGCCGCTCTTCTTGAGGCTCAACCAAGCGGAGAAATACGACGGCGGCATGCCCTTGTACGGGCCACTCGACCCGGAGCGTCCGGAGGAGAACGTCGCCGTGTTCCCGAACGTGCGCAAGCGCGGCCTGGAAGCGATCGTTGCCGACGTCGACTCCACGGAGCATCTGGCGGCAATCGCATTGACGCAGCCCGTCGTTCGTGCATACGAGCGGCGCCTGCGCGAAGAGGTCGCCGAGCTGGTCATCGCAGTGGGTGAGCCTCCTGCTGCGAGTGGGCCGGCGAGAATGAGCGGTGAGCGGCGTGTGGCGCTCTTCCAGCACCGTCAGGAGGAGCCACGAAGCGAGTACCCGGCGCGACGGATCACGGATGAGACCCGCCTGGCCGCGGCCTCCAATGTGGAGCGCGCGCCCGTGCCCGTCGCGCTCGCGGTGGCGCTCGACCCCGCACCGCCCGCGTGGTCGTTGCGGCAGGAAGTCAACATGCTGGGATCGGAGTACGAGGGTTACAACGTCGCCTACAAGCCGGGCAACTTCCAGCTCCTCCCCGAAGGCGGCGCCATGGCCTTCTTCGGCGGACGCGATCCGCAGGGGAACGCCCATACGCAGCCCGGCATCTACTTCTCCTTCAACCAGAAGATCTACCACCTGCTGTTGCTGAACCAGACCGCGTTTGCAGCCTTCAGCTCGGGTGATGCGCCGGCGGTGAACGGCGGAACGTTGAACGCCGGGATCGACATCGGCATCGGCGCCTTCGACCTTGCCGGCATGATCGGCTACTCCGCGTACAACGTCGTCGGCGAAACGGCGACCGGCGTGAGCTTCACGGCTGAGCTGCGCTATCTCGTCACCTCGCGCGTGTTCATCGGCGGCATCTTCACGCGCTCGAACGCCGAGGTGTTCCAGGTGGAGGATGCAGAGGCGAAGCGCACCGGGATCACGAAACCCGGCTTCGTCGGCCTGAGCGTGACCATCCGCTGACACGACGCGAACACCGCTGCGTCCGACATTGGAGCCGAGCACGATGGCGCCCGCGGCATGCCGCGGGCGTGATTGCGTCTGCAGCGGAGAGCCCACGCACGGGCGCGCCGGGTGACACCAGCGCGGAACCGTGAGGAGGGACATGGCGCTCTACGAGATCACGCTGTGCAAGGAGGACATGAAGTTCTCCAGCGCCCACTTCACCATTCTGGAGTCGACGCTCGAACGCCTGCACGGCCACAACTACCAGCTGCTGCTGCACGTGAAGGCGCAGCGGCTGCGCGCCGGACTCCTAGTCGACTTCAGCGTCATCAAGCAGGAGGCGCGTCGGCTCTGCGCCTCGCTGGACGAGACGTTTCTCATCCCGAGCCGCAGCCCGGAGCTGGAGATCTCACAGCAAGGGGGAGAGATCGAGCTGCGCTGTCGCGGCAAGCGCTACGTGTTGCCGGACGCAGACTGCCGCTTGCTGCCGTTGGAGAACATCAGCTGCGAGTGTCTGGCGGATTGGTTCTGCCACACGCTCATCGAGCGGCTGCGCCCCCAGCTGCGTGCGGCGGGCGTCGTTTCACTCGCGGCCGCGGTGCAGGAGTCGCCGGGCCAGAGCGGTCGTTGTGAAGAAGCGCTCGGGCCCGCGTAGAGCGCGGATCTCTCCAGCCGGCGCTACTGCTTTTCCATCATCCTCTGCATCATCTCCGGCATCTCGAGCTCGAGCTTCTCATCCTTCGACAACGAGGTCAGACAGGGGGTGAGCTCCACCGGCTGCGGCGGCCCCGCCAGCGACTGCCGCGCTTGCAGGATCGCCGCGGTCTTTTGTTGCAACGCCGGGAACTTGCCGCGCCCAGCGCCGTCCGTTAGTCTGGAAGGAGTTCCGCGCCGCAGAGCTCGCTGGCCGGCCCGAGGTCGGGAGCTCCATGCGCGTCGCGGGCCACGAGACCGATCAGGAGAGCGTCCCATGAACATTCGAGTCCGCGTCAGACCGGAAGCCCTCTTGGTTCGCGCCCGCGGGGACCTCACGGAATCCGCAGCCGCCGAGCTGCTCGAGCAGGTCCGGAAAGAGCTCGAGCCGCAGCCGCGCAACGTCGTGCTCGACCTGAGCCAGGTCGAATCGATTGCCGCCGGGGCCTTGGCGTACGTCTTTCGCATTCAAGGCGAAACGGACCAGAACCATCGGATGATCGTTTCGGGCACGTCGGAACCGGTACGACGGCTTCTGGAACGGACCCATGTCGTCGAGGCACTGGAGGTCGCGGCAAGCGAAGAGGACGCGTTTCGCTCCGTCGCCGCAAGCGTCTGACCTTCGGCAGCCGAGAGCGCCGGTGGGGCCGACTTCCTGGTCGGCCCTTTCCGTTTGGGTCGTGTGGGCAGAATCGTCGCGTGCGCAAAGCGGGCGCCGCTCACAGGCCTGGAATCAGGCTCCTGAGCGGGGGGTGGTGGTCCTGCGGCCAGCCGAGCGGCGCCAGCTGCAACGACCCCACCGGTGCGGTGCGTGTCGGGTGCAGGCGGTCGAGGACATCCTGGCGTTTCGCGGCGGACCAATCGGGTGCCGCCAAAGCCAGCCCCTGCAAGCGCTCCAGGTGGGGCCCGAGACCGCGGACGATCTCCTCCGGGTCGGAGAAGGGCACGACCACCACGTGTCGATCGAGCGGAGACTCGTACGCAGCGCAGCGTCGAAGCAGGATCACGCCCCACGCGATCGAACGCTCCGGCGCCCAGAACCCCTGTAGGTCGCCGACGGCTTGGTCGAGGCGCGCCGTCTCGTGCCAGTTGCGCAAGGCCGCTCGTGCGCGCGCTCCGAGGTGGCCGCGTGGCATCTTGCGCTCGAGATCCGCAAGCTCCTGCGCCAGTCGCCGGCACCATTTCTCCAGTCCGGCACCGCGTTCGGCGAAGAGAAGCGTGGGTGAGAGGCACCCCTGCTGGTCGAAGAGCGCCACGTCGCGTGCAGCTCCGCGAGCGCTGTCGCGCGTCTGCCCGGCTCGCGTCACCAGAGCCCCGCTCCATCGCGAGCCGTAGCCGATGAAGAGTGGCGCCGGCTTGCAGCGCCCCACCTGGTGCCGCCACGCCGCGACGCCATCGTCGCTCCCCTGCACCGTGACCGCGTGCGCGCCGGCGACGACGGCGTGACTCGTCGCAGCATCCGCATGGGGCCACCAGAGAAGCGCGGTGCAGGCGGCGAGCTCCGGCGCGATCTCAGCCAGATCGGCAAGCAGGCAGGCAGCGAACAGCGGCTCACGTTGTGCCGGACGCAACCACTGTGCGGCACCCAACAGCCACCCGCGCGCCAGCACGATCCAGGTGGCTGGGAGAACGTTGCCGGCGACGACGTGGAGAACGCGCCGCGCCAGGAGCTGGCGCTCTGCCGCCGCCACCAGCATGGTTTCGTCGAGCGCTTCCTCGCGCAAGGCGCGCAGCAATGAATCGCGATCGTGTGGCGCGAAGGTCGTGTCCCACGCCGCCTCGAGGCCGGCAGCGGAGAGCCCGGTCGAGCGTTGCAGCGCCTCCCCCCAGCGTCCTGGACCGCGCGCCCGCAGCTGGCGCGCGCTGCGGGCGAGAACCCGCACGCGCTCTTCGCTCGAGCGCCGCCGCCAGGCTGCGGCTGCGGAGTCGAGCGCCTGCCACACGGCGCGCGCCACCTGCGCGCTCGGCTTCGGAACGCGCAGCGGCGTACTTCCGAGCCGGCGCTCAGGAAGGCCCCCCGGTGCACCGGGCAGATGCGAGGGAGCGGGAAGCTGCACGCGGCCTCCTCGTTATCAAACGGCGTCGGAGCGCTCGTGAACCAACCCGCAGCCGCGCAGATCGGCCCGCGGTGCGCGGCCGAGCAGCTGGAAGCTGGGTGGCGCCGGCGCTCCAAGATCGGAGCAGAGCCAGTGCGCAACGCTGCCCCGGTTGGCCAGATCATGATGCGTCAGCAACCCGGGTGCACTCGCTGTCGCCGCCTCGGTGCAGACACCCGACTCCGAGTCCATCAGGCGAGGCCGCAGCCAGAAGGGCGCCGACCACGACTCGACTGGCGGAATCGCCTCGTTGCGCAGGGCGGCGCGCAGCGTGAGCGTGTAGTACTGCGACCCGAGCTCGGTCATGCCGTACTCGGACACCATGTGCGTCACCGGGATCCCGAGTGCCTCGTTCAGCTTGGCGTAGAGCGTCTTGCGGTCGAGCGCTCGGCTGCGCCCCTTGTACCCGCCGGTCTCGAAGAGGCGGCTCGCACCGGGCAAGCGCACGGACCAGGCGCTGTCGGCCGCCGCGTCGAGGAGTTGGACGAACGCGAACGCCGTGCCCAGGAGGCACACTGGTTCCCCTGCCGCAACGCTCTCCTCCAAGGCCCGGCGCAGCTCCTCCCACTGCAGTTGCTCCCCGCGCATGAAGGTGGCGCTGCGCGGCGCTCCCCAGCGCCGGCGCAGGCGCTCGAGCATGTAGCCGAGCGACGAGTGCGGCGATTCGTGGGGTGGCGAAACCAGAAGCACCATGACGATGCGGTCGGTGTCCGGCATCACGTGGTGCTCGAAGGCGCGCTCGAGTGAGACGTCGTAGAGGTCGAGACTGTCCAGGTGCAGAACGCCGGGGTCGCCGGTCGTGCCGCTCGTGCGAAAGGATGCGCGTTCGCTCTCGGGAGGAAACGTGGCCACGCGAGTGCGGCGCAGCGCCGCGACGGGAAGCGGCGGCACCTCGGCGGCACGCCGGATCGATGAGGGGGTGCGACCGAGGAGCTGCGCGAATTGGCGATAGGTCGGCACTCGTTCGTACTGGTAATGGAAGAGCGCCATCGCGAGCTCTTCGAAACGGCTTGCGAGCGCCTCCGCGCGTGCCGCATCGAGTCCGTAGGAGGCGGAGCGGGTCGGAGCGAGGCGCACGAAGCCGGCCGGCGCCTGCCGCAACCAGTCGAGCAGCGCGACATCCAGCTCGCGCGTCTCGGAATCTGGGTACATGAAACCACCCCCACGCCCTTTGCTACGCTGACTGCGGCAACGACTGCAGCATGTCCCGCAGCGCGGTGCAAGCAGCATGTCGCTGCCGCTCACCCAGGACGAAGGGGGGAGCGAGCTCGAGGACGTTGCCTTCGGAGCCTGCGACGAGCAGGATCCAACCTTGCCGGAGCGCGTGCTGGACGAGGCTGCGAGCGCGCCTGCCGTCGGGCGCGCCGGCGCGCGTCGCGAGCTCGATGCCCCACAGGTAACCGCGACCACGGATCTCCCTGACACCGTCGACCCTCGCCAAGACGTCGCGCAGCTCGCTTCCGAGCAGGGCGCCGGAGGTGGCGACGCGTTCGATCCAGGCATCGCGTTCGAGGAGCTCGAGCATGCAGAGCGCTGCGGCGCACGCCAGCGGATTGCCCAGGAAGGTCGACGTGTGTCGCGCCTCGCCGCAGGAACGCTCCCAATGCTCCATGACCTCTCGACGACCGATGCACACGGAGAGGGGAAGACCTCCGGCCAGCGACTTGCCCACGCACAGGAGGTCGGGGACGATCGCCTCGCTCGCGAACCAGCGCCCGGTGCGTCCGAGCCCGGTGAAGATCTCGTCGACGATGAGGAGTCGCCCGCGGCGGTCGCAGATTTCGCGCAGCCCCGGCAGAAAGGTCGCATGCGGCACGATGAGACCCCCGCGTCCCAGGATCGGCTCGACCAGCACCGCGCCGAAGCAACCGCTCGGGTCGTCGCGGAGCTGGGCGTCGACGCGCTCGAGAGCGCGCGCCGCTGCGGTTGCCGCATCCGCTCGAGCCGCGCCGTCGGCGTGACCCGGGTAGGGAAGGTGCACGACGTTGGGATTGAGCTGATCGGCGAAGGGCGCACGGAAGTGGAGTCGCCACGTCGTGGCAAGGGCACCGTATCCCACACCGTGATAGGCGCCCTCGAAAGCGACGACGCCGGGTCGCCCTGTGGCGCGCTTCGCGCTCTTGAGCGCCGCCTCGATCGCATCGCTGCCGTTGCTCCCGAAGATCGATACCTCCAGATCGCCCGGAGTGAGGCGCGCCAACGCCTCGGCCAAGCGCACCTTCTGCGCGCTCGGGTGCACGTCTCCCATGGCGTGCACGAGCTCGCGGCTCTGGCGCTGGAGGACTTCCGTCACCTCGGGGTTCGCATGTCCGAGCGTGCAGACACCGAACGCCGCGGTCAGGTCGACGAAGCGGTTTGCGTCGACGTCCCAGACGTTGCAGCCGCGCGCTCGCTCCCAGAAGAGCGGAAAGGCGCCACCGACGTAGGTGGTATCGGGGCACTCGCTGTGTTGCAGGCGTACGGCCAGCGCCTGCGAGCCGGGTCCGGGGATTGCGGTTCGCAGCTGTGGGAGAAGATCGTCGCGCACGTCTACACCCCTCGCTCGACACCGGGCCAGATCAGCTTGTGCAGCTGCAGCTGGTAGCGCACCGGCAGGGCGTCGTCGAGAATCCAGCGTGCGAGGTCGGAGCGGATCGGGCTCCCCCATTCCGGCGAGAACAGAACCGTGACGCGCTGGTGAAGGCGGTGCTTGCGCACCGTATCACGCGCCCACTCGTAGTCGCGCCGCGACTGGATTACGAACTTCACTTCATCGTGCGGCTGCAGAAGCTCCAGGTTCGTCCACTCGTTGCGCTCCTCCTCGCCGGAGTCGGGCGTCTTCAGATCCAGGATCTTGCGTACACTCGCGGGGACTGCGGCGATGCTGAAAGCTCCGCTCGTCTCCAGCAGAACCTCGTATCCGGAGTCGAGCAGCTTCTGCATCAATCCGATGACGGCTGGCTGTGCGAGAGGTTCACCCCCTGTGACCAGCACGAGACGCGTCGGATGCACCTGTACGGCTTCAACGATTGCATCGACCGACATCGAGCCTCCCTCGTCGAACGCATAGGCGGTGTCGCAGTAGTTGCAGCGCAACGGACATCCGCTCAGGCGCACGAAGATGCACGCTCGTCCTGCGTGCGACGATTCCCCCTGGATCGAGTAGAAGATCTCGGTGACGCGCAAGTGCGCTTGCGACAAAAGGCGACCTCGCAGGCAAGCAGCCGGTGAGCGGCGCTGCGCTTCTGCAGGATGTGGGACCTCGCTTCGACATGATAGCCGTGCACGACGGGGACGAACCAGGGGCGCCAGGTCTGGACGCGAGCGCCTTGAACCTAAGTTCAGCATCTACAAGCGAATTGTCGTTTCCGGACGACGGCAGCGAAGAAACCTTGATCTCTGTTGAAGGACGCGCTATTGTTCGGTTGGCAGGGGAGACGAACCCTGCGGTTTCAAAAAAGATTCATCGAGATACGATTCGTCGTAAGCCGTCCTTGGATGCGGACGAGTGATGGGGCGCAAGACGCCCCGGAACAAGAAAAAAAGGTACCTCGCAGCGACGAGGTACCTTTTTCATTTTGTTCTCACGGAGTGGTGCGTCATGGGTGAAGCGCTGGCGGCACTGGACACGTCGCTCTTCCGCTGGATCAACGGGCACCCGAACGCAGTTTTCGACAGCCTGATGCCGTTCGTGACCGGCGCCGGCAACTGGCACCTCGTCATTCTGGTGACGTGGACCGCGCTGCTTCTGTTCGGCGGCGGTCGTGGGCGCGTCGCCGCTCTGCTCGTCATTCCGCTGCTCATCTTGAGCGATCAGACCAGCAGCAACTTGCTCAAGAACATCTTCGAGCGCCTGCGCCCCTGCAATGCCCTTCCAGACGTGCGCTTGCTGGCCGGCTGCAGCTCCTCCTTTTCCATGCCGAGCTCGCATGCGGCCAACTTCGGTGCCGCCGCGCTGCATCTGTCGATCCACTACCCGCGCATGGCGCCGATCCTGGCGGGAATGGCGCTGCTGGTGGCGTACTCGCGCGTCTACGTGGGAGTGCACTACCCGTTCGACGTCGTCGTCGGGCTCGGCGTCGGTCTGCTGTGTGCCTTGCTCATCCGAGGCCTCGAGCGTCTCGGCCGCCGCGCACTGCGGGCGCGAGGCGGGGGCTCGCCCGCTACGAGCTCTGCGCAGCGCGGTTGAACCACGGCGTCTCGGTCAGGATGCGGTCGGCGACCTCGGTGGTCAGCTCGTCGCTGTTGACCACGAGACCCCGCAGGTTGCGGCGAATCCGACGCGTCGCTTTGCGACACCACCAGCGTGTCATCGCCAGCTCCTGGGCTGCGGGTGTGCCGCTCTTCAGCAGTGCATCCGTCCGCGACGTCGTGGCCACCATGCCGTAGGTGTCGATGGCGATGTCGGCGATGCGCTTCATGAGGTACTGCCGCATGACGAAGCCACGCCCATGCTTGCGCAGGAGCTGCTCCACGCGTCCCGGCAGCTGGTGCACCGCGCGCTCGATGTAGCGCGCCGTCTCTCGCAGCTCCGGATGGATGTCGCGCATGCGTTCACGCAAGAAGGTCTGTTCGATCTTGCGACCGAAGTAGCGTGACAGCACGCCGAAGTCGCGCGTGGGATGGCGCAGCGCCTTGGCGACCATCTGCAGCTCTTCGCCCGGCCCGCGCACGCCCATGCCGGCAATGAAGACGCGCAGGATCTCGTTGGTGCCCTCGAAGATCGAGTTGATGCGTGCGTCTCGCATCATGCGTCCGAACGGATACTCCTGCATGTAACCGTTACCGCCGTAGATCTGCATCGCCTCGTTGACCACGTACCAGAGCGCCTCGCTCGACATGATCTTGCAGATGGCGGACTCGAGACTGAAGTCCTTGACCCCGCGGTCGGCGAGGCCCGCGGTGAGATAGGCCGCGCTCTCGACGGCAAAGGTGCGCGCGGCCATCTCGGCCAGCTTCTCCTTGATCATCTCGAAGTCGCTGATGGCGTGGTCGAACTGGCGGCGCTCGCGTGCAAACTCGGTCGCGAGCTCGATCAGGCGCTGCGATGCACCGACGCATCCGGTGGAGAGCCCGAGTCGTCCCTCGTTGAGCACACCCATGGCAATCTTGAAACCGCCGCCCAACTCGCCGAGGAGGTTCTCGGCCGGAACGCGGACGTTCTCCAGATGCACCTCGTTCGTCTCGGAGCCGCGGATGCCAATCTTCTTCTCCGGCGGGCCGGCCGCGACCCCCGGCATGTCGCTCGTCACCACGAAACCGGTGACCTTCTGGTTCTCGTTGCGCGCCCCGGGCACGTCCGTCTTGGCGAAGATCGTGAAGACGCGTGCGAAACCGGCGTTCGTGATCCACTGCTTGGTGCCGTTGACGATGTAGGCGCTGCCATCCTCGGTCGGGACCGCGGTTGCCTGAATGCTGCCCGCATCGCTCCCCGCCCCCGGCTCGGTCAAGGCGAAGGCGGCGTACTCCTCGCCAGCTGCCAGCGCAGGCAGAAACTTCTTCTTCTGCTCCTCGTTGCCGAACAGGATGATCGCCTTCATGCCGATCGACTGGTGTGCACCCACGGTCACGGCGACCGCGGCCGAGTGGTAGGAGATCTCCTCGAGGACCTTGCAGTAGGCCGTGACGCTCATGCCGCTGCCACCGTACTCCTCGGGGATGATCATCCCCATCACGCCCATGCCGGAGAGCGTGTCGAGAACCTCGCGGGGGATCTCTGCATCGCGATCGATGCGTTCGTCGTCGATGTGCTCCACCGCGTACTTGCGGATGGAATCGCGCAGCATGTCCACGACTTCGGACTCGTCGGGGTGCATCTGCGGGTAGGGAAACACCAGATCTTGCGACAGCGTCCCGGAGAAGGCGCCGCGTGCAAAGCTCTCGGCCATCGGACATCCTCCTGGTTCGGCCTTGCGGTTCCGTGCAAGGATCACGCCGCAGCCCCTGATCGTGCATACAGCGAAGCCGTTCGGAACGTTCGCTGTGGGGCGTGCGGAGGCCAAGGCGCCGGAGACGCTGCGGCGTCTCGGAGCTTCGCCGCACCGCCTCGCGGGCGCGCCGCCGCCGTCGAAAGAGGCCGCCGGTGCGATCGACCCGACTATTTGAAGAAGGTCAGCTTGATCAGGGAGGAGAGCTCCACGCGGTTGGCGAGGCTGCGGTCCGCAGGATTGTAGAAGAAGAGCACCCACTCGCCGGGATCAGGGTGCAGGATCACCTTGGAGGGGCGGCTCTCACCCAGGCGCAGCTCCCCTTGCGGCCACAGCAGGTTCTTGAGCTCCGAGGGCCGGACACCGGGGTCGTAATCCTCCGCGCGCAGGACATAGAATTCGATCGAGACTTCTCGGTTCAGATTGGTCCAGCGAGCGTCGAACTCCGGGTGCACGATGTCGCCGGAGACGGAGGCGGTCATCTCGAAACGCTCGCCACCCTGGATGAACAGGCCATCGAAATCGGCAACGATCGCTTCCCTCCGCTGGATCTGTTCGAAGCTGGTGCTTTCGCTGCATCCCACCAGGGGCAGCAGGAGGAGGGGGAGGATCGCGATCGACGAGCGGAGCGAGCACATACGCATCTCCTTGAACTGGAAGCCGACGCGGAAATATAACATCGAAACGACTCCGGCGCGAGTCCACCGCGCCCCGGGAGGCGGGCCGCGGCCGCGCCCGGTAGAGCTCTCTAACCCCTTGTAGGAGTGTCGATTCGTGTCTTCGAGCGATCCCGGCGATGCGTACGCGCGCCTGCAGTACCGGCGCTTGATCGCGTGGCCGGAGCGAATCCGGCGCGAAGAGCCGTTCCTGCTCCGGCTCTTCGCCGCGGCACCCGCCCGCTCCCTTCTGGATCTCGGCTGCGGCACCGGCGAGCACGCGATCCACTTTGCGCGCGCCGGCTTCCAGGTGGTGGGGATCGACCGCTCCGAGGCGCAGCTGCAAGAGGCGAGGAGGCAGTCGGGGGACGCCGACGTGCGCTTCCTGCAAGGGGACCTGCGGGCACTTCCCGATCTCCTGGCGCAGCGCTTCGGTGCGGCGATCTGCCTGGGCAACACGCTCGTGCACCTGCACGAGAGTGCGGAGCTCGAGTCGTTCTGCTGCCACCTGCACGCCGTGCTCCTCTCGAATGGAACATGCGTCGTGCAGATCCTGAACTACGAACGCATCCTCGGCAGTGGCGTCCGACATCTGCCACTGAACTTCCGCGAGGAGGAGGAAGCGGAGATCGTCTTCTTGCGTCTGCTCCGCCCGTTGGAATCGGGACGTATTCAATTCATGCCGACGACGCTGCGTGTTCGACCGCAGTCGGACGAACCGGTGGAGGTGGTGGCCTCGCGCTCGGTCATTCATCGCGCCTGGCTGCGCTCCGACCTCGAGCCGGCGTTGCGCGACGCCGGATTCGAATCAATACAGTGGTTCGGTGACATGTCGGGCGCCGAGTTCCACGCAGAGACGTCGACCGATCTCGTCTTCACTGCGCGACGCAGTGCTCGGGCCCGAGCCCCTCGCTCCTCACGATAGAGTGTCGCGCATCCCCCGCGTTTGACGTTCCATTCTGTTCCTGTCGACGCGCGCAAACGCCCGCTTGCGTGCGTTTCCGGACACCGCCCCCGCGATTGCAGCACTGCCTCATGACACCCGTTGCGACATCACGTGCACGTTCGCGCAGCGCTTCTCCCGTCTGCCGTGCCGCGGAACGTCTCTTGCCAATCGTGTTGCGACAGTCCGTACACGACGAATGTCTCTCACGTCACGGATACGGGACGCGGCGTCGGAAAAGCGTCGCGTCGTGTCGTGCCTGAGCCCGGATCGAGAGGATCCCGAGATGAAGAGGAAAACCAGTATCCTGTTGATCTCGGCCGGGTGTGTCCTGCTCTTTGCGGCGACCGCTGCAGCCGAGATCAAACGCACTCACGTCGAGTTCAGCCCCTACGCCGGTGCCTTCGTTGCCGATCAGAAGCTCGGATTCACCGAACGTGTCTCGCCACTCGTTGGCGCTCGGCTCGGCGTTGCTCTTTCTTCGCGTGTGTTCTTCGATGCCCAAGGTAGCTGGACACGCTACGAGCTGCCTTCGACCACGTCGCAAGACGTGCGCGACATCGGCTTCGCCAGCGGCGGCTTTTCGATCGACCTCACCGGTCATCCGCGCGTGCGTCCCTTCTTGACGTTCGGTGGTGGCTTCGCTGAGGACATGACGACCGACGCCGCCGGCAGCATCTCCGATCCGTACGGCGCAGTCGGTGGTGGCATCAAGATCGCCGGAAGCAGCGGATTGGGCGTGCGCCTCGAGGCGCAGCAGATCATGCTGGGGCATGACGACGGCAGCGGCAACGGCAACGAGCTGCTGCAGAACACCGCCGTGAGTGCCCGCCTTGTCCTGCCGTTCGCACGCGAGTATGGCGACGGCGACAGTGATGGCGTCACAGACAACGACGACCTCTGCGCCGCGACGCCGAGCGGTGCCCTTGTGGACACACAGGGCTGTCCGACAGACAGCGATACGGATGGCGTCTGGGACGGTCTCGATCAGTGCAAGAACACACCGACGGGCGCCGTGGTCGACGGGCAGGGTTGCCCGACCGATGCGGACAGCGACGGTGTCTTCGATGGCATCGACGTCTGTATGAGCACTCCCGCAGGCGCGGTCGTGGACGATCGCGGTTGTCCGGTCGACTCCGACAGCGATGGCGTCGTGGATGGTCTCGACAATTGTCCCGACACACCGGTTGGCGCCCGCGTCGACGAGTCGGGTTGCCAGATCTCCGAGACCGAATACGAGCTACTGGACACCGGGCGCTTGCGTTTGCAGGGCGTCAACTTCCACAGTGGCAAAGCGGAGCTCGATCCGTCGAGCTACCCCGTTCTCGACGAGGCGGGCGAGATCCTGTCGCGCTGGCCCCAGCTGCGCGTGGAGATCGCCGGTCACACCGACTCGGCGGGGCGCGCGGAGTCGAACCGCCTCCTCTCCGAGCGGCGTGCACAAGCCGTCACGGACTACTTGCTCTGGCGCTTCCCGCAGATCTCGAGCGCGCAGCTGCGCGTTCGCGGCTACGGTGAAGAGCTGCCGATGGCCTCCAACGACACGGCGGACGGCCGCGCCCGCAACCGACGCGTGGAGCTGACGGTCATCAACCGCGAGGAGCTGCGTCAGATCCGCGACGCGCAACAGTAGTCGCGACACATCCCAGCATCAGGACGCCCGGCCCCAGGCCGGGCGTCCCTTTTTCCACGAGTGCGGATTCCGCACCGGTCTCCGGACGTCGTGGCCCCTGAATTGCAGACCGCGATTGCAGAACGCAGTCGTGGGCGGGGGGTCAGACCCCCTCGGAAGACGTCAGAGTGGTGCTGGGATGGGTCGAAGGATGCGACCGAGGGCCCGTGGCGATCTCCCGCCCGCGAACTTCCGCCCAGGCGAGTGCGCCCGAACCCGCCGCCCCCGCGACCTCCCCCTTCGCGCTGCATGAAATCGAGCCACACCTGCCCGAGGCTCGACCAACCCGTGGGCACCCGATCTCAGGAGTGGACACCCTGCAGCTCGCTTCGGAGTCGCTGCATGCGCTCTTCGAGAGCGTCGACTGGCAGATAGTGCCCACTTCTCAGGAAGAAGGTGCCCGCCTCCACAGGTGCAACACCCGCCGTGGCGAGCGCGAGAGCGCGCAGCACCACGCTGCGCTGCATCTCCTCCACCTCCTCCCGCGTCGTGAAATCGACCAAGCGCAACCCCTCGGAATCCTCGAGCAGCAGATCGAGTGTGGCTTCGACGAGGTGGGAGCCGATGCGCGCGCGTAGACGCACGCCACGCCTGACGCGCTGGGCGGCGGCGACACGCGCCCGGATCGCGCTCGAGTGCGCCTGCATCACGAGAGGCACGACGAGATCGGGGCGCGCACCCATGCGCTCGGCTGCCTCTTTCGCGCGCGATTCGAGCTCGTTCGAGTCAATGTCGAGTGGGATCTGCACAAGCACTGCATGTGTCACAAGGTCCACACGCTCCGTGTCTGTGGAGCCACATTCAGTGTCGTGCAGAGCCGCATCGGTCGAAAGCAGCGTCGATTCCTCCGCCGCACGAAGGCGCCGACGCGCGTCGTCGATCTCCCAGGCACTCCGCGCCGACAGCAGGCGCTCGACGTCTGCATGGCCTGCGCGTGACCTCCGGGGTGGCGTGACGGACTCGAGCTCGTCGGACGCGATCACGCACCATCGGGTGGATTCGTCCGGCTTCTCTTGCCCTGGACGCCCGGCGACGCCCAGGCCCGGTATCGGGCTCTCCCCCAAGGCCCCGGGCACTTGGCGCAAGGGCTTGAGCAGCCCCTCGGCGCGTGAGGCGTGAAAGGCTCCGAGCGCGAGATAGTCGCGCGCGCGTGTCGCGGCAACGTAGAGCAGACGCCGCTCCTCGGCAAGCTCGCGCTCGCGCTCGAGCTCCGCCACGGCGTCGAACCCCGCCGTGGAGAGATGGGCCCGCACGTCCGACGCTCGCAGGCGCACTTCGACGCGCCCGCTCGCACGGTCGTACACGAGTGGAGCCTGCTGTGGGTGGCCACGCGACGCCAGGTTGGCGAGCAGGATGAACGGGAACTCCAGGCCCTTCGCCATGTGCACGGTGAGCAGGCGCACCTGCTCGCTGCCCTCCTCTTCGGGTGACCATTCCGCGAGACGCGGTGGATCATCCTCCAGCTCGCGCAGGGCCCGAACGAACTCGCGCAACCCGAGAGCTCTCCCCTCGGCGAAACGCCGTGCGTGGTGCAGAAGGAGATCGAAGTTCGCAAGCGCCCGCTCACCATGGGGTCGCGCGGCGTAGACCGAGCGCGCGCCGGTGCGGGCCAGCAGCAGCGCCGCGCTCGCGGCCACACCCTGCTCGTGACGTTGCGCATGCAGCTCCCCGAAAAGCTGGAGCGCCTCCGCGAGCGGCGATCCGCGCGCGGGCGCGAGGTAGTCGAAGCGTCCATGGCGCGCCCGGTGGAGCCAGAGCTCGGTGTCCGTGGCGCCGAACAACGGGGATCGCAGCGCAGCCACGAGCGCCAGCTCGTCCTGCGGGTCGTCGATGGCCGAGAGCGCCTGAAGAACGTCGCGCACCTCCTGGCGCTGAAAGAAGAGCTTCCCCCCCTCCTGACGGAAGGGCAGACCTGCCGCACGCAGGGCATCTTCGTACAGCTCGATCCCGGGTGTGCGTGCAAAAAGGAAAGCGATGTCGCCCGGACGCAGCGTCCGTCGACCCTGTGCGACGTTGACACGCCACCCTTGCGACAGCGCACGCTGCACCAGACGCACGAGCGCCTGCGCTTCTCGCTGGCGCCACGTGTCCGGTTCCGCCACCTCTGCCGCCGAGGGCTCGACGATCCACACTGCGGGTCCACCCCCGCGTTCCGGGAGCGCGGCCAAGGGCACGTGACGCGCCTGCGGCGCCGAGCCTCCAGTGTCGGAAAAGAGGTGCTCGAAGACACCGTTCACCCACTCGATCACCGCGGGTCGACTGCGGAAGTTCTGTTGGATGTCGAGCACCTCACCGCCCGAGGCACGCACGATCTCGCAGCAACGGTCGTAGACGACGAGGTCGGCGCGCCGAAAACGGTAGATCGATTGCCTCGGGTCTCCGACCAGAAGCAGCTTCGGACCGACGCGAACATCCTGCCACTGCGGTGCGGGAGCTCCCTCCTCCGCCAGGAACAGCGCCAGCTCCGCCTGCAGCGGATCGGTGTCCTGGAACTCGTCGACACACAGCATGCGCACGCGCCGTCCCATCTCCTGGCGCACGGCGAGGTCGTCGCGCAGGAGATGGCGCGCGTGGAGCAGCAGGTCCTGGAAGTCGAGCATCCCGAGTCGGCGCTTCTCGGCGTCGTAGTCGTCGAGGAAACGCCGCAGCCAGCGCAGCGCGTCGCGCAGCACGCCGTTCGCGATGCTCTGGCGCAAGAGCGCCAGCTGCTGCTGCAGCTCGGCGCGCATCGCTTTGTTGTGCTCGGCGGCTCCCGGCGCCCAATGCTCGCGGCGTCCCGCCTGCGGGCGGATGCGGAGATCCTGCAGAAACACCACGGGCCAGCTGCTCAGCTCGAGGTCGTCCAGCACCTGGAGCCGACGCGCGATCTCGCGCAGCTGCACGAAACCCTTGTCCTGCTCGTCGTGGCAGAACTCCAGCGCGTGGCGCAGGCAGGCCTCGCTGTCCCGGCGTAGCGCCTGCATCTGCTCGCTCAGGTCGGACGCGACGGGCGGCATGGGGACTTCCGCCGCCAGATCGCGATTCTCATAGAGAGCGCGCGCCAAGACGTGCAGATCGGGCTCGATCTGAACGCCACTGCGCAACACCGCGCGCAGCAAGCCCGCACCGTGCGGATCCTCC
>CP070763.1:927656-934945 GCA_020349025.1 Candidatus Latescibacterota bacterium | reverse complement strand
CGACGAGAGCAGCGTTCGATCCGGAAGGCAACACAGCGGCTGGGCCGCCTCGCCCCCGAGCCCGCATCCGCAGGCTTCGCGGTGTGCGGGCCGGATTTCCTGGCAGCTCCTCCGCTTCGTCCCATTCATACACGATGCTTCGCGGCTGGAAGAGCGCGAGCATGCCACCGCGCTCATTCCCGTGTCGCGCCCGTGACAGCATGAGGAAGATCCCCGCACCGGCGCGTCCCGGCTCGAGCTCCGGGTGCTGGACGCGACCGTAGAGCAGCGCATACTCGTCGTTGCTCGCCGTCCCCCAATCCCAGTGGACGTTTCGCCACGTGCCCCAGTTGTGGTCGTGGTAGCCGATCGCCTCGTCCAGGTCGAGCCGAGCGCCAGGGACCTCGATGCTTCCCGACACGAGCGTGCGCAGCGCCGGCACCGTGTAGCCAGAGATGAAGCGCTCACTCTCGTGGATGAGGAAGGGGGGGTAGTGCAGATCGAGGAACGGTCGCACGATCAGGTTGCCGCGGACCGGGCCCTCCGCGTGCGCGAAACCGAAACGCAGGCGCCAGGCACCATGCACAAAGCGGGCCGTCGACTCCGTGCCGATGCGCAGGTCGACGCGCGCGAGCGACATGTCGCGAGCGGCGAAGGGAACGTCGTCGCCGAACTTGCGCGCTGGCTCGCCGGGTCGCTTGATCTGCACGAGCGTGCCCGCGCGTCCCCGGCCCGCCGCGATGTCGTTGCCGACGATGTAGCTCACGTATCCGAACGCTCCCGAGGCGGGGTCGGTGAAATTGAAGTAAAGCCACTCGCCCCAACGATCGAGATCGGGTTGATCGGGTGGGGGCAGATGAAAGCGGTCCATCCAGTTGAACAGCGAGTCGGTCGGCGGGTCGGTCCACATGCGATCGGCGTGGTGGTCGCGCCATTCGATACCCTGGCGCGCGAACTCGACGGTGGGGCCACCCACGGCGGCATCGAGGCTGGGGACGTAGCCGTGCGCCAGCACCTGCATCGGCTCGCGCCCCGCGTCCCCCACCTTGCGCACGTAGAGCACCTTCTCGACCAGGGCGGGGGAGACAGCGGCCAACGGGAGCTGCGAGTACTCCGGTTTCACCGCCGCAAACGACGGCGCCAGTCGCGGACCGGAGAGCACCTGCCGGAAGAGGAAACGCGCGTTCTCCAGCAAGTAGTACATGCCGGTGGATCCGCCCACCTTCATGACGTCGACGTCGATGCCGGCTGGAAGCAGAACGAGATCGCCGCCCCCGACGAGATCCTTGTCGCGCGCCTGCTCCAGCACTGCCTCGCCGATGGAGAGGAGTGTGATCATGACGCCCACGGCAATGCCGAGACCGAGAAGCAGGATCGCGGTGCGGCGCGGCCGATCGCCAAGCGTACGTCGTGCCAGCATGCCAATCATGGAGCGCCTTCCATGGGAGGTTCGATCTGGCCGTCGCGCATGCGCAGCTGGCGCGTGGCGCGAGCCGCGAGCTCCGGGTTGTGCGTGACCAGGACGATCGCGGTGCCGTCGGCGTGCAGCCTCTGCAAGAGCTCCGCAATCTGCTCCCCCGTGGCCTCGTCCAGCTCGCCGGTGGGCTCGTCGGCGAGAAGGAGCTGCGGCCGGTTGACGAGCGCCCGCGCAATGGCGACGCGTTGCTGCTCGCCACCCGAGAGCTGCCCCGGCTTGTGACGCATGCGCTGCGCGAGACCGACGTACTCCATCACCTCGTGCACGCGCTCCTCGCGTTGCCGGCGCGCGAGCCCCGCCTCCATGAGCGGGAGCATGACGTTCTCCGCCGCGGTCAGCATCGGCAGCAGGAAGAAGCGTTGGAAAACGAACCCCAGGTGGTGCAATCGCAGCGCCGTGCGTTCGGCATCCGTGAGCTCTGCCGCGTTGCGGCCGAAGAGCGTCAACTCGCCAGCGGACGGGACGTCGACGGCACCCAGAATGTGGAGCAGCGTCGACTTGCCGCAACCGGACGCACCCATGATCGAAATGAACTCCCCCGCGTGCACCTCGAGCGTGACCGAGCGCAGGGCGTGGATGGCGAAGCCGTCCAGCTGGTAGTCCTTCGCCAGGTCGCGTGCGCTCACGAGTCGTTCGCTCATCCCATCACCTCGGAGTGCAGCGTTGGCGCAATGCGCAGGCGTGCCACCAGGAGCGCCGGGTAGAGACCCGCGATCGAGCCGGAGAGGAACAGAAGGGCCAACGTGCGCAGCGCGGCGCGTCGCGTGAAAACAAAGAAGCTCATGTCGACCGGGATACTGGGGGCGCGCGTGAGGATGGCATCGAGCCACAGAGAGATCAGGTGCCCCGCGCCGAAGGCGATCGGCATCGACAAGAGCACGAGGGCCAGGCTCTCCAGGAACACCATCGAGACCAGCCGCCGCCGTCGCAGGCCGATGGCGCGCAGAATGGCGAGCTCGCCCAGGCGCTCGCTGATGGAGAGAGCGACCATGGTTCCGACCAGGAGCACGCAGACGACCATGCTCACGCTGCCGAGGACGAGCGAGAAGAGGTTGAAGTACGCCAGCTGTCCCTGGACGGCGTCGAGTGCCTCGACCACCGAGAAAGCCTCCACCTCGGGGAAGGTGTCGCGGACCCAAGCCGAAACGGCATCACCCGAGGTCTGGTCGTCGAGAGCTACGGCGATCAGCGACAGGCCGTCGCGCGCAACCTCGTTGCGCAGGTGTTGCGCTTCACGCGTCCCGATCGCGAAGCTGCGCTGCGTGCGCAGGTCGAAGTGGAACTCGGCGATCCCTGTCACGACGTAGATGCGTGGTGAGCGCAGCATGCCGAGTTGCGAGGTGTACTCGCCCGCGGCGTGGAGCGAGTCCCCGATGCTCAAGCCGAGCGCGGCGGCCAACGCCGGGCTCACCACCGCGTACATGCTGTCGCTCGGCGCCAGATCGCGCCCGTCGAGGACGCGCCACAACGCCTGCGTGGGCGGGTCCATTCCGTACACGAAGGCGGAGACCGGTTCGCGACCTGCACGTGCCGCGTAGACCGAGCCGCCGAGAATCGGAGCCGCGTGATCGACGCCCGGGTGGGCTGTGATCGCCGCCGCGATCCGATGTCCATCCGGAAAGGTGGCATCGGTGTCGAACGGGAGCGTACCGCGCGGCGTCACGCGCACCTCGTAGCCGACCTCCTTGAGGATGCGGTGCAAGCTCGCCTGCAAGCCCCGCGACAGCATCTGCATGTCGAGCAGGAGCGCACCGGCCACCCCCACGCCGAGCACACCCAGGAGTGTGCGCGCCGGGTGGCGGAAGAGGCCGCGTATCGCCAGGAAGCCGACCATCTCACCTGCCGATCTGATCGAGTGGGTTGCCGTGCACGATCCGGCGCGCCACGAGCCAACCCGCGAGGAGCCCCATCGGAATGGCGAGTCCCACGGCCAGGACCACGATCCCGGGCGTGATGTGGGCGAAGATCAAGTCTGTGTCGTAACGCGCCTGGGACGCCGGATTGATGATGGCGACCGCGATGTGGGCCAGGCCGATCCCGACGACGCTGCCCAAGAGGGAGACGAGTGCGGCGATCAGGAGCACGCTGCGCAGCACGGTGCGGCGCGAGATCCCGATGAGGCGCAACACGCCGAGTACGCGGCGCATCTCCTCCACCTTCAGCACCATGATCGCGATCAGGAAGACGAGCCCGGCGAGCATCGATACCACGCCAATCGCCTTGTGGAACTGCGAGATGACGACGAAGGTGGAGGAGTTGGCATCGGCCAGCTGCTGCGACGTGTAGGCCGCCACGCCAATTCGGAGCGCGTTGATCTCGTCGGCGACGCGCCTCGCTGCGGCGGGATCACTCAGCTTTGCGGTGAAGCGGTCGACTCGATCGTCCACCTGCATGAGGCGCTCGAGGTCGGGGAGGTGCAGCGTGACGTGCAGTTGCTCGTGTCCAACCTCGAAAGGGTCCGCGTGCGGCCTGTAGATCCCGCCGACGATGAAGCGGCCTGCGTCGCGCAAGGCCGCGTTGGCGGCAATCTCCACCGTGTCCCCGACGGCGACACCCAACCGCGCCGCGGTGCGGTCGGTGAGAACCGCGTCCGGGAGTGCCGCGGGCGTCGCGGAGCTCTGCGCAGCCGGCGCGATCTTCGGCGGCACGAGTCCAGCCAGCAGGCAGGCACCGGCCGCGAGCGCGACGAATCGACGGGTTCGCACGAATCCTCCGTTGATGTGGGCGTCCAGCCGCACAGGGACAGGGACGGCCTCTCGACGTTCGACCACGAGAGGCTACCGAGAGCGGACGTCGCGCGCAATCCGCGCGCAGCGGCGTCAAGCGCAGCCGCAGGCGTCGCTGCCACACTTCTGCAACATTCAAAAGGGTTGGCATCGCAAACCGGGCACCTCGGGTTGACTTCGAGCGTGCGCTTCCGGAGCATGGGGATATGAAGCCCCTGATCCTGATTGTGGAAGATGATCCTGCCATTGCGACGCTCGTTTCGAAGAACTTCGAGACGGCGGGGTTCGCGTGCGAGCACGCTGAGGATGGCGAATCGGGTCTCGAACTCTTCGAACGCACGGAACCGAAGCTCGTGGTTCTGGACATCACGCTTCCCGGAATCGACGGTCACGAGTTCACACGTCGAGTGCGCCGCCGGAGTCACGTCCCGATTCTGATGCTGACGGCTCGCGCCAGTGACAGCGACAAGGTTCTCGGCTTCGAGCTCGGTGCCGACGATTACGTCACGAAGCCGTTCAGCCCACAGGAGCTCGTGGCACGCGTGCGTGCGATCCTGCGGCGCTCGGCGCAGGCCCCGCAGGAAGCCGTGCTCGAGCAGGGGGCGCTGCAGATCGACGGCGGGCGCCGCGAGGTGCGACTCGAAGGCAAGGTGATCGAGACCACGAGCCTGGAGTTCGATCTCCTCTTCTTCCTCGTCTCGCGCCCGGGGCGCGTCTTCAGTCGCGAGGCGTTGATGAGCCAGGTGTGGGGCCACGACCGCATCGTCGACGCGCGCTCCATCGACAGCATCATCAGCCGGCTGCGAAAGAAGCTGGAGCCGGAGCCCAGCAAGCCGCGCTACGTGCAGACCGTCTGGGGCGCCGGGTACCGATTCGCCGAGCAACGGACATGATTCGACGTCTCCGCTCTCCGAGCTTGTTCGTGACCTTCGCGGGCGCCTTCCTGGGTGTCCTGGTGATCGCAGCGTTGCTCCAGGGTGTCGCCCTGGTCACGATGGGGCGGTCGGTCATGGATCGACTCGCTCGCGGGCGTGCCGAAATCCAGGCACGCGAGATCGCGCTGCGTCTTGCCGAGGCGCTCGAAGCGGAAGGTGACTTGGCGTCCATTCTGGATGCCTACACTCCCGCGGGTCCGGGACGGGGCCCGGTTGCGCGCGGGCCGGAGCCGCTCTTCTTCTATCGCGATGCCACCGGCAAGGTGACGACGCCGTCACGCTTCCCGCGCCGTCTTGCGGTCTGGCTCGGAGCTTTCCTCGAGGGTGAGGTAGGAGCGGAGCCGCCGTTCGGACGTCGCGGGCGCGAGCCCCGCAGGCCGCCGCCACCAGACGCACCACCCGGAGCGGAACCACCTCCGGGCCCCGATCCGCGGCAGCGACCGCGACCGGAGATTCTGGCGCGGACGCCGGTGACCGGCCCAGCGGGTCCAGCGGGTGAAGTGGTCGCGGTTCGCTTCGGGTTGCCGCCGCGTTTTCCGGGATCGGCGTTCGGCGACCGCTCCATGCGTCTGCTGTTCTTCGTACCGCTCGCGGTTCTGGTGTCCGCCCTCGCGGGACTCTTGATGTTTCGTCACATCCTGCGCCGAATCCGTGAGCTCGAGAAGCTGGCCGTGCGCGTTGCCGATGGGAATCTGAACGCGCGCGTCGACGACCCGGGCCGCGACGAGATTGGTCGGTTGGGCTCGGCGCTGAACGTGATGACGGAACGCCTTGCGCTCGCCAAGGCGACGCTGGAGGAGAACGATCGCCAGCGCCGGCAGCTCTTCGCCGACATCTCGCACGAGCTGGCGACACCGTTGACCTCGATTCGCGGCTACACGGAGACGCTTCTCGACAAGTCCGTCGACATCTCGCCCGGTGAGCGACGTGCCTACCTGCAGAACGTCGTCGATGCGTCGCAGCGCGTTGCTCTTCTCATCGAAGACCTGATGGAACTGACGCGGCTCGAGGCGGGAGCCGTGCAGATGGCGAAGGAACGCCTCGACTGGACGGCGCTGTGCCGCAACACGATGAATCGTTTCAGGTCGCAGTTCGACGATGCCCGCGTTGAGATCGAGTGGCTTGGCTCCGAGGAGCCGGCGTGGGTGATGGCGGATGGCCGCCGCATGGAGCAGGTGGTGGACAACCTGCTCGTGAACGCGCTGCGCTACGTGCCGGCGGGCAGCAGCGTCACGATGGGGCTCGAGGCCGTGCCGCACGACAGCGGCCTGCGTTATCGACTGACGGTGTCGGATGATGGGCCCGGTTTCCCGGCGGAGGAGCTGGAGCACGTGTTCGACCGCTTCTTCCGCGGCCGGCGCGCGGGCGCTACCGATGGCAGCGGCCTCGGTCTCGCGATCGTCAAGGAGATCGTCGTCAGCCACGGCGGCGAAGTCCGCGCCCACAACCGCGAGCCCACGGGCGCCGTGATCGAGGTCGACCTGCCAGCCGGGTCCGAGCGCTGAATCCACGGATTTTCCAAGCCCCTGACACAGATCTGCAACATCTCATCCGTATCTTCTTGCGTGGGTCACAGGGGTGAGTCGGACACGGCATCCGGCACCTCGCGAGCCCACTGAGACACCGCGGCAGCCTGCGTCGCGACACCAAGGAGGAAGGGACATGAAGAGCAAGCGAGCTTCGAAGCGGATTCGAGGGGCGACGCTCGGGATGATCGGGCTCGCGCTGATTCTGGCGGGCAGTGGCTGCCTGGAATCGTCGACCGAGCTCGAGACGGCGGCGACTCCCGCCTCGCTGCCCACGGTCGACACTTTCCGCGCTTCGGTCGAGATGAGCGACGCGCAAGCCTCCAAGCTGGCGCCGGTCGTCGAGCGCTGGCACCAGGCGGAGGCGTCCCGAGGAGTGGTCGCTCCCGGTGTGTCTCCGGTGATGGAGTTCATCGCCGAGAGCGCCGGAGTGCTCGATCGCGAGCAGCTGATCGGCGTGATCCGCGTCGTTCGGGAGCAAGCGTCGCAGCGCCTCGCCGACGGTGAAGGCCCGCAGCGCTTCCACGGGCGCCGCGGCCCGCACGGTCCAGGCGACGGGATGGGACCGCGTGACGGCAGGGGACCTCACGGTGGCATGGGTCACGGGCCATTCGCCGAGCTGGGTCTGAGCGACGAACAGAAGCAG
>CP070763.1:920853-927556 GCA_020349025.1 Candidatus Latescibacterota bacterium | reverse complement strand
GCGATGAACGCGGTGTACGCCCAGTCGGTCCCGTAGGTCGCGCGCTGTGCCGTGTTGAATGCATCGACACGGGAGAAGTGATTGCCGGAGCCGAACCCGTGGTTGGCCATGATCACGCTCACCATGCCGGCCACGTCACCGGACGGATGCAGCGTCATCTCACGCCACTGATGGTTGCGCACGTCGGTCGGCGGGATCCAGCGGACGAAGAACGCCACCCAGCAGTCGTTGTTGAGCTCCGCTTGCGACGTCCACCACGCCAGACCGGTGTTGACACCGTTCACATACTGCTGCACATGCTCGTCGGTCCAATCGTACAGGTCGGGATCCGCTCCCGAGCCGTCGCTCTCGACGAACAGAAGCGAGACCGTCACGGTGCCGGTCATGCGATCGCTGTTCCCCTGGATGGCGTCGTCCGGCGCCGCTTTGCCGACGAGCAGCCCGCGCTGTGCCAGCGTCCCGACATCGAAGCCGTTGGCGCGCAGGTTCTCGAGATAGGCCCACTCCTCGGCCGGCTCGCGCGCCAGGACGTCACCCGATGTCGGCGGCGCCGGCGGCGTCTTGCGGATCTCGGCGCGCTCCCGCATCTCGCCGCGCTGCACCGCGTTGAAGAACTCCACCATGTGTCGGGTGGGGGCGTCGGGGATCGGCACCCGGCCTGGCGGCACCTCCTGCGCGTGGATGTCGCGAATGCTGGCCTGACCGATCAACCCGGCCCGCTCCTGCTGCGGAATCCAGCCGAACAGCAGCGAGGGAGGCGAGAGAATGGCGATGCGACCGCCCCGAGAGCGGATCAAGGCATGCGCTGCGTGCAGCGAGCCGACGTCCTCGCTCTCGAGAACGACCATGCAGAAGCCGTCGAGCCAGCTCCGATCCGTACGCGGATCCGGCTGTGCGAGAAGCTGCGCCGGGAGGAGGAGCAGCAGGGCGGCGAAGGCTCGCTTGGGCATCATCCCTCCATCACGGGGTCGCCAGAGGCACCGAGAGCCCCGAGGCGGGGGGGCTGCAAGAAGCATACGAAACATACCAGATATACCAGCTGGGAGCGACCGGCACACGCGGGTCCGAGAGCATTGCGGCGGCCAGGCTTGCGTCGCACCACACACTTCTCTCATTGTAGTGTAGCGCGATCCGTGTGTGATGCAAGTTGCGTTCGGTGGTGCACTTTCTGCTGCAGCGGGAGGGAGTCATGAGCAACGAGGTCGAGCGCAGCGAAGAGGAGTGGCGTCAGTCCCTGACTCCGATGCAGTACCACGTCACCCGCGAGGGGGGGACCGAGCCGCCATTCACCGGGGAGTACGTCGACAACAAACAGGCCGGCCTCTACCGGTGCGTCTGCTGCGGCCAGAATCTCTTCGGCTCCGACACGAAGTTCGATTCCGGCAGCGGCTGGCCCAGCTTCTTCGAGGCGCTGGATCCGGCGCGCGTCCAACTGCTCCAGGACGACAGCTACGGGATGCGTCGGATCGAGGTCCGCTGCGCCCAGTGTGACGCGCATCTCGGTCACGTCTTCGACGACGGCCCGGCGCCCACGGGCAAGCGCTACTGCATCAACTCCGCGTCCCTCCAGTTCGAGGCCGGGGGGTAGCTGCTCACGACTGCCGCTGGACGATCTTGAGGCCGCGCTCGCGCAGCTCGCCGATGAGCTCTTCGGCCGGAACGCAACGCTCCTGTGGCACGACTCCGTGACGATCGATGCGGCCACGTGCCAGCATCTGCGCGATCGCGCTGGCCGTGAAGGAGGTGCAGCGCATGAGCGCCGACATGCCCGTGGTTTCGTCGGCCCGGTCCACGAGCTCGTACTCGAGTCGACGGCGCCCACCGAACTTGGTGCCCGCAACCGTGACGCGCACCAGGACGATGTCCGGATCATCGCCGCGCAGCGCGTCACCGAGAATGCGCGCCGCGAGCTCGCGCGGGCGCACCTCCTGGTCGCCGACCTGGATCGGCTCGCGAGCGAAGAAGCCGAGCTCGCGCAGCGGCCGCATCATGGCGCAGTGACCCGGATAGCGAATCGTCTTGTAGTCGAGGTTGCGCACCTTGCCGGCGAAAGTGCTGGCGAGCGTCGACAAGCCCCCCGCGGTGTTGAAGGCCTCGAGCTTGCCGAACGGCTCTGGAAACTCGAGCTCCTCCACCTCGGTCAGCGGCTCGACCGCGAGACGTACGCCGTCCCGAATGAGCACGGCGCGCTCGGAGTACTTGTCGATCAGCCCCTGGACCGGGGAACCGAGCTGGTAGCTGAAGGGGGGACTCGGCGTCTGCGGCAGGTCGCCCACGCGAATGTGGACCGAATTGGCCTCGTCGAGCCGGCGGATGCCGTGCGCCGCCAGGATCGTCGCCAGCCCGGGAGCCAGGCCGCAATCGGGGACGATCGTCACACCCGCCTCGAACGCCGAGGTGTCGAGCTTGAGCTGCTGCGACACCACCTCGCTGCTCCCACCGAGGTCGCAGACGTGCGTCTTCGCCTCGATGGCGGCGCGCGTGACGTCGAGGTTGTACCAGTAGCTCACCGCGTTGAGGCAGGCGTCGTACGGCCCGAGAAGCTCGACAGCGGACTCGGTGTCGATGACGTCGACGTGGTGCAGGAGAATGCGACGGTCGCTCAGGCGCGCCTGGGTGGCTTCGAGCGACTCCGAGTCGGCATCGGCAACGCCGACCTGCTCCACCTCTGGATTGCGAAGCAGGTCGAACGCGGCGGCGCCACCCTGCTTGCCAGCGCCCAGCACCAGGATCTTCATCGTCCCCACCCCCGGATCAGGAACACCCGCCGACGTTCGGCGTGCCCAGGATCGAGGCCTGCCGGCGCTCCTGGGCCTCCGGTGGACGCCCTCAGCGAGCGGCTGGTATAATAGCCCCGGTTTCAAGGCACTGCACGACTTCTGTGCTGCCTCGGATCGACGACCTCGGGAGCTTCTATGTGGCTGTCCGATGTGCACTTGGGCCTTCGTCACGGCTCGGTGCGCAGTCTGGACGAGCCGCGGACCCCAGCCAGCGCGGAACCCCTCCTCCGCCGCGCTCCCGACCGGCGCCCTCGTCGTTTCAGCTTCCGATGGAGCCCCGCACATCGATGGAGTGGCGACGCGAGGGGCGCCTGGGCTGCAAACTCGAAACACTGTCTGTGGCCAGACTCCCCGTGAGGCCGATGTTGCTGGGACTTTCGTAGGTGTTGGATTTGACAACCCAGTGGCCAAGGCTATCGGGGACTCCGGGGGTCTGGTCCAGATAGTGCGCCCCTCGTTCGACTCCTCCCGCGTCCATTCGACACGCCACCGTGCTCCAGCTCGAGACGGGTTACACTGCCGCAGGAGGTGACGCATGAATCCGACGCACGCTCCCGCGGGTGTGCAGCTCTCGAACGAGGAGCTGCAGCGCTACAGCCGCCACCTCACGCTGCCGGAAGTCGGCCCGGAGGGGCAGAAGCGCCTCAAGGCCTCGAGTGTCTTGCTGGTTGGCGCAGGCGGGCTGGGAGCGCCTCTCGGCATGTACCTCGCGGCTGCGGGCGTCGGGCGCCTCGGCTTGGTGGACTTCGACGTCGTGGACTACTCGAACCTGCAGCGCCAGGTGACGTACGCCACGGATGACGTCGGGCGTTCGAAGCTCGAGGTCGCGCGCGAGCGGCTGCGCGGCATCAACCCGCACGTGCAGGTCGACACACACGAGCTGATGCTCGAATCCGCGAACGCGCTCGAGATCCTCAAGCCATACGACGTCGTCGTCGATGGCAGCGACAACTTCCCCACGCGCTACCTGGTGAACGACGCCTGCGTGCTGCTGCGCAAGCCGAACGTTTACGGCAGCATCTTCCGCTTCGAAGGGCAGGCCTCGGTCTTCTGCGCGCAGAAGGGACCTTGTTATCGCTGCCTCTACGAGGAGCCGCCACCCCCCGGGCTGGTGCCGAGCTGCGCCGAAGGCGGCGTGCTGGGCGTCCTCCCCGGAATCGTGGGTTGCATCCAGGCAACCGAGACGCTCAAACTGTTGCTGGAGCAGGGGGAGCCGCTCATCGGCCGGCTCCTGCTCTTCGACGCGCTGGCGATGCGCTTCCGCCAGCTCAAGCTCCGCAAGAACCCGCAGTGCGTGTTGTGTGGTGAGGCGCCCACGATCCGCGAGCTCATCGACTACGCGGAGTTCTGCGGCATCGCACCGCAATCCCCGCAATCGCAGGAGGCCAGCGCCGTGCAGGGCGAGATCACACCCGTGCAGCTGAAGCAGCGTCTCGACCAGGGGGACGCGCTCTACCTCCTCGACGTGCGCGAGCCGGTCGAGTGGGAGATCTGCAACCTCGATGGCGCAACGCTGATCCCACTCGGGCAGCTGCAGCAGCGTGCCGAAGAGGTGCCGCGTGACAGCGAGATCGTCGTGCACTGCAAGATGGGTGGCCGCAGCGCCAGAGCGGCGGCGTTGCTCCGCCAGCTCGGCTACGAGCGCGTCCTCAACCTGGCGGGCGGCATCAAGGCCTGGGCGCAGACGGTCGATCCCTCCATGCCGCAGTACTAGCACCGATCGCCGAACCGATCCTTCACTTCTGCATGACGCCGGCCTCGACGAGCGCGGCGCGGACGCGCTTGCGCGTGACGGGGATGCGGCTGAAGCGGATGCCGAAGTCGCGCAAGGCGTCGTTGAGGGCGGAGACGATGGCGGGCGCCGGGGCGATCGTCGGCGGTTCGCCGATTCCCTTGGCACCGTTCGGGCCAAAGGCGGGGTCGCCGTCGAGCTCCGGATCCTCGACGAGGATCACCTGCATGTCGGGCAGGTCGGTGGAGCGCGGCAGGACGTAGTCGTCGAAGTTGTCGCTGATGACACGTCCCCGGTCGAGCTGCAGCTCCTCGGTCAACGCGTAGCCGACACCCATGGCGGCACCGCCGATGACCTGGCCGCGGCACGACTGCGGGTTGATCACCTTGCCCACGTCGTGCGCCGCGACGTACTCGGTCAGCTTGACGGCGCCCGTTTTGAGGTTGACGCCCGCGGTGACGATGTGGGTGCCGAAGACGTATGGCCAGTACGCCTTGCCGGCGCCCGTGACCGGGTCGAGCGGTGAGGAGAATTCCTGGTTCAGCTTCGGCACCTGGCGCATGAGCGGCTCGGTCAAACGCGCAGCCACCTCAGCGAAAGCGACGCGGCGCTCCGGACTCCTTCGCACCCAGATCGCGCCCCCTTCGCAGTCGAGCTCCTTCGGCGCAGCGTCCAGGTGCTTGGCCGCCGCAGCCATGAGATCTTCTCGCAGCGCGCGCGCCGTGAGGTCGACCGCCTTGCCGACGACGACGGTGACGCGGCTTGCGACCGTGGAGCCGCAGTTCGGCGTCAGGTCGCTGTCGGCCGTGTGCACGACGACCTGATCGGGTCGCAGGCCGAGGACGTCGGCCGCAACCTGCGTGAACACGGTGTTCGAGCCCTGGCCGTAATCGACCGAAGAAGCCCAGATGTGCAGCTTACCGTCCGGCTTCACCTCGAGGATCGGGTGCCCCTCGTCCCGGACACCACGCCCGAAGCCATTGCCGTACCAGATCGTGGCGATGCCGCTGCCGTACACCCAGTCCCCCTCGCGGCGCCGGCGCGTGCGGCCCCAGTCGTACTCTTGCGCTGCGGCGTCGAGGCACTCGAGGTTGCGCACACCCTTGTCGAAGCGGTGCATCGTCGCCGTGTCGGAGCCCTTGCGCAACGAGTTCTGGCGCCGGAACTCGATCTTGTCGAAGCCGCACGTGTCACACACCAGATCCCAGAAGGACTCGGTGGCGAACATCGTGTTCGCTGTGCCGAAGCCGCGGCAAGCACCGCAGAGCGGGTTGTTCGTGTACACGCCGTAGGTGTCGATCCACGCGTTGGGGATCTCGTAGGGGCCGCTGCACATGACTGCCGACTTGGTCGAGATCTCCTTCGACCAGCTGCGGTAGGCGCCTCCATCGAGAAGGATGCGGGCCTGGAACACCTGGATCTTGCCCCCCGCGTCGACGGCCGCGCGCATGTTGGCCTCGATCGCGTGGCGCTTCTGCGTGTATTGGAGCGTCTCCTCGCGTGTCCACAGCATGCGTGTGGGGCGTTTCGTCAGCCACGTCGCCAGAGCGCAGTAGGGGTAGGCGTAGGGATCCTCGCGCTTGCCGTAGGCGCCACCCACGACGCTGCCGATGATGCGCACCTGCTTGTTGCCGAGACCGATGCCGTCGCGTACGTTGCGGCGTCCGAAGAAGACATGCTGCACCGGGGCGTACACCACGACCTTCTCCTGCTCCACGTCCCACTCGGCCAGCGCCACCTCGGGCTCGAGTGGGGCGTGATCCTGAAAACCGGTTCCGAAGGTGCCCTCGACGACACGCCAACCGCGCTGCGATGCGGTCGCGAAGAGCCGCTCGATGTCCTGTTGCGAGTCGATGCCGTTGCCCTTGTGGATGTGCTGCTTGTGGATGAGATTGCGGCGCTTCGGATCGACCGAATCGCGGATCTCCGGGTGCACGACGGGGGCATCCGGCTCGAGCGCGGAGGCGGCGTCGAAGACACCCGGGAGCACGTCGTAGCGTACCTCGACGGCGGCCGCGCCCGCGCGGGCGCGCTCCAGCGTCTCGGCAGCAACGAGCGCGACGGCGTCGCCGACCGCCTTCACGCTCTCGCCGACGGGGACGAGGATGCGCTGGTCGCGCACGAGCATCCCCACGTAGTTGTCGCCGCCGGGAATGTCGGCCGCGGTCCACACGTGCTGGACGCCATCCAG
>CP070763.1:892623-920753 GCA_020349025.1 Candidatus Latescibacterota bacterium | reverse complement strand
ACACATCACCATCAATGTTGCAAAGAACGCCAGGTCGGAAGCATCGATGATCTGGTTGTTGTCGAAGTCACAGGGGATGAGGAACGCGGCCCGCGATACCACCGACGCATCCTGGCCTTCCAAATCGGCCGGGTACGCCTTCCCCATCGCCCAATCCATCCGAGCCTTGTCAGCAGCGTTGACCTTCCCGTCGAGGGTCACGTCGCCCTGCGACACGGCGTACGCAAAGTAGGAGAGATCCGAAGCGTCCACATAACCGTCACCGGTCAAGTCCTCAGCGGGGGGGAAACCAGGAACGGGTATGGCCTTCTCAGGGGTGGCCTCCTGAACTTCTGGACCCGTGACCAACGTCCTGCAACCCGAGCTCGCAGTGATCGTGGCGATGATCGCGATTGCCAAAAGCGACTTGGTGTTGACTTTCGTAAACATTGATTTCTCTCCCGTGCTTGGCCGGTTCCCGTCGCCGGCCTCTCCGGCTCCGTTCCAACCGTCCTGGGTTCAACGGAGCCCGGAGCAGATTTCGGGGGAGAGAACCACGGATCGTCGCGCCCGTTGCGGTTGCCGCGGCTTTGACGCTGTGGCGCCGTGGAGGATGGTGTGGACGCCCATCGTGAATCCGGCTCCATCCACACCCGTCGTGTCCACTGAGTTTGCGGTGCTGCTGGGACCCTCCCGCGGGACGGGAGCTGCGGATCATTCGGAGGCTGCCACGCTACGGTTTCGTCGCTGCCTCTTGCTGCGCAATGGGCGCGTCGAGTTCGTCGGCTCCGAGGTCGGACTGGGCACGCAAAAGTTGGCCACCCTGCAACTCGCCGGTCGCTGGAGGCGCAAGCTCCCGGTCGTCACGGTCCGACCCCGACCCCGTGCGCTCGTACGAAATCTCATTCCGTGATTTCCAGCTGGATCAAGAGGTCCCGGAGAGGCTGGGCGAGCGGCCCGCACAAGTCTGGATCCAGCCACTTGCTGTTGATGTCCGCGTCCAGGTGCCAGCGACCTTGCGCCTCGAGGCGATACCGGAAGTCTGCCGCGTCGTCCTCGTCGTGATCGACCAGGACCACGTTCATCTCCCCGTTGTTGTCGGTGTCGTAGAAAGCCAACCTACGATTGCGGTAACCGTGCAGTGCCACCTCCGCATCGAAACCACGCGCCCCCACGAGTCCGTTGAAGTCTCGCTGCTCCAGCAGCTCGAGGGGCGTGTCCGTGTCGACGTCGAAGAGGATCTGTTGCCATCCCGGTCCGCCACCGATCAGGACGTTCCGTTGAACGATCCGCAGCATTGGACCGATCTGCCAGGCGTCGGGGATCAGCAGGATCGGCGTCTGCGCCGCCTCGTCGAGGAAAGCGCGTATCTCGGACAGGGCAATGTGGTAGGTGAACTTCTGCTCCGACGGATTGCCCGGGATCGCAAACGTCACCCCGATCAGACGACCGCGCCTGTCGACGAGTGGCCCCCCTGAGTCGCCAGGATTTGCGAGACAGCTGCTCAAGACAATATCAAACGTTTGCAGCGAATCGAACATGGCCTCGACCTGCTCGCGCTCCGCCCCCTCAGCACCGAGGCGTGGAAGCAGGAAGTTGACGATGTCGTGCGGGCTCTGTCCGAGTGCCGAAACGAGACCGTCCCGATACGTCCAGAGCATGCCGCTGGAGGGATGACCAACGATCGAGCACTCCTGGCCAGGCTTCGGTCCGTGCCGCGCCAGCTCCACTCTTGGCAGACGATTCAGTCCCTCGGGAACTCTCTGCAGCTTGAGCAGTGCCAGGTCACGCGCAGGGTCGACCGCCAGCACAAGTGCAGGGACTTCTGACACACGCTCCATTCTTCCGGACTCCTGCATTCTGCCCATGTGGACCCAGGCATACGATGCAGGAACTTCTGCATCGACAAACGTACCGGTGTGGATGACGTGGTAATTCGTGAGGATGAGCCCCTCCCTGTCGATCAGGAATCCCGTACCGTGGCCAGCCCACGTTCGCACCGCGACGACGCAGGGTGCGACCTTGTTGTAGATCTTTTGCCCACCCCCTCGCGGTTCAGCTGGCGTCACGCCGCCTTGCTCCTCCAAGAGATCCAGGTATTGGTCTTCCTGATACACGAGCCACTCGCTCAGCGTGGTGGGCGTCAAACGTACGGTGCCACCATGCTCGGTCTGCGTGCTCGGAGCGCTGAATTGCAGGTTCTTTTTCGCTGGCGCACGACTTTCCTGACCCGTGCTCTGCGACGAGAAAACGCATACGAGGACGCCGATCAGAAACGGCAAGACGCGCAGAGCGTCCCGTCGGGCGCCGGCCTTCATGGGAAACATCGCAGTCCCATCCTTTTGCAGGAGTGACCAGACTCAGACTGTCGTGCGGAACTGTGAGCATCCTATTGTCGTGCACCCGGAGTGTCAACGCTGCGGTCGACGCTGCAACTCCAGAGGCTTCTGCGTACAGGGTTTGCGCGTCATTCTCTGTGTTTGTCCCGCTCGCACGCGACCACCCGCCCAACCCGTCGCCTCGGAAGCGGGCCGCGGGCCAGCCGGCGTTTGCAGCCGACACCTCCCCGAAGCGGCCCACGTGACTCGTTGGAATCTCAGAGGCGACGCAAAAGAGACGTCGCAATCGACACAACGACAGCTGGTTAGGGGAGGTCCTGTGATGAGCGACAGCCTTTTGTTCGAGCTCAAAGTGGTGGATCGGTACCTGGGCTTCGAGATCCACTTCGAATCGGAGGGTCAGTTGTTGGCAATTCCCACTTTCTTGTGCGCGGAGGAACCCGTGCTGGCAGCTGCGAGCATGCCCCAGCTGCGCAAGCGGATTTGGCAGTGGTGGCACTCTCTCGAGGCATCGCTGTAGCACGGCACGTGGTCGATACCGCGTGCAAGCCGCTTCAAACGCAAAGGAGGCGGCGAATAGACCGACGTCCACTGGAGTGGCATAATGGACGCGTTCCGAATCGATCCACGACGCTGCGGGGTCCGCGGCGGCGATGAGGGCGCTCGCAACCAGCTGTCGCGAGGGGCGCTCTACCGAAGGCGCGGAGGCAGGAGGCAGCTCGACACCGGACCCGCCGCGGGTGTGGTGAAGCAGGCGATTCCTTCGCATGGCCGAGGTGATGGAGTGTGGGGCACAACGCTGACGATCAGATCATCCATCGTGTGGCCGAAGCGATCTCTGAGCGGCCGACGACGCTGGAAACGAAGAACCGGTGGAGGCGTGGCCGTCGCGTGCTCGTGCGTGGTCTTGCTACAATCGTGCTGTTCGTCATCGTTTTTGGAGGGCTCTTTTTCGCTCCCTGGCTTTTCGCACCACGGCTCGAGGTGCAGACGGAGCTGTACGTGCAGGATGCTGCAGGTCACAGACGTGTAGAACAGGGGGCCGCAGTCCATCCGGACGATCTGTTGTCGCTCCTCGTTCACGGTACTAAAGAGATGCACGTGTACGTCTTTGCCGAGGACGCAGACGGTGTATTCGCCGTACTCTTCCCAACTCGAGGAGGGTTGACGAACCCACTGGCTGCGAATCGCTCGCATCGGCTTCCTGCGGAGTCGTCGCGCTGGCTGGTCACCAGTGCGGGGGGCACGGAAACCATTCTGGTCGTCGCATCCCACTACCCTCTAGACGATCTGGAGCGTGAGATCGAGGCACTCCCACGAGTCCGTCCGGATGGAGACGAGCGAGGCATCCAGGGAATCGTGGATGCGCCGGAGCAAAGCGGTGAGATCCTGCCCCGCATAGCCCGACGCTACTCGGAACGCGCGGCACGAGAACGCGACTTGTGCGTGTGGGAGCTCGAGTTCGAGAACCAAGGAGAGCAATGAAACTCGCCCCAGACCTGTGTGACGCACTTCAGGAGGCACCCAGGTGAGGCGCGACAAGGAGCTGAAGCGACTCTTCAACGACGTTCTCGACAAGGGGAATCAGACGCTTTGCTGGACTTGCGCCCACGCCTCGGTCGCGGCATATTGAAGGCCTCGCTGACGCGTCCAGCCGCAGGCCCCAACCCCGTAAGGGTGCAATCTGCGGATTTGCAGCCGTTTCGGCGCCGGAGGAGTCCTCCGTGCATTCTCCCAAGCGCCGCGTGATGATGCGCCGTGCCGTCGCTCGTGGGCTCGTGGCAATCCTGTTCAGCGGCGGTGCGGCGCCCTTCTTTCCCGCCCATTCCGATTCCTTCCCGTCGCGGATCGACGCGGCCGCGCTCGACGGCTCCGCCGGCTTCCGCCTGCGCGGCGTCGCACCTCGCGATGAGGCGTGCAAGAGCGTCGCGGCCGCCGGTGACGTCAATGGAGATGGGATCGACGACCTCGTCGTGGGTGCGCCGACCGCGCTGCGCTCAGGGACGAACTGGGTGGGGGAGAGCTACGTTCTCTTCGGGGCAAGAACACGCTCCCCGGCCCTCGTCGACCTGGCGACGCTCGGCGGCGCCCGCGGCTTCACGATGCGTGGGGGCTACGGCGAGGATTTCTCCGGCATGAGCGTCGCCGGCGTCGGAGACATCAACGTGGATGGCGTCGACGACCTCATCATCGGCGCCGGCATCGGATCTCCAAACGCGATCCCGGAGGCGGGACGCAGCTACGTCGTCTTCGGGTCGAAGACGACCTTCCCGGAGCTCCTGCAGCTGCGTGGTCTCGACGCAAGCGACGGCTTCCTCGTCACCGGCCTCGAGCCGCAGGATCGGATGGGAGCCGCGGTCTCGCGCGCAGGCGATTTCAACCACGATGGCACCGCCGACTTCCTTCTCGGCGCGCTCGGCGCGTCCCCCGGCGACCGGTCGCGCGCTGGATCCACCTACGTGCTTTTCGGCAAGGCCGGGTTGGCCGCAGCCAACCTCGCGACACTCGACGGTGCGAACGGTTTCACGGCAGCTGGCGTCCTGGAGCAGGATTGGTCGGGTGCGAGCATCGACGCCGCCGGTGACGTAAATGGCGACGACATCGACGACATTCTCATCGGCGCACCGCGCGCCACCCGACTCGGCGAGAGCGGGGTGGGCGAATGCTACGTGCTTTTCGGCTCCGAAGGGACCACGCCGGTGCAGCTCGACCTCTTCACCCTCGATGGCAGCAACGGCTTTCGCGTCGTCGGCGCTGGCGGACAACTCGGTTTCAGCGTCTCGGGCGCCGGAGACCTGAATGGTGACGGCATTGGCGACATCGTCATGGGGGCGCCGTTCGCGACCCACGAGGGACGCATCGCAGCCGGCGAAGCCCTCGTGCTCCTGGGGCGCGATGGGGGCTTCGGTGCCTCCGTTCAGCGCACCTGGTTCGACGGCGACCGCGGATTTCGCGTCGTCGGACCCACGAGCGGTGCACAGCTCGGACTGAGCGTCGCCGGTGTCGGCGACGTCAACGGCGACGGGCTCGACGATCTCGCCGTCGGCGCACCCTTCGGTTCGCCGCAACAGCGAATTGGCGCGGGGGCGTGCTACGTGATCTTCGGAAGCCGGGATGGTTTCCCGGCCCTCATCGATCCATCGCGTCTGGACGGAGAGAACGGCTTCATCATCGAGGGCGCTGCCGCAGGCGATCGCTCCGGCTGGAGCGTCGCGGGTGCCGGTGACCTCGATGACGACGGCGTCGTCGACCTGGTCGTGGGGGCTCCCTCAGCGAGCCCGGACGGGGCGCAGCGCGTCGGTGAGGGGTACGTGATCTACGGGCGCCGGAGCGAGGTGCCGGTCGCGGTCGAGGATCTCCGGGCGTCGGTGACGGCCGCCGGCGTACGCCTGTCGTGGCTCCTGCGCGCCACATCCGGGAGCGGCGCCTTGTTGCAGCGCGGTGAAGCCGCGCCTGGTCCCTTCGCGAATCTGGCGCATTTCAAACGCAGCGGCCCGGCCGAGTATCTCGACCCGGACGTGGAGCCGGGTCGCACGTATTGGTATCGCGTCGTCCAGGCGGACGCGGTGGGGTCGGACCGCGTTACCGCAGCCTTGGGGGTACGCGTCCCTCACCCGGCGACGAGCACGCGTTTGCATGCGCCACGCGTGGAAGCAGATGGATCGGTGACGATCGGTTTCACGCTCGTGGGCCCTGGGCGCATCGCGGTCGAGCTGCGGCTGCTCGACGTGCGTGGACGTGTGCTGCATGGGTTTCCTCGCTCGTCGCTCGAGGCGGGGGACCACTTCCTGAGCTGGCACCGTCCGCAGCGGCTCGTCGGCTCGGGTGTCTACTTCGTCTTGCTCCGTGCCGCGTCACGCGTGGACGCACGCAAGCTCGTTCTCTTGATGGATTGACGTCTCGTGCCGCGGAGGTCGCGAATGCTGCGCCGCCAGATGTCCCTGTGGAATCTCCTTTTGTCGTCTGTGCTGTTTCTGGTCGTCCCCGCGCCGCGAGCCGCGGCACAGGACGCCGCGGCTGCGCTCGCGACCGCCGACTCCCTTTTCGCGCTGGGGGAGTGGCAGCAGGCGGCGCGCGAATACGCCATGCTGGTGGAGAAAGCGCCGGAGAATGGCCGCGCCTGGTTCCGGCTCGGAGCCGCGTACATGCAGCTCGAGGAGTACGATGCTGCCGTCACGCCGTTGACGCGGGCGAACGAGCTTGGCTTCGCCACGCGTTTCGCCCGCTACAATCTCGCCTCGGCTCAGGCACGTCTCGGCAACCGGGATGCGGCGTTCGAGTGGCTGCACGCCGCTGTCGATGCAGGCTTCTCGAACCTCGGGATGTTGCGAAGCGACTCCGATCTCGATGCCCTGCGCGACGACGCGCGCTTCGCGCAGGTGCTGCAGGAAGCGGAGGCGCAACATCCTTGCGCACGTCCCGAGTGCCGACAGTTCGATTTCTGGGCGGGCGAGTGGAAGGTCTTCGACCCGGCAGGTCGGCAGGTGGGCCGCAACAGCATCGTCAAGATCGAGAACGCCTGCGCGCTGCGCGAGAGCTGGACGAGCAGCAGTGGTGGAACGGGGACGAGCATCAACTACTACCATCCCGGGCGCGGCAAGTGGGTGCAGACCTGGGTGAGCGGGAGCGGCGGCGTCATCGAGATCGAAGGTGAGTACCGCGACGGCGCCATGCACTTTACCGGAACGAACTTCCAAACGGATGGCTCTTCCGAAGTCTGCCGCGCTACGTGGACGCTCCTCGACGATGGGCGTGTGCGCCAGTTCTGGGAGCAATCGCGCGACGGCGGCAAGTCGTGGTACGTGTGGTTCGATGGCTACTACGTCCGCGAGTGACGTGGCCCGAGGGAATCCCGCTGCCAGGCGGGCTCGGGCTGAGCCGCGAGCGCCGCGCCCGACACGGTCACGGGCGCGACGGACGACGCGAGAGGAGGCACTCATGGACCGGAACGAGTACGGGCGCCTGTTGCAGCAGCACGCGAGCTTCCCGCATGTCGTTTCCCATCTCGTCGAGGTTGTCGACGACGAGCTGCTGCGGGCGCGCGAAGCGGAGCGTCGCTGGTCGCCGCTCGAGATCCTCGCGCACCTGCGCGACGAAGAGGTGGAGGACTTCCGCCCGCGCGCGCACGCGGCAGCCGCGGGGGAGCCGATCCCGTGGGCGATTGCGCCCGAGGTCTGGGTGATCGAGCGGCGTTACAACGAAATGGATCCCGCCAGCGTCCTGGCGGAGTTCACGACGGAGCGCGAGAAGTCGTGCGCCTGGCTCCGTGAGCTCGACCTCGCGCGGCTCGAGAGCGCGCTCGAGCATCCCGGTCTGGGCAAGCTGCGTTGCGGCGACTTCGTGGCCGCGTGGCGCATGCACGATCTTCTGCACCTGCGTCAGCTGTCGACGGCGATCGCGGTCCTGACCTCACGCACCCTCGCAGGCTGGCGCATCGACTACGCCGGCAAGGTGCCGCAGGGGTGATCACTCTTCGGTGCGCCGGATCACCGATCCGAAGAAGAGAGCGTTCATCAGCAGCTTGTTGGTCCCGTACCAGAAGGTGCGGAAGTTGGGGTCGTCGAGGAGAAGCAGGACCGCACCGGAGCCGACTCGCTCTGCGACCACGGCGGCCGAGCCACGCAGCTTGCGCAGGTTCGGGGTCGAGACGTAGCCGCTCAGAAGCGGATCCTGCGTGTACTGGGCGACGGTTCCGTACGGGTTCTTCACCGGCTCCAGGAAGATGCGGTGGTTGCGGAACACTGGCAGCAGCGAGCGCCGATACCCGTACGCGAGCGGGTGTGTCACGTCGAGCTGCGTGGCGAAGATCGCTCCGCTCAAGATTTGAGCACCGCGGCGCCGTTGATGCTCCGCGTAGGGAAGACGAGCTGAATCCGCAGCGGTCTCGCGCGCCACGTCGCTCCTGAATTCGAGATCCACCAGCTCCTTCTCGTCGACCCACTGCACTGCACCCTTGGTGGCAACCAGGATGCCGCCCGCGCGCACCCAGCGCCTGAGTTCCTCCACGCGTCGCTCCTCGAGCGCGTCATAGCTCCCGTTGACCAGAATGACGTGCGTGTAGTCGTCGAAGTCGACTCGATTGAAGTTTTCGACGTCGATCATCGAGAGCTCGATGTCGAAGCGTTGGTCGAGCAGGTGCCAAATCCCTCCCACCTCGGTGGTCGAGACTCCGCGGCCGACGACGAGGAGCGGCTTCGGGAGCTGCAGCGGGCGCATGCTCGGGCTGCCGATGTCGACACCTTCGGGGGTCAGTCCTGTGTCGAGCGCGTGCACGTTCACTGCGTCGCTTCGCGCGATCTCCCGGATCAGCTGCTCGATCTCGCCGGCGCTTCGTTCCTGGATCCCGAGGGGCACGACGACGCTGCCGTAGTCGAGATCGATGAGACCGTCGCGCGTTGGCGCCTTGAACGGCCGTGTCACCACGCGCGCGCGCACGTCCGATTGCAGCAAACGATGCAGCGCCCGTGGAGCATAGTAGTAGCGCCAGGAGAACGCGTACGCATAGGGAGCCGGACCCGTGGGAAACCGACCTTGCGGCATGGAGGTGGAGTCGACGCGCATGCCCAGCATGTCTTCCGAGACGCGCTTCAGCTCGGAGTAGGGCAGGCCCATCGCCAGGGGAAGCGTCCAGGTCGAGACGTCGTAGAACAAGCTGTCAGCGAAGGATTGGCGCGTCTCGAACAGCGCCTTGACGAGCCGGTACTGCAGCTGCTGATGCGGCACGACGTAAGCGTGACCCGGCTCGAAACGAAGACCATCCTGCTCCACCGCCCTTGCCAGCTCGTACACCTCGACCTGGTGCAGGTGCAGAATCTCCAGCAGGTGGTGCGTGCGGGCAAGGTCGCGGTCGTCACCAAACACGTATCCCTTCACGGGATCGTTGCGGGCCAGGTCCGACGCCTCTTCGTAGAATCGACGCTGGTAGGTCAGCAGCTCGCCGCGGTTCTCCAGCGCCCCGCGGAAGGTCGACAACGAAGTGATGAGCTGGTTGCGGATCGTGAAGGGGAAGTCGAACACACCGTGGATCGACTGTCGACGGTGACCGCGAGAGCTCGCCTGCTCGAAGAGGATTCCGATGCAGCCGTTCACGTCGGGATAGGTGGAGCCTTTGCCGTAGTAGAAGTCGTCGAAACGCTCCTCCGAGTAATAGAGGAGTCGCTTCTCGTCCAACGCTCGCGCATGGTAGCCCGCGAGCTTGCGGGTCAGGTCGACGTTGGCCTCCGGAGTCAAGGGATGACGCCGGCTGAGAACGCCGGGCTGGAAGAAGAACGTGGCGTTCGACTCCATCTCGTGGAAATCGGTGAGCACGTTCGGCTTCCAGCGATGAAAGGTGCGGATGCGAGCGCGCGACTCGGGATGCTGCAGCGGCAGCCAATCGCGGTTGAGATCGAACCAGTAGTGGTTTGTTCGGCCGCTCGGCCACGACTCCTGGTGCTCGCGATGCAACGGGTCGGCGACGAGGTTCTTGCCACGGTGCATGTTCGCCCAGTGCGCGAAACGGGCCAGCCCGTCCGGGTTGAGCGATGGGTCGAGCAGGATCACGGCGTTGTCCAGCAGCTCGTCGATTCCGCTTGCCGCCGCCAGATGGTAGGCGACGAGGAGCGCCGCGTTCGAGCCGCTCGGCTCGTTTCCGTGCACGCTGTAGCCCATGTAGAGGATGAGCGGTTGCTGCTCCAGCGACGTCGAGTTCGATCCCGGACGCGTGTTCGCCACGTGGTCGCGACGGATGGCGTCGAGGCGCGCCAGGTTGGCGGGGGAGGAGATGGTCAGGAGCAGGAGCGGCCGTTGCTCGTAGGTGCGGCCCGTCTCTTCGATCTGGATACGATCGCTGGCCCGCGCGAGCGTGTACATGTACTGCACGAGCTGACCGTGGCGCACATGCCACTCGCCGACCTCGTAGCCGAGGACGGAACTCGGGATCGGTATGGCGGGATCATACTCGACACCGGCGGGGAGGTACTCGGCGAGATCGGCCGCCGGCACCGGCGCGGCCGTCGACACCGCGAGCAGCCCGGCGGCGAGAAGCGACGCGAATCTCATCATTCGCAGCAAGCTAGCACAAAACGGCCTCGACCTCCAGCGTGCCGCGAGGCCACACGAGGTCAGCGTCGGCTGCTCTTGCCGAAGCGGGCGCCGTACAGCTCCTCTTTCACCTTGTCGCGATTCGGCCTCACGCGCGATCCGTTGACGCTGAGGCGCGAGCCCGCCTCCAGCAGGTGCGGCACCTGCACGCCTTTCATCTCCAGATTCTGAATCGTCATGCGCGCCGGTCCGAACTCCGGCTTCTTCTGGAAGAGGGTCATCCCCACCTCACCATCCAGCATGCGGATGCCGTCGATGCGGACCTCGGAGAGATCCTTGCTGGCCACGCCGATGGCGACGCGCTTGAGCTCCACGTTTTGCGCCGTCAGCTGACTGTTCTCTCCGGCACTGAGCCCCTTGTCCCCCACGTCCTCGATGCGTGTGTCGGTGACGTCGACGACGCTTCCAGAGATGTCGATGGCATCGTTCCCGCAGTCGACGAAGAGGGTGTTGGTGATCCGTCCGTTGCCGAAGTCGATGTCGAGCGCATCGGATGAGGTGCGAGAGATGACGCAGTTTTCCAGGGCGAAATCCGCGCGGATCACGTTGAGCGCGTCCTCGGAGATGTTCTCGGAGAAGAGACAGTTCGAGAAATGGACCGGTGCCTCGTAGAAGGTGACCGCGCCGGTCAGCTCCCACCCGAAGCGGCTCGGATTCGTGAGTCCCAAGAAAGAGACGTGCTCGAACACCGAGGTGTCGCCGACGTTGAGGACCACGAGTCCCTGGCCCTGCGAGCCGCGGGAGCGGATGATGATGGGGGAGTCTTCGGTGCCCTGGAAGAGCATGCGCGAGTACGACAGGAGCGTGACGCCATCTCCAAGGACGAGCTCCGTCCCCTCGCCGCAGCCGACGACGTAGCCAGCCGGGATGATCACGCTCTGCTCGATGCTCCAACGGCCGGGCCGGATCGTGATGCGTTTCTGTTCCTCGTCGACGAGCATGAAGTCGAGCTCGCCCACGTTGGCTCCCTGGCGCAGGAAGTCGGCACGCGCGACCAGGTCCGACATGCGCATCCACTCAAAAACCTCGGCGCTCCGTCCCATCGAGACGCCCAGCAGTCTGTACTCGACCCGGAGGTGGTGATCGAGGGGCGCGGAGCGCGCGAGGTCTGCAGGCAGCGCGAAGTCGGCAACGCGGTAGCTCACCGGGGTTGCGGGTACCTTGGGTGGGAGGATCACCGGTTCGCGCGGCGTGAGAACGAGTGAGTCGCGGTAGACGACGCTTTCCACCTGCACCGGAAGTCCCTGCAGGTTTCCCAGCTCCAGCCGCAGACTACTGTCGGAGTGCGCGTACGGGTAGGCATGGAGACCCTTGATCGGGTTGAGTGCGCTCCGGATCACTTCGCGGTTGTGGCTGAACACGGCGTCGGAGTAGTGGAACCAGGGGAACTCTCTGTAGAGGAGCGTGAGTTGCTTCTGCAGCGCCGCACCAGTGTCCTCGAGCAGGGTTTCCAGATAGCCTGCAGCGGAAACACGTTCGAGCGCCTGCCCATACGCTGCAGCAAACACGGGGTCGCCGAAGAGGCGGTCCTTGTACTTGTCGTGCCCATTCATCCAATCCCGGTTCGTACCGAGCGGATGTTGGATCTTGCCGCCAGGATTGGCATCAAAACCGATCGGTTCGAGGCGCGCCGTCACCGGATTGAAGTAGAAACGCAGGTTGTGCCAGATGGCCGCATGTCTGCTTCCGAGCAGGTCGCAGAGGGCCAAGTACGTGGCCATGCGCTCGACATCGAAAACCTCGTGAGCTGCCAGTTCACCGTAGCGGAACGACTCCAGCAAGTAGTGAGCGAACTGGAAGCGCTCGAAGAAGGCGGGATCGCGCAATGCGCCGCCGTTGAACACGTCGACGTAGGCGTTGTGCTCGGACTGGATTCCGGTCGGGCTCTCCCCGATGCCTCGGGGTTGCGCCGCGCGATCGGCCCACATCAGGTTCTCGTTCAGCTTCAGGATGGGCCCCTCGCGTCGTTGCCGGTTTTCGATCAGGCGCTTCTCGAAGTGCTCTTCCAACGCATAGACACCGAGGCTCTTGCCGTTGAGGCTCACGTCGACGAAATCGTAGCGCAAGCTCACGATATCCTCACGTTCGAGGGCACGATGGAAGAGCCACTCGTATGCGAAGTTGCGTGCGCGCGGATGGTGGAGCGAAAGCTGTTTCATGCCGAAGAGCGTGCTTCCACCCTTGACCTTGACGCGGAAGGACCACTTGTCGCCCAGGAGGTGATCGGTCCAATCTCCCTTCAGCCGGAGGTTGACGTCGATGGCCTCATCCCCGTGACGAATCACGGCCGGAACGTATTCGTTGGCCTGATTGATAAGGATGCCGCGCTGCAGTGCCTGCTCGCGCTTGTACGCCAACGCAGCGAAGTGCTTCGGTTTCATCTCGATCTGCAGACGCTGCGGCCGCGCGAAGAGCAGCCCGCGGATCCATTGCGGCACCACGCTGAAGCGCGTCGCCACCACGTTCTCGAGAAAAACGTCGAGGGTTTCGGCGCGGCGGCTCTTGTAAAGGTTCATTCCGTAGTAGATGCTGGCCACGCTCGTCGCAGTGAGCAGGAGAACGAGCGTGAGGACTGCCATCGAGATCTTGCGACCGGGGTGGCCGGCTCCCCAACGGGCGAGCGCGGACGGAAAGCTTCTGAGATCGAGTTGCATCAACAGATTCCCTGTGGATCGGGCACGGATGCCGATTGGAAATTACGGGGTCGTCAAAGCGGCGTCATCGCTCCATCGAGACGATCCATGCCCGATAGGACTGGATGGGGCATGGAGCGGGACTCCTGTCCATCACAAGTCTAGCACAATCGCTCGCCTCGGCTCGTTCGACCCGGGTGGTGCTGGCTCCGGATTGGGGCATATCGCACCGGAAGAGGGACGTTTGCAGAGCAGAAGGGCGATTTGCCCGCGCTTCGGGCACCTTCGACGCAGGAGCTCCGAGGCGCAAGACGGTCGATGATAGAATAGACAGGCTGGTCAAGGACGACCTCGAGCGCCTTGGAGGCTTCCCGCCGGATGAGTTCAATACAGACTCCAGCCATGATGGGCTTCCGTGCCGCGGTGTGGATTGCACTGCTCGCGGTCGCCACTCTGAGTGTGTGGGCCATTCAGCAAGGTGTGGCGATGGGCCTTGCGGCCCTGGCGCTTCTCGGTGCTGCCATCTTCATGTTCGTGAAACCGAACACCGGCACGGTGCTCTTTCTCGCGCTCGCCTACACCAACGCGCCGGTGCTCCTCGGACAGAGGATCGCGAGCCCCCACCTGCTGGGTGCTGCAATGACCGTCCTGATCATGGTACCCATCGTCGTGCACGTGGCGAAGCGGCGCGGGCTGGTCGTCGACTACTCCTTCCTGCTGATGCTTCTCCTGCTCGGCGCACTCGCGATCTCCACGATGTTCTCGGTGGATTCCGGCATCGCCGTGAACTGGGTTCTCAGCTATCTGATCGAAGGTGTTCTCATCTACGTTCTCGTCCTGAACGCGATCCGCAACATCGGCTCCCTGAAGACGGCGATGTGGACGCTCATCGTCGTCGGGGCGATTTTGGGCGGGTTGGCCCTCTACCAGGAGCTGCTCGGCTCCTACCGCCAGGACTTTGGCGGCTTGATGCAGCGCAACACGGAGCGCATGGAGAACGAAGCGCAAGGCGGACTCGTGCGCGAGCGCGAGAGCGTGACGGTGAGCAATCGTGCCGGTGGGCCCACGGGTGGCCCGAACCGCTTCGCACAGATCCTCATCGTGATTCTGCCACTGGCGTTCTTCCGTGCCCGCGACGAAAGGGCAAAACCGCTGCGCCTGCTGGCCATGGCCGCAGCGTTCTTCCTCCTCAGCGGATTCTTCCTCACCTACTCGCGTGGTGGCTTCCTGACCTTCGCCGTTCTTTGCGCCATCATGATGGCGTTGCGCTACATTCGATTTGGACACGTGGTCGCCGGTGGGTTGCTGGGCGCACTCATGGTGACGATTGTCGCGCCAGGGTTCTACGAGCGCATCGACACCATGAGGGTGATTCCTCAGCTTCTGTCGAATCGCGAAGTTGTGAGCGGACACGGCGCCATTCGCGGTCGCCTCACCGAGACTTTGGCCGCCCTCAACGTGTTCTTCGACCACCCGGTTCTGGGTGTCGGGCCGGGGCAGTTCACACCCTTCTACTCCGTGGACTACATGGATGATCCAGACGTGGCCTTCCGCAGCATTGCGAAAACGCGTCGCTCACACTGCCTCTACGCAGAGCTGGCGGCAGAGACCGGAGTCGTCGGGATCACGCTGTTCGGCGCGTTGGTTTGTCTGCTTTTGACGCGGCTGTGGAAGCTGCGCATGCGCCTGCAACAGCAACGACCCGAGCTCGCCCACCTCGCGCTTGCCTTCTGGTTGGCCATCCTCGGTTATCTCGGAACCGCATGGTTCCTGCAGCTCTCTTACCAGCGCTACATGTGGATTCTCTTCGCTCTCGCCGGGGCCGCCGTGCAGGTGCTGCAGGCCGAAGTCCCGGAAGAAGAGGAAGAGGAGATCCGATTGCGGGCCGCCTGAGGCCGCTCGATGTGCGCGTGGCCTCCACTTCTTCCCACGCTCATCGGGGCACGCTGCACACACCGGTTGGGGATGGTGGTCTCTCCGCCCGCTTCACTTCCGAATCGATCGTGAAGATCACGGAGGGGAGGCTGCACTCCTACGGCGGGGTCGTCGCGACGAGCGCATGTGCCATTCTGGACGTGGCGCGACTACTCTTCTTCCCGTTGGGGTTGAGCGTCGAGTATGCGGCGCCCGTGCAGGCGAGCCTGCTCGACGCCTGCGCGCTCGCGGGCATGCTGCTCCTCCTGTCGAGCGTGGCCGTTGCGCTCTTCGCCCTGCGGCGCAGTCGCACCTGCGGATTCTCCTGGTGGGCGAGCCAGGCAACGTGCCCATGCGCTTCCGGCTGGCGCGCGTTCTGCGCACGCAGAACCGCTTCGCGGACGCACTCGCGCAGGCCCAGGCCGTTCTGCAGCTCGAGAGCTCCCATGTGGGGGCACATTGGACGGCAGCGGAGTGCCTCGAGAGCATGGGGCGCGCAACTGAAGCGCTCGGCGCCTACCGCGAGGCGTTGCAGTAGATCGAAGCTCTCGAGAAGCGTGGACAGAGCGCCACGGTTCCCACCGACCGCGTGCGCGCCAAGATCCGCACTCTCGAGAGCCCGGGCTCCTAGGCCCGCGCCCCGCGACTCATGCGGCGGATCCGTCCCCGGCGGAATCGCCTCCCCGCAGCGGTGCACCCGTGCTTTCGATGGATTCGCTAGAATGCCCCGTGGACAGAACTCGATCCCCGAAGACGGGAAGGCTTTCGTGATCGGCAAAATTCTCTCCCACTACGAGATCCTCGAGAAGCTCGGCGCCGGTGCGATGGGCGAAGTGTATCGAGCACGCGACACAAAGCTCGGTCGCGAAGTGGCGGTGAAGCTGCTCCCACGTGATCTGCACGACAATCCGGAGCGTCGCGCACGACTGGAATCGGAAGCGAAGGTCGTCGCCGCGCTCAACCATCCGAACATCGTCACCGTGCATTCCATCGAGGAAGCAGACGGCGCACTTTTTCTCACTATGGAGCTGGTCGAGGGGGCGCCTCTGTCGCGGCTCGCTGCCGATGCCGATCTCTCCTTCGATACCTTCCTCAAGGTGGGCATCTCGCTCGCGGATGCGTTGTGCGCCGCACACAAACGGGGCATCGTCCACCGCGACCTGAAGCCAGCGAACATCGTCGTCCGCAGCGACGGTCGCGTGAAGGTGCTCGACTTCGGCATGGCCAAGGTCGAGTACAACTTGAGCGACGAGCAGACGTTGGAGCCCGACTCGGCCGATCAAGCGATCGTCGGCACGGTGCCGTACATGTCGCCCGAGCAGCTCAAGGGGCGCAGCGTGGGACCGCGTTCCGATCTCTTCTCGCTCGGCGTGATTCTCTTCGAGCTGGCCACCGGTCGGCGTCCGTTCGCCGGCGCCAGCACGGCGGAGCTGGTCTCCGCCATCCTGCGTGACCGACCCGAAAGGGGTGCGCAGCTCAAGTACAGCTTCCCGGCGGCGACGCGTGACGTCATCGACCGCTGTCTCGAAAAAGACCCGGATCTGCGCTACATGAACGCTCCAGCTGCCCGGAGGGCGCTGGAAGATCTGCGTCGGCGGGCCGGGGAGGGTGAACCGTCGGGACCATCCGTTGCGGTTCTGCCGTTCGCGGACATGAGCCCGGAGAAGGACCAGGGCCACCTCTGCGACGGGATGGCGGAGGAAATCATCAATGCGTTGACCAAGATCGATGGCCTCTACGTGGTCTCGCGCACGTCGTCGTTCGAGGCGACGCGTGAAGGCAATGACAGCCGCGAGATCGGCCGCCGACTCGGAGTGCGCAACCTGCTCGAGGGCAGCGTGCGCACCGCTGGAGACCGACTGCGGGTGACGGCGAAGCTGATCACCGTGTCGGATGGCTACAACGTCTGGTCCGAGCGTTTCGATCGCGACATGGAGGACGTCTTCGCAGTGCAGGATGAAATCGCGGAGAGCATCGCGGATGCGTTGCGCGTGACACTGAGCCCGCAAGAACGCCACGCCATCCAGAAGTCCCAGACGCGGAACGTGCACGCATATCATTTCTATCTGCACGGTCGCAAATTCTTCTACCGCGTGCAGCGCAGCGGGATGGAGTTTGCACGCGAGATGTTCTCGCGCGCGATCGGTGTGGATCCAGACTACGCGCTCGCTTATGCGGGCATCGCGGATTGCTGCTCCTGGTTGTACATGTACTTCGACAGCAATCCAGCCAATCTGGAGCGCGCACTCGACGCCAGCCGTCGCGCTCTGGAGCTGGACTCAGACCTCGCTGAGGCGCACGCTGCGTGCGGCCTGGCCGTGACGTTGGATGGCCAGTACGACAAGGCGGAGGCGGAATTCCGACGCGCGCTCGAACTCAACCCGCATCTCTTCGAGGCCTGCTACTTCTACGCCCGCACCTGCTTCATCCAGGGGCGGTTCGAAAAAGCGGTGCGCCTGTTCGAAGATGCCGGGCACGTAAGCCCGACCGACTTCCAATGCCGCTTCCTGAAGGCCAATGCGCTCGAGGCGATCCCGGACATGGAGCGAGCTCTCGCTGCGTATCGAGAAGGGGTCGAGCTCTCCGAACGTCGCCTGCAGCTGAGCCCGGACGACGGCCGCGCGCTCTACTTGGGTGCGCACGGGCTCGAGCGTCTCGGTGACGAGCGCGCACGCACGTGGATTCAGCGCGCGCTCCAGCTCGATCCGGCGGATCCGGGCACGCTCTACAACGTAGCGTGCTATCACGCGCTGCGAGGAGAGGAGGAGTTGGCGCTCGACTTTCTGGAGAACGCGGTCGACGCCGGCTACGCTCATCGCGAGTGGATCCACCACGATGCCTACATGCAGCCGCTACGCAACACGTCGCGCTACCAAGCCGCAATGGCTCGGCTCGGATGAATCGCCGCTCCCGTGCGATGCGCCTCCGGGACGTCCGCAGCCAAACACTCCACGGTAACCCTGTCCATTGCGGATTCGCGCTTCGCGTCAACGCTGACCGTGGGATCCCGATCCCCGGCCACGCAGGCGCGCGAGCATACGGGCGGCAGCTGCGTTCTCCGGGTTCAAATCGAGCGACCTCTCGTAGTTGGTGATCGCCTCTTCGATGCGTCCCGCTTCCACGAGCGCTTCCCCCAGGCTGTCGTACGTGTTCCAGCTCTCCGGGTAAGCCTCGGTGTTCAAGCGGAACACCTGGATCGCTTCTTCGATCTGGCCGTTTTGGAGAAGGTGGTAGCCCACCCGGTTCATGACGAACTCCGTCTCGATGTAGCGATGAGCCGGATCCGACTTGAAGGTTCGATACGCGGCGAGCGCCGCTGCGAAGCCGTGCTCCTGGTACGTGTCGGTCAGGAGCTCGTCGAGTGGCTGGGCGACTGCCTGCGGATCGACGCTCCGGGCTGCTTCGAGCACCGGGTCGCGACCCGTGACCCAGTCGTTCGCCGTGATGTCGACCGCAATGTCCGGCGGCACCCAAGCGCGCCGGTCGAACGGCCCCCCATCCTGCCAATACAACGTCGAGATCGACACATCCAGGCCGCTCTCGGGTAACGTGACCCGTCGCGCGTCACCGTAGTGGTTCGGCTTGCCGCCGGAAGGCTCGCCAACGAACACCGCCTCGGTCTCGTGGTCCAGCTTCGTAATCAAGTTCTGCGCGGCCGAGAATGTGGTGCGGCCGATCAGAACGTAGGTGCGACCGCGCTGGTTGAGCTTGTCGCTGCGAATCAGTCCGTGAACGACGGAGCGATTGAAGAAGTTGTTCCCGCCTCCGTTCCAGCGGACGTCGAGGATCAAGCGCTCCACGTGCTCCTCGTCGGCTGCGTCGAAGACGCGAGCAAAAAACTCCCCCATCGACTTGTGGCCTTCCTGGTTCCCGATGGCGTTCAACTGCACGTAGAGGGCACTGCCGCCGTCGAGAGGCTCCATCCAGTACCACTCCTGCAACCTCTGCAGGGCGCGCGGCAGCTCGGCCGTGCGCATGTCGACCCAGTCCTCGGGCGCACCGAGACGCACCGGTTCCCAGCTCAGGTTGCCGATCGTGTAGCGGAAACCCTCGGGCCACTCCATGGGCTCGAGCGTCGCGCGCGACCGTTTCCCGCGCCCATCCACCACCTGGATCGCCACATCTCCATCCGCGTCGGCCAGATCGAGGCCCTGGAGGATCTCTGGCATCAACAGATAGCTCAGCATGCGCAGGCGGCGATTGAAATCGTTGTCTCCCGGCACGATCTCGGCCAGGCGTGCAACGGCATCCTCCACCGGAACCTCGCCGATGGCGGTGACGCGCTTGCCGACCAGCGCCGCATGATCGGGTCGGGCCGAGCGGATGAGGAGGCCCTCGGCGAAGAACGCGTATCGTAACGGATACTGTCCGCTGATGAATCTGGGGTTGAAACGCACTCGACTGTGCCCGTCGCCTTCGCCCAGCATCGCAACGAGGCGGCTCAGCTCCGCCAGGATCTCGGGATAGTCGAGCTCTGGAATCCTCGCTTCCAGCCGCTCGGCCGCGGCCGCAAAAGTCTCTCGGTTCACAGCATGGAATGGATGTGGATGGCGTTCGCGGATGGCGTCTGCAAGGAAGCGCACGTCTGACTGCCAACGCTCGGATTCCAGTTCGCGTGGCGAAGCTCGCGAAGTCTCCGCCGTGGGCTCGGGGGCGTGCTGCGCCTGAGCTGCACCCGCACACCACATGACGCCCGCCACAACCGAAGCGGCGATTGCTCTGGCGTATTCGGTCATTCCCATTCTCCAAAGCCCTCCGCAGTTCATGGATTGCAGCGAGAGCACGATGATCGAGCTCGCGTTCAGGTTCTGCAATCACCCACGATCGGACGACCCCGGCGCCCACGAGTGCAAGTCGGGGAATCCAAGCGCTCCTATCGCCTCGCAACGATCTTCAGAATGCGGTACGGCGACGACGGCTTGGGACCCAAATGGATCTGCGCCGTTGTGAACCAGACGCTCCCATCCGAGCCGCGCGCGAAGCTGTCGGGCCACACGATCCTGTCGTCCTGAATCACCGTTTCCACGGCCCCCTCGAGGCTCACGCGCTTGATGCTTCCCTCTTCGAGCGCCGACACGTAGATGCCTTCCGGAGCGAACAGCAGACCGTCCGAAACACCGCTCTTCGCGAACCGCTCCACCTTCGCGGCGAGCCCGTCGGCGCCCAGGGACGTGTCTCGCAACGCCGCCGTCGGCACGCGATACAGCGTGCGTCCTGTCAGCGCCTGGTAGTAGAGCCAGCCACCGTCCGCGTCCAATGCGACTCCGTCCGCATGCACTCGTGCCGGAAACGGACGCTCTCCGATCATCACCTGGATCTCCTCGGCCTGCGTGGACGCATGCTCGTCCAAGAGTCGGCGTGCGTTTCCTGTTTCGAGGTCGACCACGACGAGCGCACCCAGCCCAGATTCCGTGATGAACGCCGTCTCGGTGCCGGTGTCGATCCGGACGTCGTTCAGGTAACTCCCCCGAGGGGCAATCGTCGGGTCGAAGGCGTAGGTGCGGACGACTTCGTCGGCGGCAAGATCAACCTGCATCAGCTTCGGGCCGCCGTCGACCACCCCGCGGAACATCGGGTTTGCAGGGTCCAGAATCCAGAGACGATCCTTGCCGTCGACGTGCACGCTTTGTACGCAAACGAAGTGTTCGTGGGGCGCTGAGTCGGCCTTCCACTCGTTCCACTTCTCGTTCGGGTACGGTTCGATCGTTCCATCCTCGGTCAGCTCACCAACGCTGACCGGCACGTCCGGACTCCAGCGCGGGAAGTTCACGAACACTCGACCGCTTCTCGAGAGTGCAATCCCGGTCCACTGGCGCGAGCCGCTTGCGACTTCGACGAGCCGCACCGGCGCCGGCGTGGATTCCTGCTCCTGCACGCTCCTCAAACCGGCAAGCGCGCATCCGAACGCCACGAGGAACATGATTCGCATCTGGCACACCTCCAGGGCCGCAGCGGCCTCAGTGGTCTACGCGCTCGACAAGCGCCGAGTTGCCGGAGGGCTGGTGACCCCAAGAGGAAATCCCATCCGGGGGGCACGATGCAACCGCGGGAGACGTGCGGGCGTAGGCCAGGTATCCTCGTGTCCGAGAAAACCATGTCTAGAGGAGGCTCGTCAGCATGCCCATCCGGATCTTGAGCTCGGCTCCGCGCGCCGTGGTCTGTGCGCTTGCCACCGTACTCCTGGCCATGCCCGCTTCGGCACAGAGGTTGAAAGGCAGCTGGGTCGAACGCAGCAACGCGAACGCGCAGCTTTTGATCGAGGTGTTCGCGAAGATCGCTCCGGAGCAGGCGGGGTTCCTCGGGGTTCCGGGACTGGACGAGGAAATCCTGGATCTCGAGCCCGGCAACGTCGAGCGCGAGCTGACGGCGATGCGCGAAGCGCTGGGCCGGCTCCGCCAACGTGTGGATACGGCCGAGCACCCTCTGGTGCGTCAAGATCTGGAGATCCTGATCCGAGCAGCGGAACGCAACATCGAAGGCACCGAGGTGCGACGCAAGCTGCAGGTGCCCTTCTTCAGTGTGACCAGCACGGTGTTCCAGGGGCTGCAAGCGCTCCTCGACGAGCAGATCGAGCCGGAGCGGCGCCCGGCCGCACTGGTGCGCTTGCAGCGTTACGCAGGCCTCGAGGCAGGCTACGAGCCGATCGCGAGCCTCGCCGAGGATCGCATCCGTGAGCGTTTGGAGATCGCGGAGCTGCTGCGCCCGGTCCGCGATGAAGTGGAGAAGGAGCTCGGAAACAGCCAGGCGTACGTCGACGGCATCCGCGAGCTGTTCGAGAAGCACGGTGTCGAGGGGTACGAGGAGGCATACGCGCAGATCAAGGAACAGCTCGCTGCCTACGACGAGTTCGTACGTGAAGAGATCCTGCCCAACGCACGCACCGATTTCCGGCAACCGCGCGAACTCTATGCACTGAGCTTGCGCGAGTTCGGTGTCGACATGGCCGTGGACGAGCTCATGAGCCGTGCTCAGGTGGCTTTCAAGGAGATTCAGAACCAGATGCGGATGCTGGCGCCGATCGTCGCACGCCAGCGTGGCTGGGATCTCGACGACTATCGCGACGTGATCGCGGAGCTCAAGAAGGAGCAGCTCGCGGGCGAGGCAATCCTGCCGCACTACGAGGAACGCATGCGAGAGCTCGAGCAGCTGATTCGCGACAACGAGGTGGTGACGCTGCCGGAGCGCAAGATGCGCATTCGACTGGCGAGCGAGGCAGAGAGCGCTGCGATTCCCGCGCCCCACATGCAGCCGCCGCGGATGATCGGCAACACGGGCGAGATGGGCACGTTCATCCTGCCGCTGCGCATCCCCGGCAAACCCGGGGAGGAGACGCTCGGGTTCGACGACTTCACGTTCGAGGCGGCTTCCTGGACGCTCTCGGTGCACGAGGGACGCCCAGGGCACGAGCTGCAGTTCGCATCGATCGTGGAGCGTGGCGTCTCGTTGGCGCGCGGCCTCTTCGCCTTCAACAGCGTCAACGTCGAGGGGTGGGCTCTCTACGCCGAGGCGGAGATGCAACCGTACGAGCCACTCGACGGCCAGCTCATCGCGTTGCAGCATCGCCTGCTGCGCGCCGCGCGCGCGTTCCTCGACCCGGGCTTGCAGACCGGCGTCGTGACGCAGGAGCAGGCCACGCGCATTCTGCGCCAGGACGTGGGACTCTCCGAAGCGATGGCGTTGCAGGAGGTGGAGCGCTACACCTTCCGGGCTCCGGGGCAGGCGCCCTCCTACTTCGTCGGCTACAACCGGCTTCTGGAGACGCGAGCCATGGCGGAGCGGGCGCTCGGCGACAGCTTCGACCGTCGCGCCTTCAACGACTTCGTCCTGAGCCAGGGGATGCTTCCGCCGGCATTGCTCCGCCGGGCGGTGCTGGAGGAGTTCGTTCCGTCGCAGACGGCGATGCGTTGAGGGCACGAGCCTCCTGCTCGCGCGCTCGCACGGCGCGGTGGAGTAGCAAGCCACCCAGACCGATCATGATCAGCGGCAGCGCCGAGAGGAGCGCCGTGGTTCCCAGGTAGGCGTTCCGCGTCTGCTCGGTTCCGGGTGAGCAGGAGGGGCAGGCGGCGACGACGGCCGCGTGAGCCAGAAGCAGTGTGATCGCGCAGACGGCGGCGACGAGCCGACTGGCACGATGCCGCAAAGCACGACGTCCCACGCTACACCAAGTACACGAGCGCATAGAGCACCGGCCAAAGAAGGACGACGAAACCCCAGTAGAGGAGCGCGGCGGGAAGATCGCCGCGTCCCGCACGTACGAAACGACTGGTCACGACGAGCATGGCGATGCCACCGAGTGCGTGCACCGCGTGGGCGCCGACGATCGTGTAGAAGGTGGCGCCGTAGGAGCCGCCGGAAGCACGCAAGCCGTACCCCACGAGACGAATCCACTCGATTCCCTGCACACCCACAAAAACGAAGCCGAGCACGATCGCGGCATGCAGGGCCCGCGTGCGCGACTGCAGTTGCGCAGCGCGTCGCGCCCACCAGACGCAGAGGCCACTGGCGAGGAGCACGAGCGTGTTGGCGCCCGTAATCGCCACCGGAAGGCGCGGTTGACCCGCAGGCGGCCAGGCAGGGCTCCCCGCGCGCAACACCAGGTAGGCGCTCACGAGACCGCCGAAGAACATGATCGCCGTGGCCACGTAGACGCCCGTTCCGAGCACCGCGTTCGAGACCGGCACGCGGCGCGCGCCACTCCAGGCCGCAGGGGGCACGACGCTCGACATGCTCACCCCCCGTAGACGTACACGATGTCGGGAATCAAGCCGAAGAAGAGCACGGTGGCACACGCCAGCGCCCCGAGCATGAGGATGACGATCCAGCGCGGCTCGAAGCGCAGGTGCATGTAGTAGGAGATCACGAGGAGCGCTTTGGTGATTGCAATCCCGAAGATGAGGAGGGTCGCCGTGCGCGTTGCACCGAGGTAGGCGGCGCCCACGGAGGCACCAAACAACGCCAGCAGGATAACCCAGATGCCGACGTAGTTCGGATGCGCCGCACGCACGGCATCGGAGCTGGACGACTCGGACACGCGTCACCTCCTACTGCACGAGATAGAGGAGCGGAAAAAGAAAGATCCACACGATGTCGACGAAGTGCCAATACAGTCCGACGGTCTCGACACGATAGAAGTGCTCGCCGCGCGCGACGGCCACCATCACGGTCGTGATCGCCACGAGCCCCGCAATCACGTGCAGCGCGTGCAGGCCCGTCATCAGGAAGTAGAAGGACCAGAATAGATTCGTTCCCGGACCGATCCCCTGATGGAACTCGTGCGAGTACTCCACCCCCTTGAAGACGAGAAAGAGCACACCGAGTGCGAGAGTGATGCCGAGGTTGCGCAGAACGACGGCGCGCTTCTCCTGTTTGGCGGCGGCATGAGCGAGGACCACGGTGAGGCTGCTCGTGAGCAGGACCGCGGTGTTGATCGCGCCGATCTCGAACCAGGTGTGAGCAGCGTCGGTGGCCCACTCCGGGTGCCGCATCTTGTTCAGGACGAAGGCGGCAATCAGGCCGCCAAAGACGGCGACCTCGGAGCTGAGGAACCACCACATTCCCACGCGCCCAGCAGGAACGCGCGCGGGGCTCACCGGAACGGTGACGCCGGCCGCGACGCGCGCTTCAGTCATCGTCGATTCCGCCATGCCTCACCTCGATGTTGCGGAGTGCATCGCCGGTTGCAGCTCCCCCTGGGGCAGCCAGTCCGTGTCCTCGCCCGGTGGGCTGTACTCGTACGGTCCACGCACGGCCACCACCTCGCCCGCAAAGTTGCCGTGTCCGGGGGGTGATGGCGTCAGCCACTCGACCGTGGTCGCCTGCCATGGATTCGCCTCCGCCGCGCGCCCGCGTAGCATGCTGAGGAAGAAGTTGACGATGAAGAGGATCTGCACGCTGAAGAGTCCAATGGCTCCAACGGTGGAGACGATGTTGTAGCTCTGCATGTCGCGAAGCAGCAGGTCGTACTGCAGCGGATCGGCAACGCGACGCGGGTGGCCGGCGATCCCGAGCACGAACTGCGGGATGAACGTGAGGTTGAAGAACAGGATCGTCAACCAGAAGTGCACCTTGCCGAGCGTTTCGTTCAGCATGCGGCCGAACATCTTCGGGAACCAGTGATAAATCCCGGTCAGCATCCCCAGGATCGTCGCCGGGAAGAGCGTGTAGTGGAAGTGCGCCACGACGAAGTAGGTGTCGTGGAAGTAGATGTCGGCAGCGGCCGCTCCCAGGAAGATCCCCGTCGTGCCGCCGATCAGGAACATGGCGACCGTCGACACCGCGAACAGCATCGCCGGCGTGTAGCGGATCGACGCGCGCCACAGCGTGGCGATGAGGGAGAAGAGCACCACCGCGAACGGCACGGAGATCAGAATCGTAGTCAAGGCGAACGGGAGCGCCAGACGCGGATCGAGGCCGCTCACGAACTGATGGTGTGCCCAGACGATGAAGCTCAGCAAACCAGCTGCGATCACGGAGATCACGATCATGCGGTAACCGAAGAGGGTCTTGCGCGCGCAGCTCGTCATCACCTCGGCGACCATGCCGATCCCGGGCAGCAGGATGACGTACACCTCCGGGTGGCCGAAGAACCAGAACAGGTGCTGGAAGAGCAGCGGGTCGCCGCCCTTCGCCGGGTCGAAGAAGCCGCTCCCCAGGTTGCGATCGAGCAGGAGCATGACGGCGCCCGAGATGAGCGGTCCGACCGAGAGCATGAAGAGCACGGCTGCCGAAAGCTGCATCCACACCACGATCGGTAGATCCATCATGCGCATCCCGGGTGCGCGCATGTTGACCGTCGTCGTGAGATAGTTCACGCCTCCCATGAGCATCGACGCAAACTCGAGGGCCACAGCGAGGATCCACAGGTCGGTGCCAAGGTGGACGCCCGTGTATCCCGGATCGGCCGACAGGGGTGGGTAGGAGGTCCAGCCGCCGGCGGCGGGCCCCGCGTCAACGAAGAAGGAAGCGACGAGCACCACGGTGCTCGTGAAGAAGGTCCAGTACGACAACATGTTGAGCTTGGGGAAGGCCATGTCGCGCGCGCCGATCATGAGCGGGATCAGGAAGTTGCCGAAGGCGCCGAGGAGGATCGGCATGGCGACCCAAAAGACCATGATGGTGCCGTGCATCGTCACGAGAGCGTTGAAGCGCCCCGGCTCGATGAGTCCGAAGCCGGGGACGTCCGTGTAGGGCCAGGCGATCTGGGCGCGCATTCCCTGCGCCAGCCAGCCACCCAGGACGGCCATGATCAAACCGGTGATCAGGTACTGCTTCGCGATGGTTTTGTGGTCGGTGGAGAAGACGTAGCGACTCCAGAAGCCGGATTGTTCGCTCATGGACTCTTCTAGCCTCCGCTCTCCGGGCTCTGCTCCGCAAGCCACTCACGGTATCCCTGCTGGCTGTGGACTTGCAGCCAGCCGCGCATGTTCGTGTGGCCGATTCCACAGAGCTCGGCGCAGAGGATCTGGTAGGTGCCCTCGCGCGTAGCCTCGAACCATCCTGTGATCGAACGACCCGGGACGGCGTCCTGCTTGAGCCGCAGGTTGGGGACGAAGAAGCTGTGGATGACGTCCTCCGCTTCGAGCTGGAAGCGCACCACCGTATCGACGGGCACGTGAAGCGTGTTCGTCTCCTTGATGTCGTCCGCCGTGTCGAGCTCACCATCCAATCCTGGGTGGACGAAGTCCCAGACGTACTGTTTGCCGATCACCCGAATCGTTTGACCCGCGGGGGGCATCTCCACCTTGATGTGGTCCCAGGCGCGTGTGCTCGCGGTGTCGATCGCCAGGTCGAAGAGAAGCACCAGCACGACCGGGATCAATACGAAGGACATGCTGCGCAGGCTGCGCGCTGGTGCGTAGGCGGCGCGCGGGGAATTGCTGCGCCGGTATCGAACTGCGAAGAAGAGCAGGATACCCAGGGCCGCCACGAACCAGATCCCGACGATCCAGAAGATCAGCTGGATGACGCCGTCGACCTGATGCCCGTAGCTCGACACGTCTTGGGGCAGCCAGCGTTCCATGGAGGTTCCTCCGGATCGGGAGATCGAGGAGCAGTGGATCCTCAACTCATCGGAGTGCGCAGCTCCTGTTTAGCGAGTGCCCCGGAGTCGTGTCAACCGCCACACAAAGACTAACAAGGTATGATCTGCGCTTGAGTCTGGACTTCTGCGATCTGCGGGGTCATCGCATTGGTTGCTCGACCGCGAATACGGCAGTTTGCGCGCGCGCAACTGGCCGATGCGAGTGTGCTCGGGGTGAGGCTTCTCCGGAAAGCCGCCAGACGCTACGATGTGCGTCTCCCGCTTCGAAAGGAGCGATTCCATGCGCCGCACAGCGGTCGTTCGCGCCACCATGCCTGGCGTCTCTTTCATCCTCTCGGGCATCGCCTGTGTGGCACTCGCGCCACTGGGCGCGCTCCGGGCCGATCCGCAGGTGGAGCCCAGCGTGATCTTCTTCGTGCGCCACGCCGAGGCCGCGCAGGATGGCACGCGTGATCCAAGTCTGAGTGAGCGCGGCGCGGAACGCGCCAACGCTCTCGCCGAGATGCTGGCGGCGGCCGAGGTCACGCACCTGTTTGCGTCGGAGTACAAGAGGACCCAGGAGACGCTGGCACCGCTCGCCGAGCAGCGTGAGCTCGAGGTGGAGGTCGTCTTGGCACGCGAGCCCGAAGCACAGTTGGAGGCGCTTCGAGGTTTGCCCGCCGGATCGGTGGCCGTTGTGGCGGGGCACTCGAACACGGTTCCCGGCCTCGTCGAAAAGCTGGGCGGGCACGTGGACGATCTCGTGGAGCATCCTCGACACGGGATGATGCTGGACGAAACGCACTTTCACCGCATGTTCGTCGTGATGCTTCAGGAGGGACGCTCGACGCGCACGCTCGAGCTCCACTACGGGGAACCAAGTGACGCCGAGGTAGCTCACTAGCGTTGCGATGAAGTCCCATCGTTGCTGGCGAGAGGTTGCGCGAGACCCAGGCCGGTGCTAAAGTGCTGACAGATCGTGCACGGCACACATTCTAACCCCTCCGAGCTCTGCCGCATGGGGGGAACGATGCGGTGTTTCTCTGGCATCGTGTGGCGGCGGATCCTGCTCGCACTTCTTCCCTGTTTTGTCTTCGTCGTCGAAGCCCACGCGCGGCGCTGCACTCGAACGTGCCCAACCCGTTCAACCCGATGACGCGGATC
>CP070763.1:874596-892523 GCA_020349025.1 Candidatus Latescibacterota bacterium | reverse complement strand
GAGTCTCTTCGAGTGACTGGCCGCACGAGGCGCAGAAACGGCTCGCCGGGGTCGCGGGGGCGTTGCACCGAGGACACAGCACGATCACTCCGAGGCGCGCGAAGCGTAGATGGCGGGCGAGGACGACGTGACGAGGAGGAACCCGAAGGGCAGAGTAGCATCCAACCGCCTTTCGGGCCAGAGGTCGCCTGCAGTCGCAATTCGGGACTCGCGCCTGCTTGTGGCGAGAGAATCATGCACCGCGTCTCGGGGTCATGGGTCCCAGTCGGTCGTCCAGACGAGTCTGGGCCAGAAGCTGCATTGAGTCGAAGACGAGCGGATGACGACACCCAGTCGTTCCGGAGTGGGAGGCAAAACGTGGGGTGGTTTGGCGCGACGGAGCGATCGTACTGAGCGAGGTGGATGATGCTGCAACGTCGCCGAAACGTCCGGTTTTCGCTATCGGGCGCCTGCGCCCTCACACTCGCTTGGGTTTTCGCCACATGCAGTGCGGTCGAAGCCCAAGAACATCTCTTCACGCTGGATTCCGACTTCGACGCTGGAACGCTCGTCGGAGTCAACCACGACCGCGTGCACGATCAGCTGCAGCTCGACGAGAGCGTGACAGCGCATCCCTTCATCTGGGTCGTGAAGAGCGCACGACATACGATCGTACGCATCGACGCGCAGAGTGGCCGCATCCTCGGTGAGTACAGAACGGCGCCGGCAGGGCGGGCCGGAAGCCCCTCGCGCACCGCGGTCGACCGCCTCGGCAACGTCTGGGTCGGCAACCAGAGTGAATCGGCTGGCGGGCGTGGCTCGGTCGTCAAGATCGGGCTCGTCGTGGGTGGTACGCGCGGTCACAAGGCCGCGGCTGGTGGCTTCGTGCCCGACCCGAGCGGCGCCTACCTCGCACCACCCTTCCTCTACAGCACGGCAATCGATCGAGACGGGGATGGTCTGATCCGCACCTCGCGAACCTTGGGGCACGTCCTCGGCTGGACCGACCGCACGGATGGAGAGGGGGGTCCGACGGCAGAGGTCGAGGATGCCGAGGATGAGTGCATTCTCCTCTACCAGCGCACCTCGGCGCCGCATGTCCTGCACGTTGCGGTCGACGACAACAAGCGTGTGTGGGTCGGCGGTTTCTCGGCCGCCTCCACCGGCATGGATCTCCTGGACGCCGACAGCGGTCGCGTGCTCGGGAGCATGCTGGCGTCATGCGGTGGTTACGGCGGAATCGTCGATCCGCGCGGCGTCGTCTGGTCCGCTTCCTTCAGCCAAAACCTCTTGATGCGCTACGACCCCGAGTCGGGTGCCGCGAGCTGCTTGCCGATCGCGGCCTCGGCGGGGCTTGCCGTCGACATGGACGGGTCGATCTGGAACACGATGTGGGATCGCAACACGGTCACCAAGCTCAACCCTGACGGCACGATGGTGCCCGGGTTCCCCAAGTCCACGGGCGGGCGAGACTGCTTCGGTGTCGCGGTCACGCCGGCGGACAACAACGTCTGGGTTGCAAACAAGCGCACCCACAACGTGTCGCGCCTCGATCAGGATGGAAACCTGCGCAAGCTCATTCCGGTCGGCGCTCGACCGACGGGTGTGGCGGTGGATGCGCTCGGGAAGATCTGGGTCGTGAACCAATCGTCCGACAACGTCGTCCGCATCGATCCCAACGCGGATGGTGATGCCCTCGGCGCCGTCGAACAAACCGTGTCTCTCGGTCTTGGGGCTCGGCCTGTTGCCTACGGCAACATGGCGGCAGTCGTCGAATCACGACAGCTGACCGAGTCCGGGACGTGGAGCGTCGTTCACGACGGCGGCCGACCGGCGCTGCGTTGGAGCCGCTTGTCCTGGAAGAGCCAAGAGCCTGGCACCAGCCGCATTGTCGTACGTGTCCGCAGCGCCGAAGAGCGTGCTCATCTGGCGGCGACTGCATGGCGCGCGGTCGGCAACGATGAGGACCTTGCGTCCGACGTCGTCGGGCGCTGGATCGAGATCCAGGTCGTTTTCGAAGCCGATCTCCTGGTTGGCGTCTCACCCGTTCTCCTCGAGCTCGCGCTGACAGCGGAGTCGAACGTGGCGCCCGAGTGTGCGCAAGCGGTGGCGAGCGTCGAGCAGATCTGGCCGCCCAACGGGCGCATGGTGGCGGTCGAGATCCTCGGCGTGGCCGACCCGGATGGCGACCCGATCGAGTGCACGATCGTCGGCATTCAGCAAGACGAGCCGTTGCAGGCGAGCCGGGGTGGGCTCGCGCGAGCCGATGCGCGTGGCGTCGGAACGCCCGTCGCGTACGTTCGCGCATCGCGCGACGCTGACGGCAACGGGCGCGTGTACACGATCTCCTACCTCGCCGGCGACGGTCAGGGTGGGGAGTGCGCGGGCAGTGTCCAGGTGTGCGTTCCGCACGACATGGGACGCGGACGCGCCTGCATCGATGACGGCGAGCTCTTCGACTCGACGGCGGAAGTTCCGCTGACCGAGTCCGGCGTTGCCGCCGACAACTACCCGAACCCTTTCAACCCCAGCACGACCATCCGGTTCACGACCCCGAACCCGGGTCCGGTGCGGCTCGTCGTCTACAACGCCCTCGGGCAACAGGTGCGCACGTTGGCCTCGGGTTTCCGTAACGCAGGAACGCACGCGGTTTTCTGGGACGGTCGCGACGATCGGGGCCGCGAGGTCGCCAGCGGAGTGTACGTCTACCGCTTGCGCTCCGGCTCGAGCGAAGTCACGAACCGCATGTTGATGCTGAAGTGATCGGCCTGGGAGCTGACACGCAGCGCACGATACGCTAAGCTCGCGGGCATGGGAACACGACGCCTGCTTCTGCTCAGCAACTCCACGAACTTCGGTGGCGGCTTCCTGGAGCACGCCACCGATGCAATCCAGTCGTTTCTCGGCGCGGATGTGCATGAGCTTCTGTTCATCCCCTTCGCGGCCGTACGTTTCTCCTACGATGCGTTTGCGGCGCGTGTGCAGGAGAGCCTGGCGCCGATGGGGTACCGGGTACGCTCGATCCACACGACGGAAGATGCTGTGGCGGCCGTCGGCGCCGCCGAGGCAATCGTCGTGGGGGGTGGCAACACCTTCCGGCTGCTCGAGCTCCTGTACCGGTACGAGCTGCTCGAACCGATCCGAAAGCGTGTGCGCTCCGGCGTCCCGTATGTGGGCTGGAGCGCGGGCTCCAACGTGGCGTGTCCGAGCGTGCGAACGACGAACGACATGCCGATCACCGAGCCGCCGAGCTTGAGCGCCTTGAACCTCGTTCCGTTTCAGATCAACCCACACTACACCGACGCTGCGATTCCGGAGCATGGCGGCGAGACGCGAGCGGAGCGTCTCCAGGAGTTCGTCGCAGCCAACCCCGGGATGCCGGTGCTGGCGTTGCGCGAGGGCAGCACGCTGCGTGTCGAGGGGGAGAGCTGGACGCTGCTCGGGGAGAGGTCGGCACGAGTCTTCGGCCGCCGCGCGGAACCGATCGAGCTGGCGCCCGGTGCCACTCTCGACGCCCTGCGCGCGTGAGAGCCGGGGCACTCGCCTAGAGCACCTGCCAGACGGTGTCGAGGAGTGAACCGTCGACCCACTTGACCACGGCGATCGGGCGGTCACCGAGCTTCGGTAGCGCCGGTTTTCCACCACACAAGCGCTCGACGTCGCGGCGGATTTCGTCGAGCGTGCGCAACGGCAGCTTGCTCTTGTTGCGCGACAACGCGTCCACGAGGTCCTTGCGGCGCGGATTCACTGCAATGCCACGCTCGGTGACGACGACGTCGATGAGCTCGGATGGGCCGACCAGCGTCGTCACGCTGTCGACGATGACCGGGATGCGATCGCGGAACGACGGCACCGCCAGAATGGTGCACCCGGAGTAGAGGCAATTCTGCCAACCCCCGATGCCGTGCAGCAATCGGCCATCGGAGTGGGTGACGACGTTGGCGTTGAAATGGACGTCGACCTCGGTCGCGCCCAGAACGACGGCGTCGACCAGCGAGGCAAAATTCCCCTTGCCATGATCGTTGTAGCTGGTGAAGGGGCTCGTGGCAACGTGGCGCGGGTTCTCATGGATGGAGCGCACTCCATCCAGGTCGAAGGTTTGTCCATCCAGGATGAAGTCGGTGAGCCCGTTCTCCAGGAGCTCGACGAGATAGCGCGTGCTGCCGCCGCGCACGAAGCGCGCCTTCACACCCGCGTCCTTCATCATCTCCTTGAGCGAAGCGACGAACGCGAGCGCGATGCCGCCCGCACCGGCCTGGAACGAGAAGCCCTCGCGCATGATGCCGGCGTCCTGGATGAAGCGCGCGGTGTACTCCGCGATCAGCAGTCGATCGGGGCTGCGCGTGATCTGTGTGGTTCCGGAGACGATCTTGGACGGGTCGCCGATCCGCTCCACCACGACCACCTGGTCGACGTGGTTGCCCTGGATCTGCCACGGCACACACGGGAAGGGCTCGAGGTTGTCGGTGACCACGATGACGTGGTCGGCCCACATCGAATCGGCCAGCGCGAATCCAAGCGACCCGCACGCCGACGGACCGCGCGCCCCGTTGGCGTTGCCGAACGCGTCGGCCGCCGGTGCGGCAATGACGGCGATGTCGACGTGCACCTCGCCATCCTGAATCGCCTGCCAGCGGCCACCGTGCGAGCGCAGCACGCCGAGCCCACGCATCTTCCCGCGTGACGCGTAGTCGCCGAGCGGCCCGTTCATGCTGCCCTCGATGTGGTGCAGGACGCCCGATTCCATGTGTTGGATCATCGGCTCGTGGCACGGGAAGGAGGCACTCGGAAACCACATGAGGTCCTTGACGCCGAGCGAAGCTGCGGCTTCCAGCACCATGTTGGCCACGAAGTCACCGTTGCGCAGGTGATGGTGCGTGGACAGCGTCATGCCGTCGCGGAGCCCGGCGCGCTCGAGCGCGGCGCGCAGACCATCGTGCACCACCTTGTTCCCGTCGTTCGGATAGGCATCACGCGAACGGATGGGTGCCGAAACGTGTCGACCCGATGGCGGTAACTGGCCGACGCCGGCGAAGGGCAACTGCTCGCGCCCGTTGACCTCGAGCGGAACGGAGCGACCGGCGGCGTTTTCGACCATCGATGCCTTCATTCTCTTCTTCTCCGCTGCGGCACGCCGGCGACGCGCCGCGTTCAGTTCGTGTCGCGCTCGCGCCAGTCGGGAGCCAGGAGACCCAGCAACACCGCCAGGTCGACGGTGTGTTGCGCGCGCTTGACCACGGGCGGATCGATCATCTTCGTTCCGAGTGAGACGACACCCAACCCTTGCGCGGTGGCCGCCTCGAACGCCGCGACGATACGGCGCGCCTTGGCCACCTCCGTGTCGCTTGGAGCGAACGCGGCGTGGATCACGTCGATCTGTCGCGGGTGAATACAACCTTTGCCCTCGAAGCCGAGCGCCTTCGCCTCGAGCGTGCTGCGCCGCAGCCCCTCGGGATCGCCCACATCCGAGTAGACGCTGTCGATCGCTTGCACACCGGCCGCCTTCGCGGCGTTGACCAGCCTCATGCGAGCATGCAGGCTTTCCCGCCCCTCCGTGGTGCGTTCCACGCCGAGATCCGCGGTGTAGTCCTCCAGCCCAATCGTCAACGCCGCCACGCGTGGCGACGCCGATGCAATCGAGAGGGCACGCTCCACGCCGAGGGCCGTCTCCAGGATCGGCATCAGCCAGATCGGATGCTCCTGGTTCGCGTCCTTCTGCAGAGCGCGGACGTGCTCATCCACCTTCTCGACCTGCTCGACCGTTTCGCACTTCGGAATCAGGATCAGGTTCGGAGCTTGCGGAACGATCGCGTCGAGGTCCTCCAGGCCCACCTTGCCGGGGTTGATCCGCACCATGCGCTCGGCGTCACCGAAGTCGACGCTGCGCAGAGCGTTGCGCACCAGCAGGCGTGCCGCATCCTTCTCCTGCGCCGCCACCGAGTCCTCCAGGTCGAGGATGATGCCGTCGGCGCCGTGGAGCAGCGCGTTGATCATGAACTTCGGATCGTTCCCTGGCAGGTAGAGTCGCGATCGTCGCAGGCGCTCACGTGGGGTTGCCGGGGGGGCGTGATCGAGCGGCTCCGGCAGCGCGATCTCGTCCCTCATCCCCGCACGCCGCACGGCACACTCGAGACGGGCGGCAATCGTGAAGGGCAGTGCGCCCTGATCCTCGACCTCGACGCGTGCGTTCTCGATCCCGAGCGCTTCACACATCGAGCGCAGCTGGGCGCGGATTGCGTCGCCATAATACGGCTCGACCCTCGAGCGCACCTGCAGCTCGACGCCACCCGAATCGTGCAGTGCGACGCGCACCCACAGGTCGGAGCGCACGTTCTCGCGCCGCCCCGCCTCTCCGACCGTCATCTTCTCCTTGGCAGTCATGGCGTTCGCGCTCCGCTCGACTCGCACGGCGATTCTAGTGTGGAGCGTCGTCCCTTGCACGCCATTTGGGTGCTCCAGTCCGCGATCCTCGCTCAGCGATCCGCCACGCAGAGCCCCATGAGATCCGCGATCCTCTCCACCTTCTCCAGCGCGAAGATCGCATCCCGCAGCTGCGCGCGTCTCTCCGGGCTCAGGACCGGTTCGGCGAGCGCGTCGAACTTGATCTGCAGCTCCTCCTGCGTCATTGGATCGCGCGGGTCGCCCTTCGGCATGTCGACGCGTCTTTCATGCTTCTGCCCGGACGTCGTGGTGATGGTGACGCGCGTGCTCTGCTGCGCGGGGAAGAGCTTCTCGAACTCCTCGTTCGCCGTCACCTTCACCTTGCGCAGCTGCGCACGCAAACGCGCGTCGCGGATCTTCTCGTCCGTGAACTGCTGCGGTGTCACCTTGTGATCGACCAGCGCGGCGGCAATGCAGTACGGCAAGCTGTGGTCTGCGGTCTCCTTGGTGTCCGGCTCGTATTTCGACGGGTCGCTCAGGATGTCCGCGGCACGCGCGATGCTCTCGATGTGCACCTGTTCGATCTCCTCGGCCTGCAGATTGTGCTCGCGCACGATGTGCAGCGTGGCGGAGATCGGCGAGTGCGTCAGCGCCTCGGTGGGGTAGGCCTTCATACCGCAGTCCACGATCAGGAAGCGATCCCCCAGGCCGTCGGTCATCTGGCCGGGGTCCCACGCTTCGCCGAGGCAGTGGAACAAGCCCTCCTTGCCGTCGAGCACGTGCTCCGGGCCGCTGTAGCCGCGCTTGGCGAGGAGCGCCGCCTCGACGCCCGCCGCCGTGGCCATCGGGTCGACCGTGTTCTTCATCATGGTGAGCTTGCCGGCGGTGACCGCCCCGAGCGAGCAGCAGTGGCTGGCGGAGATGCCAATGGCGTGCTGCATCTGCTGCCAAGGCAGCCGCAACATCCAGCTGGCGACCACCGGCGACGCAAACGCGGTCAGTGTGGCGTGGTGCCATCCGCGTTCACGAATTCCGGGGACCCCGACCAGACAGAGCCGCATCTCGATCTCGTGTCCCAAGACGATGCCGACGATCAGGTCGCGCCCCGAGAGGTTCTCGCGCTCCCCGAGCGACGTGGCGGCTGGGATGATGTCGCTCGGGTGTGACGGGTCCTGCTTCCAGTAGATGTCGTTGTAGTCCATGGCGCGAATCATGAGCGAGTTCGCGAACGCGGAGCGCACTGGGTCGCTCTTCGCTCCCGACCCGAACAGCGTGCACACCGGCGTGCCGCCGACCTCCTCCAGATGCTCCAGAACGATGCGTGGGTCGTGCGTCTGGTAGCCACCGAGGGCGCATCCCACCGAGTCGTACAGGAACCTCTTGGCCGCATCGATCGCCTCGAGGCTGAGATCCTCGTAGCGCAGCTCACTGGCCCAACGCGAAATGGTTTCGGTGATCGTACCCACGTTCTCCTCCGTCTCCTGCGCGTGCAGCTACTGCACCAGCTCGAAATCCGTGAAGTCCGCGTGATGGAAGATGATCGATTCCGGGAAGCGCTTGACGTGGTCCCCCTCCTTCGAGTGCGTCGCCACGACGTGCATGACCGAGTCCGGAATCCCGTGCTTGTAGCACAAGCCGACGCCGCTGAAGGGGTGGCGCAGGAACTCTCCGGCGCGTCCTTTGACGATCGTCCCATCCTGGTCGACGTACTCGAGCATCTTGCCCACGTCCGCCAACAGAGCGCCCGCCACCAGGTGATCGTGGTCGATGCGCACGCGCTCGCCGTAAGCGTCGTTGAGCACCTTCTCCATCGCGATGCACATGCGGCAGACGGTGCGGATGTGCTCCAGATACATGATGTTCACGTTGTCGGCGAGAAGTGTGAACGGGATCCGCATGAGGTCGGACGGCTGCCAGCCACCACTGCGGATGGCGTCCTCCCAGACGTCCACCACCTTCTCGCGGAGCTCCGGGTTCGCGATCTCCTCAAGCTCGGGGAAGAGCTTCCGAATCTCGTCACGCATACCTTGTCCTTTCTCGTACGGAGCGACCTAACCATCCATTCGGGCGATCTGCGCGCGGATGACCTCCTCGAAGCCGCCCTGCGCGACGAGCTCCTGCGCCACCCTGCCGAGCGGCGCGAACGGGAACGCGTTGCCAGCGCACTCGATCCGCGCGTTGACGAAGTCGACGCGCGCCCGGCGACCGGTCCGGATCGTCAACGCCGGGTCGTTGGCGTGGGCCCGCCGCAGCTCCTCGACCAGATCGGCACACTCGATCAACACGTAGCCGTTGTTGAAGGCGTTGCGCTTGTACGTCTGCGAGAAGGAACCCGCGATCACCAGCTGGATGCCGCGGAACTTCAACGCCGTGGCAGCCTGCTCGCGCGAGGAGCCGGTGCCGAAGTTGAAGCCGCCCACGAGGAGGTCGCCGCGCTCGGCGATCTCCTGAAAGCGCGGATCGTAGTTGAGCATCGCCTTCGAGCCCATCTCCTGCGGTGTCATCCCCTCCTGGTAGGTCCAGTCCTTGCCGTAGATGCCGTCGGTGTTCATGTTGTCCTTGGCCACCAGGAGGAGCTCCCCCTCCACCGCCTCTGGGAAGCCGGGCACGATCGCGGTACGCGCCGCCGCCGCCGGCCTGCTGGCGCGGGCGCGTGCGCGGCTGCCGCGCTCGAGCCTGTGTCGCAGCTCGCTCGGCTCGGCGCGCGGCGCCGACTCCGGCGCGGCGATGTGGCCTGCCACGGCGGACGCGGCGACGACCGCCGGGCTCGACAGGTACACCTGCGAGTCACGCGAACCCATTCGTCCTTTGAAATTGCGGTTGGTGGCCGAGATCCCGACCTCACCGTCGGCGAGGACGCCGTCGCCGAGGCCGATGCAGGGGCCGCAGCCGGGTGGCAGGGCGGTCACGCCGGCGGCGAGCAGCGTCTCCCAATCGCCGCGCTGACGCGACTCCTCCTCGACCGCGCTCGAGGCCGCGGCGATGTACATCGCCACGCCCGGCGCCACGCGCTTGCCGCGCATCACCTGAGCCGCCGCGGCGAAATCCTCGGCGCGGCCGTTGACACAGGAGAGAAGAAAGGCCTTGTCGATGGCGACACGCTGCGACTCGATCTCCGGGAGCGCCACGACCGTCTTCACCTCGTTCGGACCGGCCACGAAGGGTGTGACCGCCGAGAGGTCGAACTCCAGCTCCATCGCATACTCGGCGTCCGGGTCCGCGACCGGACAGGCGGCCTCGGCGCGCTCGAGAATCTCCGCCGACAGACGCGGCTCGGAATCGCCGCGCGCACGCATCACCTCGGCACGCGCCTGCAGGGTGCGGCGGGCGGTGTCGTCGTAGGGGAAGACAGCGGCCAAGGCGCCCCACTCGGTCGTCATGTTGGAGATCGTCAGGCGTTCATCCATGCTCAGGCTGGCGACACCGGGGCCGCTGAACTCGATGCAGCAGTTCAGCACCTGGTCCTGGTTGAAGATTCCGATCAGCGTGATGATGACGTCCTTGCCGCTGACCCCGGGCTGCAGCTCCCCGGCGAGATGCACGCGCACGACGTCGGGCAGCTGCCACCAGGTGCGTCCCGTCGCCCAGATGGCCGCGGCGTCGGTGCGCACGACGGGTGTACCGAGCGCGCCGACCGCGCCGTACAGGTTCGAGTGGGAGTCGGACCCCACGACGAACGTACCGGGCAGAACGAAGCCCTCCTCCACCATCACCTGGTGACCGATCCCGCGCCCGGCCGGGAAGAACGCCACGCCCTGCTCGCGTGCGAACTCCTCGATCGTGCGGTACTTCGCCAGGTTCTCGGCGCTGCGGTTCTGGATGTCGTGGTCGAGCGCGAAGACCGGCTGGCGCGGATCGCGGACGCGTTTCGCGCCCATCTTGCGGAACTTCGGAATGATCGCGGCGGTGTTGTCGTGCGTCATCACGTGCTGCGGCCGCATCGACAGGTAATCGCCGCTGCGCACCGTGTGTCCGGCGTCGAGATCGACGGCGTAGCGCTGGGCGATCTTTTCGACGTAGTTCTGACCCATGCGCAACTCCCTTACAGCTCTGCGAGGACGGCGGCGGTCATCTGCGTCGAGGACGCCGCGCCCTGACGCGTGACCTCCGGGCCTCCGGTCAGACGCAGCATGTCGTAGGTCGCCACCCGCCCCGTGCGGACGACGGACGCGATCGCATCGCGAATGCGTCGCGCGCGCTCCGACTCCCCCACATGGTCGAGCAGCATGCAGGCGGCGAGAATCATCGCCAGCGGGTTGACGATCGGAGGGTCGAGCTGCTCGTACTTCGGCGCCGAGCCGTGTGTCGGCTCGAAGACCGCCACCTCGTCGCCGATGTTACCGCTGGCGGCGAACCCGAGACCCCCGACCAGCCCGGCGAAGCCGTCCGAGACGATGTCCCCGAACATGTTCCCGGAGACGATGACTCCGTAGTCTTCCGGATTCTTGGTGAGCCACATCATCTGTGCGTCGATGTTGGTGGACCACAGTTCGATCTGGGGAAAGTCCTTGTGAACTTTCCGCGCCTCCTCCTCCATCATGCCGGACGTTTCCCGGATCACGTTCGGCTTCTCGCAGACCGTGACCGAGCCGTAGCCATGCTTCGCAGCGTACTCGAACGCGGCACGCACGATGCGGTGGCATCCGCGGCGCGTGAAGATGCGGGTCGAGATCGCGAGGTCCTCGCTCGGCACCTGCGTGAACGCCTTCATCTTCGGGTGGGTCTCGAACGCGGTGCGGACCTCTTGCGGTGGGTTCGTCCACTCGACGCCGGCGTACAATCCCTCCGTGTTCTGGCGGAAGATGGCCACGTCGATCTGCGGCTCGTCGACTCCACCCTGGCTCGAACGCCGCACGAAGTTGAGCGGGTTGCCGGCAAAGGAGCGGCACGGGCGGATGCAGACGTCGAGGTTGAAGTGCTGGCGCATCCCGACGATGGGGCTGTAGTAGACGAGGCCACGACCGTGCAGCTCGCGCGAGAGCTCGGCGGCCGCCTTGTCCTTCGGCTTCGATGTGATGGCGCCGAAGAGCCCGAGCCTATGCTGGGCGAGGGCGTCGATCGTGCGTTGCGGCAGCGCGTTCCCTTCCTTCACCCAGAACTCCCAGCCGATGTCGGCATGCACGTACTCGGCGTCGAATCCCACCGCATCGAGGACACGGAGCGCCTCCGGGAGCACGACCTTGCCGACGCCATCTCCAGGCATCGTCACCACGGTGTACTTCGGCATCGATTCCTCCGATCGCTGGCGCGTCCGCGCGGCAGGCGGCGACTTGCCGGGCCTCGGGGCCGTTCCCGCGTTCGCCCGGGCAGGCTCGAGCGCACTCCGGACCCTCGCCTGTCGCAACGGAGACGCGCTCATGTAAACGAAGCGCTCGCCCGAGGTCAACATCGCGACCCCCTATCCAGAGTGGGCAGGTATCGGTCGGCTGGGCGACGCCCTGGGCCGGAGCTGCGCTTGGTGCGCTCCATGCACTGTGCTAGGTTGCCAGCGTCGCGCGAAGGCTCGTCGCAAGGACGCCGGAAACGTCGCGCCGAAGGGCGGATCGGATGATCGAGGCGGCGGCACTCGTCAAACGCTACGGCGACGTGGAGGCCCTGCGCGGGGTCAGCTTCCGCGTCGAGCGCGGCGAGATCCTCGGCTACCTGGGACCGAACGGTGCGGGCAAGTCGACGACCGTGAAGCTCCTCACCGGCCTGCAGCCGCCGACCTCGGGCCGTGCCCGGATCGGTGGCTTCGACGTCGCCACCCAGCCGCTCGAAGCGAAGCGCCTCATCGGCCTGGTTCCTGAGAGCGGTGCCCTGTACGAGGCTCTGACGCCGGTCGAGTACCTGAGCTTCGTCGGCCAGCTCTACGAGCTCGACCCCACCCGCTGCCGCGGACGCATCCACGATCTCCTCGAGTACCTCGATCTGGAGACCGGCGTCTGGGAGCGGCGGATGCAGGGCTTCAGCAAGGGGATGAAGCAGCGGGTCGTCATCGCCGCGGCGCTCCTCCACGATCCCGAGGTGCTCCTTTTCGATGAGCCGCTCAACGGACTCGACGTGCAGGGGACCGTGCGCGTCAAGCAGCTCATCGCCGACGCCAGTGCGCGCGGCTGCACGATCCTCTACAGCTCTCATCTGCTCGACGTTGTCGAGCGCGTTTGCAGTCGCATCATCATGCTGGCTGCCGGATCGATCCAGGTGGATGGCAGTCTCGCGGACATCCTGGCGCGCCACCCGGGTGCGACGCTCGAGGAGATCTTCCAGCGCCTCACCGGAGCGCCGGCCGACCGTTCCGAGCAGCCAACAGACCCGTTCGATCCCTCCCAGGAAGCGTTGGGTCGCTCGTGAAGCGTGCGAGCCGGCAGTTGTGGGCGCTCGTGCGCGTCGCCGTGGTGCAGGACTTCCGTTCGCGCAACCCGGTCGGCGGGCGCCGTTCGCGCAGCTCGCGCGCGTTCCTCTTCAGTCTGCTCTTCTACTTCTTCGTCGGCATCGTCGTGGCGGGCGGCACCGAAATCGACGTCCCACCCCACGTCCGGATCGCCGTGCTTCTTGCAGTCGCCGGAACCTACGTCGGATTCAACATCCTCGTGGAGTACCAACAGATCCTGCTGGCTCCATCCGACGTCGAAGTTCTGTACTGGCGACCCATCGCATCGCGCGTCCTGTTCGCAGCGCGCATCCTGCACGTGCTTCTCTATGTCAACATTCTTTCCACGGCCCTGCTTGTGGTGCCATCGATCGTGGTTGCGTGGGGAGCTCCGAACGCGGCGTTCACCACGTGGCTCGCCTTCTGTGTCGCGGGCCTCCTGAACGCGACGGCCGCCACGGCGTTCACCGTGCTTCTCTACTCGTTGCTTCTGCGTCATGTGCAGAGCCAGCGCCTCCACGATGCGCTCGCGACGCTGCAGGTGGTCATGGGCATCATCATCGTCATTGGCTACCAGGCTGTCGGTCCCGCCTTGGAGAGGGTGCAGCTCGCAGGAGATTCCCAAGCGCCGGCGTGGCTCGCAGCGCTGCCGGCCGCCTGGTTCGCGGTTCTGCCCACGGTCGTCGGTTGGGGCCCGGGTGCCGCGCCGCTCTCGAGCTTCGCCCTCGGCGTCGGGGTCGCTGTGGCGTGTGCGGTGTACACGGCCCGCGTCCTTGCGCCCACGGCGATCGTCCGTCTCGCCGACGTGGCGGTGGACCCGGTGCCGCCGGAGAGCGCCTCGACGCGAGCGCGGCGAGGCTTTGCGCTGCTCCCGGAGGTGCCGCGAATGCAGCGCTGGTTCGGGGCGTGCGTGGCGCGGAACCCGTTGAAAAAAGCTGGCTTCGACTTCTTCCTGGCGAACCTGCGCGGCGATCGCCGGCTCAAGGTCACGCTCCTGCCGGTGGTGGCCATGCCGATTGCACTCGTCCTGTTCACCTTGCTGGCAGGCAACGGAGACGATCCGTACGTGCCCTCCCCGGCGCCGGGCGTCGAAGCCGCCGAGTCGATGCCGAGCAACGACGCACCGGCACCCTCCTCCGCTCTGCAGTCCTCGTTCGCTCTGTTCATGTCGGTGTACGTGCTGGCGCTTTTCACGCTAACGCTGACGCGCAGCCTCACCTCGAGCCCGTCGTGGCGTGCCGGATGGGTCTTCTTCGCTGCACCCACTCGACGCTTCGATCTCTTCTACACCGGAATCCTCTGGGGCGTTGCCTACGGTCTGCTCCTGCCCGCGGTCGCTCTGCTCTTTGCGCTCCTCCTGTTCCTGTGGCGTGATCTGTCTCATGTTGTCGCGCACCTGGCGTTGCCGACCGGGTTGGCACTCGTCGCATTCCCGCTCCTGTTGCGGGTCGAAGCGGAGGTGCCTTTCGCGCGCGAACCCGCAAGACACGAGAGGTCGCGAGATCTCCTGCTCAGCTTTGCACTCCTCGTTCCACTCGGGAGCATTGCCTTCACGCACTACATCATGCGGGATCATGTTGTCGCATTGATCGTGGCCGGTTGCGCGGTCTGCGCGATCGGTGTCATGTTGTGGGTTGCCGTCAACAGATCCATCCGCAATCTGCCGCACGCGCACGCGTTCGAAGAATAAACACACGCACATCTCGATCGATGCTGCGCTGCAGCACGCAGTGCACTTTTTTCTGCAAAAAGCGCTTGCACTGCTCGGCAGAAAAGTAGATTCTCGCGTGCGGATCCATACGCAAGATTTCGGACGGGAGTCACTGACCGCTCGTGTTCTTGCAACGTGAAGGTGGTAAGGTCATCACCCGTCGCGTGCCGGGATCGAGAGATCTCGGAGGTCTGGGAGTGGGAAGGGTCGTAGGGTGGATGGGGCGCAGCGATGTGCAGCAACCGGACGGCCCGGGTGAATGGGAGGTGTTGTGGGATGCGATGGTTTGTGGTCTCCCGTCTCTTTTCTCTCCGCAACTCGTGACCGGTCGGTTCCCTCGACCGACCGGAGCTCGCATTTGACACCTGCCGAACCGGGTTCCTATACTTCGTAAGGCTCGAATGCTCGCGAAATCAAGGGCTTGGAGCCCCTCGCACCTGCCCGGGCCGAAGGGAACCACGCTTGACCGCCAGCCGCGCGTGCCGCCTTCTGGGGTGCGTTCTGCTCGCCGGAGGCGCTCTCCTGCTGTCGCCGCGCACCCGGCCGGCCACAAGTGCCGAGGCTGACGCTCCGCCTCACGCAACCGTGCTCTTCGACTCGATCGTCGTCTTCAACCCGGTGTTCGCGCCAGACACGAATGGCGTGGGCGTCGTGTTCCGCTACTACTTCAGCATCGCCGACAGCGAGTCGATTCACGTCTTCATCCACATGAGCCCGACGGGGCGGAGCGACACGATCGACGTCGTGCAGGACATCGTCTGGGCCGAGCCGCGTGTTTTCCATGAGGCGGAGTGGACGGGCATCGTCGACGACGTGGTGCAGCCGGAAGGGGACTACACGGCGCACTTTCGGGGTACCGTGTTCTCGGGCGTTCCCACAGGGCGGGTGCTTTCCAACCAGCGCCAAGTGCGGATCGACGTCACACCGCCGCAGGTGGAGATCCTCGACGTCGACCCCCGCAGCTATACGCCGACTCTGCCCATCCACGAGAGTGTCGTGCCGGAGATTCGCCTCCGCGTCAGCCAATCTCGACTCGAGGATGTCGTGGGTGTGTACGTCCTCGACTCGCAGTCGTTCGTGCGCGACTCGCTGGGTGTATCGGGGGGCTTCAATGGTGACGGGGAGTATCTCGTACGATGTGAGTCTTGCGCCGGCGTGGAGCTCGAAGATGGGCTCTACACGCTGCAGGCTTTCGGCAACGACGCCGCCGGCAACTCGACCACTTCGGTGGACAGCCTCGACAAGAACATCGAAGGTCCGCAGATCGACCTCACGCACCCGCCCGGCTCCTCGCTCGTGTTTCAGTTCGCCGACTCGCTCGTCGGCATCGTGAGTGACCGCCAGGTGGTCGACTCCTTGACGCTGGTCGTGGTCGGAGCCGACAGCACCGACATGGTGTTGACACCACGCGGAGGCGTCCCCGCTCCCGAGGTGGAGTTTTTTGTGGACGTGTCGACTCTTCTGCAGCCGGAGGGGGTGTACGAAGTGCAGCTCCAGGCCCAGGACGCAGATGGCGTTTCCGACAGCCTGGAGGTCACGATCACGATCGACCGCACGCCACCCCGGCCACCCCGACTGCAACCCCCACTGCCCGACGAGACCGTCTCGCAGACGATTCAAGCCAGCGTGGTCTTCGACGACGCCGACGTGGTTGGCCTGGATGTGAGCGGCGGTGCCGATCCGCCCCAACGCATCGCCGTCCCGGATCCCACCTTGCCGATCCCGTTCACGCGCACGCTGAACCCGGGCTCGAACACGCTGCGGCTCGAGGCGCTCGACCGCGCCCAGAATCTCTCCGCCGCCACCGTCGCGAACGTTGCGTTCACGACCTCGGTCGGTGTGACCGCTCCCGAGCGCTTCAGGGCCGGCCAGAGCATCGAGGTGAACGTGGGAGACGACCCGGCGTCGTCGGTAACGGTGCGCGTGCTGGCGCTGGATGGCAGTCTCGTGCACATCTTCCAGGGGGCGAGCAACCAGGTCGTCTACACCTTCACATGGGATCTGCTCACGGCGGAAGGACGTCGCGTCAAGAACGGCGCGTACTTGCTGCACGTGAACGTGGTGTATCCGGGCGGCTCGAGAGCGACGTTCCGCAAGATGATCGCGGTGGTGGAATGATGGCGTCCAGGACGACACGGATTCGCCGGATCCTGACCACGGTCGTGCTCGCGCCTCTCGCTGCGGTGCCGGCGGTCGCATCCGATTTCTCGACGGGTGGCACCTTCCTGCCGCTGGGTCACGGAGCACGAGCGCACGCGCTCGGCGGCGCGGGTGTCGCTCTCATCCGGGACGACTCGGCCGTCTACTGGAATCCCGCAAACATTGCATGGGCGAGCACCCGCAACGGGCTCACCTTCATGCACGCGGAGATCCTCCCATCCGTCAACGATGCCTACAACACGCTCAGCTACGGTCGCGCCGTGGGACCGCGTCTGGGTGAGCCGAGCCAGGTGCAGCGACCGACGCGTTGGGGTGTCGGAATCTTCTTCTCGCACATGGGCTTCGACTTCGAGTCGGGGAAGACATGGTCCGAGAACGTGATCCTCGTGGGTGGGTCGTACGCGGTCACGAACTACGCCTCGGTGGGCATCGGATTCAAGGTGCTTCGTGCACTGAACGATTTCGATACGGCCAACGCCACGGGTGCCGGCTTCGATCTCGGCCTGACCGTCGTGGTGTTCGAGAACCTCACCGCCTCACTCGTCGGGCGCGACGTCTGGACGCGTGTCAGCTGGGACACTTCGAAGTGGGAGACGCTCGCACCCGCGGTCACGCTGGGGTTCGAGTACCGGCCCGTCAGGCGCTGGGCCGCGGTGGGCGATTTCATTTTGCGCGAGAGCGCCATCCAGAGGGGGGCGGCGGGCCTGGAGTGGCAGGCGTTCCGCGATCTGCTCTGGCTTCGAGCTGGCGCAACCGTGGTCATTCCGGGTGGCAGCCGCACCTACCCGAGCGCCGGGATCGGCCTCTCCTACCGCTCCTTCTTCCTCGACTACGCGGCGTCGTTCGACGAGGAAAGCGCGCTGGAGACGGGTCACCGCGCCTCGCTCCGCGTGCAGTTCTGACACGCGCCGGGCGGCTGGCCGCACCGGCGCAAGACGCCCCCGTGTGGAACGATTGGTGCTCTACGGGTGGTGGCCCCGCCGTACGGGCGCAAACGGCCTTGTTGTTCCCCTGGATGGAGGATCGGCTTTGAGACGCTGGAAGTGGTGTGTTTCTGCCCTCACGCTTGGGGCCATCTGGCTCATCGGCTGCGGCAAGGATGAGCCGAGCGGACCCATCGGCAGTCTGCTCGTCCCTGCCTCGTGGCAGGGTGTCTGGGAGATCACCATCACTTCCCGGGAGTGCGACACCGAGAGCCTGATCGCGGTCGACGTCGTCATCGATACCGTCTGTGCCGGAGAGTCGGTCGACGAGTTCCTCGGCCTCCGAGATGAGGACCTGGAAGTCGTGAGCTGCTCCGGGATCTTCACCGACACGGGCTTCAACGCCACCTGCACGGGAACC
>CP070763.1:864973-874496 GCA_020349025.1 Candidatus Latescibacterota bacterium | reverse complement strand
GCCGAAACGATGCACGCGCGCCGCGGCCTTCCGACGGAGCCGGGGCGGCTGGATGCCGGGGCGGGTACAGACAGGCAGGCGTGTCGAGCGCCCTTTACGAAAGGCGCGGGCTCGCCGAGGTCTTGCGGCGCGGGCGCTTCCGCGGCGCCGGGTTCTCGGAGGAGGTCTCGCTCTTGCGTGGCTTGCGCCGGCGTGACGAAGGCGTGCTGCTGCTCTTCCGCGTGCCCGTACCGCTGGCGGAGCGCGTGGCGGTCGCATCGCCTTCCTCTGCCGAGGAGCGCCGTCGGGCCGAGCGCCGGGAGCTGCGCGCCGTCGTCGCCTGAAACTCGGTCACGTGGTAGGTGCCGCTGCGTGCATCGGTGGAGAGTCGCAGGATCCCCGCACGCTGCGCGTCCTCCAGCAGCTCGCTGAAGCTGCGGTAGCCATAGCCTGACTCGTTGAAGGAAGGCTGCTTGCGTCGGATCGTGTCCTTGATCATCGACGCCAGGATCGGTCCGGAGATCTCGCGCTGCAGGGCGGTCAGCGTCTCCAACAAGAGCCTGAAGACCTTCTGCTTGCTGCTCGGGATCTCCTCCAGCTCGGCGCTCTCCGTCGCCACGTCCTCGAGGTTCTCGTAGAAGATGAACTCGTCACACGCGCTCACCAAGAGCTCCGAGGTCGAGTTGCGCATGGCGAGACCCAGGACCCGTTTGCCGTTCTCCTTCAGCTTGGCCACGAGTGGTGAAAAATCACTGTCTCCCGAGACGATCACGAAAGTGTCGATGTGTTCCTTGGAGTAGCAGAGATCCATGGCGTCCACGACCAGACGGATGTCGGCGGAATTCTTCCCGGTCATGGCTCGAAGCGGAATCTCGATGAGCTCGAGCCCGGACTCGTGCAGCGCACGCTTGTAGTCGGAGTAGCGGCTCCAATCCGCGTACGCCTTCTTGACGATGATCTTGCCCTTCTCGACAAGTCGTTGCAGCACACGCTGGATGTCGAATCGATCCTTGCGGTCCTGGAATCCGAGAGCGAGGTTCTCGAAGTCGACGAAAACGGCCAGCGAAGACACCTCAGGCATGCGCACCCCTCCCGCCACAGTGTTGTGGGCATTATATCCAGAAAGAACGCGGGGTCATCACGAAGTCGCGAGGCAACGCCCGGCTTGACGTGCCCGACCACGCTCGTGAGAATGCCGCGTGCGGTTTCCACGGACCGCCCGCCTGCGAGAAGCGGGCGAGCGGCTCGAAACTGCACCGACACGCGAGGCAGCGCCGGCCGGCTCCGCGTGTCCATCACGAACAGGAGGACGCTGTGAAGGGAACCATCTCACGCCGCCAGGAGAACGTGCATCTCGAGCTCGACCTGCGCGAGTGGGGCTACCTGAAATCGATCATCATGTTCGCGCGCAAGGCCGCCAACGGCCCCCTGTTCGCCAACGATGCGGAGTCGCCCGACATCGAGCGATTGGCGAGGACGATCCTCGACGAGCTCGGGTTCGAGCGCCTCGACTGACGAATTCCCGCGTGGCGGATGCCCCAACAGGTTGCGTCGCGTTGCGTGTGGTGCCGCCTCACTCCACGTGCCAGAGCGTACTACATCGCTGTAACTTCCTACGAATTTGCATGTTACGCTTCTCTGCGGCGTTCGCCTCCGCTATAATGGAGTGCATCGGATCGTGATTGGAGCACGATCCGTCGCGCCGCACGGAAGGAGTCCGAATGGGCGGCGAGACCCCGGTGCATGCTCTTGTTACCGCTCTCCTCTGCACCGCGATCTTCATTCCGATGCTGCGACTCGGGCTCGCACCGCACGGTGCCGGGCTCCTCGCGCGTCACGCTCCAGCGCTGGCCGGCGGTGTGAGCGTCTTCTGCGCCACCGCCGCTCTCCTTCCCATGGGTGGCGATGGAATGATGGTGCCGTTCGCCGACCCGCAGCTTGCCTTCGCGCTGCTCTTCGCACTCGGACTTCTGGTCCTCGGGTCCACGCGTCTCTACCGGGAGCTCCACCCGGGCTTGCGCCTGGGCCTGCAGGTCGTGCTCGCGTTTCTGGCGACGTTGGGCGGGCAGTCCCCCGCGGGAGCCGGCGCAGCGCGGTTTCTCCTCACGGCCATGGCGCTCCTCCTCGGGATGAACACGCTCCAGAGCCTGCGCGCGGTGCGGTCGCTCCCAACCGCATGCGCCGCACTCCTGGCGACCTTCTTTGCCATCGTGGCGCGAGCCTTCCCTGAGCCGGGGATCGGTGAGCTGAACCTCGGTCTGTGTGGTGCGCTTTTGGCGCTCCTTCTCTTCAACCGTGCCGTCGGAAAAAGGCTGCGCGCGGAGCTGGGGACGGGAGGGCGCCTCGCCGTCGGTTTTCTTCTCGCCACGACCGCGCTGCGCCTGATGAACCAGACGATTCCGGAGGCGCGTCCCTGGCTCCTCCTGCCCTACGCGCTGCCCCTCGTCGCCATTCTGGTCCAGCTTCTGACCGCCGCCGGTCGCTTCGCCCGCTGGGCCTGGGTGCGCCATGGCGTGCGGCAGAAGCTGCAGGCGCGGATCCCGTTCCGTTTCGGGATCAGGCTCCAACTGCGGTTCCCGCAACTGGCTCTCGGCCTGAAGCCACACGAAATCCTGCTCCTCGGCAGCCTGGCGTGTGCCATCGCAAACCTGGCCGCGCTCCGACTTCTCGGCCTCCTGGCTTGACACGCTGTCGACAGAACCGCCCGCGCAGCAACCTTTGAGCGACGCAGCCACCGCCCGGATTCTAGTATCCTTCCCTCTTTACGTCGTTCCACGCGCAGGCGAGGGGATCTCTCGGCATGCGTCAGTCACTCGGGTTCTTCCTCTTGCTCACCCTGTGCAACCTCTGTACGCAGCCGGCGTCGGCGCAGCAGAACCACGAGTGGTCCGAAGTGGCCCCGGGTGTCCACGCCGTGCTGCAGCCAGGGGCGCAGCGTTTCGACGATTCGAACTCGGTGGTCCTCATCGGCGACGAGGACGTCCTCGTCGTGGATGCCCAGGCCAGCGCCGACCAGGTGCGTGCACTCCTCGCGAAGCTTCGAGAGATGACCAACAATCCCGTGCGCGCTTTGGTGAACACGCACTGGCATGGCGATCACACACAGGGGAACTCGCTGTACGTGGAAGCTTTCGGAGAGCAGCTGGAGATCGTCGCGCACACATCGGTCCTCGAGGACATCCCTGGACGCGCGAAACCTGCGCTCGACGAGCAGATCGACACGTGGCAGGAAGCGATCGAGGCCGCCGAAGAGCGCTTGAAGGCTGGAGTGGACGAAGAGGGCGCGCCGATGAACAAGGAAGAGAAGAAGGACCTCGAGCGCCGGCTCGAACGCAGCAGGAAACGCGTCGACGATTGGCGCCAGCAAAGATGGGCACTGCCCACGCGGACGTTTGGCGACCGGCTCCTGCTGCAGCAGGGGTCACGCACGATCGAGCTGCTGCATCTCCCCGGGCACACGCGCGGAGATGTCGTTCTTTTCTTGCCGGCCGAGAAGGTCCTGGTCACCGGCGATCTCCTGGACGACTTGCCGTACGGAGGTCACGGCTACCCGCGCCAGTGGATTCGCTCGCTGCGCAGGCTGCGAGAGCTGGATTTCGACACGATCATCCCGGGGCACGGGGCCGTACGTCGAGGCCGGGAGCACCTCGATCTGGTTCTCGCCATGTTCGAGAGCATCGTCGGGCAGGTCGACGCCGCCATCGAGAATGGCGACGATCTGGAGACCACGAAGCAGAAGGTGAACCTCGAAACGTTCCGCCAGCAGCTCGCGGGCGACGACGCCAGCGCCACAAGCGCCTTCGAGAGCTTCATCCCCGCCACGATCGAGCGTGCCTATCTGGAAGCCAAGGGTGAGCTGCCCGACTGAAAGTGTCCCGGTGCGCCACTCGGACTGGAGGCTGATGGCATGAGGCGAGCGGTCCCCTTTTGTTGCGTCCTCCTGGCGCTGATCCTCGCCGATCCACGCGACGCCGGCGCCATCGTCGTGCGTCACGACGCGGACGACGCCGACTACGTGGCTCTTGGAAGCCGCTATCCAGCAGGTGTGAGCGTTCTGCCCGATGGATCGGGCGCTCTGGTTGCGCCGCGATTCGTTCTGACCGCAGCGCACGTTGCGCACGGTGTCGCCAATCGCTTTCCCCGCGTGGAGATCGAAGGAACCGAGTACGAAGTCGAGCGCGTCTTCCTGCATCCCGATTGGATGGGGCGTGGGGCGCACGACCTGGCGTTGCTGCGGCTGAAACGAGGCGCCGCTGACGTTGCCTGCGCGGCGCTCTACCGCCAGAACGACGAGGTGGGGCGCGTCATCACGTTCGTTGGACGAGGCGACACGGGAACGGGAACCACCGGACCCATGAGCGTGGATCGCAAGAAGCGCGGCGCCACCAACCGCATCGACGCTGCCGACGCCGATTGGATCTACTTCACCTTCGATGCCGGCGCAGAGGCAACCGCGCTCGAGGGCGTCAGCGGACCCGGCGACAGCGGCGGCCCGGCATTCGCCGAGATGGACGGCGTTCTGTACGTGCTCGGCGTCAGCGTCTTCAGTTTCAATGGCAAGCCCGGCCGCTACGGCACCCGCGAGGCCTACACGCGGGTCTCCACGCACGCCGACTGGATCGACTCGATCGTTGCGGGCACCTCGGAGGAACCGGGCTTCGCTCCCGGAGATGCGCAGCAGAACCCTGCGGAACGAGGCGTCGTGCGCCGCGCACCGACCGACCTGGAGCTTTCCGACATCTCCGGCGGCAACGTCATCGCGGGCTACCTCCAGGCGTACAACAGCGCAAGCGATGAACGGATGCTCGACTTTCTCGATCAGAACTTCGCGGCCAGCTATCTCGATGCAAAGACGGAGAAGCAGCACATGGCGTCTTATCATCGGATGCTGGACGACGAGCTGGGTCGGCTCGAGCTGAAAGGTGTCGTCGAGGCTTCGAGCACGAGCGTGGTGGTCCGCGTGACGAGCGAGAAGGGAGCAGAAGCCGAGCTTCACTTCACACTCGACGGCAACGAGCGCATCGAGCGCCTGGTGGTGGCCAAAATCGATGCGGTGCGCCGGTAGCAGAAGAGCATTCTCTGTGACCCGAGCGAGCGTGAAACACGACCGGGGTCTTCTCGACATCTTGCGGCTTGGTGCCATCGCCTACGATGATCCGGAATCGAAGAGCTTCTCCTCGAGCCTCGCTTCCTTGTCGGTCCGCGTGCCGATCTTGACGTTCGTTGAGAGACGCGGGGTGCCCTCGGTGTGGAGCGTCTCGTGAACCTGCTTGATCGTGGAGAGGATCGTTTCGAGATCCCCCTCCACGTTCGTTCCATAGGCATGGAGCTGCGCCTTGAGCCCGGAGGCTCGAATCAACTCGTGGGCGCGTTTGACCTCCTTGCGTACCGAAACGCCCACGCCGATCGGAATGACCTGGATTTCAGCGAGTGCTTTCATCTCTCCTCCACCTCGCCTGGCAACGCCTGAGCGATCCATCTCACGATCTGCTCCGGCATCTGGTCCCGGTTTTCTCTCGTGGCTTCCCAGAGCTCGACATCGGGCCGCTCCTTGATCTCTGCGATGAAGCCCCCGCCGCGCAGTGCCACGGTGGCGACCACGGGTCGTCCCGACTCGAATAGGCTGCGAACCGCGGAGCGGAACTTCGCCGAGAAACACTCCATCTTGCCGATCTCGTCCACGAGGTAGACGTCCGCACCGTCGTCGAGACTGAGCGCTTCCTCGGCAATCTCGTCGAGCCCGGCAACGTCCACGCCGTAGCGGCCGACGCGGTGGCGAGAGTCGATGTCGACGTGGGCGAGCCGCTGTGTGTGGCCGGCGAACGTCGACAGCTCGAAGCCGACGCGCCGACCCGCGCTTCGCAGCTCGCCCGTCACGAAGCCGCGGATGTGTCTGCGCGACAGGGCGGCGGCGACCGTTCGAATGATCGTCGTCTTGCCGATCCCGGGAACGCCCGTGAGCAACAACGCCTGCGCCTTCATGATCCTCTCACGCCGAGCCTCCCGGAGCGGGCGGTCCCTTTCCTGGACTACTCTTAGCACGCGTGCGAGCCGGTTGCGAACGCCGAGCGCCGACTCGATGTCTGCAGGCGACGCCGGCCTTGCGGACGAGGCCAGGCATTGCGATGGCCTGCGGTTTTCTCGCATGATGTGGGCATGACGACGCCCGTGGACCAGGATGCCGTCTCCGCCGAGTGGCGGGCGCGGGGCTTTTCGTGCGGGCTCTGGGTGGATCAGCCGGGACAGGTCTGGGCGGACTTCGTGCACGACATGGACGAGCTCGTCATGGTCGTCGACGGCCAGGTGGAGTTCGAGATCGAAGGCGAGACGCATCATCCACACCCCGGCGAGGAGGTCCTCATCCCGGCTGGCGCCAGGCACACCGTCCGCAACCGCGGCGGCACGGTGTCGCGCTGGCTGTACGGCTACAAGCGGTGAGATTCCCGGCGTCGAAACCGTCGAGAAGTCCGCGCGTCACCTCTCGAGCCTGCAGCAGCCCGACCGCAACCGGGAGCCTCCGAGCAGCTATTCTCGGAGTTCGTGATGAGCGACAGGAGCAGCAACGAGCGCCAACGCTTCGTGCTCGACCCTTTCGAGCCGGCGTACGTGTCCCTGAGCGCGAGCGAGCTCTCTGCTCGGGTTGAAGCCGCGCTTCGGGAGCTCGAAGACTGCTGCGCCTGCCCACGGAATTGCCACGTCGATCGCCTCGCGGACCAGGCCAAGGCCTGCCACACAGGCCGGCATGCACGCGTCGCCAGCGCGTCGCCGCACTTCGGCGAAGAGGACTGCCTTCGCGGCTGGAGCGGCTCCGGCACCATCTTCTTCAGCTTCTGCAATCTGCGCTGTGTGTTCTGCCAGAACTGGGACATCAGTCAGCGGGGAGCGGGCGTCGAACTCACCGCCGAGCAGATTTCTGACTTAATGTTGTCGCTTCAGGAGCGTGGCTGCCACAACATCAACTTCGTCACCCCCGAGCATGTGGTGCCACAAGTCATCGAGGCCGTTGGGGTGGCCGTGAGGAACGGTCTGCGCGTGCCCATTGTCTACAACACGAGCGCGTACGATTCGGTGGCGTCGTTGCGGCTTCTCGACGGCATCGTCGACATCTACATGCCCGATTTCAAGTTCTGGCAGGCCGACACCGCGACGCGCCTGGCGAAAGCGCGCGACTATCCCGAGCGAGCCCGCGAAGCGATCGCGGAGATGCATCGACAGGTGGGGCCTTTGCGGTTCGGGCACGACGGGGTCGCTCGTCGCGGCGTGCTCGTGCGCCATCTGGTCATGCCCGGCCAACTCGATGAGACACGGGCCATCATGGGCTGGCTCGCAACCGAGCTCTCTCGGGATACCTACGTGAACGTCATGCCGCAGTACAGACCGAGCTACTCGGTGGGCAAGCCCGCGAAGAGCGGGGATGCCAGGTACCAGGAGATCGCACGCGCTCCGAGACGCAACGAGCTCGAGCTGGCGCGGGCAGCCGCCCGTCAGGCGGGGCTGTGGCGCTTCGACGAGCGATGCTGAGACAGGAGGATCTGGGCTCGTTGCCTCCTCTTGTTTCTCAGAGCCATTCTCGGCGACGGATCTCACCGAGGGAGTGGAGATGCAAGCGCGTTCCGTCTCGGCGACACGACCTGCAATGATTCTCCTGGCTCTTATGATGTCGGCGTGCGGCGAGCGCGCGTCGGATCGAGCGAGCGAATCCGCGAAGGGAGCCGCCATGAGCATCCTAATCACGAGCACCGCGTTCGACGCGGGCACACGCATCCCGCGCGACTACACCGGCGAGGGGCGCGACGTTTCGCCCCCGCTCGCGTGGGAGAACATCCCGGACGGCACCCAGGAGCTGGCGCTGATCTGCGACGATCCCGATGCGCCCGTGGCCGAGCCCTGGGTGCACTGGGTTCTCTACAAACTGCCGCCGACCCTGACGCACTTGAGCGAGGGCGACCACGGCGGTGGCACGGAGGGCTTCAACGACTTCCGCCGCATCGGCTACGGCGGGCCGATGCCACCTCCCGGCCACGGAACGCATCGTTATTACTTCAAGCTCTACGCGCTCGACGCCCCGATCGCTCTTGATCCGGGCGCGACCAAGAAGGAGCTGCTCGCGGCGATGCAGGGGCACATCCTGGCGCAGGGTGAGCTGATTGGCACCTACGAGCGCTGAGCGGGCCGGCCGGAGGGACGTCGCGTCCCGCCCGAGAACAGGTCCTTCGCGGCGCAATACGAGCAAGAACCGGCGCGTCGGGTCGGCTTCGCCGCCTCCGACCTTCGGGCGCGCGCGGGAGAGCACCTTAGAATGCCCGAAGTCTTTGCAAACAGGGCACGTAGTAAAATCAACGGCGTCACGCAGGGGCGCGACCGCTCCGACAGAGCGTCATCTACCTCGTAGTGCTGCTGACGGTTCTGGCCTGCGGCGAAGCCCGAATGCTCTTGCCCAAGGACGATGCACCGAGCGTCCGCGTTGCGAGCCTGACTCCATCCTCAGACCTCACACATCAGCTCTACGAATCGATGGCTGCACTCGATGGAGATGGGACGGACGATGCATCGCTCGAGACGGTGCAACGGATCGCCGAGCGTCTGAACTCCGATCTCATGCGCCGCAGCCGCGTTGAAGCCCAGGCCGGGGCGGAGGTCATTGTGTGGTCCGAGCATGCGGCCCGGGTCACCGCGACAACCGAGATGGAGCTCATCCAGCGCGCCCAGGACATTGCCCGCGAGTTCTCGGTGCTCATGGTGGTCGGTGTCGGTGCGTGGCACCCCAACGCGGACACGCGCTTCGAGAACAAGGCGGTCATCGTGACTTCCGAGGGGAAGCACGCCGCGACCTACTGGAAGGCGAAACCCATCGTCGGTCAGGAATCCTCGCTCATCGAGCAGGGGAACCAGACCGTAGACATACTCGACACCCAACGTGCCCGCTTCGCCACGGCCATCTGTCACGACCTGGATTTCGCCGATTTCGTGCGCCAGGTCGGTCGGAACCGTGTCGGCATCCTTCTCGCACCCTCCTCGGATTGGGAGGCCATTACCCCCCTTCATCCTCGCATGGCGGTGGTCCGGTCGGTCGAGAACGGATGCTCGCTCGTGAGGCCGTGTGGCAGCGGCCTGTCCCTGGCCGTTGATGCTTTCGGAAGGGTGCTCGCGCGTCAGAACGACGACGGGCCTGAAGGCGGCGTGATGATCTCTCATGTGCCGGCCCGGCGGCGGACCACACTGTATCCGAAGGTCGGGGACCTGTTCGCATACCTGAACCTGGTCGCTTTGGTCTTCCTTCTTGCGAGAGCTGCTCCCAAAGCGCTCACCGGTGGTACACGTCGATCGAGGGAGATCCGCAATGAGCAATAGTGATCTTGCGTCCAGAATGTTCGTCGCCCTGACACTCCTCCTCGCGGCCGTGACAGCGGCGAGCGAGCGCGTCCCGGAGAACACGCTCATTCAGTTCGAAATCAAAGATCAGTTCGACCGCCCGCACACCGAGCATGAGCTTCAGGAGCGTAACGTTCTGCTCCTCTGCGGCGATCGCAAAGGCAGCCAGTAT
>CP070763.1:851249-864873 GCA_020349025.1 Candidatus Latescibacterota bacterium | reverse complement strand
CAAATCTAGCGCAGCTTGGCGATGGTAACACCGCTGCCGCCCTCGCCGTGCTCGCCGAGGCGGAACTCGGCGACGTTGGGGTGCGAGGCGAGGTGCTTCTGGATGGCCTGGCGCAGGACACCGGTTCCCTTGCCATGCACGATCCGGGCAAGCGGCGAGCCCTCGAGCAGCGCCCGATCCAGGAACTGGTCGACGGCGGCGAGCGCCTCCTGCCGATCGAGCCCGCGAACGTCGAGCTCGAGCAGCGTGTCCGCGTCACCCGCGATGACCTCGTGCCCCCCGGGCGGCGCTTTGGGCGCGGCTGGCGCCGGCTCGGCGCGGCCCCGCACCTCGAGGTCACGCACGTGGACCATCACCTCGGCACTGCCATAGCGCACACGCGCGCGGCCATCGGAGAGGACGCTCTCCAGGGTCCCCTCACGCCCGAGGGCGCGGATCCAGACCGTGTCCCCAGGCTGCGCCGCTCGCGTCGGCGCCTCGGCGGCAGGGAGAGCTGGTGTCATCGCCTGCAGCTCCGTTCCGAGCGACTCGAGCTCCGCGCGCGCCTCACGGATCGCCTGGCGGCTCGCTTGCGACTCGCGTAGCGCGCGAATCGTGCGCTCGACCCGGGCGCGCGCGTCGGAGACCAGTTCGGCCAGCTCGCGCCGCGCGTCGCGCAGCACCGTGTCGCGGCGCTTCGAGAGCTCTGCGTGCGCCACCGCGTTCTCCTCGCGCAGGCGCTCGGCTTCGCGCTGCTCCGACTCGGCGCTCCGGCGCGCCTCGGCGAGACGGCGGCGCTCCTGCTCGAGTGCCTGCAGGATCGACTCCACGCGCCCGCTCTCGTTGCCCCGTTCGCCACGCGCCTCCTCGAGCAGAGTCGGGTCGAACCCGAGTCGCTCGGCGGTGGCAAGCGCGTTGCTGCTTCCCGGAACGCCCGCTTGCAGCCGAAACAGAGGTTGGCGGCTGTCGCTGTCGAAGAGCATCGAGGCGTTGGCGAGACCCGGCTCGGCGTGCGCGAAGAGCTTGAGCTCGCCGAGGTGCGTGGTGACGAGCGTCGTCGCCTGCTGTCGTACGAGCCGACGCAACACCACCTTGGCGAGCGCGGCACCATCCTCCGGGTCGGTGCCCGCCATGAACTCGTCGAGGAGTGCCAGCGTCCCAGGGCGCGCCTCGCCCAGCGCCGTGCGCACGTGACGCAGATGGGAGCTGAAGGTGCTTTCGGCCGCCTCGATCGACTGCTCGTCGCCGATGTCGGTGACGATGCGGCTGAAAAGCGGCAGCTCCGAGTCCACGTGCGCGGGCACCGGCAAGCCGGCCTGGTGCATCAGCACCAAAAGCCCCAGCGTCTTCAAGGCCACCGTCTTGCCGCCCGTGTTCGGCCCGGTGATCACCAGTGCCCGGACGTCGGAGAGATCGAGATCGAGCGGCACGATCTGCTGCTGCAGCTCCTGCAGCTGCATCTCGAGAAGCGGATGGCGCGCCTGTCGCAGGCGCAGCGTCGACCCGATCTGCGGCCGCGCGGCGCGCATCGATGCCCCCGCACGCGCGGCGGCATGCAGCGCGTCGAGCTCTTCGAGCGCTTCGAGACTGCGCCGGATCTCCTCGACCTCGGCAGCGAGACGCCGCGTCCAGGCCTCCAGAATGCGTCGCACCTCGCGCTCTTCGGCGTTGCGCAGCGCCTGCAGCTCGTTGTTGGCATCGACGACGTCGAACGGCTCGACGAAGAGCGTGGCACCGCTGCCGGAACGATCGTGCACGATGCCACGCACGTCGCCAGCGTCGGTGCGCACGGGAATGACGTAGCGCTCGGCGCGCACGGTCACGTAGGCATCCGTTCCACGCTGCGCACCGAGGTGCTTCTCGAGCCGGCGCAGGATCGACTGCCGCTGCGTGACGAGTCCGCGTCGCGTCTTCCGCAGCGCCGGCGAGGCCTCGTCGGCGACCTCACCCGACTCGAGAATCGTGGCGTGGATCTCTCGAACGAGATCCGCGTGCTCACCGAGAGCGTTCGCGTGCTCCCGGACGCGTGCGAGGGCTTCGGCGTTCCTTTCCAGGAAGCGCCGCATGCGTGTCGCGGCCTGCATCGTGGCCGCGACCTGACGCAGCTCGAGTCCGGAGAGGCAGGCGCCGCCGCGCTCGGCGACGCGCAAGAGGGGGCGAATGTCGTGGATGTCGTCGAACGGCCAGGAACCGATTCCGGCGTCGTGTGCGGACGCGATCTCGGCGACCAACCCTTGTCGTCTCTCGACCGCCGCGGGCTCGACCTCGGGGAGCAGCGCGCGCACGCGCCGCCCCCCACCGGAGCTACGCGTTTCGGCCGCAACGCGCTCGAGCAGCTTGTCGAACTCGAGCACACGCCGGGCGTGGCCGTCGGGGTCGAGCGGACACGTGCCTAGCGCGTCGCCGAGCGGAACGGTTCGCGCAGGGGGACGTCGCGGGCGTAGGCTTCCACCATCTCGAACGCCGCCGGGAGGAGCTTCGCCAGGGGAGGCGCCAGCGTCGAGTTCCTCACGGTGTCGTTGACGCCGCGGCTGATGTCCATGTGCAGGATCACCGTGATCACGATGCTCAGCCACAACGCACCTTTCGCCGCGCCAGCCAGCGCGCCACCCACCTGATCGAACCAACCGAAGATGGCCACCTGCAGGATCTCACTGACGATACGGCCGATCACCTGCGCAAGCAGCATCGCGAGGCCGACGATGCCGATGAAGACGAGCGGGGGTGTGATGCGCCACTCGGCGGCGGGACCCGTGTAGTTCTCCACCACGCCGCCTGTCAAATAGAGCGCCAAAAAGACGCCGAAGATCAACCCCGCGAGCTCGACGAGCTGACGCAGCAGCCCGCGCCGGAAACCGATCATCGCCATGGCGGCCATTGCGACAACGATCAACAGATCCACCCAACCCATCCCGATCCTCCTCTGTTGGGACGTTGCCGTCCCGTGGGCCTCAGCGACCCAGGATCTCGCGCGCGAGAGCCTGAACGCGCCCACCATCCACCCGCCCGCGCAGCCGCTTCATGGCTGCACCCATCACCCGACCGAGGTCGCCGGGAGTGCTGGCACCGGTCTCGCCGACGATCTCCTGCAGAACGGCACGCACCGCGGCGTCATCCAGCTGCTCCGGAAGATACGCCATGACGATCTCACGCTCGCGGATCTCCTTGTCGCGCAGATCCGTGCGCCCGGCTTTGTCGAAGGCCTCGGCGGAATCACGACGCTGCTTGGCGAAGGAAGCCATCACCAGCTCGATCTGCTTGTCGTCGAGAGGAGAGTCGACCCCCTTCTCCACCTGCTTCTCTTTGATGCGTGTGAGAAGCATGCGCAACACGCTGGTACGCAGCGCGTCGCGCGCACGCATGGCATCCCTGAGATCCGCGTTGAGACGTTCGAGGAGCTTCGCCAACTCGCCCTCCGCTGCGAGGGGGCTGTTACGGTAGGACGCGTTCCGCAGTGCGTCAAGCGCAGCTCATGCAGCTTCGCAAACGCGCGCCCCGTGCGGTCTGGAACTGTACGGAAACGCAGGGGCGCGCGTGGCATGGTTGCGGTTCGGGCGGACGTTCCGGCGCGCCCCTCCAGGGCGCTCCCGTCACTCGGCACCCGGCCTGTTCGGACATCCATGTCCTCACGACGGCCGGGTGACGCCGCCCGAACCGCAACCATGCCACGCGCGCCTCCGGGACGCATCCGAACGAAGGGTGATGCACATGCGCAGGTATGCGCACCGGCGCACGGCGATCCGGAAATCTCACTGAGGGCTCGGTTGCGTGGGCGCGGCGCGTGTCGAGCGCAGGCGGAGCCCTGGAGGGGCGGAGCCAAGCGTCCGCCCGAACCGACCCGCGCCGCGCCCGCCGCCAACGCTCTCACTGTTCGATGCCGTAGTCGCCCTTGCGGGGTGGGGGGACGTTGCCCTGCTGCAGCTGCAGAAGCTCCTCGAGCAGCTTCTTTTCCTGCTTCGAGACCTTCTCCGGTGTGTGCACGATGACGCGTACGAGCTCGTCGCCGCGTCCGGAGCCGTGCAGACGCCCGAGCCCCTTGTCGCGCATGCGGAAGATGCGATGCGACTGCGTTCCCGGTGGAATCTTCAGCATCGCCTTGCCGTCGAGCGTCGGCACCTCGACGCGATCTCCGAGCGCCGCCTGTGCATAGGTGACGAAGACGTCGGTGATGACGTCGTCCCCGACGCGCTGGAAGATGGGGTCTTCGATCTCCTCGATGATGACGTAGACGTCGCCGGCGGGCCCGCCGCGCGGCCCCGCGTCCCCCTGTCCGCGCAACGGGATGAAGTTCCCCGTGGAGACACCGGCCGGGATCTTGACCGAGAACGTCTCCTCCGTGCTCTCCAGGCCTTCACCGCGGCACTCGGAGCAGGCATCGACGACCACACGTCCTTCACCGTTGCACGCCGGGCAATCGGTCACGGTCATCATGTTTCCGAGGATAGAGCGCGCCACCCTCTGCACCTGTCCGGCGCCACCACACTCGCGGCAGACGCTGGGCGAGCCACCGCCACGCACGCCACTGCCGCGGCAGCTGCGGCAACGCACGCGATGCCGGATGCGCAGCTTCTTCGTCGTGCCCTCGGCGATTTCCTGCAGCGTCAGCGTGACGTGGGCTTTCAGCGTGCGCCCCTGGCGTGCGCCGCCACGCACGCGGCTGGGACCGCCACCGAAATTGAAGAGATCCTCGAAGCCACCCAAGCCACCGAAGTCGCGCATGAACGCGCGCAGCGCTTCGCTGATGTCGGTGTAGTGGGGTTGGCCTTGGACCCCCGCTTCGCCGTAGCGGTCGTACGCACTCCGCTTCTCGGCGTCGGAGAGGACCTCATACGCCTCGGTGACCGCTTTGAACTGCGCTTCAGCCGTCTTGTCCCCCGGGTTGCGATCCGGGTGGTACTTCAACGCCTGCTTGCGGTACGCCCTCTTGATCTCTTCGGCTGGAGCGTCGCGTGCGACCTCGAGCAATTCGTAGTAGTCGGGTTTCGTCATCGATTACTTCGACTTCTCCTTGTCGTCGTCGACGACCTCGTACTCCGCTTCCACGGTTTCCGAATCGGATGATTGGCCAGACGCCGCCGCCCCCGCCGTCTCCGGGCCAGCGCCGGCACTTGCACCTGCACCTGCACCTGCCGCGCCCGCACTCCCCGCGTCCGCGGCCTTGTAGACCTCCTCGCCGAGCTTGGAGACGACCGTGGTCAGCTTCTCCACGGCGGCCTCGATTGCCTTCGGATCCTCACCAGTGCGGACGCGCTTGACATCTTCGACGGCCGTCTCGATGTCGCGTCGCGTTTCGGCCGACACCTTGTCGCCGTGCTCGCGCAGCGTCTTCTCGGTCTCGTGCACGTGCGCATCCGCCTTGTTGCGGGCTTCCACCAGCTCGCGACGGCGCTGGTCGGCGTCCTTGTGCGCGTCCGCGTCCTTCACCATGCGCTCGATCTCCGCCTCGCTCAGCCCGCCCGTGTTCTGGATGACGATCTTCTGCTCCTTGCTGGTTCCAAGGTCCTTCGCCGAAACGTGCACGATGCCGTTGGCATCGATGTCGAACGTGACCTCGATTCGCGGCACACCGCGGGGCGCGGGCGGGATGTCCGCCAGGTCGAACTTGCCGAGCGTGCGGTTGTCCTGCGCCATCGGCCGCTCCCCCTGCAGGACGTGCACGGTGACGGCCGGCTGGTTGTCCGCCGCGGTCGAGAAGATCTCGCTCTTGCGCGTTGGAATCGTCGTGTTGCGTGGGATCAGCGTGGTCAGAACCCCTCCGAGCGTCTCGATCCCCATCGACAGCGGCGTCACGTCCAGGAGCAACACGTCCGTCACCTCGCCGGTGAGAACGCCCGCCTGGATCGCCGCACCCATGGCAACGACCTCGTCCGGGTTCACGCCCTTGTGCGGCTCCTTGCCGAAGAATTTCTTCACGGCTTCCTGCACCGCCGGCATGCGCGTCGATCCTCCGACCAGAATGATCTCTTCGATGTCGCTCGGCTGCAGCTTCGCATCCGCGAGCGCCTGCCGACACGGCTCCATCGTGCGTTCGATGAGCTCCGCGGTCAGCTGCTCCAGCTTTGCGCGCGTGATGGTCATGTCGAGATGCTTGGCGCCCGATGCGTCGGCGGTGATGAAGGGCAGGTTGATGTTGGACTCGAGCACGCTCGAGAGCTCCATCTTCGCCTTCTCCGACGCCTCCTTCAGCCGCTGCAACGCCATCTTGTCCTGGCGCAGATCGATGCCGTTCTCCTTGCGAAACTCGTCCGCGATGTACGCCACGAGGCGCTCGTCGAAATCGTCACCGCCCAGCTGCGTGTCGCCGTTGGTCGACTTCACCTCCACGACCTCGCCCGCCAGCTCCAGAATCGAGATGTCGAACGTGCCACCGCCCAGGTCGAAGACCGCGACCTTCTGTTCGTGCTCCTTGTCGAGCCCGTACGCCAGCGACGCGGCCGTCGGCTCGTTGACGATGCGCTTGACGTCGAGCCCGGCGATGCGACCGGCGTCTTTGGTGGCCTGGCGCTGCTGGTCGTTGAAGTAGGCGGGCACGGTGATGACGGCCTCGGTCACCTTCTCGCCCAAATAGGCCTCGGCTGCGTCGCGCATCGCCTGGAGCACGAAGGCCGAGATCTGCTGCGGCGTGTACTTCTCGCCCCGAATTTCGATCACCGCGTCGCCGTTCTCGGCGGCAACGACGCTGAACGGGAAACGCCGGCGATCCGACTCCACCTCGACCAGCTTCTTGCCGATCAGGCGCTTGGCCGAAAACACTGTGTTCTCCGGATTGGTGACGGCCTGCCGCTTCGCCACCAGCCCCGTGAGTCGCTCGCCGCTCTTGGTGAACGCCACCACCGAAGGCGTCGTGCGCATCCCCTCCGGATTGGGAATGACGACCGGCTGCCCACCCTCCATGACGGCGACGCAGGAATTCGTCGTTCCAAGATCGATTCCAATCACTCGTCCCATGAGTCTCCTCCTCGAACCGTGCTGATCTACGCGTCCGTAGCGTCGCGCGCGACGGTGACGCGCGCGGGCCGCAGAACCATCCCGTGCAGTGTGTAGCCGGGCTGCACGACGTCGACGACGTGCTGCGCCTCGACCTCTTCCGAATCCACCATCAGGACCGCCTCGTGCTCCGTCGGGTCGAAGGGCTTCCCGGCTGCCTCGATCGGCTCGATGCCGAAGCGCTTGAGCTCGACGTGCAGCTGCTGGCGGATGAGCTCGACGCCCTTGCGCAACCCCTCCGCGTCGGTTTCCTCCGCATCCAGAGCACGATCGAGATTGTCACTGATCTCGAGCATCGCGCGCAGGACCTCTGATGCCGCACGTTCGCGCTGCTGCTGCCATTCGCGCGCGGTGCGCTTGCGGAAGTTCTCATACTCGGCGGCGCGCCGCAGCAGCTGCTCGCGCAGCGCGTCGCGCTCCACACGCAGAGCCTCGGCTTCGTCGAGCGGCGGCAGATCCTCGGCCTGCTCCGGCTCCGCCGCAGCCATCTCCTCCCGCGGGCTGGCGTGCCGCTCCGCGCTCTTCTCCAGCTGTGCCTCGTCGGTCGAAGCGTCACGCTCCTGATGTGCCATGCAGCAGCTCACTCCTCTTGCATGCGTGCGTCGTCGAGGGAACTGATCGCGGCCGCCACGCGGCTCACGAGCGCCGAGACCAGCGAGTAGCGCATGCGCATCGGGCCGAGAATGCCGACACGCCCTTCGTAACCGGCGATGCTGCACCACGCCGACACCAGACTGAAGGGCAGCTCCCCATCTGTGGAGCTCATCCCGACGGTGATCCTGGCGCCGCGATGGTCGACCGAATCGCGCATGGCAGCCTCGAGGTTCTCGGGATGATCGAGGATCTTGACCAGGTGGCGCAGCGTTTCCGGATTCTGGAACTCCGGCTCACCCATGATCTCGGTAGCGCCTTCGACGTGAACGGTGGGCGTCGTGCGCTCCTCGAAGATACGCCCCTTCTCCAGCGCCACGGCGCGTGCGAGCTCGGAGGCCTCGCCGAGCCGGTACACGAGAGCCACGTCGAGTCGGCGGCGTGCCCGAGCGAGGGTGCAGTCCACCACAATCTCGTTCAGCATGCTCTGCGCTTGCTCTAGCACTTGTGACCGGTAATGGCGCTCGAGCGGCACGACGCTCGTTCGCACCAGACCATCGTCGAGCGTCACCACGACCAGGAGCCGCCCCTGCTCCAGCTGGACGATCTCGATGCGCTCGATCCGCGCGTCGCTGTGCTCCTCGACGGCGACGCCCACGCCGACGTTGCTCGACAGGCCGGCCAGCAGCTTGGACACGCGCGTGAGAAGCTCGTGCACATCTTCGCTGTGATGATCGAGCATGAGTTCCTGCTGAATACGCTTCAGCCAGCGACCGGGAAGCCGCGCCGGCTGGCTGAAGGAGGTCACGTAGAGCTGATAGCCGAAGCGCGTCGGCACACGGCCCGCAGACGTGTGCGGCTGATGCAACAGCCCCTTCTCTTCGAGCCGGTGCAGCACGTTGCGAATCGTGGCGCTCGAAACACCGAGCCCGATCTCCTCCCGGATGTGTCCGGAGCTGACGGGACCCGCCTCGCGCACGAAGAGATCGACGAGCGCCGCGAGCACCGTGCGTTCGCGTTCGCTGAGTATCATGGAACCACCCTTAGCACTCGCACCTATCGACTGCTAGGCCGAATGTAGCGAGGGCGCGATCCGCTTGTCAACCGTGCTGGCCTCTCTTCTGCGGCCGTAACCATTTGCAAAACAATGGAATCCATCACCAGCCAGCCGCGTGGAAGAAGCCACAGCCGGCTTCCCTGGAGCTCGGCCAGGCCCTGGCGGCAAAGCGCTTCGATCCACGCCTGTTGTGCCTGGAGACCGAGCTCGTCGAGATCCACGCCGCGACGACGCCGCAGACCGAGGAGCACGCTTTCGCGCCAGCGCTCCGCGGCGCTCAGCTGCTGGCGTTGGGCGGGAGGCTCGCTCCCGGAGTTCAGCGCCGCCACGTAGTGTCCCAGGTCGGCGCGGTTGGCCCGCCGCGTCTGCCCCTCGAAGGAGTGGGCGCCCGGTCCCAAGCCGACGTACTCGCGTCCTGCCCAATAGGCGGTGTTGTGCCGCGCCGCGTGGCCGGGGAGCGCCGCGTTTGAGATCTCGTAATGCTCGTAGCCATGCTCGGAAAGCCAGTGCGAGGCGAGCTCGTAGAGAGTCGTCTTGGCCGCCTCCGACGCCTCGGTTTGGGGGTCTCCCACGATCTCGGCGCGGGCGCGCGGCAGCTCGAGGCAGTAGAGCGACAGGTGCGGTGCACGCCGTGCCGCGAGCACGTCGAGCGCCGCGAGCAGACGCCGCTCGTTGGAGCCGGGGATCCCGAGGATGAGATCTGCGTTCCAGGTGGGAAATCGCGCCGCCACGGCGTCGAGGGCGGCCTCGATCTGGCGCGGGGTCGCCCGGCGCCCGAGGCGACGGAGATCTTCGGGGTGCACCGACTGCACCCCCAGGCTGATGCGCCCGACGCCGCCTGCCCGCAGACGATCGAGCGTCGGCGGCGTTGCCGACTCCGGGTTGCACTCGACGGTGACCTCTTCGAGGGCCTTGAGGCCCGCGGGCACGCTCGCCCCCAAGCGCTGCAGAAACGTGCCCAACGCCCGCGGCGGCAGGTCGCTCGGCGTGCCGCCACCCAGGTAGAGGGTGCGCAGGCAGTGCCCGCGATCGAGACGCGGCTTCACGCGCAGCTGCCACTCGACCCAAACGGCGTCGAGAAAACGGCTCATCTCCGCTTCGCGCTCGGGACGCGGCAGGGTGAAGAAGGTGCAGTACGCGCACTGGCGCCGGCAGAACGGCACGTGCACGTACACGCCGAAATCCACAGGATCGGACCCTTCAGCGGATGATGTCGCCGATGCGTGTGAAACGTAGACGCGGGGGAAAGAGCCCACGCGAGGTGTCGATGGAGAAGTAGATGAACATCGCTTTGCCGCGCACGTGGGTCGTCTCGAGCGGCCCCCAGAAGCGGCTGTCGTGCGAGTTGTCGCGGTTGTCGCCGAGCATGAAGATGTGCCCCTCCGGCACGACGAGCGGTCCCATGCTGTCGCGCGGCCCCTGCGAGCGCGAGTGGACGTTGGCGTCCAGGTTCTGGGTGTACGACTCCTCCTGCGCCACGCCGTTGACGTAGAGGGTCTTGCGGCGCAGCTCCACCGTGTCGCCGCCCACCGCGATGCAGCGCTTGATGAAGTCGCGGCCGTCGGTGGGCGATTTGAACACGATGATGTCGCCACGCTGCGGTTGGCGCACGGCGGGGAGCCGCAAGTCGGTGAACGGGATCTGCGCCCCATAGAGGAACTTGTTGACGAAGAGGAAGTCGCCGACCAGAAGTGTGCTCTCCATGGAACTCGACGGGATGCGGAACGCCTGGATGACGAACTGCCGGAAGAAGAGCGCCATGAGCACCGCGACGACGATGGCGTCCAGATACTCTCGTGCCTTCGAGCGCGTGCGCGGAGCCTTCCTCTCCACGGCCGTCTTCGCGCCTGCGCCGGCCACCGACGGCGCCTTGCCGGCCGCCTGCACGATCTTCTGCTGCCTGGCCATCGGATTCCCTTTCGCCCGCCGCCTGGAGGGCACGAGCCTCCTACATTACCGCACCTTGAGCACCGCGAGGAAGGCCTCTTGTGGCACTTCCACGCTGCCCACCCGCTTCATGCGGCGCTTCCCCTCGCGCTGCTTCTCGAGGAGCTTGCGCTTGCGGGTGATGTCTCCGCCGTAGCACTTGGCGGTCACGTTCTTGCGCATGGCGGAGATCGTCGAGCGCGCGATCACGCGCGACCCCACGCACGCCTGGACCGCGACCTCGAACAGTTGGCGCGGGATCAGCTCTTTCAGTTTTTGCGCCATTTCGCGTCCCCAGGCGTAGGCTTTCTCGCGGTGGATGATGATGGAGAGCGCATCCACGCGATCCCCGTTCAGGGCGATGTCCAGCTTCACCAGATCGGAGCGTCTGTGCTCCAGATAGGCGTAATCGAAGCTGGCGTGGCCGCGACTCGAGGACTTCAGCCGGTCGTAGAAGTCGAACAGGATCTCCGCCAGCGGCAGCTCGTAGACCAGCTCCACGCGCCGGGGATCCAGGTAATGCATACCCTTGTGCACCCCTCGACGTTCCTGCGCCAGCTTCATCACCGCACCCAGCGAGTCGGAGGGGAGCACGATCTCCGCGCGCACCCACGGCTCCTCGATCCAGTCGATCTCCTGCGCTTGCGGGAGCCGGGCGGGGTTGTCGACGACGATGCGCTCCCCCGCGGCGGTCACCACCTCGTACTCCACGTTGGGCGTGGTGGCGATGAGGCGCATGTCGTACTCGCGCTCCAGGCGCTCCTGGATCACCTCCATGTGCAGCAAGCCAAGGAAACCGCAGCGGAAGCCGAATCCCAGCGCCACCGACGTTTCCGGCTCGAACTGCAGCGCCGCATCGTTGAGGACGAGCTTCTCGAGCGACTCGCGCAGCTCGACGTAGTTCTCCGCGTCCATCGGATAGAGGCCGCTGAAGACCATGGGCTTGACCTCGCGGTAGCCGGGGAGTGCTTCCGCGGCGGGTCGCGCGGCGGTCGTGAGCGTGTCGCCGACGCGCGTGTCGGCGACGTTCTTCGCCCCCGGGATCACGTACCCCACTTCGCCAGCGTGGAGCGCGTCGCACGGGCGCCGTTGCAGCCGCAGGTGCCCCACCTCCTGCACCTCGAACTCGCGTCCCGTCGACATGAAACGGACGCGCTCGCCCGCACGCAGGGTGCCTTCGCGGATGCGCACGTAGGCGATGGCGCCGACGAACTGATCGAACAAGGAGTCGAAGATGAGCCCGCGGAGCGGTGCGTTGCGCTCGAGCTGTGGCGGCGGCACGCGGCTCAGAAGCGCCTGCAACAGCGCGTCGACGCCGGCCCCGCTCTTGGCGCTGACGTGGTGGACGTCGTCGGCAGAGCAACCGAGAACCTCGATGATCTGGTGCGACACCTCGTCGACCCGCGCGCCCGGAAGGTCGATCTTGTTGAGCGCGGGGACGATGACGAGATCGCTCTCGAGGGCCAGATACAGGTTGGCGAGCGTCTGCGCCTCGATCCCCTGCGATGCATCCACGAGCAGGATGGCGCCCTCGCACGCCGCCAGGCTGCGTGACACCTCGTATGAGAAGTCGACGTGACCCGGCGTGTCGATGAGATTCAGAACGTACTCCTGCCCATCGCCAGGTCGGTAGAGCATGCGGATCGCGTGGCTCTTGATGGTGATGCCGCGTTCGCGCTCGAGGTCCATCGAGTCGAGCACCTGCGCCTGCATCTCCTTGCCGCTCAGCGTCCCGGTATGCTCGAGGAAGCGATCAGCGAGCGTGGATTTGCCGTGATCGATGTGCGCGATGATGCAGAAGTTGCGAATGTTCGGCTGCATGTTTCCTAGAAGCGCAGGCGGAGCACTCCGCCGTGGACCGAGTCGAGCGAGGGCTCGAGGTTCAGCGATTTGCCCACGTCGAAGTCGAACAGGTGTGCATCGACGAAGGACTGGATCCCACTCAACAAAATCGTCAAACCGAGAAGCCAGGTGCTCTGGATGCGATTGTCACGGTGCAACGCGAAGAGCACTTGTGCGTCCTGTCGTGCCTGCAACAGCGCGCTGCACGCGGCTGCGTTTTCCTCCGTGGGCGTCTCGCATTCTGGTGGAATCGGAATGTTCTTGATCTCCCGGTAGCGATTCGTGAGGCGCTGCTGGATGATGATGTCCCCGATGAAATAGAACTCGATCCCCGCGACCACGACGGCCCAGAACTCACGTTCGTTGTAGAGCTGACCCAACCCGGGGAGGAGAAAGGAGCTCACCATAGCCACGGTCGGGTTCTTGGTACGCTGCCATTCGCGCTTCTGCTCGAAGGCCGGACGCCCGAACCACTCCCGGAAGCCCAGCTGGCGAGAGGGATCCAGCGCTGTCGGCTGGATGCCTGGACGCAGCAGCGATTCCGCCGCGCTCGACATCGAGAACGGAATCAGAAGCGTCGCCAGGAGCAGAGAACCACTGCGCCGCACCCCACCGACTCTCAAGCGCTGCTCCAGGGAGATGGCGGGAATGTGTGGGAATCGAACCCACCTCGGATGGTATCAGCACCCGACAAAGGGTTTGAAGCCCTCGCGGCCCACCAGGACCGATCCACCCCCGCGCGAATCACGCGGACTGCAGGCCACTCGCATGGTAGGAAAGCCGGCGCCTCCCGGCAAGGCGTGCCGTCACCTCCAGTGCGCGATCGCTTCGATCTCGACGCTCGCCCCTGCCGGGAGCTCGACAACCGCCACGGCGCTGCGGGCGGGGGGATGCTCCGGAAAGAACTCGCCGTAGACCGCGTTCACCGCCTTGAAGTCGGCCATCCGGGTGAGAAACACCGTGGCCTTCACCACGTCTTCGAGCCGGCCGCCGGCTGCCTCGACGATCGCCTGCACGTTGCGCAGCGCCTGCCGCGCCTCCGCCTCCACACCGCCCGCGACCAGCTTTCCGGTCGCAGGATCGAGGCCGATCTGGCCGGCGGTGTAGAGGAAGGGCTCGATGTGGATCGCCTGGCTGTAAGGGCCAATCGCACCGGGTGCCTCGGTCGTCTGGATCACGCGTCGCATGCAACCTCCATTGTTCTTGCGGAAGCGCAAGTGTAGCACCGGGCCAGGGTGACGA
>CP070763.1:811894-851149 GCA_020349025.1 Candidatus Latescibacterota bacterium | reverse complement strand
GATCAAGGTCGCGAAATCGCTCAAGAAGATCAAAGGCAACCTGGACGCCGGGTTGGCAGAGGTACTCACCCCAGAGCAACTGGAGAAATACCAGGCCCACAAGGAAGCAGCGGCGGGCTAAGTCATCTGTCGCCGGGAGAGATCCTTCAGCAGCGCGAGTGGGAACGATCCATGTTGGCCGACCTGCCCGTAGCATCTGGGGCTTCCAGCTGACTTGTTACGTCCCCGCGCCGCTTGCTACTCTCCCTCGTTCGGGACGTCACTGCCCGCTATCGCGGACCATGCCGCAAGTACAGACCACAGGAATCCGGTCGCCCCGGACATGGGCAAGTAAGCCGCAAATCGGCTGGTTGGTCGCGTGTCTTCTGTTGAGCTCTGCCTGCAGTGGCCAGGGTGACCCGTCGGCCGAAGCCGTACCTGCAGGAGCCGATCCGGAGCCAGTGAGGGCACGACACGTCCCGCTCACGGGGCAACCGAACTTCAGAGACCTCGGCGGCTACCGGACCGCCGACGGCCGAACAGTGAAGTGGCGAGAGGTCTACCGATCCGGTCAGCTCGGACAACTGACGGAGGAAGACGTGGCGGCGCTTCAGAAACTTGAGCTGCGGACGGTCGTCAACTTCCTTCTGCCTGACGAAATCGAGAAGCATGGTGCCGACCGGCTTCCCGATCACACTCTTAGCGTGGCGCAGCCGATCAACAGCGAGCGTGCGGCCACTTTTACAAGGCAAGTTCAGCAGTCGATTCAGACGGCGAACTTTGAGGCGATCCCCCCGGAACTCAACCCGGAGTTCCATCGGATTCTTCTCGATGATGGCAAGAAGCAATACGCGGCCCTGCTGAGAGCGGTGTCCGACCCAGCGAACCGTCCCCTCGCGTTCCATTGCTCTCATGGCGTTCACCGCACAGGAACTGCGACCGCCATCTTGCTGTCTGCGCTCGGAGTTCCGTGGGAAACAATCCGGGCCGATTATCTGCTGTCGAACGAGTATCGAGACGAGGAAGTCGAAAAACAGCTACGGCAAGTGAGGAAACTGGCGGCCGATAAGCAGGGCATTTCACCGGAAGAGCTCGATATGACGAACGTAGAAGCCTTCTACGTCCTCGACGGTTCCTACATCGATGGCGCCCTCGAGCGGGCGGTGGAGACGTTCGGTTCGCTGGACGGCTACATCCGAAACGGTCTCGGCCTCACGGATGAAGAGGTCGAGCGACTCCGGGATCAACTGCTAGAGTCACCGAACCGACAATGACCCTCTCGCTTACACCCTTTCGTGAGTTCGCTCTCCGCGTCAGCTTCAAACCGGTGCGATCCGGCTCCGCGGCCCAATTCCGAGTATGGTGCGAGAAGGAAGGGACCAATGTTCGCGATCCTCGTGTCCGATTGCGAACCTCCCTGGCGGAGACTCCTGGCGTCGCTGGCGGTACGTCGGCGCGCCCGACCCGAGCCGGAAGGATGTGATCATCTGGTCCGAGCTGGTCGACCAGCGGATGGACGTAAGCGATTCCAACGCCCGGTGGCTCGCGGAGTTCAAGAAGAAGCACGGTCTGTGAGCTGGCGGATCGAACGTCGTATCGAGGGTCGGTTGAGCCCCGCAGGGCGGAGGCGACGATGACTCGAGTCGCCCGGCGAACCCAGCCACGGATGGGCGGAGCTCGTGAATGCTTCACTCGCTCGCGCCTGCCGCCGGCTCGAGGGCGCGAATCTCAACAACGGCAGTGTACGGGAGCTCACCATCCCACGTCGAACGCAGGATCGCGTTCGGCTGCGGCTTGCCGGCCTCGGCTGCGAAGCGACTTCCCGACTCGCTCGCGGCAACCAGCTCGTAGCGCGGTGACGTTCGCGATTCGAGAGAGCTCCAGGCGATCTCGACGCGCGCGCCGCCGCGGCGCACGCGCAGGGTCGCGTCTTCGATCGTCGCCTCACAATCGGGGTGCAGGTGCAGCCGGCTCACGACGCGATGCCTCCCCCTCCCCTCGACTCGGTCTTCGATCCGGACGCGTGCGGCCCCGAACGCGAAGCGGCGACGAATCCGCAGGCGCCTGTCGAACCAGGGCACGAGCTCCGATTCGACGGCGTCGTGTGCTTGCGTCTCTGCGCTCACGCGCGACCGGCGACCGACGCGGAACGCGGCCCAGATCTCGTGCTGCTCGCGCCCGTCCAGCTGCAACGTGTTGTGCGCTGCAGTGGAGCGGCAAGCGTGTCGAGCGTCCCCCGGCTCGTACGTCCACGTGCCGGAGTCGACGATGAACGCGCGGCCATCGATCCAGAGCTCGAACGACAGCGAATCACAGTGACCGTGACCCGGAAGATGGGGCGGACCGACGCCGCCCACGTCGGCGAGCAGGTAGCAGCGCGCGTCGCGCCACACCACGATGCCCGCACCGGCGAAATGAGACAGGGCGCCCTCCCCCGCCGTCGCCACTTCGAGCCGGTTCCCGGCGCCCCTGCCTCCTGCCGTCGACTCGTCGTGCCGGCGCGCGTGTTGCCAAGAGCGCTCGCGCGCTTCGAGGCCGAGTCGTTGCCCGTACGCGGCCAGAGCCTGCGGAGTCTGTGCTCCGCCCTCCCACGCGTCCCCCAGGAGCGGGTAGCCGCCACTCGGCGTTTGCACGCAGACCGCGTAGTGGAGCATCTTGCGCGCCGCCTCGGTCAGTGACTCGCAGAGCCTCGCGCTGGCCGCGCCTTGGAAGTTCAGCAGGTCGAGCACGTCTTCGAGCGCCATGCAGTGGTACATGATGCTCGGCTCGATGTGCGAACCCTCGGCGTGGATTTGCGCCTGCAGCTCGCGGACAACCAGCGCCTCCGCTTCACGACGCCAGCGCTTCGCTTCCGTGTCGCTGAAGGGCGCGCCCGCGATCAAGAGCGCCTTGGCGTTCTTCAGGAGGTGCGTCCCCAGGAGATGGCGCTCGAGACGGCGACGCAGCCAACTCGCCTGCACATAGACACTGCCCAGAACCTCGGCGCGCCACTCCGGCGTAGCGCGCTCACCCAAGGTGTGTGCGACGTCGAGCCAATTCACGATGCGCAAAGCGGTCGGGTACGGGTCCCAGGCTACCTCGGTGCCGGCTGGATGGGACACGATCCAACGGCGCACGAGGGCGCAGACGGCGGCCGCCACCTCTTCCTCTTCACAGCCGCGATCCGCGAGCGCTGGCAGGTAGTCGAAGTAGTGCACCGGGTAGGTCCAGGACGCTCCGGCGTCGCGAGCGAGCCACGCCTTTTCGAGATCCAGCTGGCGTTCGACACCCCAGACGAGAAAACGTCCTTCGAGAACGCGTGTGTCCGCCGGCACCCGACAGCGCCGTGCGCACAGACCCCACCCCGGCGACTCGGGGAGCGGCCGCGGGACCTGGGTTGGCGTCGAACGCAGCCACAGCCCGCGCATCCGACGCGAGATCTGGTGACGCACCTGCTCCGGCTGCAGCCGGCGAACGGTCTCGAAGTACCGCCTCGGGTTCGGCCTTGGAGCTCTCAAGCCACTCTCCAGCAGCTCACTTGCAGGCTCCATCTCATGCGATGCACGAACCCGAGGCGCAAGCCCAGGCGCACCGAGGCGCCCCAGATGCGTGGCAACCCGCGTTTCAAGGTCCGCGTGGCCCCGATGGGGCAGGTTTCGCCTCCAAACTCCCCGGGAGAAGCGAAGCCTCAATGCAGCGGGACGCGAGATCGCGCCCGGATGGCTCGAATCTCGACGCTCGGGGGCCGATGGGAACTCCCCGCCGGCCCGGGTGTTCCAGTGATACAATGGCCCGGTACGGCCCGCTCGAGACGGAATTCACCGGCGCTCACTGGTCTCGTTTGCGGTCGTCCGGGCCGTTCTCGCTCTCGCCCGGTCTGCGCGCCAGCGAGTCGAGGGGCGAGACGGTTTCTCTCCGGAGGTGTGCCGATGGCCTCGAAGACCCGCTCTCGTATCCTCTTGGCCGGCGCCATCCTCGCCGCAATGACTGTCGGAGTCATCACGGGCATCCGGCTCAGCCCGGGTCCGGTTGGGGCGGGACGAGCCCCCTCCCTACGTGCGTCGCACCAGCCGCTCGCGGCGGACGAGGATCGCGGCACGCTTCAGCTGGCGCTGCAGACGCAGGACCCACCGGCGCCCCGCGGCTCCTCCTCCCGCTTCCCCGCGCAGAGCTCGAGCGGCATGTTCAGCTTCGCCGATGTCGCCGAACGGGTGACGCCCGCCGTCGTCACGGTGTTCAGCGAGAAGAGCTTCGAGGGCGAGGAGAACTTCTTCCACCGTTTTCTGCGGCCGCGCGACGATGCTCCGCGGATCCAGGGACACGGCTCCGGCTTCATCATCGACTCCGAGGGGATCGTTGTCACCAACAACCACGTGGTCGACGGAGCGGAAGAGCTGACGGTGCGCCTCAAAGATGGTCGTGAGTTCACCGCCGAGATCGTGGGGCGCGACCCGGGGACCGACGTTGCGGTGCTGCGTATCGACGCATCCGGTCTACCGACCTTGCGGCTGGGGAACTCCGACGGCATCCGCGTCGGCGACTGGGTCGTGGCGATCGGCAGTCCGTTTCGGAGTGTGCTCGAGCACACGGTCACGGTCGGGATCATCAGCGCCAAAGGACGTGGCAACGTCGGCCTGGCCGACTACGAGGAGTTCCTGCAAACGGACGCCGCCATCAATCCCGGCAACAGCGGCGGTCCGCTCGTCAACCTCGAGGGCAAAGTGGTCGGCATCAACACGGCGATTGCGACTCGCAACGGTGGCAACCAGGGGGTCAGCTTCGCGATCCCGATCACCTTCGCGAGCAGCATCATCGACCGGCTTCTGCGCGACGGCAAGGTGACGCGCGCCTGGCTCGGCGTCACGATCCGCGACGTCACCCCGGAGCTGGCCCGCGACCTGGGCCTGGCGCGGCCCGAGGGCGTGGAGATCTTCCAGGTCCACGACGGCGGCCCGGCGGATCGGGCCGGCTTGCGCGAGGGCGACGTCGTCATGGCAATGGATGGAGCCGCCACGGAGCGTGTGGCGGGCTTCCGCAACCGTGTCTCGCTCTCGCGCCCGGGCCAAACGGTGGAGCTTGACATCCTTCGCGATGGTCGCAACCGCACCGTCGAGGCAGAGCTGGGCGAGCTCACCGAGGAGATCCTGGCAGAGGTGCGCGGCCAGGCACCGCAGCCACCGCAGGCACCGGAAGTCTTGCGCGAGGACGAGCTGGGCTTCGAACTGGCCGAGATCACACCCGACATGCTGATGCGCTACGACCTGAATCCCAGCCTCGAAGGCGTGGTCGTCGTGCGCGTCGAACGCAACAGCCTGGCGGATGAAGCGGGGCTGGAGATTGGAGATGTGATCCGTTCGGTCAATCGCCGTCGCGTGCAATCGCTGCAAGAGTTCGAGGAGATTGTCGATCGACTTCCGAGTGACCGCGCTCTCGACCTCCGCATCAAACGCGGGTCGCGGTCGTTGACGATCCGGCTCGATCGTCCCTCCTGACCAACCACACCGCCTGCATCACGCGAGCTCCTGCCCCATGAAGGAGTTCAGAAGCGCACGCTCGAGAACCCAGCGTTGGGGCAAGCGGATCGACTTCATCTGCACGTCCGCCTGCTGCAGGTTGCGCAGCCAGAGCGCCAGTTGCTTCTTGCTGAAGGTGCCCGCCTGCGCCGAGAGGTCCTGCACCGCGAAGGGAGGCAACCCCATGCGACGTGCGAGATCCGCGGGGCGCCGTACTCCCCTGTCCTCGAGGAGCTTCAGACGCAGGAGATTGCTCACCTGACGCGCGAGAACGGCGGCCACCCGGATCGGCTCGTCCTCGGCCTCGAGAACGCGTGCCAGTGCCTGGAGAAACCCTCCCGGGTTGTCGGCGCGGAAAGCTCGGTTGATCGCCCACACCTCCTCCTGGCGGTAGCGCCCCACCGTGTCCATGATCTCCTCCTCACCCACCCGCCCGGCGCCGGCAAAGCGAACGACCACCTTGTCCACCTCGTTGCGCAGGTCGAGGAGCGAGGTCCCCACCAGCTGCACGAGGAGCATGCAGGCGCGCGGTGCGGCCTCGAGCTTTGCCGCAGCGAAGCGCGCCGACACCCATTCCGGCAGCGCGGCATCCGCAAGCGCCTCGGCGTCTACGACGCACGCTTTCTTCTCGATCGCCTGCGTCAGGCGCAAGCGCCGGTCGAGCTTGGTGGCAACGAGCACCAGGACGGTGCTGCGCGGCGGGTCCTCCAGGTACTCGAGGAGAGCCGCCTCGGCTCGCGCGTCGCGGAACGACATCTTCTCGAAGCGCCGGACGACGACGGCGCGTCGATCCGACATGAAGGGGAAGCTGCGCGCCTGCGCGAGGAAGCTGCGCCCGGCCTCGTCGTCGCCCGAGTAGACGTTGAGATTGAAATCGCGCCCCTCGTCGGCAACGCTCGCCGCGACGAGGATCTCCACCGCCTCTTCGGCCAGAAGCGGCTCCGCACCAAGGATCGCGTACACGGGCTCCAGCTTCCCGGCGCCCGCGTCGCGCCGCAACGCATCGAGACTGTAGCCCTTTCTGCGAGAACGACTTGCCACGTGGAACTCCTGCTGCGGCGCATCCCTGACGCGTATCTCGATCGCGAATCGCCACTTGATCCACAGCCCTCGGGCGGCGGCATCACCGCCACGGCTTCACCAAGCGCGGATCGTCTTGTCGAGGACCTTCTGGACGACCTCCTCCAGCGCCTCCTCCAGCGCCGCCGCGAAACCGGCATCCCCCGCTTCGATGCGGTAGTTGCCGTCACCGAAGACATTGCCGTTCTGCCAGATCGTCTCACCCGTCTCGAGATCCGAATACTGGATGGAACAGGTCACGACGACGCGGTACTCCTCCTCCGTCTCGTTCGGGGCGCGCGAGAGGATCGACTCGGAGAGGCGTTTCACCGTCCCGATCAGCTCTTTGTCCGCCAGGTCGCGTTCCGAAGTTCCCTGATAGACACGGATCGCCTGGTCGCTCATGAACTCCATCACGAGCATCTCGGTGAGCCGTACCCCCAACTCCGGCGCGCGTTCGCCGCTGGTCTCATCGGCAAAGAACGGGATGTAGATGTTGCCGACGTTGCCCGCGCTGCGGCCGGTCGTGTTGTAGTTGCAGCCCACCAGAACGGCGCAGCACAAGAGACCCCACAGGCGTGCCATCGACACCTCCAGTCGGCTGCAGCATAGAGCCGCCCCGGTGTCGAAGGAAAGGGGCGCGCCTGCCAGGCCGCGCAGGTGCGCTGGTGCTTCGGAAGGTGGGGTCCGGAGCAGCCGCAAGCCGCTGCAGGGGCTGCGGGCTACCGCAAGGATCTCAGAATGAACTCGAGATGACGTGCGCGAGCCGCGAAGGGAGGGGTGCGCCGCCGGCTGCAACCGGCGGCGCACCGGATTCGAGAGCCGCAGCTCTCAAGACTGGCCGGAGCGATCGTCGCCGCCCGAGTGGGCACTCGACTCGTGCGACTCGAAGCCCCCGTTCGACTTTTTGGTGCCGCCGTTGCTGCCCGAGTCCGGGGCGGCCGCGGCGCGCATTTCGTTGCGGTTCGGGCGGCCGGGGCCACGTTTCCGCTCCGACTCGATCTCGTAGATCTTCATGCGGTAGCGCAGCTTGTCCCTCTTCATCTGCAGCAGCTCCGCAGTCCGGCTCTGATTCCAGTGGCACTGCCGCGACGCTTTGACGATGAGGTCCACCTCGACGTCGCTGATGAGCTTGTCGAAGTCGATCCCCTCCTCCGGGATCGCCCGCGCCAGAGCGTTCTCGAGCCGTCGCACCGCCGAGAGGTTGTTCTGCGCCACCTGATTCGTGATCGGGAGATGCTCCGGCAGCAGTACGTCCCCATCTTCGAGCAGCACGACTCGCTCGAGCATGTTCTTGAGCTCGCGGATGTTGCCGGGCCACTTGTAGTTGAGCAGGATCTCGGCACAGCCATCGGAAATCGTCTGGAAGTGCTTGTGGAACTGCCGATTGTACAGGTTGAGGAAGTGTTTCGAGAGCACGAGGATGTCTTCCTTGCGCTCGCGCAACGGTGGAATGTACATCGGCACGACCTTCAAGCGATAGTAGAGGTCCTCGCGGAAGGTCTTCTCCTCCACCGCTTGCGCCAGATTGCGATTCGTGGCGGAGATGATGCGCACGTTCACCGAGATGTCCTTGGTGCCACCGACGCGCTTGAAGTTCATGCGCTCGAGCACCCGCAACAGCTTTACCTGGATCGTCAGGCTCATCTCGCCGATTTCGTCCAGGAACAACGTGCCGCGATTGGCCAGCTCCAGCAGCCCGAGCTTCTGGTGCTTTGCGTCGGTGAACGCGCCCTTCTCGTGTCCGAAGAGCTCCGATTCCAGCAGCTCCTCCGGCAACGAGGCACAGTTGATCTCCATGAAGGGCATTTTGTGACGCGCAGACGTCTGGTGGATCATGTTCGCGATGACGTCCTTGCCCGTGCCGCTCTCTCCTTCGATCAGCACCGTAGTCGAGTCGCTGCGTGCCACCTGCTCCACGGTCCTGTAGACCGCCTGCATGGAGGGACTCTGACTCGGAATCACGGTCGTGTCCGGATCGAGGTTGTGCTTGCGGCGCAGGTGCAAGAGCTCGCGCGCCAGCTCGCGCGACTTGAGCCCCTTCTCGATCACGAACAGCAGTTGCTCGAGATTGATCGGCTTGTTGACGTAGTCGTAGGCGCCGAGCTTCATGGCTTCGACGGCCGTTTTGATGTCCCCGAACGCGGTCATCATGATCACGCAGATCTCGTTGATCACGTCCTTGAGCTCGGCCAGGATCTCGAGCCCGTTGCGATCGGGCAGCTTGAGATCGAGCAGCACGAGATCGGGGATCTCGGTGTTGATGACCTCCATGGCCTGGGTGGCGGATGCGGCGGAACGCACCTCGTAACCCTCGTCCATGAGGGTCTTGCTCAGGAAATACCGAATGGATTCCTGATCATCGACGAGCAAGATCAGCGGTTTCACTGGCCCCTCCCATGAGGATCCGTCCTAGCGGCAAGCACAACATGAAGCAGCTTCCCTGCCCGGGACGACTATCGACGACGATCTGCCCACCGTGTCCTTCGACGATGTGATGGCAGATGTAGAGACCCAGTCCTGTTCCGTGCGCTTTCGTGGTGTAGAAGGGCTCGAAGATCTTCTCGCGCTCCTCCTCGGCCATGCCTTCACCATGATCACGTACACTGATGATCAGGCTGTCTCCCTTCGAGCTCGGTAGATGGGGTTGCTGGCTCGAGCCGATGCGTTGCTCGACCACAACCTCAGCACCCGCAGGACTCGCTTCCACGGCGTTCTGGATCAGATTGATCAGCACCTGCTCGATGCGCCCCGGATCGAGGGCGATCGCCGGCAGGTGCGGCTGCGCGCGCCGCACGCACTCCACTTCGTGTTCGCTGAAGCTCGGCTCCAGGGTGCGGATGCTGCGCTCCACCAGCTCCACGGGATCCGTGTCGCGAAGCGTGAGCTCGAGCGGACGGCCGGCTGTGAACAGGTCGTTGATGATGCGATCGAGCCGGGCGACCTCCGCGGTGATGAACTCGGCATGGCGCGCATCCTCGCCCTGCATGTTCTTGGCGAGGTACTCGATCCCGGCGTTGATTCCGGCAAGAGGATTCCGGATCTCGTGAGCGATGCTCGAAGTGAAGCGTCCAAGTGCCGCCAACTTGTCGAGGTTGCGAATCTGCGTCTGCATCCCCTTGATGGCGGAGAGATCGGCAAACTCACCGATGGCTCCATAGATGCGCCCGCTTTCGTCGTGCAGCAGCGACGTGGTGAGCTGGATCGGCAGGGTCGTTCCCTCAACCGTGCGGAGCACTGCCTCCATGCCGCGTACGCTTCGATCCGCCTCCAATGCATCGCGCAACGGGTCGCGCCCCGATCTTTCCAGCAGCAGCTCACTGCTCGGGCGCCCGCGGACATCCGCTTCGCGGAACCCGGAGAGCTGTTCCGCCGCCTGGTTCACGAGCGTGATGCAACCGTCCAGATCGACGGAAACGAGGCCGTTCGACATCCCGCCGATGACGTGATCGCGAAAGCGCTCCTCACGCTTCAGCTCCTCGTACAGACGCGCGTTCTCCAGCACAGCTGAGAGGTTTTGCGCCAGCGTCTCCAGCATCATGCGGTCGACCTTCGACAGCGCCACGTCGCGGCCCGTGTCGGTGGCGACGATGCAACCGAGCACCGGAAACCCGGTGCAGCTCCAGCAACGGAAACGTCCGCCCTGCCAGAATTCCGGGTCCGGCTCGTTGGCGAACTTGTCGGCCCAGTCGCGCATCGTGAACTCCGACGAGGCCGGACAGCGCTCGGCGACACACCCCTTCCGTTCCCAGATGTTGCCTGCGCGCGCCGACTTGAGAAGCGGCACGATGACGAACGACTTGAAGTCGCTGCTTGGAAAGAGAACGTCCCCATGCAAGGCGCCGAGGTCGTGTGTGTCTGCGTCGCGGATGAGGTAGGAGCGCCGCGCGGCCAGGCTGCGCGAGAGCACACCGGTCACCTCGGGCAAGGCGAAGTGCTCGTCGACCCACTCGAACCCCGCCGCAATTCGCCTGCGGACACCCCCCTCGAAGACTCCGCGCTCCGCATCCCAGGTGAACAATCCATGCTCTGGGAAGCCGACGCCCCGATGCAGGTACTCGAGCACGGAGCGCATCGTGCGCGCGCGATCGAGCGAAGTGATGATGTGGCTGCCGAGCTCCTTGAGCGCCAGAAGCTGGATGTTCGTACGGATGAGCTTGAAGTAGGCGTCCTCGAGATCCGCGGTCAACGACCAGCTCAGGTTCGAGAGATTGGCTCCCGGGTCATTCCAGAAGTGCAAGCGCGAGCTCGATGCGCGCACTCCCTTGGCGCTTTGGACACGCTCCGCGATCCGTGCGTAGCGTCTGGCACCGAGGCGTTGCAGCAGCAGCAAGCCGAGCAGCAGGAACACAGCACACGCGGGGATTGCGAATTGCATCGGCACCAATGCGCCGAGCGGAAGCGCGCACGCGAGCGCCGCGATGCTCCAGATTGCGACCCAACGGAGTCCCATGCGCGAAATCCCTCGTTTCCTGGGTTCTGCGCTGGTTTTCCCTTCTCGACACCCCGGTGTGAGGCGTTGCACCGGTGACTGGGAAAAACCACGCAGCCAATGAGCAACTTTGGATCCAATGCCCAGGGCTGGCGCAAAGTACATACGCCACCGTGCGATGGGGATGGAGGGAAGAGCAGCGTCGTGGAGAATCGGGATTCGTCGTCACCCGTTGCGGTTCGACGCACGGAGGTGACAGCGTCAGCTGGTCTCGAGGTCGCTCGCTTCGACGGTCTGGAGCGTCAGACTGCGGTCGGAAAGCAAGACGATCGCGCCGAGGAAAACGGCAAACCAGAGCGTGGCGACGCGCACGAGCAGAGTGGAGGCCACCGCAACCTCCTTGGCAACACCGACACCGCGAAGCCAGACCACCATGCTGCCCTCGGTACCACCCAAGCCGCCCGGCGAGAGGAGCAGCGCACCTACAAGCGTCGAAAGGGAGTAGACGAAGGTCGCGAAGCCCACCGAGACCGACACGTCGAAGCCGCGCAAGACGATAGCGAAGCTCACACATTCGGCAAACCACGCCAGAATCCCGAGAAGTGTGGCCTGCAGGAGCAACCCGGGTCGCAGCAGAGAGCGCATGCTGGCGTACGCGTGCTCCACGCGCTCACCATAGCGGCGCAGGCCGGGGATGCGCTCGACGAGGTGGAGAACGACTCGAGTGACCGCGGGAGAAGCGAGTCCGACGAGCAACGCAACGGTGACTGCGGCGGAGATCCCCACGGCAAGAAAGCCGGTCCGATACACCAAGCTGCCGATGCTGATGAGCACGAACAGAGCCACGACGTCCGTGACCCGCTCCGCGACCACGATCGGACCGGTGCGCGACAGCGGAGTGCCCGTATGCAGCTTCACCAAGTACGCTTTGAGCACTTCCCCCAGCTTGCCCGGTGTGATCGACATGACGAGCCCGCAGAAGAAGATGCGCAGCGAGAGGAACCAAGCGATCGGCACACGCGTGTGGCGCAGGTAGATCTGCCAGCGCAGGAAGCGGATCAGGTAGTTGCACAGAGCCAGGCCCAGGGCTGGGAGCATCAGGCTCCAGTGGAACTCCGCCAGCGCCTGGCGCAGCTCGTCCCAATCCGCGTAGAGCGCCAACCCGAGGTAGACGAGGGCGGCAATCCCGATCCCGATCCCGAACCGCCGCGCCAAACGCTTGTTCAAGAAACGCCTCCACCCGATACACCCAGAATCGAGCGTGCAGCGTACCACGCCCGGAGCGCCTGCAAGCAAAGAACGGGGGCCCCAGAGCGCTGGAGCCCCCGTTCCGCTGCTGCTCGTGCCCGAGCTAGCGTGAAGCTGAGAGGAGCGTGCGATACCACTCGACCGTACGCTCCAAGCCGTCATGGAAATCGATCTCCGGGCGCCATCCGAGGACCGTCTCCGCTCGCTTGACAGCGGCCATCGAATGGCGCACGTCGCCCTGCCGCGCTTCGGCGTAGTGCGGCTGCAAGTCGGTCCCGATGAGACCCGCGAGCCTCGCGTGCAGCTCGTTCAGGGTATAGCGGTGGCCGCAAGCGATGTTGACGGCCACACCGTTCTTCGGCGCCCCCTCGCACGCCTTGAGATTGGCCGCCACCACGTTGTCGATGAAGGTGAAGTCGCGCGATTGCTCGCCATCCCCGTAGACGGTCGGTGCACTCTGCGCGAGCAACCGGGTGACGAAGATCGGGATGACGGCGGCGTACTCGGAGTTCGGATCCTGGCGCGGACCGAAGACGTTGAAGTAGCGTAGCGCGACGGTGTCCAGACTGTAGAGGTCGCTGAACACCTTGCAGTACGACTCCCCGACCCATTTCTGGAGTGCGTAGGGACTGAGCGGTCGCGGCGGCATCGCCTCGTGCTTCGGGAGCTCCTCGGTATCGCCGTAGACCGACGAAGAGGCCGCGTACACGACACGCTTGACCCCGGCGTCGCGTGCGGCCACGAGGACGTTCAGCGTGCCTTTGACGTTGATCTCGTTCGACGTCAACGGATCATCCACGCTGCGTTGCACCGAAGCCAGAGCGGCCTGGTGCAGCACGAAGTCCACGCCCTGCATCGCGTTCCGTACGGTCGGAAGATCGGTGATGCTTCCTTCGACCAGATTCACGCGCTCCGCAACGGGCTCGAGGTTCTCACGCTTCCCCGTGGAGAAGTTGTCGAGCACCACCACGGAATCACCGCGCCGAACCAGTGCGTGCACCAGGCTCGAACCGATGAAGCCCGCTCCTCCAGTCACCATGAATCGCATCGCTGACCTCCGAGGTGCTTGCGTCAGCAAGCCACATTCCAGCGCCGCTGCCAGGAGGCAGGCCGGCGTGAACGCACGTTCGAGCGTCAAAGCAATCTAGCACACCACGGGATGGCGTGGGCTCTGGGTCCAGGCGGGTTCTCCGGACGGTTACCTGTCGATCGGCACGCTCACGAGCGTGTCGCGTGCGGAGCGCGGGAGCCCACTTGTTCCTCTTCGGGTTCGCCGGGAGCTGCAGCCTCTTCTTCGTCGGGATCGGCTGTCGTGCGTACGGTGTTCTTGCCGGCCCGCTTGGCCATGAAGAGGATGCCGTCGGCGCGTCGGATCAGTCCGTAGAGATCCTCGGCATCCTGCGGATAAAGGGCGACGCCGAAGCTACAGGTGACCGCGCCCGCCTCCACGTGCTTGAACGCGTGCGCCGCGATCGCTTGACGCATGCGCTCGCACAACGCACGCGCTCCCTCCGTTCCGGTCTGGGGCAGGATGAGCGCGAACTCGTCGCCGCCGTACTTGCCCACGATGTCCGTGGTGCGGCAGCTGCCCACGAGAAAGCGCGCGACCTGGGCCAGAACCTGGCTCCCAGCCAGGTGACCGAAGCGCTCGTTGTAGACCTTCAGCCGATCGACGTCTGCCATGACGAAGGCGAAGTGCAAGCCGTAGCGGCGCGCGCGTCGCATTTCGGAACGCAGGTTCCGCATGAAGGAGCGGTAGTTCAAGATGCCGGTGAGTCCGTCGATCACGGCTTCGCGGCGAAGTCGCTCGTAGAGATCCGCGTTCTCCAGCGCGATCGCGGTCTGGTTCGCCAGCACCGTGATCGTACGCAGATCCTCGTGGCTGAACTGCCCGGGTACCTGTTCGCGCAGCGCCACGAGCAAGCCCAAATGACTCTCTTTCGCCACCAGCGGCGCGCACAGGAGGGAGCCGCTGTTGCGTGTGAAGATCGGATCGGTGAAGGGACGGTACCAATCCCCCGCGGGACCCAGGAACGGTGCGGCTTCGCGATCCAGCCACTCCAGGAGGGACTGCGTACCCCGGATCTCGCTGCGGTGCAACGCGGCGGCGCTCCCGCGTTTGGCGTAGCGTTCGAGCCGGCCGTTGCGCACACGCAGAAGCATCACGCCGTCGGCGCGCAGGACATCGCGGCAGCAGTCGAGAACACGCGAATAGAGCGCGCTCTCGCCGCGCTCCATACGCACGAGACTCGTGATGTCGAAGAAGGTCTCGAACAGAAGTTCCAGCTTCTCGCGCTCCACGCGAACCCTCCATGTCCTCGCTGTGGTCTGGATACAGCAAGACGCATACCACCGCGAGGAGCGAGAGCGCGCCATCTCGATCGCAAGCCAGTCGCGGGATGCGGCTCGGCTGGGGCGCGCGTGGCGTGCGGAAGCGGTGCGGTCAATCACCCTTGAGGCGACGGTACTCGCCGAGAACGCGCAAAAAGCGGCGCAGGGCCAGGTAGCCGAGGGCCGCGACCAACGCGGGAACCACCCACGCCAAGCCCGCGAGCGAGGGAATCTTCTCGAAGGAACGCAGCATGAGAAAGCTCTGGACGAGCAGGACGACGCAGGAGAGCAGCAGCGCCCCGACGATCCCAAGCTGCAGCGCCAGGCTGTGGCGGTACTCGCGCCGCAGCTCCGGCATGCCGCGCAGCCTCTCGTGCAAGCGTTCGCGATCCTCATCCGGCTCCTGCGGACGCAGAAAGCTCCACGTCGTCAGCGCTTGTCGCCGCCGGGCGCGGTCGAAGCGGCTGCGTGGGCGGCGCGCCATCACTCCTTCTCCTCTTGCGGATCGAGCTCCTCGAACTCCGCCTCGACGATGTCGCCACGCAGCTTGGGAGCCGCCGCTTGCGCCTTCGTCTCGCGGCGCGGGATGCTGGCTTGGCTGCGCCGCACGAGGAGCCGGAGCGCCCCGGCCAGAAGCCGACCCAGCAGGACGACGAACAGGAGCTTGAGAATGAACTGCAGCACCACAAGCCTCTCGAAGAGCTCAGCGGATGACGACCAGACGCGACGTCACGGCTTCTTCCTGACCACCCGGTCCCTGCCAGCGCACGCGTACGAAGTAGGTGCCGCTGGTCATCTGCGGGGCGGCGGACGAGGACGCGAGTATCGGGAGCGTGACGATCTTGCTTTGCGCCTGGAAGAAGGGCTGCACGCGCTGCATCTGGGTCGCCACGAGCTCCCCCTCGAGATTGTACACCTCGACGCGGACTTCGCCCGGCCGCTCCAGCTGTACGGCAATCTCCGCCGAGCTGGGGTCGCGTACGGGGTTGGGGCGCACCAGGACCGGCAACCCCACCTGCTCGGCAACGACGAAGGTGTCGACCACGGTCTGCACGACCTCTTCGCCGGGCGCACGCTCGTAGGTGACGCGCGCCAGGAGCCGATTCGTGCCTCCATCCTGGGCCTGAATGGGGATCGGGTCGACACCGAGATCGAGCCGCCCCCCGGTCGGAAACGGTCGCGGGGCGCCGCCGAGCGCGTAGCAGTCGTCGTCGACGCAATCGAAGACCGTGCGCCTGCCGCTCGAGTTCTCGATCCAGATCTCGACGTGCAACGGGCCGCCGTACGCGGCGCCCAAGCCGTAGATGGAGGCGAGCGCCGTGAGAGGGCTCCCCGGCCACACGCGGCTGAAGCGCCGATCGTAGGAGATCTTCGCTCCCTGGATCTCGAGGAACATCTCGACGCCCTCGGCCGGGAGGAGAATCTCCGGCTCGGTGTGTGCGCGTGTGTTGAAACGCAGGAGCGCCGCGAGCAGCGTCCGCGTCACCTCGGCCATCTTCGCGACCGAGACATCCAGGCCGACGTCACCGGGGCGATGGTAGGAGGCGTATTCGCGCAGCACGTTCACGGGCGCGTCGGCCCACAGGAGGGCCGGCGAGTTCACCATCCAGAAGCTGTTGTGATCGGAAGCCAACGTTTCATCGAGCTGGGGCGTGAAGGTGAGATCGATCGGCGGGTCCATGGAGCTCGCCGCATCCACGAGCCACTCCGCCATCCAGCGTGAGGCCGGGTTGTAGACGACCTGCAGGTTGTTCCCGAGGCTGTCGGAGCCGACCATGTCGAGGTTGATCGCCCCGAGGAGCTTCGTTCCCGCCGCCAGGCGTTGCTGCACGTAGTGTTCGCTGCCGGTGAGTGGACCCTCGATCCCTTCCGCCTCTTCGCCGGAAAAGGCGACGAACTCCAAATCGAAAGCGAAATCGACGTCGCCGCGCCGGACCCCGTCGGCGATGCAGCGCAACCCTTCGACGAGCGCCGCCACACCGGTGGCATTGTCCTCCGCTCCGGGAGTGGCGGAGAGCGTCCGGCACTCGTCACGTGCACGAACCCAGTCGGCGTCGTTCGAGCCGGTTGCATCGATGTGACCGCAAACCACGAAGGTGCCGGTGCCCGGTACGGATCCGGGAAGGCGCGCGATGACGTTGTACGTGGAGGTGGTATCGATCGCCCCGGAACAGCGGCGCGTCTTGATGAACTCCTGCCGCTTCACCAGGGAATCCGGCGGGCCGATTCCCTGAACGAAACGCTGCATCTTCTCTTCGACGCGCGGGTTGTAGAGACCACCGAGATCGGCGGAGAAGACGTGGCGGTCCGCGTCGAGAGCGAGCGTGTTCTTCGTGAGCTGGTCGAGCGTTGCGGCGAGAGACTCTGGCGCGACCGCTTGCAGCAATCGCTGCTCCCCTGGCGTCCACGCACGCGACGGCGCCAGCAGCCAGGGAAGAAGCGCCGCGGGCGGAGCGCGCTCGATCAGGCTGCGCGGGTCGACGTCATGCTTCGGCAGCACCAGACCGCCGTGACATCCGAGCACTTCGGCCGGCCACGCGCCGGGGCTCGCGAGCAGAATCCACACTTCACCCGAAGCCGCACGCGCCGCCGCCACCCTGGCCGCGTGGAGCGTGGAGAGCGCTTTGGAGGCACCCGCGTGTGCGCGCAGCTCCTCCAAGTTGCGCGCGTGCAGCAACGCCAGCTGCTGATCCAGCCGGCGCCTGGCAACGACGCGCCCGCCCCAGAGAGGGTGCAGGAGATCGCGCTGCTCCACTTCGGCCACGACCAGGTCGCTTTCGACCCAGCGCACGTCGAACGCCGCGTTGTCGGCGAGCTCGTGCAACACGTGGGTGGAGGGCGCTTCGAAGAGAACGATCCAGCGACTGTCCGGGCTGGCGCTAGCGCCGGCGCCCGGCTCCCCGAGCAGCAGCAAAGCAAGAGCCAGAAGCGACAGGCGTACACCGGTGTGTCGCCACGTCCGTCTCGTCGGCACCGACGTCACCTCTCCCCGCCTTGGCGCGCTTCACCCGTCATCGGGACGAAACGCACGGCGGCCAGAGTGTCGCTCTCGAAACCGCGCTCCCCGCGTGTGATACGCAGCAAGACCTGACGGTGCGCCCCCACCGGAAGAACGAGCCGTCCCCCCGGCTTGAGCTGTTCGAGCAGCGGCTCCGGCACGTGCTCGGGCGAGGCGGTCACCATGATCGCGTCGAAAGGCGCTGCGTCGGGCCAGCCGCGATAGCCGTCGCCGATGCGCACCGAAACGTTGTCGTAACCGAGGCGTTCGAGATCGGTGCGAGCGCGCTTGCCGAGCTCCGGAATGATCTCGATCGTGTAGACGCGTTGCGCCAGCTCGCAGAGAACGGCCGCCTGGTACCCCGACCCGGTGCCCACCTCGAGCACGCTCTCCTCGCCCCGCAGATCGAGCGACTCACTCATGAGCGCGACGATGTAGGGCTGCGAGATCGTCTGCTCGTATCCGATCGGGAGAGGACGATCGTCGTACGCGGCGCCGCGTACCGAGGCGGGCACGAACTCGTGGCGCGGCACGCTTCGCATCGCCGCGAGGACGCGCGGGTCGCGAATCCCGCGCGCAGCGATCTGCCGTTCCACCATCGCGTGGCGCAGGCGCTCGAAGCGCTTCGCGGTCTCCGCCGGGTCGTCCCCGCCCCATCGGGAGGCGCCGTCCGACCCGAAGAGCGACGCCAACCACATGGAGACTCCCAGGAGGGCGGCCGCAGCCAGCGCCTTTCTCCGCAGCGGGTTCACCTTTGCTCTGCAACCTCAAATCAAAAGGGCAGATAGCTCATGGTGAACGTTAGTCCAATCGCGGTGCACGCGCAAGCCGCGCTCATGCACGCCCCCAGCCGCCCCCGCCCGGCGTCTCGATGCGGAGCCGGTCCCCCGGCGTCACCTCGATCTGGAATTTCCCCGGCAGCCGCCGCCAACGCCCGCCGCGCCACAGACGGTTGCGTCCGGTGGCTCCGGCTCCGCCTCCCGCGGCGCCGCAGGGCGCCTGGGTGCGCCTCTCTGAAAGAACGGTGACCTGCGCCGGCAGCTCGAAGCGGTACTCGCGCACCAGTCCCTCGCCACCGCGCCAGCGGCCGCCCCCACCCGAGCCGCGTCGCAGCGCGTAGCGCGTGACCCGAAACGGGAACTGATGGTGCAGCGCTTCGATCGGGGTGTTGAGCGAGTTGGTCATGTGCGTGTGCACACCGGACAGACCGTGGGCGCCGGGACGCGCCCCCATGCCGCCAGCCATCGTCTCGTAGTAGGTGTAGGGTGCGCCGTCGCGATCGATCCCCCCGATCGTGAGGTTGTTCATGCTGCCGCTCGAGTCGGCCGGGACGCGATCGGGCAACGCGGGGCGCAGCGCCTTGAGAAGAACGTCGACGAGTCGCTGCGACGTCTCGACGTTGCCACCCGCAACCGCCGCCGGCGGGCGCGCCGACACGACCGATCGACTCGGAACGACGACTCGCAGCGGTCGCATGCATCCCTCGTTGGAGGGAATCGCTTCGGCGACGAGCGCGCGCACCACGTAGAAGACGGCCGAGCGCGCGATCGCTTCGATTGCGTTCATCCCCCCCGCCACCTGCGGCGCAGAGCCCGCGAAGTCCACACGGGCGCGGCCGCCCTGGATCTCCACGAGCACCTCGATGCGAACCGGGCCACAACCGACGCCATCGTCGTCGAGGAAATCCACCGCGTGGTAGCGACCATCCGGAGTGCGCCGGAGAAGTTGTCGCGTCATCTGCTCCGAGTAGTCGAGAAGCGCGTTGGCGTGACGCTCGACCTGTTGCGCACCATGCTCCGCAACGATTTCGACGAGGCGACGCTCGCCGACGCGATTCGCTGCGATCTGCGCGCGCAGGTCACCACGCCGCTCATCCGGTGTGCGCACGTTGGCGAGAATCAGGCGCAGGACGTCCCCCTGCTCGTGCCCGCCACGTACGAGAAAAAGCGGTGGGATGCGCAATCCCTCCTGATAGATCTCCGTCGCCAACGGCATGCTGCCGGCGCGCATCCCCCCGACGTCGGCGTGGTGCGCGCGATTGGCCACGTAGAACAGCGGCGCGCGCCGACCGCGGCGGAACACTCCGGACACCAGCGTGATGTCCGGCAGGTGGGTGCCGCCGCGAAAGGGGTCGTTGAGGAGAACGACGTCACCCGGGCCGGGCGGCGCCTCACGCAGCGCGGCCTCGACCGACATCGGCATCGACCCGAGGTGCACGGGAATGTCCTCGCCCTGCGCCAGCATGCGACCGTGCGCGTCGAAGAGAGCGGTAGAGAAATCGCGTCGCTCTTTGATGTTCGATGAGTAGGCCGTACGCCGCAGCGCGACGCCCATCTCGGCCGTGACCGCGGCGAAGCGATGCTTCCACAGCTCCACCGAGACGGGGTCGAACGACGTGCGCCGATTCATGCTGACTCCTCGGTACGCAACGACCGGCGCGGCTCGAGCCACAACGCTCCGCGCGCGCGCCGCTGTGCGTCGAAATCGGCGGGCACCCAGATCGTCGTGTCGTCGCGCAGAACGAGAAGGGGCCCGTGCAACACCTGGCGCGGCAGCGCTTCCGCGCCGACGACACGAACCTCGCGACGACGTGGCCGCGCGCCGCCTTCGAGCCACATCGACACGCGCTCGAAACGCGGCACTCGCGCCGCGGCGCGGCCTGAGCGCACGGGCGGCGGCGGCGACACGTCACCAATGGCGCGCACCCGCACGGTCACGATCTCCACCGGCTCGTCGGCAGCGGAGAAGCCGAAACGTGTTGCATGCAGACGGTGGAAGTCGTGCTCGAAGTGAGGCCCCCAGGGCACGGTGAGCTCGTGCGATTGCCCGACGTAGCGCAGGTCCACTCGCCGCAGCAACCGAGGACGCGTAACGCCCTCACGACCAAGGTCCCGGCGCGCTTGCTTCAGAAGGGGCTCGAAGTGGCGCTGCAGGTCGCCAGCCGGCGCACGCTGCAGCAGCGTACGCGCATAGTCGCGTTCGACGTGCGCGTAGAGCATGCCGAGGGCCGAGAGCACCGAGGCCTCCGCCGGCACCAGGGCTCCGCGCATGCGCAAGCTGCGCACCAGGTCGGCCGCGTGCAGACCTCCTGCTCCACCGAAGGAGAGGAGCGCGAGCTCGCGAGGATCGTGACCCCGCTCCAGGCTGACGACGCGCAACGCCTTCTCCATCGTGGCGTTGGCGACGCGAATGATCCCGAGCGCTGTGCGTTGCACATCGAGCTGCAGCCGGCGCGCCAGCCGCGCCACGATCGCCCGCGCCCGCTGCGGATCGAGCGCAAGGCGGCCGCCGAGGTAGCGGTCGGGTCGAATCCTCTCGAGCACGACGTGGGCATCTGTCACGGTCGGCTCCGACCCGCGCCCGAGGCACGCCGGCCCCGGATCGGCGCCTGCACTCTCCGGCCCCACCTGCAGCGCACCGCCCGCATCGCAGCGCGCGATCGAGCCGCCTCCGGCGCCGACCGTGTGAATGTCGAGCATCGGGACGCGCACCGGTTGCCCGGCGACCTCGTTTTCGTGCAGACGCTCCGGCGGCCCTCCGAGAAGCAGACAGACGTCGGTGGAGGTGCCGCCCATGTCGAAGCCGATGGCGCGCCGCAGACCGTGGCGCCTTGCCGACTCCCACGCGCCCACCGCCCCGCCGACCGGCCCGGAGAGCAGAAGTCTCACCGGCTCCGTTGCCGCAGCCTGCAACGACAAGCGTCCGCCGTTCGACTGCAGGACGCTCAGGCGACGCACGTGCGCGCGTTGTCTCAGGGCGCGCAGCGCGGGCCCGACGCGCGGAAGGAGATAGGCGTTCACAACCGTCGTGCTCGTGCGTTCGTACTCGCGGAACTCGGGAAGCAGTCGAAAAGAGCTGGAGACCTGCAAGCCGCGCGCGCGCAGTGCACGCTCGAGCATGCGCTCGTGCCTCGGGTTCGCGTACGACGAGAGCAGACACACGGCGACCGACTCGATCCCCGCCCGGGCCAGCGCCTCGGCCACAGCCTCCGCCTCGTCGCGCGCGAGCTCCTGCTCGACGCTGCCGTCGGGGGCGATCGATTCGTGCACGCCACGACGCCAGCGGCGCGCCACGAGAGGCGCAGCTCGTTCGACTTGGAGATCGTAGAGCGATGGGCGAGCTTGTCTGCCGATCGCGAGGACATCCTCGAATCCCGCCGTCGTGACCAGCGCCGTGCGTCCGCCGCGGCGCTCCAGGAGAGCGTTGGTGGCAATCGTGCTCCCGTACACGACTTCGACGTCGCGGGCGCCGCCGACGTGCTCCAGAAGCTCACGCAAACCGCGGCGCAGCGCACTCCCCGGATCACCCGGCGTCGAGGGCACCTTCCACGTGTGCACGCGCCCCGCGTCGACGGCGCAGAAATCGGTGTAGGTCCCCCCGGTGTCGATTCCGATGCGTAGCATAGACGTCACGCTACACGCAGAGCCGCGTGCAGGCCAGGGTTCGCGGCGAGGCGCCGCGCGTTGCCGCACGCCGCGCGGCTACGGCAGGGCCTCGAAACGCGCGGTGGGCCCGGCTCGACGCCTCCCCTATAATGATCCAGCGACGAGGCAGCCCCTCTTGCGGGAGTTGCGCGCTTGGCCGAACTCGTTCCAGCGTCCTTCGGAATGCTCGTCCACCGGGCGTTCGTGGAGTTCGAACGCCAGCGCCGCATCTTCGACCTCCCCGAACGCAAGTTCCATCGGGCCCGCGCCGGATTCGACATCGGCGTGCACTTCCACGGCCAGAAGGCATCGAACCCGCTCGGCCCAGCAGCCGGGCCGCAGACGCAGATGGTGCAGAACCTCGTGCTCTCCTGGCTCGCAGGCGGGCGCATCTTCGAGCTCAAGACGGTGCAGATCCACGACACACTCGAGATTCCCCGCCCCTGCATCGACGCGACGAACGTCGGCTACAACGTCGAGTGGTCGCAGGAGCTGCGCCTGGAAAAATCGCTGCGCGAATACGTCGGCGCTCACATGTTGCTCGAAATGTTGCGCGCAAGTGGAGTTCTCGATGGTACCTTCGAGGATGAGAGCTTTGCGCACAGCGACTGGATCTTCGACCTCTCCGTGGGCTACGACCTGAAGGGCATCCAGCATCCGCGCGTCGTCGAGTTCATGCGCTCCTGCATCGACGCGCGCGACATCGTCGAAGAGCTGCGCCCCAAGATCCCCGACCGCTACGCCTCGCTGCGCGATCTCGACTTCAAGACCGACATGATGAAGACAGCCACTCTTTCCACCTTCCACGGCTGTCCGGCCGACGAGATCGAGGCCATCTGCGAGTTCCTGCTGCGCGAGATCGGACTGCACACGACGATCAAGCTCAACCCCACGCTTCTCGGCGTCGAGCGCTGCGAGCAGCTTCTGCACGACGACCTCGGGTACGACGAGATCCGCGTGGCGCGCGAGCATTTCGCGCACGACCTGAAGTTCGACGAGATGGTGCCGATGGTGAAGCGGCTGCAGGAAACGGCGCGGGAGTGCGGGCTCGGACTCGGCGTCAAGCTGACCAACACGCTCGTCGTGCACAATCATCGCGACTTCTTCAGCGAAGAGGTGATGTACCTCTCCGGTGCGCCGCTCCATGTTCTGACGATGAGCATCCTCCACGACGTGCGCGCGGCGCTCGGGGCCGAGATCCCGATCTCCTTTTCCGCCGGGATCGATGCGCACAACTTCGCCCGTGCGGCCTCGTGCAACCTGGTTCCGATCACGACCTGCACCGACCTGCTCCGACCCGGGGGCTACGGGCGCCTGCCCCTCTACCTGGGCAATCTCGAGGGGGAGATGGAACGGCTCGGAGTACGCTCTCTGGGCGACTTCATCCTGCGTGTCGAGAAGCAGGGAGAGCGTGCAGCACGCGCCGCCATCGGCGAGTTGCGCCACGCCCTGCGCCGCAGCGCCAGCTCTCTCACGGCGGATCCGACGCGTCGCGAGACCTTTGCCGGCGACGCCGAGGAGTTCGTCGGGGCGCTGGAGCGACGCGTGCGCGAGGCCATTCGCGGCTCCCCCTACCACGATGTCCGCGCCGCCCTGGGAGCCGTGTGGAAGACGCGCCCCGCATCGGTGCGCGCCATCCTGCGCAACGGCAACGAGCGCAGCGACACCGAGCAGCTGTACGCGCGCATGGTCGAGCTCGCCGGCCACTACAACGTCGAGCCGGTCGTGGCACGCACCACACACGACCCGCGCTACGCCGCGGCGCGCAACGCGCGTCTGCCGCGCAAGATCGGCTCACGACTGACGCTCTACGACTGCATCAACTGCGACAAGTGCATCCCGGTCTGTCCGAACGACGCGAACTTCGTCTATCACGCCGCGCCGCAGGAACTCGAATACGCGAACTACCGCTGGGAGGAGGGTGCCTTCGTCGAAGAGCCGGGTGGGCGCTTCGTCGTTGAGAAAGAACACCAGATCGCCAACTACGCCGACTTCTGCAACGACTGCGGCAACTGCGACGTCTTCTGCCCCGAGGATGGCGGTCCCTTCATCGAGAAACCGCGCATCTTCTCCAGCTTGGAGACCTGGGGCCACGACCGCGGCGTCGGCTTCTACGTGCGGCCGGGGCGCAAGAACAGCATCTGGGGACGCTTCGCGGATGGTGCGGAGCACATGCTGCAGATGGACCCGGAGAGCGGACAAACGGTCTTCCGCAGCGCTGGGATGGAAGTGGAGATCGACCCCGCGCGCCACCGTCCGATCGGCGCCCGCCTTCCGCAAGGGGAGATCACCTCGACTCGACTCGACATGCGACCCTACCACGTGCTCCGCACCCTGCTCCGCGGCATGCTCGACGCTCGATCGACCAACTACATCAACAACAACAGATTCTGAGCATCGTCTCGAGCTTTGCTGGAGGTAGGCCGCAGCTGACGGCGAGGCGTTCGATCCGCGTTCAGCGCGCTTCGAAGCGCGCGCGCTGCTGCTGCAGGTACGCGTCGTCCGGGTCGAGCGCGATGGCGCGATCGATGGTGCGCAGAGCGTCCTCGGTGCGCCCGAGGCGAAAGAGCACCTCGGCCAAGGTGTCGAGGATGCCGGAGTTCTCCGGCTCGAGCCCGACGGCCCTCTCGGCGGCCTCGAGCGATTCCTCGAGGTAGATGTCGGAGGTGGCGCAGAACCAGGCGAGGGCGTTCAGCGTGCTCGCTTCGACGTGGTCGCGCGCGAGCGTGCTGCGGAGCGTTTCACCAATCCGCCTGCGCTCGCGCCTGGCGGCCTCCTCTTGCCCCAGAGAATCGTAGTGCGCCGCGTAGCGCAGGTGGGCGCGCAGCAGGTCGCTCGCCTGGTGGATGCGGAAGATGCGCCCGAGCTCGTCGATCGGCGTGGGGTGATCCTCGACGCGCAGATCGACATAACGCCAACGGTATTCCGGGTAGGCTGCGCTCGGGCGCACGACCAGCAGCGCGGCCGACTGCTGGCCGCGCCGATCTCCCCCGGCCGCCTGCGCCGCATGCAGTGCCGCCAACAGGCGTTCCGAGAGCTCTCCAGGCGTTTGCGTGAAGGCGCGCAGCATGGAGGTGAGGACCTCGGGCCCCGCCAGGATGTTCCCCTGTACGGACAACCCCACTGCGGTCGTATCCCCGGCCCAGGCGGAGCAGGCGTTCCCGGTGTGGGCGACCGCGCCGCCGCGCGCATCCACGATTCCGACCTGCCGGTTCTCGGGACGCGAATCGGTGTGCAGCAGCATCTGCAGCACTTCGGGTGCGGCGTAGCCGGCGCGCAGGAGCGCCAACCCCCGCGGTCCGAACGACTCGTTCGTGGTTGCCTGGGTGGCGATGGCGCCGACGCCCGCCTCCGCCCACGGGACCCCGGCCCCGACGCTGAAGGCACGAGACTGCACCGCGACACCGAGCTCCTGGGTCTCCTCGTCGTAGGCGACGATGGAGAAGGTCGCGTCAGCAACCTGCGCCAACAGCACAGTAGAAAGACCCAAGAGCCGAGCGCACCGAGGTCCTCTCCCACGCATGCTCGCCTCCACGCAGAAACGAGAAGGTGTCGCGCCCGCCACCGCGACGCTGTGGAACACACCACCCTAGGCGCGCGTGTCGGAGGGCGGGGCGACCGCCGCCGCCTTCCACTCATCGACGGCGAAGTTCAGGTGCGACGCCAGTTCCAGGATCTCCTCCACGCCAGACGTGTCGTCGCTCGCGCCAGAGAGCAGGAGCTGCTGCAAGCGCATGTTCATCAGCTCCTCCGCTTCGGTGCGATCGACCTGCAGCTGCATCTCCTCGGCGAGAGCCAGGAGCGCGTGCGCCGCCCGGCAACACGCCATTTCACTGCGCTCGACGAGCCCGCGCACCTGCGTTTCGAGATGACGTGAGATGCAGGCGGCCACCGGTTCGGGACGAATGCGAAGCCCGAGCTCGCGCGCCGTCGTCAGCGTGGTCCGCAGATGCGCGGTTGATTCCGCGTCGAACGGCGGCTGCAGGTTTCCAGCGGCTTCCTCGACGTCCTTTTGCGCGCTGAACTCGCACGCGATGCGCAGCTCCGCGGGCGGCTCGAGCCCCATCTCCGCGAAGTCGCGCAGCAGGTCCATGCTGTCGTCGTACAACGCACGGTAGTGCACGCGCATCGCCGAGATGCGTTCGGCCGCGAGGCACTCGGCGATGCGGCGGCGCTGCGCGTGCAGCAGGTCGCCGATCCCCGACACCGGAACGCCGTAGAGGTCGGTGAGAATGCGCATGAGATCGACGCGTCCGAGGTCCGATCGGAGTCGCGCGCACTCGCGTGCCAATTGTTCGTGGCGTGAAAAATCGGCGCCTGCGACCCAGCAGGCGAGGTGGCGCGGTGCTAGCTGGAGAGCGATGTAGCTGTACTCGCCCATCTCACCCGTCCACCGGTGTCGCAGCTGCAGGTGGCCGCGCCTGCCGCCGTGACCGCAGACGACCACCGCCTCCGAGCTCGCTTCCTGCATCTCGTAGCCGTACGACTGCTCTCGCTCCGGCTCGAGCCCCAGCCATTCGAAGACGGCGCGCGAGGTGACGGCGAGCCGCGGGGTGCGGATGTCCGGGCGGATCCAGTTGTCGTAGATGCTGGTGCCGGTGTCGCGCCCGTTGTTGCTGTGCACTTCTGCGAGGTCGGCGAGGAAAGCGTTCTCGAGATGGGCGGCACTGAACTCGCGCATGAGCTGGGCGCAGCGCGCCGCGTAGCGCAGATTCTGGACCGTTTCGATCCCGGTGACGTCGGCGAAGAACCAGGCACAGCTGGTGTACATCGCCATGGAGTGGCGCTGCGCTTCGAGCAGAGTCAGAGCCTCCGCGCCTCCATTGCCTGTGCTCGACCTGAGGTGACGTTCGAGGAACTCCTCTTGCGCCGCAGGGTCGGCGTCGCGCACGACGACGTCGACGTACTCGTCTCGCGCCGCCCAAGGATCCTTCAGAAGCCGCGCGCCGCGGCGCTCGAAGAGCTCCGCAACGGCGTCGCGGAGTCGATCCAGAGCCAGGCGCAGCGGGCCGCGCCAAGCCTGGTTCCACCCCTCCGGGGCCCCCGTGGAGCAGCCGCAGTCGCGCGTCCAGCGTCCCACACCGTGCGCGCAGCTCCACGCCGTGCCCTCCCCGTCCGCCCCGGTTTCCAACTCCACCTCGTGCGTCGGCCGCAGCTCATCGAGCAGCTCGCCGTAGTTGGTGGCCCGGAAGCCGCGCGCCCGCGCCTTGTCACTGAAGAAAGAGGCGAGGCACATGTCGCCGAAGGCCTCGTGATGGCCGAACGTCTCGCCGTCGACGGCGACCGAGACCACCTGGACTGCTTCGCGAGCCGGATCGGCGACGAGTGCCAGGCGTTCTGCCAACGTGTCGGCGCTGCGCAACAAGCTCTCGAAAGCGATCGCCTGCGAAACCGGGCCGTCGTAGAAGAAGACCGCGAGCTCCCGCCTGCTGCCATCCGGCCGCTGCGAGCCGCGGACGACGTATGGCACCCGCGCATCGATGCGTCCGCCCCCGACGTCTTGCCAATCCCCGCCGTCGAGGGGTCGAACGCGCCGTGCCTGGTAGGGGGAGAGGATCGTGAAACGCACGCCGCAGTCGACCAGCGCGTCGATGGTGTCGGCGTGGATCGCGGTCTCGGGAAGCCACATCCCCTCCGCCGCGCGCCCGAAGCGCAGCTCGAAGTCGCGCAGGCCCCACCGCACCTGCGTACACCGGTCACGTTCGTTGGCGAGTGGCAGGATCATGTGGTTGAACGCTTGTGCGATGGCGTTGCCGTGTCCGGAGCGCGCGGCGCGGCTGCGTCGGTCCGCCTCGAGGATGCGCGCGTAGATGTCGGCGTGCTCACGTTCGAGCCAGGTCAGGAGCGTCGGCCCCACGTTGAAGCTCATGTGCTCGAAGTTGTTTACGATGCGGCGAATGCGACCGTACCCGTCGAGCACGCGCGAAGCCGTGTTCGGCCGGTAGCACTGCACCAGGATGCGTTCGTTCCAATCGTGGTCGGGGTGGGCGCTCGATTGCTCGGGAATCGCGTCGGTCCAGGGGCTCTCGCGCGGCGGCTGGTAGAAATGGCCGTGGAGCACGAGTCGCACGTCCGGATGTCGCGCTTCCAGCATCGCTCGCCTCAATCCTGCGCGTAGACGCGGTAGTCGATCTCCGGGAAGAGGTTGTCCCGCTTCTCCATTTCGTGCAGTGATGCAACGTCGACGCGATCGGCACGCACCATCTCGGCAAGGCGCAGGAAGCGGTCGACATGCTCTTTGGTGCGCTTCACGGCGTACGGCACCATCGTCCCGGTCTTCATGATGAAAGCCCAGTCGCTACTTTGGGCCAGCAACAGCTCGCGTGCCGCCTGGTTCAGAATCCTCGCCTTGGTGCCGTTGGCGTGGGCGTTCTCGCGCGCCAGGTCGACCATCGTGCGGGCGGCGTGGTCGAGATGCCGGTAGACCCAGTCGTTCGAGCCCTCGAGCCACACCTCCGCATACCCCTTGTAGCCCCAGCTCGAGTAGGACGGCGTCAGCACCTGGTTGCGCGGATGCCGGTCCAGGTACTCCACCGGGGTGATCGGCTCGATCGTCTCCTGGTCGAAATGCATCTTGCGGAAGAGGAAGTCGAGAAACTGCGGCCCCTCGAACCACCAATGGCCGAAGAGCTCGGCATCGTAAGGGGAAACGATGATCGGCTCGCGTCCCATCACGCCGCGCAGGTGCTCCACCTGCTTCTCGCGGTTGAACATGAAGTTGCCCGCATGGGTCGCGGCCGTATCGAGCGCCAGCTGGCGCCGGTACGGTTGCTTGTGCGCTGTCTCACCGGTGATCGCGTAGTACTTGATCCCCGTGTTGATGCGCAGGTCGCCACTGTGAATGTAGGGGCGGATGTAGTCGAGATCGAGATCGAAGCCGATGTCCCGATAGAACTCCCGGTAGGCGTAATCGCCGGGGTAACCCTCTTCCGCACTCCACACCTGCTTCGAGGACTCGATGTCGCGCGCGAAGGCGGCGACGCCGCCGGGACAGAAGACGGGCGAGAAGATCCCGTGTTTGGGGCGGGGGTCGCCGTAGAGGAGGCCGTGGGCATCGAGCACGAAGAAGCGCAGCCCCTCCTGCGCCAGGATCTGCTCCACCCCGCGGTAGTAACCACACTCCGGAAGCCAGATCCCGCGAGGCGCGCGACCGAAGTGGCGCTTGTAGTCTTGCACCGAGAAGTGCACCTGGGCGCGCACGGCTCGCGGCACGGTTTGCATCAGCGGCAGGAAGCCGTGCGTTGCGCCACACGTGAGGATCTCGAGGTAGCCGGCATCCTGGAGTGCACGAAAACCGCGCACGAGGTTGCCCCCGTAGCGCTCGACGAAGGTGTGGTGGCAGTCGCGAAAGTGGCGGCGGTACATCGCCGCCAGCTCCTGGAAGTGGGGCTCGTGACGTGTGCGATGTACTTCCCGGTCGGCCAGCTCGACCAGTCGCTCCAGGTGCTCGACGTAGCGTGAGCGCAGAAGGTCGTCGGCAAGCATTGCCAGCAACGTCGGCGACATCGACATCGAGGCTCTGAAGTGCACAGCATCGCGGGCGAGGCCCTCGAAGACGTGCAGGAGTGGGATGTAGGTCTCCGTAATCGCCTCGTAGAGCCAGTCCTCCTCCAGGAACTCGTCGTATTCGGGATGGCGGACGAAAGGCAAGTGTGCGTGCAAGACGAGCGCGAAATAGCCCTGGGGCATTGGCTCTCCATGGTGCGGGGATTGCGCTGCCGTGAGTCGAGGTCAGCGCTCGCGGCGGGTCGCGAAGCTCGAGACTCCGAAGCTGGAGACCCCCCCGGACAACAGCTCCCGACGCAAGCGTTCTTCCAGTGTGCGCAAGAGCTCGACCGAGCTGCGCGTGCCGCTACCGGCCCCTGCGAGTTCGAAGAGCTGGCGATACTCCTGCTCCAAGACCATCCAGTTCTCGTCGACCACGGGTGACATCGACTCCCGTGGCAGCGCCACCGAGTTCGAGCGGACGAGTGGCCTGAAGACCCCATCCGCGGCGCGCCAACCCACCTCTGCCACGAAGCCGGCGCCGGGGCGTCCGAGCTCGACGTACCAGCTTCCGGCGGCGTCGTGGATCTCGATGTCGTGGACGGCATGGTGATTGCCGCCATCCCAATCGATCGCCGAGATGTCGTAGAAGCGCAGCGTCAGCTGCGTCGGCTCTGCCAGCTCGCGGCGTCCCGTCTGCAGGCACGCGTCCGTGATCTCCCACCACGCGTAACACCAGTGAGGATCGCGGATCAGGAGCACCAGGCGGTCGACGCCGTAGCGCGTCGGAAGATCCGCCGTCTCCGTCACCGCACTCGGCACCGGTTCGGTGCGCCCACGTGGGCGTGCCGATGCGGGCTCCTCGGGCGCGTGCGGCGCCCGCTCCGGATCGGGCACGGGCGTGGTCGAAGCCGGCACGCGAGTCGCAGAGCGCGAAGCCTCCGCCTCGGTAGCAGAGGTCTTCGACGGGCCTTCGATGTCGCTCGCCTCACGCGGCTCCACCTGCGCGCGCTTCGCGTTGCTCCCACCCGGTCGGGAGCGCCATTCGCGTGGCGGTTTCGTGCGGTCCACGGGGGTGCGCGGGTCCCTGTCCGGCCCCGGGCCATTCGGGAGCTTGGAATCGCCCATGACGTCTCCTCGAGAGTCGCGGTCCGATCGCTCCGGACCGATCCAACCAGGTTGACTCTTACCCTCTGTCGCTCGGGCGGGCAAGCCCGAACTTCAGCGCACAGCGCTCGAGAGAGCAGCTCGGCGCGCCGCACCGCCCTGGAGCAGGCTCCGCCAGATCCGCAGACCCTCTCAGTCGGGAGTCATCGGGCTCCGCCCGATCTCCACGATGCTGCACGCCAGGACGATCTCGAGGTCGAGCTCCTGGGCACGCTCGATGACCTCGCTGCTCTCCGACCCTGGGTTCAGGTAGACGTCATCGACAGCTCGAGCCGCGATCTGCTCCAGAAGCGGCAAAACCTTTTGCGGCGGCAGGTAAATCGAGACGCGATGGATCGGGCCGGGAACCTCGAGAATCGACGCGAAGGCAGGCAGGCCCTCGATCTCGGCCGCGTGCGGATTCACCGGGAAGACGAGCCAACCCTCGGCACGGTAGGCACGCACGGCGCGGTTGCCGAACTTGTCACGTTGCCTCGACGCACCGACGATTGCGATGCGTCGCTTGGAGCTCTCCGCCACGCCTTGCCCTCCTGCAGATCCCATGATGCCGTAGTGTTGATAAAATGCCGATCCATCAATTCGTGCACAAAAAATGTGCCGTTTCATCAAGAAATCGACAAACGGCCCGGCTTGCGCGGGCCGGGTTAAAACGCCCAGATTCAAACGTTTGAGTCGCACCGCGCTGTCTCGCGCGCCTTGGTCCAAAGCATGCTCGCTCAAGGACGAGATCGCGAGGAGGCGGTCCCTGGGCTGCTGGGTAGCACGCGAGCTGCCGAGGTAGCGGGCTCACACGAGTGGTTGGGTCACTCCCCTCGACCCGACCGCTCCTCGGACCCGATTCCCCCCTTCGGTTCCGGAATGTGGGTCGATGGAGCGACTGGCTGTTCGATGGCAAAACGTGGCCTGATTTCCCCACGCAGGCCTAGCGGGGAGGCGTCGAGGACGGTGCCTCCCCGCAAGCATTTTGCTCCCTCACCCGAGCTTCCACCTTCCCTTGCGCAGCGCTTCGACTGCCATTTCGATCTCGACGTGATAACGCTCCGGGACACGCCGATACCCATCCCGCAGTAGCGTCGATGCCGTCTGCGCCCCGATGCGACGCACCGCCTGCAACGGACGCAAGTACGCGCGCACCTTGCGGCGCACGCGCGGCACGAGCGCCTTGCTGCCGGCGATCTCCGCCACCACCGCCTCCATCCTGTACGCACGTTCCACCAGCCGGCGAAAGAACTCGCCACAGAGGTAGTAGTCGAGCGCACCGCGGTCGAAGACCGGGACCACCTGGCGCGGGGCCCCGAGCCGCCGCCGCTCCTGCAGATGGCGTGCAGCCGCCAGCAGATTGAAGCGGTGTGAGCGCAGCTGCTCGACGACCCACTCCCCGACCTCTTCCACCTCCGCCTCCGTCCGCGCCACCGGCGGCGCGAGCGCGGCAGCGGGCGCTGGGCTCGCGCTGTCCACGAGTCCTCTCGCTTCGCTCGCACCCGGTGCGGACGCGCCGGCTGCCGCCGCTGCCTCGACACCCTGCGGGCGCGCCGCGCCCGGCTTTTCCGCCCCGTCGGCCGAGTCCGCCGTGGGCCGCGCAGCGGTCTTCGTGGCGGCCTCGCTTGCACCTGCTCGCGGCAGGCTCGCCGCACGCGCCAGCACACGCTCCAGCTCCTCCACCTCGACCACCCCGCGTGCGCTTCTCTGCACCAGAAGCTGCCGCACCACGTTCTGCAGCTGTCTCACGTTGCCGGGGAACTCCTCCTCGCGCAGCCGCCGACGTGCCGTGGCGGAAAGCGCCCGCGGCGCACGTTCGAGCTCCGCTGCATGGAGCTTCATGAGCGACTCGAACAACTGGAAGCGATCCTCTCCACGTTCGCGCAACGCCGGGATCGGAAGCGGACAGACGTGGATCCGGTAGTAGAGATCCTCGCGAAAACGCCCATGGCGCACGAGCTCCGCGAGGTCGCGGTTGGTGGCCGCAATCACGCGGACGTCCACGGGCACGGGTCGATCCCCACCCAGGCGGCGTACGGAACCCTCCTGCAGTACCCGCAGCAGGCGCGTCTGGCTGCGAAAGTCCATGTCGCCGATCTCGTCGAGAAGCAGCGTGCCCCCGTCGGCGCGCTCGAAGGCGCCGCGAAAATCGCGCGTTGCGCCCGTGAAGGCACCTTTCACGTGACCGAAGAGCTCGCTCTCGATCAGCTCCTGCGGGATCGAGGAGCAGTCGACGGCTTCGAAAGCGCCGCTGGCGCGGCGACTCAATCGATGCAGCAGCTGAGCGGCCAGCTCCTTTCCGGTTCCGGTCTCGCCATGGATCAAGACGGTGTAGTCGGTGCCGGCGAGCGAAACGATCTCCTCCAGCACCGCGAGCAGTGCGGAACTCTCCCCCGCCATCACCTCGGTCTCGGGGTGGCGGCGTCGCAGGGCGCGGATGCGTGCGAGCACGCTGCGCGTCCCGCTGGCGGACGGAGCCGGCACTTGCGCCTTCCTCGGGCGCCCGCTCGCGGGGTGCTCCCGCGCTGGCGCCTCTACCGGTCCACACCCGAGAAGCGCGAGGCGGAGCACCTCCGCCAGATCCGCCAGCCATCCGGGTCGTGGCAGCAGCTCCTGCGTCACCAGAGAGGGACCCATCAACAACATGCCGCGCAACCGACGCTCGCCGTGGAGCGGCAGGATCCACGCCTCCCCCACATGCTCGTTCAGCGGATGGAGCGAACGAATCAACGCCCTTCCGCTCGCCCGTCGCCGTGCCGCTTCCGTCGTCACTGCCCCGACATCCATGAGGAAGCGTTGCGCCTCCACCGTCACCCGGTAGCGTTTGCGGAACCGCTGCGTATCGAGACCGAAATGTCCCAGCAGGTCGAGAGGACCGCGCTCGTCGCCTCGCCACAACACCGCGCCGGCTCCCACCCCGGTGATCCCCGCGATGCAGAGGAGCCCGTCACGGGCCACCTCTCGCCGCGTTGCAAGGGGTAGGAGCTGACGTGCCAGCTCGTGCAGACCGCGCAGCTCCAGCAGGTCGTGCTCGACCGAATCCACTGCCGGTCCGTTCTCGGGCGACCAAGTGCTCATACACGCATCTTAGACGAAGCGACGACAGCGTGGCCAACTGGGCGCAGCTCTAGGCGGCGGAAGTGGTGGACGCGGCGGATGTGGCGGGAAGGGGCGAGCGGGTCCACACCCGCAGCGCCAGCGCCTTGAGGAAGTGCGTGCGTCCGGTGACCTCGAAGCCGTGCACCTGCAGGGCGCGCAGCGAGGGCGTGTTGCCCTCGACGACGTGCGTCAAGAGTCGATCGCATTGGCGTTCGGACGCGCGCCGACAGCGCGCCGCCACGAGCGCAGTCCCGACGCCGCATCGCCGCGCGCTTGGGCGTACGTACGCCTCGTACAGATAGGCGGTTCCGGCCGGCAGTTGCATCTGGCGCCCGAGTGGCGTGAGAAAGACGCTCTCGTAGCCGATCCACGCCCACCCGAGTGTCTCGCCGTTGCGTCTCGCCACCACGAGATCGTGGTCGTGCTGCAGCGCGGAGCGAAACTGCGGCCAATCGATTTCGCTCGCATGCGAGCAGATCCAGTCGCGACGTGCTTCGCGGGCGAGGAACTCGATCGTCACGCCGTCAGGCGGCACGACGGGCCCGACGCGACCTTCGCGAATGGAGCGCTCGAGAATCGAAAGCCTGAAGAGCCGAAAGTGGTTGCGCAGAAACTCGCCTGGACCCACACGAACCGCCTCTCGTTCGGATGCCGGACCGCGTCCAGGCAGCAATTCCCATGCCTCCGAGCGCCACCTCGCGCGGAGAGCGGCTTCGCCGCCTGCCCGGCGGCAGGATTGTAAAGCGGCGGCCGAGGGGTCACGCCTTCCGGGCGGCGTCACGGCCGCGAAAGCGAGGGCAGGATGCCCGAACCGCGGCCGTGCCGAGCGCCAGCGGAGCCCTGGAGGGGAGCGTCCGCCCCGAAGGCGTGACCTCTCGCCCGCCGTTGCACCTGGAGCGTGACGCAGACATGCGGGCGGCAGCGCGCTCGAGCGTTCATGCAGGTCACGCTGGCGCCGCTGGCGTATGCTGCTGATGGGGATCATGCCGAGCATCGCTGCACAGGAGTTGCTCGCGCAGCTCGACTACGCGCGCGAGAATGCGAGCGAGCAGCTCGCGCAGGCGGGCGCACTTCTCGAGTCGACGCTGAGCGCCGCCGGCACGCAGCCACACTCTTTGACCTTCGACTGCCACGCGGCGCGCGACACCTGGTTGAGCGTCGCGCTCCTCCTGTTCACCGTCATGCTGCTGACCGCCGCCTGGCGCAGTCGCCGCTGGTTGATCGGCTGCGCACTTGCGCTCACCCTCGGCCTCGCTGGAATCGCGGGGCTCGCCGATCCCCTCCTGCCCTCGGCGCGCCAGACCTCGATCGAAGTCGTGGTCGAGCCGCGCGAGCCGTCGCGTTCCGAGGTCGTCCTCGCGGCCCACTACGACAGCAAAACGGAACTGTTCGACCACGTCGAGCGCAGCGTGTTGTTCGGCGCCAGCGTGCTGCTCGCTGGCGCCACGATTCTCCTGCGTCTGCGCAGACCACGTCGCGTGCGCGTCGTCGCGTCTGCGGCCGCGTTCGCCACCCTCCTCTGCGCCCTACAATGGAGCGCGCTGCCGTTGCGCGGGCGCAGTCACGGCGCGATCGACGACGGAGCCGCTTGCGTGCTGCTCGTGCAACTTGCGACCACGCTGCAGACCGAGCCGCTGCAACGAACACGTGTGCGCCTGGTTTGGTTCTCCGGCGAAGAGGTGGGCGCACAGGGAAGCGCGGCCTACCTCCGTGCCAGGCGCGTCGACGAGCCGGTGCGCGTCATCAACCTCGAAGGCATCGGCGCGGGCTCGCGCCTGGCCACCTCCAGCCACGAGTGGACCTGGCCCGGGATCCGCAGCGTCGCGCCGGAGCTCCTCGCCGCCTTGGAGCGCGCGGCAGGGGAGCCGCTCGTCGATCTGGTGGTGCCCCTCTTCACCGATGCCGGCATGTTCCTGCGCGCCGGCCTTGGCGCGGTGACCCTCCTGAACGTCGCACCGGGCGCCGTCACCATCCGCCATCTGCACGGTCCCGGCGATCGCATGCACGCCGTCGACTGGCGTGGATACGAGAAGAGCCGTCGGACGCTGCTGCGATTCCTCGCCGCCATCGATGACGAAACGTAGACTCAAAGCTGCTCGAAGGCGTGCGACAGAACCGTGAGCAGCGCCTCCGGAAACGGAGAGCGCGCCACCCGAACCGGGAAGAGCGTTGCACGCCGTTGGCGGCGCCGCGGTTGCAGATCGAGCCACGCGAGCGCCCCGAACCAGGATGATGGCTCCATCTCCGCCGCCACGCGACGCACCGCCGCCGCCGACACGCATCCGAAGACCAACAGGTTCGGTGTGCGACGTGAAGCTTGGCCGCGCGCGCTGCGTTCGAGTGCACGTGCGATACGCAAGCCGCCACGTCGGCGTGGTGCGCGGCGGCTCTCGTGCGTCTTGACCTCGACGTGGAAGGTTCGCGACAAGAAGCGCGCGCGCAGGTCGCAGCGCCTGGTCCCGTGCGAGACCACGTCGAACTCGAGCCGACGCACGACGTCGGCCAGACACGCTGCGGTTTGCAGCTCGTACGTCGCCGCAACGACCTGGCGCTCCACACGCAGAGGGGCGCGGTAGACCTGGATCAAACGTTCCAGCGACGCGAACTCGAGCAGCCGTGCGAGCGCCGCGTCGCACAGCTGTAGCCATTCCCGCTTCCGGGTCACCAGCCTGCGTCCCTGCGGCGACTCGGCGTAGCGTCGTCCGAGCACCCGGACGACACACGCGTCGGGCGCCACCGCGCTGCGGCGCCCGGTTGCGCCCGGAGAAGCGAGACGGTATGCTGCCGCCTGTTTGGCATCGAAACCAGGTTGCAACGGAGGCACCCCCGGAGGAGAACGTGGCGAAAGAAACCCTATCCGTCGTCGACAATCGCACGGGGAAGAGCTACGAGATTCCCGTCACACACGGCACGATCCGGGCCATGGACCTGCGACAGATCAAAACGTCAGAAGATGACTTCGGCGTGATGAGCTACGACCCCGGGTTCAAGAACACTGCCGCGTGCGAGAGCCGCATCACGTTCATCGACGGCGACCGCGGTGTTCTCCTCTACCGCGGCTATCCGATTGAGCAGCTCGCCGAGCACGGCACCTTTCTGGAGACGGCGTATCTGCTCCTGGAGGGTGAACTCCCCAACAACGAAGAGCTCGACGGTTGGGTGCACAACATCACGCACCACACGATGCTACACGAGAACGTGAAGAAGTTCATGGAGGGCTTCCGCTACGACGCGCACCCCATGGGAATGCTCCTCTCCACCGTTGGCGCGCTCTCCACCTTCTATCCGGCAGCGCGTGACATTCTCGATCCGGCATCGCGTCGGCGACAGGTGCAGCGCCTCATCGCCAAGGTTCCGACCATCGCCGCCTTCTGTTACCGGCACACGATCGGCCTGCCGTACGTCTATCCCGACAACGACCTTTCCTACACCGGCAACTTCTTGAACATGATGTTCAAGATGACCGAGACGAAGTACGAGCCGGATCCGACGATCGAGCGCGCCCTCGACGTCCTCTTCATCCTGCACGCCGACCACGAGCAGAACTGCAGCGCCAACGCGATGCGCGGCGTCGGGAGCTCGCACACCGATCCGTACGCAGCCGTCGCTGCCGCGGTCGGTGCGCTCTACGGGCCGCTTCACGGTGGCGCCAACGAGGCGGTCCTGCGCATGTTGAACGAGATTGGCCACGTGTCACGCGTGCCGGACTTCATGCAGCGCGTCAAGGCGGGCGAAACGCGACTCATGGGGTTCGGACACCGTGTCTACCGCTCCTACGATCCGCGCGCCAAGATCATCCAGACGATGGCTGAGAAGGTCTTTGCCGTGACCGGGCGCAATGCGCTCCTCGACATTGCGCTGGAGCTGGAGAGGATCGCCCTCGAGGAGGATTACTTCGTCGAGCGCAAGCTCTACCCGAACGTCGATTTCTACTCCGGTCTCATCTACCAGGCGCTCGGCTTCCCGACCACCATGTTCCCGGTGCTGTTCGGCATCCCGCGAACCGTGGGTTGGCTGGCGCAGTGGGAGGAGATGCTGCTCGACTCCGAGACCAAGATCGCACGACCGCGCCAGATCTACCTGGGCCACCCAACGCGCGACTACGTGCCGATTAGCAAGCGCAGCTGATCGAAGCGCCTGCGAGCACCCCCTCCGCTCGATCCCCAGCTCGAGGTCTCAGCGCCCGCCCGGCCGTGGACGCAGGCGCTGCTGCAACTCCAGATTCGTCGGGTTCAAGCGCAACCCCGCCTCCCATGCGGCGCGCGCTTCGGTGTCGCGCCCCAGGCGCGCCAGTGCATCGCCGCGCACCAGCTCGCTGGCGTCCGAGGGGGGCATCACGCTCCGTGCACGCTGCAGTTCCTCCAAGGCGTCGCGCGGCCGCTCCGCCGCGACCAGGGCACGCGCCAGGTCGACGCGCAGCGCCTCCCACCCGGGGTCGTACTGCAATGCGCGCTGCAGGAGAGCCACCGCTCGCACCGGCTCGCCCTGCGCGAACATGAAGAGACCGTAGTACGCATAGCCCTGCGCAAACCACGGATCGGCACGGATCGCAAGCTCGAAGTAGTGCGCTGCCGTCGCCGTGTCGCCATGCTGCCATGCGATGTTGGCGAGGTTCACCATCGGCTCGACGTAATCGGGATGCACGGCGATCACGGCTTCGTAGCGCCTCACCGCGGCTTGCACGCGCCCCATCTGCTGCTCGCAGGCCGCGGCCCGCGCGGCCGCGAGAGCGTGCGCCGGGTTCAGGCGCAGCGCTTCTTCGAAGGCACTCAGGGCAGCGTCGCAGTCGCCACGTTTCTGGTGCGCCGAGCCCACGCGATAGAGCGCCTGCACCTCGTCGATCTCCGCTGCACCGAACCAGTCGATCGAGGAGAGGGTGAAGGTGAGACACGCCGCTGCGCACGCGCCCAGGAGGGGGCGCCAGGCGCGTTGACGCGCCGTTCTCCACAGCCACACGCTCCCAGCAGCGGCGAACACCGCCAACGCTGGCAGGAGCGGCGCGCGGTAGCGCGACGAGACGAAGAAGAGCACGATCCCTGCCGCGTACGACAGCAGGAAGAGCTGCAACACGCGTCCCGTATCACGTGCGTTGCGCCCCCACGCGATTCCAACCAATGCGAGCGCCAGGAGCAACGCGAAGTTCCACCGCGGCAGGCGGAGCAAGCGTGAGTAGTGTTGCGCGAAGTAGTAGAAGTCGAAATCCCGCATGCTCTCGTGATTGTGCAGCAGGCGCATCCCCTTCTCGAACGTGTGCCGCAGCGCAACGCCGGGAGACTCGCGCCAGAAGCGCAACCCCTCGCGGTAGAACCAGCGATCGCGCTCCGCCGGATGTACGAGACCCGCTTCGCGCAACGGCAGATCGTTCATACGTCGCCACTCCGGACCGGGGCGCAACGGCACGGTGCGATGCATGTCGGGGTTGTTGCCGATGAAGAAGTTGATCCCCCCGTTGGCGCTGATCCAGACGAGACGCCCGCAGGCGCGCACGTTGTGCCATGTGACCGGCAGGATCACCAGGCACGCCAGAAGCAGCATAGCCGCGGCGGCGCCGCGGCGGCGCCG
>CP070763.1:801619-811794 GCA_020349025.1 Candidatus Latescibacterota bacterium | reverse complement strand
GGGGCAGCCCGTGGCAACAGGGCACCATGACCCTGCGCCAGATCGATCGGATTCTGCAACAGGCCAAAGAGCTGGGGACGATCCGATGGATCTACTTCGAGGGCGGCGAACCCTTCCTGTACCACGCCATCCTGCATCGCGGCGCGCGCATGGCGGCGCAGAAGCGCTTCCAGGTCGGTGTGGTATCCAACGCGTACTGGGCGACGGAGTCCGAAGATGCGCTCGAGTGGTTGCGGCCGTTTGCGGGCTTGATTCAAGACCTGTCGCTGAGCTGCGACATCTACCACGGTGACGAAGAGTCGAATCGCCGGGTGCGCAACGCCCGCTGGGCAGCCGAAAAACTACGAATCCCGCTGGCGGCGATTTCGATCGCGCAGCCTGGGGCGACGCGCGTGGCGCCCGTGTCGGGGCAACTGCCAGCGGGCGAATCTCCGGTCGTCTATCGCGGGCGTGCTGTCGAAAAGCTTGCACCCCGAGCAGCCGGTGGCGACTGGAGCGAGTTCACGAGTTGTCCCTGTGAGGATCTTCGCAATCCCGGACGCGTTCACGTGGACCCGTTCGGTAACGTGCACATCTGCCAGGGGATCTCCATCGGCAACCTCTTCCGCAAGTCGCTGAAGACGATCTGCGCAGAGTACGACCCGGACGCACATCCAGTGACCGGGCCCATTCTCGAAGGTGGCCCCGCGGCGCTGGCGCGACGCTACGACCTACCGCATGCCGACACCTATGCCGATGCATGCCACCTCTGCTATGCGATGCGCGCATCGCTGCGCTCCCGATTCCCCGAGATCCTCACACCGGACGGGATGTTCGGGGTCTTCGAGGAGTCGCGCTGAGGATGAACGAGACGCCTCGTGTTGCGCCGCCTCGCTCCGTGCGCGCGCCGTCACGTCCGCTGGGCTCAGCGCGCTTCCCGCCCGCGCTGCATGGCTTCGTGGAGCGCGCGGGCCAGTTTGTGGGGCTCGCGCGAGCCGATCATGACCGAGGTACCGTCTCGTAGGTGCAGGTCCACCCCCTGGTTGCCGCTGACGCTGTAGGCCACCTTGCGGCGTGACCACCCCTTCACACCCCAACCACCGTACTCCGTGATGGGCCGGTACGTACGCGGCTCGGCACGCTCGATGTCGGCGAACGCAATTCGGCGATGCGTGAGCGGCACGTAGCGGATGTCGACGTGATCGCTACGCACCTCGACGATCAAACGCAGACTCATGAAGAAAAGCGGGAATCCCACCCCGAAGATCGGCAGGAGCAGCCACAGTAGCCAGTTCGGCCCCGGGTTGTTTCCCCACGGCTTATCCAAGACGATCTGCTGGATGAAGCCCCACCAGAACACGCCCATCACCAGCAAGATGACGGGCCTCAACAACCACGAGCTCAGCATCCTCTGCTCTTCGCGAAAGCTCATCGCGCACCCGTTTCGTTCTCGGAACAAGGTCCCGCGCAGGAGGAGCACGCGGCTCGCGCGCGCGTGTCCTGCCAGCCTGAGCCGGTGCGGCTACGCGCGCCGGCTCGAGAGCCCTTTCGAGGTGCCACGAGCGAAGCGATCCGGGCGTCGCCAGCCGGAGCCGGTCCGGCTCTGGATTCTCAGGTTGCTGGGAGCTCGAGGAGCTCGCCGATCGGTTGTAACAGTGTGGCGTTGCAGGCGACAAGACCGTCGAAAACCGGCGGCTCGTTGTTGAAGCGGGGCGTCCGCCAGTCCAGGGTGCGCACCTCTCCGCCCGCAGCGCGTACGAGGGCAACCCCCGCTGCAACGTCCCACTCGCTCTTGGGGGTCAGCGTCCACGTTGCGTCGGCGCGACCGGCAGCGACAAGCCCCAGCTTGTACGCCACCGATCCGGTCGGTCGCACTCGAACGGCCCCGTTCATGAACGAAGCCCATTCACCACGGCCCACCTCACTCCGGCTGGCGAGGACCACAGCGTCGGACAGAACCGAGGTGCGACTCACCGTCACGCGTTCACCGTTGCGCCACACCCCGGAGCGCAAAGATCCGAGAATCGTCTCTCCAGACGCGGGATTGAAGATCCCTCCGGCCACCGCGGTTCCATTCTCCACATAGCCGATCGACACACACCACTCCGGGATCCCGGAGACGAACTCTTTGGTGCCGTCGATCGGGTCGACGACCCAGAGATTCCGCTCCTGGAGCCGCTGCGGTTCACGCACGCTCTCTTCGGAGAGCCACCCGTCACCTGCCGCGGGGAGTAACTTCCTCAGTGCGGCGTCGACGGCCAGATCCGCTTCGGTGACCGGGTCGCCGCCCGCCTTCGCGGTGGCTTCCACCCGTCCCGGCGTGTAATCGGAGAGGATGCTCCCAGACATGTCGAGAGCTTGCTCGATGCGTGCGAGAATCTGGTCATCCTCGCTGATCGCGCCGGGGAGCCGCATCATGACTTCTGCGACTCGGAGGTGATGTAACCCTCCTTCTCGAGGAAGTGGATCACTCTCTGCGCCGCCTGTTCGGCGCTCAGCTCGGCGGTGTCGATCACGACCTCCGCGTTCTCCGGCGCCTCGTAGGGGTCGTCGATGCCGGTGAAACCCTGGATGAGGCCGGCACGAGCCTTGGCGTATAACCCCTTGCGGTCACGCTCCTCGCACACCTCGAGCGGCGTGGCGACGTGCACCTCGACAAAGCCGCCGTAGTGGTCGATGAGGCGGCGCACGTCATCACGTGTGGCGGCGTACGGCGCGATGGGGGCACATAGGGCAACGCCACCATTCTTCGTAATCTCGCTCGCAACAAACCCGATGCGCCGAATGTTGAGGTCACGATGCTCCTTCGAGAAGCCGAGCTCGCTCGACAGGTTCTTGCGCACGATGTCGCCGTCGAGCAGCGTGACCGGTCGTGCGTCGAGCTCCATGAGCTTGGCCACGAGGACGTTGGCGATCGTCGACTTTCCCGAACCGGAGAGACCGGTGAAGAACACGGTGAAGCCCTGCCGCGCCCTCGGCGGGTAGCGCCGTCGGAGCTCCTCGATCACCTCGGGGTAGGAGAACCAGGAGGGGACTTCGATCCCCTCGCGCACGCGCCGGCGTAGCTCGGTGCCGGAGAGGTTCAGCACACGTGCTCCAGCCGGGACCTCGGAACGTTGCATGTACTCGCCACGATCTTCGCAGTACACCATCTCCTCGACCGGCGTGACCTGAATGCGCATCTCCTCGGCATGCTTTTGGGCGAGTTCCTGCGCGTCGTACTGCCCGTAGAAGGGCTTGCCATCCGCGTCGCGCGGGCCGGCGTGATCGCGTCCCACGATGAAGTGCGTGCAACCGTAGTTCTTGCGGATGAGCGCGTGCCACACCGCTTCACGCGGCCCCGCCATGCGCATGGCGAGCGGCAGAAGGCTCAACATCGTCGAACCGGGTGGCTGCTGCGGCAGGACCGCCTGGTAGCAGTGCACGCGTGCGAAGTAGTCGATGTCGCCCGGGCTCGTGCGCCCGACCACCGGGTGGATGAGCAGCTTCGCTCCCTGCTCTGCTGCAACGCGCCGGGTCAGCTCGGCGTGCGCGCGATGCATCGGGTTGCGCGTCTGAAAGGCGACGATCCGGTTCCAGCCGAGCCGCGCGAACTCTGCACGCAGCTCGAGCGGCGTATGTCGCAGCTGCCGGAAGGTATGATGCGGCGGGAGCTCGAGTCCCTCGAGCTTGCCGCCCAAATAGACGGGGTTGGTCTCGTGCAGCAAGCCGCGGACTCCGGGATGATCCATGCGCGTGGTGCCGAACACTGCGCTCGCCTCCGCCTCGCGATCCGGCTTCCACATGTCGGAGATGGTCAGAATGGCGAGAACCATCCCTTCCGGGTGGCGCAGTGCGATCCGATCGCCGACGGACAGCGATTCGGCATACTGCTCGCTCACATCGAGGTGGATCGGGATGGGCCACAACGATCCATCGGCCAGGCGCATCTCCTCACACACGCCGCGTGAATCTTCTTGCTTCAGGTAGCCCTCGAGCGGAGTGAAAGCACCGTTCAGGAGGAGCTCCGTGTCCCAGAGCTGTCGGAAGCTCAGATCCCACGAGGGTAGATGAATTGACTCTGCCTTGAGCTCGCTTCGGCGCTTCTCGTCGACGAGCAGCGTTTTGACAGCATCGATCGGTTCCCTTGTCGTGCGTTGCATTCAGGACCCCTTGTACGTCGTTGCGTTGGAGGATCGATCAGGAACCGGGCCGGTTCCACCCGGTGCGTCCCGGCCAATCTGGATCGACCCCTAGAGACCATTGAAATGGGAGGGCTCGGAGGCGCCTATTCTAACGCAAAGCGGCGGCGCGGTCCAACCGGCTGAATCCGCTGGGCGACAACGCAGGAGCTACATAAATCCCTGAAAGGAGCGCCTTCGGAGAGATGGAGCGCGTTCGTCTAGCGATAGCGCGTCTTCAGGGCTCCCCAGTCGGTACGCTCGGCGGCGACGGTGCCGCAGGTTCCGCCGCCTTTGCCGTTGTTGAAGCGGTCGAGCACCTCGGTGAGGGGGCTGGCCTCGGGTGGCGCCAAATAGCCCATCCCGATCGGTGGGACGACGAGCGAGCCGATCAGCTGCTCGGCTGCGTCCACGGCGCTTTGGATCAGCGTCGGATTGGCGCCGTTCTGGATGTTCAGCTTCGTGGCGATCAGTTGGTGGGAGAGAAACACGAGGCCGTTGCCCCGCGCCGGTTGCTTCAGGATGTCGAGCAGCTCGCTCTTCGTGTAGTCGACGTCCCCCAGCTGGAGCCCCGAGACGGGCCACGCCTCGGGATGGTTCTTCCAGTAACCCTGGGAGAGAATGCAATCGTCATCCTCGGGATTCGTATCCGCGGACAGCGTGGTCGAGTAGTCGCTCTGCTGCGTGCCTTCGGAGGGCCGGGCGAAGACTCGGAAGACGTAGCCTCCACCAATCTGCAGCTCGGTGTACTCGTTCGAATACACGCCCGTCTCATCGAAGAGATCGCCGATCTCGATGCGGACGCTCGCATTCGTGCCGAGAGCGAAATCCACGACGCCTAATGTCGTCGTCAACGTGGGCGTGCCGGTGAAGTCACACCGAGCCAGGGCCGGGTGATTCGGATCGTTCGGCCAACCCAGCACGTCGTGGTCGCTTTGTGTCATCCACTCGACCGTGAAGCCACCCGGAGCGCCGCTCGCCCCCGCGGTCACGGTCATGATGATCGACGTACGATCCTCATCCACGTGCCCGATGGCCGGCGTGTCGGCTTGAATGATCGCCGGCGCGCCAGGCTCCGCAGAGAGGAGCGTGGGCAGCAGCAAAGCGGGAAGAAGGCTTGCTCGCAGAGCCCAGGACCGTAAGCAACGACGTCGAGACACGGAGGTACCCCCATGTTGATCGGCGGTGGAGCTCGTGCGCGACCGGCTCGAGCGCATCGCCACGGAACGCCACGCCGCCGCCAAGCCCGCAGCCGCGCCTGGCGCGGTGGGATGAGTCCGGGAAGGAAGTATCATGGAGAAGCGGCGCCGGTTGGTCAACGCTCCTGCAGGTTCGGCAACCGCGCGCTTTGCACAAACTCGGAAGCGACCCGGAGCGAGACCGCGCCGTTTACCAGACATTCGTTCACAACGAACCGAGGCCGCAGAACTTCCGCAGCAGGCGGAGCGCCGCCGCGGGAGAGGGAGCGGGATCGGACGGGACGCGGGCGGCGCCATCCCTTCGACCCGTAACGCATTGGCAGGCTGCCGTTTGCAGCCATGCAACGGGTGCTGCTATGGTCGGGGTCGAGGTGGATCGATGAACGAGCTCCAGGAGCAGATGCGTCAGAAGCTGGTAGCGCTCGCGCCGGTGGCCAGCATCACGAACAGCATTTTCAGACGCATCTGCAAGAGCTTCGGAGCGGACTACGTCGTCAGCGAGCTGGTGTCGAGCGAGGCGCTGACACGCGAGAGCCTCCGCAGCTTCGCGCTCGCACGCTTCACGCAAGCGGAGCGCCCGATCGCAGTGCAGATCTTCGGCGGCAATCCGGAGAGGATGGCGCGCGCCGCCGACCTGGTGAACGAGATGCAGCCCGACGCCATCGACATCAACGTGGGGTGTCCGGCACGCAAGGTGGTGCGCAATGCGGGTGGGTCCGATCTTCTGCGCGACCTGCCGCGCCTCGCCCGGGTCGTACGCGCGGTGGTCGAACGCGCCGCCGTCCCGGTCTCGGTGAAGATCCGTGCGGGTTGGGATGAGAGCTCGATCAACGCCGTCGAAGCGGCGCGTCTCGTCGAGGCGGAAGGAGCGCAGTGGATCACCGTACACCCGCGGACGCGCGCTCAGGGCTTCAGTGGAAGGGCGCGCTGGGAGATCATTCGCGACGTGAAGCAGGCGGTGTCGATTCCTGTTGTCGGCAACGGGGACATCAGCCAGGCGCACGATGCGCTGCGGATGTTCGCAGAGACGCAGTGCGACGCGGTCATGATCGGGCGAGGCAGCTTTGGCTATCCCTGGATCTTCGCTCAAACCAAAGCGCTGCTCGCGGGTCGTGATCCAGTGATTCCGACGGCGCGCGAGCGCGTGGACTTGGCGCTACGCAACCTGTCGATGGAGCTCGAAGAGTGCGACGCGGAGCCGCGCTTCATCATCCGCCGCATGCGCAAGCATCTGGCGTGGTACATGACGGGACTGCCCGGTTCGAAGGAGCTGCGCCCCGAGGTGTTTCAGGCGGAGACCTACGCACAGGTCGAACGTGTACTGCAGAAATTCCTGCAGCTGGAGGAGGCGGCCGGCTCCGTGGCGCCGAGCGCGTGCGAGAAGCGCGAGGAGGACACGTCGTTCGCCAGCATGAGTTGTGATCCCGCCTCGCTCGAGTGGGCTTCGGGAGGGGATGGCCATGCGGGAACCTGAGCTGCGCGAGCTGCTGGATGCCGTCAAGGCGGGACGCATCGACACGCACGAGGCCGTCGAGCGTTTGCGCGAGCTGCCGTTCGCGGACCTCGGCGTGGCGCGCGTCGACCACCATCGACAGCTGCGGCTCGGATTCCCCGAGACGATTCTCTGCCAGGGGAAGACGGCGGACGAGGTCGCGACCATCGCCGCGCACATGGCGGAGCGCGGCAGTGGCATTCTCGGCACCCGCTGCTCCCCCGAAGCGTTCGCTGCCGTGGCCGCCAAGCTCCCGGAAGCCGTGTACAACGAGCGCGCACGCACCTTCCGCGTGCCGGCCAAGACGCCGATGCGTGTGCGTGGCCGTGTGGCCGTCATCACCGCAGGCACCTCCGACCGGGGCGTGGCGGAGGAGGCGGTCGAGACTCTCCACGCGGCCGGCGTGGAGGCGGAGAGCCTGTACGACGTCGGTGTCGCCGGGCTGCATCGGCTGCTCGCAAGCCGCGACACGCTCGATTCCTGCGACATCCTGATCGTCGTCGCGGGAATGGAGGGGGCGCTGGCCAGCGTCGTGGCTGGGATGAGCGGCAAACCCACGATCGCGGTGCCGACGAGCGTCGGATATGGCGCCAGCTTCGGTGGGCTCGCCGCACTTCTCGGAATGTTGAACAGCTGCGCCGTGGGCGTGACGGTCGTCAACATCGACAACGGCTTCGGTGCCGCGGCCGCAGCCTCGCTCTATCTGAGCAAGCTGTGTGGTCACGAAACGGAATGACTTCGAGGGATCGTGATGCGCTGGCTGGTTTTCGATTGCCCCTCCGGAATCTCGGGCGACATGACGCTGGCGGCGCTCGTCGATCTCGGCGTGTCGCTCGACGAGATGCGCGAGATCCTGGCAACGCTGCCGCTCGCGGGGTATCGCCTCGAGAGTGAGCAGGTGACGCGGAACGGCATTGGGGCCACCCGCGTGCGTGTGGTTCTGGATGCGGAAATCGAGCACCCACACCGCCACCTGCGGCATGTCGTCCGAATCCTGCGTTCGGGACAGCTCCCACCTCGTGCGCTCGATTGGAGTCTCCAGGTCTTCACGCAGCTCGCCGAGGCGGAAGCGAGCGTGCACCGCATGGATGTGGAGAGCGTGCATTTCCACGAAGTCGGGGCCGTGGACGCGATCGTCGACATCGCTGGCGTCTGCATCGGCTTGGACCGCCTCTGCGCTCTTCACGACGTCGACAGTCTGCGGGTCTCGCAGATCCGTGTCGGGCGCGGTGCGACCCGGAGCGCACACGGCGTCATCCCGGTGCCGCCCCCCGCGACGCTCCAGCTCCTGCGCGGCTTCCCGATTCAGTTCACGTCGGGTGAGGGGGAGCGCGTCACGCCGACCGGCGCCGCAATCCTGGCCGCGCTGACGCAGCCGCTCGAAGACGCCGCGATTCGAGTCGAGGCGACCGGCCTCGGTGCGGGCTCGAAGGAGTTCGTCGACGCTGCGAACGTCGTGCGGCTGCTGCTTTGCCGGCCCGCCGCCATGCCGCGGCAACGCGCCGACGTGACGCCCGAGACACGTGGCGCCGCGGCCACGGAAGCGCGTCCGAGATCGAAGCCGAGCGAGGCGGAGCCAGCGGCCCGGGTCGGCGTGGTCACGACGACGATCGACGACATGGTGCCGGAGTTCTACGGCTACGTCATGGAGCGGTTGTTCGCGGCGGGTGCGCTGGACGTGTACTTCACGCCGATCTACATGAAGAAGGGTCGCCCCGCGACGCAGGTGACGGTGATTGGTGAGCCGCACGACACGCACGCACTGGCGCGGCTCCTCCTGAACGAATCGAGCACGCTCGGCGTACGGATTGCATACGAGGAGCGTATGGAGCTGGAACGCCGCGTCACGCGGGTGTGCACCGAGTATGGAGAGGTCCAGGTGAAGATCGCGGTACGCCCCGACGGGAAGTTGCGCGCGGTCCCGGAGTATGAGAGCGTGCGTCAGGCTGCAGAGACCGCGGGTGTGCCGCTCGCGGATGTCTATCGCGCGGCGCTGGGTGCGGAGGTGGACGACGATGTCGGCACCGACAAGAGGAAAGCGTGAGTCTCGCGCGGCGGGTTCGGGCCGCGCCGCTCCCTTCACATGGCTGGCGTGCGTCGGCACCACGTTGCTGCTGCTGCACGGCTGCGCCGGATCGAGCACGCGGGATCCCGGCCAGCTGAGTCCCGAAGCGGAGCAGGCCTACGAACGCGGCTCGTCGGCGCTCGAGTCGGGACGCTACAGCGACGCGATTCCGGAGCTCTACGACGTCCTCGACGAGCAACCGAACCATACGCTGGCGCGCTACAACCTCGGCGTGGCGCTTCTGCGCGTACGCCAATACAAGGAAGCGGTCGACGTTCTGGCGGCGTCGCACGACCCGGAAGTCCGCCGCAAGAAGCTGAGCCGCGGGGTCCGTGTTCCGGTCGGCGTCGACGCCGACTACATGCATGCGCTCGGCACCGTCTATCAGGAGCTGCGCGAGTTCGACAAGGCGCTGGCGTGCTTCGAAGGCGCGATCCAGGACGACCCCACCCATCTCAAGTCGCGCTACGCTCTCGCGCTCACGCTGGAGGCGCAGGGGGAGCTCGAGGCGGCCCGGCTCGCCTGGATCGATTACATCGAGCGCGACTCCGACAGCGCCTGGACGGATGGCGCGCGCAAGCATCTGGCGGCGGTCGAGAAACGGATCGCGGAGCAGGAAGCGGAGACCAGAACACCCTGAGCGGGTGGCGCGGTCGAGGAAGAGCGGAAGTCGATCTCCACTTTGCGCCATCGCGTGACTCGCGAGGTCACGACGGTACCTGCGCACTGACATTCTGACAAGCCAACGCGTCATCGAGACGCAAACACCGGACACATCGTCCATCGCGTCGACCATTGTGTTGCGCGTGGCTTGGGAGCGCACCGCGCTGCGACACGGCAAGCGCAAGCCCAGCGCGCACATGCGAGGCGTAACAGCGCTCCCGGCAAGCGTCCGCAGCTGCTGGCACCGAGATCGCTTGCGGGGTCACAGCGCTGCGAACGGATGCGCAGAGCTTCGAGAGTATCTCAACTCCAGGAGGATCCATCATGCTGAAGAGACTGTTTGTCGAGGAGAGCGGACAGGACATGGTCGAGTACGCGCTGCTCGCCGCCTTCATCTCCATCGTCGCGATCGTCACCATTCGCGCCATCGGCCCATTGGTCGACGCCGTCTACCAGAACGTGCAGACCGCTCTCACGTAAGCCGATCTTGAGGGTGCGCTGCCGTCGGAGTGGTGGTCGGGGGTGCGCGCTTCCTGAAAAGTGGGTTCTGCCCAGTGACTCATCCTCTGCAGGATTGCTCCGGCCGCCTCGACCGGGTGGCAGCGCACCTTCCAACT
>CP070763.1:786598-801519 GCA_020349025.1 Candidatus Latescibacterota bacterium | reverse complement strand
GGCGGCCGCGTCACGATGGGTGCGTATCCGGCCGCGACGCGCGGCAACGCCGCCGAGGTTCTCCTGGCGGCGGAGCTGCAGGACGCCGCACGCTTTCGCGTCGCCATCGAGTCGTTGCGTGAGGAAGCGGCGAGCGAGGAGCTGGAGATCGAGGAGGTCGAGCTCAACGCGCGTCCCGCTTTGCGCCTGCGCGACGGGCGTGGCGTCGATCTCCTGCTGCTGCAGGAGGAGCGCTTCGTCGTGTTGACGACCTCCGAGGCGCTCGCACGCGGCGCCTTCGACGTGCACGCGGGGAACGCTCCGGCTTCCTCGCTGCGCGATCCGGCATGCGTCGAGGCGCTCGAGGCGCTGGGGCCGCAGTCGATCGCCGTTGTCAGCCTCGGCGCGGACGCGATCCCATGGACGGCGCAAGGCTTCACCTGGGGTGGAGATGGGGTGCGCTTCCAGCGCATCGTGCGCGCGCCGCAGAAACCGCAGCTCGACCCGGTGGACACGCCGTTCCGACGCGAGGAAATCCTGCGCTCGGTCCCGACCGGCGTCACCCTGACCTACTACGCGCGCCCGACCGAGACGGCTCTACTGGGCGACCTCTTCCGCGGGCTCGACACCTGCCTCGAGCGCCACACCTCCGGTGCGCCCGGACGCACGGGTGCGCGCGCCGCCCAACCGCTGCGCCTGGTGACCGCCGCTCCGCCGCTTGGCCTCGACCGCCTGCCGTTCGACCTGCAGCACGACGTGCTGCCGTGGGCGGGTGACGAAATGGCGTTCGTCCTGGACCAGCTGATGCCCACCGCGATGGTGCCGCTCCCGAGCATCGCCTTGATCGTGGAGGTCGCGGATCTGGAGACGGCCGAGCGCACGCTCTTCGATCTGGAGGCCAAGGTCCTGCGCTTACCGATCGGTGTGGGGTCGGAGGGATTCACCGACGTGAGCTATGGCGGCAAGAGCTTCCGCAGCTTCGCGCAACCGGTGCTCGAGCACGTTTCGCCCAGCTACTTGCTCGACGGCGACGTTGCGATCCTCACGACGACGCGTCTGCTGATGCAGCACATCATCGACACGCGGCGCGTTGGCCGCGGACAGCTGCTGGGCCAGGGCGCGTTGCGCCCGTTCGGGGATTTTGTGCCCGAGGAAGCCAGCGTCGCCCTGTTCGCCGATCAGCGCCGCCTGCTCCGCGCCCTCGAGCAGCTCGCCACGCTGCCGCGCCTCTTCGGACACGAGGTCGTCCGTGGGGTGGAGATCCTCGATGGCCTGTCGGTGTTGTTCGAGCATTTCCCCGCCGGTGCGGCCTACGTCGAACGCACACCGACGACGCTCACGCTGAACGCCTGGATGCTGGAGAACGAGTAAGAGCGATTCGCTCCAGCTCGCGCCGCGCGCGTCCAATCTCTTGCGCACGCGTCGCTGCGTTCCAGCCGAGCTCCGCTGCGAACAGATCCGCGACGCGCTCGAGGCTGTCGAAGCCATGGCAGGCGTGAAAGCCGACGCAAGAGCGGCGCAGGTACCAGTCGTCGAGATGCAGAGCCATCTCCTCTCGCACCGCGATCACCACTTCGGCGCCGATGTGCGGTTGATGCGCGCAGAGCGCGCGCCCGAGCGCGTCGTTCTCGTGCACGAGCGCGAGCACGCGCGGCGCTCGTGCCCCGTAGACTCGATACAGATGCCGCACGGCATCGGGCCTCACGCCGCTCTCGCTCGCCTCATGCGCCACGGCCTCCTGGAAGCGCGCCCCCTCTTCCCAGTGCTCGCGCGCGCTCCACGCCAGCTGCCCGCCGGGGAGCGCTGTGCGGTCGGTGCGGCACGGCTTGCGTTTTCCGAGTCGCTTCTCCACCCGGTCGACGATCTCTTCCGCCACGGTCCGGTACGTCGTGTACTTGCCGCCGACGACACAGAGCAGGCCGGGGAGCGGTTCGAGGATCTCATGCTCGCGCCCACGCTCGGAAGCATCACCGTGCGAATCCTTCAGCGGTCGCAGGCCAACGAAAGCGGCGATCACATCGTCGCGCGTCAGGTGTGCATCGGGCAGAAAACGGTTGGCTTCCGCCACCAGGTACTCGATCTCCGATTCGGTGGGCGCGATCTCGTCCGGATCGCTGTCGTCGCGCGCGTCCGTCGTTCCGACGAGCGTCAGGCCGACCCATGGAAGAACGAAGAAGACGCGCCCATCGCGCCCCGCGGCGAGCGTCAACGCATGTTCGCGCAGACGGCGCACGACGATGTGCGTGCCGCGAGTGGGGGCCACCGGGCGCGGCGATCCCGGCAGCTGCGAGAGCAGGGCATTGGTCCACGGTCCGGCACAGGCGAGCACGAGCGGTGCCGTGAGCTCGACGCGCGCGCCGCTCTGCCTCTCCTCCACCTCGACACCGCGGACCTGGCCATCGCGGATCAGCAGGCGCTGGGCGACGACGTCGTTCAACGGCGTCGCACCCGCCGCGCGTGCCGCCAAGATGTTTTCGAGCACCAGGCGCGTGTCGTCCATCGCAGCGTCGTAGTAGAGCGCCGCGGCTCGCAAGGCACCACGACGCAGGCCGTGCAGCCAGGCGCTCCGCCTGGGGCGCAGCATGCGGTGCCGCCGCACGTTGCGGAATGCGGCGAGCACGTCGTACAGCCACATCCCCAGGCGCAGCTGCCACGGTGGAAAGCGCGAATCCTCGTAGAGGGGGAAGACGAAGGGCAGCGGACGCACGAGGTGCGGCGCGATGCGCAGGAGCGTCTGCCTCTCGTGGCACGCCTCCCAAACGAGACGGATGGCGCCCTGCTCGAGATAGCGCACGCCTCCGTGCACGAGCTTCGACGTGCGCGAGCTGGTTCCCGAGGCGAAGTCGTCCTTCTCGACCAGGATGACGCGGAAGCCACGTTCGGCGGCATCACGCGCCACGCCGGCCCCGTTGATGCCGCCACCGATGATGACGAGATCGGCGTGAGGGTCGATCTGAGCCAGTCGCTTCCGCACCGCGCTCCTGTGGGCGTGTCTCACGGGCAGTGCAGCTGCACGGTCACGGTGGAGCTGTGTCCGCGCTCCCAACCGGCGGCGGAAAGCAGCCGGACGTGATCGCCACATCCGTCGCTCTCGAAGCGCACGACGTGATCGTGGGTCGGATCGAGCCGCACGCGCAGCGGCGTCTGACCCACCTCGCGGTCGTCCACGCTCACGGAGGCGCCGTTCGGTTCGCTCTGGAGCAGGACGGTGATCCAGGCGCGACCCGCGTCGTCGGCATCCTGCGCATCGACATCCCGACCGACGAGGACGGGGGCCGCTTCACCCGGCGCAACCGCGGCGCCAGCGGGTGCCAGCTCCTCGTGTGCGGGCACGTCGTCCGGCGGCAGGCCGATGGCGTCGGCATCGGAGCGCACGGGGGAGAGCTCCTCTTGCGGCGGCGTCTCGCGGCCGAGTTGGATCGTCGGCGTGATCGGTGCGGCAGCACCGGTCGAGGCCACGTCGGAGCCGCGGATCACAAAGGTGCCCGGGTCGGTGGCGGAGCCGGCCTCGGTTTCGGAGCCGCTGATGCGGATGACTCCGTCGCCCGAAGCGGGATCGTTGCCCCCGTGGATCCCGTGGATGACAAAGGAGCTCGCGCTGTCGTCGGAGTCGGAGGGCGAGGTGGCGGCAGGAGCCGCTTCCGGGGCCGCGGGAGTTGCTTCAGGCTGTGCGCGGCTCTGCCGCGGCCCGGCGGCAGCGCCGGGGTCGACGCTGCGGAAGTGCGTCGTCTCCTGATCGGGCACGCCGCGCCAGTCCTTGCGGATGATGGCACGGATGTGGGTCTCGCGACCCGGGAGGATCAGAACCGGTTCGCTGGTCTCGATGTGGTACTCCACCTGTTCGCCCGCAAAGGCGCGCACGAGGTAGGTGGCGCTCACGTCATAGGCGCCGGGTCGCAGCTCGACCTCGATGCGCGCGTCCTTCCACCACTCGATCTCGGTCTGGGTCTCGATGTGGATGCCGTTGATGAAGTACTCGATCTCGCGGGGGTAGCCCTCGACCTCGGCGACGAGCACACCCATCGACGAGCCGGGGTCCGCGAGCGGTTCGATCTCGTGCGCATCACTTTGGTGGGAGCTGGAATAGAAGGCGCAACCCGTGAACAGGCCCACGAGGAGGCTCGCCAACCCCGGGCCTACGAAGCGTTGCATATGGCTCACCGTCCGATCTCCCGGTGGGTCAACCGGCGGGGGCGCGCAGTTCAGGGGTCCTCAGAATCACTTGAACCATACCGTGTTTCTCGTTGCCACGCAACTCGTTCGCATCGAATGCAACGCTCGGTGCAGCGCGTGGACGGCGTGCGCAGCGCTTTCCGGGTGCGATTGCCCGCTTCGGGGTGCCGTGCTAGCCTCGGTCGGCGAGCCAGGGAGCCGCGCGTTGCGCACACTGCCCGATTTGCGTCATCTCGCCCGCGCCATGGCGCGTGCTGCGTGGCGCACGCGCATGTTCCGGTTCACGCTGGTCGTTGTCGTGATCGCCGCGCTGATCCGTGAGCCGCTTCTGCTTCTGATTCCGGCAATCCTCTACAGCGTGCGTTTGCTGCAAGCCGTGATCGATCGCATCCTCGATTCGGTGCGCGCGCGGCTCGCTGCCTTCTATCTCTACGTCGCGTTGCTTCCCACGCTCCTCGTGCTTTGCATCCTCCTCTTCATGGGCTACGTGGTCCTCGGCCACGTCTCCGCGCAAGTGATCGAGCGACGGCTGGAAAGCCTGGCGCACTGGGCGGAGCGCCGGGCCGGTGTCGCCGAGGCGCGTTTCTGGGCGGCGCGTGCCGCCGGCGTCGGCGGCCGCGAAGCGGCGCAGCAGGCGCTCTCGGCTGCCTTCGCCGGCGTGGATCCCGCCGCGGTCGTCTGGTGGGGAATCGATCCGGCCGAGGAGCGGGTGGTGACGTCACACGGCCGCATCGATCGCGCCCGGCCTCTCGTTCCGGTGTGGCTGCAGGGGAGGAGCTTTGCCGGAATCGTTCTTCGCGAGCGTCGGCTCGAGCTGCGCATGCATCGCCCGCTCGGCGGCACGGCGCTGGCGCTCGGGGCGGTCGTGCCGCTCGACGCGGAGACGCTCAACCGCGGGCTTCCGATGACGCAAAGCCTCGTGCACGGCGGGCTGGGTGCTGCAGGCCGCCGGCCCGGCGGCACGCTCGAGCGCGCCGACTCGCTCGCGGCGGAGTCGGGTGTCCTCGCCTGGTACGACCCGGGCGTTGCAGCCGAGGGGTGGCCGCCGCGCGGCGCGCTCGAGAGGCAAGATGTCGAGCGCGCAGTGGCCGCCGGAACGCGCTGGGCCACGCTGCAGTGGGACTATCGTGGCCATCCGGTCGACTGGGGGAGCGGGCTGACGCACGGCGTGGGACCTCAAATCCTCATCGTCTTCTCGGTCGAAGGGGGTGTGCGCGCGCTCCTGCGCACGAGCTTCGAGACGGTGGGTGTCATGGGAATCGTCGTCGCCGCCGCCTGCGCTGTGATCCTGCTGTTGCAGCTTGTCGCAACGATCCGCGGCTTTCTGCACGCGCGTTCGATCTCGAGCTCGGTTGCACAGCTCGACCGCGGCGTGCGCGCCGTGCGGCAGGGCCGCTTCGACTATCGCATTCGCCCGCGCGCGCGCGATCAGCTCGGCCGCCTCGCATCGGCTTTCGACGACATGTCGGAGCAGCTGCAGACGCTTCTGCAGGAGCGCTCTGCACACGAGGCCGTCGAGCGTGAGCTCAGCATCGCCCGCGAGGTGCAGCGCCGGCTCTTCCCGGAGCGGGTTCCGGAGCTGCCGTATGTGGACGTCAGCGGGGTCTGCCTCCCCGCGCGCAGCGTCAGCGGCGACTACTACGACTTCATCCCCGTCCAGGACGGGTGCGACTTCGTCGTCGCCGACGTCAGTGGCAAGGGGATCTCCGCGGCGCTCCTGATGGCGAGCCTGCAAGCGGCGCTGCGCAGTCAGTACACGATCGATGGGGGTGCACCCGCCGACCCGGGCGAGACGGTGACACGCCTCAACCGGCACCTGCACGCGCACGTCGAGCCCACGCGTTTCGTCACCCTGCTTCTCGTGCGACTTCTGCGCGACGGGCGCATCGTCTACTGCAACGCGGGGCACAACCCGGCGGCGCGGGTGCGAGAGGGACGCGTCGAATGGATGCGCGAGGGCGGCCTCATCCTCGGCCCCTTCTCCGATCAGCGCTACGAGGGCTGTTCGCTCCAGGCACGCGCCGGTGATGTCTTCTGCCTCTACACCGATGGCGTCACCGAAGCGCTTGGAGAGCGTGGCGAGCAGTATGGGGAAGCACGGCTCGCCACCCTCCTGCGGCGTCACGCCGATGAGCCGCCGCGCGACCTGCAGGAGACGATCGTGCGCGACGTGCGCTCCTGGCAGGCGGGGGGTGGAGAGCCGAGCGACGACATCACGCTCGTGGTTCTGCGCCTGAAGGAGCCACTGTCGTAGAGACGGTGCAGCGTGGTCGGCGGGACGCCGAGCCGGAACAATGTATAGAGGAGAACGTTCAGGGACTGCTGGCGCCAGACGCCACGCTGCAGGTAACGCCGCGGTGATGCTTGCACGCGGCCATGGGCGCGCCCGACGCGTCCGAGGCGGCGCAGCCGCGTGAGGATCTCGACATCCTCGAACAGCGGCCAGGCGGGGAAGCCCCCGACCCGTTCGAAATCGTCGCGGCGGACGAAGAGCGTCGCCTCGCCGAACTCGGTCCAGCGTGAGCGCACGCGCGACAGCGACGAGAGCAGGCGGAGCAGCGGCTGGCGCGACGCATAGTCGATGGCGAAGGTCCCCGCCACACAGCCGCGATCGAGCACCTGGCTCATCGCCTCGCATGCCCGCTCCGGGAGCCGGCAGTCGGCGTGCATGAAGATCAGGTTCGCAGAGCGCGCGGCCCGGGCGCCCGCGTTCATCTGTGTGCCGCGTCCCCTGGGTGCCTGCAGCACGCGCGCGCCGGCGCTGCGGGCGCGCGCAGCCGTGGTATCGTGACTGCCGGCGTCGACGACGACGACTTCCTCGACACCCGCTTGCGCGCGTGCCGACGCCACGCTCTGCTCGATGATCGCCGCCTCGTGCAGCGTCGGAATCACGACGCTGAAGGAGTGCATGGTCACCTCGGGAGCGGCTGCGCCCCATCTGCTATGCTGCCGCGTGCGTGCCGCCGACCCCGGGCACGCCGTGGTTTCGCTGGACGGCGATTATAGGACATCGAACGCGGAAGGGCGCGATCGGGAACGCACCACTGCCGCAACGGGGAGAGTGACATGGACCGCACCGAGAAGGTTCTCATCATCGGTTCCGGACCCGCAGGACTGACGGCGGCGATCTACGCCGCACGCGCCAACCTGGAGCCCGTGGTCATCGAGGGGATGCAGCCCGGCGGGCAGCTCACGATCACCACCGATGTGGAGAACTACCCCGGCTTCAAGGATGGCGTCCTCGGGCCAGAGCTCATGGATCAGTTCCGCTTGCAGGCGCAGCGCTTCGGCACGCGCATCGTGCAGTACGAGGCGACGGAGGTGGATCTGGCGCAGCGCCCGTTCACGGTTCGCTCCACCAACGAGGAGATGCGCACACAGACTCTCATCATCGCCTCCGGTGCCAGCGCCAAGCTGCTCGGATTGCCGTCGGAAAGCGCTCTCATGGGTCATGGCGTCTCGGCATGTGCCACGTGCGACGGCTTTTTCTTCAAGGAGAGGGAGGTCGTGGTCGTCGGGGGTGGTGACACCGCCATGGAGGAGGCGACCTTCCTCACCAAGTTCGCCTCCAAGGTGTCGGTGGTGCATCGGCGCGACGAGCTGAGGGCGTCGAAGTTCATGCAGGAGCGCGCACGCAAGAACCCGAAGGTGGAGTTCATCTGGAACTCGGTCGTGGTCGACGTGCTCGACCCCGAGAAGAAGGAGGTGACGGGTGTGCGACTCCGGGACGTGAAAACGAATCAGGAGCGCGAGCTCGCCACCCAAGGTCTCTTCATTGCCATCGGGCATCAGCCGAACACCAAGATCTTTGACGGCAAGCTGGAGATGGACGAGACGGGGTACATCCAGGTGCAACCGCACAGCACGCGCACGAGCGTGCCGGGTGTGTTTGCGGCGGGGGACGTCGCGGACAAGTTCTACCGGCAGGCGATCACGGCGGCCGGCACGGGGTGCATGGCGGCGATCGACGCGGAGCACTTCCTGCAGGAGCAGGGGGAAGAGTAGCGCTTCAGCGCGCGAGCACCGCGCACGCCGCGCGCATGCCGCCGATCAAAGCCGCAATGACGACCCCGACGAGCACGAGCGGCGCGACGGGGATCAACACGATCGCCGCGATCAAGGCGCCGACGCCCAGGAGCAAAGCGAGCAGCTGCAGCGGCAGCAGGAGCACGCCCCCCAGCAGTGCCAGAGCGGCGCCCAGGAGCTGGAAGGGAAGGAGCAGAAGCGCCACGATCAGGCGCAGGCTCCACTCCAACACCTTGAAGAGCAGTGCCCCGAGCAGGACCAGGAAGGCCCCGGCGATCAGCAACGCAACGACGGGTGCGAGGATCCATTCCAGCATGAGAGCCTCCTCCGCTTCCCAGGAATACGACTCGCAGCAGCTCCAGGTTGCCCCGGGTGCGCCATGAGCCCCCGGCGCCGGCTTCTCCTCTTCGACATCGATGGCACGCTTCTGCTCAGCCGCGGGCGTGGGCTGCAGGCGCTGCACGCGACGTTTCAGCAGGTCTTCGGCCTCGATCCACGCCCCGCGGAGATCGTGCCGCATGGAAAGACCGATCCGATCCTGTTCGAGGAGCTGGGCGCGGCCTACGGCGTCGGTGGCGAGCGGCTGGAGGCGAAGCTGGACGTGGTGCAGAGCGTCTACACCGCGCGTCTCGCGCTCCTGCTTCGCGACCCGCAGGCGCTGCAGCTGAAGCCGGGAGTGCTCCAGTTGCTGCAGGAGCTGACGTTGCGTCCCGATGTCGGGCTCGGGCTCGTCACCGGGAATCTCGAGCGCACCGCGTGGTTGAAGCTGGAAGCCGTGCGTCTCGCCCGCTTCTTCGAGACGGGCGCATTCGGCTCGGACGACCGTGAGCGCGCAGCGCTCGTGCGCCTCGCCGTGCAACGCTTCGCCGCCGCTCGCGGTAGCGTGCCAGCTCGGCACGTGTGGGTGATCGGGGACACACCCGACGATGTCGCCAGCGGTCGCGTGAACGGGGTGCGGACTTTGGCCGTGGCCACCGGGCGCCACGACGTGGCCGCTCTGCGGCGCAGCGAGCCCGACGCCGTCGTCGCCGATCTCACCGACACCGCGCACGTCGTCGACATTCTCTGCAACGCAACTTGACATGCGTACGGCGGCAGGTCGCAAGAGAGGGCGCCCGCCCCTGGCGCGCCCCTTGCGGTCGGGTTGACGCCTCGTGTGGCCCTCCCTAGTATCGGTTGCACTCGAAACGGAACGACCGCCCAGCCGCGTGCGCGGCCATCGTGTCTTGGAAGGGAGAGGGCATGGCGAGCGTGAACAAGGTGATTCTGTTGGGCAATCTCGGCGCCGATCCGGAGCTTCGCTACACGAACTCCGGTACCGCGGTCGCGAACTTCAGGATTGCCACCAACGAGCGTTGGAACGACCGCAACGGTGAGCAGCAGGAGCGCACCGAGTGGCACAACATCGTCGCTTGGGGCAAGCTGGGCGAGATCTGTGGCAAGTTCCTCAAGAAGGGTCGACCTGTCTTCATCGAGGGGCGACTGCAGACGCGTAGCTGGGAAGACCAGTCCGGGAACAAGCGCTACACCACGGAGATCGTCGCCTTGAACATGCAGATGATCGGGCGTGCCGGCGAGTCGGCCGAGGCGGGCTCGAACTGGGAGCCGCGACAGGCCGAGTCGCCGGGGCAGGCGGTTCCCGACATTCCGGTGGGCAGCTCGGCGTCGGATGACGATCTGCCATTCTGAAAACAGCACCACGCTCCGAAAAGCAGTGCAACGTCGCAAGGTGTTGGCTTCCTTGACACTTTGCACTCCTTGTGCTAGCGTGCCTCGCCGTTGCACGCAGCGTCCTCTTTGTGCGGTTGCGCCGCTAGCTCAATTGGTAGAGCAGCTGACTCTTAATCAGGAGGTTCCAGGTTCGAGTCCTGGGCGGCGCACCAACTTCGCTGCTGCGAAGAGAACCCACTCGGTCGAGCGAGCAGTAACCCCGGAGAGACATGAGGCGCGTTCTGGTCGTAGCGCTCATCGGCATTGTCGTCCTTGCCGTCGCGGTCCTCGTGCTGCGGCGCGAGGCGCCGGCTCCGCCGCCGGAACCCGATGCCGAGCTGCAGCAGATGGGCCAGTTCCTCAGTGACTCGCTCGGTGTCGGCCTGCTCCTGCCGGAGTCACCCGGCTGGACGTTCGTCCGTCCTCCACTCGTGCCGGGCGGTCCCTACATCACGGCGCAACACGAATCGCACTCGGCATCGGTGCGCCTCTACGTCCTCGATCGCGCTGCGGCCGACTCGATCGGTGCGGTGGTGCGGCGGCGACGCGACGCTCTGGCCGGCTTCTTCCACGTGCGCGAGATCGACGAGGTCATCGAGGAGGTGCTGCGCGAAGCTTCGCAGCCCATGAAAAACTACGCCGCCTACCAGTGGCAAGCGGTCACCGAGCCCGTGGCGGTGGCGGAGCAGGAGCAACCGGCACGCGTCCTCTTCTTCTACGTCGTCGTCGAGCACCCGGAGCGCTACTTCGAGGCCCTCGGTGTGCTGTCGGTCCCGATCGGACCGGAATCCGACCCCTCCGTCGGGGACCAGCTGATGCAGGACATCTCCTACGTGATGCAATCCTTGGTGATACGCTGACTTGCAGCCGTCGACGCGGCTGTCGTATTGTAGGTCGAGAGTCTCACGGTTGGGGGCGAACGGCTTCGACGGGATCGCTGAATCGTGGGATGCGTGCCGAGGTTCCACCGGCTCGTTAAACAGGTGGGAAACCATAGCTGACGAACAGTTAGCTCTAGCGGCCTAGCATCGACTAGGCTCGTCGGCCCCACTTGTGCCGCAGGGGGTGGGGGCCCGGCGTCATACACTTGCGGCTGGCCGCAAACCAGGTCCCAGGGGGAGCGGCGAGATTTTCAGGGACTGGTGGCGCGTGCATCCCGCCCGGTGGAGGAGCGCGTCGCGAGATCAAAAACCGGGATACGCACGTAGACTCCCTCGAGGACGGATTTACGGACGCGGGTTCGATTCCCGCCGCCTCCACCAGCCTTCCGTGCGGTTCGGCGCCCCGTTCCAGATCACTTGAGTAGCACCAGCTTCTGGGTCCTTCTGCCCTCCTCGGCGAGGACGTCGCAGAAATAGACCCCGGACGGCACCTCCAAGTTCTGACTGTCCACACCGTGCCAGGTCAAGACCCGGTAGCCGGCCTCGAGTGTTCCGTCCCAGAGCTGGAAGACGAGGCGCCCGGCGGAGTCGAGGATACGCACATTGACTCTCTGATTGCGGGGAAGCGACAGGCGGATCTGCGTCGTTGGATTGAAGGGATTCGGAGTATTCGCGTGGAGGATGAGCTCCGCGGGCGCCGGTGGCGTGAAAGCCACGGAGATCCAGCCCAAGACCTGTCCCTGGCTTTCCGGATTCAGTGCCACGATTCGGTAGTCGTAACGAACGCCAGGCAGCGTCGCCGTGTCCAGGTAAGAGTATTCGCGGTAACGCCGTTCACCAGATCGACGGCTCGGAAACAGCGTGCGACGCTCCCATGGATCACCCTCTCCTCGACGCCGATCCAAGCCGAGCTGCGCAAACTCGTCCCATACCCTCCAGGTCAGACTCACGCCGCGCGGGGTCGAACTGGCGGCGAGATCCGTCAACGTCACCGGGGTCTGCGTGCCACTGATGTCGATGGTACTGCAGTTGTTGTTCTCGTTCATTTCGTCGACGAGGTTGTCGGGGTCCGCGCATGCTGTGAGCGGGTGCTCGAAGGGGGGCGGCTCGGGGACCTCCCATGTGGTGCTGCAAGTCGCGGCCTTCATGCTTCCCACTGGAACGTCGCCGACCAGCAGATCTGGGCACAAAGGCTGGCCGTCCAAGGTCACTCGGGCGCGCACATCGGAAGCGGCCTCACGTCCCTGGTTGTGCAGGACGACGACCACGGAATCCAAAGTGCTCCCGGGCTGAAGATCGGAATCGGATGGATAGACTTCGATGGACACGATGCTCAGGTCGGGTCCCCGGGTGCAGTCAACGGCAAACTGCATTTGGATCGTGTTGTTGTTCTCCTCAAACTCCGGCCACACATGCTCCGGATCGGCACGCACCAGAAGGGAGTTGATTCCCACGGAGTCGACGGGATAAGCAAACGAAACACTCGGTGCGGACGCCGGAGGGCAATCCGTACGGGCGGGCACGTCCTGGACTGTCAGCGTTGCCAGATGTTGGGAATCTGGCAGCACGTCGACGAAGGCCACTTCCACGGCACCCATGTCGAAGGCTCCGTTGTTGTGAACGAAAGCCTCGATTGCAAGCGTGTCACCGAGGCAGGGTGAACAATGGCCGGGCCAGCCGCAGGACACGCTGGTGGTGACATACAGATCGTAGGGAAGAACGCGGGTGGCGGCGTTGTTGTCGTGCCGAGACTCGATCTGCAGCGTGTCGGGATTGACGGTCGCCACGAGCAGGTGCGGGTCGAAATCGGCGCTCCACGGCAGGGAGGCCGAAACCGTGACGCTTCCCATGGAAGCGATCGCAGCGACGGGCACATCGACACCGAAGGGCTGGCCATCGAGCTGGAATCGGACCTCGGTGGGGCCCGGTGCATCGAGTGCGCCGACGTTGTGTACGGTGGCCTCGAATTGAATCTGTTCGCCCGCATCCGGGGATGTGTTCGACACGCCGACATCACAGCTCGAGATCTCGTAGTCAAACCAGATGGAGGGGGTACAGGTGACGTGTAGCGTCTGTGCGTACGAGTTGTTGCTCTCGTCGTACTCCTGAATCTCGTTGTCGGGGTCGACGACGATTTCGATCTCGTGATCGCCGACGCTTTCGACCTCGTACGGGATGAGCCGCTGGGTGAACACTCGCGGAGGGCAGACACCGCGGGCTCGCAGGTCCTGCACCGCGACGCGCTCGAGCACAGACACGCCGCTCGTGGTCTCACGGAACTCGACGTGCACGGAATCCACGTCGAATCCCCCGTCATTGGTGATGCGCGCGAGAATGCTGATGGAGGTCCCCGGGCAGGGGTTGGTGTCTGAAAACATGGGAATTGGCTCGGGGCGCAGGTCGTACGGCGTTCGGCAATCCGCGGAGTTGTTCTCATAGTCGCTCTCCGGCGTGCTCCGGTCCGGATTGACGATGACGGTAATCACGTGCGGATCGAAGTCGGCGTTCCACGGGACTGCAGACGTCGCGCGTACAGCTCCGCGACGCGGGATGGGTCCAACGAGTACGTCGGACCCGAGCGTCGTTCCGTCGATCTGAAAGCGCACGGGCAGGGGGGCCTCTCCATCCAGGTCGCCGAGGTTCGAGATGGAGGCCTGGACGTCGATCGCTTGCCCAGGCGACGGACTCGTGTCGGAAAACGTGATATGACAAGACCACACCTGGTAGTCGACAGTTCGGGGGACCGGGTTGATCACAAGCTGGCGCCCCTCGACGGCGACTGGTGTGTAAACGGGAGCGTCACACAGGATCATCAGCGGGGTTTCGGTCGTGGGATTGCTCGGCGGTGCTGCGGTGGCAACGGTCAGGGACTGGTTCGTGACTTCTGACGTCGGCACCACCTCGACGGTGTAGAGGAGTATGCGATCGTCGAGACCCACCTGACACGTAGAGAACGTCAGGTTGGCGCGCCAGTCGCGGCCGGGGACGTAGAAGGGGTCTCCCAGCGAAATGATGGCGCTCGGGTTCGGTGTGTGCGACGTGTGCCAGCCATCGGGCAGGCCGACGACGCGGAACTCGGTTCCGACGATGCCGCCTGCAGTCCGACCCTCCAACGTCGCGATGATGTACAACGTGGTGGGCGTTCCGACGGTGAAGGTCGCAAAGTCATGCGCCCCGTTGCTGTCCGCATACACCCCGATGAAGCCGTCCTGCGCAGAAGCACGCAGCGGTAAGGAGGTCAGAATCAGAGCGAATCCGATGGGCAGCGTTCGGGCTCCCACGGAGATCCCTCCTGGGACGCCGGGCTTGGGGCAGAGCACGTGGGGAAATGATGTGGTGTGGCCATGTCGGTGTCAAGCTGCGGCACCATCAGCGTTTCCGCAGCAGGAAATCGAAGTCGCATCCATACCGAAAGCGCGCCGGGAGCGAGTTGAGCGTCTTCGAGAGCTGTCGAATGTAGAAGTACGCCGGTGAGGCGCGGAATGGCTGATGCGAGCGCCCCGTTGCGGTGCGAATCCGATTGTACACGGTTTCGTAATCGAGAGTGTCGTTGCCCGCCGAGTCATCGCGTGCGGCACACCGTTCTTCTCTAGGATTGCCACGAGGCGCCGTCACGTACGACTTCTTCTTCAACGGCAAGATGCCGAGAGCGCGGACCCCACGCTGGAAGTCGACGTTGCGCGCGCGAACGCAATCCAACCCCGCTTCGTCGAAGAGACGCAGCAGGTGTTCCATGCGGAAGAACGAGACGTGCCCCTGGTCGAGGCAAGGCAGAGTGCTCTCGTCCTGGATCTGACCGGCAATCTGGCGCATCGTGCCGATGTCCGCGTCCCCGTTCGGCGTCACGATCCACACGTGCCCGCCCGGTTTGAGGATTCGGACGGTCTCATCGAGATGCGCGCGCGGATCGGGCACGTGCTCGAGAAGGTCCTTCTGCACAATGAAGTCGAAGGCGTCGTCGTCGAAGGCAAGCTCTGCCAGGGTGCCGCAGCGCACGTCGAGATCGAATCTCCTGCGTGCGAAGTAGACGGCGAAAGAGGACACGTCGATGCCCACGACTTGCCATGCGCTGAAGCGCTGCAAACCGTGCAGCAGAAAACCGAGCGCGCAGCCCACTTCGAGCAGCCGTCCCGTGGGCGCAATGCGCTCGAG
>CP070763.1:760285-786498 GCA_020349025.1 Candidatus Latescibacterota bacterium | reverse complement strand
TACTCCTTCCAGGGGCTCGGCCGCGAGGGGTTGGAGCTGTTGGCGGCGGCTCGCGATGAAACGGGGCTGGCGATCGTGACCGAGGTGATGGACACGCGCCACGTGGAGCTGGTGTCGGAATACGCCGACATCCTGCAGATCGGTGCACGCAACGTGCAGAACTTCGACCTGCTGCGCGAGGTGGGGCACGCGGGCAAGCCGGTCCTGCTCAAGCGCGGCTTGATGACGACGATCGAAGAGTACCTGCTGAGCTCGGAGTACATCCTCTCGGAGGGCAACGATCAGGTCATCCTGTGTGAACGCGGCATCCGCACCTTCGACCACATCACGCGCAACACCCTCGACATCTGCGCCGTTCCGGTCATCCACTCCGTCAGTCATCTTCCCGTCATCGTCGATCCGAGCCATGGCACCGGCGACTGGCGCTTCGTGATTCCGATGGCGCGCGCCGCCGTCGCAGCCGGCGCCGACGGCCTCATGATCGAAGTGCACGCCAAGCCGAAGGAAGCGTTCAGCGACGGCCCGCAATCGCTCACGCCCGACCGTTTCGACGAGCTCATGGGCGAAGTGTCGAAGCTGGCGCGGGCGCTCGACCGGCGCGGACCGCGGCGACGCCATCCCGAGAAGGGTGGGGCATGAAGGGGCCCGCGAGCGAGCGCTTCACCTTCCGCCCTGGGGAGCGCGAGGCTCTCGATGCCAAGCTCGAAGAGCAGCAGCAGGCGCTGTCCCGTCTCGTCATTGCCATCGACGGGCCGGCCGGCTCGGGAAAAAGCACCACCGCGCGCCATGTGGCCCGGCGTCTCCGTCTCCGGCATCTGGACACCGGCGCACTCTATCGCGCCTTGACGCTCGCTGCGCTGCGTCAACAGATCGACCCGCACGATGCGGAAGCGCTGGCGCGCCTCGCTGCCACGACCACGATCCGCGTGGAAGCGGCCGACGGTGGCGCGCGCGTCTGGCTGGGCGAGGAGGAGGTCACGGATGCGATCCGTTCGCCGCAGGTGACCGCGCTCGTATCGCGCGTCAGCGCGCTCCCGGCGGTGCGCAGCGCCATGCTCGAAGAGCAGCGCCGTCAGGCAGCGCGAGGTGGCACCGTGATGGAGGGGCGCGACATCGGCAGCGTGGTGCTCCCGGATGCGGACCTGAAGGTCTTCCTCACGGCGGCTGTCACCACCCGCGCCCAGCGCCGCCAGAAGGAGGAGGCGGCACGCGGTGAGAGCCGTCCGCTTGCCGAGATCGAGCGCGAGATCGTGGCGCGCGACCATGCCGACTCGACGCGGGCCAGCGCACCGCTCCTGCGCGCCAAAGATGCGGTCGAGGTGGACAGCTCCGAGATGCCGCTCGACGAGCAGGTGGACGCCGTTCTGGCATTGGCGCTGCGCACCGTGGAGCCGGCGCAACGGCACGCGGCCGAGCCCGCGCCATTCGACGCAAAGGAGTGGCGGCAGCCGGGCTTCCGACGATTCCACCATCGGCGCTACCGCTTCGCGCAGCTCACCATCGGTACGATGGTGCGCAACTTCTACGGCATCCGGCGCGAGATCCACCCCGCCGCGCGCGTCCCGGGCAGCGTCCTCGTCGCCTGCAACCACATCTCGGCGCTCGACCCGCCTCTGGTCGGCTCGGTGCTTCCGTTCGAGGTTTACTACGTCGCCAAGAGCGAGCTCTTCCGGAACCCTCTCTTTGCCCGACTGATCCGCGCCTTCAATGCCTATCCGATCCGGCGCGGCACCGCCGATTTCACCGCGCTCGACCACGCGGTGAAGCTCCTGCAAAGCGGTCACAACGTGCTGATGTTCCCGGAAGGCACGCGCCAGCGTCCGGGGCGCTTGGGCGCACCGCGTTGGGGATTCGGCTACGTCGCCCAACACGCGGGGCGACCGGTCGTCCCGGTCTTCGTGCGCGGAACGCGCGATTTGCGTCCGCGGGGCTTGCGCCGTGAGCCGTTCGAGGTGTGGGTGGGAGAGCCGTACGCGCTCGGCCCCGCCGCTGCCGACCAGGCCGCATACCTGGCGCTGGGGCGCGACGCCCTGCGGCGCATTGCGGGTCTGATGCTGCGCTCCGCAGCGCACCACCCGTTTGCCGGTCTGGAGCCGGCAACCTACCTGGCCGGAACGGAGAGCGGCCCGGGGCCGAGCTGATGCCTCCGGCAGCCCGCACGGGCGGCCTCCAGCCGCCTCTTGCGTCGCGTCGCGGTGGTTGGTAGGCTGGCTCGATTGTACCCCAATATGGGGAATTCGATGTTGAAAGGGGAATTGCCTACATGTTGGACGAGAGCAACGCGCTCCGTAACGAGGAATCCAGGCGCGAAACGACCGCGCAAGATGGAGGTGAGGGTGAGGCGTCGCGGGGCGCAGCTCCTGCGTCGCGCGAGTCCCGATCGTCCTCGGCGACCGCGACATCCGATCGCAAGCCGGCGCCCCGGGGCTCACGCAATCATGGTGACGACCGTGAACGACACGGACGCCGGGGGCGTGGCGGTCGCCCGCCTCGCCGTCACTACGAGGACGACGACGACGATCACAAGCCGCGGCGGCGTACACCGGCGGCGCTCGTCAAGCCGATGAACTTCGACTTCGACGATCCCGACACTGGCGCCATGACACGCGACGACTTCTTGAAGGCGGTCGAGGAGTACGACGAGACGCTGCGCGATTTCGGCGAAGGGGAGATCGTCAAAGGCACCGTGGTCGGAGTCAACGAGAAGGAGATACTCGTCGACATCGGCTTCAAGAGCGAGGGTGCCATTCCCGCGGCGGAGTTCGACAGCATCGCCGAGATCGAGGTCGGGCAGGAGTTCGATGTCTATCTCGAGAAGATGGAGAATCAGGACGGCCTGATCGTTCTCTCCAAGACGCGGGCCGATTTCCTCAAGGTCTGGGATCGCATCAAGGCGGCATACGACAGTCTCGAGACGGTGTTCGGCACAGTCGATCGTCGCATCAAGGGTGGTCTGGTCGCCAAGCTCTACGGTGTCGATGCCTTCCTGCCCGGATCGCAGGTGGCGCTGCGTCAGGTGCCCAACCTGGACGCCCTGATCGGGCAGGAGCTGGAGTTCCGCATCATCAAGCTCAACAAGCGGCGTCGCAACATCGTGGTGTCGCGGCGCGTGGTGCTCGAGGAGGAGCGCGCCCAGCTGAAGGCGAAGATCATCGACGAGCTCGAGAAGGGACAGGTGCGCAAGGGAGTGGTGAAGAACATCACCGACTTCGGCGCCTTCGTCGACCTCGGCGGGATCGACGGGCTCCTGCACCTGACCGACCTCTCCTGGGGTCGTGTCTCGCACCCGAGCGAAGTCGTGCAGATCGGTGAGACCCTTGAGATCAAGGTCCTCGACTTCGATCGCGAGCGCGAGCGTATCTCGCTCGGCCTCAAGCAGTTGCAGCCTTATCCGTGGAAAGAGGTCGAAGAGAAGTATCCGGTCGGCAACCGGGTCAAGGGGAAGGTCGTCTCGATCGCGGACTACGGCGCCTTCGTCGAGCTGGAGCGCGGCGTCGAGGGGCTCATCCACATCTCCGAGATGTCGTGGACGAAGCACGTGCGGCATCCGTCGAAAATCATTGCGGTCGGCGACGACGTCGAGGTGATGGTGCTCAAGATCGATCCGGAAAACGAGAAGATCTCCCTCGGCCTCAAGCAGACCGAACCCGATCCGTGGGAGACGCTTGCCGAGAAGTACCCTCCGGCCACCGAGCTGGAGGGAAAGGTGCGCAACCTGACCAACTTCGGTGCCTTCGTCGAGATCGAGGAGGGGATCGACGGCTTGGTGCACATCTCGGACATGTCGTGGACCAAGCGTGTGCGTCACCCCAGCGAGGTCGTCAAGAAGGGGGACGTCGTCCGCGTCAAGGTTCTGGAGGTCAATCGCGACAGCCGTCGCATCAGCCTCGGGATCAAGCAGACGACGGAAGATCCTTGGGACGATCTGGCGCAGGAGTACGTCGTCGGCACCGCGCTCGACGGTACGGTGGAGCGCCTCCTCGACCGCGGAATCGTCGTCGAGCTGCGCCAGGGCGTGGAGGGCTTCGTGCCCGTTTCGCACCTGCTGCCGGACGACATCCGCAAGCCGGCCGAGTACTTCGGTGTGGGCGACCAGATTCCGCTCAAGGTCATCAAGATGGACCCGGCGAATCGCCGCATCGTACTGTCGGTGCGCGCCTACATGGACGATGCCAAGGCGGAAGACCTGGCAGCGTTCAATGCCAAGTTTGGCACCAAGAAACCGCTCTCCGAGCAGGACGCTTCCAGCGAGGATGCCGAAGAAGCCGGCGTCGTCGACGAGGAGATCCCGGAAGTGGCTCCGGAAGAGCACTGATCCACGCTCGGATGCTGCAACAGAGGGTGGGCGTCTGCGGGCGCTCACCCTTTCGCTTGACGGAAGACGCTGCCGGACGCTCCCATGGGCGGGGTGTCCGCAATCGGCGGTCGGCCAGCGCCTCGCGCGCGACCGGATCGCTGGGAGGAGTTCACCGTGTGGCTCGTGCGTAGCCTTCTCGTGTTCGTCGCGATCGCGGGAGTCCTCGCGTTCGCCATCGTCAACGTCGATCATCGCACGTCGATCACGCTGTTCACGCGCACGTACGTCGATCTCGCCCTCAACGTCGTGCTCTTCTGTGCCGCGCTGTTCGGCGCGCTCATGGCCTTTCTGCTCATGGTGTTCCGGGAGTTCTCGCTGCGCGCATCGATTCGACGCCTGCGGCGCGACAACCTGCGCCTCGACGACGAGCTCAACGCGCTGAGGAACCTGCCCCTCTCCGGGCTGGAGTCCTCCGGGCTGGAGCCGGAACAGCAGCAGTCGGGCACCCCGGCCGCAGAGGCCTGAGGCTGGAGGTCAGCGGTGTCTGCGGGTTCGGCGGTTCTTTTCTGGGCCGGACTGCTCGTCGTGGCAGCCCTCTTCCTGTTCGCGATCAGCCGCGGGAGTCGGCGTCGGCGTGCTGCGCCGGACCACTACGCCTCGGCGTTGAACCAGATCATTCACGACGACTGGGACGGTGCCCTGGGAAGCCTCCAGCGCGCGATCCGGTCGGGGCACACCTCGCCCGACGCGTTCATGAAGCTGGGCAACCTGCTGCGGCGGCGCGGAGACCACACGCGCGCGCTGCAGATCCACCAGGGTCTGACCGTGCGCCAGGATCTCACCGACGAGGAGCGGCAGGCCGTGCGTCTCTGTCTGGTGGACGACCTGCGCGCCTTGGGACGGCGCAGGGAGGCGCTGCGGACGCTGCAAGAGATCGCGGAAGGGCGGCGCGACACGGGCCTGCAGCGCCAGATTGCCGAGGAGGCGCTGGCGAGCGACGAGTTCTCGAGCGCAGAAAAGGCGATTCGCGATGCCCAGCGTCTCGACGCCACGATCGAGGCGGCCGACGTCGCCCGTTTCATCGCCCGCATTGGCGAGAGATGCTTCGAGAACCAGCGCCACGAAGACGCCAAACGCTACTTCGAATCGGCCTTGAAAGAGGATGACACCTGCGAGTCCGCGCTGCTGCGCATGGGAGACCTGGCGTACGAGGCGGGTGACCACGACAGTGCCCTCTACTATTGGCAGAAGTTGGCATTCGCGGTTCCGATGTCTGACCGCGAGCTTTTCGAACGCCTGGAGAAGGTCTACTTCGACCTCGGAAAGTTCGGCGAGGTCGAGGGCGTCTACGTGCAAATCCTCGAGAAGCGGCCGCACGATCGGGAAGCACTCCTGGCGACTGCGCGCATTGCCGTCAAGAAGGGGGAGCTGGACGAAGCCGAGCGCTTGCTGCGTCAAGTCCTGGAGCGCGTTCCCAACTCGCGTCGCGCCTTTCGGATGCTGGCGCACCTGCTGCTGGAGCAGGGCAAGACCCAGGAGACGCGCGAGCTGATCGACACCCACGTGGCGCCACCTCAGGAGGATGTCGCAACACCATGAGGCGAAGTCGGCATGAACGGCGTGCGTGGAGCGCCCGGGCGTTGGGGGTGCTCGGCCTTCTCGTCGCCGCCAGCGGGTCGGCCCGCGCCGGCGTGATCGACGAGGCCCGCGCGCTGAAACGGCAGCTGCACTATCGCGAGGCGAGCGACCTTCTGCGCACCGAGATGAGCAACCTCGAAGGAGACGAACGCGCGGAAGCGACGCTCCTCCTGGCCTCGCTCTCGACCAACCACAAGGAGGCGCGGCGTCTGTTGCGCGAGGCCGCGCGCGCTTCCGACCGACATGAGATCCGACGTCGTGTCGACGTCGAGCTGGCGCGACTCGACTTCGCCCGCGGCAACTACAACAGCGTGCGCACGCGACTGGAGCGCTACGACGACGACGAAGCCGGATTGCTGTTGGCGCAAGCGTACGTGGCTCTGAAGCAGCCTGACCGCGCCGCCGCGATCCTGCGCGACCTCGGCGGAAGCGCGTACGCCGAGCTGCTGCGCGGCTGGGCGGCGCGTGAGATGGGCGATACACGTGCTGCTCTGGAGCGATTCACCTCTCTGGCGCAAACGGAGAGCGACGTGCTGCCGATCGTCCTGCTGTGGAAGTCGGAGTGCGAGGCGCAGCTCGATCTGCGCGATCCCGCCCTCGCCACCGCAGCGCTCCTGCAACGCCGCTTTCCCACCTCGGCCGAGGCCGTCTTGATCGAGCCGACGCTGGCCGCTCTGCGCCGGATGAAAGCGGAACCGGCGCCAGCGCGCGACGAAGCGGTCGTGCTGCAGCTTGGTGCTTTCGAGGATCGCAGCAACGCGCTGCGCTTCCGCGACACCCTGCCACGTCACATTCGTCCGGTCACGGTCGACGAGGTCCGCTCCGGGGCGCGGCGCATCTACCGCGTGCACGTCGGGCCGTTCGAGACGCGCGCCCAGGCCGAGGCGTGGGCCCGCGAGAACCTCGACCCGCTCGACCGCGATTGGAGCATCGGCCGCCCGGAGGGGCCATGAGCCCGGAGCCCGACCCCACGCCTCCCACCAGCGCCACACGACCCAGCAAGCTGACGCCGATGATGGCGCAGTACCACGACATCAAGTCACAGCATCCCGATGCGCTGCTGCTTTTCCGGATGGGCGACTTCTACGAGACCTTCTACGAGGACGCGGCGACCACCTCGCGCGTGCTCGGCATCGCTCTCACCACGCGTGACCGGCAATCGGACGCCCCCGTGCCGCTCGCGGGTGTGCCGCACCACAGCGTCGAAGGGTACGTCGCGCGCCTCCTGCGGGCGGGGTACAAGGTGGCGATCTGCGAGCAGCTCGAAGACCCCGCCCTGGCGAAGGGGCTGGTGAGGCGGGACGTCACCGAGGTGCTGACCCCTGGAACCGCGCTCACCCCCGCGCTCTTGCCCGAACGCGACGTGCACTACGCCCTCTGTCTCGCCCTGGAGCCGGAGCACGACCCCTCGGGGAGCACCGGCTTTTCGTTCCTCGACTTCTCCACCGGCGAGTTCGGGCTCGGGGAGTGTTGCACGCGTGATGCGCTCGACCTCGTCGCACGTTACGCCCCTGGCGAGCTGTTTCTGCCGCAACGCTGTCTCGGCAGCGAGGTGGAAACGGTGATTGGGCGCCGCTTCGAGAGCCTTCCTCGCGCGCACATCGAGGATGCGCTCTTCAACGCGCGCCTCGCCAACGAGACACTGCGGCGCCACTTCGGTGTCGATTCGCTCGCGGGGCTCGACTGCGCCGATCTCCCGCAAGGAGTGCGTGCCGCCGGGGCGTTGCTCGAGCACGGTGGACGCCTCAAGAAGGCGCGGCTCGATGCGGTGACGCGCCTGCAGGTCGTGCGATCGAGCGAGGAGATGTTCCTCGACGAAGACACCCTCTCCAACCTGGAGATCTTTCGACCGTTGCGCGGACAAGACCCCGCGGTGACGCTCGTTCACCATCTCGACGCCTGCTGCACGACGATGGGATCGCGCATGCTGCGACGCTGGTTGCGCGCGCCGTTGCGCCGGCGTGCTCAGGTGGAGGAACGCCACGAGGCGCAAAGCTGGTGGCTCGACCGCCTCGAGACGTTGAACGCGCTGCGCACCGACCTCGCTCGGGTCGGCGACCTGGAGCGTCTGATGGGTCGGATCGCGGCCGATCGCGCCACGCCGCGCGATCTTCAGGCGTTGGCGCAGAGCGCCGAGCAGCTTCCGACAATCCGCGCCCACCTTGCCGCTGCGGAGCCCGCGTTTCTTGCGCGCTTGCACGCTGCAATCGACCTGCTCGCGGACGTCGTCCGCGACATCCGCCGCACGCTCGTGGATGAGCCCCCGGGGCACGTGCGCGAAGGCGGCGTCATTCGTCCCGGCGTCTCCGACGAGCTCGACGCCCTCCTGGGCTCCACGCGCGCGGCGCGCGAGTGGATTGCGTCGCTGCAGGAAAGCGAGCGTCGCGCTACTGGCATCGCCAAGCTCAAGGTGGGTTACAACAAGGTCTTCGGCTACTACCTCGAGGTCCCGCGCGGCCAGGTGGACAAGGTCCCGGAGCATTACAGTGCCAAGCAGACCCTGGTGGCGGCGCAGCGCTACATCACGCCAGAGCTCAAGGAGAAGGAGCAGCTGGTCTTGCGCGCCGAGACGGAGAGGGTGCGTCTCGAGACGCAGCTCTTCGCCGCGCTGCGCCAACGCGTATCGCAGCACGCCGAACGAGTCGCAAGCACGGCGGCTGCTCTTGCGAGCATCGATGCTCTCGCTTCCTTCGCCTGGGTGGCTCACAAACGCGATTTCGTCCGACCGCGCATGACCGACGGCGACAGCATCACCATCCGGGCCGGGCGCCACCCGGTCGTCGAGGCGCTGCTGCAGGAGGATTTCGTCCCCAACGACGTCGCAACGTCGACGAGCCTCGGCCAGATCCTGCTCATCACCGGGCCCAACATGGGAGGCAAGTCCACCTTCCTGCGTCAGGTGGCGCTCGCCGTGCTCATGGCGTACAGCGGCTGCTTCGTGCCTGCGGCCGAGGCGGAGATCGGTCGCGTCGACCGGATCTTCACGCGCGTCGGGGCATCCGACAACCTGGCCCGAGGACAGAGCACGTTTCTCGTGGAGATGATCGAGACCGCGAAGATCCTCAACGCGTGCAGCGACGAGAGCCTGGTGATCCTCGACGAGGTGGGGCGCGGCACGAGCACGCATGACGGCATGAGTCTGGCGTGGGCGGTGTTGGAGTACCTGCACGATCGCGGCCCGGCGCGACCGCACACGCTCTTTGCCACCCACTACCACGAGCTCACCGTTCTCGAGGAAACGTTGTCCCGGCTGCGCAACCTCACGGTCACCGTCAAGGAGTGGCAGGACGAGATCGTCTTTCTCCACCGGGTCGAACCGGGACGCGCCGACAAGAGCTACGGCATTCAGGTCGCCAAGCTCGCCGGATTGCCGGACACCGTCATCGAGCGTGCCCGAGAGATTCTCCAGGCCCACGAGAAGATGGAGCACGGGTTGGGTCAGCTCCCGGTCGAGAAGCCGGCTCCGGGTGCACAGCTGGAGCTCTTTGCGTCGCAAGAACGGCTGGTCGCGCAACGCGTGCGCCAGGCGGAGCCGGAGAAGATGACGGAAGCCGAGGCGCACGCGCTGCTGCGCGAGCTGCGCCGACAGCTCTGACCGCGTCCATACACGCCTGCGGCTCTTGATCCATCGTTGGCTTCTGCTGCCCGGGAACTGGACGCTCGCGATTCTCCATGCGTCGACGGCGATCCGCGGCAACTCGAAAGCGCTTGAAGGAAAGCGGTCAACCAACAACAATCCGTGGCGTTCGAGATGCCGGCGCAGGATCCAGACGAGACCGCGCGTCGGTGCAGAGCGGCGGGAGCTTGGCGCATCGTTTGCTTTTTCGATCGCTCGGTGGCGTGCGCGCAGATGACTCCGCACTCCGGGACCCGACGCGAGGGAGCTCATGTCAGAGGCGACCCACAAGCCCCGTGTTGCTCTCCTGGGCGCGCGGGAAGATGAGATCGAGCTGCTGGCCGAGCTGCATCGCCAGGACCGCGTCGGGCTGGTCGCGGTCTACGATCCCGACCCCCACGCAACCGGACTCGCCTTGGCGCAGATTGTCGGCGTGGCCTCCGGATCCGACGCCGCCGCGCGCGAGACCTTCGCTGAAGCCGATTTCGTTGTCCTCCCGAGCAACCGCCTCGCGTACGCGGAAGCGATCGAGTGGTGCAGCGGGCTGCGCGCCGAGCTCGTCGGCGTCGAAGAAGCGCGTCGGCGCTGGGGCAGCTCCACGACACCCCCCGGGGGCACCCCCGAAGCGCACACGCGCCTGCGTGAGCTCGAGAGCGCGAGCGCCCGGCTCGGATCGAGCGAAGAGCTGGCGGAGTGGTTTCTCGATACCGCCATGCACGCGGTGGGTGCGACCGGTGGCTCGTTGCAAATTCTCGCACCCGACACCTCGGAGCTCTACCTGCTGGCCGCGCGCGGCCTCTCGGAGCAGGTCGTCCACACCTCGCGTCACCCGCTGGGTGAGCCGATCTCCGGTCTCACCGCAGCCATGCAGACGACGCAGGTGCTGCACGGAGAGCGGGCGGGACGCATTCCGACGCAGCGTGGCCGCGTGAGCAGCGCCCTCAGCGTGCCTCTGGTCGCGGACGACGACGTGGTGATCGGGGTGCTCAACGTCTCGTCGACGGTAGAGGGAAGACGCTTCGACGAGGAGGACGCCGAGCGACTTCGGCAGCTGGGGCCGAGCGCTGCGCACCTGTTGCGGCGTGCGCACGCCTTCGAGTCCCGCCTGCACCGTCGCAACGACGTTCGCATTCTCGAGACGCTGCGCGAGCTGGAGCAACGCGGCGCCGACTTTTCCACCTCATTGCAGATGCTCAGCCAGAAGCTCTGCACCGTTTTCGACGCGGAATCGGTGGTGCTCCACCTGTCGACCAGCGATGGAGATTGGATGGAGCTCGCTACGGCCGAGCGCTCCGGCGGCGGCGGGCGCATGACTTCGAGTCGGACCGCGGCCGCTCGCGCCTTCGCGCAGCGACAGTGGCTCCATCTCGTCGACGCCCCGACCGTGCAGGCGGAGACCGATGCCACGGAAACGGACGAGATCACGGCCATGGTGGAGCGAGCGCTTGAGCCAGTGCCCGACTCGGCTGCGACGTACTCCAGCGTCTACGCACCGCTCGTTGGAACGTCGCCCGTCGGAGTGCTTGCGGCCTCTTTCCGACGGCTCTCCGCCGCGGAGCGCTTCCGGCAACACGGCGAGCCGACGCTGCGCCAGGTGGCGTTGTACGTCGAGACGCGCGTGCGAGAGCAGCGCCTCGAGGCGCGCCTCTCGGCCGCCGCGCGCCTGGCACACGCAGCGCCGCGGCTTCTCGACGCACGGGCACGCGACCAGCTCGACGCGATGCTCGTGCGCGAGGCGGCGCTGCTGGTGTCGGCAGAGCGCGCCAGCCTGCGTCACGTCGACGAGGAGAGGCGCACCTACTCGCGCCCCTGCATGCATGGAGTCCCCGAAGCGGGTGCCGAGGAGTGGCGCAAGCTGGATGCGCGCGTCACCGAAGCCACGCTGCAGCGACGCGAGGCACGCATCACCACCACGCTGCACGAGGAGGGCGCGCGACTCGAAGACCCGGTGGCGTACCGCTCCTTTGCGTCGCTGCCCGTCGTACACGAGGATCGGCTCCTCGCCGTCCTCAACGTCTACGACAAGCTGCCGGATCCGGCGCTGGGTGCGCACGCTTTCTCGGAGTTCGATCGCGAGCTCCTAGCAAGCCTGGCGGCGACCGCCGCCAGACTCCTCGCCGCACCAACCGCTGCGCCCGAGATCCCCTCCGGCGTGGGGCGTGCGCGCGCCGGCGAGGTCACTGCGCAAACGGATTCTCCCCTGCGCGAGCGCACCCCCGAGAGCCCTCCGAAGCAGGCGACTGCGGGCGCGCCGGCCGCGACCGTCGCCACCGTCGCCGTGTCCCGGAGCAGCGCCACGCTCGAGCTCGACAGCGTGCGCCTGCGCGAGGAGCTGCGGCGCGAGATTGCACGCGCGGAGCGCCACCAACGAGAGCTCGGTGTTTCGCTTCTGCACGTCAAGGGGCTGCGCGAGCTGGGCGACGCGGAGCAGCTGCGTCTTCTCGAAACGATCTCTCAGCTCGTGCACGAGTACGTCCGCGCCGGCGATCTGGTCGGCTGGTACGGCCCCGATCGCCTCATGATCGTCTCACCGGAAGCGGATGCGGGCGCCGGCGAGCTCGAACAGCGCCTGCGCGAGCTCTTGGGCGAGGAGCTTTCCACCGCCGAGGCTCACATCGAAGTCCGCGTGGGTTCGAGCAGCTTCCCGGACGACGGCGACAACGCCAGCACGCTTCTGCAAGTCGCGGCCGCACGTCTGCATTAAGTCCTTTGTGGTTCGGAGAATGTGTCGCGGACACACCCGCGCCTGTGCTATCGTTCGCCGCGCCATGAGTTCCATTCACGTTCTCGATCCCCACACCGTCAACAAGATTGCAGCCGGCGAGGTGGTCGAACGGCCCGCGTCGATCGTGAAGGAGTTGCTCGACAACGCTCTCGATGCACGCGCGACGCGAATCACGATCGACCTGGAGAGCGGGGGGCGCAGCCTCGTCCGCGTCTCCGACGACGGCATCGGCATGTCGGCCGAAGACCTGGAATTGGCGGTTCAGCGGCACGCCACGAGCAAGCTGACGCACATCGAAGATCTGCTGCGGATCGGGACGCTCGGCTTCCGGGGCGAAGCCCTGGCGGCGATCGCCGCCGTTTCGCGCCTGACGCTCACCTCGCGCCCCCCGGAGAGCGACGTGGCGCAACGACTCGAGATGGTCGACGGTCAGCCGCGCCCGCTGCGTCCTGTGGCCGCGCCCGTCGGCACCAGCGTCGCGGCTGCGGAAATCTTCTACAACGTGCCCGCGCGCCGCGAATTCCTGCGCTCGGCGTCAGTCGAGCGGCGCGCAGTGCTCGATCTCGTCTCCACCTACGCGCTGGTCCATCCGCAGCTGAGGCTCCTGTTGCGGGACGATGGCCGCGATCTCCTCGATCTGCGACCGGCCGCCACCCTGCGCGAGCGCGCCGCGGCCATTCTGGGGCGGCCGATGGAGAGCAACCTCGTCGAAGTGCACGCAGAACGCGACGCGGTCCGGGTCGAGGGGCTTGCCAGCCGGCCGCCGTACGGGCACCGCAACCGCTCGCAACAGTACGTCTTCGTGAACGGCCGCCCGGTGCGCGACCGCACCGTCTCCTTTGCCATCACGCACGCGTATCGACACACGATGCAGGGGGAGCGCTTTCCCGTCGTGGTGCTCTTCCTGTCGCTGCCCTCGGAGCGTGTGGACGTCAACGTGCACCCCACGAAGAAGGAGGTGCGCTTCCGCGACGAACGCCTCCTGCACGGCGTCGTCGTCGGCGCGCTGAGTGCCGCCGTCGGCCCACCCGAGGAGGAGGACGTCTCGTCTCTGCCACGACAGGAGCGTGCCGTTTCGATGTTCAAGCCATGGCGCGAAGAGCCCGGTTCGCCCCACGCGGATGGTCTGCAGCTCGCCGAAACGCTCTTCGGCTCCTCTGCGGGCGGGGGCGAGGGCGAGGGCAGCGACTGGACGCGCAGCGCGCCGCTGCAAGGTGAGAGCAGCGGGATGGAGGAGGCACCAGAGGCGGCGGGCGCGGCCACGACCGGGATCGAGCCGGGTGCGGCATCCGTTCTCGAGGCGGCATCGCGACGCGACGATCTGACGGGGGACGAAGCGCTCTACTGGCAGCTCCACAACGCCTACATTCTCATCCAGATCAAGAACGGGCTCGTCCTCGTCGACCAGCATGCGGCGCACGAGCGCGTTCTCTACGACAAGGCGGTCGACGCGCTCGAGGGACGGCGACCGAGTCTGCAGCGACTCCTGTTTCCGATTCCGCTGGAGCTCTCCGTGCGACAGTACGCGGCGTACGAAGAGAGTCGTGACATGCTGGAGAAGCTCGGATTCCAGGTGCGCCCCTTCGGCGGGCGCAGCGTCCTGGTGGAGGAGATCCCGGCCGAGATTTCGCGCTGGGAGGAGGGCTCGGTTCTTCTGGCGATGCTGGACGACCTGGCCGAGAACCGCGAGACGAAGCGACTGCCTCTACGCGACAAGGTGCTGGCAACGTACGCTTGCCGTGCAGCCATCATGCAGGGGAAGCGTCTCTCGGTTGCAGAAATGCGCGCCCTCATGGATCAGCTGTTCGCCACGACGCGCCCCTACACGTGCCCACACGGCAGACCCTCGCTTCTGCGCATCGGACTCGACGATCTCGATCGCCGCTTTGGACGCTGAACCGCCATGCAGGCAGCCGCGCCACCGACCGCAGCCATCCTCTTCGGCGCCACGGCCACCGGCAAGACCGCGCTTGCGCTCCAGGTCGCGACCCGTGTGCCGATCGAGGTGATTTCGGCAGACTCGCGCCAGGTGTACCGGCAGCTCGACGTCGGCACCGCCAAGCCCACCGCGGAGGAGCGCCGCGCGGTTCCGCACCACCTCGTCGATTTCCTCGACCTCGAGTGCAGCTACACCGCCGCACGCTTCGCTGCAGACGCGCGACGACTCTGCGGCGAAATCCGTGCGCGCGGGCGCGTCCCCCTGATCGTCGGCGGGGCGGGCTTCTATCTGAAGGTGCTGCGCGAGGGGCTGTTCGACGCTCCCTACAGCGACGCGGAGCTGCAGGAGGTGCGTCGCGAGGTTCTCGGATGGACGACGGAGGCGATTCGCAGGGAGCTTGCGGCGCGCGATCCGCAACGTCTGGCGGCGATCCACCCGAACGACCGCTACCGCCTCGCGCGCGCCCTCGAGATCTGCGTCGCTTCCGGAAGCAGCGTGACCGCACTCACCGCCGCACGCCGGGCGGAGGCGCAGCGCTTCGTCGAAACGTGCCTCCAGATCGCGCGCGACACGCTGCACCGTCGCATCGCCAGCCGCACCGAGCAGATGCTCCAGGGAGGCTGGCTCGAGGAAGTGCGCACACTGCTCGAGCAGGGACGTGATCCCACCTCACCAGGGTTCGAGTCGCTCGGTTATCCGCATGTCGTGGAGCACGTTCGAGGCAAGCTCGATCTCGAGCGCTGCGCCGAGCTCGTGAACCGTGACACGCGTCGCTTTGCGCGCCATCAAGAAACCTGGTTTCGCAAGACGCAGGCAACGAACCTAGAGGCCGAAGACTCGCGCAACGCGGCGCTGCTCGCGGCTCGGATCGAGCCGCTCCTGCCTGCTTGAAACAAGCTGCGCGCCCGTGCCGGATGGCGGGGATTGACGCTGCGCGGAGCGCGGTGCTAGCTTCTAGCCGTTCTGTGAGCGGGTGTAGCTCAGTTGGTAGAGCATCAGCTTCCCAAGCTGAGGGTCGCGGGTTCGACCCCCGTCACCCGCTCCATCCTACCTCTCAATGCGACAACGGGTCTCGGTGTATCGGATCTACCGGCTAGCCAGCCGCAAAGGTCACCTGTGCATGCAGGTGTGCCTTCTGCTGGTACGCAGGTACGACCCATGCACACGTCTCCCATCATGCCTGCGCACAAGAGGCTACCGAAGAACGTCTACCGGCGAGGCAAGGCGTACTACTACCGCAGCCAAGCTGGCGGCCAGGATCGGCGCGTCTCGCTCGGGACGGACTACAACCAGGCCATGCAGCAGTACGCGCGGATCGCCTGGAATGGTGGCCCGATGCCGCGCATGACCGTGCAGGCTGCAGCAGACAGATGGTTGGAAACCCGCATTGCCACTGGCCGGAACGAGCGTGGCCAGCAAATCGTGCGAGCGCGGGTGGCCATGGTCTTCTCCACATTGGCACGGACCCGGGTCGAGTCGCATGCCTAGTCGTCCAAGTTCAGCCCGGATGGCTGCAAGGACCAGCCCGGGGTCGTCATCTGCGGCGGCGCTGCCTACGAGCATCTGGATGACGTAGACCGATTGCATGTACAGGGACAGGCATTCGGTGAGCCGACAGAGCAGGCAGTTGCAACCATTTTCTGGGATCTCTTTGAACGGCGGCGTTGCCTGGTCGGCGTCCCGCTGTCTCCAGATCTCCTCCATATATTCAAGCGGGTCCATGCCGCCTCCGTGTTGTTGATGGCGGGATGAGGCACCTCACGCGGAGATGCCTCGAACCCGTTTGCTGTGTGTGTGTGTGTTTACTGGTCGGTTGGCTTCAGCGCGTTGATGAGGTTCAGCATGTCGATCAGCTGTTGCGTCTTCGCATCCAGCTCAGCCTTCTGCTCCGAGTCAAACATGAGCTTCTGCTCGTTCTTATACAGGCGCATCACGAGGTCGTTGAGCTACCGTCGGAGTTGGCCGATAATTCTGCACACCCTGATGACGTTCTGAACCACCAAGGGCAGTTGTAGAAGGCTGAACTTCCGATGTGCTAACCTCGACTCGTCAGTCAGTGCCATCTCCTTCGACGGCATCACGCGCGAGGCTCGTGGACCATGCGTATCCAGCGACCGCACCCCGATGTTATGGAACTCACCCCAGCTTCGCGAAAAGTGGCGGCGTTGGTGCTGGCGTTCTTCGCCGTGTCTGAGGCCTTCTGGTGCTCGATTGTCAGCTTTGATATCGTATCGATCAACCTCCCCATCCCCACGAACGAACAAGTGAATAAACTCATTGTCTGCTTGTTGCCGATCGTCATCTCAGTGCTCCCGATGGTCAGCCTGCTGAAGCACGTGTTGACCGGAGGAGAGACATTCACGCTGAATCGAGAATCGAGTTTGATCGCGCGGAACGGCGAGCGGCTCGCTCACTTTTCCGACGTCGACAAGGTCCAGATCCGGACGATTGAAGACAGTTCGTACCGGATGTCCGTTGTCTTGAAGAATGGGCACCAGATCCCGATTGTCGTATCGGCGGATGAGTTTCAGATCTGGTTGGATGCCGAGGACATCGCAGGCTTCATCGGGGTGAAGGTCTGGCACGAGGATGGCGGCCGCGGCCGAGGTTAATCCCTCAGGCTGGGTCTTGGGGGCGGCTAGCCGTCGTTCACCGTCATCAAGGACGTCCGCCGGCGGAGTCGGTTGTGGCACCGCATGATGGGATTGCTGAATGCGCCGTTTGGGTTCTACGCTCACTTCAACGACGTTTTTACCGGCGAGTCCACCGCGTTTTTGCGGCGATTACGCACATCGAAAGCATGCCGACGCAATGATGCAAACCGATCTTTTCCGGCTATTCGATGGCCGCCGGCTTCCTCAGCTGCTGCGTCGATCCGCCTATTGCCGCTCTCCCGAAGGTCAAAAAACCGATGCATCGTACCATCCCCGAAGGGAGACCCGCCCCGGGTCAACCTGTTGGTGGAATTCACAATCGAGTGTGGTGGCTTGGCTTCGGTGGGTCGGCGATTGTTGATGGTCGAGCGGGTTCGACCCCCGTCACCCGCTCCCCGCGTCGTGGCCGGCTGCACGCCGGCGATCGCGCCGGCGCCGGCGCTCCGCACGCAGCCTGCGATCGTACTCCGTATCACGCCCGCCGCGCTCGGCGTGGTAGGCCTGGATCTTCTCCCAGGCCTCGGCCGCGGTCTCGGCGAAGCGGAAGAGATCGAGGTCTTTCCAGGAGATCGTGCCCTCCTGGGCCAGGAACTCGAAGTCGATCGCCTTCTCCCAGAAGTCGCGCCCGAAGAGAACCACGGGCAAGGCTCGCATCTTGTGAGTCTGTACGAGCGTCAACGCCTCGAACAGCTCGTCGAGCGTGCCGTACCCGCCCGGGAACGCGACCAGCGCCTTGGCTCGCAACAGAAAGTGCAGCTTGCGAATGGCGAAATAATGGAACTGGAAGCACAGCTCCGGCGAGATGTAGGAGTTGGGGCGCTGCTCCAGCGGCAGCGTGATGTTGAGCCCGACGCTCTTGGCTTGGACATCGTAGGCGCCACGGTTCGCGGCCTCCATCACTCCTGGTCCGCCACCGGTCACGATGACGTAGTCGCACTCTCCCTGTGTCTGGCAGGTGCTCGACACCAGCCGCGCGAACTCGCGCGCCTCGTCGTAGTAGCGCGACTTGGCGAGAACGCGGCGCGCCACACCCAGCCGCCGCTCCAGCTCCGCGTTCGTCCCGCTGCGTTGCAGCTCCTGCTCGAGCGCTTCGACCCGGCGGCGCGCCAGACTCTCCTCCACGATGCGAGTGCCCCCGAACACGACGATCGTGGAGCGAATTCGATGTTGCCGCAGGATCAGCTCTGGCTTCAGCAGCTCGAGCTCGAGTCGCACCGAGCGCAGATCATGGCGCATCAGGAAATCGACGTCTTCGTAGGCGCGAATGTAGGAAGGGGAGTCGAGAATGCGGCGCACACGCTCGACCGCCTCCGGGTCCTGCATCTCGGCGCTCATGCCATCGGAAGCGTTCGACGCTGGTTCCTTGTCGCTCATTCCCTTCCTTTCGCTCCTTGTCGCCACGGCGGTCAATCGAGCGCGAAGCGCTCCCCGAGCGTCGGGACGACGCTCTCCCAGCCACGCTCGCTGTGAAGCGCGGCCGCGAACGCCTCGGCGGCCTGCTCCTCACCGTGGGTCACGAAGACGCGCTGCGGTTTGCGCTCGACGGGGGAGAGCCAGCGCAGCAACTCGGTGTGATCGGCGTGACCGGAGAGACTCCCCAGATCTTCGACACGCGCGCGCACGGGGACGTGCTGGCCATGGATCTTGAGCGTCTCCGCACCCTCCTGCAAGGCACGTCCGCGTGTTCCTATCGCCTGGTAACCGACGAGCGCAATCGTGCAGCGGCGGTCGGGGAGCAAGCGCTTGAGATGGTGCAACACGCGGCCACCCGACAGCATGCCGCTCGACGAGATGAGCAGCGCGGGGCCCTCCAACGCGTTGAGACGTTTCGAAGCTTCGACGCTACGGACCAGGTGGACGTTGGGGCCGTACAGCACGCAGCCGTCGCCCATGAGCTTGTCGTCGGGCAGTGTGTGATGATCGGGATAGCGGCAATAGATCTCTGTTGCGTCGACGGCCATCGGACTGTCGAGGTAGACGGGAAACGCAGGCAACCGCCCGCTCGTGATCAGCTCTCGCGCCATGTAGATGATCTGTTGCGCGCGTCCCACCGCAAACGCGGGCACCAGCAGGATGCTGCGCTTCTCGAGCATGCGCTCGAGAAGCGGCTGCATCGAAGCCAATGGGGGCTCTGCCGGGTGTGTCCGGTCACCGTAGGTGGACTCGATGATGACGTAGTCTGCTGCCTCCGGCGGCGCCGGATCCGGGTTCAGAGGCATGTCGAAACGCCCGACGTCACCGCTCCACAGAATGCGTCGCGTGCGCGCGTTGCTGGCGATCTCCACCTCGACGGTTGCCGAGCCGATGATGTGTCCTGCGTTTCGGAAGCGCGCTCGCACCTGTTTGCCGAGATGGAACCAGCTGTCGTAGTCGCGCACTTCGAAGCGACGCAGGATGCGCTCGACGTCGTTGCGGTCGTAGAGAGGCAGTGCCGGCTTGTGCTTCGACAACCCCTTGCGGTTCAGCCACTCGGCGTCCTCTTCCTGAATGTGTGCCGAGTCGCGCAGCAGGACCTGGGCGAGCTCGGCGGTGGCTGCCGTACAGAGGATGCGCCCGCGAAAGCCGTAGCGTCCCAGGCGCGGAAGAAACCCGGAGTGGTCGATGTGGGCGTGCGTCAGAAGCAGCCAGGCCACGCCGCCCGGGTCCCACTCCGGCTCCTGCCAGTTGAGGAGGCGGAGCTGCTTGAGCCCCTGGAAAAGGCCGCAGTCGACGAGCAGCTGGTCGTCGCCGACCCGCAGCAGCGTCTTCGAGCCGGTGACGGTTCCGGCGGCACCCAGAAACGTGAGTTCGATCATGCTCACCCTCGTGCGGCACAGGATGTCACACGAGGGTGGCGCGATCCAGCGTGGTGAGGATGGGACAAGGACCGTCGGACGCGTGCCGTGAAACCGGGAACGCCCTTCGGCCCTGAGGGACAGATCGGTCGTAAGTCCTGCGCTGCCAACGAGCAACGGCGACAACGAGGCTCGACGGCCGTCCGGCTGGTTGAGGAGAGCGGGGCGCCAGCCGACACCGATCCGCTCCTGAGACCGGCACCGTGGCAGATCGTACGCCCTGCGGGAAGCACAGGGGCACGCCACCACGTCCCGAGCAAGCTACTCCAAGGTACGCCTGGGTCATATCCACCGCAAGGGGCTACCCGACGCCCCCAAGAGCCCTCTCGAGCCGCTCCCAGGAAGCGCACCGGGGCGCTCGCTCGCGCCTTGCATCGGACCGATCGACAGGTACTTGCAGAATGAAGTGAAGACACTGGGTGAAATGCGACGGCGACAACGATCCTGGGGGTTTCCTTCGTGCGGGCTCCGACGCTCAACGAAGGCGCGGCAGCTGAAGCAGTGCGCCGCATGACGACAAAAGATGCGTGGTGATCACCCGTGGAGCCAGTGTGCACGAGGTTCGCGTCAAATCCTCGCGCCCGCCAGGCAATCCTTGCGCAGTTGAAGCACGCGCAACATGTTCCCGCACAGCCGTTGAGCTTGCTTTTCCTTGACTCTTCCAGACGCCGCTCCTAAGCTGCGCCGCATCACGCAAAGCTTCTCGAGGAGGCGCCACGTGAAGTCGCACTTCATTGTTCTTGCAGCTGGGATGCTCTCTGCTCTGCTTCTGGCGTCGCAGGCTTCTGCACAGAGCTGCGGGACGAACGACTTCGTTCTCGCATCCGACACCGGAACGCCGCAGGGATTGATGACGGTCGGGAAGGCGGGCTACGTCGGATTCATCCTCGGCGGCAACATGGCACCCGGCAACTGGTCCATGATGTTCGACGAGAGCGCCTGGCCGACGAACTCGGCCGAGCGTAGGGATTACCTCAAGAGCATGTACACCTACGACGGAAACGGGTCGTTCGTCGCCACGTTCGCCGATGTCTCCATGCACTTGGAGGGCGCCGAGCTTGCGTTCGACGGCACTGCAACGGTGATGCTTCGTGTTGCGGACGGCAACGGCAACGGTAAGCTGGACGGCAACGAGTTCGACCAACCCCACACGCTCCTTGCGGCCATCGACATGAGTTGCGGCAGCGGTACGCCCCTCTGCGGCGGCAGGGGGGATGCCAATGGCGGCGTCGACATCGACACCGTGGTGACCTCGGCGATCACCGGATCGTTGAACACGCAGTCGTGCGCCACGGCCGTCAAGGACACGCCGTGGACGAACGTCAAGAGCCTGTTCCGCGACTAGCGCGCTGGCACGCGCCTCGACCGCGCTTCGTAGACGGCCGGCTCCCCGCCGGCCGTTGCTTTCGCCCCCCAACGAAAGGCCCGTTTGCAGAGAACGCGGGTTTGTCGCTATCATGATTGGGAGTCAGAGGGGGTCGACGGTGCGACGGAAAGCGGTGCTTGCAACACTCGGCCTGGCGCTCGCGTGGTGCGCTGTCGGGCGGCCGGCCGCGGCGCAGCCGCAGCCGGAAGTGTTCGAGTTGGTCACAGCGGACAGCGTGCGCATCGCCGCTTTCTGGTACGCGCGCTCGAACGACGAGACGGCTCCGGTCGCGCTCCTCCTGCACAATCCGGGCAGCCGGCATGAGCACTGGAACAGCCTCATCACGCCGCTCTACCGCGCAGGCTTCCAGATCCTGGCGCCAGATCTGCGCGGCCACGGCCAGTCGAAGGAGCTCGCTCCGGACGTCTACGCCGAGATGCGCCGCCGCAACCGCCAGCCCTACCTCGACATGATCCACGACGTCGAGGCCGCGATCGCGTGGTTGACGCAGAAGCAGGAGGTCCCGCCCGAGCGCATCGCGGTCGTGGGGGGGGAGCACTGCGCCAATCTCACCATCCAGGCGTTCTCTCGCAACCCCGACCTTGGTGCGGGCATCGCCATGAGCCCGGCGAAGAACTACTTCAACGCCCCGCTTTTGGAGTGGGCCGAGGGATATGGCAACCGACCACTCTACATCATCATTCCGAAGCAGTACTTGGGGCGCGGCGCTAGTGACATTGCCGAGGTGATGCGCGACAACCCCGGCTTCAAGATGAAGGTGTTTCCAGTCGCCGATCTGCACGGCGTTCGGATGCTTGGACTTTCGTGGAACGTGGAAACGCTGATCGTGGACTGGCTCACCGAGGTCTTCGGCCTCGAGTCGTAGCCCCAACCCGCACCTGCATCGCCCACACCCACAACGACTTGCCTCTTCCCCTTCGAGTCGCACTTTTCTTTGACCCCTAGGTCGTGCTGTGATAGTAGATTCCGGTGTTCTTTTCAGGGCACATCTGAAGCGGGAGGGTGACCGCGTGGCGAAGCGTGCGACCGTGGCCATCGTGGGCCGACCCAACGTCGGGAAATCGGCGCTCTTCAACCGGGTCCTGCACCGACGGGAAGCCGTCGTGCACGATACGTCCGGTGTCACCCGCGACCGCCACTACGGAGCCACCAGCTGGAACGGGCGACCCTTCTATGTCGTGGATACGGGTGGACTGTTGCCACGCGCGCACGAGGGCATGGAGGCGCTCGTGCGTGAAAGCGCGCTCGTGGCGCTCGACGAGGCCGACCTGCTCCTCTTGGTCGTCGACGTGCAGGCGGGCATCACGGACCTCGACGAGGAGCTCGCGCGCCTGGTGCAGCGACGCCGAAAACCGGTCGTGCTGGTGGCGAACAAGAGTGAGGGGGCGGCTGGACCCAGCCTCGCGGCGGAGTGCTGGAAGCTCGGACTCGGGGAACCGATGGCGATCTCGGCGTTGCACGGCACGGGGGTCGGCGATCTGCTCGATGCGGTGATCGAACGCCTGCCTGCCAACTTGTCGACGCAGCCGGAGAGCGATGCCGATCTTCGGGTTGCCATCGTCGGGCGCCCCAACGTCGGCAAGAGCTCGCTCGTGAACGCGCTGCTGGGTGAGGAGCGCGCGCTCGTGTCACCCGACCCGGGGACCACACGCGATTCGATCGATTCGCGTCTGCGCTGGAACCGCAACACGATCGACCTGATCGACACCGCGGGCATCCGGCGCCGGGCGCGCATGTCGGACGCCGTCGACGTCTTTTCGGCACTGCGCGCGCTGCGCAGCATCGAGCGCGCCGACGTCTGCATTCTCATGCTCGATGCCTCCGAGAAGAACACGCAGCAGGACACGCGCATCGCCGGCCGCATCCACAAGGCTGGAAAGGGAATCGTCGCCTGCTACAACAAGTGGGACCTCGTCGAAAAGGACGCGCGTACGATTGACGAATACACACGCGATTTCCACGAGGAGTTTGCCTTCGTCCGCTACGCGCCGCTGCTCTTCATCTCGGCGCGATCGCACCAGCGCATCCACAAGCCCCTCGAGCTCGCATGGATGGTTGGAGAGGCTCGCGCGCGCGAAGTGACCACGACCCAGGTGAACCGCGTCCTCGAGGAGGCCTTCCAGCGGCGGCCGCCGCACTACCACCGCGGGGGGAGCGGCAACGTCAAGTACGGCTGTCAGGTGGCGGTGAAGCCGCCACGCTTCGCCATCTATGTCAACAACCCGGTCTATTTCGAGCGTGCCTACATTCGCTACCTGAACAATGCGCTGCGCTCCGCTTTCGGGTTCCCCGGGACGGCACTGCGGCTCGAGCTACGCCCCAGTCCGGGCGGCCGCGCCGCTGCTGCTGCGGAGGCGTCATGAGCTGGATGGGGGGACTTCTGCTCGCGTTTCTGGTTGGAGGCATCCCGTGGAGCTGGCTCGCCGGACGCTTCATCGGTGGTGTCGATCTGCGCCGTGTCGGCAGCGGCAATCTCGGCGCCACCAACACCTTTCGCGTCCTGGGTGCGCGTGTCGCCATTCCGGTGCTGCTGCTCGACGTGCTCAAAGGGGTCGTGGCCGTGCTCCTGATCGCCCCGCGCTGCGTTCCACCCTCGGGCCTCACGAGCGCGACGCTGGCCACGCTCTGCGGCGTCGCTGCCATTCTCGGCCACATGTTTCCGCCCTATCTCGGCTTTCGCGGCGGCAAGGGGATCGCGACCTCGGCGGGAGTGTTCGCCTCCCTGGAACCGATTCCCTTCCTGCTGGCGTTCACGGTTTTCGCGCTGGCGTTCCTGCTCAGCGGTGGCATCGTGTCGCTCGGCAGCCTGCTCGGATCGCTTTGTCTGCCGATCGCGATGTACGCCGTGGGCATGTGGCGCGGCGAGCTCGACTGGACGCGACTCGGCCTCGTGTGCGCACTCGTGGCCGTCGTCTGGGTGAAGCACGCATCGAACATTGCGCGGCTCGTTCACAGGAACGAGCGCGGCCTGTTTGCCGGTCGCGGCGTCTCGCGTCATGGATGAGGGAGGCAGCATGAGCCAGGTTGCGGTTCTCGGAGCTGGAAGCTGGGGGACGGCGCTCGCCGTGCTCCTCGCTCCGCGCGAGCCGCTCCTGTGGGATCATCGTGCCGAGCGCGCCGCCGCCGTGCGCGCCTCGCGCCAGAACGAACGCTTCCTCCCAGGCGTGCACATCCCGGAAAGCGTCCGCATCGTGGAGGATCTCGCGGCCGCCATCGAGGCGGCTTCGACGCTGGTCGCAGCGGTTCCCTCGCATGCCATGCGCGACCTGGCGCGGGCGCTCGCGCGCACTCCGGCGGCGCCTCGGGAACAGGTCATCGTCAACGTCTCGAAGGGACTCGAGCTCGGCAGCCGCTGTCGCATGTCGCAAGTCCTCGCAAGCGAGCTGCCACACCCTGCCTCTTCCATCGTCTCGCTCGTCGGCCCGAGTCACGCGGAGGAGGTCGCGCGCGGCATGCCGACGACGGTCGTCGTTGCCGGCACCGACGCGAGCGTCCTGAAACGTACTCAGGAGCTGTTCACGACCGAGGCCTTCCGCGTCTACACGAATCCCGATCTCGTCGGTGTGGAGCTGGCCGTGTCGCTCAAGAACGTGATCGCAATCGCGGCGGGGATCTGCGACGGCCTCGGGTTCGGGGACAACAGCCGGGGCGCGTTGCTGACGCGCGGACTGGCGGAGATGGCCCGGTTGGGACTGGCGCTCGGAGCGCGCATGGAGACGTTCGCGGGCCTCGCCGGCCTCGGTGACCTCGTGACCACGGCCACGAGCCGGCACAGTCGCAATCGCAACCTGGGTGAAGCGATCGGAAAGGGGCACCGCCTGGACGCCGCGCTGGCTGATCTCGGCCAGGTGGCCGAAGGCGTGCACACGACGCGCGCAGCCGTCGAGCTCGCGCAGCAGCACGACATCGAGATGCCGATCGCAACGCAGGTGCACGAAATCTTGTTTCGCAACAAAGACCCGAAGGTCGCGCTGCGCGATCTCATGCTTCGGGCCCCGAAAGCGGAAACCTGGAGCGCAACGAGAGGAGCCCCATGACCATCCCGAACAAGCTGTACTTCTCGATCAGCGAAGTCGCCGAGATGACGGGCGTGAAGCCGCACGTGCTGCGCTACTGGGAGTCCGAGTTCCCCGACCTGCGTCCCAAGAAGAATCGCGCCGGGAACCGCAGCTACCGCGAGAAGGACATCAAGATGGTGATGACCATCCGGGACCTCCTGTACCAGCAGGGTTACACGATCCAGGGCGCGCGCATGCAGCTCAAGGAGCGCGTTACGCGTCGCGAAGAGCCGGCGGCGCGCGTGGCGACCGCAGTCGTGGCTCCGGTTCAAGGCGACGACGTCTTGCGGGAGCTCAAGCGCGAGCTGCAGGAGATCCGCAAGCGGCTGGATTGAGACATGCCCGTGCGAATCCCCATCGCGGGTGGGGGAAGCGCTCCGGAGCCACCGGCCTACGGTGGGCTGGGGGAGAACGGCTGGGCCCGCGGCCGCACCTTCCTGGAGTGGATCGACGCCGCCGCGCAGGTGCGTGGCGAGATCGAGTCCGCCTTCGACGCCGTCGAGATCGAAGACGCGATGCGCCGCTTCTTCACCCACTACCCACGCAAGGTGCGTGTGGCCGTGTTCGCCGAGTGCCAGGAGATCGACTCGCGTATCGCCGTCGCCCAGGCGGAACACCTCTTCAGCCTCGGACAACGCATCTGGATGCGGATCTTCAACGCCGACGAATGTGCCGACCTGTTGCGTTTCTTCGCCGGTGCGGGCGCGCCGCTGCCGCTTTTCATCTTCTTCTCGGACGACCGCCGCGAGTTCGCGCGCTGGGGACCACGGCCCGGCGCGCTCCAGGACCCCGGAGCGCAGCACGAGGAGCGCAACGCCGAGGCGCTCGAGCGTGCGCGGGACGCGGCCGAGCACGGGCGGGAGCTGGCGCGCGAGTTCCGCGCTCTCCTGGAGCCACGACTCGGCGCGGGCTAGCGCCCGGCGGGCGCTGGCTGCGAGAAACGCTGGCACGGAGGTTCTTGCCGCTGGTTGTCCGCGGACCTGCGGGGCTGCTACGATGGCCTCGCCCGTGGAACGATCCAGCGGGCCATTGACGGGGCGTGGCGCAGTCCGGTAGCGCACCTGC
>CP070763.1:735685-760185 GCA_020349025.1 Candidatus Latescibacterota bacterium | reverse complement strand
CGACGAGCCGCGCGTCGCGAAGAGCAACCAGCTGCGGCTCGACGCCATGACCGGACGTGCGGCCCCGGAACCGATGTCGTCCCTTGAGCGTCGGCTCTTCGCCGCACGAAGAGTCCGCGTGCCAATCGACCTCGCTTCTGTTCGAGAGCAGCGTGGGGGGACCGTCATGATGCGATGCCAGTGTCTGTTACGGGGTGTCGTCGTCCTCGCTCTGGTCTGGGTACCAATGACGGGTTGCTCGAGCGGAGATGAAACGGATCGAGCGCCGGCTCGGGATGAGGCGGTGACGCAGGCAGAAGAGCAATCCGCTCCGGAGCCGGCGCCCGAGACCGCGCCCACCCCGTCAACCGAGCCGCCGTCCGCGCCCGTCCCGGCGTCGGAAACCTCGCCGGTCACGCAGGCCCAGGAGACCCCAGGCGCAGCGCAACCAGCTGCCGACCCTGCTGGCGACGTGGTGGCGGTGCCCGCAACCAAGCCCGGCCTCACCTACATCGGTGCCGCGAAATGCAAGATGTGCCACAAGGTCCAGCACGCATCGTGGGCGACGAGCGCACACGCGGGGTTGACTCCGCCCCTCGATTGCGAGGCGTGTCACGGTCCTGGGAGCGAGTACAAGAAGCTGTCGATCATGAAAGATCCGGGGTTGGCCAAGGCGGCAGGCCTCGTCACGCCGGAGAAGTCGTTCTGCACGGGCACCTGCCACCAGGAGGAGTGGCAGGAGGACATGCTGACGCGGGCGCACGCCCACAAGAGTGACGCACCCTGAACGACGCTCTAGCGGGCTTCGCCGGCACGCCACTCGTTCTTCGCTTCCGACAGAGCGGAGTCGAAAACCGAAAGCAGCAGATCCGCGTCCGACACGGTGAAAGGCAGCGGCGGCTTGATCTTCAAGACGTTGTGGTCGGGCCCGTCGGCACTGAGCAGGACACCGGTGTCACGCGCGCTCTCGATTGCGGAAGCGAGAACACCTGCGTCGGGTCGGCGCGTCCGACGATCTTGAACGAGCTCCACGCCGAGATAGAGACCGCTCCCGCGCACGTCGCCGATCTCCTCGTGGTGCTGCGCGAGATCCTGGAAGCCAGCAAGCAGATGGTTCCCGACCCGAAGCGCGTGCTCCTGCAGACCCTCGCGTTCGATGACGTCGAGCACGGCGAGACCGATGGCACACGAAACCGGGTTGCCACCGAAGGTGCTGAAGAACTCCATGCCGTTGTCGAACGCAGCCGCGATCTCCGCAGTCGTCACCACCGCCGCCAGCGGATGGCCGTTGCCGATCGGCTTGCCGAGCGTGACGATGTCGGGGACGACGTCGTGCATTTCGAACCCCCACATCGACGTCCCGACGCGGCCGAAGCCCACCTGCACCTCGTCGGCGATGCAGACGCCGCCCGCTTCGTGCACATGTTCGAACGCCTGCCGCAGGTAACCGTGCGGCGGCACCACCTGCCCGCCGCAGCCGATCAGCGGCTCGGCGAAAAAACCTGCGATCTCGCGCCCCAAGCGGCGGCCGCGCGCCGCCGCCGCCGCAACGTGCGCCGCGTACTTGCCAGGCGCATCGGCGTCATCATCGCGATAGCAGCCGCGGTAGAGATCGGGGCACGGAACAACGTGCAACCACTCGGGCGCGCCTGCGCCCCCGGGACCGGCGTGCTTGTAAGGGCTCAGCTCCACCAGGGACGTCGTGTGGCCGTGGTAGCCACCCGCGATCGCGATCATGTCGTGGCGGCCGGTGTAGGTACGCGCCAGCCGCAGAGCCAGCTCGTTCGCCTCGCTGCCCGAGTTGACGAAGTAACACACCTGCAGCGGATCGGGGAAGAGAGAGGCGAGGCGTTGCGCGTACAGCGCGATGTGATCGTGTAGATAGCGGGTGTTGGTGTTGAGCGTCTCGATTTGGCGCTGCGCCGCTTCCACGACGTGTGGGTGGCAATGCCCGACGTGGGCGACGTTGTTGACGCAATCGAGATAGGCGCGCCCGCTCTTGTCGTAGAGGTATTGCATGCGACCCCGCTCGATCTCGAGCGGCTGGCGATAGGAGAGCGCAAGGGATGGGCCCACGTGACGGTGCCGGAGCGCGAGGGCGCGGCTTCTTGGAAGTGACCCCGAGATCTCCCGACCCGCGCGCTCCGATCCGGCGGCAGGACAGGCCTCGTGGCGTGCCGCCTTCAAGGCTCGCGTGACGAGCCGCGGGTCGAGAGCCGCCAGATCATCCAGCGCCGCCCAGGCGGAGCGCTCGCTCGCGCGGACGTACTCGTTTTCCGGCTCGAGCTTCGCATCGAGCGCCGACACCGTTACGCTGACGACCAGGCGCATGCACACCGCGGCGAACAGAACCTCGAGCTCGACATCCGAGAGCTCGACTCGTTTGGCATAACCCCGCACCAGGTGGCACATCACAGCGCACGGATCCTCCTGGTCGAGGATCGCGTAGGCGCAAGCGATCGCCAACTCGAAGATGCGCGCGGTCTCCACCACGTCGCCGAAGTCGAACAGCGACACGACCCGGGCCGCACCGCCCTCTTCCCGGATGACGAGATTGGCATCGTTCGCGTCGTTGTAGATGACGCCCCGTGGCAGCTCGGGAAGCTTGCGCATCACCGTAGCCAGAAACTGTGTCTGGAAGTACTCGACGAGCTTGCGGCGCTCCTTTTCGTGCAGAAAAGCCCGCCCCATGGTCCAATCCGCATGGGCCAGATCCCAGCGCAGCTTGCGGTGCATCGCGGGATGGGAGAATCCGGTGAGCGCCTTGTCCACGTGCCCCAGAAGATCGCCGAGACCTTCCCACGTCTTGGATGCCCGCTTTGTGCTCTCCTTCAACAGAGGGCCATCGAGATAGGACACGACGCGCACGAAGTGCGAACTGCCATCCACCTCCACGCACTCGATCTCGCGCCCATTCAACGATGGCCGAACGGTCGGGCCCACGCGGACGTCGAGCTCTGCCAGACGTGCCATGACACGATTCTGCAGGTCGAGCGTCGATTCCGACTCGAGTGCGTTTGCGATTTTCAAGACCCAGCGATCACCCGTTGCGACGTCGAGCAGAAAGTTGCGATCGATGTAGCTGGGAAGCAGTGACGCCGTCGCCTCGATTCCAAACACATCGCGGGCGATCTTCCGCGCATGTGCAACATCCACGGTCGGAGCCTTCGGGCGTCGCGACGTGACATCCAGAAGCTCGGCGTGCGCCGACATTCGGGCTCCCTCGCGGAATCTGAGCATGACGAAGAGGCAAAGAGTGTAGCACGAATCGCAGTAGACCTTTCAACGCAAGTGTTTGTCACGCTTGGTTTCCGCGCATCGGGGCCGGGCCACCTGACCCGATTTCCCCGGCCGCCGCCGCCGACACAGATGGGTGACCCGACGCAGCCGATCTGCTATCGTGTTCCGCCCGAAGATTCGAGGCTGGTGCAACGCATCGGAGGTTGAAGATGAGCGATCAGGAAGTGCTGGTGGTCGTCTCGAAGCTGAAGAACTACATCCGCAACGCATCCGGAATGAACACGGCGGGAAACGTCGCACCGAAGCTTTCCGACATGATTCGATCCCTTTGTGATCAGGCCATCGAGAATGCGCGCAAGGACGGCCGCAAAACGATTATGGATCGGGACTTCGACTAAACAGAATTCACGCAACGCATGAACCCGCGTGGGTGAGATGCCCCGAGTGTTCTCGGCTCATGACGCCGTTGCGTGATCGGACGCGACTTCGGTGCGCGAGCCGACGGTGCGATAGCTGCGGAGCTCTGCGCTCGCGTCGACGATCCCGAGCGAAGAGTCCACGGGTCTCGAGACAGCCTGGTGCACGCGATCGCGCAACGCATCGGCATCGCCCGGTTGCAGCCCCTCGGTCTCCACGAGATCGTGGAGATAGACCTCGATCGTTGCCGGTCTCAAAAGCCAGCTGTTGCGCCGCTTGAGCTGGTAGGACCCCGTGATGCTCATCGGCGCGATCGGATAGCCGAACTGGGTGGCCATCCGGAAGATCCCTCGCTGGAACGGCGCCACGCGGCCATCGCGTGTGCGGTGCCCCTCGGCAAACACGATGATGCTGACGCCACCCTGCAGCGCGGCAAGAATGCGGCGCGCCAGCTCGCGCATCTCCGCTTTCCCGTGCTTCTTCGGTAGAGGAATGTTGCCGAAGCGTCCCACCATCCAGCCGTAGGCGGGGATCTTGAAGTGCGACTCCAGCTCCATGCCGCGTACGAACTGGGGAATCGCCGAGTAGATCACCATCGGATCGAAGATGTTGACGTGGTTGCAGATGAAGAGCGCCGTGCGGCTGGGATCGAACCCGGGCGAGTAGCGCACGCGAAAGCGCACGCCGAGAACCCGCAGGACGTTGCGAAAAAACACGCGCTGTGGACGGTCGTTGTAGCGCGGGTCCTTGAACAGGCTCAAGAGGACCAGGAAAGTGCAGACGACGAAGAAGTGCACGATGCTGAGCGTCCACAGCACGAGCGAGCGGATGACAAGCCACACCGTCGTCATGAGCCCTCCTCACACCACGACGTTCAGCACGCCCGGCAGGACCTCCAGCACCAGCGGATGCAGCCGCAGCACCTCGCCGTCCACCATGACGTCGACCGGCCCGTCCAGGTGGAAATCGACTCGACGCACGCCGCTGCGCGACGCCAGCGGATGATTCACGTGCGTGCCATCGTACAGGGTCCCGATGTTGCGGATCAGCTCCAAGCGGCCGACCGGTCCCCAACGCACGTACTCGACGAGGCCGTCCGCGGTATCCGCCTGCGGCGCGATCATCATCGTGCCACCGGTAAACTTGCTGTTGTTGAAGGTGATGAAAAGATGCCGCCGGCGGTCGATCTCCTCCTCGCCGTCGACGCATAGCGGGAAGGGGCGGCGCGGCAGACGCACGAGGCACACGAAGACGCCGAGAAGGTACCCGAGATGTCCGAAACGCTTGAAGCGGCGGTTGGTGAGACTTGCGACGTCCGCGGTGAAACCGATGCTGAGCAGATTGATGTAGTAGAGCTCGCCGTCGCGATGCGTGAGGCGCAGGACGTCGCAGCGGCGCGTGCGCCCTTCGATCAGTGCGTTCGTCGCGTGCTCCAGCCCTTCCGTGCTGAAATCGCGCAGGAAGGAGTTGCCGGTTCCGAGCGGCTGGAAAGCCAGGGTGGCCCCCTCGCCGCTGGCCTCGGGAAACAGCCCGTTCACGATCTCGTACCCGGTGCCGTCGCCCCCCATCGCCACGAAACGCCGGAAACCGCTGCGGTAGGCGTCGCGCACGAGCCGCGTGGCGTGACCCGGGTGCGCGCTCTCCGCCACCTCGTACTCGATCCCGTGTGAGCGCAGGCGACCGAGCTGTGCATACGCAAGCTTGCCACAGCGGCCCCCGCCGGCTGCGCGGTTGAGTACCACGAAGTAGCGCGGATCGTCGGTTGAACGGGTCATATCTCCACGAGGGCGGTCTGGCGCTGCAGGTTGGAGCGGATCTCCTGCGCGAGCTGCTCGCGCTTCACCTTCATGGACGCGGTGCGCGGGAAATCCTCGTTCCACAGCGTGAAGCCGTGAATGCGCTTGAAATCGGGCAGTCGCCGGTTGTGCGACTCCAACTCGTCGCGCAACGCGTCCGTGAACTCCTGTCCCGGCTCCAGCCGCAACACCATGACGAGCTGCTCGCTTGCGGGAACGCGCTCCGGCCACAGAAAGTCGGCGGCATAGATGCAGTATTCCTTGACGGGGATCCCCACGAAGGCATTCTCGATGTCTTCGGGATAGATGTTCTTACCACCGGACGTGACGATCATGTTCTTCTTGCGTCCAAAGAGCTGCAGGTGGCCGCTGCGGTCGAGACGCCCCAGGTCCCCGGTCATCAGCCATCCATCCACGATCGTCGCCGACGTGAGCTCGGGATCATCCAGATAGAACGACATGATCGTGCGGCCGCGCGCCGCAACCTCGCCGATGCCTTCGGAATCGGGTGAGACGATGCGCACGTCGGTACCGGGGAGCGGCTTGCCCACGCTGTCGGAACGGAACGGTCGCATGTCGTTCACCGTGATCACCGTCCCCGCCTCGGTGAGGCCGTAGCCGTTGGCGACCGGAATGCCGAGATCGAAGAAGAACTCCAGCGTCTCCGGCTCGGTGAACGCCCCACCGACGAAGAGCATGCGCAGATGTCCGCCGAAGGCTCGATGGATCGGACGCAGCAGGAAGCGGCTCAGCTTGACGTTGGGACGGTTGCCGACCAAGGCGCGATTGAGCCGGATCAAGCGCTGCACGAGCCAGCGGCGCGCGGGCGGCAGGGCGGCGATCCGCTGACGCAGCCCGCGCTCGAGGTTCTTCAGCACCATCGGCACAAGCGCCATGTAGGTGATCTTGTAGCGGGGAAAGGCGTCGCGCACGAACTCGGGGCGTAGCGTGCGCAGGTGCACCACGGTGGCGCCGCACACGAAGGGTCCGAAGAACCCCACCATGAAGTCGATGGCGTGGTTCGTGGGCAGAACGCTCAGGTAGCGGAATCCGGGCGCGAACTTGTAGAGGCGCGTCAACGCCTTGCACTGCTCGAGATAGTTGTCGTGCGTGAGGACGCAACCCTTCGGACGCCCCCCGGTGCCGGAGGAGTAGACGATGCACGCCATGTCGCGGCGCTGGCGCGCTTCGATGGCAGGATCCCCCGCGCCGTAGAACTCCTCCCAGCGTCGCGCTCCCATCAGGTCGGCGTTTTCTGGCGCCTCCGTGACCAGAACGAGGTCGAGCTGCAAGCGAGCGAAGCCGTGCGCGCGTGTGATGTTGCGCCAGAAGTGGTACTCGGTGACCAGAACCCGGGACTCCGAGTGCTCGAGGAGCTGCACGTGCTCCCCTCCAGTGAGCTTGAAATCGAGCGGCACCAGGACGCCGCCGCGCAGGAACAGGGCGTAGGCACTGAGCAGCCACTTCGACTGGTTGCTCATGATGATCGCGGCGCGCTCTCCCGAGCCGAAGCCATGTGCCTCGAGCGCCCGCGCCAGGCTGCGGCCCCGGGCATCGAAGTCGCGGTAGGTCAGCCGGCAGTTCTCACGCTCTCGATCCGCCTCGATCAGACAGATCTCGTTGGGCCAGCGCTGCATCGCGGCCTCGAGTGCGCTTCCGACGCATTCGTGCTGATCGAGATCGATCATCCTACAAGCGCTCCTGGATGCGTTGGGCGAGAGTGCGAAAGTCGCTCACACCCTGCATCTCGTAGTCCGGCAGCTCGACGTGAAAGTGGTTTTCGAGACGCGTCAAGAGCTCGAGAGCCTGCAGGCTGTCGATGCCGAGCTTCTCGAAGAAATCGTCTTCCGGCGTCAGCTTCTCGCGCGGCACCTTGAAGTGCTCCGCCGCAAGTTGAAGAATCTCACCGAGTGTTTGTTCCTGTGTTCGCATTGGCGTCGACTCCCCGGCAGCCCATCATGGTAGGTAGGGCTGCACCTCGTTGCTCTGCACGAACTTGCGCAGCGCTTCCTCCACGGCGGGACGCGCCAGGAGCTCGCAGAAAAGCTCGATTTCGCGCTGCAGCTCCGCGTGCGGAATCGGCTTGATGAACTCCTTCGCCGCCGCGGCCGTCGTGCGATCGAACTTGCCGACCTGGGCTGCTGTCGTCCGCGCCACCTTCAGCGCGTTCCCCTCGGACACCAGTTGGCCGACGAGCCCCACCGCATGCGCGCGCGTTGCGTTCAGGCTCCGTCCGGTGAGCAGAAGATCACGCACGACGCCGTTGCCGATGTCGCGTTTCAAGCGTGGAATTCCGCCGAAACCGGGAACCAGGCCGAGTCGCAACTCCGGAAAACAGAAACGCGCCATGCGATCGGCAACAATGATGTCGCACACGAGCGCCAACTCCAAGCCGCCGCCGAAGCACACTCCGTGCACCGCTGCGATCGTGGGATGCGGCCAAGCATCGAGCGCGTTCATGACCGCATGGATCCTGTGCAGGAAGGCTCGGACAGCGTCGATCCGCTCCAGCGCCGACACCTCCTGCATTCCCGCATAGAGCTCGCGCAGGTCCGCCCCGGCGCAGAAGCCGGCATCGAGACCGCTGTACACGATCATCGCGTGGGCGTCGTCGCGCAGCTCGTCCAGAGCGGCGACGAACTGCTCGAGCTCGGCGAGCATGGTGGTGCCGATCTCGTTGCACGGCGCGCGGTGGAGCTGCAGCTCGACCGTCCCGTCGACCAGCTGCCACGAAAGCGCCTTGGGACGTCGTTCCGCCATCGATCCTCCGTCCGGCAGGGAGAAGCCCTCAACCACCCGCGCCGTTGTACATGCGTTCGATCTCCGGCTCCAGCTGCTCGAGGACGCGCTGCCTCTTGAGCTTGCCGTTCGCGGTCAGGAAGCCGTTCTCGATCGAGAAGGGCTCCGGGTGCACGTGGTAGGCGCGCACCTTCTTGTAGTGGGGCAGCGCTGCGTTCAGCTCCTCGAGCACCGCATCGATGCGCTCACACAGCGGGTTCCCGGTGAAGATCGCACTTAAGTGCTTGCGCTCGTGACCGACGACGACCACCTGCTCGGCGCCCGGCACCGCGCGCTGCAGACTCTCCTCGATCGGGTCGGGCGCCACGTTGTGGCCCGAGCTCAACACGATGACGTTTTTCACCCGTCCGATGATGCGCCAGTTGCCGTCGGCATCGACTTCGCCCTGGTCCCCCGTGTGCAGCCAGCCGTCGCGAATGCATTCGGCCGTGGCTTCCGGGCGCTGCCAATAGCCGGGAAAGATGTGAGGGCCCCGCACGAGGATCTCGCTGTTCTCGCCCAGCTTCATCTCGGTGCCGGCGATCGCGTGTCCGACGTAACCCGCACGCCGCTTCCCACGCGGTCGATCCATCGTGCAGATGGCCGTGGTCTCGGTGAGCCCATACACCTGCAGCACGGTGATCCCCAGCATCTCGAAGAAAAGCTGCGTCTGGCTCGAGAGCGGTGCCGATCCGCAGATGAGTGCGACGAGGTTGGGACTGATCCTGCGCTTGATGCTGCGGAAGAGAATCACGCGCGCCAGCGCCAGCCACATCGAATCGAGCGGCGTGGTCTGCCCGGCCTGTTGCCTCGACCACGCCGCGCACGCTTTCACGTACAGAGCGCGGATCGGCGCGAACGCGGAGCTCAGCTTGCGGTCGATCCCCTCGCGGATGCGCTCGAGCAGGATTGGCACGTTCAGGAAGTAGTGGGGTGCCCCGACGCGCAGCTGCTCGGCCAGCTTGTCCAGGTCGGTGGCCAGGGTCAGCAGGCTGCGACGCGTGAGGCTGGAGAGGAGAAGGATCCACGACCCGGCGAAGCAGAACGGCAGGTAGTGGAACACGCGCTCCTGAGCCGAAAGACCGTGCATGAGCTCGTCCATCCGCTGCATCGTGCAGGAGAGCATGTGGTTGAGATTGCCGACGGTGAGAACGACACCCTTCGAGTCCCCCGAAGTTCCCGACGTGTAGATGACCGTCACGGGATCCTCGTCCCGCAAGGCGACGGGAGCATCGGCGACCGCTTTCGGCTCCGCCGCCGGCGCAGCAAACACCTCCTCCAACGTGTGGATCAGCGGCGCCTCGGGCCACAGGCGTTGGATGTCGTCACGCAGCTCGGGGCTGCCGCACACGATCAGCGTGGCGCCGCAGTCCTGCATCATCTTGACCCGCTCTTCGGGTGCCTGACGCGTGTACATCGGCACCTTCAAGATCCCCTCAGCCATGATTGCGAGATCCACCGCGGCCCATTGGATGCCGTTCGGCGCCAAAAGAACGCAGCGTTCCCCGCGCTCCAAGCCGGCGCTGCGCAGGAAAGCACGCGCGTGCGCCGTCCATTGCAGCAGCTCGCGCGCGCTCGCGCGCGTGGTATGCCCCTCCCAAGCTTCCTGCAAGACGATGGTCTCGGGCTCCTGCCGCAGACCATCGAGGATGCGTTCGAGAAAGTTCACGCTCTCCGACTCCTCAAGCACTCGTCAAGCGTACGTCGTGACCAGCTGTTCAAGCTCCGCGCCGAGCGGGGGCAGGTACTCCTCCCACGAGTGCACTCCCTGCCGGACCGGGAACTCCGGGTAGCGACGCTGCACCTGCTCCTCCAGGTAGACCCCCATGCGGGCCATCGTTTGCAGGTTGCGCACGACCGAGCGTCCGATCCCATCGCGCACGCTCTCGCGCTCGCGATCGAGGGCACGCAGCACTTCGAGCAGCTTCCCCTCCAGCTCCGGATCGTCCACCTGCAGCAGCAGGTGTTCATGCCCGCGCTCGCTCATGAGATTGCGAATTCTCTCGTCCATGGTCACGCCGGCCGAGGCGACGAGCCCGGGCATGCTGGTGACGATGCCATGATAGCGCGACGAGACCATGAGATGGCAGGCGCGCAGGACGCTGACCAGCTCGTACATGTCGTGCTGGCGCGAGCTGAGCACGGGGACGCCGCCCAGCTTGTCGGCAATGCGCCGGCAGGCATGCGTGTCGAGCATCTCCGTCGCGACCATGACCGGGAAGACCTCCTTCTCGCGCCGGAAGTGATCCACGGCGTTCGCCATCGCCGAGATGTAGGCATCGAACGCAGCGTCGACGTTCGCTCCCGCATTGTGGAAGTACATGGAGCGGTAGTGGCTGCTCTTGTAGGCGCCGGTGGCCACGCGAGCCGCCGCCTTGCCGAGAGAGGGCTTGACGGGCCACCAGAACGGGTTGATCGGACACACCACGAGCACCGAGGCGCTCCCATCCCAACCGACGTCGCGCAGCGCCTTCTCACCGTACTCGCGTCCGTGCGGCTCGAACGTCCAGGCGGTGTCGGTGCCGACCTCGGTGGCGATTCCCATCTGTCGCAGCAGATCCGCCGACTCCTCGTTGCGCGTGATGACCATGGACTGGGCACAGTAGCGTTGCGTCATGCGCTTCACGACCCGATCCATCTGCCCCGCTTCGGCACCGTAACCGATCGACAGCTTGTTCTGCGCCGCCGCGATGCCGAGCGAGCCCACCATCATCGCGGTGAGTGCGTTGGCGAACTTGCTCTTGAACATGGAGCCTTCGCACGCCACCACCCCGTCGTGCTTCGGCACTTCGCGGTAGAGAAAGGGTGGGAAGATGTCGGGGAGCTTCACCTGTGCCGCGTCCCCGAAGTAGCCGCGGCTGAGCTCGAAGTTCTGGCTCATGATCGTGAGCTCGACTCGCTCCTCGCCGAGGACCTGTCGCACTTGGCGCAGCATCTCCTCGACGCGGACGTCGGAGCCGGTGTTGCGCGTACCGTTGTAACCGGCAAAGAGCAGCTTGAGTCGCGTTCCCGGTTGCCAACGGCTGCCGGCGCCGAGCATCCAGCGCAGCTTCGCCATCTCGATGAGGCTGCTCACCCACCAGACCAGGACGTCGTCCATCATGGCACCGTGCCTCCGACCGCGTTCGGCCACTCGCGATAGTTGTACTGAAAGCGATTCTCCGTGCTGAAACGGAGGAGTGGATAGCTGTACTCGGAAAAGGGAACCGGAGTCCGCCCGAGCTCCTGCACGACGCGCGCGTTGTCGAACACCGTGTTCCAGTAGAGATACGGCACGAAGACCTTGAGCAGCGAGGCGCCATACCCGACCGTGCCGCGACGCCTCGCCAGCGTCTCCACCAGCCAGCGGAACGGCCGTTCGAGAGCGGGGACGTAGAGCGGCTGGCGCTGCGAGCGCACGCGTGCGAGCGCTTCGGTCAGCTCACGGAAGGTCTGCGATCCGGTGCCGGATGCGAGGTGATAGATGTCGTACTGCGGCCGCTCTTTCAGGTGCAGGGTGGCGATTGCATCCGCCACGAACTCCACCGGCACGATGTCCAAGCGGTCTTGCGGGCGAAACGGCAAGACGGGCAAGCCGGCCAGGAAGACGAACGCCCGCACCATCTCGAACTGCGTCGTCTCACCGTGGCGACTGTCTCCGAGGACGATGCTGGGCCGGAAGATCAGGTGCTCGACGTCGTCGGGAAGAAGCTCGTGCAGCATGTGCTCGCAGAACTTCTTGGTGCGGGCGTAGGGATCGTAATCGGAGCGCGCCCAATCGATCGCTTCCTCCTCGCGTACGACCTCGTCCTGCCGATGCCCGGCCACCGCGACCGTGCTCACGTGGCTGAAGCGGCGCACGCCATGTCGCTCGTGCGCGCGGCGCGTGAGCTGGATGGTCTCCAGCGTGCCGCGCAAGTTGACGTTGAGACAGGTCTTCTCCGACTTGCGATTCAACGATGCAGCACAGTGAATGACGGAATCGGTCGTCTGCACCAGACGCTGGTAGTCCGACTCGAGCAGCCCGAAGCGGTGTGAGGTGAGGTCGCCACAGAAGATGCTGATGCGCGACTGCAGGTGTTCGTAGAAGCGATCGAAATCGAGATGCAGCTGCAGTGCGCGCCAGAGCCGCCCCTCCGCCTCCTCCGGACTCGGAGCGCGAACGAGCAGGTTCACCTTCTGCCCTGCGGCAAGCAGGTTGGCGCAAACGTGTGCGCCGATGTAGCCGGTCGAGCCGGTGAGAAAGATCGCCATTCACGCCTCGGTTCCGATGGCCTCGATTCCGACGCCACTCCCCCGAGTCGGTCGCTGCGGTTCCGGCAGGCGGAAGCTGTAGCGGGAACCCGGCTGTGGCTGTCGTCCCTCGATGAGCGGGTAGCACCACCTGCGCACCGCGGGGATGTGGATGTTGATCCAGTAGTTGCGCCAGTCGAAGTTCTCCGGTTCGTAGGCGAAAGCGCCGCGCTCGTCGCTGGGCAGCGCCGCCGAAAGAACGCGCACGTTCTCCGCCTCGAAGACGTGTTCGTTGTGCAGGATGAACGGCTCGTAGATCTCCACGAGCTTGGCGACGCGCGTCACCGCGCGCTCGGCACGCACGAGCATGCGCAGTCGGAAGGGCATCGGCGACAGCAGGCGCCGGATGCGCGCGATGATCTTCCTGTAGCGCGGCGCCGACAGCCTTTCGTAACGCGTCTTCGACACCGGGATCGCGTCCATGCGCGCCTTCCACCAGGCGCGGTATCCCTTCTGCTCGCGGTAGTGCACGCGATGGGCGAGGCTCGTGAGCTCGATCACGCGCCCGAGGTTGCACGGATTGCTCACCGACGTGGCCATCTGGTAGAGGCGCTGGTGACGACGTTCGACGAGCGCCGCGGCAACCAGCGTCATTCCCCTGCACACCAGATCCACCGGAATGACGTCGAGACACTTGCGTTCGTTCGCTGGAAGCTGGCGGAACGTGGTGCCGAGCAGCCAAGAGAGGGGCGCCGACGTGTTGATTCCCTCGTTCCACCCCGGGAACGGAGCTTCGATCGACGACTCGACGATCGACGGCCTGACGACCGCCACGGGCAGGTCGGCACCGAGGCGCTCGATCTGCGACTCGCCGAGGCTCTTGGTGAAGGCGTAGGCGTTCGGCCACCCCAGCTCGAGCGCGCGGTGCATCCCGGCCTCGGTCAGAACCTTGCGCATCCAGCCGAAGCGACTGCCACTGCGCTCGGGACGCACGCCGGCTGCCTCGCCATTGCCGTGCAACACGGCCGCGGCATTGGCGGCGCCTGCAAGCGGCCGCGCCAGCTCGGCCACGAGCTCCTCCTTGGGTGGCCAGTGGCGGGCGTCCTGGACGCGCTGCTCCAGCTGCTGACGTTCACGCTCCGCATCGAAGCCGGCGGTGCTGCGTGGCACGTAGTCGCGGACCATCGCCTCGGGGACACGCCCTTCGCGATCGCCGGCGACGAAGCAGGTCGACAGGTGCAGGAGCGCGGCGTGGTCGCTCGAGCGGATGAAGTCCAGGATGTGGATCGTCGAGTCGACGTTGGCCGCCAGAGCGTTGCGCAAGTCGGGGTTGAAATCGGTCAGCCCGGAGCTGTTGATGACGACGTCGACGTCGCGGCGCAGCGCCGCCAAAGTCGCAGGCTCGATCCCGAGACCCGGCTTGGACACGTCGCCCTCGACCACCTCGATGCGATCCGCCACGAAGCGCGGCAGCTCGGCGCCGTGCTTCGCGTGCAAGCGGTGGAAGAGCGGGCTCGTCTCGACAATCTGCTCGAAGCGCCGGCGTACCGGTGTCGAGCGGCGCGAACGAATGAGAAGGTGGATCTTGCCGATCTCGGGCAGGGACTCGAGCACGTGCGAGAGCCACACCTTGCCGATGAAGCCGGTCACTCCGATGAGAAGCACCTGCCTGCCCGCGAGCGAGTCGCGCACCGACAGTCGTTCGATCTCGCGCTTTCCCGGTGAGAGAACCACCGGGCGTTTGCGTTGCGGGCGCGGTTCCGTGGCCGAGAGAATCGATCGCCGCAGCGTCTCCTTCTCGACACCGAGGTTCGTGCTCAGCTCCTCGAGCGACACGCGGCCATAGGGGTCGCGGCTCGCGAGCCCCGCAATCCCACCGCGCGAGTGCACGACCGGTTCGAGCAAGCGTCCCGTCGCGTGCTGATCGCGCATTTCGAGTCGGTTGGCGATGAAGCGATCGACGCCGAGGTGCCGTGCCAGCGGCCGCACGACGACGTCCAACCCCTGGCTGATGAGAACGACCGAGCCCTCCTGCTGCATGACGCGCCGCAAGCCCTCGACGCCGGTCCTCTTCAGGCGCGGCTTCAGAAAGGTCTCGAAATACTCCGCACCCAGGACCTCGAGCCGATCACGGCTCATGCCGCGCAGCGCCACGTGCAACCAGCGGCTGGCGAGCGTGGGCGAGGTGGCGTAGAGCAGAACGCGCAGCAGGGAGCCGCCGGAGAGCACCCCGAAACGCCTCCAGCGTTCGGAGTAGCGGTGTGCGTTCCTCGCCAGGAAAGCGAGGGGACGGACCGCACCCAGGTCGAGGAGGCTGTCCTCCACGCGCCAGACGGTCTCTTCCCGTGCCGGGGTCACCCTCAACATCGTTCCATGTTCTCCAGACGAGGATTGCATCGCAGCTTAACAGGAGGGCAGACGCTAGCATGGGGCCTGGCAGCGTTCAAGGGTGGCCACCGCGGCGCGCGGCTGCTTTGTCCTCTCACGAGGACGCCCGCGCCGGCCGGAAGCTCTTCATCCGTCGAGGCTTCCCGGGCTGGATCACCTGGCGACCGTCGCCCGGGCGGTTGCGGTCCCAGCTGCCGATTCGAGCTTGAAAAAGTAGTTTCCGCTCGCGACGGGGCGGCCCGATTCGTCGCTCCCGTCCCAGACGAAGCGCTGCTCGCCGGGCTCGGTCGCGATCATCACTTGACGGCGCACCACGCGCCCGGCGGCATCGAATACGCGCACCTGAACCGGACCGGTGGCCATCACCTCGAAGAGCACAGTCGCCGTCGGATTGAATGGATTGGGTTGGACTGCGATCACGCGCAGCGGGTGCACCGCGGAGCGCGACCCGAGGAGACGTACACTCTGGACTGGAAGCGCGGCCTCGCGTTCCCGCCCGGAGCGGTCGAAAGCGGCAATCTCGGCGACGGAAACGTCGACGTCGACGTCCGGTTCCTCGAACTCCAGCTCGAGCCAGCCACCTGCAGGATCGATTCCAGCCTGCGCTAAGACGAGGTCGCCGCCGTGGTCCGGGTTGACGACCGCAAGCCCGCCGGAGTTGCGCATCTCGACGTACGTCAACGCGGCGCTCGGCGCCAGACGGAGCTGCAGGCCGGCCATGTCGCGCGTTTCGAGGCGCAGGATGTTCTTCTCCGCGAAAAAGCACGACCTCGGGCGGCGCGGAGGCGGAGCCACCATCGGCTTCCGGCTTCTGCCCGTCGACGGCGCGCTCGAGCACCAGCACCGCGTCGCCCGCCTCGATGCGACCATTGTTGTTCATGTCCGCAGCACAGAATGTCTCCCTTGTAGCAATCCGGTCCGACGCTGCCGGAGCGGGTCGCATGCCGGATCGGCTCGAGATCGGCATCGAACAGAAGTGATCTCGTGCTGTGTTCCCGATGAAGACGCAATCGCGCACCGAGACCCAGGTGCTCTTCCAAGCGTAGGCTGCCGAGACGATTCCACCGCAGCTGTTGTCCCGGAAGGTGCAGCCCCTCAGAACGAGCGCCGTATGCTCGGTTGCAGCCGTGGCCCCACCATGCCGACCAGCGGAGTTGCTCTCGAACAAGCAATCATGGATTTCGAGGCGCGAGCCGTTGTTGTGCACGACCGCAGCGCCCGCGTCGTACGGTGTCCGGTTTTCGCGAAAAACGCAGTCGGAAACATGGACGCGTGCGCTCTCCTCGACACGCAGCGCTCCACCCGTGCTCGAGTGGAAGCCGCGGCGGAACTGGAAGCCGGACAAAGACACGGCGGCACGACGCACCCTGACGATCTGGCGAAAGGTTGCGCCGTCGAGAGTCGTCTGCTCCGGCCCGGTCGTTGAGACGAAATCGATCGAGATGTTCACGTCGATCGACTCGCCATATGTGCCGGGGCCCACTTCGTCGCGCGCGACTCTGTTCGTGCGGCCAAGCTCCAGGTGCAAGTGGTGTGCGTGGGGAAGAGATGGTGTCGAGCCTGGCGCTCCACTTCCAGTATAAGGCTGTGTGCCGGAGTCCGACAGCGAAGCTCCCCTTTATTGGTGGGATCGTGCTCGTCGGCGCGCGCCCGTGAGTCGATAGCCCACCGCAGCGCGCCTGGAGAGGTGGCGAACGCCCTACACCTTGACTTCGACGTAGAAGCGTTCGCGCAGCTTGGCAACGTATTCACGAAAACGTCTTTCGAGCTCCACCTGCTCGAGATAGCGACGCAGCGGATCCTGGATCTCCTCGAACGTCGTTTCCCTTGCCTGCGTGCGCTCGAGAACCTTGAAGATGTAGTAACCGTTCGGTGTCGGCACGACGTCGCTGATCTCGCCAACGCCGATGGTATCGACGGCCGCCTTGAACTCGGGCCGCAGCTCGTCGACGGCCCAGGCATCTTCCAGGACACCACCCTGGTCTTTCGTGAGCGGATCGTCGGAGTAGAGGCGCGCCAGCTCCTCGAAGCTCTCTCCGGCGAGCAGTCGGCGTCGGATCTCGAGCGCCCGCTGCAAGGCGTCCACCTGTTCATCCTGGCCCACCTCGGTTTTGACCACGATGTGGCGCGCCGTCATGACCGGGCCGTTGCGCGTCTCGAGCTTGATGACCATCAGTCCAAAGCGGGTTTCGAGGACGTCGCTCAGCTCACCCGGCTCGAGCTTGCTGACCGCTTCGTCGAAGCGGTCGCTCTCGAAGTCACCGTAGCGGAACTTGCCGAGGAAACCGCCGTTGCTCGCGGTCGGCCACTCCGACATCTCCGAGGCGACCTTCGCGAAATCCTCCCCTTGCTCGATGCGGCGCAGCGCCAGGTTGATCTTGGCTTGCGCCTCCTGCAGCTTCGACTCGTCCACGCGTGCCGTGATCAGGATGTCGGCGAGGCGCACGCGCGCCGGCGTGTTCAGGAACGCCGGCGGAATCGAGTCCGGCTGCGTTTCGTAGAAGGTGCGTACGCGATCGTCGCTCACCACGATGCCGGAACGGATCTCGCTCTGCACGACGCGAGTGGCCAGGATCTGCTTGTGCCTCTGCTCGCGATGCATGTCGCGCACCTCGGCCTCGGTGAAGCCTTGGCGCTCCAGCTCGGAGCGATACTGTTCCTCGCCACCGAGCTGCTCCTTGATGGCTCGAATCTGCTCGTCGACGGCCTCCTGGAGCTCCTGCTCCCCGACCTCGAAACCGCGCTCCTTCGCCTGCGCGACCAGCAACTGATCGTCGATCATCCCGTTGAGGATCTCGCGGAAAAGCGTTTCCTGCTCCGCCTCGGTGAGGTTCTGCAAGTTGCGCTGCAAACGGATGAGGTTCATCTCCTGCAGGACGTCGGAGAGAAGAATGGCCTCGTCGTCGACCATGGCGACGACCCGATCCACCGGTTCGCGCTGGGCCATCGTCGTCGCAGGCCACGCACAGGCGAGGGCCAGAACGAGAAGGAGCAAACGCCCATATTCAGCCGTCGAGAATCGCATCTCTCTCCTTGAACACTCAGGGGGCGGGCTGGGTTTCCGCGCTCGCGAGGCTGTCCGGTGGGGCGCTGTCCTCCGGCTCGAGCAGCATGCCCGCGTAGGAGCGCGCCACGTGGACCTGTGCCTCACGACGCAGCTCTGCGAGAAGCTGCCGCTCCACGCGTTGCTGCTTCTCCAGCAGCAGAATCTGCAGGATCTCGTCCCGCGCCACCTCGAAAGACACCGCTTCCGCCGCCTTCCGTCGGCCTACGACCTGAACGATATGGAATCCGAAGCTAGAGGCAACCGGCCCGCGTACTTCGTTCGGCGCCATCTTGAAGACGAGATCGTCGAACGCCGGGTTCATGGCACCCTTGCTGAGAAAGCCCAGGTCGCCACCACGCGAGGCGCTGGCGTCGATCGAATTGTTGCGCGCCAGCTGCCGGAAGTCGCTCCCCGCGCGTAGCTGCTCGAGCACCTGCTCCGCCTCCTCCGGTGTATTGAGCACGATGTGGCGCAGGTGCACCTCTTGCGTGTACTGATCGATGTGCGCTTCGTAGTAGGCGCGGATCTCGTCGATGCTCACGCGAACGCGATTGTGCAGCTCGCGCTGCAGGAACTCGTTTGCAACGATCTGACGCCGCATCTGGTGCAGCGTTTCGGCGACGTCCGGATCGCGGTCGAGGCCGTCCTTCAAGGCGCGTTGGAAGAGAAGCTCGGTTTCGACCCAGTGATCGAGGATCTCCCGAATCTCGGACCCCGTGATGCTCTCGCTCAAATCGGGCGGGATCAGCTGTCGCAGCTCCTCCTCGCGCAGCTCGGCACGATTGACCTGCGCCAGGGCGCCCGGACTGCGCCCGATGTTCGCACCGCCATCCTCGCTCTGGCGCGAACAGCCGGCCAGGGGGAGTAGGAGCACGATGGCGATGGCGAGGCGCTGGATCGCGCGGATCAATCCGTCCCTCCCTGAGTACCCTCCGACGATGCGCTTGTCTCTTCAGGCACAAAGACGTCGTCGCGCCGGATCGTGGCGCCGCGCAATACCTCGTCGAAGATTTCGATGGTGTAATCCTGCTTCCACTCTTCGAGAAGCTCGTTCAGGCGGTTCTCACTCCACTGGTTCTTCCAGTCGCGGACGACGAACTCCTGGATGTCCTCGAACGCGAACGGCTTCTCCGGAATGATCTGATCGACCTGGAGCAGAACCCACCCGGAGGCACCTTCGGCGGTCGTCTTGAATGGCTCACTGTACTGGTTGACGTCCAACGAGTACGCGATCGGTACGATCTGCTCGTGCTTCTCGTCGTCACGCGAGAACGCCGCTGTCTGAACGTGGCTCTTCTCAGTGGCAACGTCGTTGAAACGGATCGCCGTTTCGACGAAATCGGCACCCGCTTCGATCTCCGCGTAGGCACGATCGATGACGCGTTTACGCGGATGGAAGATGAGGTTGCAAATGCGCTTCTCCTTGTCGACGTAGGTGTCGACGTGCTCTTCGTAGAAAGCGAGCTGCTCCTCCTCCGTGGGCTCCGGGATCTGGTGTTCGATCAGGTTCGAGTGCAACGCCCCAACCATCATCTGCTCGTGGCGCAGCTTCAACGCGTTCTGGATCAAGGGGAGCTTGTCGATGCCATCTTTGCGCGCCTGCTCCACCTGCAGGGGGCGCAGCCAGCGGTCGCGCATCCAATTGTAGAGGCCCTGCATTCCCCAGCCGCGCCTCGGACGCTCGACCCACGGCGTGCTGTCGTAGTAATCGGAGAAATCGGCAATCGTGGTCGTCTCCCCGTCCAGCTCGAACAGGGGCATGCGCAAGTCCTGGTGCGTGTAGTCGATGACCGGCTTGATCTCGTTGCGAGGATCGGGTGGCTCCGGCCTGTCCGGAGGCATCTTCGAATAGGCGATCGTCAGGGCGTCTTCGTGCAGGATGAAGTTGTGTGCGGCGAGGATCGACTCGTAGTACTCCTCCGTGAGCACGCGCCGCTTGCGCAGACCGATCTGTTTGGCAATGACGTCGTGCTGATCCTCGAGCGGTGGCTGCTTCAGAGGGCGCGTCGAGAATGGCAGGAAGATATGCCAGCCGTACGGCGTCTGCACCGGCGACGACGGCTGCTGCAACGGGCTTTCGAAAGCGGCGGCCTCGACGAGGGGCTGCGCCTGTCCGTACTTCAGCCAGCCGAAGGTCACACGTTGGTGCAGCGGGAGCGGCTCCCCGTTGCTGGCAAACTCGGGTACGGCCGTCCGGGCCGACGCCAACGAGTCGAAGTCGGCACCCGCCTGCAACAGCTGCAGGATCTCCTCCGCCTCCGGGCGGGTCGGCACGAGAATGTGCTTGAGAAGGACCTCCTTCTTCTTGAAAGCGTAGAAGCGCTGGATCTCCTCTTCGGTGGCGGTGTCGCGCGCGGCGATGTACTGCTTCACGGCTTCGTCGGTGATGAAGGTCGCTTCGAGCAGGGAATCGGCCAGCTTCACCTGCTCGTCGTCGGCGTAGCCGAGATCCTCCGCCTTCAGCGCCATGAGCTCCTTGTTGATGATGAAGCCGAGGAACTCGTGCCGGCCTGCCATGTCGAGCGTGTCTGGGAGGAATTTGCGCTCCATCTTCTCCAGGCGCTCTTCGTAGTAGCTCAAGGTGACGTCCCGACCACCGACTCGAGCGACGACTGGGATGTCCTCGGGCGGGGGCGCCTGCGCTTCTTCGGCCTTCTGGTTGCACGCTCCGGCGAGGAGCGCCAGAGCGAGTATCCATCTGGCGCGCCGTGGCAATCTCATGGTTCTCCCTTTCGTCGACTTCGAGCTTGGCGTTGCCTCGATGCAGGCGCAGCGGCGGCCCCGATGACTTCGATCTGTTGCGAGGGCCAACCAGGCGTGAGGGATTGGCGGCCGGCCCCGTGTCTCCGGAAGGTGCCGGCGCGGGGGCCGCACCCGTCCATGATAGGGCAACCCTCGCGGAGGACAACCCCGCAGTCACACCGTGCCCGTGGCCGCGTGGGCGGCGTTCAGTTGATCGAGGAGCTCGACCACCTGCGCGAGCCGGTCACCCGGGCGCAAGTGCTGGATGATCCGGAAGCCCTGCGCGGCGTCGAAACCCAGCTTGTTCGGCACCCCTCGGACGAGCGCCTCGATCTCATCCCGCGACATGCTCCGACCAGGTCGAAAATCGAGATCGGCCCGGCCTTTGCGGACGCGCACGCGATCCACGCCCGCGCGATGGGCTTGGACACGTATCTCTGCTATTTGCAACAAGTTCGCCGCGGGCTCCGGTAGCGCCCCGAAGCGATCCCGCAGCTCGCCGCGCAGCGCCCCGAGCTCCTCCGCCGCCAGCGCGGCGGCGACCCTCTTGTAAACCCGCATCTTCTCCTCCGGATCCGGCACGTAGGCGTCCGGGATGCGGTAATCCAGATCCACCTCGACGCGTGTCGAGATCTCCTCGGCGGTTTCGCGCCCCTGCAGCTCTGCGCCCGTCTGCTCCAGGAGCCGGCAGTAGAGATCGAAGCCGACAGCCGCCAGCTGCCCATGCTGCTGCGGCCCCAGGATGTTCCCGGCGCCGCGAATCTCCATGTCACGCATCGCCACCCGCAGGCCGGAACCGAGCGCCTCGAACTCCTGCAGCGCAGCCAGCCGCTTGCGTGCCAAGTCGGTCGTGCGCCCGACGCGCGGCACCAGGAAGTAGGCGTACGCCTTGTGGGTCGAGCGACCCACGCGTCCGCGCAGCTGGTAGAGCTGTGCCAGACCGAGCCGGTCGGCGCGGTTGACGATCAGAGTGTTCACGGAGGGGATGTCCAGACCGCTTTCGATGATCATCGTCGACACCAAGACGTCGTACTTCTGGTCGAGGAAGTCGAGCATCACCTTCTCGAGCTGGCGCTCCTGCATCTGTCCGTGCGCCACGGCGACGCGCGCCGTCGGCATGATGCGGCGCACGTATCCCGCCATCGCGTCGATGCTCTGCACCCGGTTGTGTACGAAGTAGACCTGCCCCCCGCGGTCGAGCTCGCGCATCAGCGCGTCGACGATCACCTCTTCGTCGAAAGGGAGGATCTCCGTCTGGACCGGCAGGCGATCGCGCGGGGCCGTGTTGATCAGCGACATCTCGCGCAGGCCGATCAACGCCATGTGGAGCGTGCGCGGAATCGGCGTCGCGGTCATCGACATGACGTCGACCGTCTCCTTGAAGCGCTTCAGCTTCTCCTTGTGGGCCACGCCGAAGCGGTGCTCTTCGTCCACGACCACGAGCCCGAGCGACTTGAACTCGACGTCCTTCGACAGAAGACGATGCGTGCCGATCAGAATGTCGACCTGTCCGGCCGAAACACGCTCGAGGATCTTCTTCTGCTCGCGCGCGGAGCGCAGGCGCGACACCATCTCCACGTTCACCGGGAAGTCGGCGAGGCGTTCCTGGAAGGTGTTGAGGTGCTGCTGCGCCAGGATCGTTGTCGGCACGAGCACCGCCACCTGCTTGTTGTCGACCACCGACTTGAAGGCCGCGCGCACCGCCACCTCGGTCTTGCCATACCCCACGTCGCCGCACACGAGTCGATCCATCGGAACGGCCTTCTCCATGTCCTCTTTGACATCCTGGATCGTCGTCAGCTGGTCCTCCGTCTCGTCGTAGATGAAGGATGCTTCCAGCTCCCGCAGCAGATGCGAGTCGGGAGAGTAGGCGTGACCGCGGCGTGCTTGCCGGATGGCGGCGAGCTCGAGAAGCTCCTGCGCCATCTCGGCGATGGCTCGCTTGGCGCGCTCCTTGGTGCGCTCCCACTGGTTGGTGCCAAGCTTCGACAGCTGCGGCGCGACGCCCTCCTTGCCGACGTACTTCTCGACCATGTTGAGCTGGTCGACGGTCACGTAGATGCGGTCGCCACCTGCAAAGAGCAGCTGCAGGCAGTCGATCTCGCTACCCTCCACCGTGATCTTCTGGATTCCCAGATAGCGCGCGATGCCGTAGTTCACGTGCACGACGAAGTCGCCGGGGGAGAGCTCCTCGTACGCCGACACGCCCTGGCTGATGCGGTACTTGCGCCGGCGCTGCCGGCGTTTGTAGCGCTGGAAAATCTCGCGATCGGTGAGAACCACCACGTCGTGGTCCACGAGGACGAAGCCCGCCTGCAGCTCACCGACGGGGAAGTCGATGCGGTCGGCCAGATCGTCCAGGAGCTCGCGCAAGCGCTCCGCCTGGCCCTCGTTGTCGCAGAAAACGTGGATGCGTTGTCCCAACGTCAGGCGCCGCTCCAGATCGCGCCTGAGGTCGGGGACGCGCCCGCCATACTCGCCCGGCGATTGGACGTGCAGACGCACGCTCGGAACCGAGGTCGCGCTCGCCGCGGTGCCCCCAGCTTGCTCCTCCTCGTCGTCCTCCTCACCCTCCTCGGATCTCGCGCGCACCGGCGACTCCTGCAGCGGTTCGAGCAGCCTCTCCCGCGGCGCACTGCCGAGATGGATGTCGGTGAAGTAGAGCGTGGGCACTTCGTCGAGAATTCCAGCCAACGCGTCGTTCGGCGCGTAGATCGCCGACGGCTCTGGCACCGGATGTCCGGCACGCGCCGCCTCGTGATGTAGCTTGTGGATCTCCGATTCGAGGCGCCGCATCTGCTCCACGATCGACTCCGGCTGCACCCAGATCATGCGGCGCTGGTCGAGGAAGCACTCGGTCAAGAGCACGCGCTGCGAGTAGTACGCTGCGTAGCGCTCCATCCCTTCGAAATGCAGACGCTCGCGAATGGAGTCCTCGAGTCGGGCGCGCTCCTCCGGCTTCGCGCTGCTGCTCGAGCGCACCGCCGCTTCGGCACGGCTTACGTTGTCGGGCGACAGGATCAACGGGGAGCAGGGTGGGACGAGGGCCGACGTCGTCTGCTCGAGCGAGCGCTGCGTGGTGGCGTCGAAGAAACGAATCGATTCGATCTCGTCGCCGAAGAGCTCGATGCGCAGCGGATTCTCGTACGACACGCTGAACACATCGAGGATCCCACCCTTGCGTGCGAAATCACCGGGAGACTCGACGCGCGGCACGGCGTAGTAGCCCATCTCGGCAAAGCGCGCCATCGTGGCCTCGTAGTCGATCTCCTCGCCAACGCTGAACCGCAGGGTGTAGTCGACGATCTCCTCCGGAGGCTGGATCTTCCATTTCAATCCCTTGGCGGACGTGACCACCACGCACATCTCGCCGGAAAGCACGTGGTGCAACACCTCCACCTGCTGGCCGGTGATCCCCTTGTAGGGGGAGCGCGAGTCGTACGGGAGAATCTCGAACTCGGGGTAGAAGAGCACCGGATGGTCCGGCAGGAGCGTGGCCAGATCGTGCGCCAGCCCTTCGGCGTCGTCCAGCTTCGGCGCGATGACGAGCGTCTGTGTGGGGCGCTCGCGGAAGAGGAGAGCCGCCATCAAGGACGCACTACTCCCCGACAGGGAGGTGAACACCCCCCCGTTTGACTTCGGCAGGAGCTGCCGCAGCAGATCCTCCTGCGCCGCGCGTGACAGCAGTCGGTCGAGCATTCAGTTCGCCCACGAATCGCCGCCGCAGGGCGCACGACCATAGGGACCGCCCCATGCCGTGTCAAGCGCGGGGCGAGACTCGGCGCGGGGGCGGATGGCCCCGTCTGGCGCGGTACTCTTCGCGAGCCTCAAATCGCCGATCGGATCCTCCTCTCGTTCACGAACCACTGGGCGAGCTCGGGCCTGCCGAGACGCCACACCAT
>CP070763.1:707781-735585 GCA_020349025.1 Candidatus Latescibacterota bacterium | reverse complement strand
CTGGGCGGCCTGGTACTCCCCCTCGGCGTTGATCACCTTGGCGCGACGCTCGCGCTCCGCTTCCGCCTGACGCGCCATGGCGCGCTTCATCTCGGTGGGCAGGTCGACGTCCTTCACCTCGACCGAGATCACCTTGATGCCCCACGGATCGGTCTGTCGGTCGATGATCTCCTGCAGCGCGCGATTGATCTTCTCGCGCTCCGCCAGCAGCTCGTCGAGCTCGGCGCCGCCGACGATGCTGCGCAGCGTCGTCTGCGCCAGCTGCGAGGTGGCGAAGAGGAAGTTCTCCACCTCCAGGATCGCCTTCTCCGCTGCAAAGACGCGGAAGTAGACCACGGCGTTCACCTTGACGGAGACGTTGTCGCGCGTGATGACGTCCTGCGGCGGGACGTCCATCACCACGGTCCGCAAGCTCACCTTCACCATGCGGTCGACGACCGGGACGAGCAGGAAGAGGCCGGGACCGCGCAGCCCCGCGTAGCGCCCGAGTCGGAAGATCACCGCGCGCTCGTATTCGCGCAGGACCCGGATGGCGCTGGCCAGCACCATCACGATGAAGAAGACGATGATCCCGATGCCTGGCAGTGCCATCGATTTCCCTCCGATCGTTCGAGTCTCTGGCGCTACGACGTCGCCCGTACGACGAGCTGATGACCCTCCACGCCCACGACCTCGATGCGTGCTCCCGACTCGACCGGCCTCTCGGCGCGCGCGTTCCAGTACTCCCCGTGCACGAAGACGCGCCCCTGCGGATCGATGCGACTGTCCGCCGTGCCCACGAGGCCGATCATTCCCTGCTGGCCCGTCACCGGGCGGCGTTTCTGCGCCAGCAGCCCCTTGCTGACGACGAAGAGGAAGAAGAGCGTGGCGAGCGCCACGGTCGGAATCAGGACCGACCAGGAGACGCGGTAGAAGGTATCGGGGTGCTCGAAGAGCAGAAGCGAGCCCAGTGTCAGGCAGCCCACTCCACCAATCGTCAACATCCCGTAGCTCGTCACCTTGACCTCGAGGATGAGCAGGACCACACCGAGCGCCAGCAGCAGCAGGCCCACCGAGTTCACCGGCAGAACTTGAAGCGCGAAGAAGGCGAGAAGCATGGAGATGGCACCGACGACACCCGGGAAGATGGCACCCGGGTTCCACATCTCCATCATGAGTCCCATGCTGCCGAGCATCAGGAGCAGGTAGGCGACGTTCGGGTTGGCGATCGTGGAGAGCACGCGATCGCGCCATCCCATCTCGATCTCTTCGACGCGTGCGTTCTTCGTGCGCAGCACGCGCGCACCCGACAACACTTCGACCTCGTTGCCGTCGATACTCTCGAGCAGCGCTTGCAGGGTGGGCTCGACCCGGTCCACGACACCGAGCGCCAAGGCTTCGTCGCTCGAGACCGAGGCGCTCTCGCGCACCGCCGTCTCGGCCCACGCGGCGTTGCGCCCGCGCTTCTGCGCCACCGAGCGGATGTAGCTGGCGGCGTCGTTCTCCACCTTGATCGCCATCGTCGAGTCGACTTCGCCGCCGCCGCCCAGGTTCACCGGATGCGCCGCTCCGGTCGTCGTTCCCGGGGACATGGCGGCGACGTGCCCGGCGAGCAGGATCCAAAGACCGGCGGACGCCGCGCGCGCACCACTCGGCGCCACGTAGACGACGACGGGGATGTCGGCGCCGAGGATGCGCTTGACGATCTCGCGCATGGCGCTATCCAACCCGCCCGGCGTGTCGAGCTCGATGACCAGGCATTCCGCCTGTCGCCTCTCCGCTTCGTCGATGGCGCCGACCAGGAAGTGCGACGTTCCCGCGCCGACCGCGTCGGCGAGGGCCGCGGTGAGGACGAGCGCAGGCTCGGCCGCGTCGCGGCTCTCCGACTCGCTCGCGATCTCGCTCGTCGTGGTGTCGCTCGCGGGCGGCTGCGCCCCGAGGGGAGCGGCCAGAAGAAGAAGGAGGAGGGCGCGAAACGCGGACGACTGCAGCGCGCCACGCATGACTGGACCTCCCAGACGTCCCGAAGCTATCCCAGAACGTCAACCATGTCAAGGAGTTAGCGGTCGTCCATGAAGCTCGACGCGATGCGAGGCGGCGTTCCTGCGGGCACTCGCGCGCGCCAGCACTCCGTGGGCGGAGCCGGGTGCTAGTATGACCTGCATGAGAGTCGAAGTCCTGCTCTTCGCGTCGGCGCGCGACGCGGTCGGCGAAACGCAACTGAGCCTCGAGGTCGCCGATGGAGCGGTCGTGGCGTCCGTCGTCGACCTCCTTCTCGAGCGCCACGCGGCGCTGCGGCCGGCGCGCCCGACGCTGCGCTTCGCCGTCAACGAGGAGTTCGTCCACGCCGATCACGTGCTGCGCGATCGCGACACGCTGGCGTTGCTGCCACCCGTGAGCGGTGGGTGACGCGAGTGGACGAGATCCGCAACGAGACGCTGCGTGTCGCCATCACGTCTGAACCGATCGACGTGGGCGCTCTGCACGCCGAGGTGGGGGATGCGGGCGCCGGCGCCGTGCTCGCGTTCGTCGGCACCGTGCGCAATGAGAAGCAGGGCCGAAACGTCACGCGCATCGACTACGAAGCCTACGCGCCCATGGCGCTGAAGGTGCTGCAGCGGATCGGCGGCGAGATGCTCACACGTTGGCCGACCCGCCGCGCCGTGCTCGTGCACCGCGTCGGGACCTGCAACGTGGGCGAGACGAGCGTGGCGCTCCTGGTGGCGACACCGCATCGCGCGGAGGGTTTTGCAGCGCTTCGCCACGGCATCGAAGCAGTGAAGAAGGACGTGCCGATCTGGAAGAAGGAGCATTTCGAGGACGGCGCCGTGTGGGTACAGGAAGGCTCGTGAACCCGCGGCTGCGGCTGTGGTCTGCGATCGCTTTGCTGGCTCTCTACATGTCGCTCGCGGTCTGGAGCGCACGCAGCAACTCCTCGGTGGCGGATGAGCACCCGCACATCTTGAGTGGTTGGCTCTACTGGGAGTCGGGCCATTTCTCCGGCGGGCTCGACAACCCGCCGCTCGCTCAGCTCCTGGTCTCGGCACCGTTTCGTCTCCTGCGCCTCGACTACGCCTTCCCCAGCGACGAGCACCTCGGGCTCGCCCGCGCGCCCGTTCTGATGCTGACGTTGGCGCTCGCGCTGCTGCTTCTCGTCTGGTCGCGTCGCACGGGCGCGGCGCTCTGGGTGCTCGTCGGGCTCTGCCTCGAGCCGAATCTGCTCGCGCACGGCCAACTGGCAACGCTCGATGCACCGCTCTGCTTCGCCTGGTGGCTGACGCTGTGGTTCTGGCGCGACTACCTGCTGCGCGAGACGGAGCGTGCGGCCGCGGGCGCACGCGCGCTGGCGCTCGTGACCTTCACCGCTGCGTTCACGTTGGCGGTGTACACGAAGTTCACGGGGCTCTTCCTGCTTCCGGCGTGCTGGCTCGTGGCGCTCTGGGTGCTGCCGAACGCGCGCGCACGCCTCAACGCAACGGCTGCGCTCCTGGTGGCGCTCGCCGCCGCCGCGCTCCTGTCGCATGCGATCTACGCTTTCGAGCCGACACGACTCGGGCTCCCGACCCATCTGGTGCAGGCACTGACCGGCAAGCTGACGCACCGGAGCGAGGGACACTTCGCCTATCTGGCGGGGCGCGGCTCCACGGATGGTTTCCTCGCCTACTACGTGGCGACGCTGCTGGTGAAGACTCCGCTGCCGCTTCTCATCCTGGCGCTCGTCGGAACGGTGTTGAGCTGGCGCCGCGTGTCGCGGCTCGATCGCGCCCTGTGGATCCTCCCCGCCCTGCTCGTGCTCGCCGTCTTCTCGTGGATTCGCGTCAATATCGGCGCGCGTCACATTTTGCCGCTCTATCCCGCGCTCCTTCTTCCCGCAGCGTACGCGATGCACCTGCTCTGGCAGCGTGGAAGGGGAGCGCGCAGTGTGCTGGCTGTGCTGCTTCTCGTGTGGGCCGTCGGGGTGCTGCGAGGCGCACCGCAGTTCCTCCCCTACTTCAATCTCGCCGCCGGGGGGCCGGCGCGCGGTGATCGCTGGCTTCTCGACTCGAACCTCGACTGGGGACAGGATGATCGGCGGCTCGAGCGTTTCCTGCAGCGCCGAGCCGCGCGCGGAGAAGTGTGGCAGGTGAACCCGCCCGGTGAGGTGGCGCGCATCGGACGCCTGGCCGTGAACGCCAACACGCTGCACAACCTGCTGCGACGCGACCCCACACCCTACGCCTGGCTGCGCGGCCTGCAGCCCGCGGCGTACGCGGGTTGGTCGTGGCGTCTCTACGCTGTCGACCTGGAGGATCTTGCGGGCGCCGCGGCGAAGGGTGGTGCGGCAGCGCGCGCCGCCTATGCGGAGGTGTTGATGCAGAGCGGCCGGCGCGAGGCGGCTCTGCGCCAATACGAAGCCGTCGCCGTGGCCGCGCCACCCGAGCTCTTCGTCAGCGCGATTCGAGCGCTGCTCGAGCTGGGTGATCCCACCGCCGCAGGGGGGTGGGTCGAGCGTGCGCTCGCACGCCACCCCTCCGACCCCGGGGTGCGGCTCTGGGCGGCACGCGCGGCGCTCGAGTCCGCAGTCGGCGTCCCCGAGCCCGATCCGCGTGCTCTGTTCGAGCTGGGTCTCTGGTGGGCGTCACAAGGCAAAGCAGAACAAGCGCTTCCATGGTTAAAGCAGGCTGCGGCTGCACGTCCGGACGACGCCGAGCTGGTGCGCGAGCTCGGGATCGCACTCCTGCACGCTGGCAGGTTCGACGACGCGGCGGCGCTCTTCGGGCGCCCCAGCGTCGCACGCGAGCTGGCCGCCGAGCGCAGCGCCGCGCTCCGGCTGGCGCGCACCGAGGCAGCACTGGGCGCGCCCACGCGCAGGGCGGCCGATCGCACCGCACTGCGCGATCTGGCGACGACGCACTTCGCAGATCGTCGCTACGATCGTGCGGCGGCGGCGCTCGTCGAGCTGCTGCGCCAGGACCCGAGCGATTCGCAGGCGTTGGCGTTGCTCAGCGAGATGCAGGTGCGCGCGAAGCTGCGCATCGTTCCGGAGCGTTTGACCCCGCGACGTGTTCACGCACGCTGACGAACGGACGCGCATGACGTCACGCGAGAAGCAGATCTGGATCGCGCTCCTGGTCCTGGCGATCTTTCTGCGCGTCGCCGTGCACTCGCAGCTGGCTCATTACGTCCTCTATCGCGTCCCCCTCGTCGATGCCGAGGAGTACGTGGGGTGGGCTGCGATGCTGGCTCAAGGGGGAGCCGAGCCCGCCGATGTCTACTACAAGGCGCCTCTCTATCCGCGCATCCTTGCGTTTGCGATGCGCCTCTTCGGCCCCACGCCGGGCACGGCCACGCTTCTGAACGCTGCACTCGGCGTCCTCAACGTGCTGCTCTTCGGAGTGTGGGTGCGACGTTTCGCCGGCGCGCGCATCGCGATGTGGACTTCCGCTTGCGCCGCCGTCTACGGCCCCTTTCTCTACTTCGAGGCACAGGCACTCCCGACCACGCTGGGCGTGACCTGGGTGCTCGGGTCTCTCCTGGCTCTCTCGGTGCGCCAGGGAGAGCCACGCTCTCGACATCTGCTCCTTGCGGGTCTCTGCATGGGGCTCGCCGTGGTGACCCGGCCCAGCTTCCTGCTCTGGGTTCCACTGGCGAGCGTCTGGGTAGGGCTCGGGCAGGGGCGCGCCGCACGCCGCTGGGGTGCGATGCTCCTCGTCGCCGCTGCGGCGATGTTGGCAATCCTGCCGGTCACGCTTCGCAACCGCGCGCAGGGTGGAGAGTGGGTCCTCGTTTCCGCCAACGGCGGGATCAACTTCTATCTGGGCAACAACGCCGCGGCGGAACGCACGTCGATCCTGCGCCCCGGGCTCGAGTGGGAGAACCTGGTGCGCAACGTTCCGCCGCAAGAGCGGCGTGGGCAGGCGCGTTGGGATCGCCACTTCGCCCGGCGCGCTTGGACCTGGGTGCGTGAGGAGCCCGCCGCTTTCGTTGCCGGTCTGGGTCGCAAGACGCTGCACTACTTCGACAGCCACGAGATCGATCGCAACCTCGACGTGCGCGGCTTCCGGGCTCAGAGCAGCGTGCTGCGCTGGGCGCCGCGCTACGCCTGCCTGGCACCGTGGCTCTTTCTCGGTGTCGTCGTGGCGTGGCGGCGCGGGCGCGTGGCGCGTCTGGCGCTGCTCTTCTGGGCCAGCGTCTTCGCGGCCACAGTGCTGATCTTCGTCACCGAGCGCTACAAGGTGGACGCGACAGCCGCAACGCTGCCGCTGACGCTGCTGGGTGTCCGCGAGAGCGTCGCGCACCTGCGACGCCGGACGACGACGGTGTCGGCGTGGCTCGCAGCGCTCCTGATCGCCGCGGGAGCCGTGCTCGCGTACGCCAACCTCACGCGCATTCGCGGCCTGCACCCGGCGCACGCAGCCATTCTGGAGGGAGTGGCGCTCTACAAGGAGGGTCAATTCGCCGAGGCGATCACACGCCTGCAATCCGGCCTGGCACGCCATCCGCAGGACGCCGATGGCCACTACCAGCTGGCCACGGCGCTGCAGAAGCAGAACCGCCTGTCGGAGGCGTTGCGCGCCTACGAAGCGGCGGCTGCGCTCGTTCCCGGAAACCCGAAACCGCACATGGGGGTGGGATGGATCCTGAAGGAGCAGGGTCGTTTGGAGGCGGCGCTCGAGCGTTACGAGCGCGCCCTGCACGTGGATCCACACAACGCGCTGGTGGCTTTCGAGACGGCGACGCTCCTCGAGAGGCTCGGGCGCAGCGAAGAAGCGCGTCGTCTCTACGCACGCGTCGTCGGCCTGTCGCAGGATCCGGGCTTGGGCGCCGAGGCGGCACGCCGCGAGCAGCGTCTCCGAGACCGGTGACAGGGAGCGTTCACGCGCCGCGGGAGACCACGCGCAGGCGCCGCTGCAGCATCTTGAGCGCCAGGAGCGGCAGCTGTTTCGCATCCCCCTGCGTGCGCTGCTGCTCCTGCGCCTTCCGCTTCGCCGCGCGCCGTCGGGCGCGATGCTTGCGCGCCACGCGCAGTGACTTCGAGTTTGCCATGCTCACTCCTGGTTGGATTGCAGATGTTACGGCGCACAGCATACCACGCCGGAACGCGCGCGCCATCCCGATGGAGCCCGCGGGTCCGAGGCGGCGCGCTCCGAGGTTGCGATCTGTGCCACCGAACTGCATTACTGGGAGCGAGACCGCGACGCGCTCAGGTGCGCGGACGCTCCCCGAACGCCGGCGGTGTGACTTGAGTCTGGAGTTTGCGGTGCCGCGGGGAACCGTCGACCCCGCGGCGCTCGAGATGACCGTCTCCACCAGCGCCATGCTGGAAGCCTTCCGTCGCTATCTGCCGCCACGCGACCACGGCGTCTGGGCGCGCTGCGAGCTCGATCGCGTGCGCTACTCACCGGGTCGGTCGTGGCAGGTGCTCTATCGCCTGTGGAAGGAGGGGGAGCGCGGAGACGCGTCGCCACACTTCATCTATGCCGAGTTCCTCCCGGCCGCGCGCTCGCTGCGCAGGTTTCTGGAGCTTCGCGATCGACGCGGCACGGCGGCGCCGAGCGGCTTCGTGGCGGAGCTCAACATGATCTACTGGCGCTACCCTGCCGATCCGAGGCTCGATCAGCTGCCGGGCGTCTACGAGGAGGGGAGCTGGACGATCGTTGCCTACGTGCCCGGGCGCAGCTGCGTGCTCTCCGGTGACTACGCCGGCGAGCCGACGATCCTGAAGCTGTACGAGGACGACCGTGCCGAGCGCGTCGGCCACGTTCTCGCTGCCCTACGCCACGCCGGAGTCACGGCACCTCGCGTTCTCCACGTCGACCAGGCGCGCCGACTCCTGGTTCTCGAACACGTCCCCGGGATTCCTTTCTGGTCGCGACCGCAGGCACACCTGTCGCGCGAGGTGATGGGCGCCATGGCGCGGGAGCTCGTGCACTTGCACGACACGCGCCTGCCGGAGGAGACGCGCGTGCGCCTGCCTCGGATCGCGCACGTCACGCGCGAGTGGGGCCGTTTCCAGAACGCGGTCCGAGAACTCTCCGAGGCGTTCCCGGGCCACGCCGCACGCCTCGAACGTCTCCAGCACATGCTCGAGCCGCCGGAGGAGACCCCGACGCCGGTACTCCTGCACGGCTCCTTCCACCCGGCCCAGTTCCTCATCCACGAGGGCATCCCGCGGCTCATCGACTTCGACTCGATCTGTCTCGGCGATCCCATGTACGACCTCGCGCGCTTCGCAAGCCACCTGTACGACCGCGGCGCCGCCAACGGTTTCGAGACCCGCGAGGTCGAGCGCGCCGTGTCCGCTTTCCGCTCCGCCTACATCGCCGCGGCCCCCCACTTCGACGCGCCTCGCTGGTTCTGGCACCTGTCGCTCTCCCTCATCGCCAAGCGAGCGCACCAGGTGCTCGTGCGGCTCGACGTCGACGCGCTGCAACAGCTGCGACACCTGATCACGATCGCCGAGCAGAACGCCGTCTCCATCGTCCGCGGTTGAGGCCATTCCCACGGGCGCCACAACACGCGCTATAATCATTCCACAGCCTCCGCGCTTTTCCGCGTCCCCAGGGCGTTCGAATACGTCCTGCCCCGTTTCAGACAGCGCCCCATGAATCGATCTGGCCGGCCGGGCCGCCGCAGCGTGGCGTGCGACGGCTGCCCGCGCCGGGTCCAAGTCGAATTGGATCGTGATGCCACGCCTGCCGTGGGGCAGATGCCTCCTTTTCTGCATCGTCATGGCGTCTACCGACGCGGTGGCTCAGTACACCGACGTCGAGCTGGTCGCAGAGCTCGACGCCGAGCACGCCGATCTCATGCAACGGCTCGAACGACCGTTGGAGCTGCAGGAGTGCATCGAAATTGCGCTGGCGCGCAACCTCAGACTCGCCATCGCGCGCCAGGAACGCGACGCGGTGGCCACGAGCGTGACCGCTGCGCTCGGAACCTGGCTCCCCGTGCTGTCGTTCGACACCTCGCTCCTCCACTCGCGCGGCGAGCTCGACTCCGAGGCGCTCGGTGACGTGCGCGAGCTCACCAGAACGAGCGTGCGCGCCGCGTTGACGCAGCGGCTGCCGCTCGGCGGTGCCATCGAGCTCCTCTACGGCTACGACGAGGCGGGGGACGACCTGCTTGGCGGCTACTTCGGTGGCATTGCCTTCGTCCAGCCGCTCCTGCGCGACGCGGGGTGGAACAAGGCCACGGCGAGCGTCCAGGACGCGCGGCTGGCTCGCGATGCGGAGGCCGCGGCGCTGCAGGCGGAGCTCCTGCGCGTCGTGTTCGATGTGCGCCGCACCTTCTGGGAGGTGGTCCGCCGCCGCCAGCTGATCGGCGTGCATCGGCGTGCGATCGCGCGCGACCAGCAGCTCCTCGAGTTCTCGCAGGCGAAGGTCGACGCCAAGCTCGCAACGCGGCGCGACGTGCTCTCCGCCGAGATCATCCTGGCCCAGGATCGCGGCAACCTCTTGAACGCGCAGACCGAGCATCGCGCCGCGCTGGACGATCTCGCCGACGTCCTGGGCGTGGGGATCGGCAGCGCGCTGCAGCTGGACTCGGTGGCGGTGGAGCTGACGCCGCTCGCGACCGCCGTCGAAGCCTGGGTGCAGACGGCGCTCGCCCGCAACCCGGAGATCCTCGCGGCTCGCACCGAGCTCGAGCGCCTCGAGCTGCAGATGCGCGTTGCCGGAAACGAGCGCCTTCCGAGGCTCGATCTCGGCGTGCGCTACGACGAGATCCGCGCCTCGATCGGACCGGGGGATCCGGCAGTGCGTCGACGTGAAGGGCGCGTCTGGCGTGGAACGCTGACCTTCAGCTACCCGATCCTAAACAGGCCACGCGCGAGCGCGCACAAAGAGGCGCAGATCCACCACGAGCAGGGGCGCAGGCTGCTGCTGGAGACGGAGCGCCAGATCGTTCTGCAGGTGCGCGACAGCGCGCGCAACCTCGAGCGCATCGAGGAGCAGATCGAGGTCCTGGAGAAGACGATCCAGGGTGCGCGCGACAAGGTGGAGTTCGCCAACGTCAACTTCCAGCTGGGACGCGCGTCGAACCTCGACATCACCGACGCGCAGAAGGACCTGGTGGAAGCCGAGAGTGACTGGGTGGAAGAGGTCGCCAACTACCACGTGGAGCGCGCGCGCCTGGAAGCGCTCCTGGGTGGTTCGCTCGAGTAGTCGAATGGGGCGCGGCGCACGCGTGCGCTGCCAACGCCGAGGTGAAGCGATGATCGTGAAGAAAACGTGGTTCTGGGTCGTGCTCCTCGTGGCAGCGGTCGCCCTCGTCGGCTGGCGCTTCGCCAAGCCGGGCGCGCCGCACGTCGACATCCCGACCGCCGAGGTGGTGCAGGGAGATCTTCTCCTGCGCCTCACCGAGACGGGGGAGCTCAAGGCAAAGCAGTCGGCCACCATCACCGCACCGAACGACAAGCTGATCACGTTCCTGGCGCCGGAGGGCTCCTGGGTCGAGAAGGGGGATCTCCTGGTGCAGCTGGAGTCGGGCAAGTACGAGATGGAGGTGCAGGAGCGCAAATCGGCCGTGGAGGTGGCACGCGCACAGCTCGACAAGGCGCGATCGGACCTGCAGGCGCAGCTCTACAAAGAGGAGAGCGCCAAAAAGCAGTACGAGGCGCTGCTGGAGCTGCAGCAGAAGGGCTTCGCCATGGAGAGCGAGGTGGAGGAGGCTCGGCTCAACTACCTGGAGCTGCAGTCGAAGACCGGCTCCTTCCAGGCCGCCGTCAAAGAGAAGCGCTCCGACGTCTCGCGGGCGCGCAACGCGGTGAAGCAGATCGAGCTCAAGCTCGAGAGCAACGCGGTCTTCGCTCCGATCGCCGGGCTCGTGGTCTACGCCGCCGTGGGCAACCCGGAGGAGGGGAAGAAGGTGGAGCTGGGGATGACGCCCTACGAGGGCCAGCCGCTCATGCAGCTGCCCGACATCAGCACGATGCAGGTGTTGACCGAGGTGAACGAGATGGACATCGACAAGGTGCAGGTGGGGCAGCCGGTGGAGATCCGACTCGATGCCGTGCAAGACGCGCTCTTCCACGGCAAGGTGGCGCGCATCGGGACGCTGGCGCGTCACAAGGTCAGCCGCGCCACGGGAAAACGCACCGGTGTGAAGGTGTTCACCATCGACGTGGATGTCGAGGACGCGGACGAGCGCCTGCGCCCGGGTCTCTCCGCGATCGTGTCGATCCACGTGGGGCAGTTCAACACCGTGACCTATGCACCCGTGGAAGCGATCTTCAACAGGGATGGCTCCACCGTGGCGTACGTCAAACGCGGCGACCGCGCGCAGCCGGTCGTCGTGGAGTGCGGCCGCAGCAACGACCACTTCGTGATCATCCGCTCCGGTTTGAAGCCGGGTGACCGGGTGTTTCTGGCGCAGCCGATCTGAGAGCGGAGGAGGCGGCGGTGCTCATCGACTTGCAGGCGTTGCGCCGCGTCTACCACATGGGTGGATCGGAGGTCGTTGCTCTCGACGAGCTCGACCTGCAGATCCCGGCGGGTGAGTTCGTCACCATCATGGGGCCATCCGGCTCGGGGAAGTCCACGCTCATGCATCTGCTCGGCTGTCTCGATCGGCCCACCGCCGGGCGTTACGTGTTGGATGGAGTCGAGGTGCAGGCGTTGCAGGATCTCGAGCTCTCGCGTCTGCGCAACCAGAAGGTCGGCTTCGTCTTCCAGAGCTTCAATCTCATTGCGCAATTGAGCGTGTCGGAGAACGTGCAGCTGCCGCTGGTTTACGCCGGGGTGCGCCCGCCGGAGCGTCGACGGCGCGCGCAGGAGCTGCTCGATGCGGTGGGGTTGTGCCAACGCCAGGCGCATCGGCCCAACGAGCTCTCCGGCGGCGAGCGGCAGCGCGTGGCGATCGCGCGCGCTCTGGCGAATCGGCCCAAGCTGCTCCTGGCCGACGAGCCCACGGGCAACCTCGACAGCAAGACGGGGCTCGGCATCATGAAGCTCTTCGAGGAGCTGCACCAGGATGGCACCACCCTGGTGCTCGTCACCCACGATCCAGGTGTGGCCGAGTGGAGCGACCGCGTCGTCCGCATGCTCGACGGGCGCGTCGAGAGCGATACGTCCGTACGCCTCAGGGAGGCGGGCGCATCCAGCGGCGAGTGGCGGGAGGTGGGGTAGCGCCGTGGAGATTCGCGAGATGATGCGGATCGGGGTGAAGAACCTCTTCCTGCACAAGCTGCGCACCGCGCTCACGATGCTCGGTGTGATCTTCGGCGTCGGTGCGGTGATCGCCATGCTGTCGATTGGCGAAGGAGCGCGACGCCAGGCGGTGGAGCAGATCCGTCTCCTGGGGACGAACAACATTCGCATTCATCACGTCGAGCTGGGCGGGGAAGCCGCCGCCGCCGCCGACTACCGCTACTCGCCGGGGCTGACGGCGGGCGATGAGAAGATGCTGCGAGCGAAGCTGCCGACGCTCTGCGCGCTCTCGGCCATCCGCTTCCTGGACGTCTCCGTCCAGCGCGCTGGCCACGAGCCTGCGGGCGTTGTCGTGGTGGGTGTGAACGACGAGTATGACGATCTCACCAACTCGAGAACGCGGCGTGGACGCTTCATCAGCTGGCTGGATGCGCGCTACGCGCGCCGTGTCTGCGTGCTCGGTGCCGAGATCGCGCGCGATCTGTTCGGGGTGCAGGACGCACTCGATCGCCGGGTTCGGATCGGCGAGGAGGAGTTCCTGGTGGTGGGTGTCATGGAGCGCAAGAGCGTGGCCACCGGAGGAGTCCTCGAGATGCGCAACATCAACCGCGACGTCTACATCCCGGTGGCAGCCGCGTTGAAGCGCTTCACGGATCCCGACTTCCCCGATCGCGTGGACGAGATCGCGGTCCAGGTCTCCGACGCCGCGAGCGTCGTGCCGTCGTCGCGCGTCATCGATCGCATCCTGGAGAAGAGTCACCGCGGCGTGCACGACTACGAGATCGTGATTCCGGACGAGCTGCTGGCGCAGAGCCAGCGAACGCAGCGCATCTTCAACATCGTGATGGGCTCGATTGCGGCGCTCTCTCTGCTCGTGGGTGGGATCGGGATCATGAACATTATGCTTGCGAGCGTCACCGAGCGCACGCGCGAGATCGGGATCCGGCGCGCGATCGGTGCGTCGGAGCGTGACATCCTGGGGCAGTTCCTCAACGAGACGCTGCTGATTGCGCTCGCGGGCGGCCTCATCGGCATCGTCTTGGGGGCCGGGATGGCGTTCGCGATCCACCTGTTTGCGAGCTGGGAGACGGTCGTGTCGCCCGTTGCCGTGCTCGTGTCGTTCGGGATCTCGGCGTCGGTCGGCGTCATCTTCGGTCTCTACCCGGCGCGGCAGGCGGCGCAGAAGGATCCGATCGAGGCGCTGCGCTACGAGTAGCCACGCACCTCACGCGCCGGCGGGCTGCAGATAGCTCGACAGCGACGGCAGCTGGCGGTTGGCGCGCGCGAACAGCGTCATCAGCTCGCCCGCGTCGCCGTTGCAGGCATAACGAGACACGTCGAGCTTGAGGTGGTCGGGCGCAGTCTCGATCACGGCGCCCGCTTCCTCCAGGATCAGCACACCGGCCGCCAGGTCCCACAGCCGGCCCGTGCCGTGCGCGGCGACGAAGGTGCCCTGCGCCGTGTAGCACATGTTGCCGATGACGCTCCCGAGGACACGGACCTTGGCGCTCAACCGCAGGTGGTGCGTGTAGTGCGTCCGACTGTGGAGCGCCACGGTGGTGAGCGGCGAGTACTCGCGTGCATTGCTGGTGTGGATCGGGCTGTCGTTCATGCGCGCGCCATGACCTCGACGAGCGGTGAACATGCTGTCGAAGGCGGGGAAGTACACGATTGCGAGCTCTGGCCGGCCGCGCTGCCAGTACGCGAGGCTCGGTCCCCAGTACGGGATGCCCGCGGCGAAGTTCGTGGTGCCGTCGATCGGGTCCACGATCCAGTAGTGATCGGGGTCGCGGCGCTGGTTGCCGCCCTCTTCGCCCAGGAAGCTGTGATGCGGATGCTCTCGCTGCAGGAAGTCGTGGAAATGGCGCTCCGACTCCACGTCGTACGCGGTCACCAGAGAACGCTCGCCGACGGCGTTGCGCTTGATCTGGACGTCACCCGCGCGCAGCGAAGCCGCGCCCTCGAGCTGCAGCGCCCCGACCCGACGCACCTCGGCTTCGAGTCGCGGCAAGCAGCGTTCGAAATCCATCCAGGCTCCAGACGTCGTCTTGTGCCGCTCGCTACTTCGCCAGCTCGCGCAGGTCTACGGCGACCTCCTCGGCGTGTTCGGCCGGCTTCACCTTGGCGTAGACCTTGGCGATCCGGCCGCGCGGATCGATGAGGAAGGAGACACGATTCGTGCCCATGTACTCGCGTCCCATGAACTTCTTCTTGCCCCAGACACCGTACTCGCGCACGACCGTCTTGTCCGCGTCCGAGAGCAACGTGAACGGCAGCTCGTACTTGTCCGCGAACTTCTTGTGCTTCTCGACCGGGTCGACGCTGACGCCGAGGATGACGGCCCCGAGCCGCTTGAGCTTCGTCTGGTTGTCGCGAAACGCACACGCTTCCTTCGTGCAGCCCGGCGTGTCGTCCTTCGGGTAGAAGTAGAGGATGCGCCATTTCCCTTTCGAAGCCGAAAGCTTGTGGAGCTTGCCGTTCTGATCGGGAAGGGCAAACTCGGGAGCGCGGTCTCCGGCGCTGAGCTTCATCGTGATCTCCCCCTTGGCGTCTTGGAAACGGGTCGCTTCGCATCCTACACCAGGCCGTGTCGTTGCGCATTGGGGCGCATCCTTCCCGCAACGGGCGCGCGCGACGCCTTGCTGGAACCGTCGGCCTCGGATCGGGTTGTATCCCGTGTGGGGTCAGGAGCCGGCGGCGTCGCGCTCGGCGTTCCAGGCGAGGACCTCGCGCGCCGTATTCGCATGGATGGTGACCGTGTCCTCGAGCTGCTGGGCGTAGCCGCCGGCGGTGAGGCCGACGACGGGAACGCCGCGCGCAGCGCAAGCGCGCACCACCATGTGGTCGCGCCGCTGCAGACCGTCGATTGTCAGGCGCAGGCCACCGAGCTGGTCGTACTCGTACGGATCGGCGCCAGCGACCATCATGACGAGATCGGGGGCCTGCTCCAGGACCAGCGGGATGGCGGCGCTCAGACGCTCGAGATAGAGCGCGTCGTCGGCGTGGTCCGGCAGGCCGATATCCAGGTCGCTGCGTTCCTTGACCGGATAGTTGTTCTCTTGATGGATCGAAAAGGTGAAGACGCTCGGATCGTCGCAGAAGATGCGCGCGGTGCCGTTACCTTGATGCACGTCGGTGTCGATCACCGCGGCACGCTGCAGCAGCCCCTCCTGTTGCAGGGCTCGCAGAGCAACGGCGATGTCGTTCAGGTAGCAGAAGCCTTCGGCGTGGTCGGCCATGGCGTGGTGGTAGCCACCACCGACGTGCATGGCACACCCCTCTTCGAGAGCGCAGCGGGCTGCCAGCAAGGTTCCGCCCGTCGCCAGCAAGTAGGCGTCCCGAATCGGTGCGCTGATCGGCAGCTCCGAGAGCAGAACGCTCATCGTTTGGCGCAGGTTGAGGAAATCGTCGAGGTAGGTCGGTGTGTGCGCAAGCTCCAGGACATGCCGCTCCGGGGGTTGCGGCTCCAGAACCTGTGCGGGCGTCACGACCGCCTCGGCGACGAGTCGCTCCATGGTCAGCCGGAACTTTTCGACCGGAAAGACGTGTGGACCGATGTCACACTCGTAGCGAGGCGAATGAACGACGCGCGGCATGTGCGGACGATAGCACGCGCCGCCATGACGAGAACAGTGGACGAGAGCAGCGCGGTTGACGCCCGCGCGACGCGGCCCCTATGCTGGCACGATGGCTGCACGTCCACCCGCTCCAAGCCCCCGGAGTCAGCGGACTTCCATGGACACGGTCGCACCGCGAATCAGAAGGGATCGATGACGCATGCGTAGCGCAAAGAGAAGTCGAGCGGCGCTTGTTGGAGTGGCCGCGGTCGCTTTGACCTGTGTTGGGTTGCCGGGCGCGGCTCGCGCGCAAGTGGATTTCCTCGATCTGCGCGAGAGGCTCGAGCTGGCACGCGAGGATCTGCGCAGCAGCGTCGCCGCGTATGCGCGCGCGGCGGACGCCGAGGAGTTTCCCGCCGACGGTGGCAAGGCGTTTCGGAGCTACGTTGCCGCGGCGTTGAAGGCGTTGAACGCCAAGGACGACTTCCCCGAGATTCAGAGCCTCTTCGCCGACTTCGATGGCCGCTACAACCTCGACGATCCGCTGCAGCGCGGCGTCCTCGGGACGTTTCTGGGGGACTACCTCCATGTTCGCTACGGTGCCGACATCATCCGCGAGCTGAAGAAGCTCGTGGCCAGGGAGACGTTCAACAACGTCTACGAAGAGAACGTCGAGAATCCGGAGTTCCACGCCGCGTTCGATTCTCTCGAGGCGCTGGCGCGAAACCTGGGGCTGCAGGTGCAGAATCACGCCTACGAGACGCTCGAGATCACGCTGCAGCCGCAGGGTGCCGAAGCGCAGGCCGCTGCCATCGCGATGTTCACGCATGTCGAGGTCATGCGACCGGTGGCCTACAAGTGGGATTCTTCGACGCGGCCGTTCAGAATGGTGCGGATCGAGGAGCGTTGGTTCGGGCTCGGCGTCTACAGCGACAAGGGGCCGACGCTGGTCAATCTCTTCGCACTGCGTGTCCTCGCCGACGCCAAGCTGAAGCTCTCCCGGCCGATCACTCTGCTGGTGGGCAGCACCACGAGCACGCCCGGGGCCAGCGTGCAGAGCAGTCTCGACAAGCTGGCATCGAAGCCCGCACTGGTGCTGGCGGCGGACGGCTACTTCCCCTACTCGAAGGGGCAGATGGGCAACCTGCTGGCGCGCGTTTCTTCGCTGCGCGGGATGAAGTCGCTCGACGGTCTTGAGCCGGAGATGTTCTACATCTACAAGCTGTCGGCGTACTACTCGTTGAACTCGGTGCCCGCCGAGACCCGCGCCTGGGTTCTCTACCGCGATCCCCTCGAATCTCTCAACCCATCCCTCGACATGGTCAACAAGTGGCGCGGGATCATGGAGCCGTATCAGGCGACGATTCCAGTGACCCGCTACGGCACCTACGTCCAGGACGACACGCTGCACTTCTTCTCCTACACGCTGCCGTCGCACGTCGAGAGCCCCAGCGGACGCAACGCGATCATGGACCTCGCGGGGGCGTTGTCGCAGGCGCCGATGCTCGAGAACTCGGCTTGGGACATCATCCGCTTCGTGCACGCCGGTCTGCAGATGGACCCCACCGGCGAGGCCGCGGGACTCCTCGTCGAACACCCGGAGATGGGAACCTCGCGCGTGAACCCGGTTCAGTTCGACCGCGTGGGTGACGAGGTCTCGGTGCTCGTGGACATCCGCTGGCCGCTGGGGCGTGATCGCGCCTGGATCCGCCAGCGCATGCAGGAGCTGGTCGACCGGACGAACGCCGAGCACGACTGTGATCTCCGCCTCCACTGGGAATCGGAGGGGCGCGAACCCCTCGAGTTCGAGCCGCCCCCGGGCGTTTCCGATTGGCTGATCGAGGCGTACGAGATCTCGAGCGGCGACATCGGCGCCGAGGTGGCCGCCATCTCCACGTCGAGCGGGACGCTGCTTCCGTGGGCCATCCCCTTCGGTCCCGAGCGGCCCGGCGTCGACAAGCATGGGCACACCCGCCACGAATCGATTTCCGAGCGCGAGCTTTCGGACCTCGCCGTCGCCTACGCCTCGGCTCTGGCCTGGTTCGCCACCGCCACCTCGGTGCCGTAGAGCTGCGCGTGGCGTCGAGCTTGCGGCGTCGCGAGGCTCGTTCTATGGTCCGGGAGCGGGCACGTGGCGTGCCCGTGGCTCCGACATGCACAGGAGGAGACATTGAAGATCGGGGTACTGATCAAGCAGGTCCCGGACACCGAGACCAAGATCCGCATCGGCCCGGACGCGACCGACATCGTCCGGGAAGGGATCAAGTACGTGATGAACCCGTACGACGAGTACGCCGTGGAGCAGGCACTGCAAGTCAAGAGCCAAGTGGGTGGCGACTCGTCGGTGACCGTGGTGTCCCTCGGCCCCGCGCGCGTCGTCGAGACGCTGCGCACGGCGCTGGCGATGGGAGCCGATCGCGCCGTGCATGTGAAGGACGATGCTTTCGAGGCTCAGGACAGCATGAGCACGGCGCGGGCTCTGGCCGCAGCACTGCGCTCCGAATCGTTCGACCTCGTCTTCGCGGGCAAGATGGCGATCGACGACAACGCCTCGACCGTGCCGATTGCAGTGGCGGACATGCTCGACGTGGCGTGCGTCAACACGATCCACAGCTTCGAGCTCTCCGGCGACCACAACCAGGTGACGGTGCGCCGCCGCATCGACGGGGGCGAAGAGGTCGTCCAGTGCGCGCTGCCCGCGTTGCTGTCGTGTGAGAAGGGTCTCAACGAGCCGCGCTACGCCAGCCTGACGGGAATCATGAAGGCGAAGAAGAAGCCGGTCGACGAGAAGAGCGCCGCAGATCTCGGACTCGGAGCGGAGGAGATCGGCAGCGGAGGGTCGGGCGTGCAGCTCACGCGGCTGCTGCCGCTGCCGGAGCGCGGCGAGTGCAAGTTCGTTGAAGGTGAGCCTCAGGAGGCCGCACGCGCGCTCGTGCAGCTGCTCCGCAACGAAGCGAAGGTGATCTGACCCATGGGCAAGAAGATCCTGATCGTGGGAGAGATCCAGGGCGGGGCGCTGCGCAAGACCTCGCTGGAGGTCTTGAGCGCCGGTCGCGCCGTCGCGGAGAAGTCGAGCGGCAGCGTCGACGCCGCACTCGTCGGTTCCGGAATCGACGCGCCGGCCAGGAAGCTGGCGGCACACGGCGTCGCCGTGAAGCAGGTGGACGGCTCCGCCTACGCCAGCTACTCGCCGGAAACCTACGCCGAAGCGTTGACCCAGCTCGTGCGCCAACAGGGGTACGACGTCGTGCTCTTTGCGGACACCTCGATGGGGAAGGACGTGGCGCCGCGCGTGGCGACGCGCCTCGACGCCGGGTTGGTCACCGACGTGGTGCAGCTCGATCTGGCAGAGGATGGCAATCTTCGCGTCGTGCACCCCATCTTCACCGGCAAGGTGAACGCCGAGTTCCTGCTTCGCAACAAGGCGATCCAGGTTCTGAGCCTGCGCCCACACACCTATCCGGCTGCAACCGAGGATGGCTCCGCCGCTGCGGTGGAGAAGGTCGAGATCGGTGTGGAGAAGCAGCCGCGTGCCGTCGTCAAGGAGGTCGTGGCTGCGTCGGGCGGAACGATCGAGCTGACCGAAGCGGACGTGATCGTTGCGGGTGGGCGCTCGCTCAAGTCGGAAGAGAACTTCAAGGTCCTCTTCGACCTGGCGGACGTGTTGGGCGCTGCCGTCGGTGCTTCGCGCGCAGCCGTCGACGCAGGCTACCAGCCACACAGCCAGCAGGTGGGTCAAACCGGCAAGGTCGTGAACCCGACGCTCTACTTTGCGTGCGGGATCTCGGGTGCCATTCAGCACCTCGTCGGAATGCGCACCTCGAAGGTGATCGTGGCGATCAACAAGGACGCCAACGCGCCGATCTTCCAGAACGCCGACTACGGCATCGTCGGTGATCTGTTCGAGGTGGTGCCTCTCTTGACGGGCGAGTTCAAGACACTCCTCGGCAGGGAGTGACCGCCGGCAGTCACGGGCCCCACGCAGCGTGGGGCCCTCCTGCTTTCGTTCTCAACCGGGAGACGTCGTGCGTTCGCACCCCGGCGTGCCGCGACGCCAGGATCCACCGTTGCGGATTGCCTTGGTGGAGCCGGAGATCCCCGGCAACACCGGCACGATCGGCCGTCTCGCCATGGCGACCGGATGTCCTCTCCACCTCGTCGAGCCTCTCGGCTTTCAGGTCGACGATCGCGCCGTGCGGCGCGCCGGTCTCGACTACTGGCCGCAAGCCGAGGTCTACTACCACGACTCCTTCGCAGCGCTGACGCAGGAGGTCCCGGCGTGCCGCTTCCACCTCCTGTCGACACATGCCTCGGTTCCATACACACGCATGCCATTGCAGCGCGGCGACCTGATCGTCTTCGGCAAGGAGACGCAGGGGCTCGACACCGAGCTGCTGTGCCGTTACCCCGACTCCTGCTACACGATTCCAATGTGGAACGATGCACGCAGCTTGAACCTGGCGGTGGCGGTGGGGATCGTGGTCTACGACGGCTTGCGTCGACTCCAAGGCTTCTGACGGCGCCCGCTGCGATGGCCGCAACGAACTCTCGGCTTCACTCTGCAACGCGCTTCCCCTACACTCGCGCACTCGTTCGCTGCTCTGGCGTGGAGGTCGCCGTCGTTGAAGCCACGCGATTTCGTCGAGCTGCCCGACGACATGTCGCACAGTCCGCTCTGGAACGCCGATCTCGCTCCCACCAGCATCGCCCAGCGCACTTGGTCCGTGTACAACATCGCCGCGCTCTGGATCGGGATGAGCGTGGTGATCTCGACCTATCTGTTGGCCGCCAGCTTCATCGATCAGGGGATGACGTGGTGGCAAGCTCTGTTGACGATCCTGCTCGGCAACATCGTCGTTCTGGTCCCCATGGTTCTCAACGCCCATCCGGGCACCAAGTACGGGATTTCGTTTCCCGTCCTGTGCCGCGCCAGCTTCGGCACCCGCGGCGCCCACATTCCCGGGGTCCTGCGCTCGATCGTCGCTTGCGGTTGGTTCGGCATCCAGACCTGGATTGGTGGCACCGCCCTCGACGTTCTCCTGGGCGTCCTGTGGCCCGGCTGGTCCAATCTCGCCGGCCACGCCTGGATCGCCTTCTTCGTCTTCTGGGGCATCCAGGTCGTGATCCTGCTGCGCGGCATGCAGGGGATCAAAGTGCTCGAGTCGTTTGCGGCGCCGCTTCTCCTCCTGGGTGGCGTGGCACTGCTGTTGTGGGCACTGCGCGCCGCCGGCGGCTGGAGCGGCATCGTCTCGGGTGCGGCGCAGCTTCGCGGCGAGAACCAATCAGCGGTTTCCTTTGGGCGCATCTTCTGGCCCGCGCTCACCGCCAACGTCGGTTACTGGGCCACGCTGTCGCTCAACATCCCCGACTTCACACGCTATGCCCGCAGTCAGCGCGAGCAGATGCTCGGGCAGGCACTCGGACTGCCCACGACGATGTTCGCCTTCTCCTTCATCGGTGCCCTGGTGACCAGCGCCACGATCGTGGTCTACGGTGAGCCGGTGTGGTACCCGGTCGATCTCGTCTCGCGCTTCGGCAAGCCGGTGCTCATCTTCTTCTCGATGCTCGTCATCATGGTGGCACAGGTGACGACGAACATGGCGGCCAACGTCGTGGCTCCCGCCACCGGTTTCTCGAACCTGAGCCCGCGCCGCATCTCGTTTCTGACCGGAAGCCTGATCACGGCGCTGATCGGCGTCCTGATGATGCCGTGGCGCCTCATGCAGAGCGCGGGCGACTACATCTTCACCTGGTTGATCGGCTACTCGAGCCTCATGGGAGCTCTGGCGGGCATTCTCATCTGCGACTACTGGGTCCTGCGCCGTCGCCACCTGTCGCTGGCGCAGCTGTACGAGCCGGGCGGCATCTACAGCTATGGCGGCAGCGGCATCAACTGGCGTGCTCTCGTGGCGCTGGTCGTGGCGGTGGCGCCCGTCGTCCCCGGCTTCCTGCGCGCGGCGACGGGTGAGGTCAGCGCCGAGCCGGGCTTCTTCGACCGGCTCTACACCTACGCGTGGTTCGTCACCTTCGGGCTGAGCTTTGGGATCTACGCCGTGCTCATGCGCCGCCGGGTGCAGGAGCCGCAAGTCTGACCCCGACGCATCTACCGCGGCGACCAGGCGCAGCGGCAGCCGAGATGATGAATCGTCTGTGTCCCCACGTTCTTGCTGCGGTTGCTGGTGGTAACGTCTCCGACCGGGCGACGCGGACTCGAGAACCCGCCGCCTCGCACGACGCGCCACTTGGCAGGACCCTCCGGACCCGGAGGGTTGCGATCCGGAGCACGCGAATAGTAGTCCAGCTCGAACCAGTCGGCGCACCACTCCCAGACGTTGCCCACCATGTCGAGCACGCCGTAGGGGCTCGCACCTTCCGGGAAGGAGCCCACCGGCGCGGTGCGCCGGAAGACGTCGGGGCCGTGCTCATCACCCCAGAGGTTGGCCCGCGTCTCATCCCACTCGTTGCCCCAGGCGTAGATCCGAGCATCCGTTCCGCGCGCGGCCTTCTCCCACTCCGCTTCGGTCGGGAGACGCTTGCCGAGCCAGGCACAGTACGCTTGCGCCTGCTCGTAGGTGAGGTTGATGACGGGATGGTCCGGCTTGCCGAGGAAGTAGCCGTCGTCCCAGATCGGATTGTTGGGGTAGAGGCGGCCGACCGAATCGGCAAACGACTTGTACTGCGCGTTCGTCACCTCGAGGCGATCGATGTAGAACTCGTCGAGCCAGACGCTGCGCACCGGGGCTTCGTCGGGCGAGGCGTCTTCGCTTTCCCGCCCCATGGTGAACTCGCCCGCCGGCACCAGCGCCATGCCCTGCAACGACGGCGCCTTGCTGCTCGTTTTCTTGAACAGGGGACAGCCGGAGAGGGCAACGCCGCAGAGGGCCGCTGCCAGCAGGAGCCGCAAGGGGAGCGTCGAGCGCGAGCCGTGTTCGCCAGCGCGCAGGGCGCGGTGCATGGGTCCTCCTGCCACGTCGAGAGGTGTGCCCCATGATGGTAGCGGCTGGAGCGCTCCGGATGGAAGCTGGCGATGCGCAGACGGCGGGGTGCGACGGGGGCGGCGGGGTGCGGCGGGCATCGAAGACTCGAGCGGAGGAAAAGGCCGCTGGCGCCCCTGGACCACGAGCGCGACACCTGCCACTCCCCCCACAGGCACTGAACGTGGCCGAGTGCCTCGCCGGGAAGAGGGGCGCGCAACGGCGGAGACTGGCTGTTGGTGCACAGGCGCTGTCGCGTCGTCGTCGCGCGTGGATGGGATGGCTCGCGCGACCGGCTGCTCGAAGGCTGGTTCTGAAGAGGAGCCGCGTGCTTCCAAGGCCTGATCCTCGGGACGGGGTCGGGCTTCCTCCTGAAAACCCGCGGCTCCTCGTGCCTGCACGCCATCCTTACGTCCTGGCCCCATCGCATGCATCATGCCTCCGCCGTCATGTGTCGCGGCGATTCTCAGGCCGCACGCGCGACACCCTTGAAAGAGCGTCAGTTCGCGCCGCCGACCGGTGCCGGAGGGCGCCCGCATCTCGGGTTCGCACCCGGCCCGCCACCGTATCAAAACGTTCACGTCGGTGTATGACTCCGATACTCTGAGAGGGGGTCCACGCCCCGATGCTGCGGCCGCCGTCGGATCGACACGGTAAGCGCCGATTCGGCAATCGATTTCGATGCCCCGATGCGATGGCGCCGGAGGCGTGTCTTGGTACGGCCTGTGCGATTGAACCAACTTCTGTGGCAGGGAACTGAAACCCGCGCAGGTCCGTGGACCGACAGACCCCGAGGGCGGGATCGCATCGCCCTCACCCCGCAGGTGCGCGCGTCAGGGAGCCCGGCGTGAACCATCCGCTCCAGCTTGCCTTCTGCTTCATCTTCTCGGGCCTTTTGTCCGCGCTCGCCCTGATTCCGTGGGGTGTCCTCGAGGTGTTCGAGTTCAAGACGGTCGACGTCCGGATGTGGGTGCGCGAGCTCTTCCGCGAGCCGGAGCCACGCGACGCGGTGGAGACCTTCCTCGTTGACGACGCTGCGCTCACAGCCGCCATGCGCGGCGGCGAAGGCGCAAGCCAGCTGCACCGGGCCCTGTCGCGCATCTCCCGGGAGGCGACGGCTCCCAATACGCTCCTGGGCGTGCAGCTCCCCACATGGCACACGGTGGCGACGCCACTCCTGCGCGACGTGCTCACCCCGTGGCTCGACGCAAGGGACCCGGCCGACGACGCCGAGGCGGCGGCGCTGCCGCGCGTGGTCGTCGGTGTGCCCTTCGGCGCCGACGTGACGGGGGGCGATGCGCGTTTCCCGCGCCTCGATTTGGCACCCCTCCCCGAGAGCGCGTGGGTCGACGCCTCCGGCCGGCGCGAACCGACTGCGCCCGCGGCGCGTGCGCTGCCCACCGCAGGCATGCAGCGCCAGCCGCCCCCCCTGCGGATCGGCGAGATCGATCTCGGCGGCGATCACGATGGCGTCGTCCGGCGTGTCGCGCTCGTGTTCATGCGCAACGGCCGCCTCTACCCCTCCTTTGTTCTGCAGCTCGTCTGTGCCCACGATCGGGCCCCGCTCCACGACACGCGCGTGCGCTTCGGAGACGCGCTCGAGATCCGCCGCGGCCAAGAGGTGGTGCGTCGCATTCCGATCGATGAGCGCGGCAGGATGATCGTGAACTACCGGGAGCGTCCCGCCGAAGCGCGTGTGCCGCTGCGGCCGCTCCCTGGCGGCGCCGAGGCAGGCGTGCAGCGCAAGCGGGCACGCGACTCGGGTGCCGCTCCGCGCATCCTCCTCCTCGGGACGAGCGCGCGCTGGGTGGGCAACCTGCACAACATCCCGGTCGGAGGGCGCGTGGGCGAGGTCGAGATTGCGGCGGAAGCGTTGCAGACGATCCTTACGGATCACTACCTGCGTCGGGTGCGTCGCTCCGAGCAGTTCCTCCTCACCTGGGTGATCCTCTTCGCCGGTTCCTTGGCCATGGTGCGGCTGCCGTCGTGGCGCGGAATCGCCTTCGGCTTCGGCCTGGTCGTTCTCTACTACGGGCTGGAGAGCGTGGCCTTCGTCTGGGGCGACGTCTGGTTCGGTGTCGTCCTTCCGATCATCGCGCTCACCTGGGGCGCGGCCGTGTTCCCGGTGTACGGCTTTCGTTGGCGCACCAAGCGACTCGTCGACGAGATGCGCCTGCTCCGGCGCTTCGACGATCTCGTGCTGATGAACATCGCCGGCGGTCTCATCGTCGCGGGACGTCACGGCATGGTCGTCCGCCACAACCCGCGCGCCGCCGAGCTGCTCGGGGTGCCCGGGCAATCGTTGCATGGGCGACACGTGCGCGAGCTGTTCGCCATCAGCCCCGCCATGCTGGAGCTGCTCGGCCAGGTCATGGGGCATTCGACGACTCAGGATGCGTCCGTCAGCCTCAAGCTGCCGATGGCGACGCGCGTGTCGGTGCCCGCGGAAGCACACCAGCAGGAACGCGTGCTGGAGCTCGAGGTGGCGCTCGTCGACCCGGAGCTGCTCAAGTCGCCGCGCCTGGAGGATCTGCCCTGCTACGTCCTCACCTTCGACGACGTCACCGAGCAGGTGCAGCGCGCGCACGAGGACGCCCGCCGCGCGCGCTTGGCCGCGGTGGGCGAGATCGCGGCCAAGCTGGGACACGAGATCCGCAACTCGCTGGGTGGCCTGCGGCTCTACGTCGAGAACGTGCGCGAAGAGGTGCCGCCACACGGCACGGGTGCACGCTCGATCGAGGCGATGGTGCGTGAGATCCAGTCTCTCTACCGCAAGATCGACGAGCTGCGCCAGTACGGTGCCGATCCGCAGCTCGAGTTCTCGCGCTGCAGCCTCAAAGAGCTGCTCGAGGAGGCTCTGGCCTACGCCAGCCGCAAGCTGAGCGAGAAACACATCCGCGTCGTTCTGGAATGCGACCGCAACATGCCGAACGTTCTCGTCGACCGCCGGCAGCTGCGCGAGGCCTTCCAGAACCTGATCAACAACGCCATCGAGGCGGCTCCGGAGGGGGGTCGTGTCTCGATCCAGGTGGAGCGCACGACGACCGGCAACGGCGCGACCTCGCCTGCGTATCGCATCCACTTCGAAGACAACGGTCCCGGCATCGCCCCGGATCTCCAGGAGCATGTCTTCTCGCTCTTCTTTACGACGAAACCGGAAATCGGCACGGGGCTGGGATTGCCGACGGTCAAGAAGATCGTCGAGAGCCACGGTGGTCACATTCAGTTCGCGTGTGGTGACGAAGGTGGAACGACTTTCACCATCACCCTGCCTGCAGCACGCGACTCCGAGGAGGTACAGACGTGACGGATTCGGAAAACGGAGTTCGCACTCTGGTTGTGGACGACAACCGCGCGCATCGCGAAGCGATGCTGATGACGCTGGAGAAGCTGGGGCACGCGACCAAGCAGGCACCGACGGTCAAGGATGCGAGCGATCTCCTGGTGGAGCAGGACTTCGATCTGGTGATCGTCGACATGGAGCTGCCGCGTGCCCGCGGCGAGCCGGCGCGCCAGGAGCACGGCCTCGACGTGATCCGCAACGCCAAGGCGCACGACCCGGATACCGCGGTGTTGGCGATCACCGGCTTCGCTTCGGTGGAGAACGCGCTGCAGGCGGGGCACGCGGGTGCGGACGGCTACATCACGAAGGGGGCGTCGCTCGACGAGATCCGCTTCCGGCTCGAGCAGGCCTTGCTGGGGAGGAAGCTGCGCCGTGAAAAACGCCAGCTCGAGAGCGAGCTGCAGATGTGGAAGCAGCAGGTGCACGAGAAGTACGGTCCCTCCGGAATCATCGGCGCCAGCCCGAAGATGCGCGAGCTCTTCGATCGCATCGCGCTCGTGGCGCCGACGAACCACACGGTGCTCGTGCGCGGCGAGAGCGGCACGGGGAAGGAGCTCGTGGCGCGCGCGATCCACTACAACAGCAAGCGGCGCGAGCGGCCGTTGTTCACCATCAACTGCACCGCGCTCTCGGAGCAGCTCATCGAGAGCGAGCTGTTTGGACACCGGAAGGGTTCCTTCACGGGGGCGAGCGAGGATCGCAAAGGGGTGTTCGAGGAGGCGCACGGAAGCACGCTCTTCCTCGACGAGATCGGCGACCTGCCGATGGAGACGCAGCCGAAGATGCTGCGCGCCATCGAGCAGAAGGAGTACAAGCGCGTCGGCGAGAACACGCCGCGCCAGAGCAACGTGCGCATCGTCGCGGCGACGAATCACGACCTCCTGTCGCTGGTCGAGGAGGGACGCTTTCGCGAGGACCTCTACGCCCGTCTCGAGGTGATCACGCTGACCCTGCCGCCGCTGCGCGAGCGTCGCGAGGACATCCCGCTTCTCGTGCAGCACTTCCTGCGCAAGCTGTGTCGCGAGGAGGAGCGCGATTGCCCGAAGCCGACCGAGGCGGCACTGCTCACGCTGCAGGAGTACGCCTGGCCGCGCAACGTGCGCGAGCTGGAGAACGTGCTGACGCAGGCGCTGCTCTTCTGTGACGGCCCGGAGCTACGCCCCGAGCAGATCCAGCTGGCGGGAACGGGATCGAACATCGCCGATCAGGAGTGGCTGCAAGCCTACACGCAGGGTCTCACCCTGCGCGAATCGAAGGAGAAGCTCGAGCGCGATCTCGTGAAGCGCGCGCTCGGCGCTTCCAAGGGCAACATCAGCCGCGCGGCGGAGAAGCTGGGGATGCAGCGCCCCAACCTCTACCGCAAGATGCGTGAGTTCGGCTTACGCACGAACACCGCGGACTAGCGGGCTGGCGTACTTCCTGCCGGACACGCGTGGCGACATCCACCACCCCGCGTCTCCTCGGGCGTTGCTCTCCACGGTGTTGTCGGCCGCCGTCCATGGCCTGGACGGTATCCCCCTGTCGGTGGAAGTCGATCTGCAGCGCGGTCTGCGCTGCTTCCACATCGTCGGCTTGCCCAGCCCTGCCGTGCGCGAGAGCCGCGAGCGCGTGGTTTCAGCGCTTCTCAACGCCGGCTTCGACATGCCGGAGCGCCGCGTCACCGTGAACCTGGCGCCGGCGGATCTGCCGAAGGAGGGTGCGGCGTTCGATCTGTCGATTGCGCTCGGAGTCCTCGACGCCTCGAAGCAGTATCGCAGCGAGCGCTTGCGTGGCACGTGCGTGCTCGGGGAGCTGGCGCTGGACGGCATGCTGCGCGCCGCCCG
>CP070763.1:705190-707681 GCA_020349025.1 Candidatus Latescibacterota bacterium | reverse complement strand
TGCGCCGCGCTTGCGCCACACCGCTCCTGCGCTCGCCCAGCGTGCTCACCCGAGTGCTCGGACGCGGCGGCTCCTGCTCGCGAAGCATGCGGATGATTGCATCGAAACTCGCGCGCCGCAGCTCCTTCGAATCGAACGGCAACGCCCCGGCAAGAAGCTCGTAGAGGATGACTCCCAGCGAGTAGACGTCGGTGCGCGTGTCCACGTCGGTGCCGGTCATCTCCGCCTGCTCGGGGCTCATGTACTCGGGCGTTCCGATGAGCTCGCCCAAGGCCGTGTACATCGTCTTCTCGGTCAGCTTCTGCGCCGTCGCCTTGGCCACGCCGAAGTCGATGATCTTCGGCACCGGCCGGTCCTCCTGGATCGCCACCAGCACGTTGGAAGGCTTGAGGTCGCGATGGATGATCGCCTTTTGGTGTGCGTGCTGCACCCCCTCGCACAGCTGGATGAAAAGCTCGAGTCGCTCTCGCGTCGGCAGCCGCTGCCTGTCGCAGTAGGAGTGGATCGGCTCGCCGTGCACGTACTCCATGACGAAGTAGGGGCGGCCGCCTGGCGTGGATCCGGCGTCGAAGACCTTGGCGATGCTGGGGTGGTCCATGAGCGCGAGCGCCTGGCGCTCGGCTTCGAAGCGCCGCATCACCTCGTCGGTGTCCATGCCGCGCTTGATCACCTTGAGCGCCACCGTGCGCCGCAGCGGCTCGGTTTGCTCGGCGCGGTACACCTCCCCCATGCCACCGACGCCGACGCGCTCCAGAATGCGGTAGGCGCCGATGCGCTCCGGAGCGGGCGACGCACCGTGCGCCGTGGCGTCCCGCGCACTCGTGTCAGCTTTCCTCTGGTGGGATTCAGTGGGTAAAGAACTGTCGGGTAGGCGACCGACGTCACCTGGGTCTTCCGGCATCAATGAAGCTCCTGGTCGTTTCGCTGCCGGTCGAGCGCCTCCTGGATCGCCCGAGCGCGAGCCTCGAGGCTCTCGGCCTGCGCTTGCCGATCGAGCTCGCGCAGACAGACGGCGCGATGCTCGAGAAGACCGATCAGGTTGGCGTTTCCAATCCCAGGTGCAAGGGCTTTCTCCATCATGGGGAGCGCCTTCGCGTACAGGCTCTCGGCCTCGGCATGGCGGCCCGCGTGATGTTCAACGAGGCCAAGCTCGTCGAGCACGTTGGCCACAGCGTCATGCTCCTCACCCAAGGTCAGCCGATAGGCTTCCAAAGCCTGTTCGAGAAACGGTTTCGCTTCATCGAAGCGTCCGGCCAAGCGAAGCGTCCAACCGATGCTGTGGTTGCACAGAGCTGTGTCGAAGTGATCCGACCCCAGACTGTTCTCGAAGATCTCCAGGGCTTGGTTCAATGCTGTCAGGGCTCCGGCATAGTCGCCCATGGTGGCGAGGCCCATACCGACGCCCTCGATCGAGAGCGCAAGGTCTGGATGATCGGCTGGAAGGATGCGCTTTTTGACCTCGAGCGCCCGCTTGTAGTACTCGAGCCGCTTCGCGCCGTCTCCCGCGGCGCCATAGGCGCCTGCGAGGTCCTGCAAGCACCATGAAACAGCCAGGCTGTATGGGCCCTCGCGTTTCTCGAAGATGGCGCGTGCGTTTTCCAGGTGTTCACGGGCGCTCGAAAACTCTCCCATGCGTCCTTCGATCGAGCCGAGGTAGTACAGGCTCCAAGCGGTATCAATGTGATCCGGTGGCAACGCGTCGCGCTGAATGCTGAGCGCTTGTTCCGCGAGCGCCTTTCCGTCGCCGAATTCCCCCTGGTGTTTACGCAGATAGCCCAGGGCGCTGAGGCTTTTTGCGACGTCGGGGTGTCGTTCGCCGAGGTGGGTTTGTCGCATGTCGAGAGCTTGCTGCAGGAACTGGTCGGCCTGGTCGTAGTCGGCGAGGTTCTGGTACACGCGCCCCATCGCTTCCATCATGCGCGCACGCAGGAGCGGCTGCTCGCGCAGCTCGTAGCCCACCTTCGTGGCACCCACCTCGAGGATCTCGCGCGCCGTGATCGTGTCACCGCGGGCCACGCGCGGATCGGAGACGTCGAACAAACCCACGAGAAAGTCGGTCACCTCGCGCGCGGCATCCGCTTCCACGTTGGCGCGATCACGCTCCTGCACGATGCGAATCGCCTGCAGCGTCATCGTCACGCCGAAGCTCGCCAGCAGGAACACGACGACCGCCGCAAACGCCACACCCGTGCGGTGCCGGCGCACGAACTTGCGCGCCCGGTACGCTGCGCTCGGCGGGCCCGCCCGCACCGGCTCGTGGCGTAGATGCCGGCGCACGTCCTCGGCCAGCTCCGCCGCCGAGCCGTAGCGGCGCGTGCGATCCTTTTCCAACGCCTTCATCGTGATCCAATCGAGATCCCCACGCAGCTCGCCTGTCAGCTTCGTTGGAAGCGTGCGCCGCGCTTGCGCCACACCGCTCCTGCGCTCGCCCAGCGTGCTCACCCGAGTGCTCGGACGCGGCGGCTCCTGCTCGCGAAGCATGCGGATGATT
>CP070763.1:682235-705090 GCA_020349025.1 Candidatus Latescibacterota bacterium | reverse complement strand
AGACGATGGCGACGATACCGGGTCCGCGAAGTCGCGAGCTGATGCAGCGAGCCGTGCGCGTCATGCCGGGAGGCGTGAACTCGCCCGTGCGCGCGTTCCGTGCCGTCGGGGGTGAGCCTCTCTTCCTGGAACGAGGCGAAGGCCCGCACGTCTGGGACGTCGACGGCCAGAGCTACATCGAGTACGTCGGCTCGTGGGGACCCCTTCTCTTTGGTCACGCCCACCCGCGCATCGTCGAAGCGGTGCGCCGGACGGCGGAGCACGGCACCAGTTTCGGTGCGCCCGCCGAAGCGGAGGTGGAGCTTGCCGAGCGCATCTGCGAAATGGTGCCGAGCGTGGATGTCGTGCGCCTGGTGAACTCCGGCACGGAGGCCACGTTGTCGGCGATCCGACTCGCGCGCGCCTTCACCGGTCGCTCCAAGATCATCAAGTTCGTCGGCTGCTACCACGGCCACGCGGACAGCTTCCTCATCAAGGCGGGCTCCGGCGTGGCCACGCTCGGGTTGCCCGACAGCCCCGGCGTCACCACGGGCGTCGCCGCCGACACGCTGGTGGCGGAGTACAACGACCTCGATCACGTGGCCGAGCTGTTCGATGCCAACCACGGCGCCATCGCCGCGATCATCCTGGAGCCGGTCGTGGGCAACATGGGTGTCGTTCCCCCCGGACGCGGCTTCCTCGAGGGATTGCGCAGCATGTGCGACGAACACGACACGCTTCTGGTCCTCGACGAGGTGATGACCGGCTTCCGCCTGGCTCGCGGGGGTGCACAAGAGCTCTTCGACGTGCGGCCCGACCTGTCGACGTTCGGCAAGGTAATCGGTGGCGGGATGCCCATCGGCGCCTACGGCGGCCGGCGCGACCTGATGGAGATGGTGGCCCCGAGCGGGCCCGTCTACCAGGCCGGCACGCTGTCCGGCAACCCGGTCGCGGTGGCCGCCGGGCTCGCCATGCTCGACCTGGTGCGCGACACGCCCGATCTCTACGACAACCTGGAAGCGCGCTCGAGGACGTTGGCGAGTGGAATCGAAGCGCACCTGCGGCGCCTCGGCATCGACGGCTGCGTGCAGCGTGTGGGCTCGATGTGGACGCTCTACTTCCAAGCGGGGCCCGTCCGCAACTTCACCGACGCCAAAGCGAGCGACACCGAGCGCTTCGCACACTTCTTCCAGGCACTCTTGCGACGCGGCGTATGGCTCGCGCCATCGCAGTTCGAGGCCTGCTTCGTGAGCGCCGCACACGACGACACCATCATCCAGGAAACACTCGTGGCGGTTGGTGGGGCGCTCGAGGAGATCGCGGGTTGAGCACGACCGATCCCAGAAACGTCTTCTTGCGCGCCTGTCGCCGGCAGCCGGTGGAGCACCGACCCGTCTGGTTCATGCGCCAGGCTGGGCGCTACATGGCGGAGTACCGCGCCATCCGCGAGCGTGCCGGCTTTCTGGAGATGTGCAAGACACCCGATCTCGCGGTGGAGATCACGTTGCAGCCCGTGAAGGCCCTCGGCGTCGACGCCGCCATCCTCTTCAGCGACATCCTCATCCCGATCGAAGGCATGGGAATCGCCATCGAGTTCAAACCGGGCCCGCTGCTTCCGGATCCGGTGCGCACGCGCGCTCAGGTGCAGGCGTTGCGCGTTCCCGACCCGCACGAGTCGGTGCCGTTCGTTCTCGAGGCGGTGCAGCGCCTGCGCCACGAGCTCCCCCCCGAGGTCGCGCTCATCGGCTTCTGTGGTGCGCCGTGGACGCTTGCGACCTACGCCGTCGAAGGGGGTGGCGCCAAGGAATTCACGCGCATGAAGCGCCTGCTCTACGAAGATGCAGGGAGCGGTGAGCTCCTGCTGCGGAAGCTGGCGCAGACGAACGCCGCGTATCTGCAGGCGCAGATCGCGGCCGGCGCACAGGCCGTGCAGATCTTCGACTCCTGGGCCGGGATGCTCGCGCCCGACGACTACGCGCGCTGGGCACTCCCTTACGTGCAACAGATGATCGAAGAGGTGCGCCGCGAAGCGGATGCGCCGATCATCTACTTCGCGCGCGACGCCTGGGGTGCGGCAGATTCCCTCCGCGAGTGTGGCGCGGATGTGATCAGCGTCGACTGGCGCGTGCCGCTCGACGTTGCGCGCGCCACGTTGGGAACCGACGTGGGCGTGCAAGGCAATCTCGATCCCGCGACGCTCTTCGCACCCTGGTCCGTTCTGCAGGAGCGCGTCGACAGCGTGCTGGCGCGCGCCGGCGATGCTCCGGGCCACGTCTTCAACCTCGGTCACGGCATCCTGCCACAGACCCCCGTCGACAACGTGCGCCGCGTCGTCGACCACGTGCACGAGCGCACGCGCGTCTAGTTCTGCGCTAGACTGTGCCCATGCTCGTCCGCGCCGGCACGCTCGTCGCCTTTCTCTCCGGATTCGTCGCCCTCGGCTACGAGATCCTGTGGGCGCGTCGCCTTTCCGACATCATCGGCGCCACGTCTTTCGCCGCAAGCCTGGTCGTGGGCGTCTTCTTTCTCGCGCTCGCGGCCGGCGCCGCACGACTCGGCCCCGTCGCGGCACGCCATCCATCCCCGTGGCGACTCTATGCATTTCTCGAGCTCGGCATCGTCGTGTGCGTGCTCCCCTCAGCGCACCCGCCACGCTGGCGCCCGTGTCGTTCGTCGGCTGGGCCTGGATCGCGGCTCTCTCCGGCTTCACGGTGCTGGGGCTGGAGGTCCTCGCGCTGCACGTGTTCAGCCAGGTCCTGCACAACTCCGGCTACACCTTCGCGACCGTCCTGATCGTGGTGATCACCTCTCTCGCAGTCGGCGCGCTGGTGACGCAGCGCTGGCAGCTGGATGCTGCTGCTGCGTGGTCGCGTCTCGTGATCGTTCTCCTGCTCGGCGCCTGCGCCACGGCGGTGACGCCGAAGCTCTTCTTCGTGGCGAGCGGCGGCATGCGACCTTTCGGCGGCGGCGCCGCGGGCTTCGCCGTCTACATTGCGCGCATCCTGGGCGTCGCCGGACTCGTTCTCGGTCCCGTGTTCATCCTCGCCGGGTGGGTCTTTCCCCTCGTCCTCGCCGGCGCCGGGACGGTGCGCGGCGCGATCGGCGAGCGTTGGGGTCGGCTTCTGGGTGTCAACGCGGGCGGCGCGCTCCTCGGCCTGCTGCTCGCAAACCACCTCGCCATGCCGCTGCTCGGCCTGTGGCGCTCGCTTGCGTTGTGGAGCGTGGTCATGCTCCTCACCGGCATCTGGGTGGCGCAACGCGCGTCGCGCCCATTGCGCGCGCGCGCGATTGCGCTTGCCGTCGTGGCCGTGGCGTTGCTGGCCATCACCTCACCCTGGTCGATCCCGGTGGCGGCGCTCGCGCCGGGCGACCGTGTCGTCGACTGGCGCGCGGGCCCGGATGGCGTGGCGGCTGTGATCGACCGCGCCCAGCCGGTCCGCGAACGCCGCATCAAGTGGAACAACACCTACACGCTCGGCGGCAGCGCCAACGAAGCACAGCAGGCGCGCCTCGGCTACCTGCCGTTGCTTCTGCATCCGCAACCGCAGCGCACCGCCTTCATCGGGTTTGCCACCGGGATCACGGCGAGCTCCGCTCTGCGTGACCCGGCACGTCTGACGCTCACCGTGGTGGAGCTGTCGCCGCAGATCACTCGACTCGCGTGTGAGCACTTCCGCGACAGCAACGGCAACGTCTGCGACGCGTCGCGAACGCGCGTGATCGTCGAGGATGGCCGCATGTTTCTGCGTGCGACACGCGACGCGTTCGACGTCGTCGTGGGCGATCTCTTCGTGCCGTGGAGATCGGGCGTCGCCAACCTCTATACGCGCGAGCATCTGCAGACGGTGCGTGCACGCTTGCGACCGGGTGGGCTCTTCGCGCAGTGGCTCCCCCTCTTCCAGCTCGACGCGCGCGGCTTCTGGGGAATCGCAGCCACCTTCTGCGAGGTCTTTCCGAACGCGTGGCTCGCCATCGGTGACTTCCAACCGCACAACCCCGCCGTCGCGCTCATCGGCTGGCGCGATCCGCAGGGGGCACCGGCGTGGCCGGTGCTGGAGAAACGCTGCGCCCAGCTCGGCGCGCTCCCGCTGCTGCGCGAGCCGATGTTGAGCGATCCGACGGGCGTGGCGATGTTTCTCGTCGGCCCGGTGGCGCCCGCACTCCCGGCCGGCGTGCCGATCATGACGCTCGATCACCCCTGGCTTGCCGACCACGCGCCGCGCGTGCAGCGCGCGGTGCCGCCGCGTTTCTTCCAGGGAGGGGAGCTGGTGGCATCGCTGCAGCGCATCGCGAGCCACGTGCCGCGCGGGCCTCTGCGCCAGCCCGTGACGCTCGGTAACCAGATCTATGCGTTCTGCGACGTTTTCGATCGTCAGGGCGCCGAAGACGCGGCGGCGTGGTATCGAAGTCAGGTGGAGATCCCGCTTCCCGATATCTTCCGGCGTCGGGATGCGCCGCGTTTGAGCTGGCCTTTCACACAGCCTACCGGCATGTTTCTCATCCAGGAGGCCAGAAGGCAGGCAAGACGATGAGGACTCTTCCTGCTCGATCGACCCGGCTGTCCGCGCGCGTGAGGCGCGCGCTCCTGCTCCTGGGTGCGTTGGCATGCGGCGCCGCCCCGCCCGCGTGGGCGCAGGTGGCAACGCCAGCCGACACGGGCGCGAGCCCGCGCCGCATGCACCTCGGCGCCCGTCTGGGGCTCAGCATCTCGCAGCTGACGTTCGACGAGGCGTCGCTCATCATCGACATCGAGGACGACGAGTTCAGCGGCCGCGTCGACCTGGACAAGAAGCTGCGCTTCGGATTCGTCGGTGGCCTCACGCTCTTCTACGACGTCAGCCGCAACTTCACGCTGGAGTCGCGCTTTCTCTACACCCGGCTGGGCAGCGTCCAGGAGGGAGAGGGCGTGGTGCGACGCCAGAGTGTCCCGGACGTGCCGTTGCGTTTCGTCCACAAGCGCGTGTACACGTTGGATTATCTCAACATCCCGGTTCTCGTGCGGATCACGGTCTCGCGCGAACGCTCGCTCGGTTACGTCGGCGTGGGGCCGCAAGTGGGGGTGCTCTTGAGCTCCCGGCAGACGACCGAGCGCTCCTCCCAGGCGCCCGGCCTCTTGCCGGGCGTCGAGTTCGAGGAGGTCGACCTCGGTGACGCGACCGAGAGCTTGAACGTCGGCATCCTCTTCCTGGCTGGAGCCGAGCTGCGTGGCGAGCGGCTGCGGGGGTTCCTGGAGGTGGCGTTCGCCCTCGGCCTCTCCGAGGTCTACACGGACGTGAGCAACATCCGCACGCGAGCCTTCGAGATCACGGTCGGCTTCGGCTACTGACTCCGGGGCGCCGAGAACCGCAGCAGCCGCCGGCCGATCCCGCACCGCGCGCGTTTCCCGGGCATCTGGTCATCCCACCCGGAGAATCTTAATATCTGGAGGGAGCTGCACCCCTGGAGGACCATGGTCGAACCACTGCATCCACCCGACACGCCGATCACATCCGAGCTGCTGCGAAGGTACGATCGCCCGGGTCCGCGCTACACCTCCTACCCGACGGCGGTCGAGTTCCACGAGGGAGTCGGCGCCCACGACTATGCCGCAAGGTTGGCGCAGGCCGACCAGACTCCTGACGAGCCGCTGTCGCTCTACATGCACCTGCCGTTCTGTCACGAGCGCTGCACCTTCTGCGGCTGTCACGTCATCATCACGAAGAAACGCGAGCGCTCCACCGAATACCTCGGCTACATCCAGCGCGAGATCGACCTGGTGTGCAAACACCTCCCGCACAGGCGCCGCGTGGCGCAGTACCACTGGGGTGGCGGCACGCCTACCTACTACTCGCCCGGTGAGATGCGGCAGCTGCATCAGACGATTCTGGATCGTTTCGAGATCCTGCCCGATGCCGAGGTGGCGATCGAGATCGATCCGCGCGTGACGACGCGCGAGCACGTGGACGTGCTGCGCGAGTTCGGCTTCAACAGGTTGAGCATGGGCGTCCAGGATTTCACCTCCGAAGTGCAGGCGATCATCAACCGCTACCAGGACGAACCGGGCACGCGCGAGCTCTTCCAGTACTGCCGTGAACAGGGCTTCAACAGCATCAACGTCGATCTGATCTACGGGTTGCCGCTGCAGACACCCGAGACGTTCGAGCGCACGCTCGATTCCATCATCGACATGCGACCCGACCGCGTGGCGATGTACAGCTTTGCCTTCGTGCCGTGGAAGGCGGGCAACCAGAACGTCATGACCGAAGACATGCTGCCTCCCCCCGAGCTCAAGGTGGAGCTCTATCTGCTCGGCCTGCGCAAGTTCGCACAGGCGGGGTACGTACTCATCGGCATGGACCACTTCGCCCTGCCCGACGACGAGCTGGCCCTGGCGCTTCAGGAGCGTCGGCTGCACCGCAACTTCCAGGGCTACACCGTGATGCCGGCAACCGATACGCTGGCGTTCGGCGTCTCCGGGATCGGCGACGTGCAGGGCGCCTACGTGCAGAACCACAAGGCGCAGGACAAGTACTACGCTGCGCTGCGCGAGGGACAGCTGCCGGTGTATCGCGGCGTCCTGCTCAACCAGGACGACGAGATCCGCCGCTACGTGATCAACCAGGTCATGTGCAATTTCCACCTCGATGCGGCGGAGCTCGACAAGCGCTTCGGCGTGCAGTTCGACACCTACTTCGCCGCAGAGCGGGAAGTCTTGCAGGAACACGAACGCAACGGCTTCCTGCAGCTGCACAACGGCAGCATCGAGGTCACGCGCGTCGGCCGCGTCTTCATCCGCAACATCGCGATGACGTTCGATTCCTATTTGAAGAACAAGCGCAGCGAGAAGACCTTCTCGAAAACGATCTAGCTCCGGCAGGGCATCCCCGCATGAGTGCACAGCAGGCGCAGGTGGCGGTGGTGGGCGCTGGGATCAGCGGCCTGGCGCTCGGCTTCCATCTGCAACGACACGGGATCGACGTCCAGGTGCTCGAAGCGCGCGAGCGTGCGGGCGGAAACATCCGCAGCGAAGAGCGCCAGGGCTATCTGTGCGAGTGGGGCCCCAACGGCTGGCTCGACAACGAGCCGGCGACGGCGCGACTCGTGCAAGCGCTCGGCCTCGATGACCAGGTGGTGCGCGCGGGTGAGCTGGCGAACGTGCGTTGGATCGTTCGCGACGGCGCGCTGCGCGCGCTGCCCCTGCGCCCGCCTCAGCTCCTGAGCAGCGACATCCTCACGCTGCGCGGCAAGCTGCGCGTCCTCATGGAGTGGGCACAGCCGGCGCGACGCGACGCAGCGGACGAGTCGGTGTTCGACTTCGCCGCGCGCCGCATCGGTCGCGAGGCGGCCGAGGTCCTCGTGGACGCCATGGTCACGGGGATCTACGCCGGAGACTCGCGACACCTCAGCCTGCAGAGCGCCTTCCCGCGCATGCGCGACATGGAGGTGCGCTACGGCGGCCTCTTCAAGGCGATGCGCGCGATGCGGCGTGAGCGCCGTGCCCGCGGCGAGCATGGAGGCGGCGGTCCCATGGGGCCCGGCGGCACGCTGACGTCGTTCCACGGCGGACTGGAAACCGTCGTGCACGCGCTCGTCGACAAGCTCGGAACGCGCTTGCGCCTCGCGACCCCCGTGGAGGGCTTGGGGCGCTCGAACGGCGGCTGGTCGCTATCGCTGCCCAACGCCGAGCTCCACGCAGAGCGCGTCGTCATCGCCAGCCCCGCTTGGAAGGCGGCGCCTCTGCTTCGCGACCTCGATGCCGACCTGGCGCGCGAGGTCGGCGCCATCCCCTCGGCACCGGTCGTCGTCGTCTGCCTCGGTTTCAGCGAGGAATCGCTGCGTGGTGTCGAGAAGGGCTTCGGTTTTCTGGTGCCGGGATGTGAGGAGCTTCCCATCCTCGGGACGCTCTTCGACACCTGGGTCTTCCCGAACCGGTCGCAGCCGGGGCACGTGCTCTTGCGAACGATGATCGGCGGCGCGCGCGACCCCAACGCCATGGAGGAGACCGACGACCAGCTCATCGCGCGCGCTCTCGCCGCGTTGAAGCGCCTCCTCGGCGTCACCGCCGACCCGGAGATGCTGCTGGTGGTGCGCCACCCGCGCGGCATTCCACAGTACCCGGTGGGGCATCCGCAAACGTTGGAGCGCATCGACAAGGCGCTCGCCCCGCACTCTGGCCTGGCGCTCGCCGGCAACTCCTACCGCGGCATCGCGATGAACGCGTGCATCAAGGAGGCGGAGGCGCTCGCCGCCGAGTGGGCCAGCGCCGCGTCGACCGATCCGAGTGGAGCGCGCGCGTGAGTGCGGCGCCGCTTGTGCTCGCCCTCCTGCTGCAGCAGGCCCCCGACACCCGCGCCGACTTCATGCAACACGAGGCGCTGCGCGAGGAGTGGGCGCAGCGCGACGTGTGGCAGGAGCCGGGGCGAGTCGTCGAGGCGTTGGCGCTGCGCCCCGGCCAGGTGGTCGCCGATCTCGGTGCCGGCAAAGGCTACTTCTCGCACCATCTCGCTGCGGCCGTGGCGCCAGATGGCCGCGTGCTCGCGCTCGACATCAACGAGGAAGCGCTGCGGATCAACTGCGAGATGGCAGCCCTGCTCGGGGCGCATCGCATCGAGTCGCGCGTGGTGCCGCCGGACGATCCGGATCTCGCGGCGGCCGAGGTCGACGTCATCTTCCTCTGCCGGCGCCCTGGGGCGGCGCAGGGACGCCTGCTCTGATCCAGAGCGCGCGGGTGTGCTTGGATCTGGCGCTGGCGCAGCTCCATCGGCTATGCTCTGTCGCCTGTGTCCAACGGTTGACCACATCCAGATCACAGGGCCGATCGCAGTGTCACGAGGGGCCGAAGTGGAACCTCGGCTCGGAACGCGCCACTGCGACGCAGAAGGAGAAAGGGAGATGACGTTGAAGCGAACAATCGCTGTCGCCATCGTCGGGATCGCGACCATTGCAGCAAGCGTGCTGGCCCCCGCGGCCGCGCAGGACGAGATGCAGCACCTCGAGCTGCTCCGCAGCGACATCAAGGCGGAGACCGTCGCCATCCTCACCGAGGTCATGCAGTTTACGGACGCGGAGGGAGAGGTCTTCTGGCCGATCTATCGCGAGTACGAACTCGAGCGCGCCAAGCTGGGCGACCGCAACGTCGCGCTCATGAAGGACTACGGCATGCACTTCGATAACATGGACGACGTCAAAGCGAAGGAGCTGGTGAACGCCTACTTCAAGCTCGACGAGGACACCCTCAAGCTCGACAAGAAGTACTACAAGAAGGTGGAGAAGGCGCTTGGCTCGAACACCGCGGCACGCTTCGTCCAGGTGATGAACCAGATCCGCCTCTTCATGCAGGTCCAGGTCGCGGCGCAGACGCCGCTGATCGAGAAGATGACGCAAGCCGCAGAGCGCTGAGACTCGCGGCCGCTCCGCCCCACACTTGCAGACGAGGCCGGCCTGCGGGCCGGCTTCGCGCTTTCGGCTCCTTCAGCGACGCACGACGCGAGCGCAGTCGGCTTCCCCCACGTGCACCTCGTCGACGAGATCGACGAAGAGACCGTGGCCGACGACGCCCGGAAGCTCCGCGATGCGCGCGGCCAGCGCACCAGGATCGCGGATCTCGCCGAAGTCGGCGTCGAAGATCTGGTTGCCGTTGTCGGTGAGGTAGGGTGCACCCTGCCGCAAGCGCAGCCGCGGCTGCCCTCCGATGCGTTCGAGGTGGTGTCGCGCGGCACCGAGGCCGAATGGGAGCACCTCGACCGGCACGGCCAGGTGCAGCGTCTCGGCCAGCTTCGAAGCGTCCACCATGATCAGGAGCCGCTTCGCACAGCGCGCCACGATCTTCTCGCGCAGGAGCGCACCCCCGTACCCCTTGATGGCGGCGAGGCGCGCGTCCACCTGGTCGGCACCATCGAAGGCGAGATCGACAACCGGGTGCTCCTCGAGCGTCGTGAGCGGGATCCCGAGCCGGCGTGACTCCTCCTCGGTCGCCCTGGAGGTTGGAACGCCGATCACTTCGAGCCCTTCGTCGCGGATGCGATCGGCCAGCACCTGCAACGCCCTGGAAGCCGTCGAGCCGGTCCCCAGACCCACCACCTGACCGCTTGCCACCTGCGCCACGGCCGAGCGCGCGGCCCTCTCCTTGGCGTCCATCCCGCCCCCTTCCTGCATTTGTTGTTGCGCGGCGCGCCAGGATAGCACGCCGCGGCGGCCAAGCCACCCGCTCGGCGCCTTCGGATAAAAAAGGCCCGATAAGTCCGGCGAGCTCCGCGCAACTTATTGATGTGATGAGGGTTGCAAGATGCTTCCCGCGATCGGAACTTCAGGGAGTAACCGGTTACTTTTCGCTTCCTGAGGCAGCAGTTTCACGCAACGTGCTGCCCTGCCGACCGATCACACGAGGTGCCCGCCATGAAACGTCTGTCCACAACCGTACTTGTGGTCCTGGCCGTGGCGATCGTGGTCACGATGCTCGCGTCGATCGTGCACGCGCGACCATCGATCCGTCGCGATTTCTTCGACATCTACACCAACGCCGTTGGCACGCAGCTCGACGACTTGCCGAGCAGCTCGAGGCACTGCGGCGTCTGCCACTTCGATTTCAGCGGGGGCGGACCGCGCAACCCGTACGGCTTCGACATCCAGGTCGGAATCAACGGGGGCCTGAGCGCCACCGACGCCATCCTCGCCATCGAAGGAGATGACTCCGACAACGACGGCTACACGAACTACGTCGAGAACGTCGACACGATCAGCTTCAGCAACACGCCCACGTTCGCCGGCCTGAGTGCCTCGAACGTGGGGGACACGTCCAGCATTCCTCTCGGTGAAGTCACGCCGTACTTGACGCCGTCGGGCTCCACCGATACGACGCCGCCCGTCGTGACCGTGCTCTACCCGAACGGCGGCGAGACGATCACGCCGAACGCGAACGACATCGTCAGCTTCACGGCAACGGACCTGGAGAGCGGCGTCTCCCACGTCGACGTCTACCTCTCAGACGATGGGGGGAGCACGTTCAAACCGATCGCGGCTCAGGCCGATCCCACCTCCGACGTGACCTGGTTCGTCCCCAACCTGCCCGGCGGCACGAACCTCGTTCGCGTCGAGGCGTACGACAACGCCGGCAACGATGGCTCCGACGACAGCGACTCCCAGTTCACGATCGATACGTTCACGGGGGGGCGCGTGCCGACAACGCTTCGCGACATGGAGCTGCCCGGAACGCAGCCGTTCGAGGGCGCCGTCATGGAAGACCCCAACGATTGCCGGCAGTGCCATGGCGACTACAACGCCGCCGTCGAGCCGTGGCACAACTGGAGCGGCAGCATGATGGGGCAGGCGATGCGCGATCCGCTCTTCCTCGCCTGCGTCACCGTCGCCGAGCAGGATGCACCCGGCGTGGGTGATCTCTGCCTGCGCTGCCACACGCCTGGAGGCTGGCAGGAGGGTCGCTCGGTCGACACGAGCGGTGGCCTGATGAACGACAAGGACCGCGAGGGCATCCACTGCGACTTCTGCCACCGCGTCGTCGACCGCAACTACGTCGAGGGGGTGAGCCCAGCCCAGGACGTCGACGTCCTGAACAACATCGTGCCGTTGCCGCTGCAGTATGCGAATGGGCAGTTCATCAACGATCCGGCACCTCTGCGCCGCGGCCCCTACGCCGACGCCGACGCGGCGCATGCCTTCGTGGAGTCGCCGATCCACCGCTCCTCGGACATGTGCGGCACGTGCCACGACGTCAGCAGCCCGGTGTTCGAAAAGGTGGCTCCAGGTGACTACGCGCCGACCGCGTTCGACGAGAAGCACCCGGACATGGATCTGCGCAACATGTTCCCGATCGAGCGCACCTACAGCGAGTGGACGCAGAGCGAGTACGCCACGACCGGCGTCTTCCAGCCGCAGTTCGCCGGCAACAAGCCGGACGGCATCGTCTCCAGCTGCCAGGATTGCCACATGCGCGACGTGCAGGGGAAGGGCTCGAACGTCGGCGGCTCGCCGAACCGGGCCGACCTGCCGCTCCACGACATGATGGGTGGCAACACCTTCATCCCGGACGTCCTGCCGGCCATGTACCCGGGTGAAGTGGACGCGACGGCGCTGCAGGATGCCAAGGCGCGCGCCATCAGCATGCTACAGCTCGCCGCAACGCTCGAAGCGACTCCGGAGGAATTCGGTCTCACGGTGCGGGTGTGGAACGAGACGGGCCACAAGCTGCCCTCCGGCTACCCGGAAGGGAGGCGCATCTGGCTCCACGTCGTGGCCTACGACGCCGAGATGACGCAGGTGTTCGAGTCGGCCGCGTACGACTTCGACACGGCGGTCCTGTCGCACGATTCACAGGCGAAGATCTACGAGATCAAGCCCGGCCTGAGCCCGGCCCTCGCGAGCCTTCTGGGCTTGACGGAAGGTCCGTCGTTCCACTTCGTCCTGAACGACACGATCTTCAGCGACAACCGCATCCCGCCACGCGGCTTCACGAACGCGGCGTTCGAAGCGATCCAGTCGCCTCCCGTCGCACATTCCTACGCCGACGGGCAGTACTGGGACGACACGCCCTACTTCCTGCCGATCGAGGCGGACACCGCGGTGGTGACGCTCTACTACCAGACGTTGAGCAAGGAGTACGTGGAGTTCCTCCGCGACGAGAACGTGACCGACACGAAGGGACAGGAGCTGTACGACGCGTGGGCTGCCCACGGCAAGTCCACGCCCGTCGTGATGGCGCAGGTGGGCGTCGGGTTGAACGTCATTCCGAGCGACGTCACCGAGACGGCCACGCGCATTCCGGCCAGTCTGAGCGAGGCATGGCCAAACCCGTTCACTGAAAGCACACGGTTGAGCTACTACGTTCCCATGCGAGGACACGTGAGTGTCGAGGTGTACGACGTGCGGGGACGTAGGGTGCGGACGCTGGTCGTTGGGCCAAAAGACAGCGGGCGGCACGAGATTGGCTGGAACGGGCGTGATGACGCCGGTCGCAATCTCTCCGCCGGTGTCTATTTCGTCCGGTACCGGACCGATCAGCGGGTCATCACCAGGAGGATGTTGCGCCTGCAATAGGAGGGCAGCGCCTGACGGGTGAGATCATCGACCTCGCTCATTGCGGCTCCGGCGGTGCACGCGCCGGAGCCGCTTCTTTGCTATGATCGCCCCCTTGGGCGAATCGAGAGCGCCGATGTCGCGTCCACTCGAACGGACGATCGAGATCCAAGCGCGGAGTGAAGCGCCGCCGCTCGGCGACGCGCGCGCCATCCCCTCGGTCTCGGGCTTGCCCCCCGACCTGGTGGCGCAGTCGGCAAGGCGACTCGGGATCGCCAGTCTCATCTGGGCCGCGCTCTGGTCCTTTGCCCTCGTGATGAACAACTTCGTCGCGCCCCTGGTGTCACCCGACAAGCCGCTCGACGACGCCTGGCCGTGGCCGGGCAACCCGGCGGCGATTCTCGTCGTCACCCTCTCGCTCCTGGTCTTCGCGCACACGCGGCGCCAGCGTCTCGCGGGCACCCGCGCGCTCGACGTCGGACTCGGGTACGAGATTGCGATCGCGCTCGCCATCGGCGTCGTCAACCAGTGGACACCGAACGTCGCCGGGCTCTCCTGGATCTGCGTCCTGGTCGTGACGCATCCGGTCATCGTGCCGAACACACGCCGCAAGACGCTGCTTGCCGCGTTGGCGGCCGCGTCGATGGATCCCGTGGGACTCCTGCTCACCCGCGCTCGCGGTGTGGAGCTGCCGGAAATGTCGCAGCTCGTTTGGACCTACGTACCGAACTACATCTGCGCCTTCCTCGCAGTCCTCCCGTCGCACGTTATCCGACGCCTGGGGCAGCAGGTCTCGAGCGCCCGCCGGCTCGGCAGCTACCAGCTCGGCGAGCGCGTCGGGCGCGGTGGAATGGGTGAGGTGTACCGGGCCACGCACCGCATGTTGGCACGACCGGCGGCGATCAAGCTGATCCGCCCCGAGATGTTGGGGACAGGCTCGCCGGAAGCGGCGCTTGCGCTCGCGCAGCGCTTCCGGCGCGAGGCCAACGCCGCTGCTCTACTCTGCTCGCCGCACACGATCGATCTCTACGACTTCGGCGTGGCCGAGGATGGCACTCTCTTCTACGTCATGGAGCTGCTGGAAGGAGTCGACCTGCGAACTCTGGTGACGCGTTTCGGACCGGTGCCGGCCGCGCGCGCCATCCATTTTCTGCAGCAGGCGTGTCGCTCTCTGGCCGAGGCGCACGCGCGAGGCCTGGTCCACCGCGACATCAAGCCATCGAACATCCACGCCTGTCGCTTCGGGCTCGAGGTCGACTTCCTGAAGGTGCTCGATTTCGGCCTGGTGCGGTTGGAGGAGCCGGCGCTGGACGTGAGTGCGACGATCCCGGGCATCATGGCGGGCACCCCGTCGTTCATGGCACCGGAGCAGGCACTCGGTCGCGCCGTCGACCGGCGTGCGGATCTCTACTCGCTCGGCTGCGTTGCCTACTGGCTGCTCACCGGCCGGCTGGTGTTCGAGGCCGAAACGCCGGTGCAGATGCTCGAGCGCCACCTCGATGGCGTTCCCGATCCGCCCTCCCGACACGCCGAGCTCCACGTGCCCGACGAGCTCGACGCGCTCATCCTCTCCTGTCTGGCCAAGAAGCCGGCCGACCGCCCACGCGACGCACCCGAGCTGAGCGTCGCCCTCGCCGCCTGCGCCGCCTCGGAGCCGTGGACGGCCGAGCGCGCCCAGCACTGGTGGGACCTGCACCTGCCGCACGCGGGGTTCTCTGCGATGAGCGCGAACGCGGCCGCGATCAGCGTGCACCAGGCCGAAACAGCGCCTTGAACCGTGTCCACGACGTCGTTTGCACGCTCGTGCGCACGTCGGAGATATCGACTGCCCAGATCGAATCGCGTGTCGTGTAGGTCATCCACAGGTGCGTGCCATCCCACGCGGTGCCCACCGGATTGGGACCGGGCGACGCGAAGGAGTGCAGCGTGTCCCCGGTTGCCGGATCGAGCGCGAAGGCGATGCTGTTCAGCCAGTCGGCGCTCCAGAACCAGCGCCCGTCCCAGGCGAGGTCCTCGATCCAGAGCACGGGCAGCAGGCGCACGTGGCGCACCTCGAGCGTCTTTGGATCGAGCTCGAAGAGCTGCGCCTTGCCGCCGAAATCGGGGCTCGGCCAGCAGCTGAGCCAGACGCTCGTTCCATCCCAGCCGAGGCCGACGGTGGAGCCAGCGCCCTGCGGTTTGTCGAACTCCTGGACGATCTCCATTCCGCTCACCGTCTCGCGCATCTTGTAGATGACTCCGGTGTGCCAGTGCGCGGTCCACAGATGCTCCCCATCCCAGGCGAGACCTTCCGGAGCCGAGGGCAACCCCTGCCCTTGGTAGCGCGCCACAACGCTGCCATCCTTGGGATCGATCTTGTAGAGCGTGCCGTCGGTGAAGTTGTTGCACCACAGATAGCCGCCGTCCCAGGCGAGGCCCTCCGGCTTGTCGCCGGGGGATGGGAAGCCGCGCACCGGTGTTCCGAACGCGCTGAGGAACGGCCCGACCCGACTGTGCCCTGCACCGCCCATCTGTTCCCTGGACGATCCCCCCGTGCCCGTGCCCGCGCTCGCGGTCAGGAGCGCGATCGGGACGAGCAAAGCAAGAGCGTTGCGGATGCGTGGATTCACGCTGGCCAGTCCGTTCTTCAAGGCAGGGCGCGGCGAGGGGTCGGGCGCCTCCAAGGATAGCAGATGACACGCGCCCGGAACGGAACTTGCGCTTCCCGCTCGGACGGAGGTCGACGCCGGGGGTCTTTGGATGCAGAAGCGCTCGTGGGCATCGGTTGCGACACACTACGCCATCGCGCTCGTCGCCTTGGGGACGCTGACCGCGTGTGACGACAGCGCCTCGAGCGCGCCACTCCAGATCGACGGCATCTGGATCAGCCGCGCGGAGCTGGCGGAGCTGCCCCTGTCGGGTCAAGCGTGGGCGCAGCTGCTGCAGGTAGCCCGCGTGCCCGCAGGCCGACCCGACCTCGCAGATCAGAAGCGTGGCACCAACGTGCGTATCCTCGCCAAGGCGCTCGTGCACGCGCGCACGGGCGACCGCACCTTGCGTTACGAAGTGATCGACGGCGTCATGTCGGCCATCGGAACCGAGAAGGGGGGACGCACGCTTTCGCTCGGCCGCAAGCTGATCGCGTACGTGATCGCCGCCGATCTGGTCAAGCTGCCACCCGACGAGGATCAACGCTTTCGCGCCTGGCTACGCGACGTCTTGAACAGAAACCTCAAGGGCCGCACGCTGCGCTCGACGCACGAGTCGCGCCCGAACAACTGGGGCACGCATGCCGGCGCCAGCCGTGTCGCCGTCGCCGCGTATCTCGGCGACCGACGCGAGATCGAGCGCGCGGCGCGCGTCTTCAGAGGCTGGCTGGGAGATCGGGAATCGTACGCCGACTTCGATTGGGGATCGCTCTCCTGGCAGGCGGACCGCGAGCGCCCAGTCGGAATCAACCCGGTGGGCGCAACACGCGACGGGCACTCCATCGACGGCGTGCTTCCCGACGACCAGCGACGCGCCGGCATCTTCACCTGGCCGCCCCCCAAGGAGAACTACGTCTACGGTGCCCTGCAGGGAGCGCTGGCGCAGGCGGTGATCCTGAGCCGTGCCGGCTTCGACGTCTGGGAGTGGGAGGAGCGTGCGCTCCTGCGCGCGCTGCGTTGGTTGCACGAAGAAGCGAACTTCCCTCCCGCAGGCGACGACGTCTGGCTGCTGCCGCTGTACGACCACTTCTACGCCACGAACTTCTGGAACGGCGCCCCGACCCAGCCGGGCAAGAACGTCGGCTGGACCGGTTGGACGCACGGCAACCGTACCCATCCCAGCGACAAGACTCAATTCTAGACGCACGCGCGACTGATCTCGGACTCGCTTGTCGTGCTCCGCAGCGAGCCGCTATTCTGCCGGGCGAAACTGGATCGTTCCTGGCTCCGGAGAGATCGACGCGTGACCGACGCCCACCGAAAGATCCTCGTTCTCTTCGCCCACCCGGCGTTGCAGAAGTCGCGGGTGAACCGTGCGCTGATCCGCGGCCTCGATGTCATGGATGGAGTCACCTTCCACGATCTCTACGAACGCTACCCGCGGCTCGAGATCGACGTGCGCCACGAGCAGGAGCTGCTCCTGCAGCACGACATCGTCGTCCTGCAGCATCCGTTCTACTGGTACAGCACGCCGGCCATCCTCAAGGAGTACCAGGACCTCGTCCTGGAGCATGGCTGGGCCTACGGGCGCGAGGGCCGGGCGCTGCGCGGCAAGATCCTGCTGAACGCGCTCACCGCCGGCGGCAGCGAAGAGGTGTACTGCGCCCAGGGGAGGAACCGTTACACGGTGCGCCGGCTCCTCGCCCCGATCGAGCAGACGGCCTCCCTCTGCGGCATGCGCTACCTCGCCCCCTTCGTGGTCCACGGGACGCACGCTCTCGACGCGGCGGAAATCGAGCTGCATCGACGCGACTATCACCGCCTTCTCGAGGCGTTGCGCGACGATCGCGTCGACCTCGATGCGGCCGCTCGGGCCACGCACGTCAACGCCGACATCGATGCCATCGTGCGCACGCACACCCACTGAAGGAGACGGACGTCATGGCGGCAGGCGGCTTCTTCACGCAAGCGCTGGTCTATCTCACAGCGGCGATCCTCGGCGTCCTGGTGGCAAAACGGATCGGACTCGGCTCGGTCCTCGGCTACCTGCTCGCGGGCGTCGCCATCGGTCCCGCCGTTCTCGGCTTCGTGGGCGCCGAGGGCAGCGACGTGATGCACTTCGCCGAGTTCGGTGTCGTGCTCATGCTCTTCCTGATTGGTCTGGAGCTGCAGCCCTCGCTGCTCTGGCGCATGCGGAGCGCGATTCTCGGCTTGGGTGGGTTGCAGGTCGTCGTCTCCACCGTCGCCATTGCGGCGATCGGCATGGCGTGGGGGCTCGCGTGGCAGGTCGCCTTGGCCGTGGGGCTGTCGCTGTCGCTCTCCTCCACGGCGATCGTCCTGCAGACGTTGCAGGAGAAGAAGCTCATGCGCACCGACGCGGGGCAGAGCGCCTTCGCGGTGCTCCTGTTCCAGGACGTGGCCGTCATCCCGATGCTCGCCCTCTTCCCGCTCCTCGCCACGTTGCCACGCCACGTCGAGGAGGGGCACGCACCGGGGGATGCCGGCTGGGTCTCGACTCTGCCGCCGTGGGGCGAGACGCTCGTCGTTCTTGGAGCCGTGAGCGCCATCGTGCTCGTGGGGCGCTTCCTGGTTCGACCCTTCCTGCGCGCCATCGCGCGCACGCGCGTGCGCGAGCTGTTCATCGCGGCTGCGCTTCTGCTGGTCGTCGGCATCGCGCTGCTGATGGACTCGGTGGGCCTGAGCCCTGCGCTCGGCACCTTCCTCGCTGGCGTGGTTCTCGCCAACAGCGAGTATCGACACGCGCTCGAGAGCGACATCGAGCCGTTCAAGGGCCTGCTCCTCGGTTTGTTCTTCATTTCGGTCGGCGCCTCGATCGACTTCCGCATGATCGCGCAGCAGCCCGGCACCGTGGCGGGGCTGGTTGCGCTTCTGATCGCGGTCAAGTGGCTCGTCCTCTTGCTGCTGGGGCGGCTCTTCCGCATGGGCCTGGATCAGAATCTCCTCTTCGCCTTCGCTCTGGCGCAGGCGGGCGAGTTCGCCTTCGTCCTCTTCGCCTTTGCCATCCAGGATGGTGTGGTGCCGGTCGACGTCGCCTCGCTGTCGATCGCGGTGGTCGCGATCTCGATGGCGACGACGCCGCTCCTGCTGCTCTTCTACGAGAGAATCGTGCGGCCGCGTGTCGGAACGCGCGAGTCCGCGCCACGCCGTGCGGACGAGGTGGTCGAGGTCAACCCCGTCATCATCGCCGGGTTCGGCGACTTCGGCAACATCGTTGGGCGTCTGCTGCGAGCCAACGGCATCGGCACGACGGTGCTGGAGGACGACAGCGACCGCGTCGAGCTCCTGCGGCGGCTCGGGTTCAAGGTCTTCTACGGCGATGCCTCACGCTTGGAGCTGCTGCAGGCGGCGGGAGCCGCCGAAGCGAAGCTGCTCGTCATCGCCCTGGACGATTTGCAGCGCACGCACCAGATGGTCAAGAGCGTGAAGCAGGAGTTCCCCCATCTGCGGATTCTGGTGCGAGCGCAGGGTCGGGTGGATGCGTACGAGCTGCTCGAGTCGGGCGTCGAGCGCGTCTACCGGCAAACGCTCGACAGCTCGCTGACGCTGGGGGTCGACGCCCTACGCATGCTCGGATTCCGCGCGGTACAGGCGCATCGAGCCGCGGCCACGTTCCGGCAGCATGACGAGAACGACCTGCGCGAGTTGGCATCGATGCGTCATGACCGGCCCGCGTACCTGAGCCGGGCGCGCCAGCTCATCGCCCAGCTGGAGGAGTTGCTGCAGAGCGAGGTGCGCGACTCCGGGCCGGTGGACGACTCCGCCTGGGACGCGGAATCGCTCCGGCGTGAGTTCAGTGAGAAGAGTGCCTGAGCGCGGGAATCTCGCGCTCGTACCAGCTGACGCTCCAGAACTTGCCGAACTTGAAGCCCACCTCGCGAAACGTTCCGACGAGCGTGAAGCCGAGCCGCGTGTGCAACGCGATCGACGCCGGGTTCGGCAGCGCGATGCCGGCGTAGGCGCGGTGCACCTCCCCCTCCGCTTCCAGCTCGCCCAGGAGCGCCGCGTACAGCGCCGGGCCCACACCACGCTGCACCCGCTCCGGCGCCAGATAGACCGTGGTCTCGACCGACGTGCGGTAGGCGGGCTTGGCGCGGAAGGAGCCGCTGGAGGCGTAGCCCGAGATCTCGTCGTCGATCTCCGCAACCAGGAGGCGGTGCGGACCCGATGGCGCGAAGCCCCGGAACCACGACTCGCGCGCCTCCACCGCGAAGGGGTGCGTGTCGAAGGTCACGTGCGAGTGGACGACGTAGTGGTTGTAGATGCGAACGAGATCGGGGAGATCCGCGTCGACGGCGCTGCGGATGCGTGCAGGTGGCATTGAATTTCCCCGGGTCAGGCCCGATTGACGCGCGCGGCTGCGTTGACCGACCATGATAGACGATGCCACGGGGAGGAGTGCGCCTGGAGAAGAACGACGTCGTCATCGTGGGAGGAGGCCTCGCTGGACTCTGTTGCGCGCGGGCGCTGCATGCGGCCGGCGTCGAGTGCCTCGTTCTAGAGGCGGACGACGATGTCGGTGGGCGCGTTCGCACCGACCACGTCGAGGGTTTCCAGCTCGATCGTGGCTTCCAGGTCTTCTTGGCCGCTTACCCGGAGGCGCGCCGCGTTCTCGACTACGACGCGCTCGACCTGCGCGCCTTCGCTCCCGGGGCCCTGGTGCGGTTCGGGGGTCGCTTTCATCGTGTGACCGACCCGTGGCGCCGGCCGCTGCAGTCGCTGCAGACGCTCTTCTCACCGATCGGATCGTTCACGGACAAGCTGCGCGTCGCGCGCCTGCGCCGTCGCGTCTGCGCCTCCAGCCTCGAAGAGCTGGAAAGCCGACCCGAGACGACGACGCTGCGCTCGCTGCAAAAGGCGGGGTTCTCCGAAGCGATGATCGAGCGCTTCTTCCGTGTCTTCCTGGGGGGAATCTTCCTCGAGCCGGATCTGTCAACGTCGAGCCGCATGTTCGACTTCGTTTTCCGCATGTTCTCGCAGGGACCTGCGTGCGTCCCCGCAGCCGGGATGGGAGCCATTCCGGCGCAGCTGGCTGCGGCGCTGCCCGAGGAGAGCTTGCACGTGCGGACGCGCGTGGATTCGATCTCCGGAAGCCGCGTGCGCCTCGAGAATGGCGAGACGGTGCAAGCCCGAGCGGTCGTCGTGGCCACGGCGGGACAGGAGGCCGCACGCCTGCTGCCCGGCGTGCAGCCGCCTGCGTCGTGTCCCGTCCAATGCCTCTACTTTGCCGCGCCTTCGCCGCCGTTCGACGAGCCGATCCTCGTCCTGGATGGAGAAGACGCGGGCCCGATCAACAACCTGTGCGTGATGAGCGCGGTCGCACCCACGTACGCACCGCAGGGGCGCGCTCTTGTCTCCGTTTCCGTGCTCGGATCGAGTGCAGCAAACGCGGAAGCCGGCGTGCGCCAACAGCTGCAAGACTGGTTTGGGGGCGCGAGCCGCGATTGGGAGCTCTTGCGACACCAGACGATCCGGCACGCGCTTCCAGCGCAGCTCCCGAAGGCGCGTACCATGCCGCCGCATCCGCGCGTGCAGAGCGGGCTCTACCTCTGCGGCGATCACCTCGGCAACGCCTCGATCCAGGGCGCCATGCTGGCCGGGCGACGTGCAGCCGAGGCAGTGATCGAAGATCTCGCAGGCGCGTAGGCGTGACCGGACGACCTGCTGCTCAGTCGCCGGCTGGCTGTGCGACGAGGGCGATGCGCTCGCGCGAGGAGACGACGACTCCGCCCGGAGGTTCCACGGTTACGGCGAAGAGCGTCGCGGCAGCGACCGGGACGCGCGTCTCGATCGCAACAACCACCTCCGCGGCTCCCGCCGGGATGTCGAACACACCCCCATCCACCGGGTAGCTCTCATCCCGCTCACGGTCGAAGACCCAAAGCTGGTATTGCGAAACCGCCGGATCGTTGGCGGCCAGACCGTTGAAGCGCATGTAGCCCTCCTGCCTCGATGCGCTCCAGACGACGTCGCCGCGCGCACCCGCAGCGGCCGCGTCCTGCGTCGCCGACCACGCCAGCGCCACCGCGTCCGGCGCCGTGGCCAGGAGCTCGGCCCGGCGCGATGCGGCTGAACGAACCGGCTCCGGTTGAACCGTGGCCGCGGAGCGCGTGTACGCGTCGGCGCGCTCGCGCAGGCGCCGTCGCACCTGTGTCGGCATCTGGAGCTCCGGCTCCGCGACGGCCAGATGCAAGGCGGCGGCAGCGAGATCGAAATCGTCGGCATGCGCCGGTGAATCGCTCAGGAGCGCATCGAGCTCCTGCTGCTCGTCTGCGCTCAAACCTTGCGTCGAGCGGTCGGCGAGCAACTCCTGCAAGCGATCCAAGTCGGGACTCATGGAGACACCTTCCGACCCGATGCAGGATCCGACGCGAGCAGCTCGCGAATCTCGTTCAGTCCGCGCCGGATGTGCGACTTCACCGTTCCGAGGGGGATCCCCGTCATCTGCGCGATGTCACCATGGGAGAGCCCCTCGTAGACCGACATCAGAAGAACGCGGCGTTGCTCCGGTTTCAGCGTCTCCAGCGCACGCGCGGCGAGCGCAGCTTCGGCGCTCGCCTCGGTCTGGTCCTTGATGTCGGGGACGTCGAAGTTTTCCGGAATCGGCGCGGTCTGGGGTCGACGCTCGGCGCGCCGCATCAGGTCGATCAAGCGACGGCGTGCCACCATGGCGATGAAGGTCTTCTCGGAGGCGCGCGAGGGGTCGAAACGCGCCGCGCTCTTCCACAGGTCGAGGAAGACTTCCTGCACCGCGTCCTCGGCATCCGCCGCGGAGCGCGAGAAGCGCCGTGCGATCGACCAGACGAGATTGCCGTACTGGTCGATGCACTCCTGGACAGCCCTGGAATCACCCGCGGCGATGCGAGACAGAATGGATTCGCTCAAGGATGAAGCGCACCCCCTCATGCGTCCCTTCGAGGTCAACGCGCGGAGTATAGCGGCCCTGCATCCAACCCTGGGACCGAAACGAACGAGCATGTAGGGCTCGCGCACGGAGGTGCGTCCAGTGAGCGGGAAGCTTAGCGGCCCATCGTTTTCCTGCGCCACTTCGGCTGACTCTTTTGTCGCCAGCAGATCGTGCAGTGACGCGACATGGAAGAAGCGATCCGTGGGGAGGGGGCTCAGCTTCTCGTTGGCGGTAATGGGCACCCATGGCAGGCTGCCGAGTTCCGAGACGAGATGGGGGTCTCCTTCCCGGTTTTCGTCGACACCCCGCGCCAGCC
>CP070763.1:657408-682135 GCA_020349025.1 Candidatus Latescibacterota bacterium | reverse complement strand
CTCGCGGGTGCGTGTCGCGACGGCGTGAGGGCAGCGCCAACGTCTATGAGGCCGCGATCGACCGTAGTCACCTCATCCGAGAGAGCCTCCGCGAAGCCGCCGAGAAGCTCTGCGGTGGCTCCTTCACACCTCTTCTGACGCAGCTCGTCGACCCGACACACCTCTCGCCCGACGACATCCGCGCGCTGCGCGACCTGGTCGACGCCCTCGAGCGCGATGGCCACGCCGAGGAGGGTGAGGGAGGATGACATCGCTTTCCGAGATCGTGATCTTCAACGCGCTGGGTGCCACGCTTATCGCACTTCTCGTTGCTGTGATCGGCTCGCGTCTGCGGCGTCCCGCCGTCGTGCACGCTCTGTGGCTCCTGGTCCTCGTGAAGCTCGTCGCGTTTCCGCTCGTCGAGGTCGGGCTCGTCCCGAAGCGCGCCGGTGCGGCATTCGCCCCCCACAAGGGGGATGCGAGCCTGCAGGTGGACGAAACGCATGCGCGTGCAGCCAACGCGTCGTCGCAAAGGAGAGAAGCGCAACCGGCGGACATCACGCTCGTCGAAGCCACGATCGGAGAGAATCGGAGTGCCCTGCGCGTGACGCCTGCCACGCTTCTGTGGAGTCTCCTGTCTGCGGGAGCGTTCCTCGTTCTGGCGCTTGCGGCGCTGCGCCTGGCGCGCTTCGAGCGCCGACTGCGTGGAGCGGCAGAAGCGCCCGCTGCGGTTCGCGAGAGCGCGGATGCCATCGCGCGCGCACTCGGAATGAAGCGCACACCGCGCATCCGCGTCGTCGCCGCCGCGATCCCGCCGTCGCTCGGCCCGAGGCCGTGGAGCTGCGAGATTCTCCTGCCGCAAACGCTCCTCGAGCGCCTTTCGAGCGAAGAACGCGACACGCTGATCGCCCACGAGCTGGCGCACGTGCGCCGACGCGATCATTGGGTCCGGCTGCTCGAGCTGGTCGTGGTCGCCCTTTACTGGTGGCATCCCGTGGTGTGGTGGGCGCGTCGCAATCTGCGGCTTGCCGAGGAGAAGTCGTGCGATGCGCTGGTCGCGGAAAAGTGGCCCGGCCGCGCTCGCGCTTATGTCGAAGGACTCCTGAAGACGATCGAATACCTGCTGGACGAGAAAGTCCCCAATCCCGGCATTGCACCGGCAACCGGGGACGCCTCGAACATCGAGGAGAGGGTGCGAATGATCCTGCAACCGAAACCGCGCCGTGCGCTCCCGCGCGGCTCCCGTGCACTGCTCCTGGTCGCCGCGATCGCTGCGATCGCGGTCTCCCCCGGCTGGGTCGGGGGCGAAAAGAGCGCCAGCAAAGAGGATGACGAGCGCGATGCTGCACAAAAGCTCGAGATGATCGCCGTGCAGCGCGAGGAGATGCGACTCCAGAGGGAGCTCGAGGAGCTCGAGCTGCGTCGCATGCAGATCGAGCAGCAGCTGGCACAATCGCAGGTGCAGATGAAAACGGAGCAGCTGCGCGCAAAGCTCGCCACGCTCGAGGCGGAAGGTCAGGAGCAGGAAGCGGCCGAAGTGCGACAGCACCTGGCGGAGCTCGAGCGCGAGTTCGCCCTACACCGCAAGCAGATCGAGTTCGAGCAGGGTCACGCGAAACGACGCATCCAGCTCCAGTGGGAGCTGCGCGAGCTGATGATGGACCGCGAGGAATCGATGGCACGCGGTGACGAGGAACGTGCGCGCGAGCTCATGGAGCGCATGAAGCTGCTCGAGCACGACATGCAGGAGCTGCACCTCGAGGAGCTCCGCGCCGAGATCGAACGCGGTCGTGAGCGACTGCAGCAGGCGACCGCGGAGCTGGAGCTGGAGAAGCTCTCGAAACCGTGAGCTGCGAGAATCGCGGCGCTCGCATCAACGCGTGATCTGGACGAAGGCGTGGCGCAGCCCGGAGTGCAGAGCCTCGACATCGGCGGCCGACCAGATCGAAGGATCGTCCCGAATGAAGGTCGTCAGGTCGTTGCGGTTGTCGAAGCGGCCCACCGGGAGATGGAAGACTCGCTGTTGTGTCTCGACCCGCACCGTTCCGGGACGATCGCTCGCGTCGATGAGGTAACCCATGTCGTCCGTCCCGTATTCGCCGCGCATCACGGCTTCCGGCACGCCGTGATGCAGAATCGACGCGTCGCCGTCTCGCCCCGGCTTGGCGCGCTCGTCGTTCTTGCGGCGAGACTCTTCCGGCGTGACCCAGACGTAGAGCACACACGCGCGCTCGAGGATCGCATCTGACAGCTGCGCGAAGCTCCACGCGTAGCCGTACGGTGCCGGCAAAGGCATGCTCGACCCCTCCGGACCCCCGCGAGCGAATTCGATGACGACGGTGCGGTCCTCGAGACTCTGCGGAATTCCCGCGCGTTTCTCCTTGAGCAGTTTCCGCGCTTCCGTCTCGAGCACGTCGTCGAGCTCGCGGCGCGTGCGCTTCGACAACACCGACAGGAAGGGCGCTGCGCCAGCACGCGCTCGTGCCGCATCCAATCTCTCGAGCAACCAACGAGCGGCTGAGTCGGGACGCAGATCGGGACGTTCGTGCAGATCGTGAAAGTCCTCGTTGACGAGCTCGATCAACGTCCCCCAGTCGTGAGGGTCGCAGAAAGTGCGATCGTCGGAGGGGAAGAACACCGGACCCTCACCGCGCGCAGTGAGCTCCTGCGAGATACGCCGCATCATGTGCACGTACGGATAATCGTCGAGCTGCACCGTAGGCCCCATGCCGAAATCGCGCCGCACGGCGTCTCCATCGAGGCGTGCGAGGTAGCGACGCACCTCCGATTTCCCCGATGCGGGAAGTGCCGTCAACAGCAGTGTTTCAATCAACCGTGCCATGCGACTCCTGGCAGCTCCTGCCGGTGTGTGACCGTCGTGGCATTCTACGGCTTCCTCGCCCGACAGGGAACAGGGGCGTCCCGGGCACCGGTGGAGCGTGTCGGGAACAGCTGGGCCGGCCACCGCGCGGGTGCTACAATGCGCGACTCGCCGCGGACGATCGCGCCCCACGCCACACGCGAGACGTGCGGAGGCCGGTGGTTCGAGCGGACTTCCGGATTGCGATGGAGGATCCCATGCGGAGCGTGCGCGCACCTCGCAGTCGATTCGGCCGCGTGACGGGCGGGTTGCTGCTCGCGCTCGTCGTCGGAACGCAGGCGTGCTCGCGTCCCGAAGCGACGATCCAGAACCACTCGTTCGCTCGACCGGACGAGGTTGTGATGAAGCACCTCGACCTGGATTTGCGCGTCGACTTCGAAACCCAGCGGCTCTCCGGCATGGCGCTGATCGAGATCGAGAACAAGAGTGGCGCCGCGCAACTCCACCTCGACACGTGGGCACTCCGCATCTCGCGCGTCGAGCTCGACGACGGCTACGAAGCCACGTTCGCGCTCGGTGACTCGGTGCCACTCCTCGGCCGCGCGCTCATCATCGACATCCGTCCCGAAACGAAGCGCGTCACCATTCATTACGAGACCACCCGGGATGCTCGCGCGCTGCAGTGGCTGTCTCCGGCACAGACGCGTGACGGCAAACACCCCTTCCTCTACACGCAGTCGCAGGCGATCCACGCGCGCTCCTGGGTCCCGTGCCAGGACGTTCCCAGCGTGCGCTTCAGCTACCACGCCATCATCCAGGTTCCGACCGATCTGCTCGCGCTCATGAGCGCGAGCAACGCCACGACGAAGACGGACGACGGCGTCTACGCCTTCGAGATGCTGCAACCGATCCCCGCCTATCTGCTGGCCCTGGCCGTCGGCGACGTCGAGCACCGCGCCATCAGCGAGCGCTGCGGCGTCTACGCCGAGCCCTCGATGGTCGAAGCCGCGGCGTGGGAGTTCGCCGACATGGAGCGCATGATGGTGGAGGCGGAAGCGATGTACGGCCCGTATCGCTGGGATCGTTTCGACGTCATCGTGCTTCCCCCCAGCTTCCCGTTCGGGGGCATGGAGAATCCGCGCCTGACCTTCGCAACGCCGATCCTGGTCGCAGGCGACCGCTCGCTCGTGGCGACGATCGCACACGAGCTTGCACACTCCTGGTCGGGAAACCTGGTCACCAACGCATCGTGGGACGATTTCTGGCTCAACGAAGGCTTCACCACCTATTTCGAGCGCCGCATCATGGAGCGCATCTATGGTCGTGACGTCTCGGAGATGCACGCGCTCCTCGGAATGGACGACATGCGCGAAGAGATTGCCGACTTGGGGCCCGAAGCCGCCACGACGGCGCTCTACGTCGATCTCTCGAAGCTCGATCCGGACGAGGATCTTGGAAGTGCGGCATACGAGAAGGGCTATTTCTTCCTGCGCATGCTGGAGGAGTCGGTCGGGCGCGAAGCGTGGGATGCCTTTCTACGCGCCTACTTCGACGAGCACGCGTTCCAGAGCATGACGACGACGCGCTTCATCGACTACCTGCGTGACCAGCTCCTTGCTGGCGACGTGGAGCGCATGCGCGAGCTGCGGGTCGACGAGTGGGTCTTCGAGCCGGGTCTTCCTCCTGCGAACATGCCGCAGCCGCAGTCGGGCCGTTTCGCCGCGGTCGACGCGCAGATCGCTGCCTGGGACGCGGGCGCAGACGCAAGCGCGCTCCAGGTGGAGGGTTGGGTGTCGCAGGAGTGGGATCATTTTCTCACACACATCGCGTCCAGAATGCCGCCGGAACGGATGGCCGACCTCGACGCGACCTTCCACTTCGCGCAATCCAACGGCGAGCTGCAGCGCTCCTGGTATCTGCTCGTGATCGAGAACGAGTGGGAGCCCGGCTATGCCGGATTGCAGGAGTTCCTCGTCACCGTCGGGCGCCGCTGGCTCATTCGCCCGCTCTACGCCAAGCTGGCGGAGTCGGAGTGGGGGGGCGAGTTCGCACGCCGCGTCTACGCGCAAGCGCGACCCGGCTACCATGCGCTCACGACGGCGACGATGGATGCGATCCTCGAGTGGCCGAGCGCCAGCCATTGATGCAGCTGCCGACGCGCGCTGCCCCGCGGACCGGGACGCGTCGTCGTCGGGCACCGACTACACGAGCTGTGCATCGGAGACGATCTCGACGAGCGCCGGCCCTGGGTGTGCCACCGCGTCTGCAATCGCCTGGTCGAGCCCGCCCACCTCGGTCACGCGCACGCCGTACGCACCACACAACGCCGCGTACTCCGCGAAGTTCGGGTTGTGCAGCGAGGTCTGCCACACGTCCCAATCGCCGGCCCGCTGCTCCTTGCTGATCTTGCCCAGCTCGCTGTTGTTGAGCACGATGTGCGTGATGTTCATCGCGTACTTCACCGCTGTCGTGATCTCGGCGAGGTACTGACCCAGGCCGCCGTCGCCGCTCACCGAAACGACCGGCCTGGAGTGGAAACGCGGATCCTCCTCCTGCGTCGCCGCCCAGGCGCCGAGCGCGGCAGGGAGCGCGAAACCGATCGAGCCCAGGTAGCCGGACATGAGCACCGCCTGTTGGCTGCATTCGAAGTAGCGGCCGAAGGAGTAGGTGTTGTTGCCGACGTCGACGCAGACGATGGCGTTCTCCGGAACGAGCCGCGTCATCGCGGCGAAGATCGACGCCGAATCGACACCCTGGCCGCGATTCTCCTTCTGGCGGCGCTCCTTCTCGCGGCGCCAGATCTTCCAGCGTTCGGCAATCTCGCCACGCACGTCGGTGGCATTGCGGCTGCTCCCGAGTTGCTCACGTAGAAGCCGTGCAGTGCGTTCGATCTCGCCCCAGACGGGCAGGTCGATCTCGTGGAAGCGCGCCAGCGCCATGGGATCGAAGTCCACCTGGATCGTCGGCTTCTTCGGCGTGATGCCGGTGTGATTGCTGAAGCTGGCGCCGAAGACGAGCAGAAGATCCGACTCGTTCATGAACCAGCTGGCGATCGGCGTGCCGCTGCGCCCGAGCACGCCGCACGCGAGCGAGTGTCGATCGGAAATCAATCCCTTCGCCTTGAAGGTCGTGATGACGGGCGCGTGCAGCGCCTCCGCAAGCTCCAGAATGACCGGCATCGCAAAGCGCGCCCCGTGTCCCACGATGATGGCGGGGCGTTTCGCCCCGCGCAGCATGCCGCAGGCGCGCTCCACCGCGTCTGCCGGGGGCGCGATGTCGTGAGGCGTGATCCTTCCCTCCGGGCTCCCTGCCTTTTCGCCTGCAGGCGCGGGCAGGTTCTGCACTTCGTCGGGGAAGACGAGGTGCGAGACGCCGCGGTTCAGAAGCGCGCTCTTCACTGCCAGGTTCACGAGCTCCGCGTGCCGGCTCGTGTGCAACACGGTCTGACTCCACTGCGCCACCTTGCCGAAGGCGGCTTGCAGGTCGACCTCCTGGAAGGCTCCCGGGCCGAGGACCTGCGTATCGACCTGGCCGGTGAGCGCCAGAACGGGGGCACGATCCACGTTCGCATCCCACAGGCCAGTGAGCAGATTCGTGGCACCCGGTCCCGCAATCGAAAGGCACGCGGCAGGCCGCGCTGTGAGCTTGCCGTAGGCGGAGCACGCGAACGCTGCCGCACCCTCGTGGCGAACGCCGATGTAGCCGAGTCGGCCCGCTTCCTCCTGGCGCCGGAGCGCGTCGGCCAGACCGAGGTTGGAGTGGCCCACCATGCCGAAGACCCAACGCACGCCCCAGCCGGTCAGCGTCTCCGCCATGAGGTCGCACACCGTACGCACGTGTGGCTTCTCGGGCGGGAAGCCCACGTACACGCCATCGTCGCGCACCTCGACCGGGAAGGTCGCCACCCCGTCGTCGAATCCGCCCGGCGACTTGCCCGTCGTCGGGTGGTAGTCCCAACCGTGCCACGGGCAGCGCAACCAGCCGTTCTCGATCGAGCCCTCGCCGAGCGGTCCCCCCTGGTGCGGGCAGCGGTTGTCGAGCGCCGCATAGCGTCCTTCGAAGTGCGTCAGACACACGGTCGCGTGGTGGCACGTCACCGGTTTGACGCGCCCCTCCGCAAGCTCGTCCAGCTCGAGCACCTTCTCCCAAGCCACGCGGACACGCGCCTTCGATTCGGCCATGGGTCTCCACCTTTCAAGAGTCCGTCGCGAACCCTACGCCTCGAGGAGATGCTGCGCTGCCTTCATTCCGCTGCGCACGTACGCTTCCACCTGCGCGCCCTGGCGTGCGGCGTCGGCTCGACCCAGCTCGGTTGCCGTGAGTACGGCGCCAATCCAACCCCGCGTGTGCCAATGGGCGCCGCCAGCGAGCCCGGGCAGAGTCGTCTGGACTTTCGGTCGTGGCCACGGATTGAGATAGAAGTAGGGCTCTGGGTAGGTGTCGTCGCCGGGCGTCATGCCGAAGCCGATCGAGCGCGCGCGCTCCGGGTCCGGCTCGTCTCGATCGAGCGTGACCAGAGTCGCGATGTCGAAGTGATGCGGCCAGCAACGCACGGGTGAGGCGCCCGGCGTCGAGGCGCGCACCGCCTCACAGAAGCGCGCCGCGTTGCCATACCAGCGCGCCAGCTCCTCGTACGGCGCAGAGGACGCACGACGAAACGTGGCGCCCGCCGCGACGTCGTGCGGCGGCATCTCATACTCGCGCAGCTTCAACGGCTTTTCGGCTGATGCACCCGCGAGGCTCGCGAACGTCTCCGCCATCCAGGTCAGGCCAGCCTGCAGCGTCAAGCCGTGCAGCGGCAGACTCGCCTGCTCCGCGCCTCGGTCGTCCAGAAGCGCGAGCGTCGAGGTGGCGGGAGTGAGGCTCGCGCGCCAACCCTGCGGCGTGCGTTCGCCGACGAAGGAGCGCGCGTCGAAATCCCAACCCATGCTGGAGTGGCTGTCATCCGGCCGTGGCTCGACGAGAGCATCGCCGAAGGCCGCGACCAGCTGTGCGGCCCAGTGCGTCTGCAGCCGCGCCTCCGCCAGCTCGGTGGACGCCTCGGCTGCGAGCGCTTCCCATGCCTTCACGGCATGCTCCAAGGCACCCGGCCTCATAGGGGTACCACCCCCGCGTAGCGAACGCCCGAAAGGTACGCCAAGTCACGATTCCAGGTGACGAGATCCTCCATGCAGAAGTCGGACAGCTTGGCGTGACCGCAGGCGCGCGCCAGGATCTGCATGAGCGAAGTCGTCGCATTGAAGTAATTGCGGAGCTGCAGCGCCGACTTCTGCACCTCGAGCCGCGCACGCAGATCCTCCTGCTGCGTTGCGATCCCGACCGGACAGTTGTTGGTATGACAGGCACGCATCCCGAGACATCCGATCGCCTGGATGGCGGCGTTCGAGACCGCGACGCCGTCGGCGCCGAGCGCCAAAGCCTTGACGTAGTCCGCCTCCGTCCGCAGCCCACCGGTGATGATCAAGGTGACGCCTTCGGCGCCGCGAGCGTCCAGGTGCAAGCGTGCCCGGCGCAACGCTGCGATCGTCGGCACCGAGATGTTGTTCTTGAACAGCTCCGGTGCGGCGCCCGTGCCACCGCCGCGGCCGTCCAGGATGATGTAGTCGACACCGATTGCGAGCGCGGCATCGAGATCCTCTTCGATATGCTGCGCCGATAACTTGAACCCGACCGGGATGCCACCCGTGACCTCGCGCACCTCGTCCGCGACGCGCCGGAAATCGTCGATCGACACCAGGTCGGGAAAGTGTGCCGGGCTGATCGCCGGCGTGCCCGGCTCGAGCCCGCGAACCGCCGCAATCTTCCCCTGCACCTTGCTGCCGGGCAGGTGCCCTCCGGTACCCGTCTTCGCACCCTGGCCGCCCTTGAAGTGGAACGCTTGGACTCGACGCACCTTGTCGAGGCTCCAGCCGAAGCGACCCGATGCCAGCTCGTAGAAGTAGCGTGAGTTCTCCTGCTGCTCCTCCGGCAGCATTCCGCCTTCGCCGGAGCAGATCCCGGTACCCGCGAGCTCGGCGCCGCGCGCCAACGCCACCTTCGCCTCCTCGGAGAGTGCCCCGAAACTCATGTCGCTGACGAAGAGAGGGATCTCCAGCTCGAGCGGCTTGCGCGCACGAGGTCCGACGACGAGCTTCGTGTCGACCTCCGCCTCGTCGAGTCGCGGCAGACGGGCGAGCTGTGCCGTGACAATCTGGATCTCCTCCCAGCGCGGCAGCTCCTGCCGCGGCACTCCCATGGCGGAGACGCTGCCGTGGTGCCCGACTCTCTCGAGCCCGTGCCGTGCCAGCTCCTGGATCTTGCGGTTGTACGGTTCCTCCGGTGTGCCGTGTGGATCGGCGTAGAGGCCGAGGTACTCGTGCCGTTTGTAGGGCTGTGGGTGCGCGACTGCCCATGCGCGGATCTCGTCCTCGTCGACGAAGACGGCATCGCGCCCCACGTCGATCCAAGCGCCAAATGCCTGCAGCGCCTCGGCGTTGTTGTACTCGCTCACACCGGTCGTGAGGCGATAGTCCCACTCGTGCACGCCACAGATCAGATTGTCGCCTGCGACGAAGCCATCCGCCAGCAGGGCTCCCCGGTGCAGGCAGCGCCCGTAGAGTACCGTGGCGTCGTCGTCGTGACGAATGACGACGAGGTCGACGTCTGCGACGAGAGCGTAGCTCGGCTTGCGGTCGGCCAAGCGGCTCCAAATGGCCACTTGAACTGCGTTCTTCACATCGGTCAGCTCAGACATCAACAACCTTTCTCCGGTGCGCGCAACACCGGCGACGTCAGTCTGCCAGGCAGAATCCCGCGCGCTCGTGGACGCAGCGGGACACGCCTAACCTTTGTTGTAGTAGAAACGCTCGTAGACGACCTGGTTCTCACGCCAGGTGCGTACGGCGACCTGCTCCAAGAGGATGCGTCCCATGCCGCGCAGCGTCACATCCCACTTCCACTGCGAGAAGGAGGTGTTGCCCTCGACGGCGCTGGCGAGCAGCTCGGCGCCGTGAAACGCTTCCACCGAACTGAAAAATTCCTGCTCGCGCTTGCGATTCACGTCTTTGCCGCGGTGTGGCTCCACACCCGGCTCCTCCATGACGATCTCTTCGGCGTAGTACTTCTCGAATGCTTCGAGCGCCTTTCCGGAGAGAATGGCCTGGTTCAGTTCATGGTCCAGCGTTGCGGCATTGCTCATCGGGCTCTCCTTTTCAGCGGGTCGGAGGAACATTGTGCCAGAGAGACGCGGTTTCAGTCGCTCGATTCGGAGCTGGGCGGGATCGCCTCGATGCGGTCGATCTCCAGCTCGAATGCACCCTCCTTCTTGTCGGCAATCAGGAATCCGACTTGGCGAACGTCTGCAGGATCGAGCTTCGGGGCGCGCACGACGCGCCCGCGGAAGCTCGGCACGAAGTCCTCGAAGCGAAGCTCGATGTGGCTCCACTCCGTTTGCGGTGCAAAGGAGGCGCGATACGCAACTCCGTCGTAGTCGTCGCCCGTGCGCAGCCGCAGCTGGTACGTCCTGCCGTCGCCGCGCACGTGGAGACGCAGGCCCAGCGTGCCCCCCAACTCGTAGGAGCGAGGCACTCGACGCACCGAGGCGAAACCTCCGTTGTTCTCGAGCGAGACGGTTCCTCGGAAGATGGCGGTGTGATGGGATGTGATCTCGATCCGGCTCTGCGAGAGCCCTCCCATCACGCCATCGTTGATGACCCTCCACTGTTGCGCCTCATCCGCAGCAGAAAAATCGAGGACGACCGATTGCACTTTTCCCTCCTCCGGTTCGTCCACCCCGATCGCCAGGATCGGGAGAAGAAGCGCGGCCGTCGAGATCAGAGAGAGGACACGCAAGGCGAGCGCTCCCACGGCGGCTACCCCCCCTAAGCCGATCACCCTGTGAGCTGGGCGAAGAAGTCGTTCCCTTTGTCGTCGACCAGGATGAAGGCGGGGAAGTCCTCGACCTCGATGCGGTAGACCGCTTCCATCCCCAACTCCGGATACTCGAGCACTTCCACCTTCTTGATGTTCTCCTGCGCCAGGATCGCCGCCGGTCCTCCGATGGAACCGAGGTAGAAGCCTCCGTGCTTCTCGCACGACTCGGTCACCTGTCGGCTGCGGTTGCCCTTGGCGAGCATCACGAGCGAGCCGCCGCGCGCCTGGAACAGCTCGACGTAGGAGTCCATCCGCCCCGCGGTCGTCGGACCGAACGACCCGGACGGCATCCCCTCCGGTGTCTTTGCCGGACCCGCGTAGTACACCGGATGGTCCTTCAGATACTGCGGCAGATCCTCACCCCGGTCGAGCCGCTCCTTGATCTTGGCGTGCGCGATGTCCCGCGCCACGACCATGGGCCCGCTGAGCGAAAGACGTGTCTTGATCGGGTGCTTCGTGAGCTCCGCCAAGATCTCCGGCATGGGACGACCGAGATCGATCCTCACGATCCCATGTTCGTGCTTCTTGCGGTACTTCTCCGGGATGAAGCGGCCCGGATTGCGTTCGAGCTCCTCGATCCAGATGCCATCGCGATCGATCTTCGCTTTCACGTTGCGGTGCGCCGAACAGGAGACACCGAGCCCCACGGGGCAGGATGCGCCGTGTCGCGGCAGGCGCACGACACGCGCGTCGAGCGCAAAGTACTTGCCGCCGAACTGCGCGCCGATCCCGGTCTTCCAGGCTGCCTCGAGGAGTCGCTGCTCCATCTCCGGATCGCGAAACGCCTGACCCGTGGCGCTGGCGCTCGTCGGCAGCCGATCCAGGTAGCCCGTCGTCGCCAGCTTCACCGTCTTGAGGCAGGCCTCTGCCGAAGTGCCGCCGATGACGAAAGCGAGGTGGTACGGAGGACACGCTGCCGTCCCGAGCATCTTCAGCTTCTCAGCCATGAACTTCTCGAGGCTCTCCGGATTGAGCAGAGCCTTCGTCTCCTGAAAAAGAAAGGTTTTGTTGGCCGAGCCGCCGCCCTTGGCGACGAACAGAAACTCGTACTTCATTCCGTCGGTCGCGTGGACGTCGATCTGCGCCGGCAAGTTGTTGCCGGAGTTGTTCTCCTGGTACATGCTGAGCGGCAACGTCTGCGAATAGCGCAGGTTCTCGTTCCTGTAGGTGTGGTAGACACCGCGCGTCAGATACTCCTCGTCGCGCACGCCTGTCCACACGCGCTGTCCCTTCTTGGCGTAGATCGTCGCCGTGCCCGTGTCCTGGCAGAAGGGCAGAACGAACTCCGCCGCGACCTCGGCGTTGCGCAGCATGGCCAAAGCCACGCCGCGGTCGTTGTCGCTCGCTTCGGGATCCTCGAGAATCGCCGCAACCTGCTCGAGATGCGCCTCGCGCAGGAGAAACGCCGCATCACGCAACGCCTCGCGCGACAGCTCCGTAAGCCCTTTCGGGTCGACTTTGAGGATCTCTTCACCTTCGAACGTGCCGATCGAGACGTACTCCCTCGTCATCAATCGGTAGCGGGTCTCATCCGGACCCAGAGGATAGGGATCGCTGTACGCCGGTTCGCTCATCCTTCCACTCCTTCGGCCGTGCGGATGCGGCAACGCCGCCGCTGCCCTTTGTGGCATGCACGACGGCACCGCCCCATTCTGGCACAAACCCGCTCGAAACTGCAGTCCGCACCCGCGTGCGGAGCTGCAGCCGCAGGCTGCGGTCGAACGGGAAGGGTGACGGAGCTGTCAAACGCGGCGAAAGAAGAAACGGCCACGCGTTCCGAAGAGCGCGTGGCCGTCGGGTGCGGAGGTTGGGCCGCTTTACCGGTACAGGTCCTTGACGGTGCTCCAGGTCTTCGTCTCGGTGGAGACGAAGCCACAGCTCGTACCCTCGCAGCTCGCGGCATTGACTGCCGACACGAACGCGGCGGGCGCTTCACCCGCGAGCGCCGGGTCGCCTTCCTTCATCGTCAGGCAGACCTGCGTATACGCCGGAGCGTCGCACAGGAGCATCGAGGGGCAGGTGAAGTTGGCGTTCGTCGGCGTGTTGTGACGACGCACGACGAGACGGTGCTCGCCGGTCAGGTGGTAGACGTGCAGTGTGCCGAGCAGCACCTTGTCGCCAGCCAAGCCGGTCTGGGTCTGGCACTCGCCGAAGGTGAGGGTCAATCCCTCACCGCCGTCACCGTTGTCGACGGGGCTGCCAACGCTCATGTTGGCGCCGTTCGCCGGGTTCCAGTGGAAGAACGCACCAGGCGCCGGTGGCTCGATCGAGACCTTGAACTCGGCACCCGTGAGCCCCTCGGAGCTGGCGCCGCCGGTCACGGCAAACACGTGCAGCTTGCCGTTTCCACTTGGAGTCAATGAGATGCAGCAGTTCGTGCCGGCCGCGTCACCGAAGACGCCGATGTAACCGTTGCTGGGTGGCTCGGCCATGGCGACGGTCGCCACGAGGCTGAGAGCCAGCGTCATGAGAATCGAAGAGCGAATCATCTGTAGGAGACCTCCATCAATCAAATCGAATCGCGACGTGGCATATCGCGACACCAACGTCTGGATACAAGAGACATTCCTGCTCCACGCGCGTAGCCATGCACCGCGCTGCGGAGCTTCGGGAAGCCGGGAAGAACGTTGCGAGTCGCCAAATTGGGCGGGCTCTCACTTCGCGTTGGGCCAGTTGGCACAGGTTGCATGGCGTGTCGTCGTCCACGCTGACACCGGCATGGGCGGTCGCGCTTGCGTTCTCGACTCGCGTCGAGTCGGGATGCCGCGACACGGAGCTTCCGACTGAGCGGGGATAGCTCAGGTCTTCGACGAGGAACTCTTCATCCGTTTACCGCCTCGGCACAGCCTCGCCTGTTGAGAGGAGTGCGAGCGAGTCGGCAAGAGTCTGCCGATCCGTGTTAGAATGGGGTGCGAAAAAAGCGGAGCCAAACTTGAACGGGGGGTCGATCGTCGGCCCCCCCGCTCCTTTCATCACGGCCACAGAAGTGCAAGGCGTTCAGAAGCGCACACCGACTGCGACCGGAAGGTAGCGTGTGTTGGAGTTGGCCTGATAGTAGGTGCCGTCGACGTAGATTGTGATGCCGGCTGCAAGTCCGAAGTCCACACCGACGCCGAGCAGGAAACCGAACGACGTGTCGCTGAAGTCTTGCAGTGGCGGCGATTCCCCACTAAAGGTGATCGACGTCGTGCGCGTCCAGAAGACCCCCACTCCGCCGCGCGCATACGGCTTGATCCGGTTTCCGATCGGGAGCGGCACGCGCCCCACGCCGCTGATCTCGAAGGTCCAGCGGTCGCCGCCATCCTGGACGCTCGGCTCCTTCTCCTTGTCGAGGCCAAAGCGGAAGTAACCGAGCTCCAGATCGACCGAGACCACGGGCAACGGCACGACACTGAACGTGCCCGAGACACCAATCGACCCGTTGTAGGTGTCGGTGAAGCTGCTCGGCGATACCGGAAACGGATAGGAGATTCCAATCGAGGGGTTTCCGGGAACGAGCGCGTCGGCGGGATGGGCATGGAGAATCGATGCGAACGCAATCAGAAAAAGCACTCTCTTCACGGCGGCGCCTCCCAAGCCAGCAGTGGGGTCGGGTTGGTCACGCAGGCCGGTGGATCCTACAGGTTGCTTCGCGATGCCACCACAGTTTCAGCGAGAGCCCGTGCACCTCGGCACAACGCCTTGCGTGATGGATGGTTAGCGAATCGGACCTGTTCGAGTCTCGATGCTGCTTGACTCTCCGCCCCTGGAGCCCATCTTTGAAGTGCGCAGAAGTATTCCGCGACCAGGAGGTGAACCTCGTGCTCCGCCGCGCCGAAGTCCTGGCGCGCGTCGCGAGTGCCGTACTCATCGGTGTCGCCGTCACCGTGCCACCCCGGAGCCTGCGCACCGCCCACGCGGACGTCGCGACTTCAGCGCGCTCCGCCGTGCCCAGAGTGTCCAAGCGACACCTCGTCGAGCTGTTCCAAACCCCGAGCGGCCGCGGCATCCTTCTCTCGGCGCGGCAGCAGGCCTTTCTCACCAGCGTACGCCACACGTCGGCAAGCGACCGGATCCGTGTCGCGCGCCCTCGGGCCGACCTGCGCCTCGCCGACACGATCAAGCTCAACCTCTACGACGACGTGGAATTCGTCGCGGTGCGCCAAGCGCTCGATCTCTACGGATCCAGCATGCTCGTGTGGAGCGGCACGCTGCTCGGCGACTCGGGCTACGTGCTTCTGGGGCTGCACGCCGAGTCTCTCCACGGAATCGTGCAGGCCTCGACGGGCACGTTCCGTATCACACCCCTTGGCGAGGGCATCTGTGCCATCCGTCGCGTCGTGACCTCGACGCCAGGATCGGGTGTGTGTGGCGTGCGCGATTCCGATACCGCAACCAACGAGCCGAGTGCACCTGCCCCCCCGACGAATCCAGCCTCGTTCCCGGCGCGCCTCGACGCCGAACCGGTCGTCGCCAACATCGACGTGCTGGTAGCCTACGAAGAGAGCGCCGCGGAATTGACACCCGACATCGTCGGCCACATTCAGTTCCTGATCGAGTGGACCAACTTCTCCTACAGAAACAGCAGGATCCACCTCGCGACGCCAGGCCCCTGCTGGCCCGGTGTGCAGTGCGTGATGCCCAAACTGCTGCTTGCGGCCACGCTGCCGTTGGAATGCGACGGTTGCATCAGCGATGTAATGGGAAACGACGCGATTCTCGAGTCCTTCGCCACGCCGGACGATGGTCGCTTCGACGAGATCCACGAGGTGCGCGATGCGGTCGACGCGGACGTCTGTGTGCTGCTGACCACGCTGGACCGTCCCAACAGCAACGGCATCGCCATGGCGGGACCGCCCGATCCGGAAACCGCCTTCTGCTTGGTGGAGACACCGTGGAGCCTCGAGCATCCTTACATTCTGGGGCACGAGGTCGGCCACCTGCAGGGTGCGCAGCATCACACGGGGCTCTCCACGGCGCGGCCGTATGCGCGCGGCTGGTGTTACAACCCGACCGAGCAGCCGGAGGATCGCTTCTGGACGATCATGTGCACGTTGAGCTCGAACCGAATCCCCTTCTGGTCCAACCCGGAAATCCTCTATGAAGCTCCCTCCGGCAACCTCATCCCGATGGGGGATCCGGATCACAACAACTCCCGGCGCTTGAACGAGACCGCGCTCATTGTTGCCAGCCACCGGGGGCTCGTGGTGGTGCCGATCGAGGTCGCCGATTTCGAGGCAACGACGTCGAGCGCAGGCGTACGGCTCGACTGGCGGCTGTCGGAGTCGGCGCGCCGCCAGCTCGCGGGTGTACACGTCCAGCGCGCGCGTCACGCCGCAGGCCCCTACCGCGACCAGACGCTTGCGCCGCTGCAACCCGAAGCCGCGATGTCGTGGGTCGACACCGGCGTCATCGGCGGGGAGAGCTACTGGTACCGGCTCCGCCTCCTCTCGGCGGCAGGCGCGGAGGAGATCGGCAGTCCCGTGCAGGCTGTGGTCGAGCGTTGGAGGACGCGCCTGCACGCTCCGATCTTCGCAGACGGCCATGTCAGTGTGCGTTACAGCATCGGCACGAGCGTCGAGTCGATCCACCTCGGGCTCTTTGACGTGCGCGGCCGCCTGGTGACCACTCTCGACGGTGGCGCGCGCGAGCCGGGTGAGTACCGGCTGGAGTGGAACCGCAAGACCGCCGCCGGGGAAGCAATCGGCAGCGGTGTCTACCTTCTGCGTCTCAAGGCCGGACGCGAGAGCGCGACCGTGAAGCTCGTGCTGCGCAATTGACCGTGCAGCAGGCCCCGCCCCATTAGCGACCCTCCGCCCCAGATCGCGTTGGCGCACCGAGCGCCGAGCCACGAACGAGGTCTTGACGTACGGGCCTATTATCGTATATTTACGATTGACGATGAGGGAGGTTCCGATGCCACGGCGGGATCCGGACGCGCGAACGAGAGAGCGGCTGACCTCGCTGCAGGAAGAGGAGTTGGCCCAGCTCGCGCGCGGTATCGCACATCCGCTGCGCGTGCGCATCCTACGCTTGCTGCGAGAGCGTGGCCAATGCGTCTGCGGCGATCTGGTTGACGAGCTGCCGCGTGCGCAGTCCACCGTGTCGCAACATCTGAAGATCCTCAAGGAGTCGGGACTCATTCGCGGCGAGGTGGAGCCCCCGCGCGTCTGCTACTGCGCCGACGAAGACGCCATCGCCAAGCTGCAGGAACTCGTTCGCGAGCTTTGAAGAGAGGTCGAGCGATGACGCAGCTCGGCCGACGGCAGTCCACACGAGGAGAAGAACCATGAGCGATGCGACAACGCGCGCTGGTGAGGAGCGCAACGCGCCGCCGAACGTCTGCTGTGAGGGGAGCTCGAGCGCCGCGTCCGCCCCGCTCGCCGCACCGATCGCTGAGGAGACGAGCAGCGAGGAGCTTCGCAGGCTCGTGCGCGACAAGTATGGGCAGCTCGCGCGCGAGTCGCAGAGCTGCTGCGGCTCAGGGGCGGACCAGGACCTCGAGCGCCTCGGGTACAGTCGCGACCAGAGCGAGATCCTACCGGAGGGAGCCAATCTGGGGCTCGGGTGCGGGAATCCGCTGGCGCACGCCGCCATCCGCGTCGGAGAGACGGTCCTCGACCTGGGATCCGGCGCGGGAATCGACGTCTTCCTGGCGGCGCGCGAGGTGGGTCCGTTGGGACGCGCCCTCGGCGTCGACATGACGCACGAAATGCTCGAGCGCGCCAGAGAGAACGCGCGTCGCGCCGGCATCGACAACGTCGAGTTCCGTCTCGGCGAGATCGAGCACCTCCCGGTGGCGAACGACAGCGTCGATCTCGTCATCTCCAACTGCGTCATCAACCTGTCGCCCGACAAGCCGCAGGTGTTCAGCGAGGCGTATCGTGTTCTGAAGCCGGGTGGCCGTCTGGTCGTGAGCGACCTGGTGCTCACGCGTCCGCTGCCGGCGGAGGTGCGCGAATCGGTCGAGGCATACACCGGCTGTATCGCCGGGGCATCGCTGCGCGACGACTACCTGCGCCAAATCCGCGCTGCGGGCTTCCGCGACGTCGAAACCGTCGAGGAGCGCGGCTACGTCGCTACGGGCGCCGAGTGCTGCGTCCCCGACCCGGTGGCGGAATCGGTGCTCTCGATGAAAGTGCGCGCCTGGAAGAGATGATCGCGCTCACCGCTGGGCGCGGATAGAATGGATCGGCAACGGTCACGACCCGTAGGGCTTGCGGTGGCTGGCAGGCGGAGGCCGCAATGAAGGAGCATGACGTCGAAATCGAGGAGTTCCGCCTGCGTGACGGGACCCGCGTCGTCGTCCGCCCCATCCTGCCGGAGGACAAGCACCGCTTGAACGAAGGGCTGCAGCGCCTCTCCGAGCTCTCACGCTACCGCCGCTTCATGACCGTGGTGCACGAGCTTTCCGAGAAACAGCTGCGCTATCTCACCGAGATCGACTACGTCGATCACATGGCGCTGGTCGCGCTCGATCCCGAGCAGCCGGGGCTGCCGGGGCTGGGCGTGGCGCGCTACGTGCGCTTGCCGAAGCGGGAAGTTGCGGAGGTTGCCATCACCGTGATGGATTCGCATCAGGGGCGCGGCCTCGGCACGCTGCTCCTCGGCCTGCTGTCGCGCTGTGCGAGTGAGAGTGGCGTCCACACGTTCCGCGCCTACGTGCTTGCCGACAACAAACCGATGCTGAAGATGCTGCTCGACCTCGGCGCCACCGTGCAGCGCGACGAAGGCGTCCTGCGGCTCGACGTGCCGGTGCCGAAGGAACCGGAGGCGCTGCGGATGACGGCGACGGGGCGCGCCTTCAAGGTCATCGCCGCGCAGATGGCGGCGCGCAAACGCACCCGCGCCTAGCAGCGATTCCCGCGAGGAGCGTGTCCTTGGACGAGAGTAGGAATCCGCAGTCGCTCGCGATGTCGGCAGAGCGGCGCATCGCACGCCGCCAGGAGGATGAAGCGGTCCTGCGTGCGGTGCGCGACGGCGAGCCGCGCGCGTTCGACCGCTTCGTCGAGCGTTTCGGCCAGCGCATCTACTCCTTCGGCATGCGCATGTGCAACCAGCAGGAAGATGCCGAGGATGTCTTCCAGGACACGCTCATCGCCGTCTATCGCAAGCTCAGCACCCTGCGCGACGCGGGTGCGCTCACCACCTGGCTCTACCGCATCGTCTCCAATGCCTGCATGAGTCGCCGCCGGCGCAGCAAGTTCGCGCCGGCACGCGAGCTCTCACTCGAGGAGCTGCTGCCCGGCTCCGAGCCACTCGAAGAAGGCCCTGTGATGCCGGAGGAGGCGGGACCGGTCCACGAGGTGTACCGGCGTGAGCTCTCCGAGAAACTCGAGGCGGCGCTGCGTGACCTTCCACCCGATTATCGCGTCGTATGGATGATGAGGGACGTCGAGGAGCTCAGCACTCAGGAGACCGCCGAAGCTCTTCAGATCAGCGTCCCCAACGTCAAGATGCGCTTGCATCGCGCCCGTCTGGCCCTGCGGAAGAGCTTGGCGCATCTGCGACCACAGGGGGAGCACGCATGAGCGAACATCAGCATGGTAGCGGCCGCTGTCTCGAGCTGGCCGAACGCCTCTCCGAGTTCGTGGATGGTGAGCTGCCCGAGCCGCTCCGGATCGAGATCGAGCAACACAACGACGAGTGCACCAAGTGCAAGAAGTTCGTCGAGTCGTTGCGGCGCGTCCGCGACCTCGCCCACCTGCTTCCGCGGCCCGAGCTTGCGCAAGAGCGCCTGCGTCGCATCTCCGAGGCTGCGCGGCGCCGGCTCGAGTCGTAGGCCGGCCGCCCCCCCGACCCGATCGATCGCAGACCCAAGCCGGTGTGTGACCTCGCGTGGGGCGATTGCATCCATGTAGAGGAACCTGGGGCACGACCCCGCCGACAGTCAGGAGTGCTGCAGTCATGTGGAAGACCAGCCAGAGACCTACGTTTCAGCCAACCTGTTTCGTCACAACGGATTGGACTCTCAATCGACGGCTCGCCCCGGTTCGCCCGGCGTTGCTCCTCCCCGGAGCCGCTGGGTCCACGAGTCGAGTGGCCAGGGGAGGATCATCGTGCTGAGATGGATCCTCCACCTGGCGCTCGAACGGCCGCGCTGGGTGGTCGCCTTGACCGTCCTGGTCACGATCATCTTTCTGGCCCAGTTTCCGCGCATCCAGATCGATACCGACCCGGAGAACATGCTGCCTGAGAACGAGCCGGTGCGTGTCTTCCACACCGAGCTCAAGGAAACGTTCGGCCTGCGCGACTTCCTCGTCCTCGGCATCGTGCGCGAGGCAGGGATGTTCGAGCCGGGGCCGCTGGCGCGCGTCGCCGCCATCACCGAGCGCATCCTCGAGATCGAGGGCGTCGTGGCCGAAGACGTCCTCGCCCCGACCGAAGTGGACGACATCCGAGTCGAGGAGGGCGGGATCCTGCGCGTCTCGCCGCTCATGGAGGAGCCCCCCGAGGATCACGAGTCGGCCGCCGCGCTTCTCGAACGCATCCGCATCAACCCGATCCTGCGCGGCAAGCTCGCGAGCGACGACGGCCGCGCGATCGCTCTTTTCATTCCGCTCACGGCCAAGGATCTCAGCTTCGAGGTGGCAACCGAGATCAGCGCCATCGCCGACGAGCTGGGCGACGACGAAGAGTACTACCTGGCGGGTCAGCCGGTGGCGCAGGACACGTTTGGCGCCGCGATGTTCCGCCAGATGGCGGTGTCGGCACCGCTCGCAGGGCTCGTACTCTTTCTGCTCATGCTCTTCTTCTTCCGCGATCCACGCACCGTCGGAACGGCGATGCTGCTCGCGATCATGGCGGTCATCTGGGGCATGGGCGCGCTCATCGGTCTCGGCTTCACCGTGCACATCATGAGCTCGATGATTCCGATCTTCCTGATCCCGATCGCCATCCTGCCGTCGATCCACATCCTGAGCGAGATGTACGAGCGCCAGAAGGATTCCGGCAGCCCGAAGCGCGCCGTGGGCGAGGCGCTGCGGCATCTGTTCAAGCCCGTGCTTTTTACCAGCATCACGACGATCGTCGGCTTCGGCAGCTTGATTCTCACTCCGATCCCACCCGTGCAGGTGTTCGGAGCGTTCGTGGCGTTCGGAATCTTCGCTGCGTGGATCATGTCGATGACGTTCCTGCCCGCGCTGGTCGTCTTGGGAAGCCGACGCGCGACGCCGAGCGTCACCCGACTGCCCGCCGACCGAGCCGATTCCGGACGCCACCTCCACGTCGTGCGTCGCATGGCCATACGCGGCCGCTGGGGCGTGACGCTGGTGGCGATCGTCATCCTGGCGCTTTCGATTGCGGGACTCCTGCGCATCCAGGTCAACGACAACCCGGTGCGCTGGTTCAAGCCGGGGCATCCGCTGCGCGTCGCCGATCGCGTCATGAACGAGCACCTCGCCGGCACCTACCTCGCCTACCTGCAGATCGGCGGCGAAGAGGACGACCGGATCAAGGACCCCGAGGTCATGCGTTACATCGAGGCACTCCAACAGCACCTCGGGGTCCACTCCAACGTCGGTGCCACGACCTCCGTCGCGGACGTCGTCAAGAAGGTCGGATTCGAGCTGCAGTTCGAGGATCCGGCCGGCAGCGTCATCCCCGACTCGCGCGAGACGATCGCGCAGTACCTCTTCCTCTACGAGATGAGTGGCGGCAACCCGGACGACCTCTTCCACTTCATCACGCCAGAGGCAGCCAACGCGAACATCTGGATCCAGATGCACGCGGGGGAGAACAACGCCGTGCAGTCGGTCGTCGACTCGGCGCAGGAATTCATCGACGCCAACCCGCTCCCCGCCGGCCTTGCGGCGGATTGGGCGGGCCTCAGCTACGTGAACATCGTCTGGCAGAACCAGATGGTGCGAGGCATGGGGCGCGCGCTTCTCGGTAGCTTCGTTGTGGTCTTCCTGATGATGACCGTCCTCTTCCGGTCGCTCATCTGGGGTGTCGTGTCGATGCTGCCGCTGACGGGGACCATCGCCTTCATCTACGGCATGCTCGGTTGGACCGGGAAGTACTACGATATGCCGGTTGCAGTGCTCAGCTCACTCACACTCGGTCTCTCGATCGACTTCGCCATCCACTTCATTCAGCGAAGCCGGGAGATTCACAAGGAAACCCAAGACTTCGAGGAGACGATGATGCGGACGTTCGAAGGCACCGGACGAGCGATCTTCCGGAACGTCATGGTGTTGGCGATCGGGTTCGTGCCGATGTTCTTCGCCAGCCTCACCCCCTACGTGACGGTCGGGCAGTTCTTCTTCCTGATCATGGTCGTGAGCGGGCTCGTGACCATGATACTGCTGCCGGCGCTGACCGCGCTGCGGCCGTCGCTCTTCTACCGCAACGGCACGCGCGGGGGAGTCGCGCGCGAACGGGTGGCCGGCGCCGCCGGCGCCGGTGCGGTGGCCCTGTTGCTCGGCGTCACGCTGACGCTGGCGGCTGGACATGCGCCCGCACAGGCCCAGGACGCCGAAGCCATCATGAAGCAGGCGCATCTCAACCTCTACTACGCCGGTGACGACGGCAGCGCGCACGTCCACATGGCGCTCGTCGACAAGAAAGGGCGCGAGCGCGTGCGCGAGTTCACGATGCTGCGTTGGGACAAAGAGGATGGTGGCGAGCAGCGCTACTACACCTTCTTCCACAAACCGGCGGACGTACGGCGCACCACCTTCATGGTGATCAAGCACCAGGAGAAGGATGACGACCGTTGGATCTACATCCCGTCCGTGGACCTGGTGCGGCGCATCAGCGCCAACGACAAGAACAGCAGCTTCGTCGGCAGCGACTTCAGCTACGAAGACGTCTCCGGGCGCCACTGGCTCGACGACGCGCACGAGCTCGTACGCGAGGATACGGTGGGAGATGCAGCGGTCTACGTGATCAAGAGCACACCGAAGGACAAAGCGAAGTGGGCGTACCGCCTCGTCTACGTGGACGAGGAACATGTGCTGCCTCTCAAGGAGGAGTACTTCGACAAGAAGGACAGAATGGTGCGCCTGTTCACGGCGCAGAAGATCGAAGAGATCGATGGCCTTCCCACCGTCACCGTGCGCTCGATGAAGGATCTCAAGAAGGATCACACGACGACGGTGACCTTCACCGAGGTGCAGTACGACATTGGCATCGACTCCGACATCTTTGCCGAGCGCTACCTCAAGAACCCGCCGCGCGAGTACATCCAGTAGGGCGCAAACCGGAGGAAGCAGATGCACGCAGCGGACACGGAGAGGAGCCGGCAGAGGAGGATGGCTGGTGCAATCGCGCTCCTGCTGGCGTTTCTTCTCGCGCCGAACGCCTCATCCGCACAGGAGGTGCACGGCTTCGTCGAAGGCCTCAACGGCGTCCGCACGAGCTCCGGAAGCGGCTTCGAAGAAGGCACCTACACCGCACGCGAGACGCGCCTGCAGCTGCGGCTCAGCGGCTTCAGCGACGTCGCCGAGTATTTCGCGCGTGCCGATTTCCTCTTCGATCCGATCGCAGGGAGCACGGCCCAAGTGGTTCTGCGCGAAGCGCACTTCACCTACACCGGCTTGCGCTTCATGGACTTCAAGGCGGGGCGCCAGATCCTCACCTGGGGGACGGGCGACCTGCTTTTCATCAACGACGTCTTCCCGAGGAGTTGGGAGAGCTTCTTCATCGGACGCGACATCCAGTACCTCAAGGAGCCGACCGACGGTGCACGCTTCAGCTTCTACCCCTCCATCTCCAACATCGAGCTCGTCCTCCTGCCGCGCTTCCAGCCGGACGTCTTCCCCACGTCCGACCGCATGTCCTTCTACAACCCGCTCGGTGAGAGCTTCGACCCGCAGGAGCCCACGCTCGAGCTGCAGAACGGCGAGCTGGCGCTGCGCGCCTATCGCAACGTCGGCAGCTTCGAGCTCGCGCTGTACGGCTATTGGGGCTTCTTCCGCTCGCCGGTGGGCTTCGATCCGCAAGCCATGCAGGCCTTCTATCCACATCTGAACGTGTACGGTGCCAGCCTGCGGCGAGGCGTGTGGGGCGGTGTGGCCAATGGCGAGTACGGCTATTACGACAGCCGACAGGATCGCGACGGCACCAACCCGTTGATTGAAAACAGCTCGTCACGCTGGATGATCGGCTACGACCGTCAGCTGTGGACCGACTTCCAGATCGGTCTGCAGGGTTACTGGGAGTACATGAACAACCACGAGGGGTACAAGGCCGGCCTGCGGCCCGGCGAGTACATCCGCGATCAGGTCCGGCACCTCTACACGGCGCGTCTGACGCAATGGCTCAAGTACCAGACGCTTCGCCTGTCGCTCTTCGGATACGTGTCACCGACCGACGAGGATTACTACGTGCGCGCTCTGGCCAGCTACAAGCTCAGCGATCCGCTCGAGATCGCGCTCGGAGCCAACCTCTTCGGGGGTGCGCATCAGGAGACACTCTTCGGTCAGTTCGCCGACAACAACAACGTCTTCGTGCGGGGCCGCTACTCCTTCTGAGGGTGGCGATGCCCGCGGCTACCTGGAGCAGATCGGTCGCAACACGACCTACATCATCCATCCGGAGGAGATCCTGGCGGTCAACTTTGCGATGGCGGTTGAACAGAAGAACGAGGTTGCGAGCCCCGAGATCCTGCAGGCAAACCTCGAGACTCTGTCGCGCTGGCGCTGACATCCACGCTGGCACCGGCATGGGCGGTTGCGCTCACGCCGGCCGCGTGCCGCTCCGCCTCCCAGAGCGCATTCGCACGCCCGGTACTCTCGACTTTGACTTGATGGAAGTCGCAGGGATTGCACTTCGTGTGGCACGGCAGCTGCCAGCGTCCGCGGAGCCAGCTCCAGTTGAACTTGAACTCCTTCATGCGAACGTCGTAGATGCTCCCGCAGGCGTACTCCGGGTCTCCTCGATACAAGTGCCGGTGACATGGGTACACGGTGTTGTCGGGGCCGATCAGGAACCTCGACGTGGTGCACTGCACCCACTCCGGCCGGTGGTCGGATTGATTGTGGTTGGCGTCTTCGCACCCGCTCTCGTACTCGTCGTAGCGCTCGATGTAGTCGC
>CP070763.1:639487-657308 GCA_020349025.1 Candidatus Latescibacterota bacterium | reverse complement strand
TCATGTGCAGGCTGCCCATCACCTTGGCGCCCGCGAGCGGATTGTCGGCGGCGTACTTCCTGCGCACGGACATCAGACCGGGCATCTCGTGCTCGGCCAGACGGATCTCCTTGCGTCCCCACTCCGCCAGCGCCAGGTCCTTCACTTTGTACGGGAGGCGACCCGCCTGCTTGGCTGCTTCGAACGCGTGCGCGCCACCTTTCACCACGGTGCTCATCCTTCTCTCCTCGTCTCCAGTTCGATCTCGTTGACTCGAGTTCGTGACAACAGGCAATCAATCGAAAGGCATCCGTCTCACGACGAACGACGCTTAGACCCGCTTGGTCGGCCATTGCGTTTGGTGTTGCCGCGTACGGCAGACGCCGCGAACAGGCTGGGGCCTTGAGCCTCCGGTGCAGGCGGCAAGATACGGAACCGTACCGCTTCGAAGCCGGCGGCGTCCAGTGCGTCGCGGATCGTCTGCTCGGCGAAGCCGAGCCACACGTGTCCCATCTCTTGTTGGTACTGCACGCGGTCGTGCGGCAGCATGTCGACGATCAGCAACCGCCCCCCAGCGCGCAGGCAGCGCCCCGCCTCGGCCACGGCGCGCTCCGGATGCTGCAGGTGGTGCAACACCAGAATCTGCGTCGCAACGTCGAGGCTGTTGGCGCGAAGTGGCAACGACTCGAGATCGCCCTCGCGCAGTTCAACGTTGCCGAAGCGCTGCAGGCGCTCGGTGGCCAGCTCGAGCATCGTGCCGGAGCCGTCGACGCCGACCACCTTGCGCACGAAGGGCGCCACGGCTTCTGCGACCGGACCGCTGCCGCATCCCAGGTCGCCCACGACCCAGGTCGGGTCGAGCAAACCCAGCAAGGCGAAGGCGTGGAAGTGCGTGCCGAAGAGCTCATCGCGCAGCGCATCCCATTGTGCGCCGCTGCGTGCGAAGAAGGCGCGTGAGCGATTGCGCCGGCGCGCCAGCACACTCTGCAGGCGCTCGCGGTCGGCGCGCGACGTGCCGGTGCCTTCGATCTCCGCGCGCGTCAGGTCCCAGAGCTGGCGCGCGGCGGCGTCGATCTCATCGAGCGTCACCCGATACAAACGGCGCGTGCCGTCGGGGCGGGATGCCACCCAGCCGCCATCGGCAAGCGTTTTGAGGTGACGGCTGACGGTCGACTGCGGCAGCTGCAGAACCGCGCACAGGTCGGACACCGTGAGCTCGTGCACCTGCAACACGAGCAGCAGGCGGCAGCGCACCGCATCGGCGAGAGCCGCCATGTGGTCGAAGATGCGCGGGTCGTGCACGGTCACCATGCCCCAGCTCCTTCAATCCATCCATCCGGATGGAAGGGTAAACGATTCGGCCGCCCAGGGCAAGGGGCCGAACGCTCAGCGCCAGTCGCCTGCCGAAACGAAGCTGGCCCAGAAGAAGGGGTGGGTGTTCTTGCCGCTGGCGCGCCGCGCCTGCAGGATCTGGAGGCTCGCGCGGTGGGTGGCATCCGCGGTGCCCACGCCTGCGTCGAAGAGGGCGCGGTAGAGCTGCTCCATCCATTCGCGGGCGGGCTCGTCCGACACGGACCAGAGGCTCATGACGAGAGAGCGAACGCCGGCAATCTGGAAGGCGCGTCGCAGTCCGAGGACGCCCTCGCCTGCCAACACCTCGCCCACGCCCGTGTCGCACGCGGAGAGCACGGCCAGCTCGACGCCCTCGAGGTCGAGCGTCGCAATTTCCTCTCCGGTCAGGATGCCATCCTCCTGGTGTGGCCCCTTGCTCGCGCGCTGATTCGCACCGGCCATTGCGAGCCCGCAAAGAAGGAGGGGGCTGGTGACGGGAGACGGTCCCCAGCGAGCTCGCGCACTTCCCTTGGCACTCTCGAGGCCGCGCCCTGGCTGGGCGCCCGTTGGGCACAGGCCGCCGAGGAAGAAACCGTGGGTAGCCAAATGAAGCACTCTCGTGCCGGGTCCAGATTGTTTGAATCGCGCTTCGGTGGCGTCCCGACCCGTCACGATGACGCCTGGTGCAAGCGTGCCGCGCCCGTTCCAGATCGCCTGGATCGCTTGCACTTCGAGCGCGGTGCCCGGCAGCGGCGGGAACACGAGTGCGTCGAGGCCCGCGCACGGTTGTGTGCTACGGTAGCGCGGACTCCGATACACCACGTCGGTAGGGCTGTCTGCGCTCACGACCGAAGGCGCGAGCGCACCGATGTGTTCGTAGTCGGGTCCGCCGAACGCGAGCAAACCGACACCGGTCGTGGCGTCCACTTCGCCGGGAACGAGATCCCTCTCGGACTCCAAGTAATGGAAACGTCGTCCGCTCTCGATGAGGTATCGCCCCGACGTATCAGACAGCGCCGCGAAGTTGATCTGATGCAAAACACCATCCGGGACCACGAAGATCGTTTTGGCGTCGCCCAGTGGGGTGACGAGCGGGTCCCAAACGGATTGGCGCAAAGAAGTGGCTCGATGGTCATAGGCTTCGAGCGCCTGCCCGTCGGTACGACCGCTCATCATGACGCCGAACGCGGCTTCGCGAGCCCATGCGTCGACGACAGAGCGCACGTCGCTCATCCTGCCAAGTGGCACGGCACGCGGGGGCTGTGCCGGTCTTAAAACGAATGCGACGAGATGGGGCACGCGTGCGCGGGAGCCGAAGGGGACCGCCGGGCTCGGCTTCGAACCGGGATCGCCGCTTTGCTTCCAATCGGATGGAAGGTCGTAGATCGAGTACGCAACCAGTGCGCTGCCGATGGGAAGGCTGCGCTGCACGTCGTCGAAGCCCAAACGGCTCCGTACCAGCTGTTGCCGGAACGTGGCGCTGACAGCCGCAAGACGGCGTTCTTTGCGCTCTTTCTCAAGCCGTGTTGCGGCGAGGTCGCGACGGTACTCGTCCAGGTCGCCTCCCGCTCCGCGCACCGCCAGCGCGGCCAGTCGATTGCGCGTTGCGGCCAGCTCGCTCGCAAGCTGCTCCACTTCGGGTGCAGTCGGCTGCAACATGCCGCGGCTCCGAGTTGCCATCTCGTCCAAGACGAGCGCGCGAGAACGAATCAGTGCGTCCCAAACCAGCGGCGTCGTTGCCGTGGGCACGCGCTCACTCGCATTGAGATGCAGCGCCAGCTCGAGACCTCGAACTCTCGCACCCGAATAAAGAAGTGCCTCGCGCTCCGCCAGCGTTCTAGAGGTCAACTGCATGTGCTCGCGTCCGATGCTTTCGGCGCGCAGCGCCGCATCGAGTGCCGCCATGGGATCACCCGCATCGGCGAGCGCAAACGACATGTAACCGAGCCTTACCGCGACGTCGGGGTGTTCGGAGCCGAGGTTCTCCTCCGCGATGGTCAGGCTCCTGCGATAGAGAGCCAGCGCGGAGTCCACGTCGCCGAGCTGGTATCGCAAGATGCCCAGGTCCAGAAGAATGTCCGAGATGCCGAGATGGTCGGGTCCAAAGTTGGCTTCGCAAGTTTCATAGGCCTGCACGTAGTAGGAGTCGGCAGCGGCGAAGTCGGACTGGACGTAGCGTATCCAGCCCAGATTGTGCAGGAGCGTCGCCGTGGATGGGTGACGCTCGCCATACGCCTTCAGAATGATGTGCAGCGCACGCTCGTAGCTCTGTTGCGCAGCGTCCAGTTCGCCGGCTTTCTCAAGCAGGATGGCCAGGTTGTTCAGTGAGGACGCGAGTCGTGGAAGCTCTGGATCGAGCTTGGTACGAATCTCGATGGCGCGGGTGAAGAGCTCGCGCGCCGCCTCGTCGTCGCCAATGTCTTTCAGAACCAGGCCGAGGTTATTGTACGTTCCAGCGAGGAGCGGGTGATCGGGCCGCAGGTACGCCCGCCGAATCCGGAGGATGCGCTCGTAACGTGCACGTGCAGATGTGTAATCGCCCAGTACGCTCATGTCGATGACGGCGAGTCCGTTGAGGATCGCAGCTTCCTCCAGTGGATCGGCTTCGGGAGACCGGTGCGCGATCTCCAGCGCTTGCTCGAGCTGCTCGCGCGCGGTTGTGAAGTCGCCCAGCCGGAAGAAGGCGTAGCCGAGGCCAGCGTGGACCTCGGCGTTTCTCGGGTCGAGCCGCTCGAAGTGTGTCTGCGCGATCGCGAGCGCGCGCTCGAGGTGGCGGACGGCGACGTCGTGCTGGCCGCGGTCGTCCACGATCCGCGAGATCCCGATCAGACTCTCGACCACCGGGCCCGCGTCCGGCCCGAAGAGTTGCTCGCGGATGCGAAGCGAGCGCTCCGCCAGCTCCAGGGTTGCGGCATCGCCGGCTTTGCCGTAGCGCCAGAGCGCAAGCACGATCAGATCGAGCCGATCCGCGATGCAGGCGGAATCGCCCGCCGCCTCGGCCTGCGACAGGAGCTCGCGCGCCGCGACCACGCCTTTCTCGTAAAAGCCCTGGCGCACCGTCTCCTCGACGTCGGCCAGGCGGCGTGATTCGCTCGAGCTGCGCCGCTCCAGGGCGAGCCATGCCACAATGGCGAGCACCAGGACCGCCACGCCGGCGACGATACGTTTGGCGGGCACAGCGATGGCCTCCGGAAGTGGATCTCCAAACTAGATAACGCAGCGCTCCCGCCGAAGTGCACTCGGAAGAGGCCGGCTGGATCGGGTCGTTGACCCCAGCCGCCGGTTGCGACGCAGGCGCGTCACGTGCCCGTGCGAGTCGTTGCCTGACCGATACGAACCGTACACATTCACCGTCGCGGGCTCCTGCGGCGCCGGCCGGTGGACTGAGCCCTTTGACGGCGAGCGCGTTGCAGCTCACGCCGGAACTCGTCGAATCCAGCAACGGCTTGCTCGTTCTCGCTCCAACTCTGAATGACGCTCATGCGGACTCGGCGCCTCAGTGCGATTGCAACGGCGGCTCGTAACGCCTGGCGGTCGTTCCAATGGTAGAAGGCGGCGAGCCGGTCGCGGCAGGAGTCTGTGGCCGAAAGGGACAGTGTCCGCATTCGGCCTCTGCGCTGCTCAACGGGACGGATCTGGCAGTCGGCGCCGATCGCCACGGGACCTCGCGGGAACTCCACGTAGTAGGGCGAGCGCGGGTGCACGTAGCGGTCGCCACGCCGTTCGAAGCCGAGAGTGGCCATGGCAGCGTTCAATTGCTGCCGGGTGACCGAACCACGCAGGACGAAGTCGACGTCGGCGGTGACGTGGTGCCCCCCAGTGTACACGTTGGCGCAGGCGCCGCCGGTCAGAACGGCTTCGATGCCGCCTTCACGCAGCGCGTTGCCGACGGCCAGGGCGACGGTGCCCAAGCGGGAGCGTTTGGTCAGCTTCACAGCGGCTTCCCTGAGCGCCGCGGCCGGCGGCGTAGTGCTTCAATCCGACTGCGCAGCTCCTCTTCCGGTTCGCTGAGCCGAAGAAGGAAGCGCTGCAGGTCTTCGTGCGCGAAATAGCGTGGATCGAGCCGATACATGCGTGTGCGCCCTACCGCCCGAGCCGCCACGAGCCCGTCCGATTCGAGACTTCCGAGCGCGCGCTGAACACCGGAGAGCGGAATCCCCAGAAGTCGCTCAAGCTCACGCGGATAGCTCTCCACGAGCAAACGAAGGGCGAGGAGCACGAGCGTGCGTGCACGGCTGCCAAAGGGGCTGGATGTCGTTTTGACCTCCATACCGGAACATATGACCACTTTTTGAGGTCATAGTCAAGGTGCGCCTCGCGTTGGGCTTGGCGGCCGCCCCGACCGCGGCTAGCATGGCCGGCGTAGCAAGGCGCTCGGGCTGATCTGGAACCATCGACTTGCCACCGGTTCCCTGTCGGCGCGAAGCCGCGCAGCTGAATGAGGGGAGCCCTGCGAGATGAATCGATCGACGCCGTCCCCGGTTGAGCTTCACACGCTGCTCGGTGGCATCGACATCTACCTGTTCGATCAGCTCATGAAGGGGCGCCTGCAGCCGGGCATGCGCGTCCTGGACGCGGGGTGCGGCCGCGGGCGCAACGTGCGCTACCTGCTGCAGGCGGGCTTCGACGTGTGGGCGATCGACCAGGTGCCGGAGGCGGTGGAAGCGGTGCGCGAGTTCGCAGCCCGTGTGGTGCCCTCGCTTCCGAGCGAGCAGTTTCGTGTGGAGGATCTTTCCGCGCTGTCGTTCGCGGACACGAGCTTCGATGTCGTCATCAGCAATGCCGTACTGCACTTCGTGGCGAATCGCGACGAGTTCGATACCATGATCGCCGAGCTCTGGCGCGTGCTGCGACCCCACGGAATGCTGTTCGTGCGGCTTGCATCCACGATCGGGGCGACGTTTCCGGTCGAGCCGCTCGGCCGCGGGTGCTACCGGCTGCCCGATGCCTCCGTCCGCTATCTCGTCGACGAGAAGCAGCTGATCGACACGACCCGCCGCCTGGGTGGGGAGCTTCTCGAGCCGCTCAAGACCACGGTCGTGCAACGGCAGCGGTGTATGACGACCTGGTGTTTGCAGAAAGCACACGTTTGAACGCGCCGTGCTCGCACCAGACGCACCTCGCGCACGAGCGGCTTGCAGAGCCGAGCCGCTTCTGTCAACCTGATGGGTGAACTGAAAGTGGAGTCCGAATAGCACCACTGCCGGCGCGGGCCGGTGGGAACCCTCCTGGGCTTTCTCGGATGTGTGCGGCATGACCAACGGCCTCTACCGCCCGGTTCCGCTCCTCCCCGTCTTGACCAGCCCGTCCGAGCGCAATCACCGCGTTCTCCTGTTCTGGTGGGGCTTCAGTCTCGTGCTGTCGCTCGTGCTCGGGTTGATCGCGAGCCGGCTCGATCTCTCGGGCGTTCGCGTCGACGTCGCCGGAGTTCCGACATACGTCACCGTTTATCCACCCCTCGTGTTCAGCACCCTCTTCTGCCTGTGGTTCGGGTTCTGGTGGGGCTTCGTCCCGGCGTACGTCGCGACCTTCGTTCTGTCGCAGAGCGCCGGGATGCCGTTCGAGTGGTCCCTCCTCTTCTCGCTGGCGGATCCCCTCGGCCTGGCCATTCTCGCGATCACGTACCGCGCCGCGCCGATCTCGGTCGAGCTGCGCTCGTTTACATCCATCGTCTTCTATATCTTCGTGACCTTCGTCGCCGCGCTCGCCGGCTCCAGCGGCTCATTCATCTGGTCGCACACGCAGCAGGGTCCGGAGGTGATGCCACTGGCAATCTGGGAAGGATGGTGGCTTGGAGGCTTCCTGCAGGGTGTCTTCATCAACGGCATCATCCTGCGTCTCGCGGGGCCACGCGTCGCGCGCTGGAAGACGCGGCTCGCAAACGTCAGGCCGTGGACGCTGCCGTCGACAGCCGAGGTCGGTGTGGTGTTTGTCGCCGGCATGCTGTGTGTGATGGGCTTCGTGGTCGCGAACAACACGCTGCAGCGCCAGGGCGTCGAGGAGGCGATCGCGTCGGTCGGTGGCGAGGCAGCCGACACGCTGCGTCAGTTCTTCCAACAGCTCTCGGCATTCAACTGGGTGAGCCTCGGGCTCGTCGCATTCAGCTCCGTCTTTGGTTTCGTGCTGGCGCTGAGCTGGACGCGATCGTTGCGCGAAGCGAAAGAGGAGCTGCAGCGTGCGCGTGACGACGCCGAACGCGCAAACAGTGCCAAGAGCAAGTTCCTTGCGAACATGAGTCACGAGCTGCGAACGCCGCTCACGTCGGTGATCGGGTTTGCGCACGTGCTTCTCGCAAATCCGAAGCAGAACCTCACCGAGGAGGAGCTTCTGTTTGCGCGCCGCATTCGGGCCAATGGGGAGCACCTTTTGTCGCTCATCAACGAGGTGCTCGATCTCTCACGCATCGAGGCGGGCAAACTCGAGCTCGAGCTTGCAACCGTGCAGCTCGAGGAGCTGGTGCCGGCCGTCGTGGCGCAGGTGGAAGGGCAGGCCCGAGAGAAAGGACTGGGTCTCACGGTCGATGTCCCGGAACACATGCAGCCGATTCGCGCCGACCCGCTGCGGCTGCAACAGGTGCTCCTGAACGTCGTCGGCAACGCGATCAAGTTCACCGAGAAGGGTTTCGTCAAGGTGAAGGTGTTGACCGAGACCGGCAACGCCAGGCCGACTGCGATCCAGGTCATCGACTCGGGCATCGGCATTGCGCTGGAGCATCAGGAGGACGTCTTCGAGGCTTTCGAGCAGCTCGACAGCTCCGACTCGAGGACCCACCGGGGGGCGGGCCTCGGCCTACCCATCTCCCGGCAGCTCGTGAGGGAGATGGGCTTTGATCTCGAGGTCTCGAGCCACGTTGGCGAGGGCTCCACTTTTGCCATCGTCCTCACCGGCGAGCCGACCAGGGCACCAGGCTGAGCGGGCCGCTCAGGCGGCTGCGGCGAAACGTGGCGATGTCGGGAACATGAGTCTACTCCGTACAAATACGGATCCCACGAGCCGAAAGAGCATTCCCGAGAACGGTGTAAGAAAGCCTCGGATGCTCAACACGGACAGGCGTGGTTTCTTGAACGGCGCCGCGCGAGTTTGCATACTGCTGTGAATCTCCAAACAGGTTCTTGTACGACTCCTTGATTCGTGGAGGTGAGCCGTGCGCTGCCCTGTCTTCGTTTATCTAACGACCGCATTGCTGCTGGTCACGATTGGCTGCAGTGAGGATCAGCCGCTCGTACCGGAGCAAGGGTCCATAGAACAATCCTCCGCCGTGAAGTTCGACCCAGAACGAGTTGCACGCGAGATCGTTGCCATGAGCGGTTGGGAACTCGGCGACGAGGTCGAGCCATTCAAGGGTCGCGATGACGGTGAAGAAGCCAGACCACCCGTGTCCGTTCGTCAAGTTGATCGCGAACAGCTCACCGGGAAGGTGGCGCACTACAGCTATCGGGTGCCCGTCGGAGACGGTCCGTACGACGAAATCGTGATCCACCGTGTCGTCAAGGAGAATCACCCGCACCGCCCCATCCGAACTCACAAGAACATCTTCCTGCTGCACGGGGATGCGGTTGGATTCGTGAAGTTCCTCTTCGGGCCCGCCTCGCCGAGCACGCCCGACGATCATGCGGCCGCCATCTACCTGGCAAAGAAAGGCGTGGATGTCTGGGGCATGGACCAGGACTGGATTCTGGTGCCCTCCGGAACCATGGATTTCTCATTCATGAGTGATTGGGGGCTGCAACACCAGGTGGACAACCTGCAGTTCGGAATGGCCACCGCTCGAAGCGCACGTATGCTGACCGGTGCGGGCTTCGGGAAGATGAACCTCCTGGGGTACAGCAGTGGTGGCATGACTGCCTATGCGCTGGCCAACCAGGAAACCCAGATCCCGATGCAGGAGCGACACGTCGGTGGCCTGATTCCGGCGGACATTCCCTACATCATCGATCCGGCGAACGCAGCGGGACGGGCATTCACGTGTGCGGCGGCCGCCGACCTCGGAGACGCTCTCGCCGCCGGCATTTACCAGGCCGAGGATGGGGTGTTGTTCTTGACGCTGAGTGCCCTGGCGCGCAGCGATCCCGACGGAGCCTCTCCTGTCTTTGACGGTCTCACCAACCTGCAAGCGGCGCTGATGTTCGTCACCCAGACCTGGCAGTTCTTCCCAGCGAACGACTGGTGGCATTACATGGGCGGGCTGTTCGAGGACGGCATTCCGGTGAGCCTGGAGTACACGCCCATCGAAGGCTGCCTCGACTTCCTGGCGACGGCTTCGCCGTACGAGCCGAATCGCTTCGTGTACGACTACTTCAGGGTGTTCTGCAATGAGGAGAGCTTGCCCTTCACTGCGCATCTCGCCGAGATCACGATTCCGGTTCTGTATCTCGGCGCGGCAGGTGGTTTGGGCGAGGGTGGGTTCTACACGACGACCCTGCTCGGTAGCAGCGACATCACGCTCGTGAATCCCGCTCTGCGCCCACCGGACGAGATCGCTTCCGACATCGGTCACATCGATCTGTGGACTGCAACGGATGCCGAAAAGATCTTCTGGAAGCCGTTGCTGAAGTGGATCCGGACGCACACGAACGCGCCGGGTCGCAGCATGCCGAGGGGCGCTGGACGCTGAGTCGAGCCAATCTCCACGCGTCGAAGAAGCGAAAGGAAGGAAGCCGCTCTCCGGAGCGGCTTCCTGGTCGTGATTGCGCCGCTCACGCAATCTTACATGTTGTTGCCGAGTGACGTCTCATTTGACGCCGGCGGGCTCCCGCAGTGCGACCAGGTTGCCAACGGATGCGTGCAGTCGGTGGATCATTTCGTCGCATGCCTGCCGGAAGAGCGCGGCGAAGGGTGGTTCGTACTTGAGCGACAGCGTGGCCGGCGTGAGCGGGTGTTCGAAGGCGCGCGCGATCGCCGTGGCGTTGGGGATCACCGTCTTGAACGGACGCGGCAGGTTCATGCGGTGCTGCTTCGAGGCGCGGCTGATGACCTTGCGATGCACCTCGTTGTTCGAGCGGTAGAGCGACCAGAGGATGCCGAGGGCGTTGACCTTGCTGCCGGTGCGCCGGATGCGCTCCACCAGGTGGGCGGAGCCGCGCAGCGAGAGCCGATCGGGAATGCTGGGGACGATGTAGGCATCGGCCACGTGCAAGAGTGCCTGCACCTGCAGGGCGATGCTCGGCGGGCAGTCGATGATCGTGAAATCGAAGTTGTCGATGAGCCACTTGCGGAGCATCGTGCGCCTGCGGCGGTAGACCGCGTTGAACTCCTCGGTCGAGCGGTAGCCGCGGCGCGCCCTGGCCATGTTGGTCGAGAAGTCGTCGATCCGGAGCGAGCAGGGCAAGACCGCGAGGTTGGGCATGCCGCCACTGATGTTCGAGGCGCCGCGCTCGATGAAGTCCTCGAACTGGTCGTCGCCGAACTCGTCATCGAGCATGGCGGCGAGCATGTCGTGCAGCGTCGCACGGCGGCGTTCCGCCATCAGCAAGCGCTTTTCGCCCAGCAGAAGCTCGCCCGCGGCGCACTGATGATCCGCGTCGATGACGAGGACACGCCGATTGCGTTCCGCCAATGTCTCGGCGACAGCGACGGCGTTGGTGGTCTTCGCCACGCCGCCCTTCAAGTTGACAAACAGCACCACTGCCACGGTTCGAACCCCTCTTCCCGATGTCGGCGACGCGACCGAGCCCATCACTCGGATGTCTGGGCTGAGGCTCCAAGCAGCACGGTCCTCTGTGCTGTCCGGAGCTGCGGTGTTTCGGAGCGACCCCGTCGTGCGGCGCAAAACTCCGGCCAGGTCCCTCCCCGGGTCTCGACGGGTGGGACGCGTTCCCCCCGGACCGATCCGTTCGGTTCCGTTTCCAGGCGCCGCCACAAACGTGTAGAAGGCGGCAGATTCGGCCGCCCGTCGCGGGTTCGGCGTCGGCCGTGCGCGGCGGGAGCAGCGTTGCGTTGATCGGTGGGTGTTGCCCTTGGGGCGGGAGGGAGGCAGCTCGCTGCGCCCGACTGGGCGGCAGCTGCGCGCGCGTCCATGTCGCTCGAGATGCACCGCTGCCGCGGCGGGGCCGTATTCAGGTTCTCTCAGGCTTCGCGTGCTTCGCTTCTCGAGTTCAGCTCTTTCTCCGTTTCCTCCATGCGCTTGTCGATCTCTTCCCGCAGACGTTCCGCGACCGCGGGCGCCTTCTCGCGCGCCATCTCGTAGAGGGCCCGGGCCTTCTCCTCGAGACCGGGCTTCAGCGTCTGCCATTCCTCCAGACCTTGAGAGGCGGCGTCGCCGGCGGCGTCGGCGAAGTCCCTCAAGGCGTCGCGTACCTCCTCGGACGTCACCCACTCTTTGGTCTGATCGGCCCACTGCTGCGCCAGATCGAGCCAGTTGGTCTCGCCGATGAAGTAGGGCTCGTCGGTTGCGATCGGTTTCTCCTTGCCGGGCTGCAGCTCGACGTAGCGGGTGGACGAAACTAGACTCTCGCGTTTGATCTGGAACTGCGCGTCGGACGTCACCTTGTCGCGGTACTGCGCCTCGATCACAGCGGCCACGACGGCGTGATTCGCCGAGTCGATGTCGATGCTCTGCACCTCACCGACGCGAAGCTTGCCCACGCGGACGTCGGCGCCCACTTCGAGATTGGATGCCGTGTGGAAGCGCACGCTGACGTGGAGATCTTCTTGTGGTTGCCGAGCGCAGCCCACGAGCAGCATCAGAACGAGAACGGCCGGACCCCAAGAGCGGATCCGATCCAATCGGAACGGTCGTCGCGTCGAGGCCACCACAGGCACCTCCTTCTGCAGAAGCTCGATGCGTCCTGGTTGACTGCTCGTCTGGGCCTGAGTGTGGGGCCGGGTTGTGGCGCATATCGACGCCATCTCTTCCCAGCGTGAACCCGGGACGCGTCCCCAGCCTGTCCCCGAAGCGGGCGACAGTCAAGAGGCCGCTTCCCGGGAGAGGGGAGCGCAGGGGTGGCGCCTCCGAGCGGCCTGCGTCAGTAGGCTGTGAGCGTTGCGACGATCGGCGTGCCGCCGATTGGCAGGTTGGCGATCCGCACGACGCCAATCTCGTAGGTACCACGCTTCGTGAAGACGCCGCTTCCGTCGAGCGCGATCGTGTAGATGCGGCGCTTCCCTGCTGCAGCGTCGTCGTTGCCGGTACGCTCACTGCGTGAAAGGTCGCATCGAGTCCACCGGTTGCGTGCAAGACCTCACTGCGTGCCGGGAAACCGAGAGTCGCTGGACGGGCGTCGTGGGGGTGCGAGTGGTTCGCGCTCGTCTTGCCGATCATCGCGGTGTGAGGAGCTGCGCAGGACTCCAGCCGCAGTCGCATCCACCCGGGTTGCAGACGAGACATACTGCATGATCGCAACTGGGGCACTTGTTCGGGCATTGGCTGCAGAGCAAGTGCAGTGCGTCGCAGACGGTGGGCGCCGGTGTCTCGTCGCCACAAGAATCGCACATCCACTGATCGAACTCTTTGGAGACGGCGTTCCATCCGAGCTGCACGTGCCGGTCGCGTTTGCGGCGTTGCAGCCGAGCATTCAGCACGTAGCCCTCGATTCGAACGACGAGGACGGCCAGCGGCTCGAGTCGGAGCGAGACCGAGTAGCGCCTGTTCAGATCGCGCAGACGGCGGCGTCTCTCAGTGACGATCGCATCGAGCTTCTCCTGCAGCACGACTGGGTCGTCTCTGTGTGAAACCGTGCTCGCCGCCGTTGGACTCTGGCCTTCGGCATGCACGCGGTTGCGGCGTCGCCTCGGTTTCTTCCTCTGAACCTCGACGTGCAGCGATCGATAGTATTCCTCGACCCGCGCTGCGTCCCTCTGCAGGCGACGCGCCATGCGGGCGACGAAAGGGCGCGTCGCCGAGCGTACCAGAGAGAGTGCGTGCAAACGTGCGCGATCGTAGCCTGGCTGGATTTGTGTCGGAGGGCCCGGGTCACTCCACTCTCGGCGTGATTCCGGATGTTCGCGCAGATATGCGTCCAATTGAGAGGCAAACGAAGCGCTGCAGCCGCTTTCGGCGTTGATTGTAGTCGACACCAGGCCCTCATGCCGTTCCTCGGAGAGTGCCGTGTAACGAAAGTCGAAGGTGAAGTACTCCAACGTAGACTGCTGCAGCGACTCACGGCGCGCAGTCGCGTTCTGGAATGAGAGTAGGCCCGCGGCTTCGCGCTCCAGCCGTTCACGCTTGGCTGGCGCGGGCACGACGTAGAGGCGATAACGTCGCACTGCCGAATCCGTGAGTGCGCACACACTTGACAGGAGGGTGCTGCCGTAACCGACATGCTGCTCGTCAGCATGCGGCACGCCAAGTACACGCAGGCACGCATGTTCCGGCAGCTCCAACCGAGCTGCCACGGGGGCGGCGAGAACAACCTCGAGCCGATCCAGGTCGAGCGTTTCGGTCAGGCAACCGGAGCGCCGCAATGTCGAATCGATGAACTGCTGCAGCTCCACTGCGCTGTCACACCTCCAAGTCGTCTGCAAAGAGCGATTCGTCCAGCTCCTTCTCCTTCTCGTATGCCAGGCGCGAGGCAGCGAGTTCGGCACCGAAAGCATCGAAACGCGCGCGACGGTCGTTCTCGTCGCGCGCTCCAGCCCACAGATCGAGAATGATGTTGGCAAAGTCGTCGCGTCGATTCAGGTTGCCGAGGATCGAGTCGACCTCCCCGACGATGAGCTCGAAGAGGTGGATCTTGTCTTCTAGGATGCGCAAAAGCTCCTCCTCGAGCGTACCGGCGACGACAAGGTTGAAGACGAACACATCTCGTGTTTGCCCGATGCGGTGCACTCGTCCGATTCTCTGTTCGATGAGCATCGGATCCCAGGGAAGGTCGTAGTTGACGATCGTGCGGCAGAACTGGATGTTGCGCCCTTCGCCGCCCGACTCCGTGCTCAGGAGCACGCGCGCGCCGGCACGGAAAGCTTCGATCACCTGATCCTTTTCATGGCGAGCCAGGCTGCCGTGGTACACGGCGTGCGATATCCTAGATTCCGTGAGCCGTCGCGACAGCTCGCCAATCGTCGTCCGCTGGCGGCAGAAAACGACCATCTGTTCGTCGGAGCGCGCCACGAGCTCCAAGAGGCGTCGCGTCTTGCTGGAGTCGCCGACGTGCGCTGCCTCCTGGACGATTCGCTGCAACAATCTGCGGCCCGCTTCCTCGACGTCATCGTGCGCGCTTGGCGCTGGCGCAACGTCGCCCTCGGTCAGTGCACCCGAACCGGTGGGCGCGCGCTGGTCTGGCTCGACGTTCCCGAGACCAGCAAAGGTCAGCTGTTCGGCGGCCAGGTTGCGGCGCGACGATGCGATCTCCGGCAGCGGGGCTCCGGGTGGGTGGCCGGTCGCCGCGTCTGCGTCTCTGCCAGCCAATCTGCGACCCGCGGCGTCGGCGAGCGCTCGCGGCCCACTCCCGGCACACCCGAGCAGGTGCCGTAACCACAATCGCAACGCAGTCTTCGCGCTGGGGTAGACGAGCCGCGCATACGTGCTCGCAGCTCGATATGCCGTTGCCTCGTGCGTTTGCGGTTCGAGTACGAAAGTGCTGGCGAAGCGCTTGGGCAGCTCCACGTCTGCGTGGGAGCGCGTGTTCCGCACCATCACTTCGCCCAGCACTTCGCGCAGTTTTTCGGGATCACGAACGCGTCGACCCTCCTTGCCTCGAACGAACCTGCGGCGGAACTCGGTCGCAGTGCCCAACAACCCAGGTCGGACCAGCGTGACGAGCTCGTGTAGCTCCATCAGGTTGTTGTGGACAGGCGTCGCAGAAAGAAGGAGCACGTAACGCTTCCGCAACGAGTTGACCAGCGTCCAGGAACGTGTTCCGCGCCGCCGCACATGGTGCGCCTCATCGACGACGACCAAATCCCAGTCCACGTCGCTGAATAGACCGATGTTGCGTTGGAGGCGTGCGAGCGCGATCGAGTCGATCGCGAGAACCGGGGCCTGGCGAGGTCCTGGGGCCCGAGCCGCAGCGCGGTCTTCCGAGCTCGCTTCGATGTGCGGCACGGAATCGCGTACGCGCTGTGCACCGCCTCCAGCTCGAGCCGAGCGCTGCGCCTCGTTCCAGAGTACGAACTCCAGGCCGAACTTCTCAGCCATCTCCTCCTGCCACTGTTGCACGAGCCCGGGCGGGACGAGGACGAGAACCTTACGCACGAGTCCGCGCATCAGGTACTCCTTGATCACCATCCCCGCCTCGATCGTTTTGCCGAGGCCAACCTCATCCGAGAGCAGTGCGCGCCCGTTCAGTCGCCGCAAGATCTTGCGCGCAGTTTCGACCTGATATTCGAGCTGCTCGACGCCGCGGAGAGTGGGCAGGCAGAGGAGATCCTCATAGTGCGAGAGGAGGGTGATGCGTTGCGCTTCGATCAAGATGTCGCGCTCCGCGAGGTCGTCGCTCCACGCGCCCTGGAGCCACCCAGCGTCCTTGCGCGCCGCACGATCGTCGACCTGCAGGAGGATTCGTGGCGCTGCCGCGGCCTCGCCCTGCACACCTGCGCCACGTTCGGCAGTGGCCAAAGACGGCTTGGGTGTGGCGCTCTCGGCGTCGCGCTTCCCGAGTCCGGCTCCCGGGACCTCCCGTGGCGCGGCCCGCGCCGTTTTCCGCTCTTCCCGCGCGCGTTCGATTCGAGCAGCCGCTCTCGCCTTATCTTGAGCCGCGGGTGCTGGACTTGCGGCGTCGCTTGCCGCCGTTCCCGCGCGCTCCTTCGCCTGATGCGATGCGATTCGCTTGAGAAACCGTCGTAGCTGGCGTGCTTGCCTCTGGACTCGAGTACGGGCTCGTCCCAGCTGGCCAGGGAAACGCTTGGCGAGGTCATCGAACTTGTCGAGGGCGCGGCCCGCTTCCTCCCAACGTTCGAGCCCGACGGCGGCGTTCGCCGCGATGAGGTGAAGCAGAGGTTGCTTTGGGTTCTCGCGTGCCGCCTCCTGTGCCAAACGCGGCACTTCGTGTCCGCGCTCGCTTCCGTTCAGGAGATCGATGAGAATCACTGTCGATTTGAAGTGGCCAGGACAGCTTCGCAGCGCCTTGCGCGCCGCATTCTCCGCCGCCTCCCAGTCACCCGCGACGAAGGAGTCTTGTGCGAGGAAGGCCTGATAGTCGGCAGCATCCTGCTGGTGCAACTGGGTCAGCCGTGCGCGGCCTCTTTTCGTCCTCGAACGCTTTCCCAACTCGGATCCAACCCAACCAACGCTCTCCGGACGAGAGCAGCGAACAACTGTCGCGCGTGAACGTCGCAAGGTATCATGCGAAGCCCGTCGAAGCCAAGCGTAATTCGATTTGCATGAACGCTGCCAGCGAGGAGACCGTGCGAGGTCGACCCCTATCGAGCTCGGGGTCGCCACGCTCGAGACACAAGAGCGCGCGAGATGTCAGGCTCGTCTCCACAGTCCAGCCATTGCGTGTACGGCGTGCACGTGCGGCGTCAATGACGTTGCATGTCGTGTTTGCTGTCGTTTGCGCTCTGGGGAGGCGTACACGACCTCGCCCCCACGGCTCGCCGAGGCCGCGCGCGAAACCCGCGGCGCATGGTACGATCCTCCCAGTTCGGTGTCCGTGGATGCAGCGCGCTTCCAACTTGGCGAGGTGCACGAATGACGGTCGAGGTCTCACTCGCTCGCGTCGTGATGGAGATGGACGTGCCGGGCGAGGATTGGACACCCTATCTCAACAGGCGCACGGGTGAGTTTGCGACGCTTGCAGATGACGATGTTCGAGCATTCGAGGATGGCAGAGATCCAGAATACATGGACTCGGCTGAGATCCGTCAGGTTCTGGAATCGAACGATTGGCTTACCCTTCCGACGAGGTTCGACATTCACGAGTACTCGATCATGGAAAGCTTTTGTCAGACCGTGGAGTCGGAACAAGAGCGTGAAGAGCTGTTCGTCGCCATCCGCGGCCGCGGCGCTTTTCGGATGTTCAAGCACTGGGTTCATCGGCTCGGGATTCAGGACGATTGGTATCGATTCCGGGAGCAGGCGTTCGAAGAGATCGCGGTCGAGTGGTTGGAACAACACGATATTCAATACTCGAGGACCCCAATAAGCGCAGACAACTCGTAACGCTTTGCCGACGAAAGGCAGGGTGTCTCCCCGAGAACGCGGGCAATGCCCCGCCCCTTCACCGAGGAGTCGTGCGACTCGAGATGCGACCGCATGCGCACGCCCAATCTGCTGTCAAACGAGTCACCTCGTTCCAGGGCAATACCTGGATGCTCGAGCGCGACTGGATCTCGTCGCCGCCGTACACGACAACGAAGCAGGCAGATTGCTGCTCGCCCCGGTGATCCCTGCGTCAGCAGCGAGCGCGGACACGTGAGTTCCTGGCCCGTGCGCCCGGCGCAGAGTTCAAGGAAGCCCTGGAAACGCCAAAGATCGATGACCTGTTGGATTTGGCGGACATTCCTTTCCAAGTATGAGCTCACGTACGTCCGGGCCGTGGCAGAACCGATCCGCCAGGTGCATGCCGTTCTCAGGCTGCATTCTTCGGTCCGTGACTGACAAACAACAGCACAAGACCCATCGCAGCGATCA
>CP070763.1:617661-639387 GCA_020349025.1 Candidatus Latescibacterota bacterium | reverse complement strand
GCCAGCGCCAGCGCGTGCAGCTCCATCGAAGCTTGCTCTCCGGCGAGAACGATGCTGCGCCCCGCGCTCTGACGCAGGTCCAGTCCGACTGCCGCCAGCCAACGCCTCAGCTCGGACTCGTGCAGCGACGGCACCAAGCCCGTCCCGTGCACGTTGCACTCGAGACCGAGGGCAAAAGCAAAGCCGAGAAGATCGTTCGGCGCGAGCGCAACGCGGTGATCCGCCACCGCGCCGGTCGCGGTGGGCGTGCTCTCGAAGGCGTAGAAACGGTTCATCCCGTACTGGCCTTCGCGGACGCGGCGCCGGCGCATGAAATCGTGCGCGTAGCGCACCGCGCCGGGGCCCGTCGTGAGGAAGTCGGAATCCAACGTGACGACGACGTCGGCCTTCTCGAAGTCGTAGCGGATGCCCACCCGCTTCCCCGCCGTGGCCAGCGCGCCGTCGCGTGCGCCGTCACTCGAACCCGCGTCCCAGCGGTGCCAGCGGGCGCGCGGGAAGCGCTCGCGAATGCGCTGCATCTGCGCAGCGAAGGTCGGCGAGGTCACCGGACCGCTCAGGATGCGCAGACCTGCACCCTGCTGCGCCACCTGCGCCTCCAAGGCGATCTCCAGCGCGGCCACGAACGCATCCCAGGTGCGCACGCGATCGAGGTTGCGGACGACCTGCGAGCGATCCGGGTCGTACAGATCGAGCAGCGCAGCTTGAGCGAAGCGATCGGTGGAGCCCAGGCTGGCGGGATGCTCCGGATTGCCCTCGATCTTCGTCGGCCGCCCCATGTGGCTCTCGACGAGCACACCGCGCGCGTAGCCGCCGAGCGTGAGTGCGGTGGCATAGTACAGCGGCCTGCCGGGAACGATCTCCTCCGGCTGCCGCACGTAGGGAACGATCTCCTCCAGGGGCTGACGCGTGCACGCGCCCACACCAGCGAGCGCCAGCGAAGCTCCCATCAACTGCAGGAAGCGGCGACGATCGAGCCCCTGCGGCCACTCCTCCGCGCCGGGTGCGAACTCCTGCTTGAGCTTCTGCGCGAATTCGGGGCTCGAGGCCAGCTCCTGCAGGCTGCGCCAGTATTCGATGCCGCTCCTCATCAACGCCCTTCCACGCTTCTCAGCGATGGCACGTGGTGCAATCGGTCAAGCTCGCGACGTCGTAGTCGCGCGCCAGGCTCTCTCTCAACTCGTCCGCGTTCTGCGGCTCTCTCCAGCTCATGTTGAAGATCTCGGAGCGCGGCCGCAGGCGCTTGATCGGATCGCGGTGACAGCGCAGGCACCACTCCATCTGCATCGACTCCGCCCTCGCGATGAGCGGCATGCGATCGACGCGGCCGTGACACTCCACGCACCCGATTCCCTTCCGCACGTGGATACTGTGATCGAAGTAGACGAAGTCCGGCAGGTCGTGAACGCGGACCCAACGGATCGGCCGCCCGCTCCGGAAGCTCTCGCGCACCGGCTCGAGCATCGGGCTGTCGGCCCAGATCTGCGAGTGGCAGTTCATACAGGTTGCCGTCGGCGGGATGCCGGCGAAGGCTGCGTCCTCGACCGTGGTGTGACAGTAGCGGCAGTCGATTCCGAGAGCTGCGACATGATGGTCGTGACTGAAGGGCACCGGCTGCTCCCGCACCAACGTTTCGCGCGTCCAATAGGAGGAGCGGTCGAGTGCGGCGACGACAGCGAGGAAGGCAATGAGAAAGAAGAGAGCACCGAAGATGCTCACTCGCGAAATCGTGTTCGTGCTTGGATGGAACACCTGCGGCATGCCACGAGTCGCCTCGGACTAGGGACCGCGGGTCACAATACTCAACTGGTCCGGGAACTGCAAGGGCTTTGTGAATCAATTCACAAGATTGATTCCAAAGGTGTTACGCGCTCTTGAGAGCTTGCCCCCGCATCCAGGGGCGGCGGCAGGTATCCTCGCCTCCCGCAACCGAACTCGGGGTGGAACCATGCAGCCTCCGGTCCTGTCGGCGATGCGGCTGGGCAAACGTTTCCCGACCGGTGTGCAGGCGCTCGTCGACGTCGATCTGGACGTGGCCCCGGGCGAGACGCTCGTTCTCATCGGCGAGAGCGGCTGCGGCAAGTCGACCCTCCTGCGCATGTTCAATCGTCTCGAAGAGCCCAGCGCGGGCGAGGTGCAGATTCGCGGGCAGCGCGCGACCGACCTCGACCCGATCGAGCTGCGCCGCCAGACCGGTTACGTTCTGCAGGAGGGTGGACTCCTGCCCCACTGGAACGTCGCGCGCAACGTCGAGCTGGTGCCCGAGCTGCTGGGATGGAGTGCGACCCGGCGCCAGCAACGTCGCGACACCCTGCTGGAGCTCGTCGGCCTCGACCCGGCCCTTTATGCCAGCCGCTACGCGCACGAGCTCTCGGGTGGACAGCGTCAGCGCGTCGCCTTCGCGCGAGCCATCGCTGCCGATCCCGACGTCATCCTCCTCGACGAGCCCTTCGGTGCGCTCGACGCGCTCACGCGCGTCGAGCTGCAGGAGGAGTTCGCCCGCCTCAAAGCACGCCTGCAGAAGACGATGCTCCTGGTGACACACGATCTCGCCGAGGCGTTTCGGCTCGGCGATCGCATTGCGGTCATGCGACAGGGGCGCATCCTGCAGTGCGCTCCGCCACGGACGTTGCAGCGACAACCGGCCGATGCGTACGTCGGTGAGCTCCTCGCGCACGCGCCGGAGGTGCCGGAGTGAGGTGCCCGCGCACGCTGACGCTCCTGGTTGCCCTCTTGGCGCTGACGCCCGCTACGGGGAATGCGGAGAGCATCGTCGTCGGATCGAAGAACTTCGCCGAGAGCCGCATTCTGGGCGAGATGTTCGCGCGCCTCATCGAGTCACGCACCGACCTCACAGTGGAACGCAAGCTCGGTCTTGCGGGAACACAGGTTTGCTTCGAGGCGTTGCGCAGCGGCGGCATCGATCTCTACCCGGAGTACACCGGGACGGGCCTGGTCACGATTCTGCAAGAATCGCCTCGCGGCGATGCAGCCTGGACACTGGATCGCGTCCGCCGCGAGTTCCTCTCACGCTGGGACCTCTGGTGGCTTGCGCCTCTCGGTTTCGAGAACGCCTACGAGCTGGCGGTTCCGAGCGAGGTGGCGGAGACGCACAATCTACGCAGCATCAGCGACCTCGTGGCCCTGGCCCCGAGCATGACGGCCGGACTCGGGTACGAGTTCGCCGCACGCGACGACGGCCTGCCGGGTCTCGAACGAGCCTACGGCTTGCGTTTCGGCAGCGTGCGCACGATGCAGCAGGCGCTCAAGTATCAAGCAGCGGGCGAGCGCGTCATCGACTGCCTCGACGTCTACACGACCGACGGTCGTCTCGTCGTCCACGATCTCGTGGTGCTCGCGGATGACAGAGGCTTCTTTCCACCCTACGAGGCGGCTGCACTCGTGCGCGGAGCCACGCTGCAGCGTCACCCGGAGATCGGTGCGGTGATCGGGTTGCTGACACACGCGCTCTCCGAGGAGAGGATGCGGCAGCTCAACCTGCGAGTCGAACACGAGGCCGAACCGGTGGAGCGTGTCGCGCAGGATGCTCTCGAGGCACTGGGCCTGGTGGGAGCGCGCGCGGTGGACACGGTCTCGTCGCGCCATCGCAGCTTGTGGCGCTACATGTGGGAGAATCGGCGTGATCTGGGTGCGCGCACCTTGGAGCACCTCTTCTTGTCGGGCGCGGGACTGCTGCTGGGAATCATCGTCGCCGTGCCGCTCGGCCTGCTGCTGGAACGACGGCGCCGCAGCGCGGAACCTCTCATTCGAGTCGTCGGCACGTCCCAGACCATTCCATCGCTGGCACTCCTGGCGTTCATGATCCCCTTTTTCGGCGTCGGTGCACGCCCGGCCATCGTGGCCCTCTGGCTCTACGCCATCTTTCCGATTCTGCGCAACACCTACACCGGCCTGCGCGACGCTGCACCGGAAGTGGTGCAGGCGGCGACCGCACTCGGGATGACCCCGGCGCAAGTGCTGCGCCGCGTGCGCCTGCCACTGGCCATGCCGGTGATCATGGCGGGTGTTCGTACCGCCGGTGTCATCACCGTGGGAACCGCAACACTCGCCGCCTTCATTGGCGCCGGAGGTCTCGGCGAGCCGATCGTGGCGGGGGTGCAAAGCGTGGACACGACTGTTATCCTCTCCGGCGCCGTGCCGGCGGCCTTGCTCGCAATCGCGGTCGACGCGCTTCTTGGAGCGATCGAGCGCTGGCTGCGTCCGCGCGGCGTCGGACGTTGAGGCCTCCGTGTCTGGAAAGACTGCCCCGTGGTTGGAGGGCGGCCCGCATTCAAATGCCAGCTCGACCGGAATCGGTTCGCCTGGGCCACGTGGTGGTGGACGTCCGTCTCGAGGAGGAGACGCCGCAGAGGGTCCTGCGTCAGATCCGCGCCGATCTCCTGCGCACGCCGCGCGAGATCGCACCCCGTTTCTTCTACGACGACCGCGGCTCGGAGCTCTTCGAACGCATCACCGAGCTGCCGGAGTACTACCAGACACGCACCGAACGCGCCCTGCTGCACGAGATCTCCGGCGACGTCGCCCGCCGCTGCGGCTGCCCCGTCCTCGTCGAGCTCGGCTCGGGAGCCTCGTCGAAGACGCGCGTGCTGCTGGACGCTTTTGCTGACGCACACGGCTGTGAAGTGTACGTCCCGTTCGACGTCAGCGAGGGGATCGTGCGACGCGCCGCCGACGAGCTCGCCTCCGAGTACCCAGGTCTCTCGGTGCACGCCGTCATCGGCGACTTCACCCACCATCTGGAGTACATCCCCAGCGAAGCGCGCCGGCTCATCATCTTCCTCGGCGGCACGATCGGCAACTTCACGCCGGCGCAAGCACGCGACTTCCTCACGCGCGTTGCCAGCGTCATGCAGCGCGACGAGTACTTCCTCCTCGGGGTCGACCTCATCAAAGACGTCGCCACGCTCGAAGCGGCGTACAACGATTCCCAGGGAGTCACGGCCGCCTTCAACCGCAACATCCTGAACGTAGTGAATGCAGTGGCCGACGCTGATTTCGTGCCGCAGGCGTTCGAGCACCGCGCCTTCTTCGACACTGTCGAGCACCGGATCGACCTGCGTCTCGTGTCGCGCCGCGAACAGAGCGTGCGGCTGCGTCGCGCCGGTCTCCTGCTCCTCCTCCGCGATGGTGACGAGATCCGCACGGAGATCAGCGTCAAGTACGACCAGCGTCTCACGCGTGAGCTCCTGCGCGACTGCGGGCTCGAGCTTGTCGAGTGGTACACCGATCCGGAGAGCCTCTTCGGGCTGGCGCTCGCGCGGCGCCCGTCGTCCGGCGCTGCCGGATGAGCTCGCCTCCCCCCGCCCGCCTGCGTCACGTGTTGCGACTCGTCGGTCCCGGGATCGTCGTCGCGGCCACCGGCGTCGGCGCCGGCGATCTCGTCGCCGCCGCCAAGTCGGGAGCGACGTACGGCCTTCCCTTGCTCTGGACCGCGCTTCTCGGTGCGCTGCTCAAGTTCTCGCTGGCGGAGGGGATCGCGCGCTGGCAGCTCGCCACCGGCAGCACGATCCTCGAAGGCTGGGGCCAGTTTGTCGGCGCCGGAGTGCGCGTGCTCTTCCTCATCTATCTGCTGATTTGGAGCTTCGTCGTCGCCGCAGCTCTGATGTCGGCGTGCGGCATGGCGGCGCACGCGCTCGTGCCCACCCTCTCGGTCGAGGTGTGGGCGATCCTGCACGCCGTCGCGGCGCTTCTCTTCGTTTGGCTGCGAGAGTACGGCGGCTTCGAGAGCGCGATGAAGTGGGTCGTGGGTCTCATGTTCGTCTGCATCCTCGGCAGCGCCATGGTGCAGAGAGCGGATGCCGCATCGGTCCTGCGCGGCCTCCTCCTGCCCACGCTGCCGGTCGGCGGGACGGTGTTGGTGCTGGGGGTCATCGGTGGTGTGGGCGGCACCCTGACCCTGCTCTCCTACAACTACTGGATGCGTGAGAAGGGATGGAGCGGCGCGGAATGGGCCGCGACCGTGCGCGTCGATCTCGGAATCGGCTACATGCTCACGGGGCTTTTCGGCGTCGCGGTCATCCTGCTCGGGGGTGTCGTGCTGCTGCCGCGCGGGATCGAGGTTGCGGGGCGTGGGGGTGTTCTCGAGATGGCAGCGATCCTCGGCGAGAGCTTTGGCCGCCCGGGTGAGCTCGTGTTCCTGCTCGGTTTCTGGGGCGCCGTCGCCAGCTCGTTGTTGGGAGTGTGGCAGGGAGTCCCGTATCTGTTCGGTGATTCCATCGAGATGCTGCGGCGACCGGGCGCCGCCGCGATCGACGCGAGGCGCACGCGCAGGAGCCCGCTCTACCGCGGTTACCTCCTCTTCATGACCTTCCCGCCGATGCTCCTCCTCCTGCTCGGCCGTCCGGTGTGGTTGGTGGTGGCGTACGCGGCCCTCGGCTCGCTGTTCATGCCCTTTCTGGCGCTGACCCTGCTTCTGCTCAACAACCGCACCCAGATGGGGCCGCTTCGAAACGGCTGGCTCGCCAACAGTCTGCTCGTCGTCTGCGTTCTGCTCTTCCTCTACCTCGCGGGCGTCGAGCTGCACTCGCAGCTCGGGCGCTGACCGGCAGTCATTCCAAAGGTGACCGCCTGCGCGCCCATGCTCTATCCTGCCGCGAACACGCAGCGAAGTGGAGGTGGAGATGTCCACGACACAGAGAGCCATCGACGAGCTCTGCATCAACAGCGTGCGCGTTCTCGCCATGGATGCGGTGGAGAAGGCGAAGTCGGGGCACCCGGGCACGGCGATGGCTCTGGCACCCCTGGCCTACCTGCTTTGGACGCGCCACCTGCGCCACAATCCCGCCGATCCGGATTGGCTCGGACGCGACCGCTTCGTCTTGTCATGCGGTCACGCCTCGATGTTGCTCTACGCTCTCCTGCATTTGAGTGGATACGAGCTCGGGCTCGACGACCTGAAGGACTTCCGCCAGTGGGAGAGCAAGACGCCAGGTCACCCGGAGTACCGCCACACGCCCGGTGTCGAGACCACGACGGGTCCGCTCGGACAAGGACTCGGCAACGCCGTGGGCATGGCGCTTGCCGAGGCGCATCTCAGCGCCACCTTCCGGCGCGATGGCCACAAGGTCGTCGAGCATCGTACCTGGTTCGTGGCCAGTGACGGCGACCTGATGGAGGGCGTGTCGCACGAGGCCGCGTCGCTCGCCGGACACCTGCGGCTCGGCAGGCTGATCGGCTTCTACGACGACAACCACATCACCATCGACGGCCCCACCGAGCTCGCCTACAGCGACGACGTCGCGCGCCGCTTCGAGGCGTACGGGTGGCACGTGCAGCGTGTCGAGGATGGCAACGATCTGGAAGCGCTCGACCACGCCACGCGGGCGGCGCTCGACGAAACGCTGCGCCCGTCGCTGATCGTCGTACGCACACACATCGGCTGGGGCAGCCCCAACAAACAGGACACGTCGGACGCGCACGGTGCGCCGTTGGGTGAGACGGAAGTGCGCCTCACCAAGGAGAACCTGGGCTGGCCCACCCAGGAGCCCTTCTTCGTTCCAGAAGCCGCGCGCGCCGCGTGGCTCGAGTGTCGCAGCCGCGGCGCGCAGCTGCAGGCCGAGTGGCAGTCGCGCTACACGCGCTTCGCGACGGCGCACTCGCAGCCGGCTCGCGAGCTCGAACGCCGCCTGCGCGGTGACCTGCCGGACGGTTGGGATTCTGCGCTTCCCCATTTCGCGCCGGGTGATCCCGCCATCGCCACTCGAGCCGCGTCGGGCCAGGTGCTGAACGCCCTGGCGGATCGACTCCCGGAGCTGATCGGGGGCTCGGCCGACCTGGCGCCTTCGAACAACACCTTGCTGCGCGGTTGGGGCGACCTGGCGCACGACGACTACGCACAACGCAATCTGCGTTTCGGTGTGCGCGAGCATGGCATGGGAGCCATCCTGAACGGATTGGCCCTGCATGGCGGCGTCGTGCCGTACGGCGGCACCTTCCTCGTCTTCTCCGACTACATGCGACCTGCGGTGCGGCTCGCCGCGCTGATGGGCTTGCGCGTCATCTACGTGTACACGCACGATTCGATCGGTCTGGGGGAGGATGGTCCGACCCACCAACCGGTGGAGACGCTGGCGGCGCTGCGTGTGATTCCGAACCTCGTGGTCCTGCGCCCCGCCGACGCCGCCGAGACGGTGGAGGCGTGGAAGGTGGCGCTCCAGCGCCGCGACGGTCCGTCCGCCTTGGCGTTGACACGCCAGAAGCTGCCGCTCCTTGAACGTACGGCCGGCGTGGACGTGGCTCGCGGCGGCTACGTCCTGCTGGATCCAGCCAAAGACCCGGACCTCCTCCTGCTGGGCAGCGGCTCGGAGGTGACGTTGGCGGTCGAGGCGGCCCAGCGCCTGTCTTCCGCGGGCGTCGCGGCGCGCGTCGTCAGCATGCCGAGCCTCGAGCTTTTCGCGTCGCAACCGCCAGAGTATCGCGAGCGCGTGCTGCCGCCGGCGACCCCGCGGGTCGCGATCGAAGCCGCACACCCAATGCCGTGGTACCGCTGGGTCGGAGAGCGCGGCGACGTCATCGGGATCGAGCGCTTCGGTGCTTCGGCTCCGTACAAGCGTCTCTACGAAGGCTACGGTCTCACCGCCGATGCGATCGTGCAGCGGGCAACCCGAGTTCTCGAGGAGAGCTCGTAAACTGCGCGAAGGTCGTGCCGTTGCGGCGCTTGCGACGCTTCCAGGCAGCGTGCTATCCTCCACGCGTCGCCAGCCGCTGTGCGACAAAGGTTTTGGTCGACCCCTCGAAAGCGAATCTCCTGACGAACTGCTAACGCGACTCAGACCAAACGCCCTCGACGAGGCGGGTGCGTCCATGGGTCGCGGTCGTACGATAGCGTCCGCTCTCGACGCGCAACAGCCGCTGAAGAGCTCCCCTCGGGAGGCGAACCGCTGCTGCAGGCTCACGTGCAGACTTCGAACCGTCGCCACATGCATTGTGTGTGGCATGGCGTTGCAGCCACGATCGTTGTCGCAACGCTCGCCACGCTCCCCGCCAGCGCGCAGACGCTTCAACACACCTATCGTTTCGATCGGGCCAGCCTGCAGCTGCACACGGCCGAGGGCACGAACAGCCTGAGCGCTTCGAAGCTCCCGCGAACGTGGGAGCGCGGCCGGCCCGAAATCCCGTACGACATCGTGACGTTTCTTGTCCCGGCCGGAACGCGGGTTGCCAGCGTGCGCGCCGTGCGACGCAACGAGCACGTGTTTCTCACCGGCGCGCCCCTGCAGGAGGCGAGCACGCGCTTCACGGATGCCGGCGATGCGGTCGCGCCGCCCGAGCCCCGACACGCGGCCAAGGCGGCCCGTTCTTATCCCGCGCTGGCGGCGGAAGCGGCGGGCGGCGGCGCCCTGGCCGGCTACCAGCTCGCTTCGGTACGCGTCTACCCGGTGCGCCGACTCGAGGACCGGATCCTGGTCGCCGACGAGATCGAGCTCGAAGTCGAGCTGCGACACGACGCGTCCACAGCGCTCGAGCGCAAGCGCTTCAGCGCCGAAATCGAAACCTCGGCGGCGCGTCAGCTGCGGCGGCTCGTCGCCAACCCGGACGCCATCGACACCTACGCGCGGCGCATCGGCGAGCTCGTGGAGTCGGAGCGGCGCGGCTTCCACCCGTCCAACGCACCGAGCCTCGAGGGCAGCCCGGTCGAGTACCTGATCGTCACAAACGACGCCCTCGCGCCCAGCTTCCAGCTGCTTGCGGACTGGAAGACCCAGCGTGGGGTTCCGACCGTGGTGCGGACGGTCGAGTGGATCAGCAGCCACTACCGCAACGGCAGCGATCTGCAGGAGACGATTCGCACCTTCATCCAGGACGCCTACGCGAAATGGGCGGTGCGTTGGGTGCTCCTCGGCGGGGACACCGATCTCCTGCCCGCGCGCTACGCTTTCTCCGAGTTCGGCCCGGCGACCGACGAGGAGATCCCTGCCGACATCTACTTCGCCTGCCTCGACGGCAACTGGAACGCGGACGGGGACGCGGTGTGGGGTGAGGCGGCGCTCGACTCGATGACGCCCGTGGACGATGTGGACCTGTACGCGGAGGTCTTCGTCAGCCGGCTCCCGGTGAGCACGCCGGCGGAAGCGGAGCTGATGATCGGCAAGATCGTGCAGTACGAGAACCCCACGCAAACCAGCTACCAGAACAACCTTCTCTTCTTGAGCGAGGTGCTCTTCCCGGTGGACTGGGAAGCTCCGAACCCCGTCAACCTCGACGGCGCGGAGTACAGCGACCAGGATCTGTGGCCGCTCGTTTCGCCGGGCGTCAACGTCGCCCGCCTCTACGAGAGGAACGATCCACCCTGGGCCGGCGCGTTGCCGTTGACGCACCAGGACGCGCTCGCGGCCATGAACGACGATCCCGGCTTCGTCAACCACATCGGACACGGATTCCGTTACAGCATGTCGTGCGGAGATCGCAGCTTCGTCAACAGCGACGTGCCTGCGCTCGGGAACGTCGACCAGCACTTCATCCTGTACATGCTCAACTGCACCGCCACCGCATTCGACTTCCCCTGCCTCGCGGAGGCCTTCCTGAAGGACGACGCCGGCGCGGTTGCCGTGCTCGGTGCAAGCCGCGCAGCCTTCGCGATCCCGTCCCGCAACTACAACGTCGGCTTCTTCGAGGCACTCTACGACGCGACAGTTCCCAATCACATCGGGGAACTCTTCGTCGAGAGTCGTCTGGCCTACACAGGCAACGCGCTGCTCGACACGTCCGATCACTACACGCACTTCCTCTACAACATCCTCGCCGACCCGGAGATGATCGTCCACACCTCCGCCCTCGGCAGCACCGCGGTCGCCCTCCCCTCCTCGATCGCTCTGGGCAGCAACGATGTCGTCGTCACCGTGAGCGTCGATGGAGCTCCGAGGGAGGAGGCTCTCGTCTGCCTGCAGAAGGGCGAGGAGGATTACGTCTACGGTCGCACCGACGTCGCGGGCGACGTGACGCTGCAGTTCGTGGCGGAGAGTGCCGGGTCCGTGGTGGTCACGGTCAGCGGGCCGAACATGACGACGGTGATCGACTCCATCAGCGTCGACACGGGCGGTACGGCGTATCCGCACGTGACCTCGCTCACGCTCGACGACGCGCAGGGCAACGGGGACGGTGTGCTCGACGCCGGAGAGACGCTCGACGTCGATGCCACCTTCCGCAACGACGGGACCGCCTCGGCGAGCGGAATCAACGGCATCCTGCGCACGTCGAGCCCCTGGGTCACGGTGCTCGACAGCGTCTACGCGCTGGGGGCGATGGCAAGCGGCGCCACCGCGCCAGCGAACGGAAGCCTGACTTTCCAGGTGGACAGCGCGGCACCGGACGGGAGCGTGCTGGCGCTCGAGTTCGAAACCACGGATGGCAACGACATCTGGACCGACACGGTGAGCCGGATCGTGCATGCCCCCGACATGCAGCTGACGCGACTCGAGATCTCCGACCCCGGTCCCGGCGGCAATGGGGACGGGGTCATCCAGGCGGGCGAGACCTTCGACATCGACGTCTGGTTCAAGAACTACGGCACGGGTCGTGCCGATGGCCTGCAGGCAGCACTCCTCGTTCTCGATCCCGACATCGTTGGAATCACCACGTCGACGACGATCGGCAGCGCGGTTTCGATGCAGGAAACCAACGGTTCACCGCCCTTTCGCGTCACCGAAGCGACGCTCGAAGAGAACAGCATGAGCCTCGCGCTCACCGACGCTTACGGCCGCATGCGTTCCTGGCCGATCACGCTGCGTGGCCCGGCGCCACCTGCCACGCTGGAGCTCGACGCCTCGGAGGCCGCGGACATCGTCGCAATCTCCTGGATCCCCGCGCTCGCTCCGGATCTGGCGGGCTACCACGTCTATCGCATGGACGCCGTGAACGACTGGCAACGGATCACCATCGACCTCACGTCGGGAGTGGCTTACTACCGAGATACCGGTCTCTCCCCGGCCACGGAATACTTCTACCAGGTCACGACCGTCGACAGCTCCGGCAACGAGAGTGCGCCATCACCCGTGGCCAGCGTCATCACCAGCCCAGCCCAGCTTCCCGGCTGGCCGATCACGATGCGTGCACCCACCTCCTGTCCTCCCGCCGTGGGCGACATCACGGGAGATGGCTTCAACGAAATCGTCGCCGGGGACAGCGCCTTGTACGCCTGGGAATGGAGTGGCATCGAGCTGCGCGACGACGACCTCGACCCGCAATCGTGGGGCGTGTTCGCAAACGAGGTCGGCACCGTGACCGCGGCTGTCGTGCTGGCGGAGATCACGAGCGATCCGGGTCTCGAGGTGTTCGTCACCGTGTGGGGCGACGGCAGCGACGCCAACACGGCACTGGTCGTGCTCGGAGACGGAACGATCGCGCCGGGTTGGCCGCAGAATCCCGATTCTCTCTCGGCGCAACGCGGCTACTGGGCCTCTCCGGCGGCCGCCGACGTCGATGGCGACGGCCTCGCCGAGCTCTTCGCTCCAGCCAAGAACGGCAACCTCTACGCCTGGCACGGGGACGGCTCACCCCTCGGCGCCAGCGCCGCCTTCAAGTCGAACGTGGGAACCTGGACGCGCTGCTCGCCTGCGTTCGCGAACCTGGATGGCGACCCGGAGCCGGAGATCGTCTATCTGGCGCCGACCGGCACCTTGCACGCCTGGAACGCGAGCGGCAGCAACGTGCCGCACTTTCCGCTCGCGCTCGGCACCTTGTGTCACTCGAGCCCCGCAATCGGCGACGTCGACGACGACGGCAAGCTCGACATCGTCGCCCTCACGGAGGACGATTCTCTCTACGTCATCGACAGCTCCAGCGGCAAACGCCTTCCCGGCTGGCCGGTCTGGGTCGAATCGAACAGCGATCCGATCTCTCCCTCCCCGGCGCTCGCGGACTTCGACTTCGACGCGCAGCTGGAGATCGTGCTGGCGCACAATGCCAGCACCCAGAGCGCGATGCGCGTCTACGACTCCCAGGGCAACCTGCTCCCCGGGTGGCCGCAGCCGCTCTCCGAAGAGTCGGAGTCCTCTCCGATCGTGGCCGACTTCTCCGGGGATGGCGTTCCCGACATCGTCTTCGGCAACGAAGGCGGTTCCATCCACGGTTGGGACAAGGATGGCGACGTGCTGCCCGGCTTCCCTCTGCCCGTCGGAGATTTCGTGCGCGCCACACCCTTCGCCGCCGACTGCGACGGGGACGGCGACATCGACCTCGTCTTTGCCGGATGGGATCGCACGCTGCGGATCTGGGACTTCACCGCAGCGTACGATGACGCGGCGGCGCAGTGGCCCACGTTCAAACACGACGCGCAGCGCAGTGGCTACTCGGGACACACGGAGCGCAACCCCTCGGATGCGGGGGCCGGTCCGCAGGGGGGCACGAGCGCCGCGATCCCGCCGAGCGCGTTCCTCGCGCAGAACACGCCGAACCCGTTCAACCCGATGACGCGCATCGAGTACGGCGTGCCCCGCGTCGGCACGTCTGGGTCCGTTCCGGTCCAGATCGACATCTACGACGTCAAGGGACGCCACGTCCGGCGTCTGCTACAGGCGACGCAGGAGCCGGGTGTCTACACGACGCTCTGGGACGGACGCGACGATCGCGGCAGCGCCGTCCACAGCGGCGTCTTCTTCTACCGTTTGCAGGCCGGCTCCACGACGCGCACGCGCAAGATGATCCTTCTCCGCTGAGAGAATCAGGTGTCCACGTCGGAGGGTCGGCGTCGCTGGCGCTTGAGCCGGGCGCGTCGTTCCTTCTCCCGCCGCCGACGCTCGCGTGACGAAGCAGTGGGGCGGGTGGCGACCCGCCGGCGTGGAACATGGAGTGCTTGACGCAGGAGCGTCGCCAGGCGCTCGCGTGCCTCGGTCTCGTTGCGCGCGCGCGTGCGGTGCTTCTGCGACACGACGCGCAGGATACCGGCGCGGCTCACGCGCTGCGCGAGACGCTCGCGCACCCGCCTCTTCTGCGCGGCGCTGAGGACCTCCGAGCCGGCGAGGTCGAAGCGCAGCTCGACCCGTGTGCTCAGCTTGTTGACGTTCTGGCCACCGGGTCCGCCACTACGGCTGGTGCGTACTTCCAGCTCGCGCTCCGGAATCACGAGATTCCTGCGCACCGGAACGCCGCCACCCGCGCGCGACCGATCCACGTCGAAGCCTCTCCATGCTAGACTGCATGCCCGCTGCACACGCTTCGGTCAACAGGAGGATGTCGATGTCGATGCCGAATCTCAAGGACGTCGTGCCACAGATCCGCACCCGCGTCGAGGAGCGCCGCGACGAGATCCTGCGCTTCCTGCGCGAGATCGTCGCCATCCCCAGCATGGATGGGCGGATCGGCGAGGTCGGCGAGCGTGTCGCGCAGGAGATGAAGAAGCTCGCCTTCGACGAGGTGCGCTTCGATTCCATGGGCAACATCTTGGGGCGCGTCGGAAGCGGAAAGCACAAGATCCTGTACGACAGCCACATCGACACGGTGGGGCTGGGTGACGAGTCGGCCTGGGACTGGGATCCGTTCGAGGGGAAGATCGAGGCGGGCATCCTCTACGGGCGTGGTGCGTGCGACGAGAAGGGTTCGACGCCCGGCATGATCCACGGCATCGCCATCATGCGCGATCTGGGCCTGGTGGACGACTTCACCCTCTACTACTTCGGCAACATGGAGGAGTGGTGTGATGGAATTGCGCCGCACTCGCTGGTGGAGACCGAGGGGATCAAACCGGACTTCGTCGTCATCGGAGAGCCGACCGACATGAAGGTCTACCGGGGTCATCGCGGTCGCATCGAGCTGCGCTGCGTTACCAAGGGCAGGTCGTCGCACGCGGCCATGCCACAGCTCGGCGACAACGCCATCTACAAGATGAACCGCTTCCTCGCCAGCCTCGAGGCGTACAACGACCGCATCCATGAAGACCCGTTCCTCGGCAAAGGCACCGTCGTTGCCAGCATCATCGAGAGCAAGAGCCCGTCGATCAACGCCGTGCCGGACGAATGCACGCTCTATCTCGACCGCAGGCTCACCTTCGGCGAGACCAGGGAATCGGCATTGCGCGAGCTGCGCGGGCTCCCCGGCGCCGAAGACGTCGAGATCCACGAGATGATGTACGACGAGCCCAGCTACACCGGCTTCGTCTTCGAGGTGGACAAGTATTTTCCGGCGTGGGCCGTGGCGGAGGAGCATCCGATCGTGCGCGCCGGGGCGCGAACCACCGAGGTGCTGTGGGCGAAGCGTGCCGAGATCGGACGCTGGAACTTCAGCACCAACGGAATCTACTGGGCTGGCAAGGCGGAAATCCCCTGCATCGGCTTCGCGCCTGCGAATGAAATCTACGCCCACTCGCTCCTCGATCAGGTGGCGCTCGAGGATGTGGTGCGCGCCACCGAGTTCTACACGCTCTTCCCGCTTCTGCTCCGCGAGGAACTCGAGGCCTGACAGGGAGGCGGCGGCGATTCGAGTCGCGCTCTTCACGTGCGCTCGACTCGCCTTGCCGGCACGCCGGCTGCGACTTATGCTTGGGTCACGGGCCCCGCAAGAACGGTGGTGTCGCGATGCGTGCACTCGTTTACGCACTTCTCATCGCTCTAGCGCTCGCGCTCGGCGTCGCAGGATGCCTCTTCTCGTCGACCCGACCCGAGACGCAGGAGCCCACGCCTCCCGAAGAGCAGATCGCCGACGACGAGGTGCTCCTCACCGGTCTGGTGCGCGTCCGCGATGGCACGCGTCTGAGAGCCGCTCCCGGCTGGTGGATCGGCCTCAAGTGGTTCGGGGTGGATCCGAAAGGCACCGGCGAGGCCCTGTTGGTGGAACGAGAGATCCCAGCCGGTGCCGACGGCGTCTACTCGATCCGGATCCGGCACAAGGACGTCCGGCGCGTCGAGGTGCGACCGGAGCGCTGCGACTACGATCCGACCGCCCCGATCTGGGAGTGTTGCGTCGACCTCACCAATCCATGTGGAGCGTGTCCGCCACGCTGGGAGAAACCGCGCTCCGTCCCCGTGGTGCTCGGCGCGCACACACAGGTCGATTGCGTCGTGACGTGCGTGGAGCGCCCGGACTCTTAGCCGGTCAGCCGGCCAGCATGCGGGCGGCCTCGATCTCCTCGGTCGATCTCTCCTCGAACCAGACGCGGTTCTTCTCGACGAAAGGCGCCTCTGGAGTGCCGACGACGTCTTCCTCGGGCAGGATGGCGTCGACGGGGCACTCGTCGACGCAGGCGCCGCAATCGATGCACTCCTCCGGGCTGATGATCAGCATCTCGCCGACGTCGAAGAAGCAATCGACCGGGCACACCTGGACACAAGCCGTGTCTTTCGTGCCGATGCAGGGAGAGAAGACCACGTGCGTCAACACCGACCTCCGTCTGGTGCAAAGCGCCGGAAGTGTATAGCATTCACGCTCAGCTTGCTTCAAGATCCCCTGCAAACAGGAGGGTTACGGTGGAGCCGGTGGCGCTCGAGCAGCGTCTTCAGGAGTGGCTGGCGTCGCGTCCGGGCCTCTTCGACCTGCAGCGTACCTCGGAGGGCGTACGCCTCGTCGAGGTCGCCACGGGCAAGGCGCTGAAGCTGCTGGCGGAGCAGGTGCTCGAGCTGGAGACGCGAAGGAACTCGCTGAGCGGCGCACCGTATCTCCTGCTGCGTCTCGATGCGCGGCCTACCGTGGCGCTGGCAGACGCGGGCTTCGTCTTCGACCTCGACACGCGCAACACCGGGGCGATTCCCAATGCACCTCCGGCGATGAGCTTCCGTGACCATCGCAAGCTCTTTCGGCACCTGCAGCATCTGCTCGGCTCCCAATCGGATCCGGAGCATCGGCGCGAGGCGCTGGACGTCGCCATGATCCTGATCGCCAGCTTGGACGGTGCGCGAGCGCTCGGCTTGTCCACCGAGGTCGAGGAGGGAGAGCTCGAAGCGATGATCCGCCGCCTGGAAGCGGGCGGCTGAAGCTCAACGCACGTTCAGCACGCGGACGAGCCAGAGCGACAGCTCCGGCAAATAGGTGATCAGGATGAGCGCGAAGACGTAGAGCGCCAGGAACGGCAGGGACGCCCGGTACAGATGCACGACCGGCTTGCCGAAACGGAACGAGGCAATGAAGAGGTTGAGTCCAACCGGCGGCGTCGAGTAACCGATCTCGAGGTTCGTGAGGAAGATGATTCCCAGGTGTACCGGATGGACGCCGTACGCCTGCGCCACCGGCAGGATCAGCGGCACGACCACCAGAATCGCGGAGAAGATGTCCATCAGGCAGCCGACGACCAGCAGGAACACGTTGAGCAGGATGAGAAAGAGGAGCTTGCTGTCGATCCAGGTCTGGATCCACTCGAAGATCGTTGTCGGAACCTCGGCGTCGATCAGGTAGTTGGTGAGGCTGAGCGCCGTCGCCAGAATGATCAAGATGCCGCCCACAAGCACCATGCTCTCGGTGAAGACACGCGGCAGGTCACGCAGCTTGACGTCGCGGTAGATCCCCACCTCGACGATGAGCGCGTACATGGCCGTGATGCTGGCCGCCTCGGTGACGGTGATCTTGCCGCCGTAGATCCCGCCCAAGATCAGGAACGGCAACGGAACCTCGAGCGCCGAATGACGTGTGGCGCGACCCAGCTCGCGCCACGAGAACGCCTGGCGTGGTACGTCGCTGCGCTTGGCCTGCAGCACGGCGTACACACCCAGAACGGCGATCAGCAGCAAGCCCGGGATCACGCCGGCAACGAAGAGCTGATCCACGCTCACCGACGCGACGTACGCCAGAATGATGATCGGCAAGCTGGGCGGAAAGAGAAGCCCCAGACTTCCCGACGTCGTCAGCAACCCGTGCGTGAACACCTGCGGGTACTTCTCGGAGCGCATGGCGGGCAGCAGCAGTCCCCCCATCGCGATGATGGTGACGCCCGAGGCACCCGTGAACGCGGTGAACAGCGCGCACGCGACCAGCGCCACGAGCGCCAGCCCTCCCGGCATCCAGCCCAGCAAGGCGCGCGACATCTTCACCAGTCGCCGCGGTGCGCCGCTTTCCGCCAGCAGGTAGCCGGCGAAGGTGAAAAGTGGGATTGCGATCAGCATCGGGGATTCCGCCAGACGGTACATCTCGATGGCAACCGCCGTGCTGTCGATCTCCTGCGAGCGGAACGCCGACAGGGTGAGACAGGCGAGTACGACGAAGAGCGGTGCGCCGAGGAGCGCCATCAGGATGAGGAAGGGCGCCAGCAGCCAGCTCACGCGCGCACCTCCGAGGCTTCGGCGTCCGCTTCCAGGTTGCGACCGCGCGCTGCCGCCAGCGCGTGTCCCACGAAGCGCGAGCTCATCACCAGCGTGGCGATCGGCATCACGATCTGCAGAACCCACACGGGGATGCCGAGAAAGCCGGTTGAGCCGAAGGCGGCCTCGTCACGCACGAGCTTCAGACTGGCATTGGAGAGCAAAAGGCAGACGAAGGCGGCCAGCAGGTTGGTCGTCACGCGCACGACACGCAGTAGCGAACGCGGCATGAAACGCGACAACGCGTCGACGTTGATGTGCCGCCCGACGCGGGTCGACAGCATGGCACCCAGGAAACCGATCCACAGAACCAGGTGGCGCAGGAGTGGATCGATCCAGATGAGGCCGCTGTTCGCGAGGTTGCGCAGAACGATCTGCAGGAACGACAGGCCAATCATCGCTCCCAGGAGGAGCGCCAGCAACGCGCCCTCCAGCAAGTGCGAGGTGTCGATCAGACGCTTGCCGGCGCGGTGGGAGTCGAGAAGAAGACGGAGAAGGGACCAGACGGCAATGAAGGCGAACGCCCAGAGCACGTAGCCGCGGTCCACGGGGAGGTTCTGCAACCAGGTCGGCGAACCGTCCACGACCCCTCCCCGCTCTCGCGGCGCGGCGGATGGCGCGACGCACCTTCGCCTCGGGGCGACGGCGCACGAACCCGCTCGTTATACCGCAATTCGAGCCTCCTCGGAAGCGCTCTCCGTTGCGCGGGGCTCAGCGCGAGCCACCACCGACCGTGTTGCCGCCGCCTGGATTCTCCGCTGCTCCCAGGACCAGATCCAGAAGCTCCTGCGTGTAGAGGGCGCCGGTCTGGTCCTCCCAGACGCGACGACCGATGTCGCGGAAGCGTTGCAGGTCGGCGTCCGACACCTCGACGCGCTCGACGCCGTTGGCGACGATCTCGTCGAGCGATTCGGTGTTCTGCACCCGGGTCTTCTCGACGAGCTCGCGGAAACGCTGGCGGCAGATGCGCAACACCGTTTCGCGATGCTCCTCCGGAATCCTGGCGAAGGCCTTGTTCGAGACCACGACCGCCCCGGACGCAAAGGTGATCGGAACGTCCGTGAAGTACTGGACGCGCGTGAACCACTGCAGGCCGAGACACGCGTACGGGGAGCTGTAGACCGCATCGATGAGTCGCGTCTGCAACGACGTCATCACGTCGGTCACGGCGAGGGGCACCGGCGCCACTTGCGCCTGGCGGTAGAAAGCCTCCGCGAGCGGATCTCCCTCCCACAGCCACATCTTCGCCGAGCTCAGGTCGGACTGCGTCGCGATCGGCTGCTTCGAGAACAGGTAGACGAAACCCACTTCGGCCCAACCCAGGAGCGTGTAGCCCCCGTCGTGCAGGAGCTGCGCCAGCCGCTCCCCCACACGCTCGTACGCCGCGTCGATCTGCTCGTAGTTGTCGAAGAGGAACGGAAGCTCCACCACGCGTGTTTCCCGCGCGATCATTCCGAGACCCCGCCCGGTGAGACCACCGCCGTGCAGCTGGCCCGCGCGGATCTTGCGCAGCACGACCCCTTCATCCCCCTGCGAGCTGTTCGGATACACCTTGAAGCCCACGAAGTTGCCGGTGGCCTCGCGCACCTCGTTGTCGATCTGGCGCATCACCTTCATCCACGTCGTGCCCTCGGGTGCCACGGTCGCGATTTTCAGCTCCACTTTCGGTTTCGGCCTCTTGGCAGCGTGGAGGGGGGCAGCCGGGAGCGCCAGTGCGCTCGCCAGGCATGCAAAGCCCAGGATGGTCGCTCGCGATTCGCGCTGTCGTCGCATTCCTTCTCTCCTTCTCCGGTGCTGACGCACGACGTCGAAGCGACGAAGTCGTGCCCGGCGTCGTGTCAGAACAGCTCGTCGCGCAGGTCGCGAAGGTGGCGCGCGCGTCGCCGTGCGATCTGGTTCATCAGCCGGAACTCCGGCACGTCGGTCTGCGGACCGGCTTCCACAAGATCGAGCGAGGTGTCGAAGCACTCCTCGTCGAGAACCTGGCGGCAGTAGAACTCGGCGTAGAAGGCTCGATACAGCAGATTGGCATCCTGCGAAATCTCGAAAGCGCGCTGGAAGTGCGCCGCCGCGCTATCGGGCCGCCCGCCCATCATCTCCGGCCGCATCGAGTCGAACATCCCCTGCAGCGCGTGCGGCAGCCCGGCCTCGTAGGTCGGGTCCAGCTCGAGCAGGCGCTGCAGCATGGCCACGACGCGTGGCTGTTGGGAGACCGCCCGGGGAGACTCCAGGTTCAGGCTGAGCCAGCGCCCCCAGTTCGCCGTCGCCCAGGTGAGTGCGGGAATGTCGCGCCGGCGCAAGCTCTGCAGCGCATCCTCGAACTCCTCGAGATCGCCGCCGCGCTTGCGCGCAAACTCCTTGCGGCGTTCGAGAGCCCGCAGACCTTGGTCCCGACCGATGGCGTAGTAGCTGCTTGCGCGTTCGAGGCTCTCCAGCTCGACGAGGAGCGCATAGCCGAAGTGCAGGAACGAGGAGGCCGCGAGCAGATCGGCGTTCTTCGGATCGGTGCGGACCATGCCATCGATCAGCAGCAGATTGGCCGGCAGCCCCTGCTCGATGAGGTCGAGATCGGTGCGTTCTCGCGCGCCTGCGGCGGCGTTCTCCACGACCGGGACCATCTGGCCCACCGCGAGCTTGTTGGTGAGGCCGCTGCACCCCGATAGGATCGATCCAACCACCACCAGAAACACGGTTTGTCTCCCGATGCGGCTCCCCATCGAGTCTCCTTCCATACACGACGACCGCGCCGCCGGTTCCCTGGACGCTAGTGGAAGCACCTACTGCGCGCCAGCCAAACCAGCGTCGAAGAGCGGCCAGCGGCCTTGACATCGGTCGCAAGCGCTCGTAACGTCCGGTTGAACCTGAGATTGAGTCGCAATCGCAGCTACGAGGAACCGAACCACTCCTCTCACCCTATGGCCATGGCGAATAGACAGTTGTGGAGATTCGGGGAGGCGAAATGCGCAAGTCTATTGAGATTGAGTCGCAATCGCAGTCTGTCCAGCCGGGCCGCCAAGGTTTCGCTGCGCTCTGCATTGCCGGCGCCCTGGGCGCCTTTGGGCTCCCAGCAATGGCACAGGAGGAGGCCCCCAGCAACGAGGAGCTGGCACGGCGCATCGAGGCACTCGCCGAGGAGCTGGACGATCTCAAGCTCGGCGAGGTGGCCAGCGCTCCGGAGTCGCGCTTCGGCCTCGGGCCGTCGGCGTCCAAGGTGTACGGGGTCGAGCGCGGCATGTCGCTCGGCGGCTACGGCGAGATGGTCTATCAGGACTTCGCCGCCCAGCGCCAAGACGACATGCCATCCCACAAGAGCGCTCAGATCGACTACCTGCGCCAGGTTCTCTACGTCGGCTACAAGTTCGACGACCACGTCGTCTTCAACTCGGAGATCGAGATCGAGCACGCGTCCACCTCCAAAGGCGGCTCCGTTTCGCTCGAGTTCGCTACGCTCGACTTCTTCCTGCACACCGCCTTCAACGCGCGAATCGGCATG
>CP070763.1:596531-617561 GCA_020349025.1 Candidatus Latescibacterota bacterium | reverse complement strand
TCAGATAGAAGAGCGTCACCAGGAACGTCCCCAGGACGAGTGCCCGCGCCAGGTTGACTCCCGGCTTGCGGATCTCTCCCGCGAGATACGCGGCCGCGTTCCAGCCGGAGTAGGTGAAGTACACCGGCACCATCGCGGCTCCGAGCGCGAGAAGCGGAAGCGACCAGCCTCCCCCGTTCCCGGCGGGCCTCCCCGCGTCGAGGCCACCGAGGTCCGCCGAGCCGCTCAGCAACCCGATGCCGAAGAGAAGTGCGAGGCCCAGGAGTGGAATGGCGGTCAGAAGCACCGTGGTGCGCCCCGCGGCGCGCGCACCGACCGCATTGCCGAGCGTGAGCAGGAGAACCAGGAGCGGCGGCACGAGGGCTCGCAAGACGCCGGGCGCATCGTCCAGCTGTGGCAGCGCTGTCGCGATGTGGTCGACGGCAACGAGCGCCATGACGGCGGCGGCGCCAGAGAAGGTGACGACGAAGGCCGCCCAGCCGGTGAGGAATCCCCAGAATGGTCCAAACGCGGTCTCAAGATAGCGGTAATCGCCGCCTGCCTGCGGGAAGCGCGCACCCAGCTCGCCGTAGACGGCGGCGCCACAGAGCGCCAGCACGCCACCCAGCGTCCACGCCAGAAGCGGCCAGGTGGTGCCCTGCAGATGGCCCGCTACGAGCCCCGGCGTGATGAAGATGCCGGCTCCGATCATGTTGCCGGCGACGAGCCAACCCGCATCGCGGGCGTCGAGTACGCGTTTCAGCGTCATGCGCGCATTGTAGGGAGCAAGCGGAAGAAATACGACACACGTGTAGGCGAAAGCGCCAGCGTGGAGCGCTTCGCCTGGCGCGTGCGCAACTGGAACCCCCACCGACGCCTTGCGTATAGTGAGGACGAGCGTCGTGAACGGAGCCACGGCACACGGCATGGAGCTATCCGCTCGCTCCAACGATCCAGTCGCTCGGCGTCGGTCGGGCCTTTCGAATGCGGGGGCCATGAACTCGATGCAACCCCGGTATGGGCTCTTCGGTGTCGTATGCACCTTCGTCTTGACCACGTTCACGCCAGCGCGGCCGGTTACGCTCGAAGAGATTCGGGGACACGTCGAGTATCTCGCTTCCGACGAGCTGGCCGGGCGTGAGACGGGTGAGCCCGGCTGCCACGAGGCCGAGGAGTACATCGCCGAGCGTTTCCACGCTTGGGGGCTCGAGCCACTCCCGGGCGGCGACGATCTCTTCGTCGAATTCGCCCTGCGCGCTGGCCGCTTCGACAAAGAACGCAGCCGCGCGACGCTGCACGTGGGAGGCCGAACCTACGACGGCCGGCTCGGGCGCGAGTTCCGCCCCTTCCCCTTTTCGGGACGCGGCTCCGTCGAGGGTGAAATCGTCTTCGCCGGCTACGGCATCACGGCGCCCGAACACGACTACGACGACTACGCCGGCCTCGACGTCACCGGCAAGGTCGTCCTCGTGTTGCGCTACGAGCCCGCGATCGACGACCCGACGAGCCCGTTCGACGGCGAACGCCATTCGCCTCACGCCTGGTTTGAGACCAAAGCGCGCAATGCCCGCGAGCATGGCGCAGGCGCCATGTTGCTCGTCACCGGCCCGATGCACGGTGATTCCGACGAAGATCTCTCGCTGCAACGCGGTCTCGCACTCGTCGCGCCCGATCCCGCGGACGCGAGCGACGCGGATGGTTTCATTGCCGTACAGATCAGCCAGGATTGGGCAGCGACGATGGTGTCGTCGTCCGATTTCGACCTCGCGGAGCTGCACGAAGAGGTCGAGGCGGGGATCCCCGCTTCCGACCTGCGGCTGCGCGACGCGCATGTCGAACTCGAAGTGATGTCCGGCGATGGCCGCAGTTTCGTCGCCCGCAACGTGGTGGCGTTCCTGCCCGGCAGCGATCCGCTTCTGCGCGACGAGTGGATCGTCGTCGGTGGGCATCATGATCACATCGGCCAGCGCGCCGGTCGTGGCGATCGCATCTTCAACGGTGCGGACGACAACGCCTCGGGAACCTCGCTTGTTTTGGCACTCGCGCGTGCCTATACGGAACGTGACGCGCGGCCGCGCCGGAGCATCGTCTTCGCCACCTTCTCGGGCGAGGAGCGCGGCCTCCTCGGCTCGCGCGCGCTCGTGGAGCAGGAGCTCCTGCCCATGCGCCGCGTGCGGCTCATGATGAACTTCGACATGGTCGGGAGGAATCCGCACCAACCGGTGCGCGTCTTCGGAGACGGAGTCGCCTCCGGCTTGCGCGACATCGTGGAGTCGGCGAACCAGGGTGTGGGCGTCGATTTGCAGTTCAGCGGGCGCGCGATCCCGTCGAACAGCGATCACGCCTCCTTCTATCGTGCCGACGTGCCGATCCTGGCGTTCTTCACGGGTGTGCATCGCGACTACCACAGCGTGCGCGACGAAGCCGACAAGCTCGACTACGAGCGCATGGTGGAGATCGCGCGTGTCGCGGACGCTGCGCTCTGGCGCATTGCCGACGCGGGGCCGGAAGCTTTCCCGCGCTTCATCCACCACGTGGCATGGCTCGGCGTGCGCCTCCAGGTCGAAGAGGAAGACACCGGATCGCGCGCGCACGTCACGCGCGTCGAGCCCGACTCACGCGGCGAGCGGGCGGGTTTGCGCGCCGGCGATCGTGTCGCATCGATGGATGGGATCGACGTGCACGACCCGGGTGACATCGGCCGGCGGATCCGCAGCGTCCCCCCCGAGAGCCGCGTGCGCCTCGGGATCGAGCGCGACGGGCGCCTCCTCGACGTCGAGGTGGAGCGCGCTCGTGCGGGCTTCCTTGGAATCCAAGCCGCACCCGTCGACGCGGAGGATCGCGAACGCTGGAACCTGCCGCGCACGGCCGGCGTGCGCGTGCGTCGCGTCGTCCCCGAAGGCCCCGCCGAGGCGAGCGGCCTGCGCCGCGGCGACATTCTCGTCCAGGTGGCTGGTCACGATGTCGCCTACGAGGACATCGTCGACCGACTGAGCGCCATCGGTGCCGGCGAAGAGGTGCAGCTCGAGATCGTGCGCGCTGGCGACCGCCTGCACCTCACCGTGGTCCTCGCCGCACGCCCGGATGAGAGCTGAAACCCGCGCCCCGCGCGGACTTCCAGACGACAGCCCTGCGAATTCTCGCGTCGAGCGGCTCAACTTTGTCGCGCCGCAGGCGTATGTTCAGGTGGACAGGTGTGTGGGGGAAGCACGCAACGGAGCGAGTCCAAGACGCCACCCCCCCGGTGTCCCTCGCTCCAGTGCTTCCCCCCAACCAAACCGGCGACCAGAACTCCCCCGATTTCAGCCAGGAGCGGCACGCACGACCTGTGCGCTCAGGCAACCACGTGTGCGCCAGGACGACCACGTGTGAGCGGAGACGACGATGGGAGGACCTCAATCCTTGCGGCCGCGCTCGCCTTTCTCCCAGGCGTCGAACATGTGGAACGTGCGCATCTGCGCTCCGAGGTCGGTGGACTCGACGAGGTCTTCGATCTCGGCGCGCGTCTGACGCTTCCAGTCCACCTCCATCTCGGCGAAGTTGTAGGTGACGGCGGCGGCGATGGCGGCGTTGAGACGCAGCTGGTGTTGGTCGACCTTGTCGAAGGTGTCCGTGCCGGCGTGGTAGTTCGGGCCGTAGTTGGCGGACTCCTGGTTCGCAACCAGATTGCCCACGCCCTCCATCATGAAGTCGAAGTTGTCGGTGCCGACGATCGGAATGTCGATGTTGTGGAACGGTCCGAGGCCACGCACCGGCTCGAGAGCGCGTTCGACGGCGTCGAGCAGCTCGGCGCGACCGCCGGTAAAGAAGCCGGTGATCCGGCCACTTCCGATGTCGTAGGAAGAGGCCATGACGGTGTCGTCCAGCTCGTCGGCGTGCGTGATCACGTAGCCCCACGAGCCGTGCAGCCCGTGCTCTTCGCCGTTGAAGAGCGCAAACCGGATCGTGCGTCGCGGGCGCAACCCCAGCCGTTGCATCTGACGCGCGATGTCGATGACGAGCGCCACGTTGCAGCCGTTGTCGAGCGCCCCAGTGCCGAGACCCCACGAGTCGAGGTGCGCGCCGATCACCACGAACTCGTTCGGGAGCTCGCGTCCTGGGATTTCGGCAACGACGTTGTGGCTCTCGTAAGCCGGGCCGGTGTCGAGATCGACCTCGACGTGCAACTCGAGCTTCTTCCCTTGGCGCAACAGGCGCAGAGCGCGCATCCCGTTGCTGCGCTCCATGACCAACATGGGACGCGTATTGTCGGTGCCGAGCGCGGCGATCTGACGGTAGAGCACGTTGCGTGGGCGCGATCCCACGTACACCACCCCGGCGACACCCACCTCGATGGCCCGGGCTTCCGTTGCGGCAGCATCCATGTACTCACGAAAGAGCCCCGGAATATCTTCGAGCATGGGGGTCTCGACCAGGAGAAAAGCACCCTTCGCGCGCGCGCCCAGGCCCTCGATCTCGGCTGGAGTTCCCTTGCCCGCATCGACGAGCGCCACCGTCAGTCCGCCGGTCGCTGTCGGCGTCGAATACGGCATCGCGGCCACGCGTGCGCTGAAGTGCACGTCACCGCGCACCTGCGCAGACGCCGAGCGCTCGAGCCAACGCATCGGCATGCGGAAGGCTTCTTTGCGCGCCGTCACGCCTGCCTCGCGGAAGCGCTCGAGCGCCCACTCCACCGCGGCCGCGTTGGCATCGGAGCCGTCGGGTCGACCGCCGATCTCGTCGGTCAGCGTGCGCAGGTCGTCGATGAGCGGCGTCTCGCCCAGGATTGCGGCGACCAACGGGTCCGCATCCGTTGCCGACGCGGGAGTCGCGCACGACATGACGAGCGTGGCGACCAGTATGAGGAAGCGCGGCATCTTGAACCTCCCAGCGACAGCCGTTGAAGGGGAGGAGTCTACTCCATGGTGGCGCGTCTGCGACCTGGGCCAGCGTGGGCGGCTGGCAGGAGCCCGCTCTCAGTTCCCAGGCACTTCGCTGCGCGCTGCTTCATCGCACTGCTCGCACTGGATGCCCTCGCCGAGGGTCGCCGTGGTGATTCAAGTCTCGGGCAGTGGAATGTCGAGCCGCTCTTCGGCCTCTCCGGCGACCGCCAGGCACGCCGTCAGCGTCCACCCGATCGAGCGCGTGATCGCGATCCACACGATCACCGCGACCAACAGAACCGCCGTGACCCAACGCACGTCGAGCCCCACGAGTGATCGATCCATCACGACGACACTGAGCCAGATCTGCAGCATGCCAGCTGCCAAGCCCTCACCGAGACGCGCACCGGCGCCGTCCACGAGGAGCTTGGCCACGGGTCGGCGGGTCGGCGGCAAGGCGATGTAGGCCTGCTCCCAGTTCGCACGATGAATGGATGACTTGAGCCCGCCCTCGGTGATACGCAGCAGCGTGCGCAGCGCGACCGCCGAGCTGAAGAGCAGCGCCGACGCCGCACCCAGCAGAACGCTCGGCAGGATGAGCAGACTGCGCTGGATGCCGATGCGATTCTGCACCCACGGCATCACCTGGATCTGCACCACGAGCCCGATGAGGCTCACGATGAAGTAGACCGAGGAGAAGAACTGCATGTTCTCGCGTCCCGACTGACCCGAGCTCGCGGCCGCCATGTAGAACTGGAACTCGATCAACACGCCCACGAGCGCGGTGGCCGTCGCAATGAGTACCAGAAGCTGCGTGTAGCGATCACGCCCCGCAGCCAGCACCTCCATCGGTCCCGGCCTGCCGGGATTCCGGGAGCTCGCGAGACGTTGCACGGGGTAGCGTCGGTGCGTGACGACCTGCACTCCCGAGACCGAGGCGAGGAGCAACGCTCCCAATGCAATCAATGCCTGCGGATCCACGTGTCGCGCGCAGAGATGACCGAGCCCGGCACCCAGCATTCCGCCCAGGAGCGACGCGGCTCCGATCTGCCCGTAAGACTTCGCCAGGCGTTTGCGCGGGGCACGGTCGAGCAGGTCGGCGCCGAGAAGCCACGACGCCGAAAAGAGCACGCCGAAGACGAGTGGCACCAGGATGAAGAAGAGCGTCATGACGACGCCGCCGCCCGGTCGCGCGAAGGGTGCGAACAGGAGGAGCAGGAGTGCAAAACCGAGATTGGCGATGACGCGAGCCGGGCGCGCTCCGAAGTGGCGCATGAGCTCGAGCATCACGGCCGCCACGGGCAGAGACAGGAGCGTGATCGCGAGATACGCCTTCGGCAGGTCGAAGAGACCATCCGCCTGGAAGTAGAGCGCATCGCGCGCCGTCTTCACTGCGACGAACGCGCCCGTCAGAAGCAGAATGGATCCGGCCACGTACGCGGTCCGCCGGCTCCAATCGGTGACCTGGACGCGTTGCTCGGCGGCGTGCTGCAAGTTGCTTCCCTCAACGCGAGAACCGGTCGCGCGCCTGTTGACTGAAGAAGGGGATCAAGAACAGAAGGAGAGCGAGCGGACCGGGGCCCCATGCGAGCGATCCCGCCTGCCCGCGCTGTACGGTTCCGAGAACGCCGAGCGCGGCGTTGCCGAGGATGAAGAGAATCGCCATCAGACGCGACCAGCGCCTGCGTTGGACCAAACCGAAAAGCAGGATCACCGCGAGCGTGGCCTCGAGTCCGAGGAGCGTGCGCGTCCAGCCGACGGGAAGGCGCCGCACTGCAATGAGCGCCAGGACGACGATGCCGACAAGGACCATGTTGAAGCTCCGGAACAGGATCCCGAACATGCGGCCGCCTGCGTCGCGCGGCGTCGGGTCGATCACCCTCGGCTCGGCCGCCTCCGGCTCCCCTTTGCAGTAGGGACACTCGATGTTCTCGGCGAAGAAGGTCCGCCCGCAGTTCTGGCACTCGACGAACTCCGACATCGCACCCTCCCGCCGGCAGAATGGGCGGTCGAGCGCGTCACGTCAACTCGTGCGGCGGTTCAGCCGCCGACCTGGACGAAGCTGATCATCGAGCCCCAGTCACCCGACTCGAGTTGATGCGACTCCTGCTTCTCGCCGACCGCCCGATCGATTGCGGCGTCGAGTCGGCGTTGCCAGTCGGGAGCGGTGAGATGCGGCCGGAGCGGAAGATCCTGCTGGCCGAAGAGACAGGTGCGCAGCTTGCCGTCGGCAGTCAAACGCAGCCGATTGCAGTCGGAGCAGAAGTTCTGTGACAGCGGGTTGATGAAGCCGATCGTCGGTGCTTGCGGGCGCGCGCGATCGCGGTAGTCGCGCGCGGGCCCGGCGTTCGCGCTGTGTCCAACAGCCTCCCAGCGCGCGGCGCCGCCGAGGCGCTCGAAGACATCCTGGTTCGACACGAAGTGGCGTGGCTGCAGGCCGTGCGTCGCACCCGTGGGCATCATCTCGATGAAGCGAATCTCGAGCCCGCGCACCGCCGCGAACGCCACGAGAGCCTCCACCTCGCCGTCGTTCACGCCACGCATGACGACGGTGTTGAGCTTGATCGGGTGGAAGCCCACCTCGCGCGCCGCTTCGATTCCGTCCAGCACCTGATGCAGCGCGGCGGAGCCGGTGATCTGCTTGAACGCGTCCGCCTCGAGGCTGTCGAGGCTGACGTTGATGCGACGTACGCCTGCGGCCCGAAGTGGCTGCGCCAGCTGTCGCAGGCGAACTGCGTTCGTCGACAGCGCGATGTCGCGCACTCCCTCGAGGCGTGCCAGGCGTTCGACGATCTCCACGAGGTCGGGTCGGATCGTGGGCTCGCCCCCGGTCAGCCGCAGCTTCGTGATCCCGCGCTCGACGAAGCGCCCCACGAGCTTCTCCAGCTCGGCGGCGCTCAATACCTCGTCCATCCGGAACGGAATGCGCTCCGGCATGCAGTACTTGCAGCTGAGGTTGCAGCCCTTGAGAAGGGAGACGCGCAGATAGGTGAGAACCCGCCCGAAGCGATCCTGAAGCACGGAGGCTCCCCTTTCCAAGCACGGGAGGCACGGCCGTTTCCCGCCGTACCCTATCGGCTGCGGGCCTTGGGCAAAGCCGTTAGGTCCGCGCAGCTCGGAGAGTCTTCTGGGAGACACGATAGCATCGGCTTGACGCGGCTGCAAGGCTGCCTGCCATCCGCGTCATACTGGACACGAGTGCAACTACGTACAAAACGACGCTTGAGAAACGGCGCCGTGCGCCCTCGCCGCGCAAGCTCGTTCGCTTCCGCTTGCATTCGCGGGCTCGAGAGGCTACGATCCAGGCGTAATCGATTCACAACGCTCCCTCTGCTGCTCCAGGTTCAGCGAAGGTCGGCACTTTCGCTACGACGGCACATCGTCACACGACGCTCCTGGAGTTGCCGGGACCGCGTTGTGAGATCTCGAAAGACCGGAACGCGTTGCGCCCGAGCGAGGTCATCCATCCGCGCTCGGGCCAGCGGACGCGCAACCTCCCGAGACGCGTCCGTCACCACCGCGCGAAGGCGCGGTTTGCGACTCCCCGGGGCCGTCGAGTGGTGTCGTGCCGTTTGGTCGTTGGTCTCCCCCTGCGGCCCGGACACGGCCATTCCTCCTCGCCTCCCCGGGGAGTCTGCGTTGCGGCGCGTGGGGCGCCTGCGTTGCGCTGCAACGCACATCTAACTCGTTGTTTTTGATTTGCTAACACAGTTCCGTCGGGCACCCTGGGGGAGCGCGACGGCGCCTGCAAAGCTTGCTGCCAGAAGCGCCGCTTCGGAGTATCCTGCTCCGCAACAAGCCGGGCTCGACTGGCGGAGCCGCACGCAAACGCAATCTTCTCGAGCGGGGAATCGCGAGCCGCCTCGACGCGGTCGTGGAGCGTCCTGGATGGGTCACTGCGACGGAGGGTGGAACGGTGTCGAACAAGAAGGGCACGATCGGAATTCTGACGGGCGGCGGTGATGTCCCCGGACTCAACCCCGCGATTCGCGCGGTCACGATCCGGGCGCTGCGCGAGGGTTACCGGGTCATCGGCGTCCGCTGCGGTTGGGCCGGACTCGTGAACTTCGTCCCGGACGAAGGCGCGGACAACAGTGAGCATGTCCAGGTTCTCACCGAGGACGTCGTCAACCGCGCCGGCCGCACGGGCGGGACGTTTCTGCACACGTCGAGAACGCGCCCGAGTCACCTGCCGCACGCCCTGGTCCCGGAACATCTTCAGGGCGTTTACACCGACGAGATCAACGACGTTACGCCGCACGTCCTCAAGAACCTGGAGTTCCTGGGGACCGACGTTCTGATCCCGATCGGCGGTGACGACACGCTGAGCTACGCCGAGAGGTTGGCGCGAGAGGGCGTCAAGGTCGTCGCCATCCCCAAGACGATGGACAACGACGTCCCCGGCACCGACTACTGCGTCGGCTTCAGCACCTGCGTCACGCGCACAATCGAGCTCACGCACACGCTGCGCACGACGGCTGGCTCCCACGAGCGCTTCCTCGTGATCGAGGTCTTCGGCCGCTACGCGGGGTACACGGTCCTGCTCCCCACGATGGCTGGTGCAGCCGACCGCTGCCTCATCCCGGAGCAACCCTTCAACATGGACCACATCACCGAGCTGCTGAGCCACGACCGCGAACGCAGCCCCAGCAACTACTCGGTCGTGCTCGTCTCGGAAGGCGCGACGATCGCGGGCGACACCGAGATGTCGTTCGAGGGCGAAGAGCGCGATCAGTACGGCCACAAGAAGCTGGGTGGGATCGGCGATCGGGTGGCCGCACAGATCAAGGAGCTGTCACCAAAATACAACCATGGGCGGCGCATCAACGTTGTGAACCAGCGCCTGGGCTATCTCGTGCGCTGCGGTGACCCCGACGCGCTCGATTCGGTCGTCCCGATGGCGTTCGGGAACATGGCGCTCGACCTCATTCTGGACAACTCGTCGGGGCGGCTCGTGTGCGTCCGCAACGGCGTCTACGACAACGTCCCGATCAGCGCCGTGACCGGTAGCAAGAAAAACGTCGACGTCGACAAGCACTACAACGTCGAGCGTCTGCGTCCGAAGTACAAGCGCTTCGCGGGTCAACCGCTCTTCATCATGACGAGTGCGCTGTGAAGGGAATCGGGGCGGGCGCGGCGCGCCCGTCCCGCGCGGCGGCCCGAGAAGTCGAGAAACAGCTCCGCCTTGAGATCGCCGACCTCCTCACCCTGCTCGGCAAAGTACCTCTTGATCGAAGCCACGGCGCGCTTGCGTGCCTCGGCTTGGAGCCGAATCGTCACGTGATTCTCCAGGATCCGTGGAAGCGAGATTGCAGACCGCCCGCCGGGCCTTGTCACGCCAGCGAGTGTGGCTCGAAGCTGGTAGCATGCTCGGGATGATGGACCGAAGCGAACGGATCCGCGCGCAGGCGCGAGAGGCGGGCTTCCAGTTCGTGGGCGTCGTGACCGCCGACCGCGCGCCGCAAGCCGAGCTGCTCAACGTCTGGCTCGAGCGCGGCATGCACGGAACGATGACCTACATGGAGGATCCCGACGGGCGACGCGCCGATCCGCGTGCCTACGTCCCGTGGGCGCGCACGCTCGTCATCGTGGCGCTCTCCTACTACACGCCGCAGCCCCTGTCGCTGGCGAGGGAGCGCGGCGCCATCTCGCGCTACGCCTGGGGACGCGACTACCACGGCGAGGTGCGAGCGCGTCTCGAAAGGTTGCGTGCTGCGCTGGAGGAACTTTCCCCCGGTTGTCGCACGCACCCGTTCGTGGACACGAGCCCCATTCTCGAAAAGGGACTCGCCGAGGCTGCCGGTCTCGGATGGCGCGGCAAACACACCAACCTGCTGCGCAAACGCCAAGGCTCCTGGTTCTTCCTGGGCGGCCTCGCCACCGATCTCGACCTCAGGCCCGATGCGCCCGCGCGCGACCACTGCGGCACCTGCACAGCCTGCATCGACGTATGCCCCACGCGCGCGATCGTTGCTCCCTACGTGCTGGACGCACGTCTTTGCATCTCGTATCTCACGATCGAGCGGCGCGGCCCCATTCCGCGCTCCCTGCGCCCTCAGATCGGCAACCGCATCTTCGGGTGCGACGACTGCCAGGACGTGTGCCCGTGGAACCGCTTCGCGCAGGTGACCCCCGTCGAAGCCTTCCAGCCGCGCGATGGCAACCTGAACCCGCCGCTGATCGAGCTCGTGCAGATGACGCGCGGCGAGTGGAACCGGAGATTCAAGCGCACCGCCATCCGTCGCGCGCACTACGAGGGCTTCCTGCGCAACGTCGCCGTGGCGCTCGGCAATGGGGGCTCCTTCGCAGCCGTTGCGCCTCTCGTGGCGCGACTCGACGACGCATCGAGCCTCGTGCGCGGGCACGCCGCCTGGGCGCTGGGACGCATCCGTGGCCCGCGCGCTCGCACGGCGCTGGTGCGGCGGCGACGCAGCGAAGAAGATCCCTGGGTTCGCGAGGAGATCGAGCTCGCGCTGCAGGAGCTGGAGCAGCAGGGAGACGACGCGAGAACGACGGTGCAAGGAGACGCACAATGAGCAAGAGATCCAACCCGCTGCCGCGCGATGCCGTCAGCCTCGAGTTCACGGCCGAGCAGATGCAGCACATGACGGATCTTTGTGCGCGACACGCGATCGATCACGTCGTGTCGCTCGAGTCGCGCCCGTCGTGGAACCTGGATGGAGTCGAGGAGGTCGCGGCGAGCTTCCGCGAGCCGCCGCCCGATCAGGGGACGAGCATCGAAGAGCTGCTGCCGCGGATCGAGCAGGGGGCGGCGCAGACGTTCACCACACCAGGGCCTGGATACCTGGCGTTCATTCCGGGCGGCGGCCTCTTCCCGGGGGCGCTCGGCGACTACCTGGCTGGTGCGCTGAACCGCTACGTCGGCGTGTGGAACCCCGCACCGGCGCTCGTCCAGCTGGAGCTCACCGCCATCGATTGGATCCGCGAGCTCGTGGGCTATCCGGCCGGCGCCCAGGGACTGCTGACGAGCGGCGGTTCCCTCTCCACGCTGATCGCGCTCGTTACGGCGCGCCGCAACCGACTGCCGGAGCACTTCCTGGATGGGGTGGTTTACGTCTCCTCGGAGGTGCACCACTGCGTGACGAAGTCGGCGCTCCTTGCTGGCTTCCCGGAGGAGCAGGTGCGTCGGATCGAGGTCGACGAGCGCCGCCGCATGCGCGTCGGCGCGCTCGAGAAGCAGATCGAAGCGGATCGCGAGCACGGACTCCGACCCTTTCTGGTGGTGTCGAGCGCCGGCACCACGAACACCGGCGCCATCGACCCGACACCGGAAATTGCCGATCTGTGCGAACGTCATGACCTTTGGCTCCACGTCGACGCCGCATACGGCGGCTTCTTCCGGCTTCTGCCGCAAGGACGCGAGCTGCTTCCGGGGCTCGAGCGCGCCGATTCGCTCGTGCTCGATCCGCACAAGGGGTTGTTCATGTCGTACGGCAACGGCTGCCTCCTGGTGCGCGATCCCGAGGCGTTGCGCCGCGCGCACCAATCGCGCGCCGACTACATGCAGGACCTGCAACGCCCCGACGGCGCGGTGAACTTCGCCGACATTTCGCCCGAGCTGTCGCGCGACTTCAGAGGACTGCGCCTCTGGCTCTGCTTCAAGCTTCTCGGCGTTGCGGCCTTCCGCGACAACCTGCGTGAAAAGCTGGAGCTCGCCCGCTGGGCTTACGAGGAGCTGCGGGCCACGCCCGGCTTCGAATGTCTCGACGAGCCACAGCTCTCCGTCGTGCCGTTCCGCTACGTGCCCCAGCACGGCGACGTCAACGAGTTCAACCGGCGACTCCTGCAGCGCGTGAACGACAAGCGTCGCGTCTTTCTGACGAGCACGATGCTGGAGGAGAACTTCGTCCTGCGCATCGCCGTGCTGAGCTTCCGCACGCACGCGCGACACGTGCAGGCGTGCGTCCACGACGTCGTCGAATCGGCCCGCGAGCTGGAGGAGGCGTCGTGAGCGAAGGCGGAGCGCAGCGAATCCTGTTGCCCTGGTCGCGTACGTGCATCGTGTGCGGCGCGGACAACCCGATTGGGTTGCGCGCGCGCAGCTACAAGGTCGGCGACGCGGTGCATCTGCCCTTCGCGACGCGACGCGAGCACGGCGGTTGGAGCGACGTCACCCACGGCGGCTTCGTGGCCACCGTCCTCGACGAGGTCATGACCTGGGCGGCCATTCTCGGGAGTCGGAAGCCGTGCTTCGCCGCCGACTTCAACGTGCGCATGCTCGAGCCGCTCGCCGCGGGCACGAGCTGCACGGCGATCGGGCGTCTGGTGAAGGCACGCCGCCGCATCTTCGACCTCGAATCGTGGCTCGAGGATGACGAGGGTCGAGTGTACGCACGCGGAAGCGGCCGCTACATGCCGGTGCCTCCCGAACGCGCCCGACACTTTCGCGATGATTTCGTCACCACGGACGATTGCCTGGATCTGGATCATATCTTTCGCTCTGGAGCGTAGGACAACCCGCCACTCACCCACCCACCGAGCCCATCCCGACCTGCACCCTCGTCGCTTGCGTTTTCCGACCCGGAGCACGATCTTTGCGCAGAAGAGACTCGTGTCTTGTCGCCGGAGGCGTGCTATGGAGCGCCGGATTCTCGCGTTGCTGCTGTGGAGCTTCCTCCTCTACGCCTACATGGCAGGCTGTACGAAGGACCCTGCCGGCGACGGGGGGACCGGCCCCGACTTCGACGGCGAGAGCCCAGAGATCGTCTACCTCGGGCTCGACTTGAATGACGCAAGCCTCGGCCCTTGCGCCGTTGCAGAGGCATGCACGCTCCCCGATCTCACCGACTTCGCGATCCGCTTCGGTGGGCTCACCGGCAACGGTTCGATCACCGGCTTCCAGTGGAAGCTGGAGCGTCTCGGTGATGAGCCCGCTCCGTGGCAGCCGCTCGAAGCGGACACGCTCTTCATCCCCAACCGCGACACGCTTGCCGTCGTCTGCAGAGACGATCTGCCCGCGCACTCCTGCCTGGATACGCTGTGGAGCATCTCTGGAAGCACGGCCGAAGTGCGCTACCGCAATCCTGCGAACGACCCGCTGCGTGACGGCATCTGGATCTTCCGCGCCCGCGTTCGAGACCAAGCCGCGCTGGTCTCGGACGACGCGGCCGAGATTCGCTTCGTCCTCAACTTCGACCCCTCTTCGCGACTCTTCACGGTTCCAGCGTGCGAGTGTCCGAACCCGCCGCCCGATTGCGACGCCCTCGGGCCGGTGCCGGCGGGCTGGATCACCGGAATCGGCGCCCGGGACTTCACCTTCTTCCCGGAGCGATGGATTCTCTTCTGCGAAGGGGACACACTGCCGAACTTCAGCGTCGTTCAGGTGCACGTCGCTGGCGAGGACGACCCGCGTGATGGACGCGCCGATCCTCCTCAAGAGGTCGGATACACGGCGCGCGTCGTCTGGCGCTCGGCTGCCGGCGTCAACGAGAGCATGCCCTACTTCAGCCCTCCCGCTCCAACCGAGGACCTACGACTCCCCGATGGCCGCATCTTCCGCGGCGGCAAAGTGGAGTGGCGCACGTGCCCGTTCGACTATCAGCTGGAGGCGGCGGCGGTGGATCCGTCGGGGCGTCTCGACGGCTCGCCCGTGAGGCTCGATTTCTTCGTCGGCGGTGCACCCATCGTCGACAGCGTGCGCGTGCCGCCCGTCGTCGTCATCATCCCCACCTGCCCGGACGTCCCCGCCACCTGCCCCCAGGTCGAGCCGCAAAGCTTCGGCCCCGACACGCTCGTCGTCGTCGGCCAACACGTCCCGGATCCACTTCCCTGGCAGACGCCCGCCGGCGTCGGTTGGAACGACTTCACGCTCGCGCCGCGCGCCTGGGCGCACGACCACCCACGCGACCGCAATTCGGAGGGCGGCCCGATCTACTACACCGAGGAATCGGAAGGTCGCGTGCGCGCGTGGCGGGTGAGCCTCGATTGCACGGCACCCGGGTGCTCCGACCTGGAGTTTCCGAACGAAGGGGGATGGCGCAACGACGAGCAAGCCTTCGACGACCCGATCGGGCAGCAGGTGTTCGACGACCCGATCCCGATCCGCGTCCCCCTCGACACCCTCTGCCTCGAGGATCCCTGCCTGGAGTCTTCGGAGTTGATCGCGCAGATCCACCCTGCCCTGCTGGGCGAGTACGTGTTCACGATCGAAGGGCGCGACACCGACTTCGTCGGCCAGCAGTGCGAGCGTCCCAGCGACCTCGGCCCCGACCCTGCCAGCTTCCCCTCCGACCTCGGGCCACACGGTCGCACGACGGCCCGCGTCAGCCGCAACGTCATCCTGCGGCAGCTCCACGAAGTGCGCCCGGCCGGGCCGTAACACCGATCAACGAGCGTCGCTTTGCGTGGGCTCAATCGAATTGAATGTGGATCCCCTGCTCATCCTCTTCGATGAGCTGCTCGACCGAATCGAGCAGATACTCGCCAGGTGTGCGCGGCAGCGTGGCCACGAAACGTGCCCGATGCGGCTCCAAGGCGTCGATCCACTCCTGCGGCAGTCGCCCCTGGAAGGGGAAGAGATCGGGATCTGCGCGTGCTTCATCCAGGACCGCGTCGACCAGTTCGAGCACGCGATCGTCTGCCGCCGTGCGCTCCTCGATCTTCTCGAGGGCGCGGCGCTTGTTGCGCAGCTGACGCATGACGATGCGGCGATACTCGTCACGCAGCTGCTCGGGGACGTCCGCCATGTCGTGATCCTCGAACCATTCGATGCCGATCTCGTCGCGGACATCCCACTCCAGCCAACAGAAGGTCATCAAGGCGTAATACCAGGTGTACTCTCCCTCACCCATCTCGACATCGAGCAGATGCACGGCGCGCTCGCCGATGTACTCCATCCCCTGACTGAACAAGCCCAAGCCACCCCGCGCCATGCTCAGTCCCTCCAGAATCTTCTGGAAGGCGCCGCGGTCCTGCCAGTTCTCCTCGCGCGTGCGCTCGAGGAAGCTCTCGGTGCGGACGGCGATCTCGGCGCGCGTGGCCAGCAGACTCTCGCGCACGGCCAGAACCAGGTCGATGCGTTCAGAACGAATCTCCGCCTCGAGATCCGGCTCGAATTCTTCGCGCGTGCCGAAGCGCTCCACCAGCTCTCGACGCACGTCCTCCACCTGCTGGAGATCGGGCATCTCGCGTTTGACCCAGGAGAAGAGAACGATCCCCGTTCCGACCGAGACCAGGAAGAGAGCTCCGGCTACGATCGCACATCCGATGAGGAACTTTCTCACCGTTCGACCCTTCGTTCTTCGCCAGGCGCCGCGGCGGCGCCCGCCGTCACTCTACGCCGGCACCCGCTGACGGAAAAGCAGGAAGTCCGGCAGCGCCTACCGCTCCCAGGAGCAACCGCTCCACGGAGGCGGCAACGGATGACGCGCACCAGGAACGTCCAGATCGCGGGCGGACGCTCCGATCGGGCTCCCCGGGGGAGGCTCGGCTGCACCCATCGGCTCGACCGCTTTGCCGAGTCGTTCGAGGTGGCGTGTCACGTCCGCCAACAGCGACGCACGATGGGCGCGCTCGGCGCCTTCGCGCCCGCGCTTGCGCTGCAAGCCGTGGCGCAGCTGCATCAGCTCCCACTCCAGGCGCGAGCGCACGCGTGGCGGTGTCGCGTCGTTCGCAGCCAGATCGAGCAACGCGTCCACGCCGACGCGTTGCACGACGCGCTGGATCTCCGCGAGGCGCGGCGGCATCTTCTGCGCACCAAGCAGCGCCTGCCGAATCGCATCCAGAAGCGTCTCGAGCCCTGGCAGATCGGGGTTGCGCCGATGCTGATCGACGAGACGCGCGCAGCGTTGCGGCTGCAGCAGCGCGCGCAACACCATGTCGGCTGCGGTGGCCGCGGCACCGAGCGGGTCGAAGAGCGGCCTCGTCGCGCTCGCCAGCTGCTCGCGGTTGCGCTCGTAGCCGAACGGGCGCGGCAGCACCAACTCGATCACGGCGTCCGGAAGGTCGAGCGCCTCCGGCGTGAGACACGCCAACAGCGCCCTCATCGCATCGCTCTGGCGTTCGGCGGCGATCGGGAACGAACCGCCCTGGCCGTCGCCGCGCACGGCGTAGCGATAGTCGACGCCACCCAGCACCTTCGCCGCCGCGTCCACCTGGTAGCGATGCATGAAGTAGACGGTCGCGAGCACTTCCTCCAGGAGAGCGAGCGGCTGGCCCCGCGCGACGTTGCGCTCGCCGAATCGCTCGAGCGCGAGGCGCCGCACCTGCAAAAGACGCGCGAGTTCCGTCTCCGCCTGCATGCCGTTGTCCCACAGGTTGCCGAGCGGCTGCGCGGCGCCACCGGGCCGTGCGTCGGCGTCGCTCAAGAAATGCAAGCCGCGACGCAGTCCCTCCAGCACGATCTCTTCGAGGCCGGCCGCCTCGTCGGTGCCGGGCGCAAACTCCGTGTAGGCGTAGCGAATCGCCTGGATGTCCCAGGCACCGACGCCCACCGCGTACGCCTGCGAGAAGTCGAGCTCCCCTTCAGGCGTGACGCTCACGAGCGGCGCCGGGTAGTCCATGACCGAAGCGCGGTCGTACGTGCTGGCGGCGAAATTGTGGGCGATGCCAAGCGTGTGCCCCACCTCGTGCGCCGACAGCTGTCGGATGCGTGCCAACGCCAGCTCGACCGGATCGTCGGCGCGACCGCTGCCCGTATGCTCGGTGCCGGCCAAGCCCTCGAAGAGGAGACGGTCCTGGCGCACGCGCAACGAGCCGAGAAGAACGTGCCCCTTGACGAACTCACCCGTACGCGGATCGATGACGCCACCACCATACGACCAACCACGCGTGGCGCGATGCACCCAGTTGATGACGTTGTAGCGCGCGTCGAGCGGGTGTGCACCCTCAGGCAGAAGCTCCACGCGGAAGGCGTCGATGAAACCCGCCTGCTCGAACGCCTGCGCCCACCAACGGGCACCGTCGATCAACGCGCCCCGCACCGGCTCCGGCACGCCGCGGTCGACGTAGTAGACGATCGGCTCTTCGACGCGCGAGCGCGCTGCCGCTGGTTCGGTCTTTCTCAGTCGATGGCGCACGATCCAACGCCTGTCGAGCGGCGCGTCGAGCGGTGCGGCGTAGTCGGCAAACGTGACCGCGAAGCATCCGACGCGCGGATCGTGCCGACGCGGCGAGTAGCCCACGTCGGGAAGCTTCAAGATGGAGTGGTGCAGAACAAGCGTCACCGCATCCGCGGTCGGCGCCGTCGCGCGCACCTCGCTTCCCGGCTCGCCACCCTGGAAGGTGAGCACCGCCTCGAGCGCGAGGTTCTGCGGAAACGCGAGACAGTTGTCGAGCTCCGGGACGCTGCGCGATTCATCGAGGGACCAGCTCCCCTGTCCGCGCGACTCGAGCGTGGCGGCGACACGGTGCGCATCGCGTACGATGAACGAGGTGAAATCGACGAGCACGCTGCCATCCGCATCTTCGGCCGCGAGCGCACCAGCCCACAGCACCGACGTCGCGAACGACTCCTCCACGGTGCGCTTCTCCTCCTCGTCATCGGACAGCGCCCGATAGCGTGTGTTGAGCCGCTCGAACAGGATGCGACCGCCCACGCGCCGCACCGCAATCAGTCTCGTGCTTCCCAGCTGCGAGCGGTCCAGTCCGACGGGGTTCGATCCGAGGCCGCGCACCAAGGCTTCGTAGTAGAGGTAGCGACCGACCTCGCCGCTCTCCCCCGCAGCCGGGAGCTGCAGCCACACCGTGCCGCGCTGCGCATCCACGTAGAGATCGAGCAAGCCGCTTCGCTTCTCCAACCCCTGCGTTTTCTCCTCGATCGTCGGCAGAGGCTCCGCGCCTCGCGTGCTGGACGTGCGGGCACAGAGGAGGAGCATGCAAAGCGCAGCAGCGCCAGTCCGACTCATGTCGCCAGAACCTCCTCGTAGATGGCTAGATCGCGATCGCTGAAGCAGACGAAGTCGACGCGCTCGAGCGTGCCTTCCTGTTGCAGAAACTCACGCACGCTGTCGACGGCGATGCGTGCGGCCTGATTGATCGGGTAGCGATACGCTCCCGTGCTGATGGAGGGAAACGCAAGCGAAAGAACGGCGTGTTCGCTGGCCAAGCGCAGCACGTCGAAGTAGCAGCTCCTCAAGAGCTCCGGCTCGTTGCGATCGCCGCCGCTCCACACGGGCCCGACGGTGTGGATGACATAGCGCGCCGGGAGGGCATAGCCGCGAGTGATGCGCGCCTCCCCCGTCGGACATCCGCCGAGCGTTCTGCACTCCGCCAACAGCTCGGGCCCAGCCGCTCGGTGGATGGCTCCGTTGACTCCACCACCTCCAAGCAGCGTGGTGTTCGCCGCGTTGACGATCGCATCGACCCGAGCGCGCGTGATGTCCCCCCGCATCGCGCGGATTTCAGCCACGTCGGACCTCCTGGTTGCAACTGCCGATTCTCGTACATCGCGCCGTCACGCTCAAGTTCCGTCGCGACGCAGGCAATGAACCGCCCGCAGACCGACTCCGACGTGTACCATTGCGGACGGCGCATGCGGGCGACCGGAGCGTGTTCCATGCAGTTTGATTCGCTGCGTGATCTCGGAAAGATTCTCCTGGTCGTGGGGCTCGTCGTGGCCGCGCTCGGCGCCGTGCTCACTCTTGGTTCCAGGCTTCCGCTCAAGCTCGGCCGGCTCCCGGGTGACCTCGTCTTCAAGCGCGACAACCTCACCCTCTACATTCCAGTCGCCACATCGATCCTTCTGAGCATCCTGCTGACGCTCCTCTTCTGGTTGTTGAAACGGAGATGAGGACGGCGCAGCGGTGCCACGCTGCTCGTTGCGCCGCTTTGGGCTGGCACGACGCGGGCTCGGGTGAGTTGCTGCGCGCGACGTGGGCCGGACGACTTCGCCGGGGACGTTTCGCGCTTGCGGCGGCACGCAACCTGCGCTACAAATGCACCTTGGTTCGCCGCACGGAAAGTCCCGGACGGCGCCGGGTTGGAGGCTCGTTGTGGATTCTGCCCTGCACGATCAGCGCGTCTGCGTCGTCGGGCTCGGCTATGTCGGGCTGCCGTTGGCCGTCGAGTTCGCCACGCAACACCGCGTGATCGGCTTCGACATCGACGAAGGCAAGGTCGAGGAGCTGCGTGACGGACACGACCGCATGCGCGAGGTGGAATCGAGCATGCTGCGATCGGTGTCGATCGATTACACGTCCGAGCCGACGCGTGTCGGCGAGGCGGAGTTCGTCATCGTCTGCGTCCCCACGCCGATCGACCGCAACAACAACCCCGACCTCTCACTCCTCAAGATCGCCGGCAGCCTGGTCGGCCGCAACATGTCGCGCGGCGCGACCGTCGTCTTCGAGTCCACCGTGTATCCTGGTGTCACCGAGGAGGTCTGCCTGCCGATCCTGGAGCAGGAATCCGGCATGCGCTGCCCGGACGACTTCACCATCGGCTACAGTCCGGAGCGCGTCAACCCCGGCGACCATGAGCACACGATCCCACGCATCGTGAAGATCGTCTCCGGCTGCACGGAGGAAAGCGCCGACCGTCTCGTCGCCCTCTACTCCAGCATCATCAGCGCCGGCGTGCATCGCGCACCGAACATCCGCAGCGCCGAGGCCGCCAAGGTCATCGAGAACGTGCAGCGCGACCTGAACATCGCGCTCGTCAACGAGCTCGCAATGATCTTCGAACGCATGGGCGTGCGTACGCGCGACGTCATCGAGGCTGCGGGCACGAAGTGGAACTTCCACAAGTACACACCCGGCCTCGTCGGTGGACACTGCATCGGTGTCGACCCCTACTATCTGACGCACAAGGCGCAGGAGCTCGGCTACCACCCCGAGATCATCCTCGCGGGTCGACGCTTGAACGACAACATGCACCGCTACGTCGTCGCCCGGCTCATGAAGTCCCTCGGCATGAAGGGGGTCGCCGCGGCCCACGCCACGATTCTGGTCTTGGGCCTCACCTTCAAGGAGAACTGCTCCGACGACCGCAACAGTCGTGCCCTGCATTTGATCCGCGAGCTGCAATCGTTTGGTTGTCGAGTCGTGGGATGCGACCCCTGGTTGGACGAGGAACGCATCCGGGATCACTTCCACGTCGAGCCAGTCGAGGTGACCGAGGCCGCTTCCATGCTCGATCGCGGCGAGATCCAGGGCGTCGTCGTTGCCGCGCCGCACCGCGAGTTCCACGAGCTGCCGCTCGAAAGCGCCACCGCCATCATCGATGTGAAGGG
>CP070763.1:567829-596431 GCA_020349025.1 Candidatus Latescibacterota bacterium | reverse complement strand
GCAGGTGAACCACATCCAGGAGCGCAGCCACGGCGGTCCCGATACCGACTGGAACCTCCACGCCGTGTGCGCGGCGCACCACCTGCACTACATCCATGCTGGGCGGGCGAGCGTGCGCGGGCGTGCGCCCGGGAACATGGTGTGGCGTCTCGGCAGGCCCGAGCTCGCCCAGTGGTTCGTGAACGAGAGGAGGATCCGATCGACGATCTGAGGCTCGCGCGTGGTCGCAGGCCGGCGCGCTACTTCAACCCCGACGGCAATCGGGGTGAGGAGAGAAGCGCTGTGAAACGTCGCCAGCGCGCTTCAGGGGCTTCGCCGGCCGCTTCAATGTACTCGCGCACGAGCTCTTTGCCGACATTGTAGTTGATCACGTAGCTGCGGTACTTCTCGATGAAGCGCACGCGCTGGCGCGCACGCTTTTCCGACATGAGTGCGTAGTTTTGCAGCCACTCGACGGCTCCCTCTTCGCCGATCTCGCCATCGAGATAGCGCCTCGCCGCCTCGTTTCCAGCGAAGTTCAGCTTCTCGGCGAGCTTCTCGATCTCGTAGTAGAGCTCCGCACGATTCGGGTCGATCCCCGCCAGCGGGAAGAGGTGCTCGCTCTCATACTTGATGCGCTCCTCGTCGGGGAAGGTGAGCTCGATGCCGTAGTTCGCCGATCCTTCCGCGATCAACGACATCGGGCTGAAGAGCGGATAGACGCAATACTCGGACCAGCCCCGCTCCTCGTACAGACGCCACTCAAGCAACACGTTGTACGCGTGGTGCCCCGGGTATCCTTCGTGGCACGCCAGATCGATCGCACGGTCGATGTGGATCGGTAGGTCGGTGTTGATCTGGATCAGACTCTGGTGGCCACCCTGGAACCAGTTGTAGCCGGACCACGCCTTGTCGGTGACGTACTCGAGCCGGAAGTCCTCGTCATCCGGAAGCTCGACCCAGGGGCGGATGCGCTTGCGACACTCTTCGATTGCCGCCCGAAACACGCTGTCCAGCTTTGCCTTTGGTATGACGAACTCCTCGCGGAACGTCTCACGGCGCTCCGACACCGAGCCTTCGCCGGGAAGCTGTTCGTCCAGTTGCGCCAGAATCGTCTCGTAGTGCGCAGCGCTGTGTGCCGGAGCCACGGCGTTGTAGAGTGCCCGGGATTCCTCGTCGAAGCGCAGCTTCTTCCCGTGAAGCATGTCGATGCGAGCGACGAGTGCACCGAGCTGGCGATCGAGGAACTCATGGCGCAGGCGCTCGAGCTCGTCGAGGCCATCGAGTGACACGGACTCGAGCTGGGCGCGAGCTTGCGTCGCGCCGGCTCCGATCGTCTCGAGCGGCTCGGCATTCGACTCGACCTGTCGACGCAGCTCCTCCGGACCGTAGTACGCGTCGACGTATCCGTCGTCGTGCACGCCGACGGCGAGAACGAGACGCACGTAACTCTCGGCGACCTGGTTCATGACACTCCTCGCGTCTGCCGACTCGTTGGCATGAGGGGCTGCAGTCGCGAGCGCGACTCACGGCACAATCGAAGTCGTGGTGGAGATCTTGCGGTTCATCCCGCGCTCCGGGGCTCGGTGTCCGGCCGACATGGGGTCGCGAGAGTGTAGCGGACTCGGCGTCTCGGTGTGCGCGGCGAACTTATCGGAGCAGCACCAGCTTGCGGCCCGAAGTCTGCTCGCCGACCTGGAGGAGCGCATGGTAGGTGCCGGACGCCATCGCGTGGCCGCGGCTATCGGTTCCGTCCCAGCGCGCATGGTACGTGCCCGCCGACAGCGGCTCGTCGACGAGCGTGCGCACGTGCCGGCCGCGCGTGTCGTACACGCTGAGGCGGACCGGGGTCGCGCCGCTCGCATCGAGCCGGAAGCTCAGGCGCGTCGAGGGATTGAAAGGATTCGGCTGCGCCGGCGCGAGAACGACGCGCGCCGGCAGCCCGGAGTGCAGGATCCAGTCGCGCGGCTCGTCGCCCGCGGGCACGAGCCGGCGCCCGCTGTCGCGGATGCGACCGTTCGCGTCGGCGAGGTAGACGTGGGTCCAGTCCGGGCGCGCCGGAGGACCGGTCTCGTACAGCGACTGCCACTCGGAGTCGCTCAGGCGCTCGAAATCGAGCGTGACGTGCTCGAGATAGCTGTACACGGGACCCGCAAACGCCGTGCGCGGCTGGCCGGGAGGTGTCGCGAGAAAGACGCCCATTTCGGGACGGCCGGTGGCGACGTGCAGAACGCGCCCGATCAGGTTGCCGAACGCGTCGGTCGGCTGGGTGTGGACGTCGGCGATGAGCAGATCCTCGACGCTCGTGGGCGCATCGGTGTCCTCGAAGAAGAGCCGCCGGTACCAGCCACCTTCGACGACCGTGCACACCCCACCTTCGAAGAGGACCTCGCTCAAGAACGTCTCCTCGGCCGTGTCGAACGGCTCGTTGGTGAGCTCCTTCTCCGCGATCACCGTGAGCGTGCGCATGATCGAGCTCATATCGGTGAAGAACACCTCGATGCGCTCGAGCGCGGAGCCGCTGAGAAGAGATCCGAACGCGGCGATGGCGTCCTCGGCAAAGACGCCGAGGATGCGGTAGAGCTGAGGCACCGGCTCGACGTAGGTGCGCGGGTAGGAGCACACGGCCCCACCCGTATACGACTGTTTGGCGTACAGCAGGTTGTCATGCCGCAGCTCGGTCCAGGAAGCCAGCTGCGTGTTCATCTTCTGCTGCTGCCAGGCGCCGGTGCGCATGAACTGCGGCACGTCGGGTTGGCGCCCCGACTCCGCCAGGCTGCGAATGGCGTGGAGCCACACCGTGTAGAGGCTCTGCCTCCAGTAGCTCTCGTCGTAGCCGTCGATCAGGTAGCGCAGGGCGCTCAGGTTGGCGGCGTACTTGTAGCGATCGAGCTCCTCCTGCAGAAGCGGCAGCACGTCATCGTTGCCGAGCGCATAGAGGACGTCGAGCGTCGACGGCAGGCCGCGGAAGACATCGACCCCCTTGTAGCGGATCTTGTCGTAGACGACGCCCGCCGTCACGAACGAGTCGAGAACGAAACGCTGCCCGATGAGCAGGAATGCGCGCGGCGGCGTGATGGCCTCCGGATCCATGGGGTCGGCGAACAGGATCTGCGAGTTGATCTCCTGGCCGGAGTAGTGTCCGGTTTGCAGCTCTGCCTGCACCCGATCCTGCATTTCGGGGTCGAGGAGCACGTCCACGTTCGTGATCGCCAGTGCTTCGGCGAGGCGATCGAGCTCGGCGAGAATCATGTTGTCCTGCTCGCCGACCAGCGCGCGGATGGTTTCGTTGATGGTGTCGAGCCTGCCGCGCGCGGGGCTGCCGTCCGCGAGCTCGCGCAGCAAGAAGGCGTCGACGATCTCGCGTGTCGGATCGAGCGTCGGCGGGATCACGTGTGCGGGTGGCGTGAAGCGAAGCTCGGTGCGCCCGAGCCACATCATGGAGCGAAAGTAGCGCGGCAAGTTGCGGCCCTGAGCGTAGTGCCCGCGTGGCTTGAGCTGACTGAAATCGTACAGGCGCGGGGTGTCGTTGAAGAGCGCCACCGACGCCACCTGCTCCGCTTCGACGAGATCGAGCAGAGCACGTACGGCAGCGTTGTTGCCGCCGGCCGAGGCCAGCGCTTCGCCGGCGAGGAGGCTGCGCGCCACGGTGAGGTAGACGTCGACATCGTCGAGGCTCGCCCGCATGCCCGGGATGGCCGCATAGCGCGCGTCGAGCGCAGGCCAGCCGGCATCCATCTCTTCGAGCGCCTGCTCGAGCATGTGCATCAGCTGGTTCTCTTCGATCCAGCCCAGGATGTTGACGTAGGAGCGATGCAACGCGTGCAGAATGGCGTCGCTCGAGACGTAGAGCGGCAGGTCAGCGTGCCAAATCTCGCGCATGGCGCTGCCGAACGACTCGTACGCCAGGCGCTCGCTCACCATGAAGTCGTGCCGGCGCAGGAGCTCCCGTTCATCCTCTGTCAGCTCGAAGAACCGGGTGATGGCGTCGAGATACTCGGCGTTCGGCGCTGCGTCCGGCACACGGAACAGATACGGTCCGTAGGGCCGCCGTGAATCGATCAGCTCGTCGGCTTCGAGATCGCGCACCAGGCGCAGGTGTTCCTGGAAGGCGGCAACGTCGAATGCACGGGAGGGTATGCTTCCCACGCTCACGAACGCGGCAAGCGCAGCGCCGAAGCTCCACACGAGGGGTCGCATCGTACCTATCCTCGTAAACCAACGGTGTGAACCGTGGCGGGTGGGCAGGGAAAGACTAGGATGCGGGGGGACGCCTGTCAAGTGAGGCGCGACGTCGCTTGGGCGCGACGGAGCGCGAGCTTGGCGGTGCAGTGCGGATCTGTCACTCTCTTCCCAACGGAGACGCTCCATGATTGCACCTGTCTCGAAGATCCGGATCACGTGTGCGCTGCTCGTGGCTCTTCTGCTCGGGTCGTCATACACGATCGCCCCGCCGCTCGAGGCCAAGGAGAAGCAGCCCTACACACGCAGTCCCGGCGCCATGCACGCGGCCCTCCTCGAGATCGCGCAGCACACCATGGAGCGCGACGCTCCCGCGCAGCGGCTCTTCGTGGAGAGCTACTTCATGCGCTCGTTGATCGCCGCGCACGAAGCCGTGGGCGACGAGGTCGAGCCGGAGGTTGCACGCGCGTGGTTGCGACGGGCGGTGGCATTCGGCGACTCGCTCCTGCTCATTCAGAACGACGACGGCTATCTGCCGATCGGCTACCCGGCCGGCTATCTGGCGGACATGGCGGCCGCGCTCTGCGTCTTCCCGGTTCTGGAAGCGTACGTCGATTCAGCGCGTCTCGAGCGCTACGAAGGTGCGGTACGGCGGTATCTCGCCGCCATCGAGCGTGACGGAATGCTGCTCTCTTCGGGTGCCGTCGGCACCGGCTGGCCCGAGCTGGAACGGAGGGGTGGCGGCCGCGTCTGGCGCTCCGACATGGGATGGTACGACGAGCCGTACCTCGTGAGCACCGCGCTTGCGGGCATCAGCCTCAACGCCTGGCTCTACCATCGGAGCGGACGCCCCGAGTACAAACGCCGTGCCATGGCGGCGCTCGACTTCACGCTGGAGCAGCTCGAGGCGGACGGCTCTTTTCCCAGCCATGCGCGCTTCGAGGGCAAGCTGCGCAACGCGGCGTACGTGCAGGAAGGGTGGATGGCCGCCGACGCGCACCTCGGCGACTCGACGCTCGTGGATCGGCTGCGCGAGCCGCTCGGCGGACACGTGGCGTGGCTCGTCGGCGAGCAAACACGCGATGGAACGTGGGTGGGTCCGGTACACGGGGATTTCGCGCGCACACCAGCCGTGATCAACTTCCTGATCTGGTACGACCGCCGGCTCGGCTCGGATCGCCGCGTGCAGAAAAGCGTGCGTCGTGCCTGTGGCCCCTATCAGAGCGCGAGCAAACGCGAGCAGTACGGGCTCTTTGCGCAGGGGGAGGACAACGAGGTCTTGACCGCGTTCTCGGGGCGAGCGCTCGCCGCCATCGTGGCGGGCCGCCCGATGCCGTGAACGCTGCGACCGCTAGCGCCCGTCGAGCTCGATTCCCCGCAGAGCTTCGATCGCCTCGCGATTCGACTCGAAGACGCGAAGCTCGGGGCCGAACTGCATGAGGTCGAAGACGGCTTGGACTCGCCGCTGCATGCCGCAGATCCAGAGGTTGAGCTTGTGATCGCGGGCATGCCCGTGCGCTGCTCCGATCACGCCAATCGCCGAGCTGCCGAGAAAATCGGTGCCGGTGACGTCCAGGAGGATCTTCGGGCGCTTCTCTTCGACCATCAGCTTGCGGAGGACGTCGTCCAGCTCCGTGGTCTCGCTTCCGCCCTTGAACATCCCTTCCGCAACCACGACCGAAACGTCGCCCAACTGCTCGATCCGAATGGCCATGAAGCCTCCAGGGGATTGTCGGAGCGTCGCACTCTGACCGATGGTCGTCAGGATAGCACACGACAGATCGCACGGGCCGCACGCCTCACTCGTTGCCCGTTTCCGCACACAGCCGCGCCGCGTTGGCGAGAGCCAGAAACAGCCACAGGTCGATGTGGAACACGTAGTCGAGCGTGACCGCGGCCAGGTAGATGAGAAGCAGCGCGAAGCCGATGCCGATCGCCAAGGCGCGGTCGTGCTCGCGTCCGGCGACGCGCCAGAGACGCGCGGCGCGGCCGACCATCCCGAGGCCGCTCAGCTGCCAGGCCACGAAAGCCAGGAAGCCGAACAGGCCCATCGTTGCCGCTGCATCGATGTAGGTGTTGTGCGCCCAGAGCGCCACCGACATGTAGCGGGGCGACTCGGAGTGGAAGTTGCCGAGGCCGATGCCGAGCCACGGGTGCTCGACGAAGATCTGCCAGCCGGCCTCGAGAGCATGCTGACGCAGCTGGAGCGAGCGATCGACGATGATGCCGCGGAACTGCAACAGGGAGATGAAGCGCGTCCAGTAATCGGCCGGAAGCTTGAACAGGAGGAGGACGAATCCAGCGATTCCAGTGAGAAGAAAGGGGCGTGCTCGGCGTGCCTGCAGCGCTAGGGCTCCGATGGTGATCGCAAGCAGGATCATCCCCATGCGCGACACCGACAGCACGATCGAAACGACGCACAGCGGCAGGACGGCCAGGAGCGCGAGCCGCAGCCAACCGCGTGTGCGTCCGACCTGCTGCACGACGAGGAGAATCAGACAGCAGGCGAGCACGGAGGTCTTGTTGACGTCGCCGATCCCGAGGCGTGTGGCTTCGGTGGGGCTCGTCAAGAGCGACATGCCGCCGCTGCGTGCGACCTCCAGCAGCATGACCAGGACGTTGAGCCCGAAAGCGAGTGCCAGCGTGGTGACCACGATGCGCAACCGGTGCGCCCGGTTGACGTACGCCGAGATGGCGATGAGCAGGAGGATGCCCACGCCGATGTTGAACAGGCGCCCCGAGGCGGCCTCGAGCGTGCGCGCCATGATGAGCGAGGTGAAGGCGATTGCGAGGAGCAGTGTGGTCGAGATGCGAAAGGCCGCCGTCCCCCAGTCGAGGGCTCGGCCCGCCAGCGCATCGATCAGCGCGCGCGCGGCCACGATGAGCAGCAGCCCCCACGCAACCGGCCCCGGCAGGTAGAGGTCGAGACCGGAGTAGGCGATGAAGAGCGCGCTGACGAGGGTCCCGAACGGGCGCGCATAGCTGAGCGTGAACACCCCGGCGGCGCCATACGCGGCCACGCCGAGCACGACGCCGCGCATGCCGCGCAGCAGGTAGAGCAGCGCCAGCGGCGCCCAGAACCCCACCAGGACGAGCGCAAGGAGACGCCAGCTGGAGCGCGCATAGCGTTCCGCGATCGCCTCGCCAAGGAGGCGCCACGCTCCGGGCGCGCTCGTACTCATGCTCGCATCGCACTCCGCGCGTTCAGGCCGCGACTCGAGCGAGTCTACACACGCCGTGCGGAGCACCACAACGCCGCGGAGGTCCCGTGTTGGCGCGACCCGGCGCAATCCCTACTGAACCCGCGGGCCGCGGTCGCGTGGCGAATCGATCGGGAAGGGGTCACCGATGATGAAGCGAAGCGCCTCGGCTCCGCTCCCGAAGCGGTAGCTGAGCCCGAGTCGCGGCATGCTGATGCCGAGCACCTTCCACGCCTCCGTGAAGCCGAGCGTGAAACCGAACTCCCACTCGGTGCGCATCTCGATCGGCTCCGGCGCCAGGCGGAAGAGCTGTGGGCTGACGAAGTAGAGGTAGTTGGCGCCGAAGAGACTGCCGTCGACGACGTGGCCGCGCAGCTGAAAGCCGAGCGAACGCCGCCAGTCGAGACCCGTCTCGAACATGCCAAAATCGTCGACGAAGTCGAGGCTGTCCGACGTGTATCCGGTGTACACGAGCCGGTTCCCGAGACGCAGGTCGCTGCGCTTGAACGGGAAGATGGCGAGGCTGCGCGCGCCCAGCGCAAAGATGAAGTTGAACTCGCCGCCAGAGAAGTCCTTGCCGAGGCCCATGCCCGCGAACGGCAGAAGCCACCACTCCCGACGCGCGTGGAACTCGAACTCCGCAGTCGGGACGAACGCAAGCGTTCCGAGTCGGTCCGGCAGCCCCTTTTCGATGACGTCTTCCAGCTTGAAATCGTAGAAGCCGAATGTCAGCGGGAGCCGGAGTCTCAGGCCCCAGCTCTCCTCCGACGAGCGAATCTGGGGGGAAACCGTGATGCGGTAGATCTGAGCGGTGCGCCCATTGACGCTGTAGATGCCCGACCCGAGCTGGGTCGCGAAAGCGTAGTTCAAGGAACCCGAGGCGCTCGGCTCCTCCGGCTCCTGGGCACGCGCCAAAGTGCAGCTCGTCAAGAGAAGGAGGATGCACAGGCGCCGCGAGCGGAGCGCTCCGCTAGCTGGGCTTGCCTTCGGCATGCAGCTCGGCAAAGCGCTTGGCCTTCTCCTGCTCGAGGACAATCGTTTCGATGTTGGCCATGCGGTCTTCGAGTCGAACGAGTCGTTTCGCCAGGTCCTCGTACGCGGCATTGGTTCGCCCCGCCTGCGCCTTCAAGCGCGCCCGATACATCTCACTGAGGACACCGATGGCGACGATCAAGACGACAGCAGTCCAGAGGCCCATGGTTTCGCTCCTTTGCCATGCCTGGGTCCAGAGTAGCATACGCAGAGCGGCCGGTCGGGGGTTCGGCCGCCTTGTCGCGCTCGCCCCGCGGCCGTACCATCCGGGAGCGCGTGACGCGGCGCAGCCGTGCGGGAAAGGCCCCGAACGAAGCGCGCGGGGTCGCTGGATCCGGGGCTTCAATACCCTGGTCTGGAAGGAGTTGCGCTGTTTCGGCGAGTCTCTAGCGCGGCCGAAGGAAATTCTGTACATTGAGTAGGCTCGCCCACTGACGTGATCAACCAGAGAAGGAGTTTTCATGAAACGCTGGGTCGTAGGGGTGTCGCTCGCCGTTCTGATCGCCGCGCCGACGGTTGCTTCTGCCCAGTACGGTGACGACTACAGGTCTGATCTGCGCTACCAGATCAAGGGTGGGTTCGTGGCGACCTACCTGACCTCGAACAACTACCAGGATACCGGCGCCGGCTACGGCTGGGCCGCAGGCGTGGGGCTCTACCTGCCGCTCTTCAGCCGTCACTTTGGCGCGCAGATCGAGGCGCTCTACGTCGACAAGCAGGCAGACGCCTTCATCAGCGAGGAAACCATCAACAGCCGCAGAGCGAGCGATCCCGACTTCCAGCTCATGCCAGCCGTCGGTGACGAGTACGCGATCGACATGCAGTCGGTCGAGATCCCGCTCATGGCACAGCTGGCTTTCGCCAACGAGCCGAACTTCCGTGGCTACATCCTGGGTGGCGGCAACTTCGACATCCGCGCCCAGGCCAAGGTGAAGTACACGGACAAGGCCACGAGAGAGGACGTCGACCTCGACATCGAGGATGCGACGACGCTCGACTGGCAGCCTGTAATCGGCCTGGGCCTGCAGTCGCAGAACTTCCTGCTCGAGATCCGCTTCCTCTTCGGCGTCCGCGACGTCGGCGGCGAGCAGAGTGAGTCGGAGACGAAGATCACGACGAACCAGATTCTCTTCGGCCTCTCCTTCTGAGGTCGCGCGGCGAGCGTGTGCGGCGACCGGCATTCGACGCGGACCCATCGGGCTTCGGCCCGGAGGGTCCGCGTCGTTTGTGTGTGTCCATTCGACCACGACCCCTCAGGTTCCACGACTCGTTGGAGGTAATCGATCGTGAGACGCGTGCTGTTGACGCTCTTGTGCGCGGCGCTCCTGGTGCCCAGCGCGGCTTTTGCGCGCAAGAGCAAGCGAGCCCAGAAAGCTGAAGCCGAAGCGACGCAGACGACTGACAAGAGAGACAGCAAGAAGAAGGGGCCGTTCAAGCCCTTCGACGAGGTCACCGAGGGGAGCGAGCACGAGGAGGGGTTCTTCGACTTCTACACGAAGCCTGGCACCGTGCTCATGGCGGTCCCCGAGGAGCGCCTCGGCGAGGAGTTTCTCATGGGCTTCGAGGTCGCCGAGGGGATCGGACGCAACGTCCGGCTGAACGGTGGCGCGATGCTCTCCTGGGAAGGGCGAGTCGTGGCGTTGGAGCGACACGGCAACAACATCTATCTGCTGCAACGGCCGATCCACTTCACCGCCAGCGACCCCGATCACGAGGGACAGGTGGATTTCGCTTTCGGCTCCTCCGTCCTGGCTGCGGCCGAGATCGTGAGCATGCGCGACGACGACAAGGCGGCGCTGATCGACGTCCAGAAGTGGTTCGTCTCCGACATCGCCGGCATCGGCCAGTTCGTGCGCTTCGCGGCCTCGGGCACACGCGGCCGCCCGGGTCGTGCGCAGCTCGACGCCAAACGCAGCTATCTGGAGTTCGTCAAGGTCTTCCCGGAGAACGTCAACATCCGCACCAAGCTCACGTTCAGCCCCGGCGAGCCGGTGAACATCAATTCGGTCCCGGACTCGCGCTACATCCCAGTCTCCATCTACGCGATTCTGGCGCGACTGCCCGAGCAGCCGATGCAGCCGCGCGCCGGCGACGACCGCGTGGGGTACTTCCTCACCGTGCACAAAGACTACTCGCAGCAGGAGAAGACCTTCTTCAAACGCTACATTCGGCGCTGGCGACTCGAGAGGGGCAAGAAGCGCGGCGACCTGTGGGAGCCGAAGAAACCGATCACGTACTACATCGACCGCGCCATCCCCGCCGAGCTGCAGCCGTACGTGAAGGCTGGAATCGAGGAGTGGAACCTGGCCTTCGAGGCGGCGGGGTGGAAGAACGCCGTTCGCGCCGACGTCCTACCGCGCGAGGCCGATGCCGAGGACATCCGCTACGCGACCATCCGTTGGGTCGCGACCGACATCCCCAGCTACGGTGCCATCGGCCCGTCGATGGTCGATCCGCGCACGGGTGAGGTCCTCGACGCCGACATCCTCTTCGACGCCGTGATCATGCTGGGTGCGCGCAACGCCTGGCGCCGCCTCGTCGATCCTGCCGCCATGGTGGAGCAGCTGCTGGACCCGGCGGGGATGGATCTGGGGCTGTCGAGGCTCGGCTTCGAGCATCAGAGCTTCGGGACGCAGCTGGCGATGCAGCTGTCGCTCGTCCACAGCGCGCTCGTGGCGCGCGGAGAGATCGAGCCGGGTGAGCCGGTGCCGGTCGAGTTCCTGGGCGAGTTCCTGAAGTGGGTCGTCATGCACGAGGTGGGGCACACGCTCGGCCTGCGCCACAACTTCCGCGGCTCCACCGACACACCTTTCGACAGGCTGCACGATCGCATGTGGACGAGCCAGAACGGTCTGTTCAACTCGGTCATGGAGTACCCGACGGCCAACATCGCCGCCAACGGCGAGGCGAACGGGCACTACTACTCGACCACGGTGGGAACCTACGATCGCTGGGCCATCGAGTATGGCTACACGCTCGATGCGGCACGAGCTGCGGCGCTGGCGCGCCGAGCGGCGTACGACGGTCACGCCTACGGCACCGATGAGGACACGTGGGGTGCCGGCGCACTCGACCCCACGATCAACGTCTTCGACCTGAGCGACGATCCACTCGCGTGGAGCGAGCAGCGCACGGCCCTCATTCGCGGACTGTGGAACGACCTGCCTGCGTACATGCTGGTGGAGAACGCTCCCTACTACGACCTCACGAGCGCCATGTCGTGGCACCTGGGTGGATACTTCGTGTCGATGCTCCCGGCCGTGAAGTACATCGGCGGGCAGTATGTCAATCGCGATCACGTCGGCGACCCACAGGGTCGCAAGCCTTTCGAGGTCGTCCCCAAGGCGAAGCAGCAGAAAGCGCTGGATCTGCTGATGAGCCGCGTCTTCAGCGAGGACTCGTTTGCGTTCCCGCGCGAGACCTTCGAGCAGATGGGGGCGTACCGCTGGAGTCACTGGGGCTACGTGAACAACTGGAGCGGGCGCATCGATTTCCCGCTGCACGAGATCGCGCTCAACATCCAGCGCGCCTTCCTCAACCAGATCACGCACCCGTATCGCCTCTCCCGCATCGCCGATGGCGAGCTGAAGTTCGGCTACGATCAGGTCTTGACGATGCCGGAGCTGATGAACGGTCTCACGACCTCGATCTGGAGCGAGATCGGTGGGCAGCAGGTGCGCAACATCCCGAGCATGCGCCGTAACCTGCAGCGCCTGTACGTGGATCGGATGACCCGGATCCTCACCCATCCACCGTCACGCATGCCGGCCGATGCGCGCTCCGTGGCCCGCACCGAGCTGCAGCAGTTGAAGGCACGCATCGATCGCGCGCTCAGCGCGGCGGGCAACCTCGGTCCCTACACGCGCTCCCACCTCAAAGAGGTGAGCGAGCGCATCGATCACGCGCTCGAGGCGGGCCTCGAGGTGGAAATGATGGGGTCGTAGGGTCAGGTCGTGGGCGCCAGACGAGTGCCCGAGAGAAGAACCCAGTCGCCGCGCCGCGCCGCCGGCTCGAGCGCGTAGTGGTCGCCGTAGCGTTCCAGAAGCGGTGCAACGCGATCCTCGAGGATGCCGGACAGCACGATGCGGTCGCCGCGCTGTTGGAGCGCGGCGAGAGCGGGCGCCAGATCGTAGAGCGTGCGCGGCAGGATGTTGGCGATCAGGACGTCGGCCCGCGCACAGGGAAGCGCGTCTGGCGTGCCCACCCACAGACGCGATCGCACTCCGTTGAGCTCCGCGTTGCTGCGTGTGGCGTCGAGCGCGAGCGGATCGATGTCGCAGGCCCAGGCCTCGTCGGCCCCGAGGCGAAGCGCGGCAATGGCCAGGACCCCCGAGCCACACCCGAAGTCGAGCACGCCCAGTCCGCCCAGCTCGGCGGAGTCGAGCCACTCGAGGCAGAGCGCCGTCGACTCGTGCGTTCCGGTCCCGAAAGCATGGCCTGGATCGAGCCGGATGTTGACGGCGGCGGGCTCGGGCGGCGCGAGCGTCGTGGGGCAGATCCAGAGGCGCTTGCCGAAACGCAGCGGTTGGAAACGCTCCATCCAGGCGCGCACCCAGTCGCGATCCAGCAACTCGTGGAACGCCGCCTCGTCGATGACGTTGGAGGGGAGCGCGCTGCGCAGCGCGGCGAGGAGCGCTTCGGCGTCGACGCCCACATCGAACAAGACCAGCAGCCGGACCCTTTCCCACGGGCAGGGCTCACCCGGGGCGGCTTCGTACCAGGGGGAGTCGCCCACCTCCGCGTGGGCGACGCAGAGGGCGCCGTGCTCGAAGAGGAGCGGTTCGACGTGCGCCGCGTCCTCGCTGCGTACGATCATGGAGAGCTGTTTCCACGCCACGCGCGGCCTCAGCCTCCACGCCGCGTCATGCGCCAATCGGCGCCCTCACGTGGCTCACCGACCCGCGCCTCGTACACCGTGTGCAGGAAGGCCACGAGGTCGATCATCTGGCGCACCGTCAACGTCTCCGAGTAGTCGCCCATGCGTGACAGGTCGCCGCTCTTGACCATGTCGTGCGCATAGCGCGACGAGATCTGATGCGACGGATGGATGATCGACGTGACCAGCTTGCCATCCGTCGGCAGCACCGCGACCGTGCCGCCCAACGCGATCGGAACCGCTGGATCGGCAATCGGCGCGGGCAGCTCGTCGTGCCCCTCGATCCGGTGGCACGCGTGGCAGCGCATCTCCTGCACGACGGCCAGCCCCGCGATCGGGTCGCCATCGGGCAACCGGAAGCCGGAAGGGGACTTGCGATCGGCGCTGCAGCCAAGGAAAGCGAGCATCCCAATCGATGCGGCGCCCCAACGGGAGATTCGGCTCTTGAATCGCATCGGAGTCCTCCTGAGAATCTGGAACACTCCTCCAGCTTGAATCTCGGCATGGAATCGCTCGCGGGCAAGCTCCGCTGCAGAAGAGGTGGCCAGCCTGGTTGTCAAAGGGCGCTTCGGCTCCGAAAATCAGGACAAGCGGTCAGCCCGGGTTGCTTGTGAGACCACGCTGGTAGGCTGAGCGCCGCGATCGGGAGAGGCTGCATGGAGCACACGCTCGAGCAACGTCTGTTGGGCCTTAAGTCCCTCGTCGGGAACACGCCGCTTTTGGCGATCGACCTGAGCTTCCGCGGGCGCGAGACGGTGATCTACGCCAAGGCAGAGCACCTGAACATGACCGGAAGCATCAAGGATCGCATGGCGCTCCACATCGTGCGTCGGGCGTACGAACGCGGCATGCTCGAGCCGGGTGTGCCGATCTTCGAAGCCACGAGTGGGAACACAGGGATCTCGATCGCGGCGATCGGGCGCGCGCTGGGACATCCGGTGACGATCTACATGCCCGACTGGATGAGTCGCGAGCGCATCAATCTGATCCGCAGCCTCGGTGCGTCGATCGAGCTCGTGAGCCGCGAGGAGGGGGGCTTTCGCGGATGCATCGATCGCGCCGAAGCGGCCGCCGGGAAGCTGGCGCACGCGTTTCTACCGCGCCAGTTCTCGAACCGCGACAACATTGATGCGCACGCCGAGACCACCGGACCCGAGATCTGGTGGCAGCTGCGGTTTCGCGCACTGACGCCGGACGCGTTCGTCGCGGGTGTGGGTACGGGGGGAACGATCATGGGCGCGGGGCAGTTTCTGCGCGCGCAGAACGGCGCGATCCGGGTGCATCCGGTCGAGCCCTCCAACTCGCCGACCCTGTCGACCGGGCACCGCGTCGGCAAGCATCGGATCCAGGGAATCTCGGACGAGTTCGTCCCCGCCATCGTCGACCTGGACGCGATGGATCGAGTGGTCGACGTGGACGACGGCGACGCCATCTTGATGGCTCAGAAGTTGGCGCGCGAGCTCGGCCTCGCGGTCGGTATCTCATCCGGTGCCAACTTCCTTGCGGCCCTGCAGATTCTCGAGGAGCTGGGGGCTGGAAGCACCGTTGTGACAGTCTTCGCGGACGACAACAAGAAGTACCTGAGCACCGACCTGGTGGGGCGGGAGCCGGCCCAGCCGGGGCATCTGGCGCCGGGTGTGACCCTGCGCGGCTTCCGCGCCTTCAAGCGCGTCTGTCACACCTGCTGCGATCCGGCAAGCTGTCTTCAGGGTGTGCCAGCCGACTTCGTCGCCGCGGAAGCGGCGCTGCCCGGTTGTCCGCGGCGGACGTCGCCGTGAGTCTCAGGAACGCGCCAGCTCCGCCAGCGCCAGTTGGCGCGTCTCGAAGTAGCGCGGCGCGCGCTCGTGCCAGATCAGATCCGCGACCTTGCGAACGCGTGGATGCATGCTGCAGAGGTAGAAGAGGACGCCCTTCTCATCCGCGCCCTCGACGCAACCGAACAGGATCCCAAAGGCCTTGCTGGTCATGAAAGTGGATTCACTGAGATCCAGGAGGACTTTGCGAAACCCCTGTTCACAAAGCTCGCGCAGCTTCGCTTCGAGCTCCTCCGTCTCTGGACCACCACGGAGCGTTCCCGAGGTTGCGACGACCGCGACGTCGTCGATCTCCTGAACGCACAGCGCCATTGAACCTCTCCGGGACGAGTCGGGACGTTCGCCCTCAATATACACCCAGCCTGGCAAACTCGGAATGGCATCGCGGCGGCCGCGCGGCACGGCCGCTTCAGCTGCTGGGGAGGAGGATGGACATCGTCGTTCCTCTGCCGACCTTGCTGGCCGCCACGAGCCGGCCGCCCATGGCCTCAATCAGTCGGTTCGCCAGAGCGAGGCCCAGTCCGAGCCCGCTCGTTTGGCGAGTGACCGAGCCGTCGACCTGTTGGAAGGGAACGAAGAGTTGCGGCAGCTTGTCCTCGGGGATCCCCGGTCCATTGTCCTGGAGCTCGACGCGGACCCACGAACCCGATTCCCCTTTCTGCGCCAGCGAGCGCAGGATGACGACCGTCCCCTGTGGCGTGAAGCGCAGCGCGTTGTCCAGGAGGATGTCGAGCACCTGGAAGAGCCGCTTCTGTTCGAAGTGGGCGGGCGGGAGCTGTGGCGTCAGCGCGAGCTGGAGCTCGTGGAGCTCCAGGGCCACGCCGTTGCGACGCTTCTCGTAGTAGCTTTTCAGAGCGGACCCGACGTCGCCGGACTCGACATCGACCTCGAGGTTGTTGTCGTTGAGGCTGGAGAAGTCGAGGAGATCCTCGATCATCTTGGTGAGCTTGTCCGTGTGCTTCATCACGACATCGAGGTGTTCGCGATGCTTGTCGTCGCGAGGCAACTCCTCGAGTACGGTCTCCAGGTACATCCGCATCACGGTCACAGGAGTCCGCAGCTCGTGCTGCATGTTGCTCACGAATTCCGTCTTGGTACGGTCGAGCTCCTTGAGGTTCTCGTTGGCGCGCCGTAGCTGGCGGTTGTTCTCTTGCAGCGTCTGTGAGAAGAGGGAGTTCTGTAGCGCCACGGAGAAGAAGTCCACGGAGGCCTGCAACACCTCGAGCTCGAAGCGCTCGTACGCACTACCCGTCAGGCGCGTTCCCAGCGCCACGACGCCGAGGAGCTTGTCGGGTGCGAGGATTGGCGCCAGCAGCGCGATACCACGCTCGACGAGGATCTTGCCGTCTGACTCTCCGAGAATCTCGGCGATCTCCGAGGTGAACAGGATCTGGCGGTCGCTCAGGAAGCGGTCGGCGAGCTTGCCGACGCACTCGCTGATGCTGCGCGCGGCCGTTGCGGAAACCCCGTGGCTGCGGACCAGGACGGCTCCGCCGGACGAGTTGAACGGCCGGAGCCAGAGCGCAGAACGCGACGTTCCCAGGTGCCCCATGAAGTTGAACAGGGCACGGTCGGCGAAGTCGTAGACGTTCAACGAGTAGTCGAGCTCCTTGCTGAGCTCGAAGAAGGACACCAAGCTGTGGCTCTTGCGATCCGCCTGCGGGGCCGGGCTCGCTTGAGCCTTCTGGGGTGCTTGCGTCCGTCCGCTCTTGACTTCTCGCGCCACAGGTCCCTCCGCTCAGCCGCAGCTCGCGCTCAGGATGAAATCGAGCTCTTCAGCTCCTCGATCGAGGACACGATGGAGAGAAAGCGATCGACGTTGAGGAGCTTCATCACCGCCGAGACGACGGTCGACGGATCCACGAGGCTCAGACTCCCGCCCGCCTCCGAGAACTCCTCCGTCTCGGCCAGAAACACTCCGAGCCCGCTCGAGGCTAGAAACGTGATCCGCGAGAGATCGAGCGCCAGGCGTTGAAACCCCTGGTTTCGGATCTCCGAGCAGCGCTGCTGAAGTGCTTGCGCCGCTCGACCGTCGAGCCGCCCGCTGAGCTCCAGCAGTAGAATCGGGCCGTGCTGCTGGGGCTCTGACATCTTGAAATCCATCGCATAGATCCCACTATCCGGGGAACGGGACATGCCGAGCCTCCCTGTGTGGCTGCGTCTGCATCGGATCGAAACGCATGATGGTCAGATTGCCGTTCACTCCTCCATGCTGATACATGAGCGGGTTCATCACTTCCTGGATGATCCGCAGACCCAACCCTCGTCCACGCTTGCGCACGTCGGGGCTTTCGAGGTCGGAATCGCAAGGATCCGACGGTGGGAACGGGGCCCCGTGATCGCGGATGAGAAAAACGCCGGCGTGAATCCGTTCGAGCAGGCCGGGGTCGTTGCGCAAAAGCTCCGGGTTGCGACTGTCGTAGTCGTTCCAGATGTTGCCGTCGGGGATCCACCAAAGATCGAGCGTTCCCGAGGAGTCCATCTGGTAGCCATGCTCGATGACGTTCGAGCAGTGCTCGTGCAGCGCGTGCTCGAGCAGCACGAGATCGGGCTCCGGCAGGTCCTGCAGGTGTGGGCAGCTGCGCAGCCAGTGCCGAATTGCAGCCAGCTCCTGGGCGTCGGCGCGCAGCTCGACCTGGTGCCCCGATTCGCGCATCAACCACACCTGCTCGACGAGGTCGTGCGACAGATCCCTCTCCTCCGTCGTGCGCTGAATGTCCCCGGGCTTGCCGACCCGGTGCACGACGACCACGGTCTCGTCGTCCATGCGCGGCAGATCGCCCGTCCACGCCACCAAGGAGCGGCGGATGCCATTGACCACGGACTTGGCTCCACGTCGCGCGCTGTGTTTGACCACCTCTTCGACGCGTTGGAAACCGAACTGCTGCATCTCTTTCGGTTCCCACGCCTCGTTGACGCCGTCGGTGAACTGCACCAACGTGTCGCCAGAATGCAGCTCGAGCTCACGATCCTCGATCGTCCGCTTCAATGCGCCACCGCGCACGGCTCCGATCGGAATGCCCTGGGTGTAGTGCCACTCCACTTCGCCGCTGGCAGCACGATGTACGAGCACGGGAGTATGCCCTGCGGAGGCGTAGATCAAACGACCCGCCTTCGGATCGAGCACGCCGTAGAACATCGTCACGAAAACGCCGGGACGCAGGTTGCCCGAGAGTTGCTCGTCCAGGGCGACGAGCAGCTCGGTCGGCTGCGAGTAGGCACGCCGCAGCGAGCGCAGGAGCACCGCGACCATGGACATCACCAGACAACCGGCGAGACCCTTTCCAGAGACGTCGGCGATCGCGATTCCGATACGACCATCGGGCAGCTCGAGGACGTCGAAGTAGTCGCCACCCACCTCGGCTGCGGCTTGATGCACACCCAGGATCTCGAAATCGTCCGCCACCAGGCTCGAAGCGGGGAGGAGCGAGCCCTGAATCTGGCGCGCCAGCTCCATTTCGTGCTTCAGGCGCTCCTTGTCCATCATCTGTTCCTGCGCCGTGCGCAGCTGGCTCGCCATGTCGTTGATCGATTCGGCCAGCATCTGGAACTCGGTACGGTCGCGCAGCTCGATCGGAGTGTCGAGATCCCCCCGCCCGATGCGCTCGAGGCCGGATCGCAGCTTGGCGATCGGGCGCAACAGCACCGTCATCAGAACGAGAGCGCTGGCGATCGCCAGCGCCAGGAAGAGCGGCAGCATGATCGCCTGCTGGCGGCGCGACGCCGTGACCGCTGCCTCGAGATGGCTGCGATGGAAGCTCACGTAGACCAGCCCGATCTCCGCTCCGCTCGGATGTCGCACGGGCACGCGCGCGACGAGGTTCTCCGGGTTGCTCAGGAAGCCTTCACCGGGGGCGAGGACGTGATCCGTCCGCACCATCCTGAGATCCGCGGCAGCCCGGTAGGAGCTTCCGAGACTGCGGACGTCGGCGTGACCCTGGATCTGCCCTCTGTGGTCGACGACGACCACCGAGGCGAGCTCGGGGTGATCCGATTGGATCTCCTTGATGACCGGATGCAGCGTCAGCTCCGGGAACTCGCTGAGGAGCGAGCTTGCGCTCATGCGCGCGAGGTTGCGCGCGGTCATCAACATGCGTGTCTCGATCTCCTTGGTCAGCACGCTTCGGACGTGGCGCTCGCCCACGGTCCCGACGCCGACAACGGCGCTCGACACGACGGCGACGGTCGCCGCCGAGACGATGAAGCGAATGCTCGCGAAGCGGCTGAAGCGCCGCGTCGTGGGCCTCTGTTCGCTGTCGTCGCTCATCTCCGCTCCATCGTCTCGACCGTGCTCAGTCGCCCTCACCCAGAATCTGGCGCGTGCGTGCCAGCTGTTCCTGCGCACGTGTGATGTACGCGAGCGCCCTCTCGTCGCTCGGGTCGACACGCAGCGCCTTTTCCCAATCCTGGATGGCACCCGTGAGGTCGCCCTGAGCAAAGCGTTCCATGCCTTGGGTGACGTACTCGCGGTTCAGGTGATCACGCACGCGCTCATACTCCGGGTCGAACGACCACACCAGCTCCCAGTACTTGATGGCGTCCTGAGCGCGTCCGTCCCGCAGTGCTGCGACGCCGCGCTGGTAGAGATCGTCCATCTCCTTCTGGCGCTCGGGCGACGCAGCGGCCGTCTTCGCGGCACTCGTTTCCGGATCGGGGCTCGCACCCGCGACGTCGGGATCGGCTTGTGCCGTTGCAGCGCGCGCCGCGGCAGCGCGTGCGCGGCGCAGCTGCGCCTCCGCGTCCGCGACTCCTCTTGCCTGCGGGTCGAGCTTGCGCGCCCGTGAGATCAAGCCTTCCGCTTCATCCAGGATGCCGTCCTGGATCAGGCGCGTCGCGAGCTGCAGGTGGCTCTCGGTTCTGCGCTCGATTGCTTGCTCCGTGCGGCCGAGCATCTCGCGCGCCTCGCGATCCGTCGGGTTGAGCTCGAGCACGCGCTCGAAGCCGATGCGTGCCTGGAGGAAATCCTCGGCGGTGAAGGCGTCGACGGCGCCAGCGTACTCCTGGCGGATCGCCTCGGTGCGTGCTGCCCGTCGGTCGCTGAGGCGACGACAGCGCTCCTGACCGGACGTCGCCGCCTGGTGTCCCGGACTCAGTACGACGACACGCCCGTAGGTCAGCGCGGCGTCGCCGAAGGCGCCGCTGGCTTCGAGATGCCGCGCTTTCGCGAAGAGACAATCTGCCTGCAAACGCTCGGTCCGAGGGTGATCCGGCGCCAGCACCTCGATCGTGGCCAGGATCTCGAGAGCCGAGTCGAAGCGCTGCTGCTTGCACTCCGTTTCGGCGCGCCGCAGCAGGTCGTCGACGTGCTCTGCCTGCCGTTTCGCGAACTCTTCACGCAGTCGCAGCGCCAGAGCTTCCTCCTCCGCTTCGCGCGCCGCCATGCGGCTTTCCTCCACCGTCATTCCGAAGCGGAAGGAGGCGCCGAAACGATGCACGTCGTGGATCGCGTTGCTCTCGAAGACGTAGTCCACCGAGAGATCGCGCCACCGGATGCCGGTCCCCGCGGTGACGAAGTCGTGATTGAAGCCCGCGCGCACGGACAACAGCGAATGGATGCGTGCCTCGACGCCGAAGTGCGGTCGCACGTCTACCGCGCTCGTCTTCTCCAGATCGAAGGCGACGAGGGCGCTGTGATGCCCCGCGACCGGCAGCCAGTACGCGATTCCTGCGCGTACGGTCGCCGGATCGGGAACGCCGACCTGGTCGAGTCGGATCGTCGGCTCCACGGCGTTCTGGACCGTCAGACCGAACGTGAGCCGGTGTGCCCAGGGAGCGCCGCTCCCTGCGAGCAAACCGGGGCGCAGGAGGACACCCGTGTCGAGACCGGCCCCCGTGTCGCTGTAACCGACGAGGCTGTGTCGACGCAGCTTGAAGGTCGCGCCGAGGCTCCACGCGGGTCCGAAGGAACGGCCGTACGCGAGTCCGAACTGCGTCTGACTGTCCGACTCGTTCTCGCCGATCAAGAAGTTGCGGTCATCGCGGATGTCGATCCGCCCGGCAGAGAATTGCTGGAAGGTCAGACCGACGGTGCCGAAGCGCCAGCTCGGCAAGGCCACCCCAGCGTACTGCTCCGACATGTCGAGGCCGTAGAGGCTGGCGTAGCTCAGATCGAACGCACGTCGCGGCACCCACCCGAGACCCGCCGGGTTCCAGAGCGGTGCGCTCGGATCGTCCGCGACGGCGACGTAGGCTGCACCCATCGAGAGCGCGCGGTTGCCCGCGCCGAACGCGAATACCGAACGGGTCCCCGCGTCTTCGGCACCCCGGAGCGGAGATGCAGCCGCGATCAACGTGGCGGCGGCGAGCAGCGCGGTCTGTGGCATTCGCTTCCTCATCGCACGACCGCCACCCTTCGCAGCAAACGGTGGCGCGAGCCGTCCTCCAGAGTGACCACGAGCTCGGCGAGATAGACACCGTTGTAGACCACGGCGCCGCGACCGTTGCGGCCTCGCCACGTATCGACCTGATGCAGCCCGGCCGCGCGTGGTGCGTTTCCGAGAAGGGTGGCGACCGTTTCTCCGCGCGGTGTGAGGATGCGCAGGTCGACGCGTGCCGGCGTCGGCAGGAAGTAGACGAACGTCGTGTTCTCGCGACCTGCGGCGAACGGGTTCGGGAAGTTCGCGAAGCTTCCGAGCAGCGATCTCGAAGCGAAGCTCCCCGGCTCGGTCCAGAGGGGGAACTCCTGGCCGGCGGCCGACTCGACGCGCACGTTGAGCAGCGCGCCTCCCGGCTGGACGACGCCAACGTCGGCCGCGTCGACGCCCAAGCGGAAACCGCTGGCGACGCCCGGGTGTCGGAGCACGGCGACGACATCGAGCCTCACGGCGCTGCCGGGTGCAATCGAGAGGACCTGCGCCGGGCGCAGCTCGACGGTGGCGCTGTCCGCGGCGATTGCGCCGCTGTCGCCCCAGACGTCGCCATCCAGGTAGATGCGCAGGCGGCTCGCGGCGGCGCCCAGATGGATGGAGCCGAAGTCGCGGTCTGCAGCCCGAAACACCAGGTGTTCGACGTCGATGCTCCCAGAGCCGGATGCAGCCGTGTTGACCAGTTCGAGCCGCGCCATGGGGGCTTCCCTGCCGTCTCCCACCAACGTCGCCGGCATCTGGCTCTCCATGCCCACAACCAGCTCGGTCGCGGGTGATCCAAGGCGCGTGAGCCCGGAGGTGAGCGGCAGCTCCGCTCCCGACTCCGGCGTCACGACGACCGTGCTTCCCAAGTTGGCATCGATCGCATCGAGCGCCGGAACCAGCAATTCGAGGAAGGAGATGGGCGCGGTCGCCTCGACGTCGACTTCCAGGAGCAACGACGCCTCCTCCCCAGCCTCGAGCACGAGGCCAGTGATCGGCACGTCGAGGTCGCCTTGAACCGGAAGCTGCGTCACGACGGCAATCTCCTGCCCGGCCCGGAGCACACGCAGCCGATCGATGTAGGCATCGAGCGACAACGCGCGGCGTGCTTCGTCTCGCGCTTTCAGCGTGATGCCGCGCACGTGCACGCGCCCCACGCCGGCAGTTCCGGGGTGCCTCACATCGGCGACCAGAGCCCTGCGCCCGCTCTCACCCACGGTGAAGCGGGGCGGGAACTCCGGCGTGCCGCGCACTCGCAGCGACTCGGCGGGTGCTTCGATTGCGATCGTTGCGCCCTGGACGGGCGGGTTCGCGTAGACGACCGGGACCGGCTGGTTCGTGGTCTCGTCACGCGCTTCGAAGCGCGATGCGTCGCTCAAACGCACGCGGTATCGACCCGTGGGCGAGCCCGCGGAGACGTCTCCAAGGATCGTGAGCTGCGAACTCGTGTTCACCGCGATCACCGGTGGCAGCGACAATGGCAGGGTGAAGGTGGTGTCCTCGTTTGCTGCGATCGTCGTCTCACCGAAGAGCGACACACCGCTCTTGACGCGGACTCCCTGGAAGAAGCGGGACGGGTCGGTCTGGGCGACGCCGGCGTCATCCGTGATCGCGAGTTCCAGACCACCAAGCCGGATGCCCGAGGTCAGGCCGTCGACGCCCAGGTTCTCCGCCTCGATGCGGAGCAGAACGACATCACTTTGACCGCGACCCACGCGCGTGTCGGGGCTCGTCTGTGCACGCACATCGAGCTGGGTGGGCGCCGCGTGGATCTGGCCGGCGCCGGAGCGGATGGGCTGCGGCTGCAGCACCACACGGACGCCCTGCGTGCTCGTTCCATCCTCCGCGGTGAGCCAGGAGGCATCCAGGATCGCGAGCCGGAACACGGGGTGCACCGTTGCAGCGAGGATGTCGCACACGAGACTGAGGGTGACCGGCTCGCTCGCGGTGACCTCGATCGGCGCCGGGGGAGTCAGAAGGACCTCGGCGTCGCTCGTGGGCAACGCCGTCGTCTCGGCGTAGGTGATGCCTCCCTCGCGCAGCGCCAGGCGCGAAAAGAGCTCGGCGGGTACGAGCTCATCGCCCTGATCGGTCTCGACGCGCAGGCGCAGCTCTCGCAGCAGAACGCTCGACGTTGTACCGGAGGCCCCAGGCTGGCTGGCGTTTGTCAACGTGAGGCTCAACGGCACGACGTCGCTCTCGCCGCGACTGATCGAGAAGGGCGTGCTCCCGACCGGTTGCACGTGCAAGGTGTCAGCCGGGAACAGGATGCGGTGCGCGTTCGACGACGTCTCGAGCGATCGACGCGTCAAGCCGCTGGTCGCGCCGGTGCCCTCGGCGCTTGCGCGCATCTGCACGTTTCCGATGGCGTCGGCGCTGAATGTCCATGTGAACGATGCAAGCGCGCCTGGGGCCAGATCGAAGCTCGGCGGCGTCGGACCCCAAAGCTCCGACGCAACACCGTCGCCGCTGATGCTCAGGGCTGACGGTCTGATGTCGGTGATGGTCTCGCCGCTGCGGTTCTGGACCTGCATCAGGGCCTGGAAAGCCTGCCCCACGGTGCTCGCCGGCGGCAGAAAGAGTGTCGCAAGCAACGGCGCCGAGCTCAGTACCAGCGTTTCCGCGTTCACGATCGCGGCGTCGACGGGGCCATCGTTCGCCGAGGCCATGACGAGCCCACCGACCGGGACCGCCAAGAGGATGCTCGACGACTCGAGCGGCTGGCTCGCCACCGTGACCTCGACGAACAGGCGCAGGCCGGCGGGGGGCACGACGGCTGCGATCTGCGGGCTCTTCCACGTCGCGCCCACCTGCACCATGGGGCCGAGCTCGACGTCGTCGCCGCCGCGCGGGTTGAAGACGCCGTCTCCGCCATCGCGCCAGAGCCGCATGTCGGAAAGATCGAAGCCGGTCGCGGTGCCGAGATTCTGAAGCGTGATCCCCTGAAGCAGATCGCTCGCGTAGGCGTTCGCCGGAAGCAGGAGATCCAGCGCCGGAGCGCTGTCCCCCGGTCCCAGCGTAGCTCCGGGCGCACCCCAGTTCATGACCTGCGCCGCGACCATGCCATCGACCGTCCAGCGTGCCCCCGAGTCGATCGGCCAGCTGGCGAGCAACGCCGTCGGAGCATCGAAGACGATGTCGAGGCCCTCCTCGACGCGGATTCCCAGCAGATCACCATCCGCAGCCGCCTGGAGTGACACGTCCGCAGTGACGAAGAGATGGCTCACCATGCCGGCGGGGAGGTTCCAAGCGAAACCGTCGAAGCTCGCCTCTCCCTGCGAGAAAAACGCTGTCGTCACCAACGGATCGATGTTGGGATTGTCGAGGATGCCGTTTCCGTTGCCGTCAAAGCGCAGCGTGACGCGCTCCAATTCGGAGTCGAGCTGTGCCTGTGTGCCCCCGTTGACCGTGGTCGCGGCGTTCGTCAACGTGAGGTGGGTCATGGTTCGCGGAACCGCGTAGCTGTTCGTGGCCACGAGATGCAACAGGGGCAGGTCGCGCTCCCCCGGCCGCACGCTGCCGCTGGGCAAGCTGCCGTGGGTCAAGGTGATGCGGTCGTTGGTGCTGATCGATTGCTCGAAGCGATTGGAGACCGCGCGATCGATCGGGCCATCGTTGCCGCTGCTCATGCCCAGGGCGATGTCCGTGTCGCTTCCGATTCCCAGTCGAACCGTCCGCCCGACGACTGCAGAGGAGCTGATGCCGACGGTGACGAAGAGACGCAAGCCTTGCGTCGACACCGCTTCGGACAGGGCGGTCAGCTCCCAACGATTCCCGGTCTGCACCAAGGCTCCGAGGAGCACGTCCCGATCCGCCTCGAAGGTCCCGTCCCCGTCATCGACCCAAGCTTCAAGCACGTCGATGTCATCGCCGAAGAGCGCCGTACCAAGATTGACGACGTTGATTTTTTCCAGGATGTCCGCCTCGTAACCGTTCGCTGGAAGGGTGATATCGAGCGCGAGATTGCGCGTGGTGCCGGTGAAGAAGTTGCCCGCGTTGAGCTCGTGCACGCGGATCTGCGCCGCCGCCATGCCGTCGACCAACACACCCCCATCGGGGTCGATCGGCCAGGTTGCCTGTGCTTGCACGGCACCGGAGAGATCGAGATCGGAGGGGCTCTCCACGCGCACATCGAGGAGGTCGCTGTCACGCGCAGTGAGGCTCGGCGCGCCGTGGAGCCACAGGCGCAAGGTGTCGAAAGGCGCGATCACGAGGTCGACTGCGTCGAAGGTGGCACGCTGCGCCGCGAAGCTGCGCTTGGCCAGAGGCACGCCCGTGCCGGCGACCTCGAGCGTCATCTCGCTCCACGACGCGTCGAGCTGCGTCGCGGTCCCTGGACCCGAGGTGGCGTTGGCGAAGGTGAGCGCGCGCAGCGTCTCCGGCACCGCGGCCAGGTTGTTGAGCTGGAGCTCAAAGACGACGCGCGGCGCGTCCCCCGGCAGCATCGTTGAGACGCTCGGATGCAGGCCCGAGACGCCCAGCGTGTTGCGCCCCGGTGTCACGTCGACGCTGGCTGCGTTGTTGGCGCTCGCCGGATCGGGGACGCTCGCGGCCGCGATGCTGACGACGTTGCTGATCGTCGTCCCCGCCGTTCCGGCATCCACCCGGGTCGTGAGCACCAAGACGGCGTTGCTCGAAGCGGGTATCGAACCGACATCCCAGATTCCCGTGGTGGGGCTGTAGCTCCCGAGCGTCGCGAAATCGGATTCGAAGGTGACTCCGGCCGGGAGGAGATCGAGAACCTGGACCCCGCTGGCGGCATCCGGGCCGTTGTTCGTGAGCGTGATCGTGTAGACGATGCTGGCAGCCTCGAACGGCGTGGGATCGTCCACCACGATGGCAAGGCCAAGATCGGCGCTGGAGCCGGGCGCGTCGCCCCACAGCCGCGCAAAGACGCCGGCATCGTCGCCGGCGCCATTCCCGCTCCAGACGACGGTGAAGTTGTCGAAGTTGTCCACTGCAAGGGAGGGCGCCGTCTGCTCGCCCGCGGTGCTCGTGTTGACTTGCGCGTTGTCGTTGATCGGGTTGCCGCTCTTGTTGACGAGCTGCATCCAGACGTTCCAATCGGTCTGGGGCGTCGGGTCGTCGTCGCTCGCCCAGACGATGATGAAGTCGCCGGTGCTCGCCATCTCGACAAAGGGCTGGGTCTGCGCTTGCGATGTCACGCTGTTGACCCGAGCCTCACTCCCCTGCGGGCTCCCGTTGCTCGAGAAGCGTTGGAAATAGACGTTGAAGTCCGTGGCCGCGGTCGTGTCGTCGTCCGATTCCCAGACGACGGCGAAGTCGGAGTTCGACTTGCGCGCGACTGAGGGGTTGAGCTGTTGCGCGCGCGTGGTGGCGTTGACGCGCGTCTGTGCCCCTTGCGGATTGGCCGAGCCGCTGAACCTCTGCAGGTAGATGTCGAAGTCGCCCGGACTGATTTCCGCTTCCCAGACGACGACGAAATCACCGTTGGAGTCGGTGCTCAGCGCCGGGCGCGCCTGAGTACCGGCCGTGTCCATGTTGACCAGGATCTCGTCCGTCGTGGCGCTGCCGGTGGCGCTGTATCGACGCACGAAGACCCCGTCGGAATCGCCACTGCCGTTGCCGTGCCAGACGACGACGAATCCACCGCCGTTGTCCATCGCGACGTCGGGGCTCGCCTGGATGCCGGCCGTGGTCTGGTTGACGCGAAACTGCGGTCCACGCGGTGCGCTGTTCGAGTCGAACAATCGCGCATAGATCCCGTCGGCGTCGGACGGGCCGGCACCCTGCCAGACGACGACGAAGTTGTCTGCAGTGTCCATACTGATCGAGGGCAGCGTCTGCGACCCGGCGCCCTCGTCGTTGACGCGGAACTCGTTGCCGACCGGGGCTCCAGTCGTGCCGTAACGCCGCGCGTAGATTCCGTAGCCGCTTCCATCTTGATTGGCGCTCTGCCAGACGATGACGTAGCCGTTGCCGTTCGTGGCCGCGGCGCGCGAGCGCAAGGATCCCTCTGCCGTTCTCTGGGAGTCGACGACCGTCGAGTTGACGAGGACTTCCGGTCCGAGCGGGCCGGCTGCGACACTCGAGGCGCCGAGAAGGAGGAGCGCCACGCAGGCGAAGCGCAGCGCCAGGGGAAGCGGGCACGCGGGGGCTGGAGTCCCGACTTGAGAAGGCGACTTCATGCGTGAGTCCACCAGTGGTTCGCGGGCGGTCGGGGTGCAAAAAGCTCACCACGCACCGGTTTCCGGCAGTGCAAGACAGTTTCGTTCCAGAGTTCCGAAACGACTCGGAGGTGGAGCTCTGTGGAGAGCGATGTCCAGAAGCGTGGTGTCGCGCCGCGGGCGACTCGCGCTTTGCGCTGGAGACGCCGCCGGGCGCGCGTTTCAGCGGCCCAGGAAGAGTTGCAGGAGCAGCCCGTGGACCAGGCCGCCGAGAAGACAGACACCGAACGCACGCAGCGTGCTGCGGTAGTCGAGCGCCTGCCGCACGGCGACGACCATGGCGGCGAACATCCAGATCGCGGCCGCGAAAAACACGATCGAACGCAATGGGGGAATGATCCCGGCGATTCGAATGATTCCGGGTGCACTCGCGAAGCCGATCGTCCGGAGCAGTTCGCCCACGTCCGCGCGAGTCTGCGGCTCCGGCAGGAGCTTGGCGCCGACGACGTAGGTGATCACGCCCCAGAATCCCCACGACACGAGAGCCGCGAGTGAGCCCATGACGATGCGGCCCAGCGAGAAGGAGCCGCTTCCAAGTCCGGCCGCGGCGCTGGCCAGGAGGACGACCCCCATCGCCTGCGTCATTGCGGTTCGATCCGCTTCCACCTCTTCGTACAGGTTGGCGTCGAGCTTCGCCGCTCGGACGATTCGATCACGCCATGCGTTCATGTTCTTCACCCCGACGTGAGAATGGGCCAGATCGAGCTTCCAAGCCAAGCGTAGAAAGGTCGTCACGGACGAAGAAAAGGCCGGCGGGTCGCCGCCGGCCTCCTCTTTTCGTTCGCGAGCTGCCCTATGGACGCTCAGCGTGGTAGACGCTCACGGCACGCGAGGGAATCGCAGTCTCCAGGCCACCCTCGAGCTCCATCTTGCGCTGAGCGTGGTAGACGCTCACGGCGCGCGAGGGAATCGCAGTCTCCAGGCCACCCTCGAGCTCCATCTTGCGCTGAGCGTGGAAGACGCTCACGGCGCGCGAGGGAATCG
>CP070763.1:566426-567729 GCA_020349025.1 Candidatus Latescibacterota bacterium | reverse complement strand
CGACCGCGTCCTCGCCGCAGTGACGGACGACATGGATCCGTTCGCGCGCACCAAGGCGCTCGAGAAACGCAAGAAGGAGCTCGAGTTCGAAGCGGAGAAGAAACACTCCGGCAAGCGCGCCGAGGTGGCGGAGATGTTTCTGGGCAAGACGTACGTGCTCTTTCTGTATACGTGGCTCCGTGACGTTCGGCTCGTGCACGCGCCGCCCCGAGCCATCGGGGAGTTCGGCGGCGAAGAGGACAACTGGATCTGGCCGCGACACACCGGTGACTACTCCTTCATGCGCGCCTACGTGGCGCCGGACGGTTCGCCAGCCGACTATTCGCCCGACAACGTCCCGTATCGGCCGCGCAAGTTCCTGCAGGTAGCGCCGCAAGGTGCGAACGAGGGAGATTTCGTCTTCCTCTTCGGCTACCCGGCACGCACGTACCGGCACCGTACATGGCACTTCCTCGACTACGAGGCGAACGTGCGCATGCCGTGGGTGGTCGACTGGTACGGCTGGCAGATCGAGCTCATGGAGGAGCGGAGCGCCGCGGACGCCACAGCCCAGCTGCATTTGGCGTCGAGGCTCGGACGCTTGTGGAACACCTACAAGAACTACGGCGGCAAGCTGCGTGGAATCCAACGACTCGACCTCGTCGGACAGCGGCGTGACCTGGAGGAGGAGTTGCAACGCTTCATCGCCACCGACGCCTCCCGGCAAGAAAAGTACGGCGGCCTCCTCGCGGAGATCGGCGAGGTCTATCGACGCAAGAGAGAGACTGCCGCGTTCGATCTATGGCTCGACGCCCTCACCCACAGCCCCTACATCCTCAGCTTCGCAGTCAGGGCGTGCGACGCCGCGCACGAGCGTCAGAAGCCGGATGTGGAGCGCGAAGCCGCGTATCAGGAGCGCAACTGGTCGCAAACGTTCCGGCGCTTGCAGCTCCGGTCGGAAGCCTTCGACGCAACGACGGATCGGGCGATCCTGTCGGAGTTGCTGCGGCGTGGTGGCGAGATCGCAGCAGCACGAGAGATCACGGCGCTCGCGCCTCTCCTGGGGCCGAAAGGGGCGAAAGCCGCGACGCGTTTCCTCGACGAAGCTTTCACCCAAAGCCACATCCAACAGTTGGATGTCCTGACGCGGATTGTCGAGTCCACACCCCAGGAGCTGGAGGAGCTGGGTGACCCCTTCGTCGACCTCGCGATCGCGCTCTATCCTTCCTTCCTCGAGGCGCGCGACCAGGGGAAGACGCAGAAGGGTGAGCTGGACCGACTGCATGCGAGCTTGCTGGAGATCAAGAAGGAGTTCCTCGGCACC
>CP070763.1:564956-566326 GCA_020349025.1 Candidatus Latescibacterota bacterium | reverse complement strand
TTCTGCGGCGCGACGCCGAATTCCACGCGGGCGTGACGCACGTTGTTCTGGACCGCGAATCGGAAGGTCTCGCGGGGCTCAATCCGGGCGCCGCGCTGGGCCGACTGCGCATCGTGCGCGAGTCGGAGCTCGCCGAAGGGCAACGCTTCGATCCAGAAGAGATCGTGGTGCTGCCGCGCACCGTCTCCACGCTGACACCCGTGGCGGGAATCGTGACGCTCGCCGAAGGCAACCTGCTCTCGCACGTGCAGCTCCTGGCCCGCAACCTCGGGATCCCAAACGCCGCTCTCGATCCCTCCTTCGCGAGCGTGCTCGATTCCTACGACGGTCGCGAGGTGCTGCTGGCAGTGGGGTCGAACGGCTCGATCGTGTTGCAGACGCTGGACGAGATCCCACTTTCCGTTCGTCGCTTGTTGGCGGAGATGCAGGCGGACAGCACCTCGCGTCACAAGATCGAAGCGCCCGTACCCGATCTTCGGATCCGACGCCCGATCCCGCTCTCCGGCTTGCACGCCGGCCTATCGGGTCGCGTCGTCGGGCCGAAGGCCGCCAACCTGGGTGAGCTGGCGCATGTCTTCCCGGAACATGTCGCGCCCGCGATCGCCCTGCCCTTCGGGATCTTCGCGCTCCACGCCGCAGCAGGACCGGACGCGCCGAAGGCACAGCTCGATCGCGCCTTCCAGGAGCATCGCGATGGCTGGCTCCATCATGACGAGCTCGAAGCGGAGGTGGATGCGGTGCGGGAGCGGATCGAGTCGACGGCGATCGACATCGAGATCCAGGCACAGCTCATGACGCTCATGTCGGAGCACTTCGGCGAGCCCGGGACCTACGGCGTGTTCGTGCGCTCCGACACCAACGTGGAGGATCTGCCCGAGTTCACAGGCGCCGGACTCAACCGCACGATCCCCAACGTCGTGGGTTTCACCGCGCAGATGGCGGCCGTTGCCGAGGTGTGGGCTTCCCCCTTCACACGGCGGGCGTTGGCGTGGCGTGAGGGGGTCCTGCGCCGCCCGGAAGAGGTGTATCCATCCGTTCTCCTGATGAAGAGCGTCGACGTGGAGAAGTCGGGTGTCCTCGTGACGCGCGATCTCGTGACCGGAGGGCGCGGCCTGACGGTTGCGACCGGCTGGGGCGTGACGGGTGTGGTGGAGGGGGAGAGCGCCGAAACACTGGTGTTGCACGAGGACGGCACACACACGCTCGTCTCAGAGGCGAAGGCACCCTTCGCCCGCCAGCTGCGCGACGCAGGCGGCATGGAATGGGTGCCGGCGCGGGCGGGTCCGGTCCTGGACGAAAAAGAGCGATGGGCGCTGCGCGAGCTGGCGACGCAGGCACTCGAGCGGCTCAAGCCGGTGTTCGGTACCGAC
>CP070763.1:563469-564856 GCA_020349025.1 Candidatus Latescibacterota bacterium | reverse complement strand
CCGAGCCGCAGCGCTCCAGCCACGACATCGTGCGCGCGTACTGGGAGTCACGCTACGCGGGTGTCGATTTCTCCGCTTGGTGGCGGCGCGTTCTGCACGACGGCATCGTTCCGGAAAGTGCGGCGCCGGCGGTGAGCGCCGGGTATCAGCGCGAAACGATCATCGGCATCGGTCGCGGCCTTGTCGGACGCATCATGCGCGAGCATGAGCGCCCGCAGCACCTGAAGCTCCTGCTGCGACCCGACCCCACGATCCACGACGGCACCTTCGCCAACAACGGCTGGTTGCAGGAGCTTCCGAAGCCGTGGACGCGACTGACGTGGGACAACGCGGTGTTGATCGCGCCGGCAACCGCGACGCGCCTGGGTCTCGTCGCCGGTGCTGTCGTGGAGCTGCAGGTGCGTGACAACACGGTGCGGGCTCCGGTGTGGCTGCTCCCCGGGCAGCCGCAGGACGTCGTCACCTTGCACTTCGGATACGGCCGACGGCGTGTCGGGCGCGTCGGCCGCAGCACCGGCTTCGATGCCTATCCGTTGCGCAACTCGGCGGCGCTGCACGATGTGAGCGAGGTGCAGCTGCGGCAGACGGGGGAGAGCATGCAGCTCGCGTGCACCCAGGAGCACCACTCCATGGAGGGTCGCCATCTGGTGCGTGAGGGGACGCTCGACCAGTTCCGGCGTGACCCCGGGTTCGCACACGAGGTGGAGCATCACGGCGAAGACGTTTCGATGTATCCCGACGTCGACTACTCCGGCAACGCCTGGGCCATGATCATCGATCTCGGGGCCTGCACCGGCTGCAACGCCTGCGTCGTCGCGTGCAACGCGGAGAACAACATCCCGGTGGTGGGGAAGGAGCAGGTTCTCGCCGGGCGCGAGATGCACTGGCTGCGCATTGACCGCTACTTCCACGGCGACCCGGACGATCCGGAGTTGGTGCAGCAGCCTGTGATGTGCATGCATTGCGAGAACGCACCCTGCGAGGTCGTGTGCCCTGTCGGTGCCACCGTGCACAGCAAGGAGGGGCTCAACGAGATGGTGTACAACCGCTGTGTCGGCACGCGCTACTGCTCCAACAACTGTCCGTACAAAGTCCGGCGATTCAACTTCTTCCACTACTCCGACTCCGAGACGGAAGTGTTGAAGCTCCTGCGCAACCCGGATGTGAGCGTGCGCACGCGTGGCGTCATGGAAAAGTGCAGTTACTGCGTCCAGCGCATCAACCAGGCACGCATCCAGGCGAAGAAGGAGAATCGGCCACTGGAGGATGGCGAGGTCGTCACCGCGTGCCAGCAGGTTTGTCCGACGGACGCTCTCGTCTTCGGTGACATCAACGACTCGAACTCCCAGGTTTCGCAGCTGAGAAAGCAGCCGCTGCACTACGAAAT
>CP070763.1:561721-563369 GCA_020349025.1 Candidatus Latescibacterota bacterium | reverse complement strand
CTGCGGCATCAGATCACGTTGCCGCTCGCAGGCGCCGCGGCCGTGGTCATGCGTCGGCGAGCCTGGGCCCACCTCGGGTACCTCAACGAGCACCAGCTTGCGCGCGATCTCTTCGACTGGTCGGGGAAGACGCTGCGCAACCTCGCCGCGCTCGACGACACACTCCGGAAGTTCCCCGCGCTCGCGCGCGCTCTCACCGGCACGGACGGAGGACGTCCGATCGGACGCTGCGCAGCGCGACGCATCGGCCAGGTTGCGACCCCCGACACGATGGAGACGTGGATCGAGCGCGCGCGAACGCTCAGCGTCCGAGCCCTCGAAGAGCAGATCCGAGACGCGACGAAAACCGCAGCCGGCGCACGCAACGCCACCGCCACGGACGCACACGACGAGAAGGTTCTCTTCCGCATGCAGCTGCCACCCGAGGCGCGGATGGCGCACGACGAAGTCGCCGATCTGCATCGCGCCTTCGCGGGTCACGATGCCACGCCTGCGAGCTTCCTGGAGGACCTGCTCGCCGAAATCGCAGCCAGCGGTTTGTGGGCACCCGATCCCAGTGGCTCGTCGCCCGGACGTTTTCCCCCGGCACGGCGTGGCACTCGCAAGCGAGCCGTCTCGGGGCGGACTGCACCGACCACGGAGGCTTGCCTCTCAGAGGCCGCCACGGAGGACGAGTGGCCCACGAGCACCACGGAGGGGCGTCTCGCGACTCGACTTCTCAAAGGATTCGACGCCGACCTGCGCGACCTCACGCGCATCGTGCGCCAGTTGCAGGCAACGGAGCGTGACCGCGGCCACGAGTCCGAAGCCCCGAGCGGGGTGCCCCGTGGCCACCTTCATAAGGTCCGCGAAGTCGTGCGCATCTTGCGCAACCTCGTGCGGGCCGAGAACCAGATCGAGATGCGGATGGGGTCACTCCTGCTCGAGCAGCACGAGCGGCGCGCATGGTCTGCGTTCAGGTGTCACAGCCTGGGCGACTACGCCGAGCAGCGTCTCGGCTGGTCCAGTGCTTCTGCCGACCGGCGTGTCGACGTGGCTCGCGCGCTTCGACGGCTGCCCGTCGTGCGCCGTGCCTACGAGTCGGGACGTCTCACGCTCGCACAAACCGAGTGGATCGCTCGCGCCACGAGGAAGACCACGCTCAGCGAGCCGGAGCAGCGCGAGTGGGTGGAGCACGCTGCACCCGTCTCGATCAAGCGCTTGCGTGACGAGAAGCGCATCCTGGCACGCAACCGCCTCGAGCACCGAGCGGCAGTCGCGCGTGCGGTGACCTTGCAGCACGGACGCGACGCCGGCGCGCCGGCCAAAGGAGCGGCTGTCGTCCGCCCACTCGCGGGGCCCACTCGCGTGCCCTCGGCCAACTGTTTTCCCACGCCACCCGACGACGCCACCTGGTTGCGCTCGTTGGCGCGCGTTCCAGGACAGGCGCGCAACCGTCTGTTCGATCTGGAGGGCGCTCTGCTCGAGCGCGCGCTTCTGCGAGGGGCCATGCTCGAGGAGAGCGTACCGTTTTCCATGCCGGAATCGCTGGCGCACGATTTCCTCTCCTGCCTCACGACGCTGCGAACCCGGGTGTGCCGTGAGGCTCTGGCGTCGCGTTCTGCGGCCGAGGAGGCGCGTGCTCTGCTCTCGGTGCGGATTGCCGTCG
>CP070763.1:559875-561621 GCA_020349025.1 Candidatus Latescibacterota bacterium | reverse complement strand
TGACGGAGGTCATGCCTCGCTTGTCTGAGAGCCAGCGCGATGCCGTGATGATGTTGCCAATGTTACGATTCCTCCAGGAGCAATCAGCCCGAACTCTTCGAGCGCATACCGACGATGGCAATTGACCGCTTCCGGCCAATCTTCCTTGAACTCCGCCCAACCTGCCGCCTGGATGGGGTGGCCCTCGCAGCGTTCCCCGCACCACAAAATTGTGAAGGCGCGATGTCCGGGGGGTGGGCCGCGCGGGAAGCGGGTCACAGCGAGATCGGCATGCTCTCGCGACGAGCTCAGGCTCGCGACCAATCGCTCTGAGATGGCAGAAGGGCGTTGGGGGTGAAGGCCGGAAGGCCTCAGTCCTTCTCTCCGAGAAGATCGTCGATCTTGTCAGCGGCCTCACGCTGCATCGTCGGCAGCACATGGCTGTAGGTGTCAAGCGTGATGCTTACATTCGAATGACCGAGCCGCTCGCTCACGATCTTGGGATGCTCGTTCACCCGGAGCATCAACGTCGCGTGCGTGTGGCGCAGGTCGTGGAATCGGATCCGCGGTAGATCTTGGCGCCTGATGAATTTGCTGAACTCCGACGACAGGTGGTCCGGATTCCACGGCGAACCATCCGGCCTCGGACATACGAGACGGTGATCCAGGAAGAGAGGGCCGAGTCGGAGACGCTCTCGCGTTTGTTGAATGCGGTGACGACGTAGACCCTCCACCAAAAAGTGCGGCATATCCACACGCCGTCGACCGCTCCTGCTCTTCGGGTCCTTGAAGCGCACGCCGCGCTGCTTGGTGACCTCGAGAGCTCGGCGAACCGTGATAATCCCCTACTCAAGGTTCACGTCGTCCCACAGAAGAGCAAGGATCTCTCCCCGACGCATGCCGGTCGCGACTGCCAGCAGAATCGGCACGTATAGAAGGGTCCCCTGAGCTGTCTCCAGCAGAGCCTTCACCTCCGTCTCGTCCAAGACACGCATCTCGTTCCTGGCTGCGCGGGGCGGTTCGACTGCGTCCGCTGGGTTGCGGGCGATCAATTGCAGCCGTAGAGCGTGCTGGAGCGCCTTGCGGAGAACTTGGTGGTGCTGGCGCACGGAGGTCGGTGATAGGCCCGCCTCGCGCTTCCTGTGGCCGCTTGAGAGTGCTTCTGTGTAGTACGACTGAATATGGACGGGCTGGAGCTGCGAGACCGCGTATAGACCGAGCGCAGGCTTCAGGTGCTGCTCGACAATCTGGCGATATCGCTGCAATGTGCGCGCTTCGACGTTCGGCTTGGCGTAGTCGACAAGCCACTGATCCAAGTACTCACCGAGCGTCATCCGGGATGGCTCGACGTAGGTGCCGGCGTTCAACGAGTTCTGGATCTCCGTGAGCTTCCGCTGCGCGTCGCGCTTGAACCCACGAACGGTGATCCACTTCCGATAGCGCTTGCCGTCCCTGCCGCGCGGAGCGACCTCAACGACGAATTGCCAGGAATTCGGACCGCGCTTGCGGATCTTCATACTTGGACCTCCTCCGAGTACGGGTGGCAATTGGGTGGCAACGCCACGCAACTCTTGCGGCGGTACTGCATTACCGGGGGTTGGCGGATTGAAGCTCCGCCATAATCGTAAACTATATACGATTGCTGATCAAGATCATCTGAATCGAAGAGGCACATTCGACAGAGAGATTCTTCTATACGTACGCGGAACGCAGGGAGGGTTGACTCAAAGAAGAGTCGCGAATATTATGCGACTGATGTCCCACGGC
>CP070763.1:557911-559775 GCA_020349025.1 Candidatus Latescibacterota bacterium | reverse complement strand
GATCCATTTCGAGTCCGCAGCGACCGGAAACGTCCATCCACGCAAAGCGTACTATCTGATCCGGTCCGCCATCCTGCTCGCCCAGCGACACCTGGAAGCGGAGGCTTTTCGGGCTTTCGCGCGCACGTACCGCTACAAGCTGCTGCGGCATACGGTGAAGAACGCGATGCACCCGCGCTACGTGGCAGCATGCTGGCGTGGTGCACGCGACGGGTTCCGCGGCAAGACGGGCCCGCTGCATTGAAGCCTGGAGCAGGACGGGGGGAAGCAATGGGAGGCGTGGTCTCCGTCGTGATCGTCAACTACGGCACTGCCGATCTGACGATCGAGGCGGTGCGCTCTGCGCTCGCCGAGTCGTGCGTGCACGAGGTGGTCGTTGCGGACAATCCGTTGCCCAATGTACAAGAGCCTTCGCCGGCACTCCGGAGGCTCGAAGCGGAAGAGCGCCGCGTCCAGCTGCTGGAGCTGGCGGACAACCGCGGCTTTGGCGCCGGTGTCAACGCCGCGGCGCGGGTCGGCACCGCTCCCTATCTGTTCGCCCTCAACAGCGACGCGACGCTGCAAGCGGAGGCGCTGGGTCGACTGGTCTCGTTGCTGGAGGCGGACGCGCGCGTCGGCTTGGCCGCACCTCCCGTTTACCTGCGCGACGGCGCCACACTGCAGCCCGACGCATGTGGACTCTTTCCGACACCGGCGCGACTTTTCACGCGCGCGACGAAGAGCGTCTGCCGGGACGAGACCCCAGACTGGCTCTCGGGTGTCGCCTTGTTGGCACGGCGTGACGAGTTTCTCGATCTGGGCGGCTTCGACGAGAGCTTCTTCATGTACTACGAGGACGTGGAGCTCTGTCATCGCTACCGCCAGCAGCTTGGAAAAGGGTGCCGACGATTCGCGCAGGGGCCCGGCGTGGTTCACCTGGGGGGCGCGAGTCGGGAGTCGAGCCTGCAATCGGTCTATGACGCAGCACAGGATTACTATCTGAAGAAGGTGGGCTTTTCTCCCGTGAGCCGCCTTCTGGTCCGGACGGCACGTCGGTTCTACGCGCGCTTCAGCCGTGGCCGCGAGGAGGCGTCGTGACGCTTGCCGAGCCGGCGAGATGCCCGCGCATGCGGCCGGACACTCGGCGCTCGAGGTCTCTCTAGTCGAGGTAGGTGCCTTGGTCGACCGTGGGGATGGCGGCCGAGTCCTGGATCAGGCGGTAGGCTGCGATCTCACCCCAGAGATGATTGCGGGGGAGTCGGTCGAGAAGCCAACGCTTCCAGCCGCCCGGGTCGCGTGGGCCGTCCGCTGCATCGGGCCAGCGGACGTTGGAGTATCGCGTTTCCTGGAGCCGAGCGTGTGTCGTGCGACAGAAGCGTTCCACCGCCCACGGGAAGATCGGCGTGACGTGGTACGCGAGGCGAAAAGACTCCTCACGGAAATAGTGCAGGATGCCGGTTCGCAGATAACTCAGTCTGCTCGGGAGCGACGTCACGTTGGGGGATGTGAACAGGACCTGACCCTCGACGCGCACGACACGCAAGGCTTCGCGTAGGAATCTCCAAGGATCTTCCAGATGCTCCACGACTTCGACCGCAATCACGCTGTCGAAGGACCCATCCTCGAGTTGTAGAGGCGCGCTCAAGTCGGCCCGAAGGCACTCGAGCCCAGCGATCCTGAACTGCTCCGGGCGCATGTCGAGGCTGAGGACATCGTATCCCGCGCCGGAGAGGATCTTCGACAGCCCACCGCGCCCCGCACCCGCGTTGAGGATGCGTCCCGGCGGTGGCGCGATCATGCCCAGCACCATCTGGAGCACCCCGGAAGCCGTTTGTGGGAACAGCTCCCGGTCGAGCGACTCGAAGCCCTCGCGAAACCTCTCCGG
>CP070763.1:555935-557811 GCA_020349025.1 Candidatus Latescibacterota bacterium | reverse complement strand
TTCTCGCCGTGTGTGATCCAGAACGGCCTCAGCTACCGCATCTGGTATGCCGCGTTGCACGAGACTCCGGCTGGCGGCGTCTTCCCGGGCGTGATCGACTTCGCCCAGTCGGTGGATGGAATCGATTGGACGGCGCACCGGACCGTGCTGTCACCCGGGGTGCCCAGCTCGTGGGACGAGAACGCGGTGCGCGCGCCCTGTGTTCTGGAGGACGGCAGCACGCGACGCATGTGGTACGAAGGCGAGGACGCGGGCGGCTCGAGCGCGATCGGGCTCGCGACGTTCGAGTAGGAGAAGCGGGCGAGGTGGGGGTGGGGGCGCGCTCAAATGCGTGCGAGGCTCGCTGTCGGGATCCAACCACGCAGGTTGCCGCCCATCGAGACACGCAGCCAATCGGGTCGCTCGACCTCGACGCGCACCTCGGAGCCTTCGTGCAGCCAGAACTCCACGGTGTAGTCCTGGCCGGGACCGCTCATCACGGCGATGCGCTCGGCCGTGACGACGCCGCGCGCGATGCCACGCTCGTCGCGCACCTTGAAAGCCAGCGTCAGGCTCGACAAGAGCAGCAGGCCCACCGCCGCGAACAGGAGGACGCGCGAGACGAGGCGCTTGCGGCCACCCAGGATGCGATACAGCGCCACCGCGCACGTCAGGACGTACAGCACTGCCGTGACCAGGATCCACTCGTTCAGGTTCATCCATCGGAAGACGCGCTTCGCGAGCAGCAGCATCCAGGGGTCGGGAGGCTGGACTGCTTTGTCCTCGCGCTGCAGGAGCACGAACTCGAGATTGGCGCGCAGGAGCCCGTCGCGCGGCATGAGACGCTCGGCCCGCCGGTATGTGGCGATGGCACGTCCAAGATCGCCGCTCTTGAAGTAGGCGTTGCCCAGGTTGTAGTAGAGGGCGCCGTTTCGCACTCCCATCGCCTCGGCGCGCCGATAGAGGTCGATGGCGCCAGCGAACCGGCCCTTTTCATACGCGGCGTTGGCGCGTCGTATCAGATCCTGGGGTGGGACGAACTCCACGGGCTCCTGTTCCAGGCGCAGAGGCACCTCTTCGTCGGCGGCCACGCTCTGATCCGAGCGCGGGGATGGCGTCGGCGATTCTGCGCCGGCGCTCGGAGCCGCGAGCGGCGCGCTGAAGAGCGCGCTCCAAGCCAACAGCGCGCTGCACAACGCCAGCGACGCCATGACGAAGCGCGACCCCTTGCGACTCCAGCGGTCTTCCATGCCGGCAATCAGGCTTTCGACCTCCCGCAACGTGCGGCGCATCTTCTCCTCGGTGAAGCTGCCGGGTGAAAAGCGCGCGGCGTCACAATGCTCGAGCACCTGCACCACGCGCTCGCAGGTGTCCTCGTTGGCGCCCGCGCCACCCAGGTGCTGGCGCAGATCATCGTGCGTGAGACCGGAGGGTGCGACGTTGAGCTTGTCGCCCACGTACTGCAAGAGCGCGCGCGACACCTCGGCGTAGAACTCCTCGCTGCGACCCGCCTTCAGGAAACGCTCCGCCTGGGAGAGGCTGCGATGCGCGATCTTGCGGGCGCGGGAGGAGCGCGCCAGCGCCACGTCGGAGGCGAGCTGGTCACGGCGTCGGCGCACTGCGAACGCGGCCCCGACCGCCAGCAACGGCAGCGGCAGGAGCGCCAGAAAGACGGGCCGCGCGTAGAGCGGCTCGAGCTGATCCGAGACGGTGACGTCGGTGCGGATGTGCGCGATGTCCTCACCGAGAACCTCGATCTCCTGCTGCAAGTGCGGTCGCGCCTCAGCCAGCAGGCGTTGGCTGCGTGCCGTACGCACCGCGACGATGCGCATCGGGTCGGTCTCGATCGTGCGGTACTGATCCGAGCGGGTATCGAAGTAGGAGAGGCGCACGGGTG
>CP070763.1:553878-555835 GCA_020349025.1 Candidatus Latescibacterota bacterium | reverse complement strand
ACGGCGCCAGCGCTGACGGCGGCAAGCCCGGTGCTCGTTTCAAGCCAGAAGCTGCAGCAGAACCTTGCGGCGGCGGGGACGATTGTCGAAGTCGCAGACCACGATCTGCTGCCAGGTGCCGACGACGGGTTTCCCGGCTTCCACCGGCACCGCGAGCGAGGGGCCCAGCAAGGCCGAGCGCACGTGCGAGTAGCCGTTGCCGTCGCCCCAGCGCAGGTTGTGCTGGTATTCGGCGTCTCGCGGTGCCAGCTTCTCCATCGTGCGCTTGAGGTCGCTCACCGCGCCGCTCTCGAACTCGATCGTCGTGACTCCCGCGGTCGATCCCGGCGTGAAGACGAGCAGCAGGCCCTCCTCCACGCCGCTTTCCTGGATGAACTGGTCGACGTCCGCAGTGACGTCGAAGACGTCCATCTCCGCACTGCCCTGCAGCTCGATCCTCTTGCGACGCGTCTGCATCGTGTGATCCTGTCCTGGTTCAGCGTCTGCCAGCCTCGGCCATGGAGGGTCGCGGGGCGGCCCCGGGGCGCACAACCTGGATGCGCACGCTGGCGTCGTTCCACACGAAGCCCCAGCTCCGCTCCAGCTTGCCGCCGGACTGCCCGCGGACGTCGATCTTGAGATTGTAGCTCGATCCGTTCATCAGCTGCACGACCGGTAGCAAAACCTCGAGCCGAAGCGGTGAGGTCCACTCCACCGAGAGCACCGGAATCTCGTTGGCGGCGGAGTCGGTGAGCTCGACGCTCGTGTTCGCGGCCGACGTGTCCATCGGCGCCGAGAAGACGAAGAAGGGGAGCGCATCCCCGAATTCCTCGTTGCTCGCGTCGGGCAGATTCGTGTTGGTCACCGAGATCGAGTCGGACGCCGGATTGAGCTCGATGAAGAGCCGATGGTTGCCTCGGGCGCTCAGACGTGTGCGAGCCGAGGTGGTTTCGAACTCCGGATACCCATCGCCGCTCAGATCGTAGGGCGGAATCGTGACCACGAGCGGGGAGGCGGGAACGCCGAGCAGCCTCGCGATGCCCAGCGAGTCGGTGGCCACCATGGTCGGAGCGCTCGGGTCCTCGACGCTCTGGTTGGGGAAGGGGGCGGGGAAATCCCACAGCAGATCGAGAACCGCGTTCGGGGCCGGACCGCCTTTGAGGCCTTCGACAACGCGGATCTCGATGTTGGAGTTGTTCTCGAAGAGCAGCACGTTCTGCGTCACGTGCAACGTGACTTGACCCTGGGTCCGGTCCTCGGCGAGCACCAGGACGCGGGCAACCGTGGTCGCGTGCTGCTCGGCCTCGACGATGAGGTCGTAGATGCCCTCGCCGAGCGGTGTTGCGACGTAGATTCCCACCCCGTCCGTGGCGGTCCGGATCGGTGTCCCCGGAATGGCGATCGTGGCCGCCGCGATCGGAACTTCTCGCGTGTACGAAACGACTCGTCCGGTGATCGTCGCGGTCACACTGAAACCGGGATCCTGGACCGTCGTGGTCGTGTCGCCGCAGCCGACGAGCGCCCCCGCCAGCAGCGCGAGCCCGAACCACCGTGTCACTGAACGTGCGTTGCTGCAGTCTTGTCTGGAAACCATGTGGCGCGCTCCGGGATGTGAGCCTCCGCAGATCCGACTGGAGAACCGGATCGCCTCTGCGAACCGAGGAATCGGGGCCCACTTCATAACACACCTGTGCAGAGCGTTCAAGCGAGCCACCCGCTCCGGGGAGCCGCTGCAGCGCAGCGCTATGCGGACGGGCGTTGCCACGTCATACTGAGGCGCGTTGCCAGCGTCTACCGTCGAACAACCTGGGAGGCAAGCGCATGCCCGATCCCGGAGCCGATCCCGCGGCGAGCTTCCACATGTCGGCGCAGGAGTTTCGCAAGCATGGGCGAGCGATGGTGGAGTGGATCGCCGACTACCTCGAGCGCGTCGAATCGCTTCCCGTTCTCTCCAGAGTCCAGCCGGGTGAGATCCGCG
>CP070763.1:551747-553778 GCA_020349025.1 Candidatus Latescibacterota bacterium | reverse complement strand
GGGCTGGATGCACGCGCGTGGCCAGCCAGCTCGGGTAGAGGCCACAGAGCACGACCAAGTAATAGAGGATGCCCAGCGCGGCCACAAGACCGAGCAGGTACACGCGCCAGCCGACGAAGCCGGCGATTCCCAGAACCGGTGCCTGCAGGAAGAGCAGCGAGCCGAGGAGCGCCGCGATCGTTGTGAGCGCCAGGAGCTCGCCCAGGATCTGCAGACGCACCCCCTGGCTCGTCGCGCCCAGCGCTCGGCGCAGGCCGAGCTCGCGCGTGCGCCGGGCCACGTTCTGCCACAGCACGCCCATCAGACCCAAACCCACCATGATGAGAAGGAAACCTGCGATCACGGCCTGGAGGAGCAGCGACATCAGCTGTGCGCGCAGCCTGTCGGAGCGCTTCTCCTCGAGACGCTCCAGCGTGAAGGTCCAGTCGGGTGCGAGGGCGTGGAGCCGGCGCGAGATGACATCCTCCACGGATGCCGGGGTGCCCGGGCGCAAGCGCACCAGGAAGCGGCTCGGGGGCCACTGCTCCGGCTCGCCGAAGTCCATGATGTTGAAGGCGACGTAAGGCCCATTCGAGAGCTCGCCCTGGCGCCTGAAGTCGGAGACGACGCCGACGACACGGTAGTCGGTCTCCTCCTCCTTGCGCTCGCGTGGTGTGCCGTCCTCTTCGAAGCGCGGCAGCGACTCGCCGAGCGGATTGGCCGTACCGAAAAGATCACGCGCCAGGTCGCGGGTGACGACGATGGGGCTCCAGTCGAAGCTCTCGTCGCCCGGCTCGAGCCAACGTCCCGTCACGAGGTCGAGCCTCAAGACGTCGCGGAAATCGGGCGACACGACGCTCCACTGCACCTCCACGATGCGGTCGTGCACCGGCATCTGCCAGGAGGAGGTGTTGCCCGAGTAGGGGATGTTGCCCCCGAGCGCAGCCGACTCGATCGCTTCCATGCCGCGCAGCTCGCGCTCGATGCGCTGCAGGCGCGCCAGGAACGCCTTCTTCCCCTCTTCCTCCTGGAGGTGCCAGTTGAAGCGGGCATGCACCTCCAGAACGTTGCGGAAGTCGAATCCGAGCGGTTTCTGCCAGTTGACGAGGAAGTAGACGAGCGTCGTCACCACGACGCAGAGCACCAGGAAGGACACCAGGATCTCGCTCATGATGAGCACGTTCGCGCGCTTGCGATTCCACACCAGCTTGAAGACGTGCCGGATCATCGGGTGTCCTCCCTCAAGGCTTGCACCGGATGCAGTCGCGACATGCGCCAGGCGGGGTAGACGCCCGACAGGCAGCCGAAGAAGACGGCGAGAAGGAATGCATAGCCGAAGACGCGGTAGTTGGCCTGGAAGTCGGCGTACGCGATCAACCCGCTGCGGTTGAAGGCCTCGATCGCAGCCAGTCCCAGAAGGAAGCTGAGCCCGCCTCCCACGACGCAGAGGATGACGTTCTCGAAGACGAACTGTGCGACGAGGCGCGAGGAGGATGCTCCGAACGCCTTGCGCACGCCGATCTCGGAGGCGCGCTCGAAGATGCGGCTGATGTTGATGTTCACCAGGTTGATCGTCGGCAGGAGCATGAAGAGAAGCGCCACACCCGTGATCGCCAGGCTGAGCTTGCCCGTGGGGGGGCTTTCCGGCTCCGCCCACATCATCTCGCGCGCCAGAACCTCGAAACGGGTCATCGGCATGCCGCGCATCTCGTTGAAGCTCTCGTCGGGGAACTCGACGCGCTCGAGACGTGAGGCGAACTCGGCCCGGATCGTGGGGAAGTCGGCACGGCTTCGGGCCAGGAGGAGTGCCTCGTAGGAGCCGCGCAGCTCTTTCTTGTACGTCGTCGAGCGGGTGGTGCTGATCGGCACCCAGATCTCCGCGCACGCGGGGTCGCGCACGATCGGGACGTCCTCCACCACGCCGACCACGCGGAAGCGTTGGCGGTCGATCTCGATCGTCTCGCCGATGCACGGCTCGTCGCCGAAGAAGCGCGAGCGCGTGGTCTCGTTGATCACGGCCACGAAGCGACCGTCGCGCTCCTCCTCTTCGGT
>CP070763.1:549516-551647 GCA_020349025.1 Candidatus Latescibacterota bacterium | reverse complement strand
TCTCTTTCTTCACCAGAGAGCTCGGGCCACATGTGGATTTGGCGACGCACCTCGACCATTTGCGGCTGGATCTCGTGCGCCTTCTCGCGGATGCGTTCGACGAGCGTCGAGCCCGCAGCGACTCCACCGACGAGCGTCCAAGCCAGAGCCACGGCCCAAGCTCCCAGGCGTTGCGTCGTGTGAACGGGGAGGATCATCGCGATGCCCTCAGAGTTGGTCGGCGCGATGCTCGATCGAGTCGTACGTGCCCCCGTACACGATGTCACGAATTGCATCCTGTGCGAGGAAGTTGTGCGGGAACCCCAGGTCGATCGCACTGACTTCGTCGAGCCGGTGCATCTGGGCGTCGTCGAGCGTGACGTCGAGCGCTCCGAGGTTGTCCTGCAGCTGCGCGAGGTTGCGCGCGCCGAGCAGCGGGACGACGATGCCGGGTTGCTGCCGCATCCAGCTGATCGCAACGTGCGACGCGGAGCACCCGAGCTCCTCCGCCACGGCGACGACCTCGGAAGCGATCTTCAAGTTGCGCTCGATCGTCGCCGCACCCTCCTTCGCACGCCCCTCCTGGGGTGTCTCTCGGTTGTACTTCCCCGAGAGGACACCGGCGGCGAGAACGCTCCACGGCGTCACCGCAAGGTCGAAGGCGCGCGCCATCGGCAGAAGATCCGCTTCGGCGGTGCGATCGACGAGGCTGTAACGAATCTGCAGCGCCACGAACGCGGCCCAGCCACGCAGCTCGGCCAAGGTGTTGGCGCGCGACACTACCCACGCCGGCGTGTCCGAAACGCCCACGTGCAGCACCTTCCCCTGACGCACGAGATCGTCGAGCGCACGCATCACCTCGTCGACGGCGGTCGTGAAGTCCCACGCATGCACCCAATAGAGGTCGACGTACTCGCTCCCGAGCCGCTTCAAGCTGGCCTCCAGGGACTGCACCATGTTCTTGCGATGGTTGCCACTGAAGTTGGGGTCTTCCCGGCGTGTGAAGAGTGTGTACTTGGTCGCAATGACGAACCGCTCGCGGTCGCTGCGCGTGAACTCGCCCACGAGCTTCTCGCTCGTGCCCTCCGTGTAGCGATTGGCAGTGTCGATGAAGTTGCCGCCTGCGTCGGCGAAAGCGTCGAACATGCGCCGACTCTCCTTGCGATCGGCGCCCCAACCCCATTCTTCACCAAAGGTCATCGTGCCCAGCGCGAGCTCCGAAACGCGCGTCCCGCTCCGCCCCAGCAGCTTGTACCGCAACCCGGTTCTCCTTCATTGAATGCTTCGAGTCCTGAAAGCTACACGATCGACGCGACGGTCGACAAGAGTCCCACCTCTGCTATCATGTCGACCACAGCATCTCTGCCGCCACGGACCGCGCGGAGCCGACGCGCTCGATCCGAAAAGAAACGAGGCGTATCATGCACCGACACCCGCTCGCTCCGGCGTGCGTCGCCATCGTCGCTCTGACATCTCTCGCCTGCATCGCGCCGCCGGCGGGAGCGCAGCTGCGTGTCACGGCAGACATCACGGGTTTCGTGGGCTATCGATACGGTGGCAAGGTGGAGCTGGACAGCGTCACGGTGACACTCGACCCCAGCGTGAGCTACGGATTCATGGCCGACTGGACCGTGTTGCGAAGCGAAGAGATGACCGTCTTCCTCGAGTTTCTCTTCAGCGAGCAGCGCACCGACGTGAACGAGGAGCGTCCGGGGGAAGAAAAACGCAAGGTCGACAGAATGAAGCTGCGCTACTTCCAGGGTGCGAGCGCACTGGCGTGGGATTGGAGCCGCCTTCGCGGCTACCTGGTTCTCTCAATCGGGTTGACGCGCTACCTCGCCGAGGAGCGCGGCGACAAGAACGGCTTCACGGTCGGGATGGGCTTGGGTCTCAAGTATCCGACACGCAGCCGCTTCGGAGTCCGCATCGACAGCCGCTGGTACGGGACCAAGACCGACGTCAAGGGCACGACATGGATCTGTCCCGACGTCGGCGATTGTCTCAACGTCAACGAGACGATCTGGCTGTGGCAGGGAGATCTGGTCGGGGGCTTGTTTTTCGCATTCTGAGCGCTCCCGTCGCACCTGTTACGCTCGTCGCGCCTCCTACGCTCGTCGCACTCTTCCCGCCCGTCGATTGCGGCGCCTTCAAG
>CP070763.1:547264-549416 GCA_020349025.1 Candidatus Latescibacterota bacterium | reverse complement strand
ATTCGCCCACGTCAACGGCAACACGATGATGTACGCCGCGAGCTTGCCGAAGATCGCGGTTCTTCTGGCAGCGCATCAGTCGTTTCAGGATCGGGTCCTGGAGGAAACACCGGAGAAGCACCGCACGCTCACCGAGATGATTCGTGTCTCCTCCAACGCCTCGGCCACGCGCATGATCGACGAGCTCGGTTACGAGAGGATCGCGAGCGTGCTCACGCGGCCGGACTATCGCCTCTACGATCCGAGTCGGGGCGGCGGGTTGTGGGTCGGCAAGCGCTACGCGAAGAGCGGGGAGCGTCGGCCCGATCCAATGCGCGGACTTTCTCACGCGGCGACCGTCACGCAGGTCTGCCGCTTCTACTACATGCTCGCAACCGGCCGGCTCGTCTCACCCGAACGCTGCCGGCAGATGCTCGAAGCGATGGTGGACCCCGCCATCCACCACAAGTTCGTGCGCACGCTCGAACGCACCGCACCCAACGCACGCCTGTACCGCAAGTCCGGCACGTGGCGCTCCTACCACTCCGACTCCGTTCTCGTCTGGGGCGACCAGCGCTACATCGCGGTGGCGCTCGTCGAGCACCCGGCCGGCGATGAGATTCTGGAGGAGCTTGCCGCGGGACTCGAGACGTGCATCCGTGCTCGGTAACGGACGCCACCCCATCCGATTGCAGTTGCGGCCGTCGCCCCGATTCGGCATGCGAGCGGTCAGCTGAGCGCGACATCGGCGAACGCGACACCGGGTCCACACGACCGCTTCCGTGCTCGTCCACGCCCCCGCTCTTTTGATAGGCTCCAGGCACGGTACCCGGCTACGGAGGGGGAGCGATGTCTGCACCACAAGGGCCACCGAAGCGTCGCAGACACGTCTTCGTCGTGTCCGACGCCACGGGTGCCACGTGCGAAACGGTCGTCAAGGCCGCACTGAGCCAGTTCACCAGCACCGACGTCGTCCTCGAGCGCTTCAGCGAAATTCGCAGCGAGAAGCAGATCGAGGAAGTCGTCGAGCGCGCGGCCGAGGTCGAGGGCGTCGTCGTCTACACGATGGTTTCGATCGAGCTGCGACAGAAGATGCTGCAGCTCGGACTGCGGCGCGGCGTGTCGACGATCGACATTCTGGGACCGATCCTGACGCGTCTTGCCGACCACCTGGAGCTGTCGCCGCGTTCGCAGCCTGGCCTGTTCCGCCATCTCAATCGTATGTACTACGCACGCATTGACGCCGTCGACTTCACCGTCAAGCACGACGACGGACTCGGCGCCGACACGATCGACCGTGCCGAGATCGTGCTCGTCGGTGTGTCTCGGACGTCGAAGACGCCGGTCAGTCTCTACCTCTCATTCCGCGGTTGGAAGGTGGCGAACATTCCGGTGATCTATGGGCTCGACCTTCCCGCTCAGCTACTCAAGATCGACCAGCGCAAGATCGTCGGGCTCTACATGCAACCACAGCAGCTGCACGCGCTGCGGCGCCGGCGTCGCGACCATCTGCGCGCCCACGGCATGGGCGACTACGCCGACCCAGATGGCATCGACCAGGAGCTGAAACTCTCGCGCCGCCTCTTCACGAAGCACGGCTGGCCGATCCTCGACGTCACAGCGAAGGCGATCGAGGAGATTTCGTCCGAGGTCATGCAAATCCTCTTCACGCGCACGGGTGAATCGAAAAACTCGCACTCGCGCGCGTAGACTCGGTTACACGGGATCCTCGCGCCCGGCGCCAAAGCGCCACAACCCGATCAGCCAGCGGCGGGGCGATGCGCCTGCGTTTCACCGGACTCGAATGAGCTTGCGCGTCAGGACGGCTGCTCCTGCTTGCAGGCGCAGGATGTAGATGCCGCTGCTGGTCGGCTGGCGTTGGTGGTCCCGGCCGTCCCACTCGAACGTGTGGCGTCCGGGTGCAAGGGCTTCTCGGATCAAAGTGCGAACGAGGCGGCCGTCGACGTCGTAGATCGCGAGCTCGACATGCGTCTGCGTGACGCCCGGGATGTCGAAGGCGACGCGCGTGCCCGGGTTGAACGGATTCGGGACCGCGGGATGGAGCTGGAGGGTCGCTGGTGCTGCCGAGCGGACGCGGACGACTCCGGCAATGGCTTCAGCGTCACCCTCCACGATCGAAACGGCGTATGCGTACCATGCGTCAGGTTCCACT
>CP070763.1:544947-547164 GCA_020349025.1 Candidatus Latescibacterota bacterium | reverse complement strand
GGCTTCGCCGCCGACGGCAGCGAATACGTCGTGCGCCTGCGCTCCGATGCAACGGGTGCCCTGACCTATCCCCCACGACCCTGGATCAACGTCATCGCCAACGAGGGTTTCGGTTTTCTGGTCAGCGAAACGGGTGCCGGTTGCACGTGGAGCCGCAACAGTCGCGAGCACCGCTTGACCCCATGGTCCAACGACCCGGTGCTCGATCCGCACGGCGAAGCCTTGTACGTGCGCGACGAAGAGAGCGGCGCATTCTGGTCCCTCTTCGCCGGCCCCGCGCCGGCGGCCGGCGACTACGAGATGCGTCACGGCTTCGGTTACAGCGTGTGCCAGCACACAAGTCACGAGCTCGAGCAACGGACGCTCCTCTTCGTGCCCCTCCACACAGCTCTCAAGATCACGACGATCCGCCTGACGAACCGAAGCGCACGCAGGCGCACGCTGTCGCTCTTCGCCTACCGGCGTCTGGTGCTCGGTGCGACGTCTGCGGACAGCGCTCGCTTCGTCGTCACCGAGCTCGACAGCGAGTCGAACGCAGTTCTGGCGCGCAATCCGCTGGCGGGCGCGTTTGCCGGCGGCGTCACGTTCGCCGCCGTGGCTCCGTCAGACCACGCCGTGCACTTCACGTGTGACCGCACGGCGTTCGTCGGCCGCAACGGCACTCCTGCCGAGCCGGCGGCGCTCCGGGGCATCGCCGTCCTCGACGGCCGCGCCGGCGCGGGCCTCGATCCGTGCATCGCCCAGCAGGTCGTGCTCGAGGTGCAGGCTGGAGAGACGGCCGAGTTGTGCCTTCTCTTCGGTGAGGCAAACAGTGTGGAGGACGTGCGCTCGACGGTCGCCCGCTACGCGGACGTCGACGTGACCGAAAGCGCGCTCGAGGAGGTACGCGGCTTCTGGCGCCGGCTTCTGTCGCAGATTCGGGTCACCACTCCCGCGCGCGCTCTCGACATTTTGATTCAGGGTTGGCTGCCGTACCAAGCGCTCAGCTGTCGTCTCTGGGGGCGATCGGCGTCGTATCAATCAGGCGGGGCGTTTGGCTTTCGCGACCAGCTGCAGGACGCCGCCGCGTTCGTCCACGTGTGGCCTCAACTCACACGGGCTCAGATTCTCCTGCACGCCGGGCAGCAGTTCGTCGAAGGAGACGTGCTGCATTGGTGGCATCCGCCGCACGGGCGCGGCACGCGCACGCGCTGCGTCGACGACCTCGTGTGGCTGCCCTGGACGGTTGCGTTCTACGTGCGTCGGACGGGTGACTGGGACGTTCTGCAGGAGAAGGCGCGTTTCCTCTGCGCGCGGCGTTTGGAGGCAGGCGAAGACGAGGCCTACTTGCTGCCGTCCGATTCTGGTGCGACGGCCGACCTGTACGAGCACTGCTGCCGCGCCCTCGATCGGTCGCTCGCTACGGGCGCGCACGGTCTGCCGCTTTTCGGAACCGGGGACTGGAACGACGGCATGAACCGTGTTGGCCGCCAGGGTCGCGGTGAGAGCGTGTGGATGGGCTTCTTCCTCTACCACGTGCTCGGTGAGTTCATGCCGATCTGCGAGCAGCGCGAAGATCGCAACCGCATGCGGCGTTATCGCGCGCATCGCCAGAGCCTGCTTGCGGCGCTGGAGGCAGAGGCGTGGGATGGGGAGTGGTACCGACGCGGGTACTACGACAACGGTGCGCCGCTCGGCTCCAAGGCGAGCGGCGAGTGCCGCATCGACGCACTGGCGCAGGCGTGGGCCGTGCTAGCCAAGGCTGCATCACCCGAGCGCGCGCGCCAGGCGATGCGTGCGGTCGAGCGCCACCTGATCCAATCGCAGGAGGGTTTCATCAAGCTGTTGGCGCCACCGTTCGAGACGACGACGGACGACCCCGGCTACATCCAGGGCTACCCACCCGGCGTGCGCGAGAACGGCGGACAATACACACACGCTGCGCTCTGGGTCGTCGCGGCGATGGCTGCACTCCGGCGCCGCGATCGCGTCGCCCCCTTGCTGGAGATGCTGACCCCCATCCGCCACGCACGCACGCCGGAGCAGGTCGCGATCTATGAAGTGGAACCTTACGTGGTCGCCGCCGACGTCTACGGTGTCCCTCCTCACCTCGGACGCGGCGGCTGGACCTGGTACACCGGGTCGGCAGGTTGGATGTACCAGGTCGCGCTGGAGTCGCTCCTCGGTTTCGCAATCGAAGCCGGCAACCTGGTGCGCCTGCTGCCGTGCATCCCGGAC
>CP070763.1:542460-544847 GCA_020349025.1 Candidatus Latescibacterota bacterium | reverse complement strand
AATCCACTCGATCGGCGCGGAAGTCTCGTTGGGTGAGAGCAGATCGTCCTCACCGTAGGTGCCGGAGTGGTCGTAGAAGCAGTTGGTCGCCGTCGGGTCGGACGAGTTCGGATCGAGACCGCAGATGCCGTTGACCGGGACGACATCCGCCGGGACGAAGCCGAACACGCGAATCGCCGGCGGACCGGGAACCGACTCGTTGCCGTCGTTTCGGATCGACACCTGGGCGTGGACGTTGCGCGCTTCCGGATCGAAGCGCACGTCGCTCGCCACGAGGCGCAGGCGGGAAAGCTCGCCCGACGACGATTCGATACTGAACTCGAGCGTCTGCCGCTGCGAATCGTACGTCGCCGTGGATCCCGAATCCTGCGTGGCCGGCTGCTGCGGATCGTCACATCCAGCGAGCGCCACGGCCACGACGATGGCCAAACGCGCTGCGGTCCGTTGCCATTTGGAAGCATGCCGGGTGGGCCGCTGCGTCGTAACTTCTGCCATGATTCTGCCTCCGGTGTGAGGCCGGCGGGGTGGGCAGAAACAACAATACGCCCGTCCGGCTTGGAGTGCAAACGGTGCTCGATCGATGCCGGCTCGGTGTCGGAAAGGCTCGTCGATCAAGGGAGCACCCCAGTGGGCGATGATCAGCGGAACCGCAGGTCGGCGACGACGGGGTCGTGATCCATGGCGCCTCGGCGCTGTCCGGCGACAGGGCCCGCGGCGACGACTTCGAAATGCGCCGGGCTGGCGAAGATGTAGTCGAGACGGCGGTCGGGCTCGGCCGTCGAGCCGCGCCCCTGCGCCGTGTCGACAAGGCGGTCGGCGACGAAGTTGTAGGTCTCGACATCGAGGTAGGAGTCGTCGGAGAAGAGGTCGCGGCGCTTGTCGAGATCCAGGTCGAGATTGAGGTCGCCGGCCACGATCTTTGCCGTGTCCGGGTGGCGGCGGGAAAGGAACTCGACCGCGCTCCCGATCTGCTCGTTGCGCTTTCTCGATGAGAAGGTGTCGGCATGCAGGCCGATCGCCGACACCGTGCGCCCATTCGAGGTGCGGAGACGGACGCCGTGTGCGACCGCCCTTGCCGCCGGAACGTGGAACGAGACCAGCCAGCCGCCGCGCGCCAGGACGGCGAGCTGGCTGCCGCCGCGCTCGCGTTTGCTGGAGTGAGTCCATTCCGGACCCAGGTCGCGCAGCAGCTTCTGGATCTGGCGCGTGTTCGCCACCTCTTGCAGAAAGCACAGGTCCGGCTCCAGCTGGCGAATGACCGTGGCCACATGCATCACGTCATCCGCAGCCAGGCTGCCGTCGCTCTGACCGACGTTCCATGTCAGAACGCGCAGTACGCCTGCAGCGCGCGGCCCCGGCTCGAAAGGACCGGGCCCCCCACCCGGACGTGCGTAGCCGAGCGCGAAGAAGGCCGCTGCGAGCAGGAAGAGCAGGAGCTCGAAACGCAGTCCGGTGCGCCGCACTGTCACTGGATCCCCCCTCATGGACCACGGCTGGACATGGCGATCACGTCTCCTCGCGCAGGCGAAAGCGGCGAAACGCGAGCGCCAGGAACAGGAACGCGAAGCCGAGAAGACGGGCGGCGTCGCTCCAGACCGAGCTCCACGCGATCTCCTCCTGGAAGAGCTCGCGCCAATACGCCATGTAGCTCGTGAACAGCCAGGGCCGCAGCTCGGCAAAGAAATGAATTTCGGAGATGACATAGAGAACGAGATAGAGCGCCATCGAGGCACCGACGGTGTTGATCGGCGAGCGCAGCCAGGTGCCGACGAACATGCTCAGAGCGAGCGGCACGCTCAAAGCGATGCAAGCAAAGGGCACGGCCAGCGCGAACCGACCGATGGCCTCACCCTGCGGCAGATGCTGATGCCGATCGGTCATCTGCAAGACGCCGGGATAGAGATCGAGATCGCCCCAACCGACGACGAGAAGCCCCACACCCATTGCGGTGAGGAGAAGCGTGACGACGAGCGCCACGGTGACGCTCGACGCCATCGCCAGCTTGCTCAAGAAGAGACGTGTGCGCGAGAGCGGGCGTGAGAGCAACAAGAGCAGCGTTCCTGCGGCGGTTTCACCCGCCACCTGCGCGCCTCCCTCGGTGACGGCGAAGATCGGCAGGATGAGAAGGAAGCCGAAGTAGAAAGCGTAGAGCGCGAACGTGAGACCATTGAAGTATGAGCGGTTCTCGAACGTGTAGCGGAAATCGGCCGCCCCCTGCTCGTTCGTCGCGTACGTGTAGAAGCCGAGCAGCATCAAGCCAAGGAAGAGCAGGATCGCAACGCCGGCCAGATGTGGCCGGCGCGAGCGCTGGATCTTGAGCATCTCCAAACGCAGAATCATGCGCCGCCTTCCGTATGTGCCCCGGTGTTGTCATCGACCGGCCGCGC
>CP070763.1:539842-542360 GCA_020349025.1 Candidatus Latescibacterota bacterium | reverse complement strand
GTCACCTTCGGCTACCGCGGCGTCATCCGCGTGGAGTTCGAGAAGGAGCTCCTCAACACCGAAGTGCCAACCTACTACCGGGAGGTGTGGGTCGATCTGGCCGACCGCACCGGCGGTGTTTCGATCTTCATTCGCGGCTTCGCCGACCAGCCCTACTTCAAAGGCCCGTTTGCCGGCTCCTCGCTCAACTCGCTCGTCAGGCTCACCGGATACAACTCGCGACGGCTGAACGCCATCGCCGAGGACACGGTGAACCGGATTCAGCGCCAGCGCCGCGTGCGCAACGTGCGCGTCACGAGCGGCACGCGTTGGGGCGACCGCACCGAGGATGAGACGTTGATCACTTTCAAGCGGCGGCTTCTGGCGGAGTACGGTCTCACGGTCGCCGACATGCTCGGACACCTGCGGCGGCTGCTCGGCGTCGACACGCCTTGGACGATGCTGATCGACGGCGAGCAGGAGCGGCTGCAGCTCGCGTTCGACGACTCGGAGACCATGCAGTACTCCGACGTGGCCGAGAAGATGATCACGACACCCACCGGCGAGCACGTACGGCTCGGCGCCCTGGTGACGCTCGAATCGCGTCCACAGCCGACGTCCGTGGTTCGGGAAGACCAGAGCTACACGCTCTACGTGAACTGGGAGTATGTCGGAACCGACAAGATGCGGCAGGCTTACATCAAGAGGGTCCTCGGCTCGCTCGACCTGCCGTACGGGTACGGCGCGGAGGAGGCACGTCGCGAGTTCATCTCCGAAGAGGAGGACGAGGAGCTCACGCTCGCCGCCTGGCTCGCCGTCAGTTTCATCTTCATCCTTCTCGCCGCGCTGTTCGAGAGCGTGGCGCTGCCGTTCCTCGTTCTCTTCTCGCTCCCGATGGCACTCGCCGGCGTCTACGCCGCTTTCTGGATCACCGGTGACGCGTACGACTCCTCGGCGCGCATCGGGCTCGTTCTGCTCTTCGGCATCGTCGTCAACAACGCCATCCTCCTGGCGAGCCGATTCCGTCACGAATCGAGCTTGATCCTCAAAGCCAAGCTCGGCGGCGATCCCGAGGGGGATGCTGGGCTCTTCGCCGGCTTCAGCCGCAGGCTCGGCGGCACCGATCTCTACGTGCTCGACCCGAAGGAACGCGCCGGGCTTCTGCGCCGCGCCGTCGCGCGCGCCACACGCATCCGTCTGCGCTCCATCCTGCTGACGAGCGGCACGACGATCGTCGGCCTGGCGCCACTCCTCATTCCGATGCCCGACGCGCTGGTCGACATCTTCGGCGGCCGGGAGACGGAGGGGAAAGACATCTGGGAGAACCTCGCGCTCACGTCGATCGGTGGTCTCATCTCGAGCACCGTGCTCCTTCTCTTGGCACTGCCACCCGCGTACTACGTCTCGGTCCGCATCGCCTGGATATTGCGCCGCGTCTACGAGGGCGTGCGCAAGCGCGTGCGCGGCCGCCGCCACCGGGCCGTGCGCCCGACCGAGCCGGGGCCCGCCGTCGCCTGAAGCCGCCCGAGACGCAACAACTCTGTCCTCAGCGTGTAAGTTCCGGTTGGTAGGTCTGGGCAGCCCGCAATGTTGACCGTTGCCATTTGACGGTCCCCTTCGTCAGCTCGTAGCTGAAGCGGTTTTCGAATCTCTCGAATTGGACCTTGTCTTCATCCTGCACCTCCTCGGTGCAGGACGATCTCAGGAATCAAGCGACGCCAGAACCTGGAGTTCCAGCAACGTTACGGGCGACTGCGCCGCGCGGCGCGCCGCGCCGTCGAGAAATTCTTGGATTGCGGCATCCTCGACCAAGGCTTCGCGCGGGTCGTATGCGAGCACTGTCGGGCGGAGTTCCTGATCGCCTTCAGTTGCAAAACGCGCTACTTCTGCCCCAGCTGTCACGCCAAGCGGCTCGAGATCTGGGCCGACTGGCTCGAGCACGAGCTCCTGTACGCCGTGCCGCACAGACAATTCGTCTTCACCGTGCCCAAACGCCTGCGACCGTTCTTCCTGCACGATCGCACGCTTCTTGGACTCCTCAGCCGCGTCGCCTACCGCACACTGCGCGACTTCATGCGCACGACGCTTCGTGAATCCGACGCCGTCCCTGGAGTCGTCTCCTCCATCCAGACTTTTGGAAGCCTCGCGAACTGGCATCCGCACTTGCACCTGCTGGTCACCGACGGCGTCTTCAGAATCGACGGCACTTTCATCCACCTCGGATTCCATCAAGTCGAGTTTCTCACCGAGGCGTTCCGCAGAGCTCTGCTGCGCGCCTTCGTCCGCAAACAGCTCCTCAACCAGGAGCAGGCCACCTCGATGCTCGCTTGGCCCCACTCCGGCTTCCACGTCCACCACGCCGTCCGGCTCGAAGCCGACGATGCCTGCGGCATCCTCCAGCTGGCTCGCTACGCCGCCCGCGCACCCGTCTCGCTCCAACGCCTGCACTACGACGCCAGCAAACGACGCATCCAGGTCGTCTCCGACAAGAGCGAAGGGCCCACCGCTGGCACCCACGACTTCGACGCCCTCGACTTCC
>CP070763.1:537116-539742 GCA_020349025.1 Candidatus Latescibacterota bacterium | reverse complement strand
CTGCCTCCCAGGTGCCGGCGGTCGTAGCGTGGCACGGTGCCGCGAGCGTCGCGGTAGCCGATTCCCGCGGCGACGATCCAGTGGCCCGAGAGCTTGCGCGCGAGGCGCAGCGAAGCGCGCACGTCCTGGTACTCCGCACTGCCGGCTGAGGCACCAAGACCCACGCGCAGCGCCGTGTACGACCAGCCGAGTCTCTCCGGCACGGCTCCCCAGGCCAGGGTCACCGAGGCTTGGCGCAGATGGTCGATTCCAGTCGAGGAAACCGCGCCATCCTCCTGTGCCGCACGCACTTGCCAGAGTGAGCCGGAGAGCTCCAAGCGCGGCCCCCGGAGCGGCACGATCAGCGCCGCGCCGAACACCACGCGATCGAAATCCAGGTTCCCCTCCGCCTCTTCGATCTCCTCGCTGACGGCGGCGTGGAAGCGCAGCGCCAGGCGCGAACGCACGAACGGACGCGGCTCCGACCACTGCAGCTGCAACAGCTTGCGACCGCCACCTCCCATCGCAATCTCGAACCCCTCGCCACGTCCGGAGCCGCTCCAGACGTGCAACTTGCCACCGACGACGAAGCGCGAGTCGGGAAGGCGCATCAGGAGAGGGTGGAAGGAGACGGGTGGCGTGCGCTCCACCAGGACCAGCACCACGAGCGAATCGCGCGGGCTCTTCGCCGCCAGGACGCGCACCTCCTTGAGCCAGCCCAGCGCCATGAGCTCTTGGCTGGCGTGCGCCACCGCGGCCGAGTCGTAGGGTGCGCCACGCTCGAGGCCGAGCAGGCGGTGCAGGCGCTCGGGGGCCGGGATGTCGACACCGAGTGTTTTCACCTGTCCCACGAGCGCTCCATCCAGAGGCTCGGGGGGGCCGCCCTCTCCGGCACCCACCTGTGCCCAGGCGCCGGTATGGAGCCCGCACGCGAGTGCCAACAGGGTCATGAAGATCCGCATCGTTCCTCCGGCCCGCAGCGTTGGAAGCTCCGTACCCATTGCGGCGCCTCGAGCCAGATGGCTGTCGCTGCGCTGCAATGCGGCTCCAGGCGGCAGCGGCGCGCGGGCGCCGGTCGGCCGCTGGTGCAATTCCGTCCGCCTGGCACCGGCCACGCACGGTTCCCGTGCAACGGCGCAGAAGGGGGTACGTCTGTGCGCTGGCGCGCGATGATCCGGCGCGAAGTCGTCGTGGCTGCGTGCTCCTCCACGTATACTCTAGCTATGATGGAGCACTCGTGCGAAACGCGGCTCTACCTCGACGATCCGGATCGACTCGAGTTCGAGGCTCGGATCGTCGAGCGCCGCCCACTGCCGGATGGTGGTGTGGCGCTCCTTCTCGACCGTACCTGTTTCTATCCGACTTCAGGTGGTCAGCCGCACGACACCGGTCGCATCGAAGGGGAGCCGGTTGTCGACGTGCGGGAAGACGAGGCCGGGTGCGTCGTCCACCACGTGACCCGAGACCCGGGCGTCGATCAGGTCCACGCCGTCGTCGATCGCGAGCGGCGTCGTGATCACATGCAGCAGCACTCCGGCCAACACCTGCTGTCGGCGACCTGCGTCGAGCTGCTGCAGCGCGAAACGGTTTCCTTCCACCTCGGCGCGGAGCGTTGCTCCATCGACCTGCCGGGCGCGCTCCTCCAGGCCGAGGAGCTCGATGCTGTCGAGAGGCGCGCCAACGAGGTGGTGTGGCAGGGGCGCAGCGTGCGCGTGCGCTCTCTGGCACCCGACGACTGGAAGCTTCTGCGCAAGCCGCCGCCGCCGGGCGTCGGCAGCGTGCGCGTCGTGGAGATCGAGGCGTGGGATCGCAGCCCCTGCTGTGGCACGCATGTCGGCAACACGAGCGAGATTGGCTTGATCAAGCTCCTCGCGCAGGAGCGCGTGCGCGAAAGCATGCGCCTGCACTTCGTCTGCGGACACCGCGCCCTGCGCGAGTTTTCGCGCCGTCTCGAGCGGCAGGAGGAGGTCGTGCGTGAGCTGACCTGCCACCCAGACGAGGTAGCGTCACGCGTCGCCCGTCTGAAAGAGGACGCCCGCGCCTGGCGCAAAGAGGCGGAGTCGCTGCGAGCGGAGTTCGCCGCCAGCCGTGTGCGCGAGTGGCTCGCAAGCGCAACGCGAATCGCCGGGCATGCGGTCGTCGTGCGCGAGCTCCAAGCGAGCGAGGCTTCGACGTTGCAGATGGTGGCGGAGGCGGTGCGCGCGCAGGGGGGGATCGCACTCCTGGGTGCGGCGGGGGAGAAGGCGCATCTGCTCTTCGCGTGCCCTGAAGAGCTTGCGCTCGACCTGCGCCCGGCGCTGAAGGCAGCCTGCACGCATGTCCAGGGACGCGGTGGGGGGCCGCCGCACCGCGTGCAGGGGGCGGGCCAGGAGGTGCAGAATCTGGATGCGGCGCTCGCTGCCGCGCGGGCTGTCGTCACGGAGCAGCTCGGCAGTTTTGACAAGGGCGCATCCACAGCATAGGTTGGTCCACCGAGTCGGTCGGCGCCCCGCGGTCGGGATGTCGCCGGAGAGCACACCCCGGAGGTTCGGATGCTTCGAGCACTTGGCCTCGCCATAGCCCTCCTTCTCCTGCTCGACGCTGCGGCCGCGGCCCAGCCGAAAGACCGCGATCGCCCGATCCGGGTCGGCAACACCAACCTGCTCGT
>CP070763.1:534342-537016 GCA_020349025.1 Candidatus Latescibacterota bacterium | reverse complement strand
TCGACCCGCAACGCCAGCATTGGGGCTTTCGGCAGCGCTTACGTCGATGTCGTGGTCACGGCGTTCATGTTTGTGGCGGGTGCGAACTTCTCGCTGCACTTCTGGTTGCTGCGGCGGCAAGCATGGCGCTACTGGAAGAACGAGGAGTTCCGCTTCTACGCCACGCTGACGCTCACAGCGACGCTGCTGATCATGCTGCACCTGATCGTGCGCGCCGACACACGGCCGCTCCTGGCGCTTCGACTCGCCGCCTTCCAGACCGTGTCGATCCTCACCTCGACCGGGTTCGGGACCGCGGACTTCCTGCTCTGGGGTTTTGCCGTCCAGATCTTCCTCTTTGCGCTCATGTTCTGTGGTGGCTGCGCCGGTTCCACGGGCGGAGGCATGAAGATCATGCGCGTCCTCGTCCTGGCGAAGCATGGGCTGCGCGAGATCCGCAAGCACATGCACCCGAACGCGATCTTCAACGTGCGGCTCTCGGGGCAGCTGGTCGGCGACGAGGTCATGATGCGGGTGCTCGCTTTCTTTCTTCTCTTCACGTCGGTGTGGATCGTCATGGCGATCCTCCTGGGGGCGCTGGGGCTCGATCTGGCGACGGCGTTCGGCGCCTCGGTGGCGACGCTGAGCAACATCGGTCCGGGGCTGGGGACGGTGGGGCCGGCGAGCACCTACGCGTCGCTGCCCGTCGTCGCCAAATGGCTGCTCACCTTCAACATGCTCGTCGGGCGCTTGGAGCTGTACACCGTGCTCATCCTCCTGACGCCGATGTTCTGGCGCCGCACCTGAGTTTGCTCGAGCGGAGGCGGTCATGCGCCGTGCGGTTTGTGCTGCTCTTCTGAGCTTCTTTGGAGTCATGGCTGCAAGCATGGTCCGTGGCGAAGTCCCGGAGCACGTGCGTCTCGCCATCGAAGAGCACGAGAAACGCAGCGGACCATCACGGACGCTGGAGGAGCACCTGCATGAGCTCGTGGAGGCCGACGCGGGCTTCGATCGCCGGGGCGGCGAGAAGGAGCGCCTCGAGCCGCTGGGGCGTCACATGCAAGCGGTCTACTACGGTCTGCGCCCTCTCCTGGGCAACGATCTTCGCGCGCAGTTCGTCGGGCTCTCCAGCGATTCGCTGCGCGGCGAATGGTTGCGCCGCTACTGGCTCCTGCGCGACCCGACGCCGACCACGCGCGAGAACGAGCGACGCGAGGAGCATGAGAGGCGCGTACGCTTCGCGCGCCGCCACTTCGTCCACGTCTCGCCGCCGTTCTGGGACGACCGTGGCAGGTTCTACGTGCTCTTCGGTCCGCCGGACGGAATGAATCGGGTCCCAGCCGACGTGCGCGCGTCGCGCGGATACATTCCCGCGCGGCTCTACTGGTTCTACGGCGATCCGGGTCTCCTCGTGACCTTCGAGCGCCCGAACCCGGAAGGCCCGTGGCAGCTGGGAGTCAGCGCGCAGAAGTTCTCCAGCCGGCCGGATCTGCGACGTGAGGCCTTCCAGGGGATGGGGGATTTCTTCCTCGGCTACGGGCTGCGACCGACGCACTACGATGCCGACCGTACGCGGCCTTTCGAGATCGATCCGTATCAAGCCGCCAACGTCGCGCTGTCGACCGCTGCCGCGAGCGAGATCGTCGAGAAGCGTCGCGAGCGTTTCGTGCCGCCGGGCGGCTCCAAGCCATCGCTGTGGTTCGTCTCCGACAGCGACGCGTTTCGGGGCGAAGCCGGAATGGCTCGGCTCGAAGCGCACGTGCAGCTCGATCTCGAGAAGCTGAGGTTCGCCTGGGAGGATTCGCTCTATGCGGCGCGCTTCCGCTTCGAAGCCGTTCTCTTCGATGCCGCACTGCACGAGGTGGGTCGTGCATCGTACCAGGAGCGTTTGACGGCGGAGCGTTTCGACTCGACGACGCATGCGCGACTGTGGCCCGGACAGCTCGACTTCGACGTCCCCGCAGGGCGCTACCGCGTCGTTCTGCGCGTTGCCGATCCGGCGACCGGTGCGGAAGGGGTGTACGAGGGTGTTGTGACCGTCCCCAACCTGCACGAGCGCGACCTGGCTCTGTCGGACCTCGAGCTGGCAACACGCATCGTTCCAGCGCGGTCGTCGACCTACTCGCGCTTCGCCAAAGGGGAGCGCCTGGTGCTTCCCAATCCGATTGGCCTCTACGAGCGCAGCGGGCAACTGACGGCATACTTCGAGATCTACGGCCTCGATCTCGACGCCGGTACGAGCCGCTACCGCATCTCGTATCAGATCGTCGCGGCCGAAGGTGGAGACTGGCGCAATCCCGAGCGCACGCTGCGTCCCTTCGCCACCTCGACCTTCATCTCGCAGGGTGCCTCCGCGGATCCTGCCGAAGAGCTGCGCGTCGACATCGCGGCGCTCGACGAAGGCACCTACGCACTGGTGGTGACCGTGCAGGATCTCGTCGGCGAGGGGAGCGCGTCGACGGCGACGGCATTCTCCGTTGTGCGCTATTGAACTGGATTCGAATCGCGCGTCAGGCCTTATTTCAGTACGACCATCTTGCGCGTCAACGTGCGGCTTTCGGATTGCAGCCGGTAGAGGTAGATGCCGGAGGCGACGCGTTGGCCGCGCGCATCGCGCCCGTTCCACACCACGACGTGCGGGCCCGCATCGCGTGGCGCGCGCACCAGCGAGCGCACGAGTCGCCCCGCGAGGTCG
>CP070763.1:531284-534242 GCA_020349025.1 Candidatus Latescibacterota bacterium | reverse complement strand
GAGCTCCGCGCGCACGATGCCGCTGATCGCCTGCCCGTACTCCGCCTGGTAACCGCCCGTGATCACCTCGACGTTCTGCATCGCTTTGGCGCTGAACGAGCCGCCGACGGCACCGCCCGTGATCACGTTCTTCATCGCCACGTCGTCGATCTGGAAGACCGTCTCGTCCGTACGGCCGCCCCGAATGTGCAGCTCTTCGTTGTCACCCGTGACGCCGATCTGGCGTTCAACGACGTCGAAGAGATCATCCACGGTGAGCTTGGCGATCTCGTCCGCTGTCGTCCTGCGCACGGTCGAGACCTCGGCAACGTCGACGAGCGGGCGCTCGCCCGTGACGAGAACCGTATCCGTCTTCCCCGCTGCCGACTTCGGGCGCAGCCGGAAGTTCGCCTCGGTGGCGCGGAAGGCTTCGACGGTGAGCGTGAGCTCCTGCTCTTCGTAGCCGATGTAGGAGGCGCGCAGCGTGTAGCGGCCCGGGACCAACCCCCGGATCACGAAACCCCCGTCCTGCTGCGAGTTGGCCCCCAGGACGCTGTTCTTGATCCCTACGCTCGCGAACGGCAGCGGACTGCCGGTTTCGGCGTCCACGACGCGGCCGATGATGTCACCGGTCCCCTGCGCGAGTGCGGTGGAGGCGAAGCACGAGACGACAGCGACGGCCACGAAGAGCGTGAGCCGGCGCGGGCGTCGCTTCAACCTCAGCCCCGTGTCTGGGGGGACGTGGCCCGAGGCACACATCGATGCGCACCTTCCGGGGGTCGTGCCAATGCAGGACGGGCAGAGCAGTCACCGGGAATTTATCACACCCCCGCAAGCCGTGGAACTGCCAATGTGGACTGTGCTTACGGCGCGTGCGCGAGTCTCGGACGGGTTGGCGTTGCTCCCTGCCGCCATGCTATCGTGTAGCGTCCTCGCTCGACGCCGGTTGCTCCTCCCGAACCCGGCCGAAACTCGTCGGACCGTCGCTCCTCGGGGGTCGAGAACCGCCGAGACCTCGTGAAAGGAGTTCCATGCGGCCGCGCCGTCTCGTGGGGTTCGCGCTCGGCTGCGCCATGCTGCTGGCATGCGCCGGCACGACGCACGCCCTCGACCCCGATCGCATCGAAACCCACGTCCTGGACAACGGCTTGAAGGTGGTCCTGTGGCCCGACCACTCGATCCCCAACCTGGCGATGTACAACTTCTTCCGGGTCGGCTCCCGGAACGAACGCCCCGGCATCACCGGCCTGTCGCATTTCTTCGAGCACATGATGTTTCTCGGTTCGAAGGAGTACGGACCGGGCGAGTTCGACAACGTCATGGAGGCGGCAGGCGGCGCCAACAACGCTTTCACGGCGCAGGACATCACCGTCTACCAGAACTGGTTCCCGCGCACGGCGCTCGAAACCATCTTCACGATCGAAGCGGATCGCATTGCGCATCTTCTGATCGACTCCACGAGCGTCGAGAGTGAGCGCGGCGTGGTCGCCTCCGAACGCCGGCGGTCGGTGGAGGACAGCAACGTGCGCTCCCTCGACGAGGAAAACTGGGCGGCTGCGTACAAGGCACATCCGTATCAATGGCCGGTGATCGGCTGGATGGTCGACATCGAGAACTGGAAGATCCAGGACCTGTACGACTACTTCCACATCTACTACGCGCCGAACAACGCCACGATGGTTCTGGTGGGCGCCTTCGAGCCAGACGAACTGCTCGCGAAGTGCCGGCAGTACTTCGAGCCGATCCCGCGTGGACCGGAGCCTCCCAAGGTCACGACGATGGAACCGGAGCAGCTGGGAGAGCGGCGCACCGAGCTGCACCGCCCGGCACAGGTGGCCTCGATCCTCTCGAGCTGGCACATCCCGTCGACTTCGCATGCCGACTACTACGCCTTGCGTGTCCTCGAGGCGCTTCTCCTGCAGGGGGAATCGTCGCGCCTCTACCGGCGGCTCATCGAAGAGGAGGAGCTCGCACTGCGGGTGTTCGGCGGCATGGACTACGCGCTGGATCCGACGCTCTTCCAGGTCTTCATGCAGGTGCGTGACGGGATCGATCCGGGAGCATGCGAGGCCGCGCTGTATGAAGAGATCGAGCGGCTGCAGCAACGCGCACCCTCCGAGCGCGAGCTGCGCAAAGCCAAGAACCAGCTCGCCGCCGACTTCTACCGACAGCTGCAGACGATCAGCGGCAAAGCGCTGGCGCTCGGATTCTCCGACGTCTACTTCGGCGATCCGAAGGCGTTCCTGCACGAGGTGGAGCGCTACGAGGCCATCCGCGCCGAGGATCTGCAGCGCGTCGCCCGCACCTGGCTGCAGCGCAACAATCGAACCGTGAGCACGCTGGTCCCGAAGAGTGCGGCGGAACCGGAGGTGGGATCGTGAAACTCTCGTGTGGATTGCGCGCGCATCGCGCCGCTTTGGCGTTCGCGGTCACGATCACCTTCGCCGTGGGCCCTGGCGGCGCTGACACCACCCCACCTGCAGCGGAGCTGATCCCGACCTACGCGCGAACCGAGCTCGACAACGGCATCACGCTCCTTCTGTTGGAGCACCACGAGCTGCCCCTCGTCGACTTCGAGTTGGTCTTCCGCACCGGATCGATCTCCGATCCGGCGGGCCGCGAAGGACTGGCCGACATCAGCATGGCGCTCCTGCGTAAGGGCACGCGCACACGATCCGCCGAGCAGCTCGCCGAGGAGCTCGATTTCCTCGGTGGCGAGCTCGATTTCAGCGCCTCTTACGAATCGTGCGGCATGACGGCGCAGTTTCTCGCCAAAGACGTGGATGCGGGCCTTGACCTCATGGCGGACGTCCTGCTGCACCCGACCTTCCCCGCAGAGGAGCTGCGCAAGCTCGTCGATCTGCGCGTCGATCAGATTCGTGAAGCGAAGGACAATCCGCGCCGCGTCATCGGCCGCTACTACCACGGCTTCCTCTTCGAGGGACACCCTTTTGGTCGTCCGGTCGGAGGCACGGAGGA
>CP070763.1:528219-531184 GCA_020349025.1 Candidatus Latescibacterota bacterium | reverse complement strand
GGCCTGCGCGCGGCGGCGCAGATGGTGAGCTACGAGGTAGCGCTGGGGCTCGCCATCATGGGTGCGATCATGCTCTACGGCACGCTCGATCTCGCGGAGATCGTGCGACGGCAGGGGGATCTCATGTGGGGGTGGTTGCCGCGCTGGGGAATCGTGTTGCAGCCGCTCGGGTTCCTCCTCTTCCTGGTGGCGGCATTCGCCGAGACCAACCGCACGCCGTTCGATCTGCCGGAACGTGAAGCGGAAATCGTCGCGGGCTTCCACACCGAGTACTCGGCCGTGCGCTTCGCCAACTTCTACATGGCGGAGTACATCCACATCGTCGTCGCCTCCGGCCTCGTGGTGACGCTCTTTCTCGGGGGCTGGCAGCTCCCGTGGCTCGGCACCGACCTGCTGCGGCAGCATGCCACCAGCCTGGCCAGCGTGCTGCTCGTCGGACTGACCGTGGTCGCGGTCATGGTCATCCTTCTGGCGCTGCGCTGGTCACCGACGCTGCAGGCGCAGTTCGACGACGCGCGTCGCTACGAGGGGCGCTTTTGGGCCACGCTCTTCGGCTTCGTCGCGCTCGCCGCCGTCTTCGGGCTCGGGTTGCTGCTCTCCGGACGCACGCTGCCAGACTGGGCGCCGCAGGTGATCGTTGCACTCGTGCAGCTGAAGGTCTTCGCGCTCAAGACGGTGATCGTGGCACTCGGCTTCATCTGGGTGCGTTGGACGTTGCCCAGCTTCCGATACGATCAGCTCATGGCACTGGGATGGAAGCAGCTGATGCCCTGGGCGCTCGTGAACATCACGCTGACCGGCATTCTTGCTCTGGCGCTGGGGGTGGCATCCTGATGGCGGTGGATCCACGTCTGCTCGAGCGCTTGAACGTGACCCCGGGCGATCTCGTGGTGGTGCGGCCGGAGACGAGCTGGCTGCAACGCCTGTATCTCGTGGAGGTCGTGCGCGGCATGGCAGTCACCTTGCGCCACTTCCTGCGCAATCTCTTCGATCAGCGTTCGATGCCGACGAGCCGTTTCCCCGAGGTGCAGCGCGAGCTGCCGGCCGGTTTCCGCGGCCGTCACCGCTTGCCGCGCAAAGAGGATGGGACGCCGCGCTGCGTCGCGTGCATGATGTGCCCGACCGCGTGCCCGGCCGACTGCATCCACATCGAGGCGGCCGAAAGCCCCGATCCGAGCGTCGAGAAGATCCCGGTGCGCTTCGAGATCGACCTGATGCGATGCATCTTCTGTGGCTACTGCGTCGAGGCGTGTCCGAAAGACGCCATTCGTATGGATACGGGTCGGTTCATGGACCTCGCCGCCACGCGTCGCGAGGATTTCGTTCTGACGCTCGACAAAATGTTGAGCGATTGAAGGAGGATCGTGGAGCGCGCCCTCTTCTACCTGTTCGGTGGCCTGGCGGTGCTCGGCAGTCTCTGGATGATCACGCGCCGCAACCCGCTGTCGAGCGCCCTGTCGCTGGTCGTGGTCTTCATCTCGCTGGCCGGGCTCTACGCCATGCTCGATGCACACCTCCTCTTCGTCGTGCAGCTGTGGGTGTACGCCGGCGCCGTGATGGTGCTCGTGCTCTTCGTCATCATGCTGCTCAACCTGCGCGAGGAGTCGGCGCACCCGATCGGGTTGGGGCGCTTCCTCGTGGGGGCCGTCGTCGTCGCGGTCGCGGCGTGGAAGGCTTTCGCCGTGCTCTCGGGCGCGCGCGCCGAGGCTCCAGCGGTGTCGAAGGAGTTCGGCAGCGTCGCTGCCGTGGCGGAGATCCTCTTCACGCGCTACGTCGTGCAGTTCCAGATCATTGGAGTGCTTCTGCTCGCGGTCGTCGTGGCAGTGGTCGTGCTGGCCAAGCGCAGCGAGCCCGACGAGGCCTCGGAGGGTGGCGATGGTCGGCCTGCATGAGTACCTGATCCTGAGCGGCGTGCTCTTCGTCATCGGAGCGGTCGGCGTGCTGACGCGCAGCAACGGCCTCATCCTCTTCATGTCGCTCGAGCTGATGCTGAATGCCGTCAATCTCACCTTCGTGGCGCTGGCGCGCTACACCGGGCAGCTCGAGGGACACGTTTTCGTTTTCCTCGTCACCGCGGTCGCGGCGGCGGAGGCTGCAATCGGCCTGGCAATCTTCGTCAGCCTGTTCCGACTGCATCGCTCGATCAACGTCGACCAGATGAACGCAATGGGGGACTAGCGTGGAGCGCGGTTGGCTCTGGATCATCGTGGCGGCGCCGCTCGTGACCTTCCTGGTCAACTCCGCCATCGCCGTGGTCACGCGCCGGCGCGGCGACGAGGAGTCGCCGTGGCCGGCACCGCGCGCTGCGGTGGGCTTCATCGCCTGCCTCGGTCCGGCTGTCGCGTTCATCCTCTCGCTCGTGGCCTGGTGGCAGCTACGCGCCCTCGACGAGTCGTCGCGCGAGCTCACGCAGACGCTCTACACCTGGATCGAATCGGGGCGCTTGCGAATCGACGTCGGCTTCACGATCGACCCGCTCTCCGCGCTCATGCTGCTCTTCGTCACCGGCGTCGGCACGCTCATCCACATCTACTCGACCGGCTACATGCGCGAAGACGACGGCTCCGTGCGCTACTTCTCCTATCTCAACCTGTTCATGTTCGCGATGATCCTCCTGGTGATGGCGGACAGCTTGCCGCTCCTGTTCGTCGGCTGGGAAGGTGTCGGGCTTTGCTCCTACCTTCTCATCGGCTTCTGGTTCCACGATCCGGAGAAGGCGGCTGCGGGCAAGAAGGCGTTCATCGTCAACCGCATCGGCGACTTCGGCGTGCTTGTCGCGATGTTCCTGATCGTCTGGTCGCTGCAGGGCGTCGGCGCCACCAGCCTGGCCATCGCCGACATCCGCGACAACCTGGATGCCTTCACGCCCGCTGTCGCCACCGCCATCTGCCTGCTCCTCTTCCTCGGCGCCACCGGCAAGTCGGCGCAGATCCCGCTCTACGTGTGGCTTCCCGATGCCATGGCC
>CP070763.1:525113-528119 GCA_020349025.1 Candidatus Latescibacterota bacterium | reverse complement strand
GACCGCACTGCGCCTCGGACCGGCAGCCACGTCGATGTCGGAGTCCGCGTTTGCACTGTGTGGGGTACGCGTGCGTCTTTCGCGTCGATCTGCCGCACGCGTCGGGGTTTTCGATCCGCACGATCTGCGCACGACGAGTGTGGTCGGAAGGACGTCGTGCCGGCGCCGGAGCGGGTCGGCGGAGCGCTGCACCCACAGCTCGATCGCGCGCTGCCCCAGCTCGTAGGCGTCGACGCTCACGGTGGTGAGCGGCGGGCTGACGTAGCGGGCCACTGCGATGTCGTCGAAACCGGTCACGGCCATTTCGCCCGGGACTTCGATTCCTGCCTCGCGCAGAGCGCTTAGGACGCCGACAGCCATGCAGTCGTTGGTGGCGAAGAGCGCGGACGGACGCGGGGAGCGCCGCACGATCTCGAGCGCTACGCGATAGCCGGAGCGCTCGGTGAAATCACCTCGATACACCAGGTGGCGTTGCGGCTCGATTCCGGCGTCGCGCAGCGCCTTGCGGTATCCGCGCAGCCGTTGCTCGGCGTCGCCGTTTCCGACGGGTCCTTTGATCACACCGACCTGCGTGTGACCGAGACGCAGAAGGTGCTCGACCATGGTGTACGCGCCCTGGTAGTTGCTGACGGAAACGGAACAGTCGGAGTCGAGGCGGGAGCACGGGTTCAGCAACACGAGCGGAAAATAGCGCGCGATCTGCGCAATCGCGATGGCGGACTTGCGGTCGGACGCCATGGCGATCAACCCGTCGATGCGACCGCGCATCGATCGAATCGCGGTCAGGAGATCGTGTGCGTCGGCGTGGGAGCTCGCGAGCAGGATCTGGTACTGACTGCGGTGCGCGGCCTGATCGATTCCGTGGATGATGTCGGAAAACAACTCCCCGTAGAGATCGGGGAGGAGGACCCCGAGAGCGTGAGTGCGGCTCGTTGTGAGTGTGCGCGCCGCAACGTTGGGCCAGTAGTCGAGCCGCACCGCTGCGGTTTGCACGCGGCGTCGGGTCCCGTCGCTGACGCAGTGACTCCCGTTGAAGACACGGGACACCGTGGCAATCGAGACGCCAGCGGCGCGGGCGACGTCGCGGATCGTCGCCACGATCGAACCCCCAAAGCCAGCCGCCCAGCCGAGTCGTGGGCGGTCAGCCGTCCAGTGGGTGCGTGTGTGAAAACGTTTACACTGCCGGCCAAGCAGGCGTCAAGTCGGCGAGTCCTTTGCCTTCAGGCCGAGGCAGGCCTACAGTCGTGCATTGTCGCGACTCCGGCTCGGCTGACGTGCGGGCAAGCGGACAAGCGCCGTCACGGCGTGCCTAAACGTTTGCGCATGCAGACGAGCTCTCGTGTCTGACGATCGAGGCGTGTCGATGAGACTTCCACTCGAGCCGCCGCCCCTGAATCCGTGGTGCGAACCGCTCCCATCCGTGCGTTTCCTCTCCAACGGGCGCTATCGCGCCCTGCTGACCGCCGCGGGGACGGGATGCTCGGCCGTGAACGACGTGGCGCTCACCCGTTGGCGCGCCGACCCGATCGAGGATGCGGACGGTTACTTCTTCTATCTACGTGACTTGGACACGCACCGCGTGTGGTCCGCTGGATTGCAGCCGTCCCGCGTGGTCTCACCCGGTTACCGGGCACGCTGGGAGCCGGGTCGCTTCGAGACCACGCGGGTCGATGAAGAGATCGAGAGTCGCCTGGAGATCTGCGTGTCTCCGAGCTTCATGCTGGAGCTGCGCCGCTTGACGTTGCGCAACCGTTCGCGGCGGCGACGACGCATCGAGCTGACCTCGTTTGCGGAGGTCGTCCTCGGCCCAGGGTCGGCAGACGCCGCCCATCCGGTCTTCTCGAAGCTCTTCGTACGTACGGAGTTCGCGCCTGAGCAGCGCGCTCTCATGGCGCGACGCCAACCGCGCGGCTTGGGGGAAGCGCCCCCCTTGTTGTTCCACGCCCTGCTCGGCGACGGGCAGCCACAGTGCGAGACGGATCGCGCACGTTTCCTCGGACGCTGCGCGCGCGCGGGTGCGCCGCAGGCGCTGCGCGACGATCACAAGCTCTCGGGAACGACGGGCACCGTTCTCGATCCGATCGTGTGCTTGCGTCACACGCAGGAGCTCGGGCCCGGGGAGCATACCGAGGTGACGTTCCTGCTCGGCACCGCGAGCGGTCGCACCGAAGCGCTCACCACCGTGCAACGCCTTTCTCGTCCGGGCGCCGTGGAATCGACTTTTCTCGAGGCGCGCGCGCGCGCGCGTGACGAGCTCGCACGGCTCGGTCTCGAGCCTGCCGAAGCGGAGTCGCTTCAGGCCCTTGCGGGGGCGATGCACTACGGCAGCCTGCAAACGCCGGCCGAGGTCCGGGAACGCGGGCTCGAAGGGCCGCAGCAACCTCCCCGCGAAGGATTGGCCACAGACGGAATGCACGTCGTCTTGCGCGCCGATCGTTGTGAGCGCCCGGATGTCACAGCGGATCTCGTCGACGCACATCGCTACTGGCAAGCGCTCGGGCTCCCCATCGACCTGGTCGTCGTCTGCGACGAGGTGCCGCGGAGCGTGGTGGATGCGCTCGAGGAGACGCCCGATCGGCTTCGTCTGATGCGTTGCACCGACCTGGCGTTCAGCGACCTGGCATGGCTCGAGGCGACGGCCCGGCTCGTGGTCGAAGACTCGCTTCCAAACCTGGCGGCGCTCCTCCACACCCGACCCGACCCAGTCGACGTGGAGCCGCAAAGACCTGGCGGGCGATCGCGCCTCGTCCTCGGCCCACGCGGCCGTCGGGACGCCGACACGGAACGCGAACGCCACGAGCTGGCACGGAGCACCCAGACCGAAGCGGCGCGGAGTGCGGCGCGGCCGGAAGCGGACGAAGCGCTCGAGCTCTTCAACGGCATCGGTGGCTTCGCCGCCGACGGCAGCGAATACGTCGTGCGCCTGCGCTCCGATGCGACGGGTGCCCTCACCTATCCCCCGAGACCCTGGATCAACGTCATCGCCAACGAGGGTTTCGGTTTTCT
>CP070763.1:521856-525013 GCA_020349025.1 Candidatus Latescibacterota bacterium | reverse complement strand
CCGGTCAGGATGAAGTTGCCGTACGGATCCGGCTCCAGGACCAGGCTGTGGATTCCGAGCGTGTCGAAGAGCGCACGGTGTGGCCAGTCCAACGGGTTTCTGCCAGCGGCTTCGGCGACGTCACGCACGATGCGAGCCAGGATTAGCGGGTCGCCGTTGCGGTAGGCCCAGTGCGTACCCGGCGCGTGCGCCGTGGCCGCGAGATCGCGTGTGCGGCCACGTCGACCGCCCCGTAGTACACATAGAAGTGGTCGTTCTCGCGCGTCTTGATCGCGGGGCTCCGGCGCCGGAAGTCGAGACCACTGCTCATCTGAAGCAGGTGGCGGAGCGTGATTCCCTGGCGCGGGTCGCCGTCCGTCTGCCAAGACGCCACCGGCGCACGCTGATCGAGCTCGAGGTATCCCAGGTGCACGAGATAGCCTACCAGGGCCGAGGCGATGCTCTTGCCCATCGACCAGCCCAGGAAGCGGCTTTTGCGGTCGAAGCCGGTTGCGTAGCGCTCGGCGACGATCTGTCCCCGATAGACGACGAGGAGCGCACGCGTGTTCTGCGGCACCGCGCGGTCGCGATCGTCGAAGGCGAAGTCGAGCGCCTCACGCATGGCCCTTCCGTCGACCCCCTCGGGGAGAGGCATCTCGGGCATGCCGAGGGGCCATGGGGTCGTCGGCGGGCGCCGGCGCGGCGTCCGCGCGACGGGCGAGAAGAACACGTCATCCGCTCCCTCCGGAAGGATCGTGCAGCCCAGGTCGTCGTGGTGGACGGCCGTCCGCGAGATCGCGCCCGGTCGCGTCAGCACCACGCGTCGCTGAATCCGATCCACGTCAACCCGGACATCGTCCCACCAATCGAACGCAGGGTCGGTGCGCAGATCGCGTTCGATGAAGTCGGCCGCGTCCCGCCCGCCGACGAAGACCGCCGAACAAATCGCCTTGGCGCTCATCGCCAGGCCATGGCTCACGACGAGCGCATCCTGGGAGGTGCGGGCTGGGCATGGCTGGGGGGGATGGCGAGGCCCAGCAAGACCCCCGCGAACGGGATGACCGCGATGCTGCGTCGGCTGCGGAGCAGGAGCGTGCACGGGGTGGCCATGCCGAGACCGCCGATCGTTCGACTGTCGCCCGCGCCGACACGTTCCGGCGCAGTGGACCTCACCAACCATAGCCCAGCCCCCGGAAGGGCGTAAAAAGACTGGCGCGGTCGATTGTTTTTCCTGGCGCGTGATTTCTTCTGCTAGGATGCGTCCAATCCGAGGCCGACCCATCGACCCGGCGCCGCAGCGGTGCCGGAATGTCACATCTAGCGGCTGCACATGGGCGCAGCCCAGGACCCCGTGCACCCTCGTGAAAGGAGAAACGCAGCATGGCGAAGTACACGCTCATCGCCTCGCGCGACGCCTTCGAGTCGAAGGAGTCGGAGCGCTTCTGCGCTCTGGCGGGCGATCTGAAACGTGCGGGCAACGAGGTGACGCTGTTCCTGGTTCAGAACGGCGTTCTCTGCGCACGTCCGAGTCACGTCGCATCGGAGCTGAGCAAGCTGGCGCAGGAGGGCGTCGCCGTCCTGGCCGACTCCTTCTCGTTGCGCGAGCGCGGCATCGCGTCCGACCGCCTCGCGGCGGGCATCGAGTCGGCGCAGCTGGACGTCATCGTCGATCACATGGCCGAAGGCCGCAGGGTCATCTGGAACTAGGAGGCAAAACGATGGCGGACCAGAAAACGCTCACGTTCTCGATCATGGATGGCCCGTACGAGAACGCCCGCACCGTGACCGCGCTACGCCTGATCGATATCGCGGCGCGTCGTGGCTACAACATCAACGTGTTCGCGTACGAGGGCGCCGTGTCGCTCTCCTTCGCCAAGCAGGCAGCGCACGCCAATCCCGTGCACGGGCACGACATCGACGAAGAGGATCACCCGCTCCCCAAGGAGTGGGTCTCGTCGCTCATCAAGACGGCCGAGGCCAACGGCGGCAAGGTCGACTGGATCAACTGTGGGCTCTGCGTCGACGAGCGTGGTGTCACGGAATCCGTCGACGGCACGCGGCGTGGCACGCCGGCGGACCTGTGGAACGCAGCTGCAAGCTCCGATGGCACGCTCGTGATCGGCACGAAGTAGGCCCTGGCGGACGCTGCACAACGATTCGGATGCGAAGGAGAACAAGAATGAAGGTTCTGCAAGTCATCGACACGGCGTATCGCTGCACCATCGAGGAGCAGGACGATCCCGTCGTGTGGATCACGGCCGTCATGAAGGGTGCCGGCGGCGAGCTCGGCGTGCTGTTGCGCGGCAACGCTGTGAACTACGCCGTCAAAGGTCAGGACGCCAGCGGCCTCGCCTTCGGCGGTCGCAAGCAAACGCAGCCGCCGAAGATCGATCAGGACGTGCAACGACTGGCACAGAAGGGCGTGCAGGTGTTCCTGGTTCAGGAGGACGCTTCCGAGCGTGGGATCGACGCCGCGGAGCTGGTCGACGGCGTCGAGACCATCCCGCGCACCGGCGTGGCGCGACTCTTTGACGACTACGATCAGGTCTGGCACTGGTAGGTCTTTGCGAAGCGTGAGTCAGTGGCTCCAGACGATGCGACTGCGTCTGTGCGGCCGGCCGGGCTTCGCTCCCAGCCTGCCCGCCAGCGCGAACTTGACAGCGCCAACTGACAGGGCCCACCCTACGCCGACATCGACCTGATCGGGGCCGCGATCGGAGGCAGAATGGCGCCCGGGGCACTGCTCGACCTGGATCACAATCCCGCACCGCGCAAGAAGCGGGTGGGGCCCACGGCGTACGACCTGGCCAAGGTCGGCTTCTTCCTGTTCGGCTTCCCGCGCAACGCCTTCGGCTCGATCGACATCACGAGCCGCTGCAACCTGCGTTGCCGTCACTGCTACTACTACGCGGGTCCCGAGGAGGAGCTGCCGCACGAGCTCAACGCCGACCAGTGGGTGGAGCGGCTCGAGCAGATCCGCCGCGAGACGCCGCGCAGCAAGTTCCCCTTCTTCAACTGTACGTGGGTGGGGGGGGACCCGCTTCTCCGCAAGGATGTCATCGAGCGCTGCATGAGCTTCTTCCGCTACAACACGATCGTGACCAACGGCACGATCCCGCTCCCCGACTGGCCCGAGGTCAACTGGTACGTGTCGATCGACGGCGACGAGGAGATGCAC
>CP070763.1:518456-521756 GCA_020349025.1 Candidatus Latescibacterota bacterium | reverse complement strand
GGAGCGTCCGCCCAGAAGTCGGCCACGCCCCTCGCCCGCCGCTCTACACTTCCAGAGCGTGCGAAGGGTTGGGGGAGGGCGTTCAGTTGTGCTAGAACACCTTCCCATGGGACGCAGCGTCTGCTGCGTCCAGCGAGGAGGACGACCCTGGCGGAGAAGACTCTGCGACCCGAGTCGAGTGCGCTGATGGAGAAGCTGGTGTCGCTGTGCAAGCGGCGCGGCTACATTTTCCAGTCGAGCGAGATCTACGGTGGCTTGAACAGCTGCTACGACTACGGGCCTCTCGGAATCGAGCTCAAGAACAACATCAAGGACTCGTGGTGGCGTGCGATGACGTACCACCACGACAACATCGAGGGCGTCGATGCGTCGATTCTCATGCATCCGCGCGTTTGGGAAGCCTCCGGGCACGTCGACGAGTTCACGGATCCGCTCGTGGACTGCCGACGCTGCAAGCAACGCTTTCGTGCCGATCAGGTCGAGGGCCCCCAATGTCCCGCGTGCGGTGGCGAGCTGACCGACCCGCGCAACTTCAACCTCATGTTCAAGACCTACATGGGTCCGGTCGAGGAGCAAGCAGCCATCGTCTACCTGCGTCCAGAGACCGCACAAGGGATCTTCGTGAATTTCCTCAACGTGATGAACGCCTCGCGCCAGAAGGTGCCTTTCGGGATCGCGCAGATCGGCAAAGCGTTTCGCAACGAGATCACGCCCGGCAACTTCATCTTCCGCACACGCGAGTTCGAGCAGATGGAGATGCAGTTCTTCGTCCATCCCAGCGAGGATGCCGAGTGGTTCGAGCGCTGGCGCGAAGAGCGTTTCGAGTGGCATCGGTCGATCGGGATCCGCGCCGAGAAGCTGCGCTGGCACGAGCACGCAGAGCAGGAGCGGGCGCATTACGCCAAGGCGGCATACGACATCGAGTACGAGTTCCCGTTCGCGTGGCACGAGATCGAAGGGATCCACAACCGCACGGATTTCGATTTGCGAAGGCACCAGGAATACTCGAGCAAGCGCCTGGAGTACTTCGACGAGGCACGCAAGGAGAAGTACATCCCGTACGTGATCGAGACGTCGGTCGGTTGTGATCGCACACTGCTCACCGTGCTCGTGGACGCTTACGCAGAGGAGCCCGTGCGCGACGACACGCGCGTCGTCTTGCGTCTCTCTCCGAAGATCGCGCCGCTGAAGGCTGCGATTCTGCCGCTGGTGCGGCGGGACGGTATGCCGGAGTTGGCACGCCGCATCGCCGACGATCTGATGCGTGCGCACCGCGTGTTCTACGATGAATCGGGCGCCGTGGGGCGGCGCTACCGGCGCCAGGACGAGATCGGCACCCCCTACTGCATCACGGTGGACGCGCAGACGCTCGGCGACCAAACGGTCACCGTTCGTGATCGCGACACCATGGAGCAGGATCGCGTCGCAGCCAGCCAGTTGCGCGAATGGCTCGACGACCGCGTGCTCTTCCTCTGAGGGATCAGAGCTTGAGCGGCCTGCGGCGCTTGATCACACGCACCTTCATCGCGATCGGTTCCACCGGACGCTCTGCGCTCGTGCGCACGCTCCCGATCCGATCCGCGACCTCGATTCCCTCGATGACGTTGCCGAACACGGTGTATTGACCATCCCAGCTCGGATGATCCTTCAGATCGATGAAGAACTGACTGCCCGAGTTCTTGTCGCCGACGGACGCCATCGCCACCGCACCCCGGACGTGCTTCTTGTCGTTCGGTTCCGGCGGCAACGTGTAGCCGGGTCCACCGATCCCATCGTTCTTCGGGTCGTCGTCGCGCGACGTGGGGCTGCCACCCTGGATGAAGCTCTCCTTCTTCACGCGATGGAACAGCGTGCCGTCGTAGAACTCCTGCTCGGCGAGTCGCACGAAGTTCTTCACGTGACGCGGCGCGTATTTGTGGTTGAGGCGGACGTGAATCTCGCCCCACACCTCCTGCCCGCTCGACACCTCGACGATCGCAACCAGTTCATCGCGCGAGCCGAGCTCGACGTCGGCGAGGCTCGGCTGAGCCGCCTCGGGCGACTCGCCGCTCTGTGCCAGCGCCATGGTCCAGGGAATGGCCAGCAGCGCAATCGAAGCGATGATTCGCATGTCTCTTCCCCCCAGGCCGATCCACATGGGTTCAAAGCACCAAGTGCGACACTCTGCGAAGGTCCGTAACGCTTCCCGGACGGCCGGCTGGATTCGCTTCGCTTCCACTTGTTACACTACAATGTCGACCTCGACGAGAACAGCGAATTGGGTGTGTTGCCGCAAAACCGCGAGTTCGTAGCTTGTTGGCGACCACGTCGCCCGTCCTCGAATCGAGCGCCAACGCATCGCGAGGGGCGCAACCGCTTTGCAGCCAAGACAACGACGAAGACAACAGTGGCAGTTCGCAACTCCAATTGCTCCTCTGCTGCACCTTCTCGCAGTCGTGTCGATGGTGTGCGGCGCTGTGGATGCGGCGTCGGCGGGTTCGACACGGCGCGAGGCGGAGTCGATCACGCTTCGCGGGCGGGTCTTTGATGCCAGCGGTGCGCCGCTTGCGGGGACCGCCGTCGACGTTCCCGATCTCGCCCGCGGCACGTTGACCGACTCCGAGGGGCGGTTCGAGCTGCGACTTCCGCCGGGCTTGCATCGCCTGCGGATCTGGCGCGTCGACCAGCAGCCCGTCGAACAGCAGGTCGAGGTTTCCAACGCGACAGCGCAACTTCGTTTCCAGCTGCAGTCACGCGAGCTGCGGACGCAGCCGATCGTCGTTCGCGCGCCGCGTGACGAGGGGCCGCTGCTGGAGGAGCCGGGGCGCTACGTGTTGAGCCGCGAAACCGTCGACAAGCAGATCGGCGGATTCGAGGACGTCGTGCGCAGCGTACAGGCGCTCCCCGGTGTGGGACGCGCGAGTGACTACCATGGTGAGTTCTTCGTACGCGGAGCAGGATCGCATGCCAACGCCGTCTATCTCGACGGCATCCCGATCTTCTTCCCCTATCACATCCTCGGATTCAACAGCATCTTCAACCCGGGATTGGTCGAAAGCGCCGAGTTTCTCGCCGGCGGCGCTCCCGCAGCGTACGCGGGCGCCACCGGCGGCCTTTTGCTGGTGCGCAGCCGCGGCGCGAACCCGACGCCGTACCGCGGCAACTTCGGCGTCAGCTACATGGCGGGTCACGTGCACGCGGGCGCGGGAGGCCGCGAGCGTGGTTGGGCCTTGAGCCTGCGCCGTTCCTATCACGACAAGCTGATCCGTCTTCTCGATCGCTCGAGCACGAGCCAGATTCCTTCATTCTACGACGCCATGC
>CP070763.1:514918-518356 GCA_020349025.1 Candidatus Latescibacterota bacterium | reverse complement strand
CCCAGGTCGCCGTGCGTGTCGCTGATGAGCAGGGTTCTCATCTTCAAACTCCCTCATGCTTCCTCTTGCGTCTGCGCCGACGTTCACGCCCGGCTTCCGGGCGGCGCGGCGCGACTTCTCGATGCGATGACTCGTGGTTGCTGCGATCAGAGGCGCCGTCCAACATGGCGAAAGCGCCCGATGCAGTGTGCGATGTTCCGCGACTCCTCAGGAGCCGACGCGGCAGTGACCAGGAGAAACGGACGGGCGATGGCTCAGGCCCGGAAGAATGAGAACACCGCCATCCACCCCGGTAAGAACCAGAACCGCGGCTGCGTGAACCGCGTGAGTCCTGGCCACCCCCATGAGGCGCCGGCATCCGAGCGCTCTATTCGCCCCGATCCGGCCGGCATCGGTGTCCTCCTTCGAGAGGAAGCGTTGAAGAATCGGGGCCCGAACAGCCCCCTAGAGAGTCGTAGTCGTGAACTCTCAGCATGTCAAGATGGCGTTGACAAAATCCGTGTAATCACGGATTGAATTCCGTTTGGGCATGGCGAGTCGGAACAGACGAGTTTTTCCTGATGTCCTTGAGCGCGAGTGGGAGCACGCGTGCTCGATCGGGAGGCGGGATGAACGAGGCGCGGCGAATCCTCTTCGTCTGCTCACAGAATTCCCTCCGGAGCCCGACGGCGGAGCAGCTCTACCGCGACAATGCCAGGCTGAAGGTGCGCTCGGCGGGTGTTGATCGGGGCGCCACACAGCGCCTGACGGCGGAGATGCTCGACTGGGCCGAAGAGGTCTTCGTCTTCGAGTGGGAGCAGAGCGATGAGATTCGCCGCCAGTTTCCGGAGCAGTACTCGAGCGTCACGATCGAGTGCCTCAACGTCCCGGACGACTACGGTTTCATGGAGCCGGCGCTCGTCACGCTCCTTGCCAAGCGCCTGACGCCGTATCTTGGTGCACCCGAGCGCACCGACGTCCCGGGTCTGTAGCGAGCACCTGCCGCTGTCTGGCTGCAAGACCCGCCACGATTCAACGACGCGAAAGAGGACCGTTGAGCTTCGAAGGGTTCCCGTACGCAAAGCATGATGCGCTGACGACGAAATTCGAGCGACGAGATTGACTCGTGTGCGTCGTTGGCTGGAACATCCAGAATCGCGACGTGTTCATTTCATCAGTCGGCGCCGACGTTTGAACAGGGGCACGCTTCGATTGGATCCATGCCGATGGGACGCGGGATCGGCTCCATTCTGATCGCGGTCATGAGCGCCGGCATCTGCGCAGCCACGGTGCAGACACCGCCCATCGAGCCAGGCTCGACTGCGAGTCCTTCGCTCGGCCTTGTCGAGTTCTTCGAACAGCTCTGGAACGATCATCGCGACACTTACGCGTCGCACCGGAAGGCTCGACTCGAGCAGTTTCTCACGGAGCTCGATCTGGATCGGGCGGCGGAATCGACGCGCGAGCTCTTCCTTCAGCTCTACTTCCTGCATGATCTTTTCACGTGCGACGGTCCCTACGATTGCGCACGTGGCGGAATCCTGGAGATCCCCTACCTCTGGCACTGGACTTCGAACAACCCACGCCATGAAATCCGGCGACCAGCCACGAACGCGCTCCTGACCGAAGAAGCGCCACCGCCTCGGTTCTCGCGCTACGAGACGTTCGCCGACATCGATCGAACTCCATCCCTCTATCTGGCCGATCTCGTGGCCGAAACACCGCGGTACGAACACCCGGAGTGCGGCCTCATGTTCACGTTCGGCTGGTGCAGCGAGCGCGAGATGGCATTCTGCCTGCTCCTTTCCTTCTTCGGCCACGAAGGCAAGATCGTCCAATCGTCCAACCACGTCTGGTCCGAGTTCTGCATCCCGTTCACGCGGAGCAACGGTGAGACCATCCTCGTCCACCTCGAGGTCGACAACACTTACGATACGTTCCGTTGGGAGGCTGTCGCGAGCGACCTCGATGTCAGCACCTGGCTCGACACTCACCCGGATCGTGGACACCAGCGCTGGTACAACTCGATTGCGCGCAGCGAGACGGAGCGCGCTCGCGTGGCCCGCATCCAGATGCCCACTGCGTCTCAACGCCGCATCGAGGATCTCGTCGTCCGCGCATTGCACGCTCAACCTCGATGAGCATGTGTTCGGCCGGGGAGCGGATCCCAGGATGTCGGAGTGGGCTCGCGCTGCGTCCCCGCCCAACCGCGAGAGCTCGGTCTCAAGGAAGGTCGACCACGAAGGGCTGGTGCGCCAGCCGGTAGGTCAGGTCGACGTTGCAGGCGTTGATGAACATGATGCCATCCTGCTCATGGCGCCCGGCGTCTTCGTGGATGTGACCAAAGACGTGGAGGCGTGGCTTGATTCGCGTCGTGATCTCAGCGTGCAGGTCGCGACAACCGACGTGCCTGCCGCTCAGCGTCCGATCCAGGATGCCGAAAGGTGGACCGTGTGTAATCAGAACGTCGACGCCCGTCGGGATTTGCTGCCATCTCTCCCGTAGAGGGGAGCCACGCTCCAGGTTGAAAGCCCAGAGCCCGAACTGAGGCTGCCACGGACTCCCGTAGATGCGCAGACCATCGACCGTGGTCTCTGAATCCTGCAGGTAGATGATGCTCGGCGCCAGCTTGGCGCGAGACTGCTCCGGGTGCAGCTGAAAACCCCAGTCATGGTTCCCGGCCACGAAGATCTTGTTCGCGTGCGGCAACGCCGCAAACCAGGCGTTGAACTCCCGGATTTCCTCCTGCGTGCCGTGGTAGGTCGCATCCCCTGCATGGATGAGCAGATCGCCGTCCGGGATCGAGAACTCGCCGTCGCGATGCACAAGGTGCGTATCGGAGATGCAGACGATTCGCATCTTCATATGGTGAGGTGTGCGGAACGCCGACGGCAACACCTTTTCGGCACCGCGAAGGAGGCGCACGAAGGCCTCGAGCGAGGGAGCTGGGAAACGAGCGTGGATGTGGGCTCTGGCGACTTGTTTCATAATGGAATCCATAGCAGAATCGCCAGGGCGCAGCGGGGAGTGGAGGGTAGAACATGGGTGATTCCTCCTTCATCACCGTGCTGTCCATGGTGCCGCCGCTTGTCCTCGTTGTCTCCGTTGCGGCGTTCGTGCTTGCGTGGCGAACGAGGCGGCGGGCGGTCCGAGGAGCTGTTGCGTTCCTTCTGATCCTCGTTGGAATCGGAAGTATTCTGTCGACTGCGGGGACGCTCTTTTCAGTGGTCGGCGGAGCCGTGATCGCTGCGATGGGTCTTGTGCTGTTGTTTGTCAGTCACGGACCGAAGAATGCCGCCTAAGAACGGCTTGCACCTGGCGGATCGGTTCTGCCACGGCCCGGACGTACGTGAGCTCATACTTGGAGAGGAATGCCCGCCAAGTCCAACAGGTCATCGATCTTTGGCGTTTGCAGGGCTTCATTGAACTCTGCGCCGGGCGCACGGGCCAGGGACTCAC
>CP070763.1:511372-514818 GCA_020349025.1 Candidatus Latescibacterota bacterium | reverse complement strand
GCTGCTGATCTTCTGGTGCGAGAGAACGTTGCCCGAATCGTCCAGGAACAACACGTAGACTGCACCGTGACCGCTGCCGCCATCGTCGTCGCCGATTGTACCCACCGCCATGGCGACGGGGCTCGAGCCGCTGCCATCCAGGTCGCCCAGGTTGGCCAGCGAGTTGCCGAACTCGTCGAGGTTGTCGAGCTGCTGCGTGAAGTTCCCCTGCGTCTGGCTGATCTTCTTGTGGGAGAGCACCTGGCCCGTGCTGTCCAGGTAGAGCAACCACACGGCGCCACGATCGGGACCGCCGTCGTCGTCGCCGACCGCTCCCACTGCCAACGTGGCCACACTGGGACCTGCGCCGTCCAGGTCGCCCATGTGGGCCACCGAGCTGCCGAAGTCGTCGATGTCGTCGATGGTGCCGGTGAAGTTGCTCTCTGTGCTGCTGATCTTCTGGTGCGACAAGACCTGGCCGCTGCTGTCCAGCAAGAGAACGTAGACGGCGCCGCGCCGCAGACCGCCATCGTCGTCACCCGTCACACCCACCGCGAGTGCGGCCGCGCTGGGTCCAGGACCATCGAGATCGCCCAGGCTCGCGAGAGCGCCGCCGAACTCGTCGGCATTGTCGAGCGTCCCCGTGAAACTGCCCTCGGTGTCACTGATTTTCTGGTACGAGAGGACGCTCCCGGAGCTGTTGAGGAACAGTACGTAGACGGCGCCGCGATTCGCGCCACCGTCGTCGTCAGCCGCCGCACCGATCGCCAACGCCGCAACGCTCGGACCGGCTCCATCGAGATCCCCCAGATACGCGACAGATGTTCCAAAGTCTTCGAAATTCTCGAGCGTCCCCGTGAAGCCACCCTCCGTATCGCTGATCTTTTGATAGGAGATCACGTTGCCCGAGGCATCCAGAAACAGGATGTAGACCGCTCCGCGATTGCCGCCACCATCGTCATCGCCTGTGGCGCCGACCGCCACAGCGACGACGCTCGGACCCGCGCCATCCAGATCACCGAGAGAAACGGTGGAGCCGCCGAACTCATCTTCGATCTGGAGAATCGCGGTGAAGTTTCCTTCCGTATCGCTGATCTTCTGTTCGGAATGGACGCGGCCCGGCTCTGACTGCGTTGCGCCAGCCGCAAACAAAATCGCAAGGACGACAAACAAAACCTGGAACGCAGCAGTTCGAGAGCGCATGACCGACTCCACATCGAGACGTGCCAAAAGAAACATGAACGGGGGCGCTTGTATCCTAACAACCCGTGCAACGCAGCGTCAACGCGACCGCCACGGAGCGCGGCTGTGTTTCGTCGAGCGCTTCTTGTGCGTGCATCTCGACTCCGACGGTGTTTTGAGCAATTTGACGCACCTCGAGACGCGTTCCTCCTCTGAAGCGTCGATCGCGCGACCGAACGTGCGTCCGTCTGTTGACCGTTGCGCGAGGGCTCCGCTATCGTAAACGCACGTGCAAAAGCTCCGACCCCAATCGGGTCATTTCGCGCTCCAGTCGATCCGGGTCTTTCGATTCAGGCTTGGGTAAGAGCGTGTCGCGTGAGAGGCCGAAGGAGTATCGAGATGCTACACCGTAAACAGTGGCGATTGGTCTTCACGGCGATCGCATCGATCGCGTTCGTCAGCCTGTTCGGCGCCGGATGCGACGTCACTTCCACGATTCCGATCGAGGAGCCGAATCCTGGATTGGAGCTTTGCGACGCGAGCAACGAGGCGCGCAACCACGCCTTTTCCGCTCCGGCGATCATCGACAATCATTACTTGCCTTTGACGCCCGGGATGCAGCTCATACTGGATGGGGAGGCGGATCGCGGCAGTGGCGTTCTCGACCACCGTGTGATCTTCACCGTGACCGAAGTCACCAAGGTGATCGACGGCGTGCGCACGCTCGTCGTGTGGGATCGCGACTACAACGCGGGCGAGCTCGCCGAGCAGGAGATCGCCTTCTGGGCGCAGGATGACGATGGCAACGTGTGGAACTTCGGTGAGTACCCGGAAGAGTACGAGGATGGAGAGTTCGTTGGAGCGCCGGACACATGGCTCCACGGCCTGGCGGATGCAAACGCCGGTCTCCACATGCCGAAGAACCCGCAGGTGGGCGCACAGTATCTGCAGGGCTGGGCACCCGATGTCGACTTCCTCGATTGCCAGCGCATTGCCCTGATGGAGCAACAGACGTGCGTTCCCTACAACTGCTATGTGAACGTCATCATCACGGAGGAGTGGGCTCCGTTTGAAGGTCCCGGGAAACAACTCAAGTATTATGCGCCGGGTGTCGGGATCGTCCAGGTGGGAGCCATCGAGGATCCGGAAGCTGAGGTTCTGCTGCTCGTCAACGTGATTCAGCTGACACCGGAGACGTTGGCGGAGGCGAACCGCGTGGCGTTGTGGCTCGACTCACGCGCCTACGAAAACGCCGAGATCTACCGCGAGACGCAGCCGGCGGAGTGGCTCCCGGCAATGACCCGCACCGCTCAGCGGTAGGCGGCGTGCCCGGTGAGGGCTTCGCCCAGGATGAGCGTGTGGATCTCGTGCGTGCCTTCGTACGTCTTCACCGACTCGAGATTGCAGCTGTGGCGCATGACGACGTTCTCGTCGCAGATGCCGTTGGCGCCGAGGAGCTCGCGCGCCGATGACGCCCCAGGCGATGCCGTAGCGCGCCTGCGTCAGACAGCTGAGCCGCCCCTTCATCCCCGCGACGTTCGGCAGCATGTTCTCTTCGGGAAAATCGACGTCGTCTAAGAAGAGCGTCGACGTGTCGGAGGCGCGGAGTGAGAGCTTGCACGTCTCCTCCTGCGTCGAGTAGCCGCGAATGCCGCGCTCGACGAGGAAGCCGCGGTTAGCGCGTGCTCGAGCTGGGTCCGCAGCCCGGACGACGCAACCGTTTCAGGAGAGGATCATGTTGAAACCAGAAGTCGATTCCGCTCGCGACCTCGACCTTTACGCCATCGACGAGCTCCTGAGTGAAGAGGAGCGCGTGGCGTTCAGCGCCGGCGGCGTGCCAGTACGATGCTGAGCATCATTCCAACACCGGAGCCGACCGCGACCCCGACACCCAAACCGACGGCGACGCCCACGGCAGCACCCACGCCGCCTCCCACCATCAGCCCGTACTTCGCCTTCGATGACACGGTTTCTTTCTTCTTTGGAGACTGATTCGAGCCGCTACCGCTTTGCGGCTCCGACATCACCCTCTGCTCTTGCGCTTCCATGTGTTGGACTCCTTCTCGCTCGCTCGAGCGTGATCACTCCAGCGGCGCCGTCGGATCGACGCGCGTCTCCAGACAGAGCCGGTTCGACAGCGCGAACCCCTCGCGCTTGAAGAACGCCAGGAGCTCGAGATCCTCCCACGACACCTCGGTGCGGATGCTGACGATGCGCAGCGCGCCCAGATTGAGCTTCAGCTGGCGCATGAGCGCGTGTCCGACGCTGCGGCCGCGAAACTCCGG
>CP070763.1:507780-511272 GCA_020349025.1 Candidatus Latescibacterota bacterium | reverse complement strand
GACTCATGTGGAGTACCTGGTTATGTGGAGTCGCGGTCCCAAAACCCAGGCAAGACTTGGATTGCGGGGCCCCCGACTCCACATAACTCGACGGCCTGAATAGTATCGCAACCGCGCCAATGTCGGCGCACCCTGAAGGGAAGTTGCGATGCTTGAGTTGCTGTTTCCGCGGGCTCACGTCCGCTACGCGTCTCTGCCCATCCTGGGCAACACTCTCGATGGCCTCTGTGTCTGGCTTGACGCGCTGGGGTACCCGGCGGGTGCGATTAAGCGGCGCATAAGGGCTGCTGCGTTGCTCGCGCGCGCGCTGCGTCGTCACGACGTGCGCTCGCTGGGCGAGATGACGGCTTCGGAGCTCCGCTCCTATGCACCACCTCCGCGGTGGTACAATTCGCCACCGCAAGGAGCACTCGTCCGTTCGCTCATTCAGTACCTGGAGGAGCGTGGCGAGCTGGCGCCGACCCCGTTGACGCCCACCGAGCTTCGCGTCATTGATTACCGGCAGTACCTTGAGTGTGTCCGCGGCCTCTCCGCCAGCACGATCGAAGTGCACGGCGCGACGATCACCAAGTTCTTGCGTTTCCTTGATCACGATGTCCGTCCGCGGCAGCTCCACGATCTTCGTGGTGCGGAGGTGCAAGCGTTTCTCACCCACGCCGGCCAGCATGTGAGCCGAGGGAGGATGGTGCAGGTCACGGCGATCCTGCGTTCGTTCCTGAGGTTCCTCGCCGCTGCGGGCGAGGGACCTGTGGGGCTCGACGCACAGATCGAGTCGCCGCGCATCTACCGGGGTGCTCGTCTTCCTCGTGCCCTTCCGTGGGATGCGGTCCGCGCGTTGTTGAAGTCGATCGACCGCACAACGCCCAAAGGTCGACGCGATTTCGCGATGTTTCTGCTCATCGCTACCTACGGCCTGCGTGCGAGTGAAGTCGCCGCACTCGAGTTGGACGACATCGCCTGGCGGACTCGTCAGATCCGCGTACCACGACCCAAGGTCGACACACCCCTGCTCCTACCGCTGACCGACGAGGTCGGGTCAGCGATCTTCGACTATCTGCGACGAGGTCGATCGGCCTCAACCGACCGCCACCTGTTCCTCCGAGTCGAGGCCCCTCTCGGTCCTCTCGGGCGCGGAGCCGTCGGGGATGCGTTCCGTGCGTGGGCGCGGTGCGCCGGGACACCCCCTTGTGGACCTCACTGTCTGCGGCACGCTCTGGCCCTGCGCCTGCTCCGCGAGGGGGCTTCGCTCAAAGCGATCGGAGATCTCCTCGGCCATCGAAGCGCCGAGAGCACCGGCGTCTATCTTCGTTTAGACGTCGATGACCTGCGGGACGTCGCGTTGCCACTGCCCGCAACCCCCATGGCAGAAGAGGCGCGGCCATGAGCCCGCCTGCCGAGTTCATCTCGGCGATCGGCACAGTGATCGCCCGCTACGTCGCGATCAAGCAGGCCCTGGGGCGCCGCTACCACACGCAACGCTACCTTCTCACGTTGCTCGACCGCTTCCTTACCTCGCGCGGGTACTTGGACCTCACCCCGGAGAGCTTCTCCGCGTGGTGTTCCTCGATCGAGCACCTGATGCCCAGCGGACGCCGCATGCGCATGCAAATCGTCCGTCAGTTCTGTCTCTACCGGCGTCGGAACGAGCCCAATTGCTTCGTCCCTGACTCGAGTCAGTTCCCTCCGCGACAGCCGAAACCGCAGCCCCACGTCTTCTCTGAGGGCCAGATCACTCGACTGCTCCTCGCCACGGATGGGCTTCACACGTATGAGTTCTCGCCGTTGTACCCGCAGGTCGCGCGGCTCGCCTTGGTCCTCCTCTACACATCGGGGCTCAGACGCGGCGAGGTCACACGGCTGAGGCTCGGTGACTACGACCCCCTGGAGCGCGTGCTGCTCGTGCGCGACAGCAAGTTCCACAAGTCACGAATCATCCCGCTCTCGCCCGACGCCGTAAGGGAGATTCAGCGCTACCTTGAGGACCGTGATCGGTATTTCTCGCGTAGTCCGGATGCGCCCCTGCTGATCCACAGCCGCGGAGGTATCAACGCCTACTCGGGTAATGGATTGCGCGTGTTGATGCGGCGCCTGTTTCGGACCGCCGACGTCCGCACCGCCGCCGGACGCTTGCCGCGCGTCCACGATCTGCGCTTCACATTCGCGTTCCACGCCCTGCTGCGCTGGTACCGCACCGGCGCCGACGTCCAGGCGCGGCTGCCAGCACTCGCGACCTACATGGGCCACGTCTCCATCCTCTCCACCGAGTACTACCTTCCTTTCCTCGATGCCGTGGCGCACGAAACGAGCGAGCGGTTCGATCGGCACTGCGGCCGCTTCCTCCAGACCGCGCCGGACGAGCGAGGTGACCTATGACATCCCAGGAGCAGAAGCCCAACTCCCTCGCCCGCGCCCTGCGCCGTTTCCTCGCCGAGCACATGCCACTGTCGCGCGGCCTCAGCCCGCATACCGTTCGCAGCTACCGCGATGCCTTCGCGCTGCTACTGCGGTTCCTCGCAGCGCGCCGCGGCCGTCAGGTAGTGGAACTCGACCTGCCCGATCTCCACCCGGAAGGCGTGATCGCGTTCCTCGAAGACATCGAGACCGGCCACGGTAACTGTGCCGCAACGCGCAACGCCCGCCTGGCAGCCATCCACGCCTTCGCTCGCTTCGTTGCGGCGCAACATCCTGAGCATCTCGAGATCTGCCAGCGTCTCCTCGCCGTGCCCTTCAAACGGGCCCCCGTGCGTGTCGTGGAGTACCTCGAGGCCGACGAGATCCGCGCGCTACTCGATGCCACCGACCGCAGCACGCACGACGGACGGAGAGATCACGCGCTTCTCCTCGTCATGTTCAACACCGGCGCACGTGTACAGGAGGTTCTAAATCTCAAAGCCCGGGATCTCCAACTCGTTCAGCCGCTCCAGGCCAGGCTCTTGGGCAAGGGTGGCAAGGAGCGCGTCTGTCCACTCTGGCCCCGAACCGCGGCGGTTCTGCGGGCGTTCCTCGCGGACAACGAACTCGACGCACGGTGCTCCGAACCGATCTTCCGCAATCGCCGCGGCGAGCCCCTCACCCGGTTCGGCGTCCGCTACCTCCTGCGAAAATACGTGGCGCTGGCACAACGCGCGGCACCGGGGCTCGGCACGAAGCGCGTACACCCACACACGATACGTCACAGCAGCGCCGTCCACCTTCTCCAGGCCGGCATCGACCTCGTCACCATCAGCCACTGGCTAGGCCACGCAAGCGTGGAAACCACCAATCGCTACGCCGTCGTGGACCTCGAGACCAAACGTGCGGCGCTCGCGAAGGCCGGCCCCGTCGGAGACGACGATCCGGAACTCGCCGCGTGGCGCTCCGACGCGTCCATCCTCACATGGCTCGAGGCACTATGACAGGGCTTCAGTTATGTGGAGTCGGGGGCCCCGCAATCCAAGTCTTGCCTGGGTTTTGGGACCGCGACTCCACATAACCAGGTACTCCACATGAGTC
>CP070763.1:504006-507680 GCA_020349025.1 Candidatus Latescibacterota bacterium | reverse complement strand
GTAGCGCTCTACGTGCAGGACAGCTGGCAATGGAGCAAGACGGTCGAGCTAGGAACGGGCCTGCGCTACGAGCACGACACGTTGGCTCGGCAAGGGCTCTGGTCTCCACGCCTCTCGGTCGCGGTGCGTCCGCATGCGCGCTGGAACGTGCGCACGACGCTTGGCTTGTACCACACGTTGCGCAACACGCCGATGGAGGTGCAGCCCAGCCGCAATGGACGTCCGCTGCGAGCCGAGCGCGCCACCGAGGTGACCGTCGGGGTCAGCGGTCAATGGGCCGAGCCGCTGCGCTCTGGCGTGACGGGCTGGGCGAAGGACTTCACCAACCTCGTGTACGAAGCGGAGCCGGCGTACTACCTGAACGGTGGCATCGGGCGCTCGCATGGAGTCGAGACGTGGCTCGAGTTCGCGCCACGGCGCTCGCCACTGCGAGCCCGCCTCCAGTACGCCTGGTCGTCGGTGCGTCAGCGAGATCCGGTGGCCTGGCGTCGCCAGTGGAGTGAGGACGCGAGCACCGGCGAGCGCGTCTGGGGCCCCCTATTCGAGGAACCCTACTGGTACAGTCCGCTCCAGGACCAGCGCCACCGGTTCGGGCTCGAAACCCGCCTGCGGGCGGGTGCATGGGAGTTTGGCGCGCATCTGCAGCTGGCCTCGGGCCTGCCGTACACACCCGTCGAATCGCTGCAGTCGGACGACGAGGGCAACGTCTCCGGCATCGTGGGTCGCAAGGGGAGCGCGCGCCTGCCGGACTACGCCCGGCTCGACCTGCGAGCCGAGCGCAGCTTCCAGGGCTCGAGCCTGCGGTGGCGTGTCTACGCCGAGATCCTCAACGTGACCGCGGCCAACAACGTCTACATGACGCGCTGGAACCGTGCCTACACGCAGCAGTACTCGGTTACCATGCTTCCCTTCCTCCCGACGCTCGGTGTCGAGGCCAGCTTCTGACATCCGACTGACGCCTCTTTGACCACCTCGTGCAGGCGGGCTGCGTCTGGGAGCGGCAGCCTGCGTGCGGCTGCGGCGGCTGGAACGAAACTTCCTTGATCGATCGCGGTCACGACACGTGCAGACGGAGGAGACGATGCGAACGGGTTTGTGGATCGTTTTGGCCGTTTTGCTTCCGATCAGCGCAGGCGGAGCAGACCTCTACGGCGTTGCTTTCTCTGGCAGTGCCTATATCGCGGCGCGCAGCGATGGCGACGCGCATCGAGGCGGCGTCAGCGGCAGCGCCTGGGTGGTCCTGGAGACGGGAAGCTCGACGCCGCTGCACGGTGTCGCACACCATGCCGGTCTCTTCGTGGTCGTGGGTGAGGCTGGGACCATCGCGCGCAGCAGCGACGATGGCTTCAACTGGAGTCTCGAGAGCTCGCCCGTGAGCGTGACGCTCCGCAACGCACTCTCCGTCGGTATCCAGCTCGTTGCCGTTGGGGACGCCGGCACCACGCTGCGCCGCACCTCCACCTCGGCCGTCTGGGACACGACCCTCTCGCCCGGCAGCGCCGATCTCTACGACGTGGCGGCGAGCGGGAACTTCCTCGTTGCCGTCGGCGATGCTGGAACCGTCCTGCGTAGCGTGGATCAAGGTCTGAGCTGGCAGCGCCAGCAGATCAGCGGTGCACCCGACCTTCGCGGGGTCGCCGCGATCTCCACCACGTTCATTGCGGTGGGGCGGGGAGGAGCCCTCTATCGCAGCACCGACAACGGGGGCAGCTGGTCGAGTGTCTCGAGTCCCACCTCCGCCGATCTGTACGACGTTGCCGCCGACGGACGCTTCGTTTCAGTGGGCCAAGGCGGCACGGTCGTCCGCGGCAGCTCGAGCGGCGCGAGTGGCAGTTGGGCGCTGGTCCCCACCCCGGTGACGAGCGATCTCCGCCGCATCCTCTACGACGGAAGTCGCTTCCTCGTCGTCGGCGATTCCGAGGTCGTCATGCGCAGCCTCGATGGGACCTCGTGGATCCAGACCGCCGTCGAGGGCGCCAGCTGGAGCGACGTGAAGAGCCTCTACCGCACCTCCCCACGCTGAGGCTCGCCTTCCCTTTGGCCGCTTCAGTGACTAGACTGCGCCCATGCCCGCGAAGCGTGTGCTTCTGGCCGGCGCCGGGACCGCCGGACGTATGGCCGTCGAAGCGGTCCGCAAACACCCGGAAGCGGAGCTCCTGCCGGTCGGATTCCTCGACGACGATCCGGATCTGCAGGGGAGGGAGGTTGCCGGCCTCCCGGTCCTCGGTCCGCTCCTGCACCTCGTCGACTGCGTGCAAGCGCACGATATCGACGAAGTACTCATCGCCATCCCCACCGCGCAAGGCCCCCTGATTCGGCAGCTGGTGAGCCTGTGTGCACGTGCACGCGTGCCTTCGCGCATCGTTCCCGGCGTCATGGAGATCATCCGCGGAGACGTGCACTTCGAGCACATCCGCCCCGTGCGTCCCGAGGATCTCCTCGGACGTGAGGTCGTCGAGCTGGTCGAGGAGCCGATCGAGGGTGTGCTGCGCGACAGATGCGTTCTCGTCACCGGTGCGGGCGGCTCGATTGGCGCGGAGCTCTGTCGTCAAATCGCGCGCTTCGATCCGCGCAGGCTCCTTCTGCTCGGCCGCGGCGAGAACTCGATCTTCGAGATCGAGTCGGAGCTGCGCGACCTGCAGCCGCAGCTCGAGGCGGAGCCGATCATCGCGGACATCCGCGACGCCGAGCGGGTGCGGCGAATCTTCGAGCGTGCGCGTCCCGACGTGGTCTTTCACGCCGCGGCGCACAAGCACGTGCCGTACATGGAACGTCATCCCAGCGAAGCGATCCTGAACAACGTCTGGGGCACGCTCCAAGTGGTACGCGCGGCGCAGGCCACGGGCGCCGAGCGCGTGGTGTTCATCTCGACCGACAAAGCCGTACGGCCGCGCAGCGTCATGGGAGCGAGCAAGCGGTTCGCCGAGCACATGCTTCAGGCCTCGCAGACCGGGGCAACGCGTTTGATGGCGGTGCGCTTCGGCAACGTTCTGGCAAGCCGAGGCAGCGTCGTGAATCTGTTCCAGGCGCAGCTGCGTCGGGGCGTTCCACTCACCGTGACCCACCCCGACGCCACGCGCTACTTCATGACGGTGCGTGAGGCGTGCATGCTCGTGCTGCAGGCGTCGGCCTTGGGTGCTGGGGGCGAGGTGTACACGCTGGCGATGGGCGAAGCGGTGAAGATCGGAGAGCTCGCCCGCGACCTGGTCGCGCTCTCCGGTTTCGAGCCCGACGACGTTGCGATCCGCTATACGGGGATGCGCCCCGGCGAGAAGTTGCACGAAGAGCTGCGCTCCTGCGACGACTCGGAGCTGCCGTCACCGCATCCGCACATCTTCGTCGCACGCATCGGCGAGCTGCAGGCGGCCGATGCGATCGCGGTCGCCGAGGAGCTGACGACGCTTGCGCTGCACGGCGAGGACGCAGCGATTCAGCGCCGCCTGGCGGAGCTCTTGCCGGAGTACACGCCGACAGCGGAGAGGTAACGCCGGGGCAGCGGACGACGTTGCAGGCGGACGCTTGGCGGCGCGCCTCCAGCGCTCGGCACGCACACCCGATCCCCGCCCGGGCCACATCCTCCCTCAGGTCCAGATTTCGACTTCTTCCTGGAGTTCGACGCCGAGGCGTTGACGCAGTGTGTCCTTGATCTCGGCGATGAGCTCGAGGACGTCGGA
>CP070763.1:500178-503906 GCA_020349025.1 Candidatus Latescibacterota bacterium | reverse complement strand
CCTCAAGCCTTCTAACGTTCTCGTCGCCACCCAAGAGAATCAGCCTGTGCCCAAGATCATCGATTTCGGTGTAGCGAAGGCGACAACACAGAAGTTGACCGAGAGCACGATGTACACGGCGCTCGGAGAGCTGATCGGCACGCCGGAATACATGAGCCCGGAGCAGGCAGAGATGACGGGCGAAGACGTGGACACCCGCACCGACGTCTACTCGCTCGGCATCATCCTCTACGAGCTGCTTGCGGGATCGCTGCCCTTCGAGCCGACGGAGCTGCGCAAGGCGGGGTTCGCGGGGATCATCCGCACGATTCGCGAGCAGGATCCACCGCGGCCCAGCACGAAGGTCACCCGGTTGGGCGCCAAGGCGGCGGACGTCGCCCGCGCACGCCGCACCGATCCGGAGAAGTTGAAGGGGCAGCTGCGTGGAGATCTCGACTGGATCACGATGCAGGCGCTGGAGAAGGATCGGACGCTCCGGTACGGGTCGGCCGCCGAACTCGCCATGGACCTGCAGCGGCACCTGAAGCATGAACCGGTGCTGGCGAGCCCGCCGAGTGCGACCTATCGAATGAAGAAGTTCGTGCGGCGCCATCGTCTGGGGGTGAGCTTCGCCGCCGTCGTGGCCATCCTCCTCGCGGCGTTCGCGGTGACGATGGCGCTGCAGGCAGATCGGATCGCCCACGAGCGCGATCGTGCGAATCTCGAGGCACAGCGGGCCAACCGCGAGGCCGAACGCGCGAACGAGGAAGCGGTAGCCGCGCAGGAGGTGACCGACTTCCTCGTGGGGTTGTTCGATGCCTCCGACCCGCGCGTCGCCCTCGGCGACACGATCACAGCGCGTGAGATCATGGATCTGGGTGCGGAGCGGATCGAAGCGGGCGATGTGGCCGAGGCACCGCTGCAGCAGGCGCGTTTGTTGGAGACGATGGCGCGCGTATATCAGAACTTGAGCGTATACCCGCGTGCAGGCGAGTTGCTGGAGAAGGCCGTTGCGGTGAGGCGTCGTGAGCAAGGAGACAATCATCCCGACGTGGCGCGCTCGCTCAGCCGCCTCGGGTGGCTCCGCGGCGCGTATCAGCGCAATCTCGAGGGAGCAGGGCATTCCTTACTCGAGGCCGTGGCGATCCTCGAAGAGATCTATGGCCCCAACCACATCGAAACGGCGTGGGGGCTGTACTATCTTGGGAGCGCTTTGAGTTTTGGGCAGTGCGCCAATGGGCGCGAGTACCTTCACCGCGCACGAGTCGCATTCGAAGACACACTGGGTGCTGCAGCTCTACCTGTGTCTTGGTGTTGGAATGATATTGGGAACTCATTTTGGGATACCGGCGAGTATGAGCGTGCGCTCGAGTGTTACCAACGCTCCGTCGAGATCAAGGAGCAGCTTCTGCCGTCCGATCACCCAGACTTGACCACCTCCGCTTCGGCGATCGGTGGGCTTCTCATGAAACTGGGGCGTTGCGAAGAGGCGCAGCCGATTGTCGAAAGCACGCTGCAGTTCAAGGTCGAAACACTCGGATGGACACACGATCACACTGCGTCCGGCTTGCTCGCCCGCGGTGACCTCTACAGGTGTTTGGGCCGTTACGATGAAGCGCGGGAAGACGTCAACCGAGCGTTGGAGATCTACCGCGTCACTCAGGGCGAGGAGTACGAGCTCTATGCATCAGGCCTTCACGACTTGTCCTTGATTGCGCTGGAGACGGGTCACTTTTCGGAGGCCGACAGCCTCTCGCGGGTCGCGCTCAGAACGATCGAGAGGACTCGCGGGCCCGACAGCGCCATCATGGCGGAGATCCTGGAGGAGCGTGTCAAAACGCTGCGCAGAGTCGGCCGGGAGTCGGAAGCGACAACGCTGGAGAATCGTGTGAAGGCGATTCGAGCACGACAGCAGGAGCAAATGCAGGCGCGCTGCCAACTGGCGAACTGATGGGGTGGAACGTGCGAGCTGAACCAGGCCAGAAGCTCTCCCACTACACGCTCGTCGAGCAGATCGGTGCCGGCGGTATGGGCGTGGTCTGGAAGGCCGACGATTCGGTGCTCCGCCGCACCGTCGCAATCAAGCTTCTACCGACGAACCTCCCTCTCGACGACGAGCGCCGACGCATGTTCCTCGAGGAAGCCCGTCTCGCCGCCTCCGTCAGTCATGCACACATTGTCCAGGTGCACGAGCTCGGGCGCGACGGAGATCTCGACTTCATCGTCATGGAGTGCGTCGAGGGGCAACCCTTGAACACCATTCTCGACGGCAGGCCCATCGCCCCCGACAGAATCGCCGACCTGGGCCTGCAGATTGCCCGCGGCCTGGCGCGCGCACATCGCAAGAAACTCCTGCATCGCGACCTCAAGCCCGGCAATCTCCTCGTGACCGCCGACGGTGAGCTCAAGATCGTCGACTTCGGCCTGGCCATGCTCTTCAAGCGTGGCGAAGACTCGACCTTGACTTCGCTCGACACGGCTCTGACACCGGGAACAGACGACCAGCCGACGCCGGGTGAGCGCGTTTTGGCCGGCACCATCGGTTACATGAGCCCGGAGCAGGTGCGTGACGAGGAGCTGGATGCGCGAAGCGACATCTTCTCTTTCGGAATCGTTCTCTACGAGATGGCGACGGGGGAGCGCCCCTTCCGCGGTGTGACCGTTTCGGAGGTTCTCAGAGCCATCGTGGCAGCCCGCCCAACGCCGCCGCACGAAATCGTTCCGCGCTTGCCGCTCGAGCTCGACCGCATCATCCAGAAGTCGCTCGCGGGGCGTCGCGAGGAACGCTACCAGTCGATGGACGACCTGGCCGTGGACCTGCATCGGTTGCAGCGGGAACTCGAGACTGGAGAAGCGCTGCTTTACGCCGACGCTGTCGCTTCGGCGGAGCGCAAGCAGCGAGCAAAGACGCCACCCTCGGCGCTTGCAGCTCCGCGGACAGGTCTTGCGGCTTTGCTCTTTACGAGGATCCACGAAGCGCCGGAGCTCAAACGGCGACTCGGCAGCACGAGCTTCGAGCGCGTCGTTGCAACGCATGATGCGTTGTTCGCTGACATCGTACGCAATACCCCAGATGCTGCCATCTTGAAGGACATGGGTGGGGGGTTCCTGTCTGGTTTCCCGAGCGCCACCGATGCAGTGAAGGCCGCGTTGCAGTTCCAGCAGAAGGTGGCAAGCGAAACGTGGGAGGCGGAGCCGCCACGCCTGGGTATGGGGCTTCACATCGGCGAGATCTCTCAGGTGGAGTCCGATCTCACAGGACAGACCAAGATCCTCGGCTTGGCGGGCGACGTTGCCGACCAACTGGCGTTGCTTGCGCTTCCGGGACAGCTCCTCATGACTCGGGGCGCGTTCGACGAGGCACGTCACTCCGTACGCGTCCTCGCGCCTGAAGATGGTGGCTCAGCGCAGGAGCTGCGGTGGCTGGCTCACGGACGCTACCTCCTCGCTGGAAGCGACGAGCCTCTCGAAGTGTTCGAGGTGGGAATCGAAGGCCGCGCGCCTCTCGCGCCACCACCCGACAGCCACAGCGCGCGACGCTCCGTTTCGGCCGAAGAGGAGCCCACGTTCGGCTGGCGACCCGCCGCGGGGCTCGACATTCCATGGCGTAAGGGGTGGAAGCTCGAGCGTCAGCTCGGCGAGGGCGGATTCGGCGAAGTCTGGCTTGCGAAGTTCCCCAAGACGGGCGAGCTCCGCGTTTTCAAGTTCTGCTTCGACGCACACCGACTGCGCGCCTTCAAGCGCGAGCT
>CP070763.1:496220-500078 GCA_020349025.1 Candidatus Latescibacterota bacterium | reverse complement strand
TTGCAGCCCATGCCTCAACGCGGGTTGCGTGAAACGTCGAGCGGCGTGCCATCCAGGTTCTCCGGGATCTGGATCCCCGCGAGCTGCGCCAAAGTGGGTGCGAAGTCTACCGTGCGTACACGCTGCAGCGTCACCCCGGAACGCACGTGGTGGCCCATGAAGATCATCGGCACATGACGGTCGTACGCGTACGGTGAACCGTGGACGGCGCGCGAGCCGCCAATGACCGTGGCCGGCTCGAGTCGCGCAGCGACACCATAGATCCCGAGTGGCACGCGCTGTTTCCGTGACCTCATCGGGGCTGAGAAGATTCGCTCCGGGTGGTAGGAGTTGCGGTACAGGTCGACGAAGGAATCGGCCGGAGCGCTCGAGGCCAGAACCGAGTGCGGCATCGCGTCGGCAATGAAGTCGAGCGCGCGCGCGTGCTCGGCGATGCGACGGCAGCGCTCCCACTCCGCGTCGGACGAGGACCCGATGCGCTTCGCCGAGTCGAAGATCTCCTCGACCTCATCGCGCGGCACACGCCGCGCCGGCTTTCCTTGCGCCATTAGCTGCTCCGGGATCGTGAGAACACCGTGGTCCGAAGAGAAGCCAACAACGTAGGCATCGCTTCCCAGTTGCACATCGAGGAAGTCGAATAGCGATCCCAGAGCACGATCGAGGTGGAGCAGGTTGTCGAGCTGCTCCAGGCTGAGCGGCCCGTAGCGATGTCCGATGATGTCCGTCTGCGAAAGTGCCAGAGCAAGCAAGTCGGGAGCGGAGTCCGCACCGAGGTCGAGCGCACGCACGGCCTCCGTCGCAAGAGCGACGATCGTCTGATCCGGGTACGGCGTCCTCGACCACCATCTCCAGAAATCCTTCGAGTGCTCGCCGTCGTCGTCGTCGAAAGCGTGCGGGTAGTAGCTGTCGTCGCTCGACGCTTCGTAGTCGGTGGTGTCGGCACGCGCGAGCGCACGCGCTTCCGGCGGGACACTGCATTCCCACGTGGATTGCGCGGCGTAGCGAGGCAACTCCTCGCGATGAAAGCGTTGCAGCCACTCGGGATCGGCAGTCCGGTACCAGGTGGAGGTGACGAAGCGACCGGCGTCGGTCGAGAACCAGTACACGTGAGCCTGACCGCGCCCACCGAGTACCACGGCGGATCGGTCCTTGCCACCGAGTGAGACGACCTGCGAGCGCGGGTCGGAGCGATGCACCCAGTCGGCCAGCCCGTCCAAGAGCAGCCGATGCGGCGAGACGCCGGCTACGTCCGGGAATCCGACGATCGCACTGTCGATGTCACGCACGCTGTAGATGCGTTCCGGCTCGCCATCGCGCCACTCGTACCAACTGTTGTCGACGATGCCGTGGCGCGCCGGCACGACGCCGGTCGCAAGCGTGGCGTGACCGGGAGCCGTGTTCGTGACGGCGTGATCGTGGAAGGCGTTGTCGAAGCGCAGACCTTCGTTCATGAGCCGCGCTAGGCCACCCACGAAGACGCTCTCGTAGCGACTCAAAAGGTCGGGCCGCAGTTGATCGACGCAAACCATCAACACAAGCCGCGGAGGCTCGTCCGGCTGAGCCGACAGCGGCGTAGCGAACCCAACGAGCGCGACGAGCACACGGCACCAGTAGAATCGCGCGATTTCAGGCATCGGCGGCGTCTCTCAACCTGGGAAAGAGGTCCTCGGGGCTCTGGCCCGTAACTCTGAGATAGAGCGAGTCTGGGCACAACTCTTGATCGTCTTCCCAGCCCACCGCACCAGAATCTGAGACGTGGACACTGGCAAACTTGCACGGATCGCTGAGCGGTGTGAAGACACCACGGCCCACGAGACTCGATCGGTCAACGGTACCTTCCGTCCCATCGTCATACCGACGCCAAATCCTAAAATCCGGTAGAGCTCTTGCTTCGATGACTCGATTCATCGGCCGTCTCCCGATGCGTTGCTTCGATCAGTCTACTTGGAGAATTCCTCAACGGCAATCCAATGCAAATGCGTCGGGCGCTACGCGTGAGACAGCACCATGCAGTTCCCATGTTGTCTGAGAATCCCCCACTTCGGCGAGCTTCAGTAGTCCGCTCCTCTGGCATCTGCGCGCGCTCCGCGTAGCAGCCCCTCCGCGCTCAGACCCTCATCGACATCGTGCCAGTGGATCCCATACCCGCCACCTGCGATGCGCCAGTTGGCCCTCTGTTCGGGTGTCGCGGAAAGTAAACGTGGAAACCACGCGAGCGGCGCCGAGATCGTGCGACCATCGACCAGATCCACGATGAGGGTGTCGCCCGTGCACCGGACGTCACTCACCCGAGTGTCCACTTGGATCCTCCCAAGCGCGCGCATCACGACGCTTGTCAGACACATTCAAGAGCAGCGGGCAGCTTCGCAGAATCGTTGACACGCAGTGTAGCCCCTGTCGACAGCGTCGTGCCATCCCATCACCCTGGGCTGCCCCGGGCGGGCTCATGCATCAGCCGCGCCAATACGAAGCGAGCCCCCGACGTGCGGGGGCTCGCGTTGACCGAAGTTCAAGCGGCGGAATCGTCGAAGCGATCCGCCCAGGGCATCAGCCTCTCGAACCGAGCATCTCTACTTCGAGTCCCGCCTCGAGAGCCGCGCCGATGCGCTCGTGCACCTCGGTCAGGTGCGCGCGCGTGTAGCTGTCGAGACGCGCGCCCGAGCCGAGTGCGCGCTCGATGCGACCCTGCAGCTCGCGCAGCTGCAGCCGCGTGACGGAGCGTGCATCGGCCGGCATCCGCGCCGGCGGATGCGTGAGGATCGCGGTCATGTGGTCGATGTAAAGCCGCTGCAGGTTGCGGCGCATGGTCGGCACGTTGCGCGCCTGGCCGCTCCACACCTCGCTCCAGATCGCCCCCGTCAGCGCATCCATCACTTCCGGAACCGTGAGCACGTTCTCGGCACCAAACTTCGCCTCGCTGTCCGAGATCTTGGCGAAACGGAACGGATGCGTCAGCTGGTAGAGCAAACCGCGCTGCACGGAGAGTGCAATCTCGTGCAGCGGGTAGTCGATGCGCCCCATGATCGTGTTGCTGCTCCCCCAGTGGCTCCAGCGATCGGCGCCCAGCTGCGCGAGCACTTCGCTCGGGACCGCGAAGGAGTCTTCGCTGAAACCGCCCTGCACGATGTGATCGAGCGCCTCGCGCTGTCTCGCCTTCGGCACCGCGACGAACGGCGCACGCGCGTTCGGGTCACCCGTGTGGTCGCGATTGACCTCCTGGCCACCCACGTACTTCACCGCCGGCGCCAGCGCCCGCGCGTAGTTGATGATCAGCGTCGTCAGAGCGTCCGTGAGCTCGTAGCGCGGCTGGTTGTCGTGCAACACGTGGTCGGGCAAGCGTGACCACAGACCCCTGACGAGACCGCAGCGCTCCTGGCTCCACGCCAGCGGATCCTCGCCCAGGTCCCACACGTTGACGGTGGGATCGAGCGCTCCAGCACCGCGCGCATCCTCGTCCGTGCCGTAGATGTGACCGCTCATCGCGGCCTGGCGCGCCAGCTCGTAGGCCCGCCCGTCATCCGGCGTGTAGCCGTAGGCGATGGCCCAGCGGTCGTAGGTGCCGACCGTCGTCGTGTAGTAGTGCCCGTTCGGCCCGCCATCGGCTGCGATGTTCGGAGCGGGGTACTCCATGACGGAGTTCACGACACCGTTCTGCGACGTCCACACCCGATCGTGCAGCTTGTTCATCGGTGTGTCGACCGAGCCGCGGAAGTTGTGACGCAGCCCGAGCGTGTGACCCACCTCGTGCATGGTCACGAACTTCAGGAACTCGCCGATGAACTCCATCGGAACCGGGTCGGTGGGGCTGATCGTGCCCGTGGCCAGAAGAGTCGAGCGCACGAGCGCCATCTGCATCGC
>CP070763.1:492142-496120 GCA_020349025.1 Candidatus Latescibacterota bacterium | reverse complement strand
GTCGATCGCGGCCTCATAGACGTTGGCGCGGCCCTCACGCCGTCGCGACACGCACCTACGAGCCTGCAGTCGATCGAGGAGCTTCTGCACCGTGGCGTAGTCGGACGTCGCTCCGTTCGGGTAGAGCACTTCTGTGATCTCACGGATCGTGGCGCTGCGACGGCTCCAAAGCACTTTGAGGACAGCCAGCTCCGCATCGGGCAGCGAAACCGGTTTTTTGTTCTTCCAGACCATGATGGCACCCCAGACGGACTGTCTGATTTAGAGTAAGACAAGCTGTCTGAGAAGTCAACCCTGGCGTTCTCCGTTTCTTTGGCAGCGGCCTGCTGGGCCGTTCTTGGCCACTCCCGCGCTCCGCGCGGCGCGGGGCTCCCCGTGGCTACGACGGGGCGCGGCCAAATCAGGGTGCATGCTGGGCGCGGAGGATACTGCTGGCTGATCGCGCTACGGCAACCGTTCGAGGAGCTGCTGGAAGCGTGGATACGATCGCAGAGCGTCGAACATCGGCGACATCCGCAGCAGAGACACGGACCACGCATTCGTGGGTGTGGCCAGCAGCTGCTCGAGCTCGTCGAGCGCGGCGTCTCGTTCTGCGAGCGTGGCATGGATGCGTGCCAGATCGAGCCGACGGAACTGCCGGATCCACGCGTCCTGTTTGGCCGGAAAGACATCGAGGGCGGCGTGTCCTTCGCGCAGGGCGGCCGCGTGGCTTCCGGATCCCGCGTACGCAAAGCCGAGCGCGCTGCGGATGTTCGAATCATCCGGATCTGCCTGCGCCTTCTGCTCGAGAAGCGCTTGCGCCGATTCGAATGCCCCGCGTGCCCGCTCGCGATCGTCCATGGCCGTGTGCACCATGGCGAGCGCCAGCGGACGACAGATCAACGCGAACTGTGCCTCCTGGAAGTCGGGCAGAGCAGCTGCATGTGCGAGAGCGGCATCGTATCGGCGCGAGTGGTAGTCCAGGTTGAAACGCGCGATCAAGACTTCGGCGCTCTGAGTCGGAGGGCAGCGATCCAGGGTCGCGCGCGCTGCGGCGTGATCACCCGCGGCCAGCGCGTTGTTGGCTTTCGCGACGTAGTTGACGGGAGCATCTGGCGCAATGGCGATGGCGCGGTCGAAGTAGTTGTCGGCTTCCGTGTAGTGGCCGAGGATCAACGATGTCTCGCCGAGGTCGAAGAGGAGATTCGCGTTGCGGGGGTCGAGAGACTCGGCTCGGCTGAAGAGCTCCCGTGCTTCTTCGAAGCGCCCCTGACGGCGTCGGACGTACGCAATCGGCTTGACGGCGTCGATGTTGTCGGGGTCCAACTCGAGGGCCCGATTGAAGGCCTCGAGCGCAGGCTCGTACTCTTTCAATCCCCAGTAGTAATAGTAGCCCAGCGCGATCTGGGTGTTCGGGTCGTCGGGTGCGAGAGCCAGCGCGCGATCGGCTGCTGCCTTGGCGCGGCGCCGTGTCTGGTCGCTGCGCTCCCATGCGAAGTGGCAGAGCCCCGAGTACGCCCGCGACAGAAACGCGTGCGCCTCGACGAAGCCGGGATCCAGCTCCGTTGAGCGCTCCAGCATCGTCACCCCCAGCCGCCAGGTCTCCTCGGTGAAGCGAACGCCATCGACGATCTGCCGCCCACGCAGATAGGCGTGATACGCTTCCATGTTCTGGGTCGGTTGCTCGTTGAGCGCCTCCTGGTCCGATCCGAGGAGCGTGACGTCGAGTTTGGCAACCACCTCCTCGGCGATCTCCGACTGCACGCGGAAGATCTCCCGCATCGAGCGGTCGTAGGTACTGGACCAGACGTTCGTGTCATCCTCGGCACGGATGAGCTGTGGCGTGACGCGCACGCGGCTTGGTCCCTCGTTGTGCCGTTCCCAACGCACCGTTCCCTCCAGAACGTATTGCACGTTCAGATCGCCTGCGATCTGCTGCATCGTCTTTCCCGTGCGGTCGTATTGGACGGCACTCGTACGCGAGAGCACAGCCAGGCCACCCACGCGCGCGAGTCGGCTCGTGATCTCATCCGTGATGCCGGCGGCGAAGTAGGCGTCGTCCGGGGGGCCGAGATTCTCGAACGGGAAGATGACGATGGTTGGCGTCGTGGCATCGGCCACCACTGCGGCTGCACCCTCGGTGGTAGAGGTTCTCGTCGGTGCAGGTGCGCTGCTGCGTGAACGCAGGCCCCACACGACAGCGACGATAGCAATGAGAGCCACGGCGCCCGCAAATCCCCACGGAACCCATCGGCGTGAAGCGCTCGACGTGGGGCGTGTGGCCGGCGCTACCGCCGGCGAGCTGGGTGCACTCTGCACCTCATGCCTCAAGGTCTCCAGATCGTTGCGCAATCCTCGCGCCGACTCGTAGCGGCGATCCGGATCCTTGTCGAGGCAACGCTCGATGATGCGGCCGAGCTGGCGCGGGAGTGCGCCCTTGATCTCGGTGACGGCGGGTGGCGTGTCGCGCAAGATCGACGTGATCGTGGAGACGTGTGTGTCCCCCTCGAAGGGGCGCCGCCCGGTGGCCATTTCGTAGAGGATGATCCCGAGTGAGAAAACGTCGGAGCGCTGATCCACGGGCTTGCCTTCGGCCTGCTCTGGGGACATGTATGCCGCCGTGCCGATGACGCGCCCCTCACGCGTGGCCATATCGCCCCCCACGACGGTGGCCTCGTCCGGCTCGGGGGCCTCCAGCAGCTTCGCCAGACCGAAGTCGAGCACCTTCACGCGTCCCTCCGCGTCCACCATGATGTTGTCGGGCTTCAAGTCGCGGTGCGCGATCCCCTTGCCGTGCGCGCTGCCGATGGCGTCGGCGAGTGGAATGGCCACTTCGAAGAGCCGGTCGAGCGGCTGACCCTGCGACAGCAGCATCTGCGTCAGCGTGGTGCCCCCAACGAGCTCCATCGTCAGGAAGTGTGTGTTCTCCGCTTCCTCGACCGCAAAGATGGTGACGATGTTCGGGTGCTGCAGCGTGGCGACCGCCTTCGCCTCGCGCTCGAAACGCGCTCGTCGCTCCGGTTCGGCGGCCATCTCGGCCGGCAAGAGCTTGAGCGCCACCTCGCGCCCCAGCTTGGTGTCTCGCGCGCGGTACACCTCGCCCATGCCACCCTGGCCGATCTTCTCGAGGATCTCGTAGTGGGCAAGCCGCCGACCGATCACGTTGCTGCCTTTCGATCCGCCACCAGGGGAGCTTTCAGGACTTCCGGACTCGTATGAGATCTTAGCGGCAGTCGGTCGGGGGCGCCAGCGTCGAGGCAGGCTCTCAATCGGCGACTGCGGCGCTTGATTGCGCCTTGCGTGAGCGCAGCAGGGGGATGCAGAGGAGGAAGACCACGCCGATCATGAGCGCCGAGAGGAGAAAGACGCGCGCCTCGAGCGTCTCGAAGAGAAGACCGCCCACCAAGAGACCGACGATGCTCGCCACCGCCCCCAGGCTGCTCGCAAATCCTTGCACGGCACCCTGATGCTGGTTGCCGGCGGCCTTCGAGAGCAGGGACACGACCGACGGCCACATCAAACCGTTGCCCAGTGCCAGGAGCGGGACGCCGGCGTAGAGGAGTCCCATGGAACGGCTGGTGAAGAACGGGAAGCTCGACGCCAGGATCAAGCTCCCCCAGAGTGCGAGCGCCCCATCGGACCACCTGCGTGAGGCGCGGCTCAGCACCGGTCCCTGCACGCACACCAAGGCGAAGCTCAAGGTGGAAAAGAAGAGGCCGGTGTCGCGCACGCTCCAGCGCAGACCTTCCACCGCCCACATCGGGAAGGCGATGTAGAAGAAGTTGAATCCGAGCATCACCAGGAAATAGAGGGCGAGAAGTCGAGCGACTCCCGGGAGGCGGAGCATCTGGCGCGGACCGATCCGACCTGCGCCCGCCAATTCGAAGCACTCCTTCTGCTCCTGGCCGAACACCTTGCGCACGTTGGTGTGCTCCGGGTCGCGCCGCAGCACGCATGGTCGCGACTCCGGCAGCTTGAGCAGGATGATGAGCGTCGCGA
>CP070763.1:487979-492042 GCA_020349025.1 Candidatus Latescibacterota bacterium | reverse complement strand
GAAGTCAGCGTCGAAGATCGCGATGAGGTCGCCACGGCTGCTCTGCATCCCGGCGGCCAGGGCGCCCGCTTTGTAGCCGCTGCGGTTGGTGCGGTGCAGGTGTTGCACGTCGAGCCCGCGCCGGCGCAGAAGCGCACACGTCCGCCGAACGAGCCTTGTGGTGCTGTCGGTCGAGTCGTCGAGAACCTGGATCTGCAGACGCTCGCGCGGGTAGTCGAGGTGTACCATCGCCTCGAGGAGCCGACGCGCCACGAAGCGCTCGTTGAACAGGGGCAGCTGTACGGTGACGCGCGGCCACTCGCCGGGATCCGGCGGCGCCGGGAGTGCACGTCCCCGTCCACGCAGGAACAGGAGCAGCAGGAGCACGCGATAGAAGCCGTAGAGAACCAGGAGTGAGCAGACCACGTAGTAGAGCGAGGAGAGGCTCGACCCCAGCAGCTCCATTCCAACCCCAGTCACCCCGTCCCCCCGCGTGGAATGGGCCACCCGCTGACCCCGTGCGCCGCGGCTCGCTTTCTGAGGTGTCCGGAAGCGATCGCCGCGGCCGATCAGTCGCGCGCCGCGGATCAGCGGGAGAGATCACGAGAGACAGAACATGCGCTGCACCATCCCTATTCCGCTCTCTCCGGCCCACGCGGCCGCGGCGGGCCGATGGTAGGGTGGATCGGCAGGAGCGTCAACGACGACCCGGCCGCCGTACCCGCGCACGCGCCCGGGGGCGTCTTGTCCAGCGCCCCACGCGACCCGTACAATCGACCTCGCTTACCCCCCGAGTGGTCTGACGACACGGTTTCCGCGTCGATCCCGTTGCAGGCGGAGGATGTCCACATGAGTGCGATCGTGACGAGCGCCAGCGAAGAGCAAGCCGCGCCATCCTTGTACGACAGCTCGATGGCGCTGTTCCGTGCCACGGCCGAGCTTCTCGACCTCGACCCGCGCGTGGCGCTCGAGCTCTCGGAGCCGCACTACGAGCTCATGTTCCCGATCACGGTGGACATCAACAACCGGCTCGTCGAGTTCTCGCAGGAGGACTACGCCAAGCATGGCGCGCAGTTCGAGGATCTGCCGCAGAGCCAGCTCGACCCGGCCCACTACACCGTGCTCGCCAACGGCAACGTTTCGTTCCGGCCACGCGTGTTTGCGAGCAGCACGGCGAACGTGCGCGATGGCGTCATCCGTCTCTTCGACGGCCGCCTCTACACCATGCGCCCGCGCCACGCGGAGCAGTTCAAGTGCTACCGCGTGCAGCACAACAACATCCGCGGTCCCTACAAAGGCGGCGTGCGCTACCACCACGAGGTGTCACTCGACCTCTTCAAGGTGTTGGCCACGGAGATGACCTGGAAGACGGCCATCAGCAACGTGCCTTTCGGGGGCGCCAAGGGTGGGATCCGCCTCGACCCGCGCAACTTCTCGCAGGACGAGCTCGAGCGCATCTCGGCGCGCTTCATGTACAAGCTCAAGCCATTCGTGGGACCGGCGCGCGACATCCCGGCTCCCGACGTCGGCACGAACTCGATGGTCATGGGAAGCTTTTTCCGCCAGTACACCGACGGAGAGGCGGACTACCACAAGCTGCGCGGTTGCGTGACCGGCAAGGACGTGCGCATCTGGGGCAGCGAAGGGCGCGAAATGGCCACCGGTCGCGGGCTCTACTACTGCCTCGAGGAGTGGCTGCGACACCGGCAGTCCCCATCCGTGGAGGCGCTGATCCCCGGCGCGCAGGTTTCCTTCGCGGAGGTGGATTTCATCCTCCAGGGCTTCGGCAACGTCGGCTCCGCCTTCGCGCGCATTGCCGTCCCGCGCGGCGCGCGCATGCTCGCGGTCGACGACCGCGACGGCGCCATCTACAACCCGAGCGGGATCGATCCGCAAGACCTCTACGAGTACGTCAACTCCCCCACGAACCTGAAGCGCAGCGTCTTGGGTTATCCCAAGGCGGAGGCGATCACGCGGGAGCAGTTCTGGCGCGTCAACGCCTTCCTCTTCGTGCCGGCCGGTCTCGGTGACGTGATCAGCGAGTCGGTGGCCAACCAGCTGCAGGTGAAGCTGATCGCTGAAGGCGCGAACGCGCCGTGCACGAGCGCCGGGGAGGAGGTCCTGAAGCAGCGCGGGATCGACGTCATCCCGGACATCATCGCCAATTCGGGTGGCGTCATCGTCAGCTACTACGAGTGGTTGCAGAACAACCGCCAGGAGCACTGGACCGAAGCCAAGGTCAACGAGCGCCTGGCCGAAGCGATCACAACCGCCTACAACATCGTCCTCGACGTCGCCGCGAACCGACCACGGCGCACGCCGACCTTCAATTCATCGCGTTACACGCTCGGGCGCCCGGTCGATGTGCGCATGGCCGCCATGGCGTTGGCCCTGCGCCGGCTCGAGGCGCACTACAAGCTGGAGGGCTTCTCCCACTGACCGCCGTCTCGACACCATCGCCTGCGCTTCGAAGGCGGAGCATGCACCCGCAGCAGCCCCAGAACGCCATCGTCTCCGTGACGCTGAACTGCAACGCGCGTTGCGAGATGTGCGACATCTGGCAGAACGACATGCACAACGAGGTGCCCGCCGAGGTCTTCGGGCGTTTGCCCACCAGCCTGCGCGACATCAACATCTCGGGTGGCGAGCCCTTCCTGCGCAGCGACCTGCCTGAGATTCTGGAGGCGATCAAGCGTCGCAACAGCCGCACGCGCCTCGTTCTCTCCACGAACGGCTTCCAACCCGGCAAGACCGAGCGCATGATGCCGGCCTTGCTGCAGGCGGATCGAAACCTCGCACTGCGCGTGTCGATCGATGGGCTCAACGAGACGCACGACGAGATTCGCGGCATTCCGGGTGGCTTCGACAAATGTGTGCAGACGCTCGAGATCTGCAGGGCGGCGGGTGTGCGCGATCTGGGGATCGGCTTCACCATGCTCGAGAAGAACCTGCACCAGCTCGAGGAGGTGCACCGCTTTGCCGAATCGCGACGGCTCCAGCTCTCGATCACGGTGGCCACCGATTCGTCGATCTACTTCGGCAGCGATAAGGAGGGGATGCGGCCGCACGATCCGCGCGCCGTGCGGCGGGCCTTCTCGCGCGTCATCGCGGCGCAGTACCGCAAATGGAACCTGAAGGAGAACTTCCGCGCCTGGTTCAATCGCACGTTGATGGAGTACCAGGAGCATGGTCAACGGCGCTTCCCCTGCGACGGCGGCTCGGGCTTCTTCTACATGGATTCGTTCGCCAACATTTATATCTGCCACATTCTCGACGTGAAGATCGGCAACCTCCTGCAGCAATCGTGGGAGGAGCTGTGGCGCTCGGCCCAGGCAGCCGCGGGGCGGGGCGTCGCCGCGACGTGCGATCGCTGCTGGCTGATCTGCACCAGCAAGTCGCAGATCTACGAGAACAAGTGGGCGATCGCCGGCGAGATGCTGCGCGACAAGCTCGATCTCATGCTGCGCCCCTCCGCGAGCGGCCCCCCGCGCTGACGCCGGCCGACGGCTTGCCCCGGCGGGTCCGCGGGGGCATATTGATTCTCGTGGAACGCGGACGACCCATGAGGCGCACGAGGCACCAGGGCATCCTGGTGCTTCTGCTGTGCGCGACCGCTGCTTCTGGCGCCCGGGGCCAGGAGGACGACGCCGTCGCTCGACTCTCCAGCGCCCTGCCGCAGCTCTTTCCCGCCGGCTCGCTGGTCGAGGCAGCCGAGATGGGTGTGCCTGGAGCACGCGTCGCAGCCCCGAGCGCGCAACAGCTCGATCTCGGGTTGCAGCAAGATGACGTGATCATCGCGGTGGAAGGTGCATCTCTTGGGGCCGAGACGTGGCGCCCGGGAGCGTTCGCGTCGCCGCCGACGTTGACCGTGCTGCGACGCCTCCCGGGAGAGCGCCCGGTGCTGGAGCCGGCGATTCTGGCGCGCCAGACCCTCGATGCGTTCGTGCTGCTGCCGCCGCAGGAGCTCACGCCGATGCGCTTGGCACGGATGCTCGCCAACCAGCAGACGCTGGTCACAGACGGCGTGGGGGTCATTCTCGTGCCGGCGGCGAGCAACTCCGACGACGCGGCGTGGCTCCGCGTC
>CP070763.1:483784-487879 GCA_020349025.1 Candidatus Latescibacterota bacterium | reverse complement strand
CTTATCGCAAGAGCACGAGCTTGCGCGCTCTCCGCGCGCTCGCACTTTCGGCACGTATGAAGTAGACGCCGGATGCGAGCCAGCGATCCGCTTGCCACTCGAGTTGGTGGCGCCCCGCGGTCATGGGCCCCTGCCAGAGCGTTTGCAGGAGTCGGCCGCGGACATCGTGTACGGTCACCCGAACGCGCGTGCTTGCCGGCGTGACGAGCTCGACGTGTGCCGTCCCGCCGCCTGTGCGACGCACCCGAAGCGCGAGCAGACGAGGCGTGTCGGCGCGTGTCGCTTCGGTGGCGCGAGCGCTGGGCTTGATGACACCGGTGGCCGGTCGGATCTCGATGCCGATCACGGCCCAGTCGGCGGGCGCGTCGAACGATCCCGCGAGAAGAACCGCGCCAGGCGAGGCGATGGTGGAATCCACGACACTGACGCTGGCGATGCTGCCGCCCGAGCCGGCGCGCACGAGGTCGTTCGTGCTCCAGCCAGCAGCCGGGAAGTGATCCTTGCTGCGCATGGCGACGGCGCCAAAGACGACCGCATCGGGACTGCTGATCGTGATCGGCAGCGAGTACGCCGTGCCATCGAGTCCTCCGTCGCAGAGGCCATCGATACCATTCGTGTTTGCAGATGCGACGGCGCCGACCGGTGTCGTCGGATCTGCGCCGGAGTAGCGCGACACGATGAGAACGCCGTTGGTCACGTCGGCATGCGTTGCGGTGACGACGCCGCTCGTCGGTTCCCCCTCGCCGCGCCAGACTTCGACACCAGTTTGATGTCGACCACCGCACTGCGTGCCGACGCGTGTCCAGGTGAGGCCCATGCCGTTCACGCTGACGACATTCTCGAAGCCCTTCGACGCGATGGCCGCCAGGTAGAGATCGCCGGCGACGGGTGTGACGCTGGTGGTGGTGGAAACGGTGAGCGAGGCGACGGCTCCGCCGCTCGCGCTCTCTTCGAAGCTCACGTTTGCGAGCGGCATCGCATCACCGCCGATGCCGCCGAGCGCAACGTCGAAGGTGCCGGCATCGGGATCGTTGCTCGCGATCCGCAGCGCAGCGGTCTTGCTGCCCAGGATGCCCGGTTGGAAGCGAACCTCCAGGTCTCTTGTGGCGCCGGGTTGCAGGGCGAACGCGCCTCCGCCACTCACCAGCTGGAACTCGGCCGCGTTCGCACCCACGATCTGCGTGGAGGCGACATCGAGAATCGCCGTGCCGTCGTTCCGGACGACGAACGTGTATTGCGACGCGGCGCCGAGATCGAGCCTGCCGAAGTCGTGCGAAGCGGGTTGCACTGCGATGTTGGGCTCCGCAGTGGCGCCGGTCAAAGGCACGTCGACCACGCCTTGCTGGGTGCAGTCGAAGCGCAGGGTCGCGTCCTTCGCGCCCGGGCTTGCCGGTTTGAAGCAGACGGTCACCTGCTGCGTGGCACCGGGTGCGAGCGAGAAGGCGTCTGGGATGCTCGCGACGTCGTAGCGACCGCGGCCTCGGCGGCCTTGGGGCGAGACGTTCACCAGCGTGAAGTCACCGGCGTCGCTGCCAACGAGCGTTGTCGACGTGATGTCGAGCATGGACGAGCCGTCGTTTTGCAGCAGGAACGTGTGCAGAGCACTCGCTCCGATCGGGAGCACGCCGAAGTCGTGAGCGCGTGGAGTCACGATGAAATCGTTGATGACGCCCTCGCCGCCGAGCGCAACGTCCAGTGGATCCTCGTCCGGGTCGTCGCTCGCGAGCCGCAACGTGGCGTTGCGCGCGCCTGCGTCTGACGCCTCGAAGAGCACAACGACATCGCGCCTTTCCCCTGGCGCCAAAGTGTACGCACCGCCGCCACTTGCGATCCGGAAGTCGCTGGCGCCCAAGATGACGGTCGAGCTGACCTCGAGGTTGGCGCCACCGTCGTTGCGCACCTCGAAGGTGTGGGCGGCGCTCGATCCCACGTCCACGGAACCGTAGTCATAGGAGGTGGGTGAAATGCCGATATCCGGCTCGACACCATCACCGCTCAGATCCACATCGAGTGGATCCTCGTTCGGATCGTTGCTGGCAAAACGCAGCGATGCGCTTTTGGATCCGGCGGACGACGGTTCAAAGCGCACGACGACGTCTTGCGTTGCACCCGGCGCCAGAGTGAAAGAACCGGTCCCGTTCGCGATGACGAAGTCGACCGGGTCGCTTCCCGCGAGCGTCGTGGAGGACACGTCCAGATCGGCAGTGCCATCGTTGCGCACCTCGAACGAGTGCGTCTCGTTGGTGCCGACGGCGACACTGCCGTAGTCGTGTGCTGAAGGAGAGACGGCGATGTCGGGCGCCAGGGTACCACCCCCACCGGGGAGGTCGATGAAGTTGTGGAAGTAGCACCGGGCGCCCTCATCGCTGGCGATGAGCAGCAGGTTTGTCGTTCCGTTGACGCTCTGCTTTGTGGAAGTTGGGTCGTTGATGTCGTTGTCCTGGTCGCTGTTGATGAACATCTCGCCGCGACCACTCCCGAAACTGATGTTGTTCAGGTCGGAAACCTTCATCCAGATGGTGCCCGACGCCATGGAGAAGACATAGATCTTGTCGTTCTCGACGTCAACGAGGAGCGACGGACGCGTATAGTCGCTGCTCTTGAGCGCGACGACGTAGTCGGTCCAGTTGCCATTTGGAGCGCGGCGAATGAGGTAGACGATCGGGTCGTTGGAGTTGCTCATGCTGGTCTTCGTGACCGCATAGACGTAGCCGTTTGGGGTCACGGCGAGGTTCAGGTGGTCGTCGGCGATGGAGGCACCCGATTGGGAGAGCGCAACCTCACGTGATTCCCAGCTCGTATCCGCCTGGCCGTCGAGATGTCGCGCGAAGTAGATCTTCTTGTCGCGCTGGTTGCTCCACAGGACGCCGATCCCACCGTCGATCCGAGCCACGGCGCTGATGTCGTCGCTCGAGGTGCTGCTTCCCTGGACCGGGAGAACGAACGGTGTGCCCCAATCGGTGTCGCTGGACAGTGAGCGATTCACCATGATGTCGCCGCCGCTCTCCCACGTCACCCAGAGCTTGCCGTTGCCGTCCTTGTCGATCGTGACCGCCTCGGCACCCTCGCTGTTCACGTCAACCGGAAAGCCAGCGCGCAACGAGTAAGAGCCACCGCTGTAGGTGTAGCTCCAAAGCCGCGTGGCGGCGCTGCCCTCGAACTCGTGCGAGATGATGTGGAGAAGCGACCCATCCCAGAGGCAGTCGACGATCGTGCCGCTCCGGTTGTCGGCGTTGGGCCCGACGCTGATCCAACTCTGCGTCGCGACGTCGAGGCGATGAATGCGATGGGCGCCGCTCCCCATGTCCCACAGACAGCCCCACCAGAACCCGTCATGCCACCACAGTTTGCTCTGGGGCTTCTCCGCAGTCGCTTTCGAGTGTGGTCCCGAACCGTAGGCGTGATCGCGGTAGCCGACATCGATCGGTTCCGACGTCGTTGTCCCTGTCGGGACGATGCCTGCAGCGTGCGCACGGCTGACGCGCATCGAGGCGAGAAACGAAAGGAAAATGCAACCGATCAGAACGGTCAGGAGGAAGACAACGCAATGACGGACGCGCGACGTGGTCGCGCGGCACGCATCGTTCGCCGGCTTGCCGATTCGCCGGCACGACGTGGTGGCAGTTTCGTCCGCGATCCAGCCACGGACACGACACGAAAGAGCAGTGACTTCTTCCAGCGCACGCAGGTGCACATGCTGACACGCACGACAGCAGGAGCCCGCGCCGCGGGACGTGGACGCATGTTTTGGGCGCATGTTGGGGCACAACGAACCCGACCCGTCCGCAAGACAGGCGCGGGCATACTCGTGGGCGATTCCCCCCTTTTTGGGCGCAGAGGGTGAATCCTGGGGGCGCTGTGCCAAGTCACGATGTGACGTAACGTATCGATGTTAGTGGATTCACTGCTGAAACGACAAGAGCGCGTTTGAACAGCTCACTCTGACCTCGTGTGGTGAAAGATTCGGAGCGGACCCCAACTCCTTGGGCAAAAGCAGCTTCAGGTGATGAACGTTGCAGATTTTGGGACGAACATCGGGCATGAACGGGTCGAGTTGGCCAGGCCCAGGCTGATTCAGAGCCTCCCGGAACCACG
>CP070763.1:479405-483684 GCA_020349025.1 Candidatus Latescibacterota bacterium | reverse complement strand
TGTACCCCTTGGCCCAGACTTCCCCCTGCAGCGAAGACGCCAGGAAGCCATGGGTCAGGAGGTCCTTCCCCCCGCTGCTCGCGGCCTGGATGGCGCGAAAGGCGCAATGATGGTTCGTCAGGATCAGACCCTGATCGGAAACGAAGGAGCCGGTGCAGCCACCGACCTTGCAGATGCCGTCGACCAGGCTGAGTCCATCCGGGTTGTAGATCTCGATCGGATCGACCTGGAGGCCCGCCGACCGCAGATCGAGCCGAGCCAGCTCGCTCATTGGGAACATGCCCTCGACCGCGTGCGCAACTGACCCTGTCGGCGGCACGCCGAAGTAGGGGAGCAGACAGGACGTCGTCCCGAGAATCAGAAGGGTCATTCGAAGCAAAAGCAACATGGTGAGATCCCGTTCGATGGCCCGCGACGGAGAGCCCCGTCGAGGTTCGTGGACCACGTGGTGACACTCGGATGCTAGGATCGTTGATCCGCCGGCGCAACCACCGCGGCGACCCGCTGACGTCGATGTTGCACGAGTTGCGACCTGCGCTGACTGCGGCGGTCGGAGGGTCCGTCCGGCACCGGAGGCGGGCCCACACCGGGACTCCGACACGACGAGCGCCCCACCATCCTGACCACTTCCCGGTGGTGCACGACGGCGGCTCCACTGCTATAGTGCTTGACGCGCCACAGCCACGCCAGCATCCCCGCGCGCGCTTCACGCTCGTCGCGTTGCGGCGGCTCGCAATTGCGTGGCAGCAACTGGGCGACGGCTGGTGTGTCCGGTCGAACCGTCCGACGACCTCAGCAACACGGGAAGGTGACCCGATGCCAAAGCTCCTTTCGCGGGTCGTGTGGTCGGTGGCTCTGACGTGCGTGGGAGCCTCTCTTGCGCCGGCGTGGTCCCAAGGGCTGACGGTCGGCGTCGTCAAGGATGGTCCCAGCATCGAGGATGAGCTCGTCTTGCGGATCGAGGCCGAGCTGCGGACGATGCTTCCCGCGGGCTCATCGATTCGTTTCAAGTCGGATCCGGCGTTCGACGCCGGCTGGGATCACGCACGAGCCGAAACCGTGCTCCGCAACGCGCTGCGCGACCCGGAGACGGACGTCGTGCTCCTGGTCGGGGCGCTCGTCCTGGAGCAGGCGGCGCGCCCGGATGTGCAACTGACCAAGCCGGTCGTGAGCACGCTCGATCAGCGCGTCGACATGTTAGACATCCCGCGCTCCCCGGAAGGACGCTCACGCAAACGCAATCTCAGCTTCCTCCTGATTCCGGGCGACGCCGTGCGCGCCATTTCGCAGCTGCAGGACTGGACACCCTTCGAGACGCTGCACGTGGCCATCGAGAAGCTCTGGGCTGACAACCTCGCGGTCCTCCAGACCGGACTTCAGGCGTTCGAAGATTCACTCGGTGTGGCATTGCGAGTTCTGCCCGTGGCAGACGACGCCGATGCGGCGCTTGCTGGAGTCGGGAGTGACGTCAAGCTCGTGGCTTTGGGGGATACACCGCGGCTGCAGACGTCCGAGAGGCGGCGTTTCATCGAGGGGCTCACGCAGCGCGGCGTCGCGACCATCAGCCTGAAGGGGCACGAGGACGTCGAGCTGGGTGCGGTCGTGGCGTGGAGCCCGAATCTCGACCGCAACGTCGCGCGCCGCGTCGCTCTGAACATCCATCAGATCTCGCGTGGTGTCCCCGTCGATTCGCTCCCGGTCTTCCTTTCCGAGAGTTCGCAACTTCTCGTGAACGCACGCACGATGACCGACCTCGGCTACCCGATCAGCACGCGCTTACAGGCGTTTGCGAGCTTCACCGACGTGTTGGAGGAGGAGGCTCCCACGCTCACGCTGGCGCAGGTGTATCAGGAGGCGAGCGTCGGCAACCTCACGCTCCAGGTCACGACGGAGGATGTGGAGGTCGCCCGCCAGGAGGCCAACATCTCGCGCAGCTTCATGTTGCCCCAGATCAATACGCGCGCGACGTACCGCGACATCGACCCGCGTGGTCTCGAAGGGATCCTTCCGCGACGCACGGCCGACGTCGGCTTCCAGGTGGATCAGATGATCTACGACGACGAAGTGGTGAGCGGCTACCGAGCCAACAAGCGTCTCGAAGAAGGTGCTCGCTTCGAGCGCGAGGCGGTGCGGCAAGACGTTGCCGCACAGGCGGGTGTGTTGTTCATGCAGTTCGTGCAGGCGCGGGCACTCAATCGTGTGGAGGCGGACAACGTCGAGCTCACGCGAGAGAATCTCGAGCTCGCAAAGTTGCGCTTCGACGTGGGTTACTCCGGACGCGACGAGGTGTTCCGCTGGGAAGCGGAGCTTGCGAACCGCCGCAGCACGCTCTTCGACAGCCAGAGCAATCTCGAGTCGTCGCGCATCGTTCTCAACCAGTTTGTGGGCGGCGACCAATCACGCCGCTGGATTCCCGAAGAGGTCACCGTTTCACCTGATACGTTCCCGTTTCTCGGCGGTCGTCTCGATGAAATCTGGGACAACGCCGATCTGTGGAATCGGTTCCGGGAGGTTGCGGTCCAGATCGCGCTGGAGAATTCGCCGGAAGTTGCAGCCGTCGAGACGGGCGTGTCGGCCCAGACGATCATCTTGAATCAAGCGAAGCGCCGCTATTTTCTGCCCAAGTTCACGGCGCAGTTCCAGTACGACTACGACTACTGGCGTGATCCGGACGTGGACATCCCGCGCGACCTCTACCAGTTGCGGCTGGGAGCCTTCTATCCGCTCTTCGAAGGCGGTCGTCGTGTACACGAGGTGGGACAGTTCAGTGCCGGGTTGCGCGGCTTGCAGCACGAGCAGCAGCTGACGCGCGACCTCGTGGAGCGGCGGACGCGCACGGCGCTGCGACTGATCGAAGCCTCCTTCCCGCGCATCGACTTCAAAGAGACGGCATCCGAGAATGCGTTCAAGAATCTGGAGCTCGTGCAGGACAAATACACGCAGGGAATCGTCAACGTCACCGATCTCCTCGAAGCCCAGAACCAGAACTTCACCTCGACCCAGGCGGCCGTGGCGTCGGTCTACGTGTTCTTGAGCGACCTCATCGATTTCCAGCGCTCGCTCTCTTGGCTCGAAGAGGAGAAGACGCAGCAGGAGAAAGACGAGATGGTCGATCGGATCCGCACGCAGATCGGCGCGCCGTAGTCACAGCCCGCGGCGCACTCGGATGCAAACGAGCGCCGCCTCAGGGGAGGGCGTCATGCAGAAGAAGCGACCGTTTCCACCGGCTTCGATCCGGATCGCGATTCCGGCCGTTGCCCTTTTGATCGGCGGCTGCGGGGGCGAGGAACCGGAAGAGAGCGCGTCCGTCGTGCGACCCGTGAAGACGCTCGTCATCCAGTCGGGTCTACGGACTTCGGTGAGCTTCCCTGGAACCGTGCAGGGCGCCCAGAGAATGATGGTCTCGTTTCGCGTGCGCGGACGCCTGATCGAGTTCCCGGTCGACGAGGGGCAGAACCTGACTCAGGGGACGCTCATTGCGCGGCTCGACCCACGTGACTACGAGATCGCGGTCGACGAGGCACGAGCGCAGTTCACGCGCGCAGAAGCCGATTTCCAGCGCTATCAGCGCCTATACGAACGCGAAGCGGTGCCGCTGTCGCAGCTCGACGCGCGCCGAGCCCAGCGCGACGTCACCAAGGCGAAGCTGGATGAAGCGGAGAAGAACCTCTCCTACACCTGGCTGTACGCTCCGTTCGACGGCGAGGTGGGTCAGAAGCTGGTGCAGAACTTCGAGGTTGTCCAGGCGCAGCAGGGGATTCTCGATTTCCACGGTGTCGAAGCGCTCGAGATCGTCATCAACTTGCCAGAGGCGTACCGCGCCATGTTCCAGACGGTCGGTGTGGTGAACGTCGCCATGCGCGCCAGCTTCGACTTCGCGCCCGGTCGCGAGTACGAGCTGACGCTCAAGGAGGTCAGCGCATCTGCAGACCCAGCGACACGCACCTACCGGACGACGTTCGCCATGCCGCAGCCGGAGGGTGTCACCGTGCGTCCGGGCATGACTGCGACCGTTCGCCTCGTGGTCGACACGAGCGAGCAGGAGATCGATGTCGACGAACCCATCGTGATCCCGGCGACCGCTGTCGCAGAGAGCGACGCCGGCGGCTTCCACGTCTGGGTCGTCGATCCGAACGAGCTCACCGTGCACAAACGCGTCGTTCAAGTCGGTCGGGTGACGGGCGAGGCGGACATCGAGATCATCGAGGGGCTTGAGCACGGCGAGCGCATTGCCGTGGCCGCGGTGAGCCACCTGCGCGAGGGCATGAAGATCCGGCTG
>CP070763.1:474698-479305 GCA_020349025.1 Candidatus Latescibacterota bacterium | reverse complement strand
CGCTGACGCCGTCGAACCCCTCGGCCAAGCTGCAACAGGGAGTGTCTCCGATCGAGATTTCGCACGGCGCGATCCCCGCGTGTGCCAGGCGCCGTTGGAGCTGCGTGAGCCGTCTGATGCTGGATGCGTGGATCTCGAGAATCTCGGCGACGCTCGAGGTGTCGTAGCTGTGGCCTGCATGCGTGAGGAGGCCTTTGAAGCGTGCGTGCTTCGAGCGCCGGATCGTTTCGGCAAGCGCGAGCACGGAATGGGCGTGGCTCCAAGGCACTCCAGCGCGCCGCCCTCCAACGTCTACTTTGATCCACACGTGAACGGTTCTCGTCAGGGAGCCCAACACTTCCACTGCGGCCATGGAGTCGACGATCAGGTGCAAGTCGATCTGACGTGCGAGCGCGTCGACCTCTTCCCGTTCGCGCGTGTTGAACGGGAAGGCAACGGTGATGTCCTGCCAACCGTCCGCAGCGAAGTAACGCGCCATGTCGAGCGAGGAGACGGTGATGCCACGCACGCCCAGCGCGCGAAACCAGCCTCCGATCACGGCGGATTGGTGCGTCTTGAAGTGAGGCTTGAAGCGGACCCCGACACGCGCAGCCTTGTCGACCATCTGCTCGATGTGACGGCGCGCTCGGGTCCGGTCGAGAAGCAGCGTCGGACGTCGAATCTGCAGATCGGACCAGTTTGACGCCAGGATCGACACGGATCTCCTCACACGAACGCTCCGCAGCGTATGCTAGCAGAGTCCAGTGACGAGAGGACAGGAAGCGGTCCGATACGCACCCGTTTCACGGTCCGCGGCGGCGGCCAGCTCATTGCACCGAAGGAGGTCCGAAATGCCCAACTATCCTTTCATGCAGGTGGATGCGTTCACAGCCGAGCCACTCGCCGGGAACGCATGCGCGATTCTCTTCGACACGGACGACCTCGATGCCGACACGATGTTAGCGGTCGCGCGCGAGCAGAACCTGTCGGAGACCTCCTTCGTCCGCCGCTCCGAAGTGGCCGACTTCGGCGCGCGCTACTTCACGCCGGCGGAGGAGGTCCCGCTTGCCGGTCACCCCACGATCGCCACCGTCTTTGCGCTCGTCGATTCGGGACGCCTCAAGCTCGAGAAGCCGCGGACGACCATGACTCTGGAGCTACAGGTCGGGCCGATCGAAGTAGAGATCGTGACGCCGAGCGGCCGCGTGGAGCAGGTGATCATGTCACAGAAGAAGCCTGAGTTCATGGCGGAGCACGCGCCCACAGACGTTGTGCCGGCCTTCGGTCTCGAAGCCTCCGACGTTCTCCCCGATGGCCCGATCCAGGTGGTCAGCACCGGCACGCCGCAGCTCATGGTGCCGCTGCGTGACATCGAGTGTGTCCGACGCGCCGCGCTCGACTGGCAGGCCTACGCCGATCTGCGCCGGCGGGGCGGCTTCTTCAGCGCACATCTTTTCTGCCTGCAGGGGATCACACACGGGGGCCAGACGTTCGCGCGTCATTACGCGATACCGCCCGACCTGATCGAAGATCCGTTTACGGGTTCCGCAACAGGTGGCATGGGCGCATATCTCTGGCACCACGGTCTGATCGAGAACCCCCGCTTCGTCGCCGAGCAGGGTCACGGGATGCGCCGCCCCGGCCACGCACAGGTCGAGGTCGTCGGTCCACGCGAAGACATCGAGACCGTTCGTGTCGGGGGTGCGGCCGTCGTCGTCCTGCGCGGAGAGATGACGCTGTAGGGTGCGTCAGGCTCTTGCGCGACGTCCACGTTTCGTTACGCGGACGAAATGGGTCGTCCTGAGGAGGGACCACGTTGCTCGACTTCGACCGCTTCGAGCTCCTCACGTTCGATTGCTACGGCACGCTCATCGACTGGGAAGCCGGCATCCTCTCGGCCCTGCGTCCGCTGCTGCAAGCGCACGCGGTCGACATATCGGAGAATGCGATTCTGGAGCTCTACGCACGATTCGAGTCGGCTGCCGAGATGGGCGAATACCGCAGCTATCGCAAAGTCCTGCGTCAGGTGGTGGACGATTTCGGTCGCGAGAGCGGCTTCACACCAACGGCCGCTGAACGGCTGTGCCTCGTAGAGTCGCTTGCCGCCTGGCCGCCGTTCGAAGACACGGTGGTGTCGCTTCGGAAGCTCCATTCGCGTTACCAGCTGGGCATCTTCTCAAACATCGATGCGGATCTGTTCGAGTCGACGGCAACCCAGCTCGGCGTTGACTTCGATCACGTGGTCACGGCAAGTCGATTGCGCACGTACAAGCCCGCATCCGAGTTCTTCCAGCGCGCGCTCGCAGAGGTGGGCGTGGCGACAAACCGCATCCTGCACGTCGCACAGAGCCTCCACCACGACATCGCACCGGCGCGCGAGCTCGGTCTCTGCACCGTCTGGGTCGATCGGCGCCGCGATCGGGAGGGCTTCGGCGCAACGCCGCCGGCGCAGGCCGCGCCCGATCTGATCGTGCCCGACCTCGGCGCACTCGTGAATGTGATGGGGCTTTGATCCAGCGTGCGGCCGGCGGTCGCGGAGTTGGTGCGTGGGCGCGGCGCGCACGATTCAGAAATCGTAGTAGAAGATGAAAGAGAGGCGGTTCGCGGTGCCGGTCGCGCCACCTTTGTCTTCACGGATTCCCCAGGAGTACTCGACGCCCACGCGCATGCCCTGCGTGATGTCCCAGAAGCCGTTGCCCGAGACGTAGCCACTGTGGCTGAAGGCGTCGTCGGATTGAAATTCCTTGTTCTGGATGACGGTGGAGCCCACCGTGAGGTAGGAGACTGTGCGCGGCGACCAGTGACGACCGAACGAGAGGTAGCCACCAAACTCAGCAAGCGTTTCCCAACTCATGGTGTTCGGATTGAATACGACGTCCAGGTTTTGGCCGCTGAGCGCCGTGACGAAGCGACTGATCCCCTCTCCACCGACCAGCTGCCAAAGGAACTCGTTCCTCTTGCCCGGATCGACCCGACCGCTGAAGAGGAGTCCGGCACCCAAGAGGTAATCCACGTCGCCTTGGCGCGGCTCGCGCACGGCAATGCTGCGAAAGACCCCCGCAAGTTGTACGTGACCCCAGCGGTGCGGCGTGCGCGCCCGCGCCGTGATGTCCGGGAAGCTCTGGAACGCGGGCTCCAACCCGAGCGAGTCGGGCTCGTTCACCTCCGGCTCGGGGGACTCCGCCCCGACCGCCCAACGAAGCCACGTTCTCGGCTGGCGCGAGTAGCGAATCTGCACCGTACGCACCTGCACCGAGCTGTTGGGCCCATCCAGGTCGACCGTGCGCGGGACCGAGGCGACGTCGCCGAAGGTCGACCACGTCTGCCCGACGGTGAAATGCCTGAGCCGACCGAAAGCGTGGCGTAGACGAAAGAGGAACGGATCACCCAGGAAATCCGCCTCGATGCGCATGAAAATCTCGCCACGATCGGAATCGCGCGAAGCCTCGAGGCCGATCCGCGTCTGCCTGGCGCTCATGAAGAAGCGCGGCTCGGTCTTGTTGGCGGCACCCGTGGGGATCTGGAAGGTGTCGAAGGTCTCCGTGCTCTGAAGACCGTTGAAGTCGTACGCCCCGTTCAAACGGATCGATCCACGGATACGCAGCGATGATTTCCCGTCGGCCGAGATGATGAGGAGCCCGCGGTCCTCGGGCGAGTCCTGCGGGTGGGCCTCCACGGCAGCCATGCTGTCCGCCTGCACCGTCATCGAGTCGGAGGCGGCGAGGACCACGGCGGTGGTGGCCGTTTGCGCCACGACCGTGTCCACTCTGGCGCTGTCGGGCGTCACCACCGAGTCCGCCGCAGCGTCGCTTGCTGTCCTATCGGAGGAGGCGGCCGCGAGCGGAGCCTGCTGCAGTGCGCGCGCGGGCGCGAAGTGCAGCGACAGAGTGAGCAGCGCAATCCCGATCAGCGTGCGCCCGATTCTGGCTCGATGCCCCGGTACCATGACTCCGGTTGCTTCAGTGGCGAGCTCCGCATCCGTTTGCGAGGAAATCCAGGGGGCGAAGATAGTCGAACACCTCGGTTGGTTCAACGCGGCGTCAGCGCGCCGGCTGCAGAAGCAACGTGTGCTCGGCGGGTCCTGGGCGGAACGGGGTCGGGTTCCCCTGCTCCCAGTCGGCGTGGCCGTTGCGGTAGAAGGGGGAGAGCGGATGCGCGCTCTGGCCGCACGGCATGTGGAAGATGCCGATCTCCTCGCGACCCGGGGACACCACCATGCGCTGCGAGGCACCGTAGGTTGGGCTCTGCACGCGCGGCATGTCGCGGTCGCCCGGCAGCGGGCGCGGCTCCATGTCAAGCCAGCGGCCGAGGAAGGGAAGCGCGAGGCTGAGTGGGTGACGGATGCTCGTCGTGTTGCGTTCACCCCAGGTGCGCGCGTCGAGTTCCGGGCCTGCCTTCAGGAGGTTCGCGAGCGTGGTGTCCACCGCCGCAGCCAGAAGCGCATCCCACGACTCGTAACGCGGATCGAGCAGGTGCCCGGGGCGCTCCTGCACGAGCCGCCACACCGCGCCCTCGCGCTGACGCAGGTGCCACAAGCGCAGGCGCGGCTCCACATCGCGGCAGCGGCGCAGGAGCGGCTCCAACACGGCCGCGGAGACGACGTCGCGAAACTCGCGCACGGCGCGGTA
>CP070763.1:469908-474598 GCA_020349025.1 Candidatus Latescibacterota bacterium | reverse complement strand
CTTGCAATCCGCTGCTACGAGAAGGCGGTCGCCAACGCTCCGCGATTCATCGGGGCGTACTACGACCTCGGTGTGGCCTGGTACCACCGTGGCAACATGCCGGAAGCAATCCAGGCGTTTCAGAAGTGTCTCGAGATCGACTCGAACTACAACGCGGCGCACTACCGAATGGCGATCTGCCTGTTCCACTCCGGTGAGCTCGACGCCGCGCTGCAGCACTTCGAGAAGTGCGGGCGACTGACGCCCGAGTACCTGATGGCGCGTTACCACATCGGCGTCATCTACGAGCGCAAGGGCGACTTCGAGCGAGCGGCACGCGAGTTCCAGCGCAGCATCGACGAAGGTGTCGGCGAGGCGAGCAGCCTCTTCCATCTGGCCAAGATTCGCGAGGCCCAGGGGGACCAAGAGAGCGCCCGGGAGCTGCTGCAGCGTGCGCGGGAGTTCGGCAAAGCCCACATGAACGCGACCCATCACTGATGCGTGAATCGAAGCCTCGGACCACGCCGGACGCCACTTCCCAGCGGGCGCCGGCGCGGTCCCCTGCACTCGCCCGAGTCGAGGAGATCGCCGTGCGCGCCCGTGCTGCCGGGCGCGTCATGCTGCTCGAGCACGAGGGATTCTCCATCGCGGCGGCCCTCGGCATGCAGGTGCCGCACCATGTCGTCGTGCGCGACGTGCAGCAGGCCTCCGCATTGGACCTGGATGCGTTCCCCGGGCACCGCGTCGTCGTCAAAGTCGTGTCGACCCGGATCGCGCACAAGAGCGACGTCGGCGGCGTGCAGATCGTCCATCGCCAAGCGGATGTCGTCGCCGAGACGGTGCGTGAGATGCAAGCGCAACTGGGCGACGCCGACCCCGAAGGCTTCCTGGCTTGCGAGTACATCCCGCACGAGGCCGGACTCGGCGGCGAGTTTCTGCTCGGCATGCGATGGACCGAGGACTTCGGCGCGGTGGTGACGCTGGGCCTGGGGGGGGTCCACACCGAGTTCCTGTCGCGCAACCTGGCGGCGGAACGCGACGTGGCGATCCTCTCTCCCGGACTCTCCAGCGCGCGCGCAATCGAGACCGCGCTTGCGGGCAAGGTTGCGACGCCTCTCCTCAGCGCAAGCTTTCGCGGGCGTAGACCGCAGATGTCCGAGTCGGATCTGCATGCGCTCCTGTCGCGTGCACTCGATCTGGCTCAAGGCGCGATGCCGCATTATCTGACGGAGTTCGAGATCAACCCGTTCTGCATCGGAACCGACGGCCCCGTGGCCCTCGATGCTCTCGGGCGTCTCGCGAGCGTTGCGCCGGGCTCGGTCGAAAGCGCTCCACGTGTGCCGCGTCCGATCCACAAGCTGGCGCACCTGCTGCGGCCACGTTCGATCGCCGTCGTGGGGGTCAGCGAACGGATGAATCCGGGACGCGTCATCCTGAAGAACATCCTGGAAGAGGGCTTCGACGCGCGCGCCGTGTACGTCGTCAAGCCGGGATCGGACGAGATCGAGGGGTGCCGCTGTGTTCCCGACGTGGCGTCGCTTCCGAGCGCCGTGGACCTGCTGGTCGTGAGCGTCGACGCCCGACAGGTCCCCGACGTTCTGGAGGCGGTGGTGTCGGGTCGCAAGGCGGAGAGCCTGATCGTCATCCCGGGTGGCCTCGACGAACGCGGCGGGGCCGAGTCGTCGATGCAGCGCATCCACGCGGCGCTCGACGCCAGCCGCGCCAGCGAGTGGCAAGGGCCCGTCGTCAACGGCGGCAACTGTCTCGGAATCCGCTCCGTACCGGGCCGCTACGACACGCTCTTCATTCCGAAGTACAAGCTACGCTATCCCACCGGGCCTCCGGCACCCGTGGCCGTTCTGTCGCAGAGCGGCGCCTTCGCCATCGCGCGAGCGAGCAAGCAGCCGTGGCTCAACCCGCGCTACGTCGTCACGCTCGGCAACCAGATCGACCTCACGCTGGGTGACTATCTGACCTACCTGAAGGAGGATCGCGAGATCGAGGTGTTCGCCTGCTACGTCGAGGGGTTCAAGCCACTCGACGGTCGCCGCTGGCTCGAAGCGGCGCGCAACATCACCGCCGGCGGCCGTCCGGTGATCCTCTATCGCGCCGGACGCACGCGCGCAGGCGCCGGGGCCGCGGCATCACACACGGCCTCGATCGCAGGCGACTACGCCGTCACGCGTGAGCTGGCGCGCGCGGCCGGCGTGCTCGTGGCAGAGTCGCACGCCGACTTCGAAGATCTCCTGCAGCTCGTCACGCTGCTACGCGCAAAGAAGGTCACCGGGCTGCGACTCGGTGCTCTGTCGAACGCGGGCTTCGAGTGCGTCTCCATGGCGGATGCGACGTCGCGTTTCGAGCTGGCGCAGCTCACACCCGCGACCGTCGTCATGCTCGAAGACGTTCTGCGGCGTTCTCGGCTGCGGCAGATCGTATCGGTCCGCAATCCGCTCGACGTCACGCCGATCCTGCACGACGAGCCCTACGAGGAAGCAGCCCGCGCGCTGCTCGAGGATGCGAACGTGGACGTGGGTGTGATCGGGTGCGTGCCGCTGAGCGGACGCCTGCAGACACTCGCAGCCGGCTCGGGACACCCGGAGGACGTTGCCGCGGCCGACTCCGTCGCCTCGCGCCTGGCGCGCCTGCACGCGGAAAGCCGCAAGGCGTGGATCGCGGTCGTCGACAGCGGCCCCCTCTACGACGCGATGGCGCAGCGGCTTCTGGGTTCCGGGGTGCCGACGTTCCGCACCGCCGACCGGGCCCTGCGGCTCTTCTCCGACTACTGCGCCTGGAGGCTCGCGCACCCTGCTCGATGACCCGGAGCCGCGCGTTGCCCCCCGAGCGATTCGAACGACGTGCGCTCGCGCCGCCGATTCTCAGTCCCGGCGCGCTGGCTGGCTCACACCTTCACGCGCTGATCCAGATAGGCGCGAATCGCTTCGTACTGGCCGTCGCCGTCGAGCCCAGCCTCGCGCAGGACCATGTCTGCCTGACCGCTGCCGAGGAAGTGCCCCTTCTTGAACGGGTACGCCGTCGCTGCGCGCCCCTGCTCCGACGTCACCCAGCGATACATCGTGGGCAGCGTGAAGCCGGTGATCCCCATCGCCTGGCGCGCGCGCCACTCGGGGAAGATCTCCTCGCGGCGCTCGGGAGCGAGCGCGTCGAAAAGCTCGGCGCTGGCGACGTAGAAGATGTCGAGGTCGACGCCATCGCGGTCGAGCTGCGGCAAGACCTTGCTCACGAACTCGAGCGTGACCCCGCTTCCCTGCAGAACGAGCGTCCCTTCCCCATCCCCTTGCGCCTTGCGGAGCAGGTAGACACCTTCGCGCGCCGCCTCGGGTGGCGCGAGCCGCAGTGCGGCGCGATCGGGCACCGTCTCGTTCGGTCGCGTCACGAATGGTGCGATCACGCAGGGGCGTTGTGCCAACGCCGCGCTGACCAGAGTCCAGATCTCCGCCGGATCCCACGGTGTGAGCGTGACGAGAGTCCCCGGCGGGAAGTTCCCCTGCAGCAGCTGCAGCGGTTGCGGATCGGCGTGTGTCGGACCATCCTCCCCCGTCTTCAATCCGGCGTGGGCGCAGGTGAGGATGATCGGCTTGTAGGGTTCACCGACGGCCGCGCGGCGTGCCTGGTTGCCGATCGCGTGCAGCCGCGCTGCGATGTGTCCCAGTGGCGCGATGAACGCGCCGTAAGATGAAGCTACACCGACGTGGTGGCCGAAGCTCGACAAGCCGGACGCGACGCCGGCCATGGCATCTTCGCAGATGCCGCCGACCGACAGCCTGCGTGCATCGGGGTTCGAGGCGGCATCGTAGTATCCGGGTGCGAAGCCGTCGGCTGCCTTGGCGATGCTGGTGGAATCGAGGAGATCCGCTGCCGACACCATGAAAGCGCCGCTCGTCGCCTTGTTGTAGTGGTTGAGGACGCGCCCCAGCTCGGCACGCAACGTCGTCTTCGTGCCCGGCTCGAGCCGCAGCTCGTCGGGCGGCGTGATTCCGTCTCTCTTCGCCATGTCGTACGCGGCTTGCAGGTTCGGTGCGCCGGTGCGCGGCTGGCGCGCGCGGTGCTCCAAGCGCGAGCGCGCCTCCTTCAAACGCATGGCCAGGTACTCCACCATGCCGCGGCGACTCTCCACCTCGCCGCGGATGACCTCGAGCGCTTGCCAGAAACACGCCTCGAGCACTTCGGTGCCATCCGGCTGCATGCAGCGCTTCTCACCCGGCTCACAGCAGACGGGCAAGCCCGGCGAACCTTTGCCCAGCATCGGCTCGAGTGCCTGAAAGTAGTTGTCGGTGCAGAGCTTGTGACCGGCTCCGTGCGACGCCCTGCCTTCGATGCCGTAGCGCCAGCCTTTGACGGTGCGATAGACGATCGCGGTGGGCTGCGTGTTCCGCAGACAGTCCGCTTTGCGCTGCGCTGCGATGACGTGCTGGATGTTGCGACCGTCCGCGACCTCGATGACGTTCCAATCGTGCAGCCAGGCCAGCTCCATCGGGTTCCACTGCACGTAGTCACCCGGAGTCTTGCCGTCGCGGCAGACGTGATTGCTGTCGATCGAGGCCTGGTTCCAATCGACGTGCATGACGACGTTGTGCAGAGCGGCCGTTCCCGCGGCGGCCATCGCCTCGGCGACGCGCCCCGGCGTCATGCCGCCTTCACCCTCGACGATGTGGACGTGCGGCGCGTTCTCACCGAAGTAGTCGCGCGCACC
>CP070763.1:465083-469808 GCA_020349025.1 Candidatus Latescibacterota bacterium | reverse complement strand
GCGTCCATGGCTTCGCGGCTGACCTGGTAGAGGCCGTGGATCGCACCCATCTCGCTCGGGTTCACTTCGAGCGCCCGCGAGAACCAGCTCCTGGACGCATCCCAACGTCCACGCGCCAGCTCCTGCCACCCGAGCGCCTGGTAGATGAAGGGGAACTCCTGGTCCGGCTCGACCGTGGCCTGGTTGCGGAAGTACTCGATGGCACGATTGTGATCGCCGCGATCGTCGTACGCCCATCCAAGCGTCCCGAGCAAGCGCATCCGATCGTCGGTGTTGCGGACCGCCTGCTCCGCGGCCGCCACGGCGGCGTCGATGGTTTCGGGATCGCCGCTCAGAACCGCATAGCGCACCCAGCGGCGTGACCACTGCGGGTCGTCGGAGAACTCCTGCGTCAGCCGACGCGCATCCTGCTCCGCCTGACGGTAGCGGCGTTTGGCGTTGTACACCGAGAAGAGGTCGCCCATCACGACCGTGTTCAGCGGATCCTCCTCGAGCAGGAGATCGACTCGTTGCTCCAGCTCGTCCCACTTTGCCTGCGAGCGCAACAGGTCCATCAGACCACGGACGATCGTGAGATCGTCGTGCTCCGGATCCACCTCCAGCGCCTTCTCCAAGTACTCCTCCAGCTTGGCGAAGAGGCCGCGGTGGGCGATGCGTGTGGCCACGCCCTTGTAGAGCTCGCGTTGATCGGCAGCTGTGCGCTGGTGCTCGAGCGCGTCGGCGAGGATGGCGTCGATCTCCTCCTCGGGCGCCGTATAGGCGCGCGCTTCCGCTCTGTAGCGGTGCCAGAGAGCCTTCTCCGGATCGCGGCGGACGAGCGCCTCGGCACGCTGGATGGCGTCGTCGAAGCTGCGGTTCTCCCACATCCGGTCGAAGATGTGTTTGTACGGCAGCAGGAAGTCGGGATCGAGCGCCACGGCTTTCTCGAAGGCCACGGAGGCCTCGTCACGGCGCGTCTCCCCCGGGAAGTGGAACAGCGACTCGCCCAGCCCGTACCAGACCTCCTTGTCGTCCGGATACTCCGAAGCCAGCTGCTCGAACTTCGGCAGCGCGTCGCTGAAGCGCTCGTGCATCTGGTCCAGGTACGCCTCGGCGAGAAGCTTCTCCTTCTCCGTCGTGTAGAGGTTGCGCTCGAGCGCGTCCCCCAGCGTCTCGAGGGCCGCGCGGGGGTTGTCGCGCGGCCACCAGATCGCCACCGCAAGCTTCGTGTATGCCTGCGCGAACTCCGGATCGATCTCGACGGCGCGCTGGAATGCATCGGCGGCTTCGTGATAGGCACCGGCGTTCAGAAGGTCCTGACCATCCATGTAATGCTTGTACGCATCCATGGAGGAGCTCGTCTTGTCGCGCAGCGAGATGCGGCGCGACAGCTCGGTGGGTGCGGCAATGCGCATGTCGTCCTGCAGCTGACTGGTGAGGTCGTCGGCGATGGCGTAGAGATCGTCGCCGTCGATGCGTTTGGAGAAGACCACGGTGCCGTCGTCGACCTGCATCAGCTGGCAGGTGAGGATCCATTTGTCGCCGAGCTGGCCGAGCGAGCCGGTGAGCATGTGCTGCGCGCCGGCTTGTCGCGCCGCTTCGGTTGCGAACTCCTTGTCGAATGTGCGTTCGCGCGTGCGTGACAGCTGCTTCTGGATGTCGAAGAGCCGCTGTCCGCTGTAGACGCGCAGCGGCTCCAGATCGGAGAGCGAGGTGATGAGCAGATCCTGGAAGATCTGCCCGTAGCGCTGCGGGTCGTCCGGATCGACCAGGTTCTCGAAGGCGAAGATCGCAAGCGAGTTCTCCTCCGCGTCCGGTGCGACCGCTCTGTCGGCTTCGAACAGTCGCTGGAGGCCAAAGAAAGCCAGAACAGCCACCGCCACGCCCGCCAGGAGGAAAGCGGGCCACGCGCGTGAGCGACGCGACGCGACACCGCTTTGCTGCACGCTGGTTTGCGACGCCATCAACTCGCCCGAGAATGGACTCGACGCCTGCGACGGCAGGGGGGGCGCGCTGATCGCGCCGGAGGGGCGCGATGTCGACAGCGAATCCCGCACCAGGTGGCGCAGGTCGACGACGAGGTCGCGCGTATCCTGGTAGCGCTCCTCTGCCGACTTCTCCAGGCATTTGTCGAGGATCCACTGCACTTCGGAGGGAACGTCCGGGTTGATGCTGGCGACCGGCACGGGCTGATTGTTGAGCAAGTCGCTGATCGTGTCGGCGGATGAAGCGGCCTGGAACGGCGCGCGCCCGGTCAACATCTCATAGAAGGTGCTCCCGAACGAGAAGATGTCGCTGCGGAAGTCGAGGTCGCGACCGCGCGCCTGCTCCGGCGACATGTAGGTGGGCGTGCCCAGGATCGACTGCTTCTCGGTGAGCGCAGTCGAAGGTGGCGTGACCAGCGTGTCACCCGCGTCACCGGACTGCGGCTCCTCCAGAAGCCGGGCCAGGCCGAAGTCGAGGATCTTCGGGTGGCCATCCTTCGTGATCATGATGTTCTCGGGTTTCAGGTCGCGATGCACGATGTTCGCCTGATGCGCCGCCGCCAACCCTTCCGCAATCTCCGCGGCGTGGTCGACCGCCTCCTTGACCGGCAAGCCCTGGCCGTGGATCCGGTCACGCAGTGTCTCGCCCTCGAAGTACTCCATGGCGATGAAGATCGTGCCGTCGACCTCGTCGATCTCGTAGATCGTGGCGATGTTCGGGTGGGTGACGGCCGCGGTCGTGCGCGCCTCGGTCACGAAACGGGCACGGCGGTTCTCATCCTCGACCAGGTGGGGTGGCAGCACCTTGATCGCCACGACCCGGCCGAGCCGGATGTCCTCGGCCCGGTACACGACCCCCATTCCGCCCTTGCCGATCTTCTCGAGGATGCGGAAGTGGGAGAGCGTCTTGCCTTCCATGGGACACTCCGACCGGATAGGGAATGCGAGGACGACCTTGGCGAGGGAAGCCCGGAATCGACGCAGTCTACCACGTCACGGCCGCAGAAAACACGGCCGGCTTCAGCGCTCAAATCAGCGTTTACCGCGCCTCAAATCATCGATCGGATCCTCCTCTCGTTCACGAACCACTGCGCGAGCTCGGGCCTGCCGAGGCGCCAGAGCATGTTCCCCGGCGCACGCCCGCGCACCCGGGCCCGGCCGCCGTGTATGTAATGCAGGTGGTGCGCCGCACACACGGCGTGGAGGTTCCAGGCCGCATCGGGACCTCCGTGGCTGCGCTCCTGGATGTGGTTCACCTGCAGGTTGCGCCGGGCCGTGCAGCCCGGCGCCGTGCAGCGGCAGCCGTCGCGCTCGATGACCCGGCGCTGCAGCGTCGAGCTGGCCGTCTTGCGCCGCGGATCGTCCCATTCGAGCACACAGATCTCGAGCGCCGCCAAAAGCCCGACCCAAAGCGGCACCTGCGCCTTCTGCTCCAAGTAGGCTGCGGCAATCCGCACCGAGAGCAATGCGCGCGCCTCCTCCGCCGCCGAGCGCGACGCCACAGCTTCTTTGCACACGCAGGCGCGAAGCGTCGTGAGGCAGGAGAGAAGATCCCGCGCCAGCCATTCCGGCACCCGTAAGACCGCCCTCTCCTCGAGCATTGCGCCTCGTATGAGGACGCGCTCGAGCAGCGCGCCTTCCAGATCGAGCAGACGGTTGCGGGTCTGGCCGGGAACACGCGCCAGCGAGCGCAACCAGGTGGCGTCGTCGGGCGGCAGCGGAAAACACTTCGGCGCGGCCCCGGGCGCACGCGCAGCCGATCCGCTCGCCTCCGGCGGACCTCCGCTCGCACCCGCGGGCCCTCGGTCTGTGTTGGCTGAACCTGCGTCTGTGTTGGCAGGCCCTGCGCCCTGTTTGGCGGGCCCTCCGGCTGTTTTGGGACCTGCGTCCATATTGGCGGAGCGTGCATCCGTATCGCCGGACCCCGTGTCCATGTTGGCGGGCGCGTGCTTGGCGTGCGTTCCATGCCGCATCGTCACGGCGCGTGCCACTGCGGCTCGATACTCGAGCCGATGGCGCTCCAGGATGCGGTTCTCCTCTCGCAGGCGCTTCATCATGACCGGTGCAGCGTGCGCCACCCACTCGCGTTGTTCCGCGTCGCTGAGCGTTGCCTTCCGCGTGGCTCGGATAATCCACTCCGTTTGTTCGAGCGTGAGGCGCCCCGACTCGTAGGCGCTGCGCACGACGGGCACTCGTCGCAGCGCCCGGGCGGCGCCGACCCGCCGGCGCGCCGACGAGCCCGGCCAGCCGAGACGCTGCTCGGCGTACTCTTCGAGGCTTTGACATCCGAACGCGGGCCAGGCGTGGCGCTCATGCTGCTCGAGCAGGAGCGCTCCCATGCGCAGCTCGATCGAATTCTCGTAGCGCACGAGGTTGCGCAAGATGCGTACGATTTGGAGCATCTGCAACGATCGGCCGCGGGGTGCACTCGGCTTGGTACCGGCAGTCTCGCGCTCGTCGCTTCGTTCAGGATCGTCGCCATGCTCGATCGCTTCGAGCTGGCGCATGATGCGCGCGAGATCGCGAAGGTCTCGGGCGAATCCTTTCAGAAGCCGGGTCGCCAGACGTCCCTCCGTGGTCGTCGTGGGCCACGCGTCCGCATCCTGCGGGCGTCGAACCGGTCGCGACGTACCTTGGGCGACACCGCGCCGGCCCGCCTGTGCCGGCTGAAAACGTCCGGGAGAGTGTTCCGGGTCGGGTGCCCACACCCCCGATGCTGCGACCTCGGCGAGCAGATCCTCCAGGAAGATTGCGGGCGCCG
>CP070763.1:460174-464983 GCA_020349025.1 Candidatus Latescibacterota bacterium | reverse complement strand
CGCCATTGCTGACGCATGACGCCACGAGCGGAGCCTTCTCGCAGGCCGAGTTCCGGCGCGCGTTCGCCTTCTACGTCGACCTGTTTCGCGACGGCTTGGCGCCGCCGGTGAGCAACAACGAGGTGGCCAACGTCTACCAGGAGTTTGGTCGCGGCTACTTCGCGATGTACATCACCGGCCCCTGGAACCTGGGCGAGTTTCGCAGACGCCTGCCACCGCACTTGCAGGACTCCTGGCGCACCGCACCCTTGCCCGGACCGGATCCGCTCCGTCCCGGTGTGTCTTTGGCCGGTGGCTCGAGCCTGGTCCTTTTTCGCGCCTCGCCACACAAGAACGCTGCCTGGCGCCTGGTCGAGTTTCTCTCCCGCCCCGAGCAGCAGGTCCGCTTCTACGAGCTCACCGGTGACCTGCCGGCGCACCGCGAGGCGTGGCAGGACAGCACGCTGGCGCACGACCCCAAGGCGCGCGCCTTTTGGCAGCAGCTCCAACGTGTCGTACCGACGCCGAAGATCCCGGAGTGGGAGCTCATCGCGACACGCGTGCAGGAGCGCGCCGAGCAGGCGATCCGCGGCGCCACGCCGCCCGACTCCGCGCTCGCGCTCCTCGACCGCGACGTGGAGCGGATCCTGGAGAAACGCCGCTGGCTTTTCGAACGCCGCGCCACCGCAACCGACGCCGGGAGCGTTCCATGAGGGCGGCCTTCGAACGACAGCAGGCGCGGGCGGCGCTCTGGTTTCTGGCTCCAGCGATCGGACTGATGGCCTTCTTCTTCTTCATTCCCATCCTCGCCGGACTTCTCCTCAGCTTGACCGACTTCGACATCTACGCCATCGGATCCCCGGAGACCGCGCGCTTTGTGGGGTTGCAGAACTACGAACATCTGCTTACCAACCCCGTCTTCTGGACGGCGCTCCGCAACACCCTCTACTTCGTCTTCGTCGGTGGTCCGCTGTCGGTGCTGGTGTCGCTCGCGGCAGCGCTTCTGCTCAGTGCTCCCCGCGTGCGGCTGCGATCCCTGTTTCGCACCGTCTACTTCGCACCCGTGGTGACGACGTTGGTCGCCGTCGCCATCGTCTGGCGCTATCTCTACCATCCGCGCTACGGCCTCCTGAACCACGTTCTCGGCATCTTCGGTCTCGGTCCCATCGATTGGCTTGGAGATCCCGACTGGGCGATGCCCGCCATCATCCTGCTGGCGGTGTGGAAGAACTTCGGCTACAACATGCTCATCTTCGTCGCTGGCTTGGCCACCATCCCGGACGATCTCTACGAAGCCGCCGCCATCGACGGAGCGGGACCGCTGCGGCGCTTCCTGCACGTCACCCTTCCAGGCTTGGCTCCGACTTTTCTCTTCGTCGGCGTGACGACGATGATCGGCTACTTCCAGCTCTTCGCGGAGCCGTACGTGATGACTCAGGGCGGGCCCCTACGCGCCACGACGAGCCTCGTGCTCCTCATGTACGAGGAGGGCTTCCGTTGGTGGAGAATGGGAATCGCCTCCTCCATCGCCTTCGTCCTGCTCGTGATCACGCTCGGAGGCACGCTCGTGCAGATGCGCTTGTTGCGGGGGCGAACTTGACGCGGCGGTCGTTGTATCCGCTGGCGCTCCACGCGCCACTCGTCGCCGGGGCGTTGATCACGCTGGCGCCGCTCGCATGGATGCTGGCAGCCTCGTTGATGGCCGCCGGCGAATCGAACACGCTGCCGCCGCGCTTTCTCCCACGCCGGATCACGTTCGAGCACTACGTCGCTCTGTTCACCCGGCTCGACCTGGCTCGACATTTCCTCAACAGCGCCATCATCGCCAGCGGTGCCACGATCGTCTCGGTCGGCGTCAACGCGTTTGCCGGCTACGCCTTCGCCAAGCTCGCCTTCGGCGGGCGCGATCGCCTCTTCCGTACCGTCGCACTCGCTCTGGTCGTTCCCGCGCAGGTGGGAATGCTGCCGCTCTTCCTCCTGCTCCGCGAGATGGGCTTCGTGAACACCTACGTCGGCGTCATGGTTCCCTACCTGGCGAGCGCCTTCGGCATCTTTCTGATCCGCCAATACGTGCTCGGTGTACCCGACGACCTGCTGCACGCCGCTCGCGTCGATGGCGCAGGCGAGTTCCGTGTCTTCTGGAAGATCGTGCTGCCCGTGATTCGTCCGATTCTCGTCACGCTGGGGACATTCGTTTTCCTCAACGCCTGGAACGACTTCATGTGGCCTCTGATCGTCCTCAGCGACAGCAGCAACTACACGTTGCCGGTAGCGCTCGCGAACCTGGTCGGCGAGCACGTGCAGGACACCGAGCTCATGATGGCCGGCTCGGTGCTGACGATTCTGCCCGCGCTGGTGGTGTTCCTGCTGTTTCAACGCGCCTACGTTCGCGGGATTCTGGCTGCGAGCGTGAAGGGTTGAGATCCGCATGCGCTGGAAGCCAACAGCCATTCTGCTGCTTGCCGCATTGATCGCTGCCGCCACGAGCGACACGGCAGGCAGCGCCGGAGCCGCGGAGGACACGGCAGGGTCGCAGGGGGCGACGGACGGCGCCGCAAGCGCCACGATCGTGGACGACTTCGAGGACGCGGGCCGCTGGACGGCGCATCCCGCCGACGGCGTCGAGCTCGGCATCGGATCCGACACGGGATCCGAAGGCCGCAGCCTGCGGCTCGATTTCCACTTCACGACCGGGAGCGGCTACGCCGTCGCGCGGCGCGCTCTCGCTCTGGAGCTGCCAGACAACTACGCCTTCTCGTTTCGCATGCGTGGCGACGCGCCTGCAAATCACTTCGAGTTCAAGCTCGTCGACTCGACAGGTACCAACGTCTGGTGGGCGGTGCATCGCGACGTGACGTTCCCGGCCGACTGGGAGACGTTCACGATCAAGAAGCGCCACATCCGTTTCGCGTGGGGACCACGAGGCGGAGGAGAGATTCGGCGTGTGGCCGCGATCGAGCTCGCGATCACCGCCGGACAGGGCGGCACCGGCACGGTGTGGATCGACGAGCTCGAGCTCCGAGAGCTGCCGCCCCCCGATGCGACGCCGCCCGACCCGGTCGCCAGCGCCTCGACGGCGCAGCCCGCACACGTTGCGGCGCGGGCGCTCGACGGGGATCCGGCGTCGTTCTGGTCGTGCGACGTCGCCGACAGCAGCGCTTGGATCGTCTTCGACTTCGGAGAGCCCCGGGAGTACGGCGGGCTGGTTCTCGACTGGGTGCCGGATCGACATGCCAGCCATTACGACATCGAGAGCTCCGACGACGGCGAGCGCTGGCGCACGCGACGTGCGGTGCGCGGCTCGAACGGCGGGCGCGACTACATCTATATGCCCGAATCGGAATCCCGATCTCTGCGCCTGCGCGTCCTGCAGTCGGCGCACGGCGGGGGAGTCGCTCTCGCCGAGGCCTCGGTGCAACCGCTCGAGTGGTCGGCCACGCGCGAGGACTTCTTCCAGGCGGTGGCGCGCGACGCACCGCGTGGCTGCTATCCGCGCGGGATGCTGGAGGAACAATCGTACTGGACGGTCGTGGGGGTGGACGGCGATTCGCGCGAGGCTCTGCTCGGCGAGGACGGAGCCGTCGAGACCGGCCGGGGGCGCTTCTCGATCGAGCCGTTCCTCTTCGTCGAAGATCGGCTCGTCACGTGGAGCGACGCGCGTACGACGCAGCAACTGGACGACGGCTATCTGCCCATCCCGAGCGTGAGATGGGACGTTGGGGAGCTGCAGCTCGCGGTGACGGCGTTCGCCACCGGGCCTCCGAACGCCTCGTCGGTCGTGGTGCGCTACCGTGTTGCGAACCGGGGTCGGGTGCCCCAGCCCGTCACCCTCTTCCTCGTCGCACGCCCGTTCCAGGTGAACCCGCCCACACAGACGCTCAACCAACGCGGTGGGACGGCACCCATCCGGGAGATCACGCTCGTCGGTCGGGCGCTCGAAGTGAACGGGGAGCGTGCCGTTGTCTGTCTCACCCAACCGGCTCGCTTCGGTGCAGCGACTTTCGACGCGGGCGACGTCGTCTGCGATCATCTGCGTCACGGCCAGCTGCCGGCGCCAACCAGCGTGGAGGATGCGTTTGCTGCCGCCTCCGCCGCGCTTGCCTTTCCACTCGCTCTGCCTGCGGGCGCCGAGCGCGAGGTCGATCTGCTCGTCCCACTCCATCCCGCGTCCACGACGCCGCAACATGAAAAGGACGACGACGCACGCCGCTGGGTGGAGCGTGAGCTCGCACGCTGCCGGAACGACTGGCGCCAGCGGCTGGGGCACGTGCAGATCCATCTTCCCGAAGCGGCGGCGCACGTCGTGGAGACGATGTACAGCCAGCTCGCCTACGTCCTCGTCAACCGCGCCGGACCGGCAATTCAGCCGGGAGCTCGTTCCTACGCGCGCTCCTGGATCCGCGACGGTGCGCTCACCTCCTCTGCCCTGCTGCGCCTCCACCACGCCGAGCCTGTGCGCGCTTTCCTCGAATGGTACGCGCCGAACCAGTACGCGAGCGGCAAGATCCCGTGTGTCGTCGACAGGCGCGGGCCGGATCCCGTGCCGGAGCACGACAGTCACGGCGAGTTCATCTTCCTCGTCGCCGAGTACTACCGCTACACGGGGAATCGCGAACTCGCCGAGCAGCTTTGGCCCCGCGTACGCGATGCGGCCGTCTACCTGGACTCGCTGCGTGCGCAGCGCCGCACGCCGGTGTTCCGTGCCGCGGAGAAGCAGATGTTCTTCGGCTTGCTGCCGCCCTCGATCAGTCACGAGGGTTACTCGGCCCAACCGATGCACTCCTACTGGGACGACTTCTTTGCGCTACGCGGCTTTGCCGATGCGGCTGC
>CP070763.1:454978-460074 GCA_020349025.1 Candidatus Latescibacterota bacterium | reverse complement strand
CGTCGGATCGGGCGTTGCGCTCGGCGAACACGTCAACCAGGCCACGCCGTTCCAGAACGACGCGCCCGTGGGGAACACCGCCTCCGCCAGCGTGGTGCGGGTGTCCGACCCGGCGCTCGAGCGCACGACCGTCCTCGGCAAGGTCTTCCACGATCGCGATGCCGACGGCTGGCAAGACGCGGACGAGCCCGGCATCCCCGGCGTGCGCCTGGCCACGGCCACGGGGCTCGTGATCCACACCGATGCGGCAGGTCGCTACCACGTTGCCGACGTGGACGCCGGGCAGGGGAGCGCGGGGCGCAACTTCATTCTCAAGGTGGATGCGGGCACGCTCCCTGTCGGCTCGCGCTTCACGACGGAGAACCCGCGCGTTCTGCATCTGACGCCGGGCGTTTTGAACCAGATCGACTTCGGGGTCGACGCCGGCACAGCGGCGCGTCTCGACGACATTCTCGAGCGCAGCGCAGGCTCTCTGCGGCTGACGAAGTCGCAGCCACCGGCACTGCAACCGATATGGAGCACGCTGGAGCCGCAGACGCAGCGTCTCGACGCCGACACCTTCATGCCGGCGAGCGCCGACCTCACGCCGCAGGGAAAGGCGAAGATCGCGCTTCTCGGGCGGCGCCTGCAGGTGCAAAGCGACGCCACCGCCGTGATCGAGGGGCACACGGACGACGTGCCGATCCACACGCCGGCCTTCCCCGACAACTACGAGCTTGCGATCGCTCGCGCACGCGCAGTGATGTACGAGCTCATCCTGACCCACCACATTGCCGCGAGCCGGTTGTCGGCGATCGGCTTCGGTCCCGATCGGCCCCTCGCGGCAGGCAAGACGCGTAAGGCACGCCGGATCAATCGGCGCGTCGAGGTGAAGATCTTCCCCGCCGAGGTTCCAGCGCCGACGCTCGTCGGGGTCGAACCCAAAGAGCTGCACTTCGGGGTTGCGGTCGGTGTCGAGGACGCCGGGACGTTGACGCGTCTCGAGGTGATCGAGACGCTGCCAGAGGGAATGCAGTACGTGGAGGGCTCGACGCGCATCGCAGGTGTCGCGGCCGCCGAGCCGCGCATCGTCGAGGGAGAGGAGATCGGGCTCGTCTGGAGCCTGCCGGTCGCCGCGATCGACTCGATGCTCCGCATCGACTATCGCGCGCGCTTCGAGAGCTTCGAGCCGGGTGCACTGCTCGTCTCCGACTCGCGCATCGCGTGGCACCTGGCCTCGGGCGACAGCGGCATCTCGCAACCGCTCTGGAGCCAGATCCATCTGCGCGAGGTGCAGCCGGCCGAGATCACCCACTTCACGCTGCAGGACATGGATTTCGAAAGGCGCGGCGCGAAGCTGAGCACGTCGGGGCAGGAAGCGCTCCAGTACGTGGCCGAGATCTTGAGCGGCCTTCGGGACGTGCACGTTTCGGTCGATGGGCACAGCGACAACGCGCCGCTGCGTTCGCGTGCGTTTGCGAATCACGCGGCCTTCTCCGAAGCGCGTGCTCGCAACGTGCAGCAGTATCTCCAGAGCCTCACGGCGCTGCCCGACAGCGTCTTCGACGTCCGCGGCTCCGGTGCGACGCGGCCGGTGGACGCCAACGGGACGCTGCCGGGGCGGCAGCGCAACCGCCGCGTCGACATCGTCGTCCGCGGCTACACGACGCCGTCGCCGGCGCCGCAGTCCGACTCGCCCGAGGCGCGCGAGCTGGACGTTTCGATCGCTGCGGACCCTGGCTCGCCGCGGGGTGGCAGTTCGCCACACGGCACGAACGGCGACCACGTTGCGGACGGCACCAACGGTGACCACGTTGCGGACGGCACCAACGGCGAGCACCAGGCCGACGGGGCGGCTTCGCCAGGCTCGATCGCCTTGCCGTGGGGTGGGAGCATCTGGGTCGTGGAGGAGATGGGCGAGGTGGAGCCTCGCCTCCAGGTGCTTGGGCCCACCGACCTGCCACTCGTTGCAGGCCGCATCGAGGATCGCACCTCGTTCGCGATCTCGACGAACTACGCCGCCTTCATCGAGCGCTGGGAGATCCACGTCCACCGCGCCGTCGATGACGAGCTTCTCCGACCCATCGCACGCTTGTCGGGGCGCGGCATGCAGTCGCGCATGACGATCGGCTGGGATGGTCAGCTGGAGTCGGAGCGGACCCTGCGCCCGACAGAGGAGCTGCTCTACGTTCTCCGTGTCTACGACAGTGCGGGACATCTGGACGAGACGTTGCCGGGTCGCATCCGGCTCGTCGATCCGCATCACGCTCCACCTCGCGATGCGGCGGCCACGGTCCGCGCAGAGCAGCTCGCTGGCGACTCGAACCTGCGCTTCCAATCGATTCCGATCCGGGGTGGACGCGTGCAGATTCGCGGCTCCGAAATCCCGTACGACGTGGAGCTCGCGCTCGCAGGAGCGGATGTCTCCGTGGATCGCAAGGGGCAGTTCGTCCTGGAGCGACTGCTGCCGACCGGGTCGCACGATCTGCCGGTCACGGCGCGCAACTCCGCCGCAGAGGAGTGGGCGGGTCGCGTCACCGTCGACGTCAAGGACTCCTTCTTCTTCATGGTCGGAGTGGCCGACCTTGCGATGGGGAGCAGCTCCGTCTCCGGCGACGAGACACTGGTCCGGGACGATCCCCGCGCCAACGGGGACTTCTTCGGCAGCGGGCGTTTGGCCTTCTATCTCAAGGGCATGTGGAACGGGAAGTATCGGGCCACCGCCCAGCTCGACACGCGCGAGGAGGAGCTCGGCGACCTCTTCAAGAACCTCGACCGGAAGGATCCGCGCCAGCTCTTCCGCCGGCTCGATCCCGACCTGCACTTCCTGACCTATGGAGACGGCTCGACGACGAGCGCGGACGTGAACAGCCAGGGTCGCATGTACGCGCGGTTGGACTGGGACCGCTCCCGCCTGCTGTGGGGCAACTACGCTACCGGTTTCACGGGAACGGAGTTCACGCAGTACAACCGCAGCCTCTACGGAGCCTCGTTGCACTCGCGCAGCGTGCGTTCCACCCGCTTCGGCGAGCCGAGGATCGACGCGACCGCGTTCCTATCGGAGCCGCAGACGGCGTTCGCGCACAACGAGTTCCTCGGCACCGGCGCGAGCCTCTACTACCTGCAGCACACCGACGTTGTGGAGGGTTCGGAGAAGGTCTGGGTCGAGGTGCGTGATCGTGACAGCGATCGGGTGCTCGAGAACGTGACGCTCGAGCGTTACCGCGATTACGAGATCGACGAACGGCATGGGCGCATCATTCTGCGCCGGCCGCTCATGCAGGTCGCGGATCAGATCGCGCCCTCGATCATTCGCGACACGCCGCTCGACGGCAACGACGTCCTGCTGCTGGTGGACTACGAGCACGTGCCCGCCACGTTCGATCCGGACGAGGTGACGTGGGGGGCTCGCGGTCGGGTATGGGCGACCGAGGGCGTTGCCGCCGGCGCCACGATCGTGCAGGAAACTCGCGACGCACAGGATCACCAGTTGGTGGGAGGGGACGTGATCCTGCGACGTGGCGGCGGCACGTATCTCAAGACGGAGTACGCGGAAAGCGAGGCCGGGCAGTCGGGAAGCCACGCCTTCTCGCTCGATGGGGGGCTCACGTTCCAGGAGCGCGAGCCGGCGCTCGCGGATGAGAACACGCGCGCCGCGGCCGTCGGCTTCGAAGGGCGGTTGGACCTCGAGGAGCTCATGCAGAAGGAGCGTGCACCACAAATCGGAGCCTGGTGGAAGCGTCGCGACGCCGGCTTCTCCACCACGCGGCTCGTGACGCCGCGCGATCTCGAGGAGTGGGGCGCAGAGCTCGCATGGCGCGCCACACCGGGGTGGTCGTTCGGCTCGCGCTGGAGCGTGCGCGACGCGAAGCTCTCATTGCAGGAGCGTATCTTCTCCCTCGAGGGGGACTACCGGCTGTCGCGCTGGCAGCTGGGCGGGGAGGTGCGGCACCGAAGCGAGAAACCGGGTGATGCCGAGAGCGCCGGCAACCTTCTTGGCGGCGTGCGCGTCGGCGCCGACGTGAGCCCCGGCGTCAACCTGTACGCGCTGGGTCAGGTCAGCATGCAGCGTGACGACGGCGTGCCCGAGAACAACCTCGGCACGCTTGGCGTGCGGGCGCGGCTCGATTCGAAGTTCAGTCTGATGGCGGAGGGGAGCGCCGGCAGCCTGGGCCAGGCTGCACGCGCAGGTCTCGATCTCCGAGTCGATCCCACGCACGAGCTCTTCGGGACCTACACGCTCTCCACCGATCGGATGGATGGACCCCGGGGCACGGTGAGCATCGGGCAGCGCAAGTCGGTCAGCAACCAGGTGCGCGTGTTCACGGATCACCAGTTCACGCACGGTGATCGACAGCGCGGCTTCGCGCAATCGTACGGCTTGACCTTCGCGCCACGCGACGACTGGTCGATCAGCGGCACGTACCAGAGGAGCGATCTCGACGACGCGACGTCGGGCGTCATCGATCGTGACGCGGCATCCCTCGGGCTCACCTATCAGACGGAGCGCGCTCGCCTCGGCCTCAAGGGTGAGGTGCGCAACGACCGCGGCAGCGTCGATCGGCGACAGTACCTGAGCACCAATCGGCTCGACTTCGCGCTCGATGGCGGCTGGACGCTCCTCGGCAAAGTCAGCTTCTCGCGCACCGACGACCGCGCTTCCGATCCCGAGGACGCGCAGTTCGTCGAGAGCGGCGTCGGGATCGCCTACCGGCCGGTGCAGCACAGCCGCTTGAATCTGCTCGCTCGCTACACCTTCCTCTTCGACCTGCCGGCGGCGAGCCAGTCCGAACGCGAGGATGAACGCTCCCACGTGGCATCCCTGGATGCCGGCTACGATGTCACGCGGCGCTGGGAGCTGGGCGGGCGTCTGGCGCTCAAGCGCGGCGAGATGCGCGACGCGCGCGACTCGGGTGGCTGGGCGGCGTCGCGCTCGAGGCTGGGGATCGCCCGCGCCCGCTTCCACCTCACGCACGCATGGGACGCGGTCGGAGAGTACCGCGCGCTTTGGAACACCGACACGAGCGATCTGGAGCAGGGCGGCCTCGTGGCCCTCTATCGTCATCTCGCGGGCAACCTCAAGCTCGGAGCCGGCTTCAACAGCACGAGCTTCTCCG
>CP070763.1:449606-454878 GCA_020349025.1 Candidatus Latescibacterota bacterium | reverse complement strand
ACGTCGCGCACTCCGCGCAGCTGGTGCACCTCCGATTCGATACGCGCAGTGACGCGCGCTTCCATCTCCTCCGGCGTCGCGTTCGGCCACGCGAGAGTGACGGCGAGACCGGGATAGTCGAGATCGGGGGCGAGCGCCAGCGGCAACGCCTGTAACGCGGCGAGACCCAGGAGCAGAACGGCGACGTAAACGGCACTGGTGCCGATCGGCCTGCCAAGGGGAGAAGCGAGCGCGCGCACGATCACACCTCCCGAGCCTTCGGCGAGCTGCTCGCGGCCGAAACCGATTCGCCGCGTGTGCGACCCGGAGCGCCCGCGACGACATGGAAGAGAAGCGGAATGACGAAGAGTGTGAGCAACGTCGAGGAGAGCAAGCCGCCGATGAGGGCCGCCGCCATCGGTCCGCGCAGCTCTGCACCGCGCCCGAAGAAAAGCGGTACGAGACCCAGCACCGTGGTTGCGGTCGTCATGAGAATGGGCCGGTAGCGGCGACGGCTCGCCGTATGAATCGCTGCGACGAGATCGACACCGTCAGCGCGCAGTCGGCGTAGGAGATCGACCTTAAGAATCGAGTCGTTGACGACGATGCCGACGAGAACCACCAGGCCGATCCCGGAGAGGACATTGAGGCTCGACCCAGAGAGCAGAAGCGCAGCAGCGACACCGGCGAGCGCCAGCGGAACCGCCGCAAAGATGACGATCGGCAAGCGTAGCGACTCGAACTGTGCAGCGAGAACCAGAAGGACGAGCCCCGCCGAGAGAGCGAAAGCGCGCAGGACCGCGGTCAACTGCGTGCGCATCTCTTGATGAGCTCCGGTGAAGCGGCTCGTGTAGCCCGGCGGGAGTCCCACTTCGGCCAATGCCGACTCGAGAGCGCCCTTCACGCGACCGACGTCGCGGAGCGGCCCATCCCAACGGACAGCGGCGATGCGGACCTGGTTCTCACGCAGGATGCGCGCGGGAACGATCTCCGTCTGCACGTCGAAGAGCTGTCGCACCGGAAAGGTGCGCCCTGCGGCGACCAGGTTGCCAGCTGCCGGATCGGATGCTTCGGCATCCCGGTCGTGGCGGAGCACCACCGGCACCTCCTGATCGAAGCGACGCAGCGACGTCGCCTCGAGCCCAGACGTGCGCGTGCGCACCGCACTCGTCACCACTTCTTCCGAGAGGCCGTAACGCCACATCTCGTCGCGACGCGGTCGCATCCGGTAGCGTGGTTCCGTTTCGCTGCGCAGGAGACGGAGCGGATGCTCGGCCAGTCGCACGCGCTGCTGGGCCGCATCGCGCACCGCGACCGCGAGCTCTTGCGCGCGCACCGGGTCCGGGCCGGCGATCTCGCAACGCAACGTCGCGTCGCCGCGCGGCAGAAGCGCTTCGAGCTCGGAGCGATCCGATTCGATCGCCAGATTCCAGCGTGCTTCTGCGGCGAACTCGCGCTGCAGCGCGTCGAGTAAAGCACGACGGTGCGCCAGTGCGTCGCTGTGCAGCAGCACACGTAGGATCGCGCGATTCACCCGGCGCTCGGCGTCGGCGGGATCGAGCGAGCCGGAGTTGCCGACGCTGGCAAAGACGTGCTCCACCTCGCTTCGTTCCTGCAGCCAGACTTCGATCCGGCGCGCCGCCTGGTCAGTGACGCTGATGTCGCCACCTGATGGCAGTCGGATCGAGACCTCGACGCCCTCCGATGCAACGTCGGGGAGGATCTCGCGCGGCATCCGCAGCAGGAGCAGGACACTCACGCAGAGGAGGAGCGCAGCAGATCCGAGGATGGCCGCGCGATGTCGAAGCGCACGACTCAGTGCACGCTCGTAGGTGCCGAACAGCGGCCGCGACCCGGAGCGCACGAGCGGCGTGCCGAGCCAGGCGGCAAGCATCGGAAGGAGCGTCAGCGCCACGACGAGGCTCACGCACAAGGAGACGCTCACGGCGATCGCCTGGTCGCGAAAGAGCGCACCCAGGTTGCCGGGCACCCACGCGAGTGGCAGGAACACCGCGCACGTGGTGAGCGTCGACGCCAGCATCGGCAGCGCCACCTCGCGCGCGCCTCGCGCCGCAGCGCGGTGGGGTGGCGCGCCGCCCGCCCGCAACCGGTGAATGTTCTCGAGACAGATGATGCTGTTGTCGACGAGCATCCCGACACCCAACGCCATGCCGCCGAGCGACATCAGGTTGAGAGAAACGTCGAAAAGCTCGAGGAGCGAGAAGCTGGTGACGATCGACACCGGCAGCGCCGTCACCAGATAGAGGGGCGAGCGCAGATCGCGCAGAAAGAGAAGCAGCACACCGAATGCGAGAAGTCCTCCGAGCCACACCGCTTGCCACACGCCCTGGATCGCCTGGCGCACGAACGGGGAGGGGTCGTTGACGACCGCAATGCGGACGTCCGAGTGTTCCGACTCGATCTGACGCAACTGCGCATGGAGGCGTTCGGCGGTCGACAGCGGGTTCGCTCCCGCTTCACGGTGCACCAGAATGCCCACCGCAGGTTCGCCGTCGAGCCGGCTGAAGCCTTCCGGATCGGCGAAACCATCGACGATCTCCGCGATATCGCGCAGGTGTACGAGGTAGTTCCCACGCCGCGCGACGACGACGTCGCCCACATCATCGGCGTCGACGAGACGCGAACGCAGATGCAGCGCGTAGCGGACCCCGCGCCGCCGCAGGTAGCCGCCGGTTGCGTCGACGTTCGCAGCGCGCAACGACGCGGCGATGTCGGCGCTGTCGATCCCGAGAACCTGCATCTTCTCCGGATCCGGTTGCACGCGGATCTCCGGCTCCGGTGCACCGATCACTTGCGCGCGCGCAACCCCCTTCGCCTGCTCGAGTCGCGGGCGCAGGACGAGACGTGCCCAATCGGCGGCGGCGGGCAGATCGTCGGCGCCGAGAGCAAGGACGATGAAGGGACGCCCGTGGCCGCTCGAGCCGAGGAGCATGGGACGCTCGACGCCATCCGGGAGCTCCCAGCGCAGCGCGTCGAGGCGTTCGCGAATCCCGAGAGCCACGAGATCGGGATCGGCGCCCGGCGTCAGCTCGACGTTGACCGACGTGCCCCCCGGGACGACCGTCGTGCGAATGTTCTGAACCCCGCGCACGGTGATCACCGTTTCTTCGGCACGCCGGGACACCACCTCTTCGATTTCGAGGACGCCGGCATCCGGGAACGGGATCCACACCGTGAGATCGCGTGACTGCATTGCGGGAAGCAGATCGAGATCGAGCCGTGTGAGAGAAACGATGCCGAGGAGGACTGCTGCTGCCAGCAGCATCGTCGTCGCGATTGGCCGCTTCACCGCCTGCGCCGAGAGACTCACAGTCCACTCCGCTGCAATCGCACCTTCAGGGGTGCGCCGTGTGCCAGGGTGAGGTGGCCATCGACGAGGACGGTGTCGCCGGGTGCCAGGCCCGACCTGATCTCGATGCCCTCGTCCGTTTCGACCCCGGTCTCGACGTAGGTCCACTCCGCGCGACCATCGTGCGCGCGGAAGACGAGGAGTCGACGATCACGTTCGAGAACGGCTTCACGCGGAACAGCGATCCGATCGTCGAGGACTTCGGCGTCGATCCGCACTTCGGCGTACATGCCCGGCTTGATGCGACCGTCCGGATTGTCGATTTCGATGTAGGCGATTCCGGTGCCGCGTTCCGTGTCGAGCTCGGGGGCGAGGGAGACGATCTCTCCGCGCACGTCGAGATCGGGAAGGGCGGGAAGTCGAATCGATGCCGACGCGCCCGGTTCGAGCCGACCGAAGTCGTTTTCGAGCACTTCGACCGGCAGACGCAAGCGATCGAGATCGACGACAGTCACGAGGGATTGATTCGACTGCAGACGCTCACCCGGTGTGACGAGCACCTCGGCAACGGCGCCATCGAAGGGCGCGCGCAGGATCGTGCCGTCGAGATCGAGCTGTGCGCGCTCGAGCTGCTGTCGTGCCTCGGTGAGACCGCTCCGATGCGCAACCTTGGCGCGCTTCTCCTCCGGCACGTCTTCGTCGCCAAAAAGCTGCATCTCGAAGTCGATCTCGGCGTTCGCAACGCGCGCCAGAGCCTCCTCGAGCGCAATCTCGAACGGCCGCCGATCGAGCTCGACTAGCGGCTGCCCCGTGCGCACGAAGTCGCCCGCGCGCACGTGCACCGTCGCAACCCGCTCGGCAACGCGCAGTGAAAGCTGCGCACGCCGCAGAGACTGCGTTCGCCCCGTTCCCTGCACGCTCAGGACGAATGGCTCACGCTCGACGACAACACCCGACACCGGCAGTGACGTCGGCTTTGTCTTGTCCGATGCCGGGACGTCGGTGCGTCGCGATTCGTGGCCCTTCACTCCGCCGCTCGCTGGCCCGCCGGTCGGTTCACCGACCGCAGACTCCGCAGCGAAGAGATTCGCGAGCCGATTCCGGGCGCCGAGGGCAGCCAGAAGTGTGAGGAGTACGGTCACGCTGATCCAGAGAGTCCGGCTTCGCATGCCGGCTTGGATGACAAGCCGCGTGCCGTTCCGGCTGCAGGTGCAACTCCTTTGTTTTCAATGTGACGACACCCACGAAGATGCACGCCTCCCCATCCGGGTCTCCCCAAATGGGGAGCGTTCCCGAGATCCGGAGTTGTAATCTCCCACTTGGCGTGCGTTCCTCAACAACCACATCAAGGATATCGTCGCGATCGACTTCTTCGTCGTACCAACCGTACGCAACCAGATCCTGTTCGTTTTCCTCGTGCTCGCTCACGATCGCCGTCGCGTTCTGCACTTCAACGTCACCTCCAATCCGACCGCAGACTGGACTGCACAGCAAGTCATCGAGGCATACCCTTGGGAGCGGTCGTCGAAGTATCTGCTTCGGGACCGGGACAAGATCTATGGCGACGTGTTCCAGAAGCGAGTTCGAAACATGGGCTTTGAGGAAGTCCCGATTGCGCCGCGCAGTCCGTGGCAGAAGGGCTACGCTTCACACTGCACCTCCTCCGTACGGTTCGGTTCGACGTCGAGGAAGCGACGTCGTTTCGAGAGTTTCCGGCCTTGGGCTTTAACCGGCGGATCCCGTGTGGCGAAAGAATTGGAGCGCACCCCAACTCCTTGGGCAAAAGCAGCTTCAGGTGATGGACTTTGCAGATTCTGGGACGAATATCGGGCATGAACGGGTCGAGTTGGCCAGGCCCAGGCTGATTCAGAGCCTCCCGGAACCACGGTGGCCCTCATGGCCGTGTGGGTTGACGGTGGATGAGATTCACGCGGCGTCTCGATAATAGTAGAGCAGCAACCCACCGAGGCGTTCGCGACACCG
>CP070763.1:444112-449506 GCA_020349025.1 Candidatus Latescibacterota bacterium | reverse complement strand
CGAGCCGCGCGCGTGCCGAGTGAGAGCGGCGCGCTGGAGGCGCGCCGCCGAACGTCCGCCGCAAGCCGACGTTCGCGCTCCGGCCGTTACGAGCTACAGCTCAGCTGCCGACTTCCGCCGTGCGCACGACCTCGAACTCGGCCGTGCGCATTGCGGTCTCACCGTTGGCCGCGTCGACGAGCTCGACGACGAGTGCGTACGGACCCGAGTCGAGTGCACCGATGTCGATCGAGAGTTTCTGTTTCTCCACGTCGGAAGTCGGCAGGAACGTGAACGTCGCTTGGACGACCGGCTGGCCCGTGGCGTCGAGCCGCCGACGGAAGCCGGGACGGAACTGGTCCCAGAAGGTCCAGTCGCGCGGCGGCAGAGGCCGCACCTCGTAACGGACGGCCACCGCACTGCGTTCCTGCAGGATGCGGCGCGACGGGTAGATCTCGAAGTAGAGCTCGAGCCGCCGCCGCGTGACGAGCGCAGCCACGTGTGGAACGGCGATCACGCCTCCCATGTCGAACAGGCCTCCGGAGCCGTCGCGAAGCTCGTGCGCCAGTACGAGATCGCTCATCGTCAACATTTCGGGATCAAAGCGCTCGACATCGACGGTGTCACGCCCGAACGCGACGAAGAGAACGCGCCCCGAGTCGGCCCGCGCCTTCGACGCCTGCGACTCGTTGCGCGACTGCAGCGCCACGGCCTGGAGCCCGAGCTCGAGTCGCTCCGGTGGCACCTCGATGCGCATGCGCCCGACCGCCGAGGTCGGCAGGCGGTACAGCTTCTCATCGAGCACGCCGCTTTCCTGTTTGCCAACGAGCTCTCCCGGACCGCGCCACGCTGCGGCTTCGAGAGCGAGCCCAGCGAACCGGCGCGGAATCTCGAACTCGAAAGCAATGTCGATCGCGGGGCGCCCGGAGGCCGCGCGGAAGCGCCGCAGCACGTAATCCCATTTCCCTTTCGGGAGCTTGAAGGTCATGTTCGTACGTGTCGGCTTCCACTCGAGCGGAATCGGCTCCATGAAGTCGGAGCCAGCCCTGCGCCGCTGACGCTGGTAGTTGCCGTTGTGGTAGTAATCGTAGAATCGAATCCTCTTGCGCCACTCCCTGCGGTGGAACCATGGGTAGCGCCACTCCCACGCGGGGACGGGCGAGCGGAGGACGCGTGCCATGCGCTCGGGCGGGCCGTAGCGCATGTACACTTCGCCCCGGTCGGTGACGCGCCCCGACAGACCGAGCGGCGGCACCTCGAAGTAGAGGTCGGCTTCCACGGCGCGTGTCAGGTGCTCGAGCAGGCGCTCGTTGGCCAGTGTCGTGGGAGTCGGGTCCGCTTCCCACCAGTAGGCCACACACATCGAGTCGCGCTGCGAATCGGCGAGAAGCCGATACGCCGACACGCTGTCCGGGTGCAGCAACGGCCTCAACCCGGTCCACGCTTCGCGCTCCAGCCACGTCATGCAGGGAAGCACGTCGTCGAGGAGCTCCTGCGCTCTTTCGAGACGTCCCGCGTGGAACTCGATCGCCATGAGCAGCAACGCGAAGCGCACGGGACAGGGACGTCCGTACACCCAGGGCACGACGACTTGCCGCGCCTCCTCGAGGCGTTTGCGATGCAAGAGCAGGAAACCGAGCCGGTAGCGTGCCTCCTCGTTGCTCTCCTCGAGGGCAAGGGCACGCGCATAGCAGGAGATGGAGCTGTCCAGCAGAGCCGGTTCCACCATCTCGATGAAGAACTCGTCCTGGAGGTTGCGCCCGAGCAGGAGCCAGGCGTTGTCGAGCGTCGAGTCCAAGCGCACGGCGTGGGCCAACATGTCGGTGCTGGCGCGCATGAAACGTTGACGGCGCAGGACGTCACCGAGTGCGGAGCGGTAGAGACCCGAATCCGGATCGCGCCGCACCGCATCCTCCAGGAGCGTGCGGGCGCGGACGCGCCCCTCGATGGTGCCCTCGGCGGCTCTGAGACGACCAATGTGGAAGAGGACGCGCGGATCGTTACCCAGATCGTACGCCGCCTGCTCGAGCAGCCGCAGCGCACCGCTGCTGTCGCCGAGGGCCAGCCGCTCGAGACCATCCGCGAAGTCGATCTCGCCCTTGGTGGCTCCGGAGCGGCAGGAGGAGCATGAGGCAACGGCCGCAAGGAGCGCGAGAGCACCATACCCTCGCTGGATGCGCCGCCAGAGGGGACGTACACGGCCACCCGCAGCGCGCTGAAGCCGCGACGCTGTTTCCATGACAACAAGTTACGCCTGCTTCCGACGTGGTGCAACAACGCGAGCGATGCGAGCGGCTGCCGCCGCCATCCGCTACAATGCCGCTCGGAGGTCCCGCATGCCGCGCATCCTGATCGTCGACGACGAAGCGAACATCCGCAAACTGCTCGCGGGTGTTTTGTCCGATGAGGGCTACGAAACGGAAGATGCACCAACCGGCGAGGAGGCGGTCGACCGCTTGCGCGCCGCCCCCGGCGACATCGACGCCGTGATTCTCGACCTGGCACTCCCGGGTATGAATGGGCTCGAGGTGCTCGAAACGATCCAGAAGCATCCAGTCTCACCCGTGGTGCTGATGATGAGTGGCCACGGCACGATCGAAACCGCGGTGCAGGCCACGAAGAAGGGGGCTTTCGACTTCATCGAGAAGCCGTTGTCGCCCGACAAGCTCCTCATCCTGCTCAAGAATGCTCTGCACTTGCGTTCGCTCGAGTCGGACAACGCGGCGCTGCTCGACAAGCTCGGCCGGCGCAACGAGATGCTCGGTGAGTCGGAGCCGATGCAACGACTGCAGGAAGAGATTCGCAAAGCGGGCGCGAGCCAAGCGCGCATTCTCATCCTCGGAGAGAACGGGACCGGCAAGGAGCTGGCGGCTCGAGCTATCCACGACATCAGCCCGCGCGCATCGGAGCCGTTCGTGCGGCTCAACTGTGCGGCCATTCCGCGCGACCTCATCGAGTCGGAGCTCTTCGGTCACGAGAAGGGTGCGTTCACCGGGGCGACGGCGCAGAAGCGCGGCAAGTTCGAGCTCGCGCGAGGCGGCACACTCTTCCTCGACGAGATCGGCGACATGAGCCTCGACACGCAGGCCAAGCTTCTGCGTGTCCTCGAGGAGAACGAGATGGAGCGTGTCGGCGGCACGGAGACCATTGCGCTCGATGCGCGCGTGGTCGCAGCCACGAACAAGAACCTGCCGCAGGAGATCGCCAACGGCGACTTCCGCGAAGACCTCTACTTTCGGCTCGCCGTGATCACGCTGCAGATCCCCGCCTTGCGCGAGCGTGGTCCCGACATCGTGAGGCTCGCCGAGCGCTTCCTGCGCCAGTACTGCGAGGAGAATGGTCGGCGCATCAAAGAGCTGACTCCCGCCGCGAGTGCGCTCCTGTCGCAGTACCACTGGCCCGGCAACGTCCGCGAGCTACGCAACATGATGGAGCGCCTCGTGATCATGCACGACGAGCTCGTGGTCGACGCCGAGCACCTGAGCCCGCTCTTTCTGTCGACGTCGCCGGACGACGAGCACCCGCTGTTGACCGGCACGTTGCGCGAGAACCTCGAGAGCTACGAGCGTCGCACCATCGAGAAGGCGCTTGCCGCCTCCGAAGGCAACATCGCGCGCGCGGCACGCGCTCTCGGGCTCGATCGCGCCAACCTGCACCGCAAGCTGCGCCGTTTCGGCCTCGTCAAACGGCGCGCCGACGACCCCGAGCCGTGAGGCGCGCGCCCTCCGGGCGCGCCGTGGTGTGGTCCGGACCACAACGAACCGTGTGCGTCGGACATCGACGCCGGCCCGCAACGGGTGCCCGCCGAAAGCGCCAACCGCCTATATTTCAAGTACTTGAATTCGAAAGCTCCGCCGACCACACATCGGCATGTCGCGTGCGATCGGCGGGGGTGCGGGTCCACCGTGCCCTCGAAGACGATGACCCCGACTCGATCGCACAGGGACGGCTCCCCGAGGTGGACCCGCAAAACCGAACTCCGGATCCGGGAGGAAGGTCACGAACTGCGCGCAGCGGCAGTGGCGGACGCTCTGCGTCCACGCCCTCTTTCTGTGTGTGGTGCTCGCTGCTGCACACCCAGGCTCGGCAGCCGCCAGCTCCGACGCGCCGGACGACCTCTACCCCCATCGGCGCGGGCGCCGCGTCGTCTTCAGCATCCATGCCCCGGGTGCTTCGAGCGTTCAGCTCATCGGCGACTTCAACGAATGGGACCCTCGCGTCACCCCACTCGTGCGCGCGGGCGACGACATCTGGGAGGTCGCACTCCGCCTCGCGGAGGGCGTGTACGAGTACAAGTACGTCGTCGATGGTCGGCGCCTCCTCGATCCCTCCAACCCCGACGAGGTGATGGCGCGGGATGGCAGCGTGCGCTCGCGGATCCGTGTTCTGCACAACGGGCGCGTCTCGCACTGGCAGCATTCCCCGCGCCGGCGCGACCGACTTCCCGCGCACGTCACGCTGACTCCGGTCGAGCACAGCCGGCTCAGCATCGGCGGGGACTACTCCTACCAGCGCGTCGACGGCTCCACTTTCTGGCTGAAGGCGAAGTACCGCTCCGGGTACTCCTTCGCGCCCGAGGTGGAGGGTCGTTTCGGATACGGCTGGGAGAGCAAACGCACGAGCTGGGAGCTGGACTTCGCGCAGCCGATCGAACCCAGCAAGAGTCTGGCGCTCGGAATCCGCTACGTCCGCAGCACTGGCTTCGAAAACCAGGCCGGTGTGGGCTGGGGCGAAAACACGTTGGCCTCGCTCCTCGTCAAGCACGACTTCCGCGACTACTACGAGATCACTGGTTACGAGCCTTACGTGCGGCTGCGGCTGCCGGGACACACGACACTGCGACTCTCCTTCGCGGTCGAGGAGTACGACAGCCTGGCGGTACAGACGAACTGGAGCATCTTCAGCGCCGGACGCGACTCCTTCCGTCCCAATCCACCGCTCTGGCTCCTGACCGACCCGGATGGTCTGGGGGGCTCCGGCCGCCTGGAAGCGACGCGTTTCGAACTCGTCATCGACAGCCGCCGCGCGCGCCACGTCGGCACCGTCGGCGCGTACATGCGCGGATTCCTCGAGTTCGGAAACGGCAAGTTCTCCTACGCGCGCTGGATCGGTGATCTGCGCGCCTACACGCGCCTCGGCCCGCCAGTGCATCTGGCGGCACGTTTTCGCGCCTCGGGGCGCTTCGGCGACGATCGCATGCCGTCCCAGAAGCTGTTCTACGTCGGCGGTCTTGGGACCCTGCGCGGACACGAGTTCCGCGCCTACTGGGGCGACCATCAACTGCTCGGCAATCTGGAGTACACGCTGCTTTTCAAGAACCTGAGCTGGGGCGCGATGTTCTTCTACGACGCTGGGACCGTGTGGAATTCGACGCAGGAAGGGCTGGACGACGCGCTGCTGCTGCAGAGCGTCGGT
>CP070763.1:438595-444012 GCA_020349025.1 Candidatus Latescibacterota bacterium | reverse complement strand
TTTGTTTGCATTGACGTTACGCGTCCAGGAGCCCCTGGCTTGACCCTCCTGTATCAGGGTGATATAAAAGACTCGCATGCACTTGAAGCTTGCGACCACGACGTGGGCCGCTTGCGGACCGAACGGAACGATCATGCCGGATGCTGCGAGCGAGGTCGAAAACCCATCTGGGCCAGCTCATCGCGTCCGGGTCGATTCGATGCTTTCCGGGATCGATGCTCCTCTTCCTGGACACGACTCTTCACCCTCAGCCAGATCCAACTCCGAGCACACCACACGGAGGAGTGCTCCACACACTCGCGTGTCGAGTTGTGCGAGCGTCGAATCGACGGCCGGTGCAGCGCTTTCGCGATCCCGCGTGAAGCGAGCGCCCGCACGAGTTTTCGGGCGCGAGGAATCGATCTCGCGCGAACAGCACTGCACAGCAAGGGCTGTGCATTACAGGGAAGGCGATGATGTGGTCCCCCAAAACCGAACAACACGAGAGTGAACAGGAGGATTCGACCGCGACCCTCGAGGACATCGAAGACACCCAGCAGGTCGCAAGCCCGGTCGATGAACAAGCCATCGCACGCATCTCGGAAGCGCGCACCCGCCTCGAAGAGTTCGCCTCGAGCGAGCTTGGCGACGCCCATCTGGTCGTCGTCTCCAACCGTGAGCCATATGTCCACACCGATCCCCAAGATGGGAGCAAGTGGCACACGCCCGCTTCCGGCTTGACGACGGCCCTCGACCCGGTCATGCGTATCTGCGGGGGGACCTGGGTCGCCCACGGCAGCGGCCATGGCGACATTCTCGTAGCGGACGCCTCCGGGCGCGTGCAGGTGCCACCCGACCATCCACAGTTTACGCTGCGCCGCGTGTGGCTCGAACGCGCCGAGGTCGCAGGCTACTACGACGGCTTCTCGAACCGCACTCTGTGGCCGCTCTGTCACCAGGTTTACGTGCGCCCGCGTTTCGAGGAGGAGGACTGGCTCCAGTACAAACGCGTGAACGAGAAGTTTGCGCAGGCGATTCTCGCGCAGGTGGAAGGGAAACGCGCCATCGTCCTCGTGCAGGACTACCATCTGGCACTCGTCCCCGAGATGATCAAGTCGGCGCGCCCGGACGTCGTCGTGTCGCAGTTCTGGCACATCCCGTGGCCCAACATCGACGTGCTCAGCACCTGTCCATGGCATCGTCAGATTCTGAAGGGGCTCCTGGGTAACGACATCCTCGGATTCCACGTGCGGCAGTACTGTAGGAACTTCCTGGGCGGCGTCGACCGCGCCCTCGAAGCGCGCGTTCTGGGCGACAAGTCGGCGATCTTCTGGAACGGACGCACGACCTTCGTGCGCCCCTACCCGATCAGCATCGACCCGGAGACGATGATCCCCTCCGAGAACGCAACCGTGCCCGAGTTGCAGCGCCACAAGATCAGCGGCGCGCGTGTCCTGCTTGGCATCGACCGTCTCGACTACATCAAGGGGATCCCTGAGAAGTTCCGCGCCTACGATCGCTTGCTGCGCGAACACCCGGAGCATCAGGGTCGTGTCGTCCTCGTGCAACTCGCAACACCGACGCGCTCACGCGTGCCGGAATACGTTAAGCTCGCACACGAGGTCGAGGAGCTGGCGCGCGAGATCAACGAGCGCCACGGCGACTCCACCTGGAAGCCGATCGTGTTGCTGCAACGGCTCCTGGATCAAGAGGAGCTGGCAGCCCTCTACGCGCAGAGCGACGTTTGTGTCGTCGGCTCGCTCCAGGATGGGATGAACCTCGTTGCCAAAGAGTTCGTGGCCGCACGTCGTGATCAGCGCGGTGTGCTGGTTCTGTCGCGCTTCGCCGGCGCGACCAAGCAGATGATCGGTGCGCTCCCGATTCACCCGTACGACCGCGAGGCGTACGCTGCAACGTTGCATGCAGCCATCATGATGCCGCCCGAAGAGCAGGAAGACCGCATGCGCCAACTGCGTGCGGATCTCTCCCGTCACACCATCTACAGCTGGGCGGAGAACATTCTGCGCGAGGCCGTCCAGGTGCAGAGGAAGTTCTCGTGAGCTCCCGATCCGGTGGGGGCGACCCCACCGAATCGATTCTGGCCCGACTCGTGGCGCCGGGGCCTCTGGCGCTCTTCTTCGATTACGACGGCACGCTGGCTCCGTTCGCGCCGCGACCGGAGCTTGCCGTTCTTCCGGTGGAAACCCGCGACGTCTTGCGCGCCCTCGCCGGGCGGCCCGACTGCACGATCGGCATCATCAGCAGCCGCGTCCTGCGCGAGATCGTCGCCTTCGTCGACCTCGAAGGCGTTCTCTACGCAGGCTTGACCGGTCTCGAGATCCGCCTGACCAGCGGCGAGATCCGTCGGAACCCCGCGATTACCGCCTGCCGTCCGGCGCTGCAGGATTATGCACGAGTGCTGAGACGGGAGCTCGAGCGCTTCGAGGGCGCCTGGCTCGAGGACAAGGAGGGCGCTCTTGCCGTGCATCACCGTGCACTGGATCCGGCGCGTGTTCCGGAGCTTCGCAACCGCGTCGGCGATCGGATCCGCGCCTACGAGGAGACGCTCCGGCTCGAGTCGAACGCTTTCACGCTCGAGATCTGGCCGCGCGTTCAGATGAACAAAGGAGAAGCGCTGAGCGCTCTTCTTGGCGAGACCATCGCGAGCGCTCTGCCCCTCTTCGCGGGAGATGACACCAACGACGCCCCCGCCCTCCGGCGCGTGCGCCAGCTCGGCGGCATCGCAGTCGGTGTCGGGAAGAACGCTCCCGACGCCGCGGAGTATCTCCTGGAGTCGCCTCAAACGCTCCGGGAGCTGCTTGAGCGGGTGGCCAGAGCGCGAGCGCCATAACCTCTATACACGTGGTGCTCTTTCTGCCGATTCCCGACCTCCCCCTGGCGCGTCGGGAGTTCCCTTCTTATCTTGGTGAAGGCCCGAGTTGGAGCCGTACCCGGCTTCCTCCCGGGTCGCACGCCTCCGCACTTCAACGCCTGCCGCGCATTCCCAGAACGTCGCATGGACCCACAACGCAGTCTGGATGCAGGTATGTCGTCGAGTCGCTCCCACACCCGAAGTCGTGAGGACACCTCGCTTCCTCGCCTTCCTCTCGAACTTCCGCGCGTTCCCGCGCCGCCGTCCCAACGCCGGGCCACTGCTTCCCGCGATATGCGCGCCCCGGCGAAGATTCCGGCATGCCCCGTGCACGAATGTGGCTGTTGGCCGCGAGGTGACGGTTCCAACCCGACGGGGCGGATTATTCCGCGATTCAGAAACCTCCGATCTGGAAAACAGATGGACGCACCCTTCCACTTTCATACGTCCTCCGACCTGGTCATCCTCACAGGCGACCGGGCGACGAGCGTCGAGGACCTTCGCGCGCTTCTGGCGTCGTGTAACGAAGGGTGTGTCTTCCACCACACGTTCCAGGTGTTGCTCGGGCACCACTACGTCGGCGAACGTTACGCCAACGACTTCGCCCATTGGTTCCACGTCGCCGCCGGCGAGCCCTCGCTCGCCGAGCGCGTGGCTGCGGTCGACATTCGCGACTTCGTGTCGCTGGGCGAGCTGCGCGCGCATCTCCTGGAGCTCATCGACGGCTACCTCGCAGACAACTCCGGAATCGCCAGCCGGCCGGCGCGCTTCCCGTTCCACGTCTGTCGCTCCATCAGCGTCGTCATGCCGACGGGTCGCGTAGCGTACGGCCTCGAGGACTTCGCGTCGCACGTTCGCGCCTCGACGAAACGAACGATCTTCTATCACTTCGTCGAGGCGCGCCTGCGACTCGGCTTCCAGAGCAACGATTTTTCCTACTGGCTCGAGACGCAGTGCGACCGCCCGGACCTCGCGGAGCAGCTGAACAGGCTCGACTTCTACCACTTCACGCTGGAGAACATCCGCACGCGAATCGCCGACATCATCGGGCGCGAGGCACAAGCCGCATGAGACAACCGAAGCTGCAGGATTATGAACCCATTCTGGGCCCTCGCGCGCTAGACGAGATGCGCTTCCTCGCCCAGCCTCTGGCCGACACACGCGTGTGCATGGTGAACTCGACCGCTGTCGGAGGTGGTGTGGCCGAGATCCTCAACCGCATGATTCCACTCTTCATCGACGTCGGTGTCGAGACCAACTGGCGGGTGATCAAGGGTGGAAACGACTTCTACGAGGTCACCAAGCAGATGCACAACGCCTTGCACGGGCAACCATTCGAGGCACCTGCTGGCGCTTTCGACATTCTGCTGGAGTACAACCGACGCAACGCAGCGGAGCTCGACATCGACGAAGAGCTCGTGGTGATCCACGACCCCCAGCCCGTGGCCCTCATCGAGAGTCGCAAACCGGACAGCCACTGGACCTGGCGCTGTCACATCGATGTCTCCAACCCGAACCCGGAGGTGTGGGACTTCCTGAAGCCGTGGGTCGAGCGCTACGAAGCTGCGCTCCTCTCGACGCCGGCGTTCGCGCGCCAGCTGTCGATCCCGCAGTACCAGGTGTTCCCTAGCATCGATCCGCTGGCCGACAAGAACCGGCAGCTGGAGCCGGAGTTCATCCACGACGTGCTTTGGAAGTTGGGGATTCCGCGGGACAAGCCGATCGTGACGCAGGTGTCACGTTTCGACCGTCTGAAGGACCCGCTCGGCGTCGTGCGTGCGTTCCGCATGGCGCGAAGACACGTGGACTGCCGACTCGTTCTCGTCGGAGGCGGGGCGGACGACGATCCGGAAGGCGCGCAGGTGCTGGCCGAGGTGCAGGAGGCGGCCCACGGCGATTCCGACATCCACGTTCTCGTGCTGCCGCCGACGAGCCACCTCGAGATCAACGCGCTGCAGCGCGCTTCCGACGTGGTTCTGCAGAAATCGCTGCGGGAGGGCTTCGCGCTCACGGTTGCCGAGGCACTCTGGAAGGGCAAACCAGTCGTCGCGAGCGCCGTGGGTGGCATCCCGGAGCAGGTCCTGCACGGATTCACCGGCATGCTCGTACACTCGGTGGAGGGCGCCGCCTACCAGATCCGCAACCTGCTCACGAACCCGGGGCTCGCACGCCGACTCGGCGAGTGTGGTCACGACCGCGTGCGAGACGAGTTCCTCATCACGCGCCACCTCAAGCGCTACCTTCTTCTCTTCCTCGCGCTGAGCAACGCCGAGCACCCCGAGGTGCAGGTCGTCCACGCCGGCAACTGAGGCACGCTGAACATCGCCCGGAGATCCAGCGTCGCACTCGTGCGCGTCGCGTGTGGCCCACGTCGTGCGCACTCGCACGTCGCGTGTGGCCGCGCGTCGCCTGCACTCGCACGTCGAGGGCGCTCTGTCGAGACCTACGGGATCATCCGCGAACGCAGGAGTGCGTAGAGAACCGAAAACTCGATCACGGCGTGGTTGCGTGTCGTCTCCTCGAAGCGCTGCGCGAGCCAGGTTGCCTCGAGCCGGAACAGCACCAT
>CP070763.1:432833-438495 GCA_020349025.1 Candidatus Latescibacterota bacterium | reverse complement strand
AAGCGGGCGAAGCCGACAAGGCAAGCGGCGAATCGTCCGAGAAGGAGGAGGGCAAGAAACGCACACGCAGAGAGCGCAAGACGTCCGTGAACGCGGCGCGAGTGATCCGGGGCGAGCTCGTCGTTCCCGTGGTTGCGGAAGGAACGGTGCGCGCCCGGCAGCAGGCGGAGATTCGCGCCGAGATCTCCGGGCGCATCCGGCGCATCTACGTCAAAGAGGGGCAGCGCGTTCGCAAGGGACAGAAGATCGCGGCACTCGACGGTCGTGAGTACCAGATCGCCATGGAGGAGGCACGGTCGCGCTACCTCAACGCATTGGGTCTCATCGCGGTGGAGGAGGATTCGGTCACCGGGCTCGTGGCAAAAGACACGTGGCAACAGCAGGTGGCCGAGCTGGAACAGCTCGAACGCCAAGGCAAGATCACTCGTGACGAGCTGCGGGCGCGCGAGCTGGTGCTCGGTGTCGAAGCGATGCGCGGCGGCACCTACCGGCGCGAGCTCATCGAAGCTCGGAGCGGCCTGGCGCAAGCGCGCGCGGACGAGGAGCGCGCGAAGCTCAACCTCGACCGCACGCTGATCCGGGCGCCTTTCAACGGCGTCATCTCGGAGCTGACGCTGACCGAAGGCCACCACCTGAGCACGAACGAAGTGATCTGTCTGCTCGTCAACAACGTCGATCTGGAAGCCGAAGTGGGCGTCCTGGAATCCGACCTGGGTGGCCTGGTGGTGGGGCGCCCGGCGCTCCTCATCGTGCCCGCGCTCGAGGACACCGTGCGCGTCACGGTCGACGTCATCAGCCCGCAAATCGACTCCGACAGCCGCACCTGTCGCGTCCTGTTGCGCGTCAAGAACGAGGATGGCCGGCTGCAGGCGGGCATGTTCGTGCGCGCCTCGATTGCCGGGCGCATCTACCCCGACAAGCTCATGGTCCCGACCGAGTCGATCCTCACCCGCGATGGGCGTCCCCTCCTCTTCCGCGTCGAGGAAGAACAGGCGAAGTGGGTGTACGTGAAGCTCGGGTTGCGCAACGACCGCTTCGTCGAGATCGAACGCGTCCTGCAGGGTGGTCCCCTGAAGGAAGGCACGCTCGTCGTGGTCTCCGATCACCTGACGCTGACTCACGATGCGAAGATCAAGGTGAAGCGGGTCCTCGACATGACCGTGGCCTGGGCCTCGCCGGACGCGGAGGAGTAATGCTCCGCCACGCCATCCAGCGCCCCATCGCCGTGCTCATGCTGTTCGCGGCGCTCTTCCTCATTGGTGTGATCAGCTACGTCAAGCTCCCGGTCGACCTGCTCCCCTCCATCACCTACCCGCGCCTCACGATCATCACCACCTACGAGGACATCCCCGCCGAGGACCTCGAGCGCCTGGTGACGCAGCCGCTCGAGGAGATCGTCACCGGTCTTTCGAAGGTGCGCAACGTGGTCTCGCGTACGCGCGAAGGGGTGTCGACGATCACGGTCGAGTACGAGTGGGGCACGCAGATGGACTTCGCCAACCTGCACCTGCGTGAAGCGATCGACCGCGTCGCCTTTCGCGACGACTTCCCGGAGGAAGCGGAGCGCCCGGTGATTCTGCGCTGGGACCCGACATCGCGGCCGATCAGCGTGTTGACGCTGCGGGGGGACCGCCGCATCGAGGCGTTGACGGAGTTCGCGCGCGAGGTGCTGAAGCCGGCGCTGGAACAGGTGGATGGGATCAGCCAGGCGGAGGTGGTGGGCGGCGCCGATCGCGAGATCGTCGTGCAGCCGGATCCGCGCAAGCTGGCGATCTACGGCATCACGATGAACAACATTCGCTCGGCGCTTGCGCGCAGCAACATCTCCTTTCCCGGCGGCAAGATCCGCCAGGGCCCGCTGCACCTGAGCCTGCGCATTGCAGGCGAGTATGAGACGCTCGAAGAGATCTCCGACACCGATATCGTGCGTCCGGGGCGCTCGCCCGTGCGGATTTCCGACGTCGCCAAGGTTCTGGACACGGTCAAGGAAGCGGAAGGTGTGACGCTGCTCGGCGCCGTGCCCGTGGTTTCCGTCCTCCTCTACAAGGAGCCGGAGGCGAATACGATTCAAGTGTCGGAGGAGGTGGATACGGCGCTCCTGGTGGTGCAGGAGGACTACGGCGACTTCGAGTTCGAGTACGTCTACCAGGATGCCGAGTACGTGCGTGCATCCTTCCAGGGACTCGTACAATCGTTGCTTCTCGGCGCGTTCCTGGCTCTCATCGTGCTCTTCGTCTTCCTGCGCGACCTGCTGAGCCCCCTCGTCGTCGGCATGGCGATCCCGATTTCGATCACCATCACCTTTGGACTCCTCTACTTCGGCGACGTGAAGCTGAACCTGATGAGCCTGGGTGGTCTCTCCCTGGCCGCGGGAATGTTGGTCGACAACTCGATCGTGGTTCTCGAGAACATCAACCGGCATCTGGCGGCGGCGAAGCGCCGGCTTCTGGGCGTGCGTGGCGACCAGGAGGAGTCGGGGGCCACGCTCGAGCCGGCTCCGCCGAGCGATGCCAGCGAATCGACGCCGGCGGATCCGGGCGCGGCGGACGGCGGGCCACCGCGGCGCTTCGAGGACCTCAGCGGCATCGAGCGCAAGCGTTTCGTCGCGGCGGCGTGCGAACGCGGCGGGCGCGAGATGGCCCGTCCGGTCATCGCCGCGACGTTGACCACCGTCGCCGTCTTCTTCCCCGTCGTCTACGTCCCGGGGATCGCGGGCGCTTTCTTCCGCGACCAGGCGCTGACGGTGACCTTCTCGCTTCTGGTTTCGATCACCACGGCTCTGCTTCTGCAACCCGTTCTGACGGCGCGGGCGTTGCGCTGGGACCTGCCGGCGCCGCGGCTCCTCTTTGCCCCCTTCCGCATCGGCTTCGACGCCTTGCACCACGCCTACCACGGTGCCCTCGAGCGCGCGCTGCGCCGGCCGCGGACGATGCTGCTGCTGCTCGTCGTCGGTCTGGTCGCCACCGGGGTCGTGGGCTCGCGGCTCGAGCGCAGCTTCATGCCGCAGCGCAGCTCGGGTGACCTGCGCCTCGACGTCGAGCTCCCGGCCGGGACGCCGCTCGAGGAGACCGAGGCCAACGTGGCGCTGGTTGCCGAAACGCTCGAAGACGATCCCGCCGTGGCGCACGTCTTCTCGCAGGTGGGCCGTACGGAGCGCACGCTCGCGGCCATGCAGGACTACACCGCGCCGAACACGGGGCGCGTGCGCATCATCCTGAAGCCGCAGCGCGGTGCCTGGCGTCAAGGGCTGCGCATCCAGCGCGAGCTGAGCACGCAGCTGAGCGCGATGCCCGAGGTGACGTTCGCCTTCCGCGAAGAGGGGATCGGCCTCGGAGAGATTCTCGCCGTCGGTGAGGCACCCTTCACGCTCGGGATCATGGCGGAGGAGCCGCATACCGCCGTCGCCGTCGCGAACGAGCTCTACGACCGGCTGCAGGATGTTCCGGGGCTCACGGATCTGCAGGTGGATCGCGTGCTCGGCACGCCGAACCTGGTCGTGCGTCTCGATCGCGAGGAGATTCTGCGCAGCGGCTTGGACCCCGACGTGGTGGCCCAGGAGCTGCGCTATCGCATCGGCGGCGTCGAGGCCACGACGTTCAACGAGGTGGAGCAACGCATCGACATTGCGGTGCGCTTCGCCGAGGAGCAGCGTCGCGACCTGTCGATGGCGCTCACCTCTCCGGTGCAGGTTGCGGGCGGCCGCACGGTACCGCTGCGCAGCTTCCTGGATGTGGTCGAAGAGCGGCCCGTGCGCGAGCTCGTCCGCAAGAACCAGCGCCGCATGGTGACGATCAGCGGCGACATCCAGGGAAGCACGCACAGCCAGGTGTGGGCGCAGGCGATGTCGATCGCCTCGAGCCTCGACGTGCCGGGTGACGTCACGTTTGCGGCCGGGGGCGAACGTGAGGCGATGCGCAAGAGCTTCCGCGACCTGGGCTGGGCGATGCTGCTCGCGGTTCTTCTCGTCTACATGATCCTGGCGGCGCAGTTCGAGTCCTTCATGGACCCGCTCCTGATCGCCGCCGTGATCCCGATCGGCCTGGCGGGTTCGATCCTGGCAATCGGGGTCTCGGGCAACTCGATCAACATCCTGTCGCTCATCGGCGTGCTGGCGCTCCTTGGCATCGCCGTCAACGATGCCATCGTCAAGATCGACACGATCCGGCGCTTGCGTTCGGAAGGGGTCGAGCCTCACCAGGCGGTGCTGCAGGCGAGCCGCTTGCGTTTCCGTCCCATCCTGATGACGAGTGTCACCACCGTTCTCGCCATGGTCCCGATGGCGATCGGCCTCGGTAGCGGTGAGCAGCTGCAGCGACCCCTGGCGGTGACGATCATCGGCGGGCTCTCGCTCACCACGACGCTCACGCTCTTCTACACGCCGATCCTGTACGAAATGGCGCATCGTATCCGTGGAGGGCGACGATGACACGCTTCTTCCTGCGTCACCCCGTGACCACCTGGATGATCTTCACGATGTTCATCGTGCTGGGCCTCTACGCGCTTCCAAAGCTGCAGATCGAGGCGATCCCCGAGGTGGACCTGCCCTCCCTGTCGATCACCACGCGCTGGAACGGTGCCTCGCCGCAAGCCGTACAGCGCTCGATCACGATTCCGATCGAGAACGCCGTTCGCAACGTGCATGGCGTGGAGTCGGTGCGCTCGACGAGCCGCTCGGGGCAATCGCAGGTTGAGGTGGAGTTCCGCCGTGAGATCGACATCGACTTCGCGCGCTTGGAGATGAACGAGCATCTCGGCTCGGTGCGTCGCGACCTGCCGCTCGGCGCCACGCAGCCCCAGGTGGTGGCGCACGTGCCGGAGGAGCTGCAGACCGACGACTTCTTCACCTTCAGCCTGGAATCGGCGCTCTCCGCCAACGAGCTGCGCGACCTCGCCGAGACGTGGATCATTCCGCGCGTGCTCTCGATCGATGGCGTCGCCGACGCGCGCGTGCAGGGCGGCGCGCGCTCGCTCCTGAAGATTCTCTTGGACCGCGACAGGCTCGAGCTCTACGGCATCCAGGCGGACGAGGTCTTCTTCGCCGTCGACCAGCTCGACGAGCTCGCCGGCGCCGGCGCCATCCGGCAGCACGGCCTCGAGAAGCTGGTGTCGCTGCGCGATCCGATCGACGTGGAGAGCCTGCGGAACGCGGTGGTGGCGCGGCGCGGTGGCCGCAACTACCACCTCGGGATGCTGGCCGAAGTGCGCGAGGATCACGAGGACCCCGCCTACTACGTGCGCGCCAACAATCAAAACGTCGTCGAGGTGGTCGTCGACAAACGCAGCAACGCGAACTCCGTGGGCGTGAGCCGCAACCTGCGCTCGGCGCTGCCCGACATCGAAGCCGGCTTGCCGTTCGTGGCCTCCTTCCACGTCGACCAGGACCAGGGGAAGGATCTCGAAGAGAAGCTCTACGAGCTCGTTGCACGCTCGCTTGCGATTCTCGCGCTCCTCTTCCTGCTCCTGGCCGTGTCGCTGCGACAGGTGCGTCTGACCGCCATCATCACGGCTTCAATCCTGTTCGCCATCGTGATCTCGCTCAGCCTCTTCTACTTCCTGCGCATCTCGGTGAACTTCATCACGATCAGCGGTCTCACCGTGTGCTTCGGCATGCTTCTCGACAACAGCATTCTCGTACTCGACTCCATCCACCGCCGGCTCGAAT
>CP070763.1:426973-432733 GCA_020349025.1 Candidatus Latescibacterota bacterium | reverse complement strand
GAGACGCTGACGCTCGGCGATGCATCTCTCGAGCAGTTTCTGCGCGTCGATCTTGTGCGGGTGCGCTGCTCCGACGAGGTACATCGGGACGTTTGAGTCGACGAAGATCACGCGGTTTCTCCGCCCAGGTAGCCGCGTTCGATGTCGCCGAGGAGCTTGTCGATATCCGCGGTCGGGAAGTCGTGCTGCGCCGCTGCACGCACCACCTCGAGCTTCCGACTGGCGTCGCCGTGCGGCTGTCGCAGACGTGCCGAGCGCAGGACGTGTCGTACCCACTCGGAGAGTGTCATCCGCTGTCCCTTCGCCAACCGCTGGATTTCCTTGTACTCGGCGTCGTCGAGGACCACCTGAAGGCGCTTACTCATAACGATAGTGTATTCAACTCAACCTAGGGAGTCAAAGCGAAACCCGGCCTCGACGTCCGCTCCGGGCGCCGAGTAACGGAGAGCCGGATCCATGCCGGAGCCCCCGACGAGACCTGTGTGGCTGTCTTCGAGGACCGAAGGGTCCTTGGCGGGCAATCGTTGGAAGTGATGGCGTCACTCGCCGTCGCGTGGCGTCACGCCAGGCCAACTCAGCGCACGAGCGAGAGCTTGTGCGTGTCGACGAGGGTGCGGCCCGGGCCGGCGAGCGGCTGCAGCCGCAGGCGCAGGAAGTAGACGCCGGAGCCGACGAAGCGGCCGCCGTCGTCGAGCCCGTTCCAGTGGATCTCGTACTCGTCGGTGCTCTGTGCGGTGGAAAGCAGCTCGCGCACGAGCCGCCCGCGCACGTTGTAGATGCGAAGCGTCACGTGCGACGGTGCCGGAACTTTGTATTGGATCGTCTTGCCCGGTCCGCTGACCTGGTCGCGGACGACTCGCGCCAGACGCGACGCGTACGGGGAGCCGGGATCGGGTCCTGCGTCGATCAGATAGCGGTGTGCGGCGAGCGCATTGATGATTCCCCAACCTTCGAGGCGGTCGACCGACTCGGCGCGGCTGGCGGTGAGGCGCAAGGCGTCGCGAATCTCGAGCGGCGTGGCATGCGGGTGCGCTTGCAGGAGCAGCGCTGCAGCTCCCGCGACCAGAGGCGTGGCGAGCGAGGTGCCGCCGGCGGTGCCGTACGCGTTGGTGTTGCTCGTCACCGCCAGCCACGTTCCCGCGCCCCGCGCCAGGACGTCCGGCTTCGTGCGGCCATCGACGGTCGGCCCGTAGGCGCTGCTTCCGGCGCGCACCCCGTCGGCGTCGACCGAACCCACGGCGATGACGTAGTCGCCGTCAGCCGGCGCCACCATCGTGTTCGGCTCGACGGCGAAGCCGCCGTTCCCGACCGCGTTGACGACGACGATGCCGCGCTCGGCCGCCAGATCGGCAGCCCGGGTGATGAGCGTGGTGTTGCCATTCATGCTCCGCCAAGTGTGGTCGGGCCACGGACTGTCGAAGCTGCGGTAGCCGAGCGAAGTGCTGGTGACGTCGACACCGATGCTGTCCGCCCACTCGATCGCCGCCACCCAGTTGTCCTCCTCGATCGGTGTCTCGCTGGCATCGTTCTCGGTGCGCGCCAAGATGTAGCGGGCACCGAACGCGGGACCGATGAGCTTGCCCGGCTCGTAGCCGGCGAGGATCGAGAGCGTCGCGATTCCGTGCGCACCGAAGGCGAGCGGCGCGGTGGGCGCGGGTGCCGGATCGGGATCGTGATCGACGAAATCCCACGTCGCCAGGATGTGCAGGCGCGAGAAGACCTCGTGCGTGAGCAGGCGGTGGCCGTTGTCGAAGTGCCCGACGACGACGTCGCTGCCATCCAGGCCGAGGTTGTGCAGGTCGATCACACGGATCTGTTCGAGCTGGTTCAAAGCGTTGCCGTAGTCGTGCAGGTTGGAGGCGGAGGAACCGAGCTCCGGCGGCGCCGCGGTCGCACTCTTGCGCACCGGTTCCGGGAGCTTCTCGCGACGCGAACGCGCGACCAGCTCCACCTCGCGTACGAAGGGGAGCGCCATCACGTCGCTCAGCTGCGCGCGCGTGGCCTCCACGCTGACCGCGTTGAACCACTTCGAGCGCTGGCGCACGCGTGCGACGCGCGAACGGATGGCGGCGACGTAGCGTAGATCGAGCGGCAGATCGGTGGCATCGACGACGTCTTCCGGGTCGCGCACCTTGAGGCGGCGGCGGATCGAGCGCTCCGAGACGACGTCGCGCGGCACCTGAGCTTTGGTGCTGAGTTCGCCTTTGTCGCGCAGGAAGACCCACGCCACGATCGTCTCGTCGGGCTCCACCCGATTCCAGACACGCTCGAGCTGGGGACCGAGCTGGAGGCTCGCCGCTTCGGCGCGCGCGGCACAGGTCGCGAGCGCAAACACGACGACGAGGGTGGGGACCAGGCGTCGATGCAAGGTCGTTGGCGGTTGCATGTGCTCCCCGGACCATGGAGCGGGCAACTGGAGTATAGGCAAGGTGTTGCCAGAGAGCAAGTTCCGGGGGCTCAACGGGTCTCGACCCAGCCACCCAGGTGCAGCTTCACGAGATCCGCCAGGGCGCGCACGTGGTCGGGTCGTTCGTTGAGGGCCGGGATGTAACCGAACTCCGCGCCACCCGACTCGAGGAAGAAGTGGCGGTTCTGGATGTCGATCTCCTCCAGCGTCTCGAGACAGTCGGCCGAGAAGCCGGGGCAGAGCACGTGGACGCGCTCCAGGCCGTCGCCTCCCCACGCACGCAGAGTCATGTCGGTGTAGGGCTGCAGCCACTCCTCGCGCCCGAAGCGTGATTGGAAAGTGAGAGCCCAGCGCTCCTCCGGCAACTCGAGCGCGCTCGCCAGCCCCCGCGCCGTCTGCTCGCACTGCGCGCGGTAGGGATCTCCCGCCGCGTCGTAGCGCTTCGGCAAGCCGTGGAACGACAGCAGGAGTCGCGAGGGCTCCCCATGCTCCTGCCAGAACTCGCGCACGCTGTTCGCGAGCGCGCCGATGTATCCGGGATGGCGGTGGTAGCCGTTGATCCAACGCACCTCCGGCAGCGCGCGCCACGAGGTCAGGACCTTGGTGACGGCGTCGAACGCCGATCCCGTCGTCGCCGAGGAGTACTGCGGGTAGAGCGGCAGCACGAGCACGCGCCCGCAGCCGCGCTCGCGCAGCTCCTCCAGCCCGCACCGCATCGACGGGTTCCCGTATCCCATGCCGACCGTTGCATGCAGCGGTGTCGCGATCTCGCCGCGCAGCAGCTTCTCGAGCGCGGCAGCCTGCAGCCGCGCGATGTGCAGCAATGGGGAGCCGTTGTCGCTCCAGATGCTGGAGTAGGCATGCGCCGAGCGCCTTGGGCGGAAGGGGAGGATGAACAGGTGGAGGATGGGAAGCCACAACGGGCGCGGCAGATCGACGACGCGACGATCCGAGAGGAACTCACGCAAGTAGCGGCGCACCGCCGACGTCGTCGGGGCGTCCGGCGTTCCCAGGTTCGTCAACAGGATTCCGATCGGCTCCGGCATGCGTCCATTGTCGCACATTCGTCACGGAGCGAGCGACAGCCACTCCCTTGACGCGCCGCGCGATCGTGCCGTTAACTCCAGGGCAAGTCATTGGGAGGGTCTCTTGAACGTTTCGATTCTTCGCTTGCTGAGCGCCTCGCTCCTCCTCTGCGGCTCGCTGTACGCGACGGAGGTGCAGGCGCAGGCGGAGGTTCCGCCGCTCCACGAGAAGGAAGTGCACCTGCGCAACATCCGCCAGCTCACGTTTGGCGGCGAAAACGCCGAGGCGTACTGGTCCGCCGACGGCAAGCAACTCATCCTGCAGTCGACCCGCGACGATCTGGAGTGTGACCAGATCTTCATCATGGACGCGGATGGCTCCAACCCGCGCATGGTCTCCACCGGCGAGGGGCGCACGACGTGCGCTTACTTCTTCCCGGATGGGAAACGCATCGTCTATTCCTCGACGCACCTGGCGTCATCCGACTGCCCGGCACCGCCCGACTTCTCGAAAGGGTACGTGTGGAAGCTGTACCCCAGCTTCGACATCTTCACGGCCGACACGAACGGCGACCATCTCGAACGCTTGACCATGCACGATGACTATGACGCCGAGGCGACGATCGCGCCCGACGGCAGTCGCATCATCTTCACGTCGCTGCGCAACGGCGACCTCGACCTCTACACCATGCGCCCCGACGGCTCCGACGTGCGGCGTATCACGCACGAGCTGGGCTACGATGGCGGTGCGTTCTACTCCGCCGACGGTAAGAAGATCGTCTGGCGCGCATCGCGTCCTCGCAGCGCGGAGGAAAAGGCCGCGTACCAGGAGCTCCTCGAAGAGCACGCCATCAAGCCGGGTGCGCTGGAGGTCTTCGTCGCCGACGCGGATGGCAGCAACGTCGTGCAGCTCACCGAGAATGGCTCGGCGAACTTCTGTCCCTTCTTCTTCCCCGACGGGGAGCGCGTTCTCTTCGCTTCGAACATGGGCGATCCGAAGGGACGCAACTTCGATCTGTGGATGGTGCGCACCGACGGCAGCGGGCTGGAGCGGGTCACCTTCGATCCCACCTTCGACGCCTTCCCGATGTTCAGCCCGGATGGACGCCACCTTGTCTTCGCCAGCAACCGGAACTCGAAGGAGCGCCACGAGACCAACATCTTCGTGGCCGAATGGGTCGACGCTCCGGCGTCAGCCGGACGCTGAAACAGGGAGAACATGAAGAGACTCGCAATCATCGGCGGCGGCTTCATGGGAGGCGCGCTCGCCGAAGGGCTGCTCGGTGCAGGATGGGACGCGAAAGAGATCGCCGTGGCCGAGACGCGCGCCGCACGCCGCATCGAGCTCGAGGAACGCCTCGGCGTCGCCACCAGCGAGGATGCGGCCGCAGCCGCGGGCAGCGCCCTGACGGTGCTCTTTGCGGTGAAGCCGCAGGACATGAATGTGGTCTTGGAGCAGGTGGCTCCGAGCTTCGCCTCGGAGAAGCTTGCGATCACGATCGCAGCGGGAGTGCGCATCGAGCGTCTCGAAACGACGCTGCGCAACTGCCCGGTCATTCGCGCCATGCCGAACACGCCGGCCGCGATCGGCATGGGGGTGACGGCGCTCGCCAAGGGGCGCTACGCCACCGACACACACCTCGTGACCGCGCTCAACATCCTCGGCAGCGTCGGCAAGACGGTCATGGTGGAGGAGGAGCAAATGGACAGCGTGACCGCGGTCAGCGGCACGGGACCAGCCTACGTCTTCCTGCTCGCCGAGGCGCTGATCAAAGCGGCGCAGCGCGAAGGCCTCACCAAGGAGCAGGCCTTTGCGCTCACCTACCAGACATTCGCGGGGGCGTCGCGCCTCCTGGCCCACGATCCCGCCGACCCCGCCGAGCTGCGCGCCCGGGTCACCTCGCCGAACGGCACCACCCACGCCGCCGTGACCTTTCTGCAGGGCCAGGAGTGGGTGGAGACTTTCCTCGAGGGCGTGAGCGCGGCGCGCGCGCGCTCCGAAGAGCTCGGTCGGTGATCGTCCGCGCTCCACGTTTGCTACAATCGCTGTTGGTTCCACAGGATCCACCCTTGCGTCTTCACCACGCCGACGCCTCATCCGCCGGGGGAGACATGTCGTTGCGCAGCGCCTGCGTCTTGCTGCTTCTGCTTCCCCTTTTCGGATGCGCTCTCTTCTCTTTCGGTGGCGCGCCCGCGTTCGATTTCTCCGATCAGTTCTATCGCAGTCACGGCATCGAGCCGCAGGAGATCGTCGGCAGGCTGCGCGCGCAGGACGTGCGCTCCATCCTGGATCATCCACCGAGCGCGGAGTTCGCAGACGTGCGCATC
>CP070763.1:421020-426873 GCA_020349025.1 Candidatus Latescibacterota bacterium | reverse complement strand
CCACCCTCGAGCTCCATCTTGCGCTGAGCGTGGAAGACGCTCACGGCACGCGAGGGAATCGCAGTCTCCAGGCCACCCTCGAGCTCCATCTTGCTGACGCCATCGTACTCCGGCTCCGTGAACTCTCCGCCCTCGGCACGACGCCCACGGTCTTGCTGGTCCGTGTCCTCGGTTACACCCGTGATGCTGTTGCAAGCGGCCAAACCCAGGAGTGCCACCAGTGCCAGTGCTGATCCGATCATCCGCAACATCGTAATCGCCTCCTCTGCGTCCGTCCCGTCTAACCTCGTCGGGTCATCGTCGAACTGAATGTTCCTCATCGCAGAACGTGTTCCATCGAATCCGAGGCCCACGACAAGCCTGCAAGTCGCTGTAGAAAAATAGATTAACTCAGAGGGGCCGAGACGGGTGGAGAAGTGAAACCGGGGGTCAGCGCAAAGTTTGCGGACTCTCTCCAGGTGCAGAGCGCAGATCGTGCGTCTGCTAGAGCGGAACGCGCTCGAGTTCCTCGGCGACGCGGAAGCCGCGCGACTCGATCGTGCGACGCGCCTCGGTGTCGGGCCACAGGGCTGGATTCGTGTGATTCAGGTGGATGAACCGGACCTTGGAGCGCTCCGACTCCGGGAGGCGCGAGAGCCGCTCCATGGTGTGAACGATGAAGGGGTGGGGGAAGCCGGACATGTCGCGTCCGGGGATCTCCCCATTGTCGTAGAACGTCGCATCGAGATAGGCGACGTCGACGCTCGCGAGCAGCTCTTCGACGCGCAGGCCCATCTCGTCCAGCTCCTTCCAGCTGTCGATGTCGGGGATGTAGAGAAGCGCGCGCTCGGGTCCTTCGATCCGGTAGCCGACGACCTCGGAGTACTCCTGACGATGCGGCACCGGAATGGGCTCCGCTCGCAGACGCGGGTTCAGCTGCACCGGGACGCCGGCAGCAAGAGGCTCGAGTCGCACGTTCTCGTAGCGCACGAGCTGATCCCACGGGCCGTTGGTGCGCAAGTACGCGCTCATTCGCGGCATCGCGTAGACGCGGACGCCATCGGCCCCCATCGATTCGTGCCCCAGATACATGAGCCCGGTGTAATGGCCCATGTGCGCGTGCGTGAGCAGAATGCCATCCAGCCCCGGCCGCGCCTCGACCGGCGCGACGCGGTCGAGCTCCTGCAGCTGTTCCGGGAAATCGGGTGTGGCGTCGAGCAGCCAGCGCTGGCGCGACAGCGGGTCGACGAGTGCGAGGCAAGCGACACGACGCTGGCGTGCGGCGTCGCTCCAGCCGGCGTCATCGCGACTGCCTGCCTGCGGCACCCCACCATCCTGGGCGATCCCGAGAACGACGGCAAAGGGGCGCTCGCGCGACGTGGTGCTCGACGTCGCTGCCGGCTCACTCCAAGCAGCCCCGATCCAAGTTCCAAGCGCCCATGTCGCGACCGCGAGCACGCCGAGCGCGCCGATCCGGCGCGAACTCCGTTTCATCGCTCCTCCTCCGCACAGCGCGCGTCACGATGCCGCTTCGAGACGCGCCGCGAGTGCCTCGAGCGCCCCGATCAGATCCGGCTTCACATCCAGGAGCGCACGGTTGGGGTCCTTCTTGCGCCGCCGCAGGCGCGCAGGGAGATTCCGGATCGTGAACTTCCGCGGCGTCAGGCGGCTGTTGACCTCGCTCCAGTCGAGCGGCGCGGACACCGGAGCTCCCGGGAAGGGGCGCGTGCTGTACGGTGCCACCAGCAGCTGCCCGTGACGGTTCTGCAGAAAATCGAGGTAGACGCGCCCGCCGCGCGCCTCGGGGTTGCGGATCGTCGTGGCGATGTCCGGGTGCTCCGCCTCGATCACTCGCGACAGAAGCTGGCCGAGCATGCGCGATTGATCGAAGGTGCACTGCCCGCCGAGCGGCAGCAGGACATGGAGTCCAGTGGATCCGGTGGTCTTGACGAAGCTCGGGAGCTCGATCTCTTCGCACAGTGTGTGGATGGCACGTGCGAGCTTGATCACGTGCGCGAACGGTGCCTTCTTCGGGTCGAGGTCCACGATGCAGAAGTCGGGGTTCTGGATCGAGTCGACACGACTCGGCCAGATGTGCAGGAGAATCGCTCCCAGGTTGACGATGTAGAGAAGCGCGTCCTCGTCGTCGCAGACGAAGTACTCGATCTCGCGCTCGGAGCTGCCGCTCCACACGCGCACGCGCCGGATCCAGCGCGGCACGAACTCGGGCGCGTTCTTCTGGTAGAAGCTCTTGCCGTGGATGCCGTCCGGATAGCGCGTCAGCACCAGCGGGCGATCGCGCAGCCAGGGGAGGAGCCACTCCGAGACGCTTCGGTAGTAGTCGATCAGGTTGCCCTTCGTGTACCCCTCCTCGGGCCAGAAGATCTTGTCGAGATTCGAGAACTTGAGCGTGCGCTCCTCCGGCTTGCGCAGCGATGGCCGCTGCGGCGCAGCCACGTCGCTCGCGACCTCGCTCTCGACCTCGCGCACGCACTCCTCTGGACGTTTGTCGTCGCGCATGCGTTCGAACACCGGTGCGCGCAGGAGCCCGTCGTCGGTGCTCTCTTTGTAGCGCACCTCGGCGACCCACTCTGGGCGCACCCACACGTTTCCGCTCGAGCCGGGTACGGCCCCGGTGCACGCGGGCTCCTTCTGCACGGCGGCGTCGAGCATCTCGCGGATCTCGGCCAGCTGGGCGTCGTTGAAACCGGTGCCGACGCGTCCGGCGTAGCGCAGCTCCTTGCCGACGTACACTCCGAGATGGAGCGCACCGAAGCCGGAGCGGTTGCCACGCGGCGCCGTGTAGCCACAAACGACGAAGTCTCCGCTGCGCTCGACCACGATCTTGAGCCACTGCCGTGTGCGACGTCCCACGTACTTCGAATCTGTCTTTTTGGCGAGGATCCCTTCGAGGCCGATCTCGCGCACTCCGTCGTACATCTCTTGTCCCCGCTCCACAACGTGATCCGCAAAGCGCACCGGTCCGGTACGCGGCACCAGAGGTTGGAGCAGCTCTTTGCGCTGGAGCAGGGGGAGTTGTCGCAGGTCGCGTCTTTCGAAGGCGAGCAGGTCGAAGGCGAAGAAGGTCGCCGGCAGCTCCACCGCGGCGCGTTCCACGTCGAAGCGACTGCGCTTGCGTGCGCGTTTCTGCAGGCGCTGGAACTCGGGCCGGCCCGCATCGTCGAGAACGACGAGCTCGCCGTCGAGTACCAGATCGTCATAGGGAAGCGCGCCGAGCGCGCGTGCGATCTCCGGAAACAGATCGGTCAGGTCTTTGGCGTTGCGCGAGCGCAGCTTCGGCTTGCCGTCGTGCCGTGCCGCCAGGGCGCGATAGCCGTCGTACTTGAGCTCGAAGAGCCAGTCCGCGTCGGAGAACGGTGCGTCGGCGCTCTCCGCCAGCGTCAGATCGACCGTGAACGGATCGACGTCGCGTTGCGGCGCACGCAGACGGCGCAGCTTCTCACGTACGCTCCGAGCTCGATCCTGCCCGTCGCGCAGCTCCTCCAACGTCAGGCCGGAGAGGATCGACTCTTCGGGGAAGGGTCGTTCGGCACTCGAGGCCCACGCATCCTTCTTCTTGCGCAGCAGCCACTCCTTGCCACCCGTGCGGATGAGGATCCACTCGCCACGCAGCTTGTAGCCGCGCAGCTCGAAGTGCATCTTCCCGGTTTCTGCGAGTTGTTCCGGATCGTCGAGCGGAACCCACAGACCCTTGTCCCACAGGATCACCGTGCCCGCGCCGTAGTTTCCCTGCGGAATGATGCCCTCGAAGTCGGCGTAGTCGACGGGGTGGTCTTCGACTTGGACGGCCAGACGCTTGGCGCGCGGGTCGGGCGATGGGCCTTTGGGCACGGCCCACGACAGCAGCGTTCCGCCCCACTCCAGACGAAAGTCGTAGTGCAGCCGGCGTGCTGCGTGCTTCTGCACACAAAAAAGCCGCGGTCGGGAATGCGCCGTGGATCCGAACGGTTCGGGAGTGTGCTGCGCCGAACGCTTGGCGCGGTACTTCTCCAGACGTGAAGACTGTTTCTTGTTGCCCATGTGCAGACCGCTTCTATAATAACACACGATGGCACCACGACCGATCGCATCCGCAACCATCTCCTTCGGGCTCGTTTCGATCCCGGTGAAGATGTTCACGTCGGTGCAGTCGTCTGAGACGATCTCCTTTCGCATGATCCACGACAAGTGCGGATCGCCGTTGAAATACCAGTACTTCTGCCCGAAGGACGACAAGAAGGTCGCACGCGACGACATCGTCAAGGGCTACGAGTACGCCAAGGACCGCTACGTCCTGCTGACGCCGGAGGAGCTCAAGGCGCTGGAGGAGGAAGCGACCAAGGCGATCGCGATCGAGGAGTTCGTGGCTGTGGACAAGGTCGACCCGGTCTTCTACGACAAGGCCTACTACCTCGGCCCGGAGAAGGGGGGCGAGCGCGCCTACAAGCTCCTCGCACGCGCCATGGCGCAGAAGGGTCTCGCCGGGTTGGCTCGTTACGCCGCGCGCGGCAAGCAGTACCTGGTGATGGTGCGCGCCGTCGACGACGCCTTGGTCATGCAGCAGCTGCACTACGCCAACGAGGTGCGCTCCATCTCGGAGGTGGACCTGCCCAAGACGTCGGTGAAGGAGAGCGAGCTCAAGCTCGCCGAGCAGCTCATCGAGCAGTCGATCGCCGAGGAGTTCGATCCGTCCAAGTACAAGGACGACGTCCGCGCTCGCGTCATGGAAGTGATCCAGAAGAAGATCGAAGGTGAAGAGGTCAGCTTCGCACCCGCCGAGGCGCCGCAAGCGCAGGTGATCGATCTCATGGAGGCGCTGAAGGCGAGCCTCGCGGCCAGCGACAAGCCGAAGGCGAAGGCTGCACGCAGCGCCTCACGCAAGCCCGCCAAAGCCTCACCCCGCAAGGCCGCGAAGAAGACACGAAAGCGTGCTTCCAAATAGCGCCTGCCTGTGCTATTTCGATTCGCGGTGATTCCCGTGCGCAAGCAGCTCGAGCGGCGCCGCCGCCCGCCATTCCCGAACGGGTACACGGTCGAAGAAGCAGCGCGGCTTCTGGATCTTCCCGTGGGTCGCGTCTACGACTACGTACGCGCCGAGTTCCTCGAGCCGCGTCGCGGACCTCGGGGCGAGTATCGTTTCACCTTTCAGGATCTCGTGTTGCTGCGCACGGCGAAGGAGCTGTCGCAACGGCTGTCGCCGCGCAAGGTGAAGCGGGCTCTCGCGAACCTGCGCCAGCAGCTGCCACGCGGGCGAGACCTGGCCGGCGTGCGCATCAGCGCCGACGGTGAGAATGTGCTCGTGCGCGACGGCAACACCACCTGGATCCCCGAATCGGGGCAGACGCTGCTCGACTTCCACGTCGCCGAGCTGGCGACGAGCGTGGCACCGCTGGCGCAGCGTGCGGCACAGGTGGCGCGCAGCAGCGAGGATGCGTTGGAGGCGGAAGACTGGTACGAGCTCGGCTGCGAGCTCGAGGCTGTCGAGCCGGAGCAGGCGCGCGACGCCTACAGCCGCGCCGTGAAGCTCGATCCGCGCCACGTCGACGCGCACGTGAACATGGGTCGATTGCAGCACGAGGCGGGCCAGCTGCGCGCCGCCGAGTCCCACTATCGCTCGGCGCTCCAGATCGAGCCGGAGGATGCCACGGCGGCCTACAACCTCGGCGTTCTCCTCGAGGATGCCGGGCGACCGCAGGAGGCGCTGCAGGCCTATCTGCAAGCGATCGGCGCCGACCCCGAGTACGCCGACGCGCACTTCAACGTGGCCCACCTCTACGAAGAGCTCGGACGGAAGCAGGAGACGGTGCGGCACCTGCAGATCTACCGCCGGCTCGAGAACTCGTAGCTCCACCCCACCCCACCCCACCCCACCCC
>CP070763.1:414957-420920 GCA_020349025.1 Candidatus Latescibacterota bacterium | reverse complement strand
GACGTGCATGCACTGGAGCAGGGCGGCGAGTTCAAGCTGTGGCAGAGCAACCTGCCGGTCGTCGAAGGGGAGGGTTACATCCTGCGTTTCTGGGCGCGTGCGAGTCGTGCGCTCGACCTGCATTTCCATCTGTATGGTGAAGGTTGTCCACGGAACATCTGCCTCGAGGAGAAGGTCGTCCGGCTCGATGCCGCGTGGCAGGAGTACGAGGTGCCCTTTTTCGCCGCCGGGACGTCCGCGTCGGGGCTGAACCTCTTCGTGCGCGACGCGGGCAGCGTATGGATCGACGACGTCTCGCTGCGCGCCGGCGACAGCAGTGTCTATCGGCGTGACTTCGAGAACGGCACGGTGCTCCTCAACTACACCGACACCACGCACGCTCTCCAGCTCGACGCGACGTATCGCCGGCTCGACATTCCAGGAAGCACGGTCTTCGACGGCGCCACGGTGACCGTGGAGAGCGTGCCCGCGTGGGATGGACGCATCCTCCTACGGGGCAGCGCCGGCGTGCCTCGCGCACGCCGCGGAGATCTACATCAGAACGAGCCCAACCCTTTCAACCCGAGCACGCGCATTCGTTTCGAGCTCGTCGAGTCGGAGCACGTGCGGCTCGCCGTATACGACACGCGCGGGCGCCTCGTGCGCGTCCTTCTCGATCGCGCCCTGCCGGCGGATCAGGAGCACACGGTGTCGTGGGACGGCACCGATCGCTTCGCCAAGCCGGTGCGCTCTGGAACCTACATCTGCCGGATCGATACGCCGAGCTTTCGTGAAGCGCGCAAGATGACCTTGCTTCGATAAGGGCACGCCCCGGCTGCTCTCAGTTCCCCTCTTCCATGCGCTCCTTCGACACGTACTTGCGGATCTCGTCGCTCGGCACTGCGTTGGTCGTGAAGGCGTCGTAGCCGCCGTAGTGGAGCAACTCGCGTGCGATCCGCTGCATGCTCGTGAAGCTGGCGCGGATCAAGCCGGGTCCAATGCTCAGGCGGCTAATTCCGGCAGCCTCCAGCTCGCGCAGCGCAGGTGTCGTTGCAGAGGCGTAGACGTTGAGCGCCGCTCCCGTCTCCGCGCGCATTCGCCGCAGCGCATCGAGGTCCTCGAGCGTGATGGGATAGATGCAGTCGGCGCCCGCATCCAGATACGCCTTCGCCCGCACAATTGCTTCCAGCATCTTCTCGGCGTGCGGTGCAGCCGGGCCGAGCATGAACACGTCGGTGCGCGCGTTGATCAGGAGCGGGACGCCCTGCGAGTGCGCCATGGCGCGGACCGCACGGATGCGGGCACACTGGGCGTCGACGCTGCGCAAGCTCCCGTCGTCCAGGCTGTCCTCCAAGTTGATTCCCACGGCGCCCGCTTCCAGAACCTCGCGCACGCGTTCGGCGACGGCGTCGGCGTCCTGCGCATACCCCCTCTCGATGTCCGCACTGACCGGCACCTCCACGCTGCCGGCGATGCAGCGGATGACGCCGAGCATGGCCTCGAACGAGATGCGTTCACCATCGTCGTAGCCGAGGGAGAACGCGACGGCCGCGCTCGCCGTGGCCACCGCGGGATAGCCGAGCTTCTCCAGGAGTCGCGCGCCGAGTGGATCCCAGATGTTCGGCAGGAGAAGCAGCTTCGGCGCATCGTGCAGTGCACGAAACGCCTCTGCCTTGCGCGCCAGCACGTCCCGGTTCACGTCGTGCTCCCATCCACGCGCGCGCCCGGCCGGTAGCTCTCGAGCCGGTCGATGTACCAGCGCGGGAATCCGTATGCGCGCGCCGGCTTGACGATGCGGTCGACGTATGCTGCGGCCGCAGGCTTCGGCTCGCGCTGCGGTGCAACGTAACAGAGCGCCGGAAGCGGCTGCCCGCTCTGCGTTTCGACCAGCACCGCTTTGGGCAGATAGGTTGCCACCCACTCCTGTCCGTACAAGCGCGCGAGTTCGGTATGCGTGGTCTCGCAGACGATCCCATAGACGCTGCTCTGATCGGAAAGCTCGAGATTGGCGAGCGGCCGAATCGTGATGTCATATCCGGCGAGACGCGCTACCTCGACGCGCTCGGGAATCAGGTCGACCTCCGCGAGGACCTCTCGATTGATGAACGACCCGTAGAAGAAGACCCACACTTTCGGTTCGCTCATGGCATCACTCCATAATTGCACGGGGCGTTGGGGCCATCCCACTTCGCGGCCTGCCAGCCAAGCACTTCTTCGTAGAAGCCCCAGATCTTCTCCGGCTCGTCGGCGAGAATCTCGAAGTGGACGGACGCGTCATGGTCATCCTTCTCGCTCGCGCACCGCGCACGACGTGACCCGCTCGAGCGGGTGTCCCCACCGGTCGAGTCGTGACGCTCAGCGGCCGCCCCCGGAGTCGTTGTTCGGATTCGATGTGCCCGCACATTCTACCAGCCGCGCCGACCCCCCACTCTAGGTATCGGTCGACGCCTCGACCGATTCACTGATCTCGAGCAGATGTCCATCCGGATCCCTGAAGAAGCAGCGGATCTCGCCTCCCCAGTCGTACGGAGGCGTCAGGAATTCGGCACCGCGGGCCTTCAACGTCTCGTAGGCGGCTTGGCAGTCCGGAACGCGGATCGTCATCGCGTGACTCACCTTGGATGGGTCGTGCGGTGTCTCGAACTCGGTGTCCGGCTTGTCCGCGGTCGGTCCGCCACCCGTGACGAGAAGCAGCCAGGCTCCGAGGAACTGCAGGACGCACGACGTGCCGCCGTACTCGCGGTACACGGTTGCGCCAAGGACGTCGGAATAGAACGTCTTGGAGCGGTTCATGTCACCGACGACGAGAATGTGGGTCAGCTCCATGCCGGGCGCTGGGAAGGGTGCGTTCATCTGTTCCTCCAGATCCGGGGTATCCGCGGCACGACCCAAGCGCAGAGACATGGGGATGAAGCGGATCCCGTGCACGGTCTTCTCGGGGCCGGAGACCTCGAAGCCAAGACGCAGGTACACGGGCAAGGCGTAGCGAGAGGAGTGCACCGTGATCCGAGTCGTCTCCGGCGCGGCCCGCCGACACGCATCCGTCGCCTGGCGCACAAGCTCCCGGGCGATGCCGCGGCCGCGTCGCTCGACGAACAGGAGGGCCACATGCGTGTGCTTCCGCATCGCGATCATTCCGACGATCTGGCCTGCCTCCTCGGCGACCAGGATGTCGTGATCGCGCTTCGCATGTTCGACGAGCGATTCGGGGTTCGCGTAGCGGTAGAACTCCCGTATCCCTTCCTCACCGAAGTCGGGCGCCACGAACTCGTCGAAGACGCGTGCGATCAGCTGGCAGACCGCATCCTCTTCACCGGTTAGCATGCGTCTGTAACGGATCGTCGGACTCAAGGGGACCCTTCCGGACTGCTCAACGGGGGCGTCAGAAACCCAAGCTCCATTCGATTCGGAACGGCACCGAGCGCAGTTGCTCGCCTGCGGCGATCACCTGGTAACGACCCTCCAGGACGATTCCCATGCGGCGGCCGATGTCGAAGCGGACGCCAGCCCCCAGCCCGAGCGAGAGGTTCGTGTCGCGCGCCTCGGGCACGGTCTCCGGCCAGGTGTGTCCCGCGTAGGCGTATTCGATGTCGGTCCGTTCGTAGTGGTAGGAGGCCACGCCGACGGCGCCGAGCAAGTATGGGTGCGTCGGCGCGCTGCTCCGCCCCTGGGAGGGGAAGAAACGCAGGTCCGCAAGTAATTCGTTCACGCTCATGGATCCCCCCACGAGCTGCAGCACTCTCACCGGGCGCTCCAGGATTCCGGAATGCTGCACGACCCCGTCGTCGTCTCGCTCGAAACGATTGCGTCCGAGACGCGCCACAATCTCAAGCGCCCGGCTCGGACGATAGCCCACTCCGAGCGTGATGCCGAATCCGAGCTTCAACCCGGCCTGGAAGGAATCCGCACTCCAGGGGAACGTGGGTCCGACGCCGACCAGAACGCTCCAGCGCGCAAGCGCAGCGTCCGTCGCCGCGCCTGCGAGAAGCAGGACGACGGCGTAGCAGGCGCTGCGGCGGAGGAACCCTGTGTCGCAGCGCCCCGCCGATGCCCGCCGGGGCGCTTGCCGTTGGCCATCCATGATCCATCCAAGATAGTGGTTGGTGCTGGCCCCAGAAAGCGCGCCCACGCCAATCCCTGTGCACAAGACGATTCGCGCCGCAGCCTGACGCCGGGCTGACGGTCCCCTCAGGCACGGGACTCGAGCAATGTCAGAACGTTGCCGTCCGGGTCACGAAGGTGGGCCAGCGTCCCTCCCCACGCTTGCCTCTGGGGCCGAGCGTCGAACCGCACGCCCCGCTCGACCGACGCCCGGTACGTCGCCTCGATGTCTGCGACCTGGAGTGAGACTCCGACGAATCGACCCACGGGCTGGGCGGACGCGGCGTCATCCGGCTGCGCGTGCTCGAGGGCAAGGGCGCACGCCCCCGTGTCCAGCTCGGCCCAGCCGATGTCGTCGTTGGGGTTTCGGGCGCGCATGCCGAGAACGCGTCGCCACACCGGTCTCGCCCCACTCAAAGTATCTCACGTGTCGATTGAAAGCGCACGGGTCCCCATGTCTAAGTACAACCTCAGGTGCTTGACACATCGGGCCGTGAACGAGAGCGTTCAAAAAAACGACGCATTGCGGATCTTCGACGTCAAAAGAACAACCTCGGCCAGGGGTGGAGCGTGAACCTCGGATTCTGGAAGTTCCCGGACCAGGTCGTTCGGCTCGCGATCCTCTTTGCTCTCGCGATCGCAGGGCTGATTTGGGTGCGGCACGAGTTTGTGCCGGAGTCGTTCGGCGAACGGGGCCACTATCGCCTCGACGCGATCGACGCGGTTGCAGCCACAGAAACGCACTACGCCGGACGCCAGGTCTGCGTCGAGTGTCACGACGAACCGGGCGAGGTCGTCAGCAGCTCCTATCACCGCACTCTCTCGTGTGAGGTGTGCCATGGCCCGGCAAGCCGGCATGTTGAGGATCCGGACACGTTCAAGCCCGAGATTCCCAGGCGTAGGGGCAGGGCGTGCCTGTATTGCCATGAATACCTCCCTTCGCGCCCCACCGGTTTTCCGCAGATTCTCGAGCGGCAACACAACCCGATGGAAGCGTGCATCACTTGTCACGATCCGCACGACCCCACGCCACCCGAGACACCGGGCAGCTGCGGGGCGTGTCACGGTCAGATCGCAAGTACGAAGGCCGTCTCGCACCACGGCACGCTGGAGTGCTCGACGTGTCACACGACCGCGCCGGAGCACTCGGTGAATCCGCGCGCCGCACGTCCCAGCAAGCCGAGCCAGCGCAGCTTCTGCGGCAGGTGCCACGCGACCGGGGCAAGCAGTTCGGCAGAGATCCCGCGCGTCGACCTGGATTCGCACGGCGACCGCTATCTCTGCTGGCAGTGCCACTACCCGCACCATCCGGAGGGGTGAAGGATGGAGAAGGAGTGCGAAAGAAGAGAGTTTCTCGGCAAGTTGATGCAGATCCCCTGCGGCATGTTGCTGCTCTCCGTGTGCGGTCCGCTGCGTGCTCTTGCGGAGGAGGGGGACGCCGCGGAGGTTTCCGAGAGCGATTACTACGGGATGGGAATCCAGGTCGACAAATGCATCGGTTGCGGACGTTGCGTCGAAGCCTGTAAGCAAGAGAACGATGTCATCGAAGAGCCGTACTATTTCAGAACCTGGGTCGAGCGCTACGTTTTCGATGTCGAAGGCGAAGTCCGCGTCGACAGTCCCGAAGGTGGGATCCGGGGCTTCAAGGCGCTCGAGGAGGATCAAGAGACCCTCCGTTCCTTCTTCGTACCCAAGCTGTGCAATCAGTGCGGCAACCCGCCTTGTGTGCAAGTGTGCCCGGTCGGCGCGACGTTCACCACCGATGATGGCGTCGTGCTCGTCGACGACGAGTACTGCATCGGTTGCAGGTATTGCATCCAGGCTTGCCCGTACGGTGCTCGCTACCTCGACCCACGCAGCAAGACCGCCGACAAGTGCACCTT
>CP070763.1:408858-414857 GCA_020349025.1 Candidatus Latescibacterota bacterium | reverse complement strand
CGCGCTGCGTGAGGCCGACGTGGTCGAGCGTGCGCTCGACGGCTGCATTGAGCGCCGACCCCGACAGACCGTACAGCGCGCCCCAGAACTTCAGGTTCTCGCGCGCTGTGAGATCCTCGTAGAGAGCCGTCTCCTGCGGCACGACTCCCAGCTGTGCCTTGACCGCGATCGGGTCCCTCGCCATGTCGGTGCCACGGAACAGGATGCGGCCCTCGTCCGGCTTCAGGAGCCCGGTCATCATCGAAAGCGTGGTCGTCTTGCCGGCGCCGTTGGGGCCGAGCAAGCCGTAGATCTCCCCCTCTCGAACCTCGAACGAGACTCCGTCCACGGCGCGGATGTCGCCGTAGCTCTTCTTGAGCGCCTCCACTTGGAACAAGGTGGCTCCCCCTGTGGCATGTTCAGATGGACCATAGAGCATCGCGCTGCTGGCGTGAAGCAACGCGCGGCGGACGGTGCCGCCTGTCGCACGAACGGTGCGGAGCAGGCCTCAAGCGGCGCCGTCGGCAATGTCGTTGCACCGCTTCGGGACCTCTCGGCGCCCGCACCCGGACCGGCTGCCGCCGAGATCACCGATCGCCATCCTGAAATGGCCACTCGAGCCGACGTTACGCTCGTGGAGCTGGCGTGATTCACCAACAACGTATGGGCCAGAACGACCTACGGTGAGGTCACTGGGCTATGGCGTTTCTGCAACGAGACGTTCACTCGCGTGCGCATTGACTCGGCCGTTCCCAGCCTGTGTCAAGTCGCGGTGCTTCCGGTGTCGTGGAGTCGCATGAAGCGTATCTTCAAATAGAATAGGATGATCAGCGCCGCGGCGACAATTTTGGGGCGCTCGCAGCGTCCGAACTCACGTAAGCGATCGCGCTGAGACAGGCTTCGCGATTCCGAGCTCGAGATCCCAGGGGAACGGATCCTCGGCGAACCGTTCCTCTCGTGCCTCCACGATGTGGGCGCGAAACATCGAACGACCTTCGGCAATTCGCCAAACAAAACGACGTAGTCATCGAACGAGATCTGACCGGCTCCGGCGTACTCAATGCGGATGGTTTGGTGCCAATCGTGGTCGTATTCACCCGGCTCTGCGCAGCACGAATCATCTGATGTAACCGAAGGAGGCGGCGTTGCCAACGACACTGCCGATGCCGGCAAACGCGGCACTGACGTTTTGGCTCTCGCTCAGCTGATGCTGTTCGTGGGTGGGACGCGGGGTCGGACCGTGCTCCGGCGAGTGCCGGGGTTCAGTCCGCGCACGCGGCCCGGTCAGGGACGGCTGAGAACCGCAGCTGGCTTGCGCTCACGCGGAGCCGAGCCGTTGCCGCGCGGTGGCGCGACGTGCTCGGCCTCCGGTGACTTGCCGTTCTCCTGCAGGAGCGCCTGCAGGAAGACGCCGAGGCGGTTGTTCTGGCCGCCCGTGCCGTCGTAGAAGAGGTTCGTGATCGGCAGCTCGAGCTTTTCGGAGAGCGAGCGGAAGAGAGCCGCCGTGATCGTTCCCGGCATGCAGCTGAAGGGCGCCACGTTGACGACCATGCTCGCGCCCTGACGCGCGAAGTGGATCGCGCGCCCGACGCTCAGAATCGCCTCGCCGCCCACGTTCTCGGCGAGCACCGTGTGACCCGCCTCGAGCACGGCCTCCAGATGAGGCTCGGCGCGATCATCGAGGTAGGGTGAAGCCGCACCGTACAGCTTCCTCTGGTAGTGCAGCATCCACTGCCCGCTCAGGAAAGCGCGAATGGCTTTGCCGTTGAGTGCGAAACCGTTGCCGTTGCTGCCGCTGTTTCTCGACGTCGTGTAGAGCATCCACTCCGACAGCGGCTCCGACCACGCCTCGGCACCGTACTCCTCGATCGAGTGGATCAGCGTTTCGTTGGCGAAGAAGTTGTTGCGCACGTAGATCTCGCCCACGATGCCGACGAGGGGTTTGCGGGTCGTGGGATCGTGGGGCGTCGAAAAGATGTTGCGCATGGCGCGGCGGATCGCCTCGGCGAGATCGCCATCGTGCTCGAGGACCCACGAGACGCGCGCCAGCTCCTGCTCGAGACGGCGGTTCGTCTCCCCCGGCTGGGTCTCGTAGGGGCGCACCTTGCAGCCCGCTTTCATGAGGATGTCGCCAGACAGAATCGCTTTCCAGATGGCGCGCCGGGCCGGCTCCCCGAGACCCATGAAGCCGTCCTGGTGTGATGGGGTCACGAGCTGCGCTTCCGGGAAGCCCTCGCGATCGAGAATCTGGCGATGCAGCGTGATGTACTGACCGAAACGACACGGACCCTGCGCGGTCGGCATGAAGAGCGCCTGCTTCTCTTTGCCGTTGCTCCTTAGCTGGTTCAGGAAGCTGCCGATGGTCAGGGCCGCCGGCAGGCACTCCGAGCCGCGCGTGACCGCGCGCCCCAGCTCGTACGAGTGCTTGCTCTCGAGCGGCAGCGCCTTGGATCGCAGCCCACACGAGCGCAGCGCTGCCGCCGTGAGCTCGGTGCAGAACGGGTGCATGTTCGGAATCCAGATCGTGTAGTCGTGCGCATCCATCGCCGGGCCGGCTGCCGCTGCCGCGCGCTCGTCGCCGGTCAGCGGGACCGACGACGTGGACAACGTCGCTTGCTGCAACGGCGTTGCCTCTGCAGGGACACGATCCTGGTCGCGGTTGTCGACCGCACCGGTGGACGTCACCGCGCGAGCGTCCAGCGCCCCGTCCGACTTCGAGAGAACGTCGAAGAAGGCCTCGATGCGCGTCATGTAACCGGTGTCGGCGCCATGCTCGTCGAGCTCGAGCACGAGGAACGGCTTCTTCCCCATGATCTCGGTGGCGTACGTCAGCAGGAAGCTGTCGGGTCCGCAGCCGAAGTTGGTGAGGTAGACGGCGTCGAAGCCATCGGTCTGCGCCACTTCGCTGAGAGCCGTGAGAATCTGTCGCCCGTATCCCCAGTAGAGGTCGCGGAAGCGCTCTTCGAGACTCATCGGGTCGAGCGGCAGGTACTCCATCGGCAGAACCGTGCGCCCCTGCTCGGCCAGCTTCTCCGGCAGGCCGAGGTTCAAACCCTGGTCGAACGTGTTGTACGGCCGTCCGACGATGGCTACGAGCGGCTCGTTCTTCCGCCGTGCCTCTGCGATCGTCTTGAGACCCTCCTCGAGGCACTGGCTCTGGAAATCGCGCTGCACCGCGAGCGCATCCTCCCACGCCTTCTGGATCTGCTTACGCGTCCGGTCGAGCGGCCCGGCGAGCGAGTGCGACAGCTTCTGCGCCATCGGCTTGGGCGCCAGACGCAGGTCGACGACCGGAGCGAGGAGTCGCGCGGCGTCCATGTCGTTGAGCTCGAAGGCCGCGCGTGTGTACGCCGGCGAAGCTTGCGTATACGGGCAGAAGCAGGAGACCTTGGCGTGCTCGTTCTGTGGCGCGTTCGTCATTTGCGGAATGAAAACAAAGGCGACGTCATCGCGCGCACCCAGCGTCGCCGCGTGTCCGAGAAGCACCTTGGCCGGGAAGCAGAAATCGGCGCCGCTCAGACGGCTGCCCAGCTCGCGGATCGGCTCGGTCGTGGGGCCCGACAGGCGCACTTGGTAGCCGAGCCGGTTGAAGAAGCGCCGCCAGAGCGGCAGGTAGGTGTACGTTGCGAGCGCCTGCGGAATTCCGACCACGGGTGCGCTCTGCGACATCTGGAGCTTACCGAGGTTCTTCCACAAACGTTGCCGGTGACGCAACAGGCGTGCGTGTGGCGTCACGCGCACCTTCGTCTCGTCGGGGTCGCGGCCGCACTGGTAGCCCCACGAGGGACGCTCGTCACAGCCGCCGATTGCGGCGTAGGTAATGGTGCAGTTGTTGTTGCAGAGCGTGCACTCTTCGGTGTCGAGGCCGATGTCGCGGGAGGCGAGATCGAGACCGCGGAAGGTGCTCTGTTCGATGCCCTGCTCTCGCATGCGCTCGCGCGTGAGTAGCGCGGTGCCGTATGCGCCCAGGACGTGGCAGTAGGGTGAGACCTCGACGCGGATGTCGAGGAGTCGTTCGAACGCGGCAACGAGCGCGGGGTTGCGCGCCGTCGCACCCTGGAAGAAAACCTTCTCGCGGCTTCGAGGCCGGTTCCCAACCACCTTCTGCAGATAGTTCTTTGCCACGGCTACGAGAACGGCGGCGAAGGCCTCCTGGGGGCTCGCGCCCGACTCGATCAGCTTCGTGAGGTCCTGCTCCATGAAGACGGTGCAGCGATCCGTTGCCGGCGGCGGTGCAATCCCCAGAACCGCGGGGCCCGCGTCCTGCACTTTGTATCCGAGCTTCTGTGCCTGCTCTTCGAGAAAAGACCCGGTGCCTGCGGCACAGACGTAGTTCATGTTGGCGTCGCGGATGCAACCATCCACGAGGTTCATGTACTTGGCGTCCTGACCGCCGATCTCGAAGATGGTCTCGACCGTGGGGTCGGTGGCGGAGGCGCCAGCAACGTGCGCCGAGATTTCGTTGATCACGAGATCGGCACCGATCACGGCACCGATGATCTTGCGACCGCTCCCGGTCGTTCCGGCGCCGAGGACGCGGATTCTGCAGCTCTTGCGCTGTTCCAATGTTGAGAGTGCCTGGAAGAGTGCCTGCGCGGCGTGCACCGGGTCGCCCGCCGTCTTGCGATAGACGTCGACGAGCACCCGATCCTCTTCATCCGTCAGCACGAGCTTCGTGCTGGTCGAGCCCACGTCCACACCGAGGAAGACGCGCACCTCCTGGCCCTCGGGCCAGTGGCTCACACGCACCTCGTTGCCACCCGCATCGACGTAAGATTCCTCGGTTTCGAACGACGGGAAGTGCGACTTTTCGAGCGTGAGCGGCCACGGCAGCCGTTCCCGTTTGCCGTTCAGAACCGTAATGTGGCGTCGCGTCGTTCGTCCGTTTCGACGTCCTTGGTCCTGGCCCGGGACGTCCCGACTGAACTCGGTCGCCTTGTGCGCAGCACCCATGGCCGCGATCAAGTGCGGCTCGTCCGGGATCACGATCAGCTCGGGATAGGCGCTTCGAAGCCAGCGAACGACTTCCGAATTGAGGGCGACGCCGCCGATCACCGCCGTCTTGCCATCGAGCGGACGACCGTTGAGAAGAGTGGTCAGAAGAGTCTTCGTCATGCCCCGGCAAAGACCCGACCATAGCGCAGCCTTGCTCCACCCCTGCTGCTGCAGGTGGATCAGGTCGCTCTTGGCGAAGACGGCGCAGCGCGTGGCGATCGTCGGCGGCTCGCCCTCGTACGAGAAGTCGGACACGCTTTCGTAGGAGACACCGAGTCGGCGCGACTGTTCGTCGAGGAACGAGCCGGTGCCGGCGGCGCAGAGCGAGTTCGTCGTGTACCCCTGCAGCTTCCCGCTCTCGTTCAGCTGGATCAGCGTGGCGGAGCAGCCGCCGATGTCCATGATGTAGGAGAAGCGCGCGCGTCGACGGCGCAGTGCTTCAACCTGACAAAGCGTGACGTCGACGTACGGGACCAGGAGTCGAGTGGCGTGGGCGTTGCCGTTGCAGCCCGTGACTGCAATGCGATCGTCGGCAGTTACGGCGAGCGTTTCGAGGGCTTCTTCGATCACATCGGCAGGCCGGCCTCGATGTCCGCGGCAGAAGCTCGCTGCAACGTGGCCTCTGGAGTCCAGTCGCACACCCTTGAGATATAAAGCGCCGATGTCGATGCCGACGAGTTTCATCGCAACACTCCGATCCAACGACTATCGAACGACCACAGGTCGCGCACCCGAGGTAGACTGACCGTTCAGTCTATTGCGCAGACGAATGCCACTCTCGACGCGAGATGTCAAACGACTCGTTTTATATTCTGATCAATACGGGACCCCTAGAGTCTTTTGATCACTCAGTTCGACGACCGGGACCCGGCTGACGAAGCGGATCACGGGTGAATAGCCAATCGGGAGTCGCTGGGATGTTCGGCACCGACATCTTTGCTGCACCAGGTCGCGCCGGAACGCCCGCGTGGCGTCGATCGGGCCGGTCGGCGCATGCAGGAGCGGCGCCTTCGGCGCCGCGCGTG
>CP070763.1:402517-408758 GCA_020349025.1 Candidatus Latescibacterota bacterium | reverse complement strand
CTCGGCGCCGCCACCGCACGCGCCGGCGACCAGTCGAGTCGATAGCAGACCACCGACATCGGCTCCGGCTCCTCCTCGAACTCCTCTTCCATCTCCACTTCGGCGCCTGCCATGGCGCGTGCCGCAGCCTCGAACTGTTTGATGACGAAGAGGCGGTTGCCCGCCATCACCAGTCGGTCCTCTTTGAAGTCGGCATCTCCTTTCAGAGTCACGCGCTGCAGAAGGTGCCCGTCGCTGTCGAAGATGTCGAAGTGACCGATGACGCCGGTCGGAAGATCATGGACTCCGCGGCTCGAGAGCACCCACAGATGGCCATCTTCGGCGACCTCGAGCCATTCGATATCGCGCTCCCGATCGCTGATGTCGAACTTCAGACCCATCCCGCCGCGCCGTCCGCGGAAGCGGATGCGGCTCGCAAGCTCCTCCTTGCGCTCCTCGATCTGCGAGTCCGTGCGCAGAAGCGGCTCGTAGTCGACATGGATGACGCGCTCGACGCCGCCATCCGGACCCCACACGTGCACTCGGTACGTGCGGTCGAGCGAGGCGTAGACGTTGCCGTTGGGTGCCACCGTCCAGGGGAAGTCGAAGCCCTCCTCCTCGACGATGGGATTCGCCATGTTGATGACGCTGCTGTCGTGATGGTAGCGTGCGATCTCGTTGCCGTTCTGGTCGACGCGAACGAGCGCGCTGGTGCGCTCGAGCGCGTTGTCGAGACGCCGGAAGTTGCGACCGAGAAGCACCATGGAGCCGCCGCGGAAGGCGCCATCCTGCAGCGCACGGAAGCCTCCGTCGTCCGGATTCGGTAGTGCCAACGGTTCGGCGGGAACGCCGTCCGCTGTCAGCATGACGACACGACTCGGGCGCGACTGCACGACGCCGACGTTGCCGTCCGGGTCGAACAGGAGCGCACGCGGGCGGCGGAACTCGCCCGGCCCCTCACCCTCGCGACCGATCGTACGCAGATACTCGCCATCGCGCGTGAACACCTTCACTTCCGAGAGCTGCGTGTCGACGAGGTAGATCTCTCCCGACGGGTGAATGGCGATGTCGGTGATCAGGCCGAAGAACTCTCCGTCGGCATCGCTGTCGCCCCCGATCGTCCACATCTCTTCGAGCTCGAGCGTGAGCTCCGGTCCTGCCGGCGTGCTCGGGTTCTTGACGTGCAGCTCTCCGTTCTCGACCACTTCGCGTCCCCGCCACTCGGCGGCAGCACTCGACACCAGGAGGCAGGCGCAGGCAGCGGTGAGGCATGCGCTCCTCGACCACACCAGAAGAGGACGAAGCATCGGGAACTCCTGTGTTGGGGCCCGCGGGGGGGCCGCATCGGGGGGAGGACTCTTCTTCCTACACGCAGGCGGGCGGACCCATTCCACCTTTCTCTGCGTTACGAGATCCGTGGTGCGAGTGCGAATCCATCATAACTCACAACAAGGCAACACGCTAGCGCGGCAAGGCAGCTCCTGGCGTGGGTTGCAGGGGCCTCGCGCCCAAGGCGGTCGCGGTTTCGGGTTGACGCGTCGCAAGCGCATGCGTAGGGTGGCCGATAAGTCGAGTAGTAGGTCAAGTACTCAGGATTCGAGGTGGCCGTGCTCTTCTCCCCCTCGGCACAGCAAGCGTTGCGCGCGCTCATCTTCCTGGCCCGGCGCGCGGATGCTGCGCCGGTGCTCGTGCGTGACATCGCCGACGCCGAACAGATCCCGCGACCCTTCCTCTCCAAGCTCCTGCACAGCCTGCGCAACCGCGGCATCGTCAAGTCCACGAAAGGTCCCGGCGGTGGCTACGCGCTCGCCCTGCCATCCGACCGCGTGCGCGTGAGCGACATCGTCGAGACCTTCGACGGCAGCGTCGATCTCTCCAAGACGTGCGTCCTCGGTCTGGACGAGTGCGCCGACGCGTCCGCATGTGCGCTGCACGAGCAGTGGAAGCTGTTTCGCGAACGCTACGCCGGCACGATCGCCTCGCTGACGCTGCGCGAGGTCGCGACAACGATCGAACGCAAACGCAGAGGGCGGAAGCGTTCTCCCGCCAAAGCCCGAACCGCCAAACGACGCTGACCGCTTCGGAGGTCTGGAGTTGCAAGCTGCCGCACATGGAGTTCGCGTCGAGATTCCGGACCGGAGCTACTGGAAAGGCCAGATTCAGTGCCAAGCGGCCTGCCCGGTGCACACCGATGCGCGCGGCTACGTGCGTGCGATCGCCGAGGGCAACGACGAGCTCGCCTATCTCATTGCGCGCGGTCCCAACCCGATGGCCTCGATCTGCGGGCGCATCTGCGGCGCACCTTGTGAACTGGATTGTCGTCGCGGCGAGCTCGACCGACCGATCGCCATCCGCGCGCTCAAGCGTTTCGCCTGCGAGCGCTTCGGGCCGGAATCGCGCGCCGAGGGTGGGCGCGGCCTCACCGAGTTCCTCAAGCAGGCGGCACGCAAGTACGCGCCGCGATCCTGTGAGGACAGCGAAGAGCTCCTGCCACTCTTGCAGTCGTTGCTGCAGGGGGAGATCCCCAAGGCGGAGGGGCGCAGCGTCGGCATCATCGGCAGTGGTCCAGCAGGATTGGCTTGCGCCCACGATCTGGCGCTCTTTGGCTTCGACGTGACGATCTACGAAGCAGAGCCGGTTCTCGCCGGCATGCTCGCGGTGGGTGTGCCGGAGTACCGGCTTCCGCGCGACCTCATCCGCGCCGAGGTCGAGGTCATCCAGGAGATGGGCGTCAAGGCGGTGACGAGCTGCTCGGTCGGACACGACGTCTCGCTCGCCGAGCTGCGGAAGCGACACGATGCGGTTCTCGTTGCCGTCGGCCTCAAGCGTTCGCGCCGAATCGACATTCCCGGCGCCGACGCGGAGGGCGTTCTCGGCGGCGTCGAGTTCCTGCGCGATGTGTCGCTGGGCCACCCGCCCGCGCTCGGACGACGTGTCGTCGTCGTCGGTGGCGGCAACGTGGCGTACGACGTGGGGCGCACCGTTCTGCGCCAGATCTCGCTCGACGCTGCGCGTACCGCCGTGCGCGAGAGCGGAGTGCGTTCGGTCTACCTCTGCTCGCTCGAGTCGCTCGAGGAGATGCCGGCGGACGACGTCGAGATCCTCGAAGGGGATGAGGAGGGGATCATCCGGCGCAACAGTCTCGGTCCGGTCGAGATCCTCAAGAACGAAGCGGGTCGTGTGCGCGGCGTGTTGTTCCGGCGCTGCCTGCGCGTCTACGACGAGCAGCGACGTTTCGCCCCCAAGTTCGATGACAACCAGCGCGATACGATCGAATGTGACAACGTCGTGCTCTCCGTCGGACAAGCCGTGGACCTCTCCTTTCTCGATCCGGAGCGCGATGGCATCGAGACGACCGAGCGTGGTCTCGTCCACTGCGATCCGGAGAGCGGACGCACGAGCGCAGCGGACGTCTGGATTGCCGGCGACCTGGCGTACGGGCCGAAGCTGCTGATTCACGCTGTGGCTTCAGGCAAGCGCGTCGCGCGCGACATCTACGAGATGGTGACGGGGCGACGCATCTCGCACCGCGACACCGAGCTGCACTTTTCGCTGCGCGATTACAGGCGCGAGCCCGGTTACGAGATGCAACGGCGTGTTGCGATTCCAACGAGCTCGGTGAGCGAGCGCCTACGCTCGCAGGCGGCGCAGGTGGAAACAGGCTACACGGAGGAGCAGGCGCGGCTCGAAGCCTCGCGCTGCCTCGACTGCGGCGTCAACACGATCTTCGACGGTAACAAGTGCATTCTGTGCGGTGGCTGTGTCGACGTCTGTCCCAGTCTCTGTCTGCGCATCGTCTCCGCGGATCGCTTGCACGCGAACGGTGCGCTGCTCGAGCTTCTGGACCAGCGCCTCGACGGCATGCATGCCGCGCAGGCCTCCGCCATCGTGAAGGACGAAACGATCTGCATTCGCTGTGGGTTGTGTGCCGAGCGCTGTCCGACCGGTGCCATCACCATGGAACGTTTCATGTTCAAGGAGATTCCGCAATGCCAGCTCGTCTCGAACCGGAACCCGTGAGTCGCCGCGACCTCCTCGGCCTTTCCGGGCTGTGGATGACCGCAGCCGCCGTCGTGGGATCGATGCTCGGAGCGCTCAAGCTGCCGATGCCGCGTGTGCTTCCAGAAGCGGGCGCGCGTTTTCGCATCGGCAGTCCAGGAGACTTCGTTCCCGGAACCGAGCAGGTCATCAAGGACCGCAACATCGTCGTGCGCTGCACGGAGCAGGGCGTGGCTGCCGTGTCGTTGGTGTGCACGCACCTCGGCTGCATCGCCACGCGCAGCCCCGACGGCTTCCACTGTCCCTGTCACGGCTCGAAGTTCGGCGACCGAGGGGAAGTGATCGGGGGGCCGGCGCCGCGCGGGCTGCGTTGGCTGCAGGTCTCACGCGCCGCCGACGGCAGCCTCGTCGTCGATCTGAAGCGCGAAGTGAAGCCCGACACCTGGTACGCGGTGTAGCAGCAGCGAGGGAATGCGATGAACGGCACCGGCCTCGACGTTTTCTGGACGAACCTGAAGCAGGTTCCGACGAGCTTCCGCGACTCGCTCGTACGCCAGGGCGCGCCCACGAGCGACCGCGCTCGAGCGCAGGCTGTGTTCTCGAACGTCTTCCTGCACCTGCACTCGACACGTTCACACGTGCGCACGCTGCGCTTCTCGACGACGCTGGCCATGGGGATGGCGACACTCTCCTTCTTCCTGATCCTCGTCGTCACCGGCGTTCTGCTGATGGTCTACTACAAGCCTTCGGTCGACCTCGCCTACGAGAGCATGAAAGACATCCACTTCGTGGTCCCCACGGGGCGCGTCATCCGCAACGTGCATCGCTGGGCGGCACACCTCATGGTGATCACGGTCTTCCTGCACATGGCGCGTGTCTTCTACACCGGCAGCTACCGCAAGCCGCGTGAGTTCAACTGGCTCATGGGGATGGGGCTCTTCGTGCTCACGCTCGCCCTCTCCTTCACCGGCTATCTGTTGCCGTGGGACCAGCTCGCGTACTGGGCGGTCACGATCGGCGCCAACATTGCCGGCTCCCCGGCGGAGCTGACCGACGCGCTCGGGATCACGGGGTGGTTCGATCCCGGCGGTTTCCAGAAGCGTCTGCTCCTCGGTGCCAGCGAGGTGGGGGAGGAGGCGCTCATTCGCTTCTACCTGCTGCACGTCATGGTGTTGCCGCTGTTCGTCCTGGCACTTCTCGCCGTGCACTTCTGGCGCATTCGCAAGGATGGTGGACTCGGACGCCCCGGTGGGACGCCGACGGTGGCAGGCAAGGGTGCGGCGGCGATCGATGCCGACGCTGCGGGTGCCGGCGCCGCGAGTGCCAGCCCTGGAGAAGTCGACGTGGCGCACACGCCGAGCGAAGCGGGAGCGAAGACATTCGGCCTCATGGCGGTCATCCGCGATCGTACGCCGGCAACGAACCTCGACCCGGAGGACACGGTGCCGTCGTGGCCCTATCTGCTGCGCGCCGAGCTCTTCATCTTCATGGCGTGTGTCCTCCTCAGCCTTCTCCTCGGCGTTTTCTTCGACGCACCGCTGAAGGAAGCAGCAAATCCGAGCATTCCGGAGAACCCGGCCAAAGCGCCGTGGTACTTCCTCGGTTTGCAGGAGATGGTCTCCTACTCCGCCTTCATGGGGGGGCTCGTCATCCCCGCGATCGTCGTTCTCGGCCTCGCTTTGATCCCGTATCTGGATCGCGAGCCGGGCGAGGCGGGGACCTACTTCGACAACGCCACCGGGCGCCGCGTCGCCTGGCGCAGCCTTCTGTTCGGGGCCGTCGCGGCCATCCTGACCGTCGCCATCCCGGTGAACTTCGGATGGCTGCGCAGTTGGTTCCCCGGCGTGCCGCAGCTCGTGATCATCTTCATCAATCCAGGAACCTTGCTCACGGCCGCCTACGCACTGTGGTCGATCCACGTGCTCAGGCGCGAGGGCTCGACGCGGATGGCAGCGATCGCGCTCTTCACATGCTTCCTGATCGGCTTCGTGATCCTGAGCTACGTCGGTTCCGAGCTGCGCGGTCCCAACTGGGACTTCTACTGGAGCAAGTCGCAATGGCCGGTCCATTGAGAGGCGGACGAACATGAGCGACAAGAACGAACGCATCTCCCTCGCGACACGCAGCGAGATCACGAGAACAGATCACCGTGTCAAGGTGGGGCTCCTCGTGGTGAGCGCGCTGACGCTCCTCTTCCTGATGTGGGCGGCGCTGGCCGAGAACGTCTTCGCCCGCTGGCGACTGCTCCGACGCGACTATCAAC
>CP070763.1:396104-402417 GCA_020349025.1 Candidatus Latescibacterota bacterium | reverse complement strand
GCCCGATTTGACGCGGGTCTTCCGTGACCCCGCCGAGGTCGGCAAGTTCGTTCTGGCGTTGTCCGTTCTCACGTCTGCGCACGTGTGCGCGGGGATCGGGCTGGCATGGGTCTTTCGTGCCGCGCCCCGCCGCATCCCCGTGCTCTACATGGCGGACCTGGTGGCGGCAGCGCTTTCCGTCGTCGTCGTCATCGGGCTCATGAACCGGGTCGGAACCCCGGTGGCAGCGTTCTACTGTGCTCTACCCGTGCTCGTGGCCTCCTTCCTGGCAAGTCGCAGGGCGTGGAAGCTGCTCCCGACCGCGGTCGCCATCGCCATGGTGCTTTTGGCGTCGACGCGCGCGGAGCGGCTGGAGCTCGAGCGCGAAGAACGTGCGCCCGTTGTCTACAAGCACTGGGACGCCATGGCGAAGGTCAAGATCTTCGACTTCAGCCCGGACTATCGCGGCCTCAACATCGACAATGCAGCGAACTCGCCCGTCTACCGCTTCGACGGCAACTGGGATCGACCCGACTCGCTGCGTTTCGAGTTCGGCATTGACGTCAGCTACCTGCTCGAGCAGTTCGATTCCTGCACCTTCCTCTCCCTCGGTGCGGGTGGGGGTGTCGACGTCCTGCAGGCGCTGCAGTGCGGTGCCACCGAGATCCACGCCGTGGAGGTCGTGCCGCACGTGAACGAGCTCATGACCCGCGGGGAGCTGGCGGAGTTCAGCGGCCACATCTACGCCGACCCGCGTGTGCGTGTGGCGACCGAGGATGCTCGTGCGTACGTCCGCCGCCACCCCGATACCTTCGACTTCATCTACTCGTTGAGCTCCAACACCTTTTCGGCGCTGGCGTCCGGCTCGTTCGCCATGGCGGAGACCTACCTCTTCACCACCGAGGCGTTCCAGGACTACTGGCGCGCCTTGACGCCCGACGGCTGCATGATGATGGAGCATCAGTTCTACATGCCGCGCCTGGTGAGTCAGGTGATCGAGGGCCTCGAAGCGCTGGGCGTGGAGGATGCGCGCGCCCATTTCGCCGTGTACGACCTGCCGAAGATGCGCCGCAACATGCTCCTCCTGTCGAAGAAACCGCTGACGCCGGAGATCCGCCGCTTCGCCTTCGGAGAGCTCACTCCGGAGATCGAAGAGCACATCTACTTGCTGTATCCGGCCGCGGCGGGACACGAGGACAATCGCATTGCGCGGGTCGTGGCGGAGGGCTGGCAAGCGGTCCAGAGCGACGCCGAGATCGACCTCTCCCCATGCAACGACAACCGGCCCTTCGCGGCGCAGCTCGGCTTGTGGAAGAACTTCTCCTTCGGGTCGCTCGAGAAGGTGTCACCCTACGAGTTCCGCGGTTTTCCATTGGCCAAGCTCTTGATCGGCGTGATTCTGCTGCTCGCGGTTTGCGTGGTCGTGCCGTTGAACCTTCTGCCCTACGCGACGCGAGGCGAGAGGCTGCGACCCGTGCCGTGGATCTACTTCTTCGTCCTGGGAATGGCGTTCATGTGCGTGGAGATCATCCTCATCCACAGGTACGCGCTCCTGATCGGCCCGTCGCTCCACAGCGTCACGACGGTGCTCGTGTCGCTCCTTCTCGCATCGGGCATCGGCAGCCGTGTCGCACCACGCGTGCCCGACCGCCTGGCTTTCGGCGCGATCATCGCGTGGATCCTTCTGGACGTGCTCCTCTTCCCCAGGCTCGTTGCGGCTTTTGGGCATTGGACGCTCGCTGCGCGCGTCGCGCTCGCGGCCGCGCTCATTGCTCCCGCCGGTTTCTTCATGGGGATGCCGTTTCCGAAGGCGGGCCTCCGTGTCGGCGCCGCAATCGATTGGGGCTTCGCGGTCAACGGCGCCGCCTCGGTAATCGGGGCCACCGGCGTGCTGCTGATCTGCTTCACGCAGGGATTCCGCGCCGCACTCGCCGTTGCCGCGGCACTCTACCTGCTCGCGTTCATCCTGCTCTCGCTGCGCAGGGGCTGGGAGTCTCGAGCCGCCGACGCGGTGCCTGCCGACGCGAGCCCCGCACCCGAGACGCAACCAGCAGCCGAACCCGGCGTCACCGTGCCGGGTGCGTAGCGCGATCGACGTGGCATAATCCCAGTCATGTTGACGATCGATGGCTCGGCCGGCGAGGGGGGTGGGCAGATCCTGCGCACCGCGCTCGCTCTTGCCCTCGTCACGGGGAAGGCGTTCCGCATCCGCAAGATTCGCGCACAGCGGAAAAGACCCGGACTTCAACGCCAGCACCTGACCGCAGTGACGGCAGCGGCTCAGGTGGGGAAGGCGGAGGTTCTCGGCGCGGCGTTGGGGTCACAGGAGATGTCGTTTCGACCGCTGCGCGCGCCGGAGCGCGCGGAAGCGCGCGAGTTCCGCTTCGACATTGGAACCGCCGGGAGCACGACGCTCGTCCTTCAAACCGTGCTTCCTCCGCTCCTGACTGCCGCGGGCGCGTCCACGCTTCTCCTCGTGGGTGGAACGCACAATCCAATGTGCCCGCCGTTCGATTTCATCCAGGAGACTTTCATTCCTCTCATCAATCGCATGGGTCCCGAGGTGACGCTCCAGCTCGAGCGACATGGGTTCTATCCGGCGGGTGGTGGCAAGGTGCGGGTACACGTGAAGCCGAGCGCGCGCCTGCGCCGACTCGACCTCCTCGAGCGCGGCACGATCCATCGGAAACGAGCCCGCGCTCTGATCGCCCGGCTGCCGACCCACATCGCGCAGCGCGAGCTGAAGATCGTGGGCGACGGCTTGTCGATCGGCGGCGATGACCTCGAGACGGTCGAGATCCACGCTTCCCACGGCCCGGGGAACGTGCTTTTGATCGAGGTCGCGGGCGAGTTCGTCACCGAGATCTTCACTGGGCACGGGATGAAGGGCGTGCCTGCGGAGCGCGTGGCGCGCGGCGCGGTGCGCGAGGCACGTCGCTACCTGGACGCCGGCGTGCCGGTCGGTGCGCACCTCGCCGACCAGCTCCTCCTGCCACTCGCCCTCGCCGGCGGCGGCAGCTTCAGAACCCTCACGCCAAGCTCCCACACGAGAACGAACATCGACGTGATCCAGCAGTTTCTCGACATCGAGATCCGCGCCGATCCAGAGGATGAGACCGTGTGGCGCATCCTGGTCGGAAGCCGTACGTGATCTGGGCTACGGTGACGCCCTCCGAATTGTGCCCCGCGGCGGCGCAGAATGGCCTAATCTTCGAGCATCCGTACAGCGGTGCAATCAGCACACGTCGATTGGCTGAATGGCCCGGCGCCGTCGAGACCTGGGATGAACCGTGGCGGAGGAAACGCAGCGTCCAGACCCGAGCGGTGAGCGCCCCCTGGAATCCACATCCGCGCTTCTCCAGCGCGCCCGCGGCGGCGACGAATCCGCCCGTAACCGTTTGTTCGAACGCTACTTACCCTCCTTCCAACGCTGGGCCCACGGGCGTCTCCCACGCCACATGCGCGGCGTGACGGAAACGAACGACCTTGTGCAGGTCACGCTCATGCGTGCGTTTCAACACATAGAGGACTTCGAACCACGGCGAGAGGGCTCCTTTCTCGCCTACCTGAGGCAGATCCTCATGAATCTGGTGCGCGACGAGATCCGGCGAGCCAACGTCCGGCCCCAGAGCGTCGAGCTGGGGGACAGCCTGCGCCAGCCTGGTCCGTCCCCCCTCGAGGACGCGCTCACCGCCGAGAGGATCGAAGCCTACGAAGCGGCCTTGGAGAAGCTGCCGGAGAGAACACGCGAGGCGGTGGTTCTGAGGCTCGAGCTCGGATTCACGTATGCGCAGGTGGCCGAGGCAATCAGCAGCCCATCCTCGAACGCTGCCCGGATGCTGATATCGCGCGCGCTCCTGCAGATGGCGGAGGGGACCGATGGGACGCAATGACAGCAACGGCAAATCGCGTGCGTGGCTCGATCGACTTGCCGAGTCCATTGCCGACGGCACGCCGGTGGACTGGGAGCATCACCAAAGAACCCATCCGGAGCTTGCCAAGAAGCTCGCACTGCTGCGCGATTTCGAAGCGGTCGCGCAAGTCTGTCACTCGCGCGATGCGGTCAAGACCACGGGAAGCTTGCGTGAGCCGCAGAACCCGGCACAAGACGACAACTCCGAGTCGCGACAAAACCTCGTGCCGCAGTTTTCGACTTGGGGGCACCTCGCCTTTCTCGAGAAGATCGGCGAAGGCGCCTATGGTGAGGTCTATCGCGCTTACGATTCCTCGCTGGACCTGGAGGTTGCGCTCAAGCTGCTCCGGCCCGACCACTTTTCCGGCCGGCAGGCGCCAGAGCGACTTCTCAAGGAGGCGCGTTGCCTCGCTCAGGTTCATCATCCCAATGTGATCACCGTGCACGGGGCGGACATCCACGACGGATTGGTCGGGATCTGGACCGAGCTGCTCCACGGCAAGACGCTCGAAGAGTGCCTGGATTGCAGCGGCAGCTTCAGTGCCGACGAAGCGGCCCTCGTCGGCATCGAGCTGTGCGGCGCTCTCGCAGCCATCCACGCGGCCGGGCTCGTTCATGGCGACATCAAGCCCACGAACGTCATGCGTCAAGAAGGAGGCCGCATCGTTCTCATGGACTTTGGGACGGCGCGCAAGGAGGCGCCGGATTTGTCGGACGAATCGGGCGGGCAGGGAACCCCACTCGCAATGGCTCCGGAGCTCTTGCTCGACGCGGGCCCGCCGACGCGGGCGTCGGACATCTACAGTCTGGGCGTTCTCCTGTACCGGCTCGTTGCGCGCGACTATCCTGTGCAAGCGCACGGCCTCAAGGAGCTGACCGACAAACACAAACGCGGTGAGACCACTCCGCTACGCGACCGCCGGCCCGATCTCCCACCCGCATTCCTGCAGGTCGTGAACAAGGCGTTGGCAGCGCAGCCGGAGGAGCGCTTCGCCACTTTCGGCGACATGGAGAAAGCTCTGCGCGCGGCCGTCTGTGTGCAGCCGGCGCCCGCGCCGCCTCCCTCGCGTTGGCGTCGGCTCGGAGGCGCCGCGACGGGCATGGTGGCACTGGCTGCAGTGGTCTGGGCGATCCTCCACTTCCTGCCCGAGCCACGCCTGCGCGTACAGACGCAGTTCTACAAACACCAGGCCAGCAGCATCCAGGAGCTTCTCGACGCCAACTCGAACCTGAAGCTGCAGGCCGGAGACTCGCTCTTCTTGACTCTCGAGAGCCGCGAAGATGCGTACCTGTACGTATTCAACGAGTCGACCCAAGATCCGGGCGTCGTTTTCACGCTCTTTCCCTCGAGACGGGCGCTCACGACGAACCCCGTCGTGGGTGGTGTGCGCCACCGGCTTCCCGACGCGGCGTACTGGGAGTTCGATGGCAAGAGCAGCGAGATCCTCCTCATCGTCGCCTCGCGCGAGCCTCGGCTCGACCTCGAGTCCCGCATCGCGCAGGAGTTCCATGATGCAGAGGAGGAAGCCGTCGCCGGTACCGACGCTGCGGAAACAGCGCCGCTCGAAGGCGCTGGTGATCAGCTCGCCCTGGAGCTCGACCCGGAGAAGCTCGTGGCGCTCAATCTACGCAGGCTTCAAGTCCGCCCGCAGTCGAACCGGAACAGCACGCTCGAGGCCATGGCCGGAGTCATCCGTGACGAGATGATGGGCTCGAAGGACCTCTGGTACCAGATCGTTCGAATCGAGCCATGAGCAAGCCATACCGACACTTCGTGCCGCCTGCACGACGTCGTGGCGAGGATGATCCATGTCGTCGCTACGTCCATCACGCTCCCCAAGCCGCGGACTGCAAGCCGCGGCGATCGTGTGTCTGAGTCTCGCAGTGGCACCATGCTCCTCCCCGGAGAAGGACCCGGATGCGGGTGGCACGCTCGAATACGCGGCGCGCCTCGAAGGACTCCAGGAACTCCTGGAGGAGGGGAAGCACGACGAGGCCGAGCGGGCGGCGCGTGTGCTTCTCGAGGAAGTCCGGGCAGATTCTCAGCAGACTCGCGTGGCCGACGCTCTCGACGTGCTCGTCCGGGCCTTGTGGCGACACGGAACGCGCGAGGAGATGTGGGAGCTCGCGCACGAGGCGTTGAGAATCCGCGAGGCGCATGGGGTACCAGACGATCCTGCTCTGGCGCGCAGCTTGCGCAACATCGCGGGTCTGCATTTGATGCAGCAGGATTTCTCGGAGGCGCTGCAAAACTACGAACGCGCGCTACGGATCCTCGAAGACGCGTACGGAGCGGACGATGCGCGTGTCGGCTCATGCCACACGGACATTGCAATCGTCCACAGCATCCGCGGCGACTACGAGGAGGCAATCCGAGGCTACAACCGCGCGATCGAGATCCACGAATCCGCGTCCTCTCCG
>CP070763.1:389524-396004 GCA_020349025.1 Candidatus Latescibacterota bacterium | reverse complement strand
TGTCTCTGGCGGAGCGGGCTCCCCGCCCACGATGCTCTCGAGGCAGCCCGTGGCTGCATCCACGCACCGCGTGCCATCGAATCCGAAGTAGAATCAGTGCTCCTGCCCCGCAGCGTCCTCCTGTCTGGGCGCCGGCACGGCTTTTCCGACCCCGAAGGGAACGCAACGGTTGGCACTCCGGTGCAGCAAGCTCGTGGTCTTGGTGCTCGCTCTGGGCGTGCTCCTCGGGACGGTTTCGCGCGGGTTCGCGGCTACGGTGTCGGGCGTGGTGCGCGATGCGGAGAGCGGCGCCGCGCTCCCCTACGCCGCAGTTTCGCTGCGTGGCACGTCGGCGGTCGATTCATCAGAGGTTGCGCTCGGAGCCTTGGGAGACTCTGAAGGGCGCTACCGGATCCTCGACGTTCCTCCGGGTCGCTATGAGGTCCGCTTCGCGTTCGTCGCCTACGGCGAACAGGTCGATTCGCTCATCGTGCGCGCAGCGGACGAGGACACGGTTCTCGACGCAGGGCTGACGCCGCAGCCGATCACGACCGAGCGTGTCGTCGTGGAAGCTCCACGGCTGGGGCGGGAAAAAGATGTCCAGACAGGCGTCGTGAGCCTGCAAATCGAGCAACTCGAATCGGTGCCCTCGATCGGTGAACCGGACCTGATCCGCACGTTGCAGCTCCTGCCCGGCGTGCAAGCGGCGTCGGACGTCTCGAGCGGCCTCTACATCCGCGGCGGCGGGCCGGATCAAACACTCATCCTGCTCGACGACGTGCCGGTCTACAATCCCACACACGCCTTTGGCTTCTTCTCCACGTTCAACTCCGACGCAATCCAGGACGTGACATTGTACAAAGGCGCGTATCCGGCCGAGCATGGCGGGCGTCTCGGCTCCGTCGTCGACATCAAGAGCCGCAATCCGACTTCGCCGCGGATCACCGGGCAAGCGATGATCAGCACGATCGCCGCCCGACTGACGCTCGAGGGGCCGCTCGGAAGCAACCACTGGTTGGTGAGCGGCCGCCGCACCTATCTCGAGCCAATCCTGTCGGCGCTGCGTCGCGACACGCCCGAGATTCCGTACTACAACTTCTACGACCTGAACGGTCGCTTCACGACACGCCGGGATGGCAGCTGGACCGAGCTCAACGCCTACCGCGGACGCGACAACCTGCGCGTCGAGCCCGACGCGGATACGAGCTTTCGGGTGGAGTGGGGCAACACCGTGCTCTCGGCCGCCTACAATCGCCTGCTCTCTAACAACCTGCTGCTTCGAATGGCAGCGTCGGGGAGCGAGTACGAGAGCGTGACGCGCGCGAGCTTCTTCAACACGCCGTTTGCCGTCAACAACAGGCTGCGCGATTTCACGGCGCGAGCCGAGCTCGATTGGCAGCGCCAGAATCGCGCCGTGAAGTTCGGCATCGAGGCTTCGTTGTTCGACTTCCAGTTCGACCAGAGCTTCAACCTGGACGAAGCCACCGGCTTCAGCAGTACGCCGATCGAGATCGCGGCCTACGTCGACGACCAGTGGGCACCGCGTGAAGGCACGTCGCTGCGTCTCGGGCTGCGCTCGCGCTACATCACGGATGGGGAACGTCTGCTGCTCGAGCCGCGCGTTTCGGCGAGCCAGGTCGTCGCCAACGGCGTCCGCGTGAAGGTGGGCGGCGGGATCTACAACCAGTATCTGCAGCTGATTGCGACCGAAGGCTTTTCGGCGGCCGACGTCTACGTGCCGATCGATGAATCCGCCACACCGGGGCGCTCGGTGCAGGGTGTTCTAGGGGTCAGTTGGCAGCCCTCGCGCATGTACGAGCTCTCGGTCGAGGGGTACTACACCGATCTGGAGAATCTCGTCACCTTCAACAACAACACACCGGCCGACCAGGAGAGCTTCGCCGCGTCCGATCTCTTCTACACGGGGGGCACGGGGTACGCGACCGGCGTCGAGTTCTTTGCGCAACGGCGCGTCGGACGAGTCACCGGCTGGCTGGGATACACGCTGGGGTGGTCGCGCCGCACGTTCGACCAACTGAACGGTGGCAGCACCTACGCGCCCAAGTACGACAGGCGACACGACGTCAAGGCGGTTTTCAATTATCGGACCGGCCCATGGTCGTACGGGCTCACATTCGTGTATGCGACGGGACAAGCGTTCACGCCGGCGTCGGCACGCTACCGGATCGAAGATCCGGCGCTGGGTGGGCTGACGCCCGGTGCACGCGTGTTGCCGGGTGAGCGCAACAGCTCGCGTCTTCTGCCCTACCACCGGCTCGATTTCAGCATCAATCGCGACTTCACGCTCTTCGGGCAGAACGCGCGTGCCTTCCTGCAGTTCTTCAACGTCTATACACGCCGCAACGAGTGGTTCGTGCAGTTCGACAACGATGAGCCGGACGTCGAGGTGGTCAAGATGCTGCCGATCGTTCCGAGCCTGGGGATGCACTTCAAGTTCTGACGGGAGTTACGGGATGGGACGCGACAAGCAAGAGAAGAGAGCACGGGGGGCGGACGCGGTGCCAGCATCGGCATGTCGGCGTTTGGCAAAGCGCGCGGCCCTGCTTCTCCTGGCCAGCGTGCTTCTCGTGGGCTGCTCGACCGATCGAGATCCCAGCGAGTTCTTTGCGCCGAACGACGTCGGCACGCTCGTCATCGACGGATTGTTGATGGTAGGAAAGCCGCTCCCGCAGGTGACGATGACTCGAGTTCTCTCGCCCGAGGTGGCATACACGCCGGAGGCCTCCGCAGAACCCGGGGCCACGATCACGGTTCAGGTGCTTCCGGATGGGCCGGAGGTGTCGTACATCGAATCGAGCCAGCCGGGTGTGTATCGGCCCGAGCGCGTTCCTACCCTCACCGTCGAGCCACGTACGTCGTATCGGCTGCGCGCCGTCAGCACGCGCGGTGAGGTCGTCCAAGCGCAGACGATGACGCCCGACTCGTTGCAAGTCGATGCATGGTTGCTCCTGGATCCCGTGGATCTGACGGTCGTACGGGAGCTTCGGACGTACGAAGCCCTGGGAGACAGCGTGTACTTCGCGCCGGAGAACCAGTTGGTGTACGCGGAGGGTTTGCTGGAGGCGCGTTTCGCGCGTCCCGACGTCGATGCGTTCCAGCTCGGCGTGTTCAGCCTGGATCCCGATTCCGATTTCGTCATCGAGCCGGAGTTCTTCGAAGAGGATGACTTCGACCAGATCGATCGCCAAGGCTCTTCGCCGGCACTCGAGGCGTTGGAAGGCAGCGTGCGACTGCCATGGTTCGCGATCTTCTTCCAGGGGCGCTACAAGTACAAGATCCTGGCACTCGATCGCAACGCATACGATCTCGTGCGGTCGATTCCGCAGAACGACTCCGGCTTCTCCTTCGGCAACAACCTCGGCGGCAACTTCGAGCGCCCCATCTTCCATGTCGAGGGAGGCATCGGCCTCTTCGGCTCCGCCAGCGCCGACTCGGTCGGGTTCTTCATCCGCCCTCGACCGTGAGGAATCGGATTCGGGACCGAGCCGCCCGTATGTCGGGTCCTGCTCCCCGTGCTTCCCGGAGTGCAGGCGCTCGATTCTCGCCAGATGCGCTCAGGCGGAGTAGCCGCTGCGATTCGTGGGTTGCTTGCGCTGGGTGATGCCGAAGTACATGGCGACGAGCGTGATGGCTGCACCGACGATCTGCAGAGGCGTCAGATACTCGCCGTACAAGAGTACACCCCACACCGTGGCGAGAATCGGCTGCAGGAGCAGAATCAAGCCTGCCTGCGCCGTGACCACACGCGGCAGCGCACCGCTGATCGCGAGCCAGCCGACGGCCTGCACCAAGAGGCTGAGCCCGGCAAGCGAGAAATACGCCCTGGGCGTGTGCGGCACGAACTCGCTGCCCTCGATCCACCCTACGATGCCGAGGAAGATCGCCGAGAAGAGAGACGACCAGGCCACGAACGTGATCGGATCCGGCTTCGGGACTCCGATCTGACCCTTCTTCAGGCTGACGACGAAGCCGGCGTAGGCGATGCCGGTCACCAACCCGTAGACGACGCCGCGCGCATACGTGCCGGTGAGCGCAACCTCCTCGCTTCCGATGCCGACGAGAAGCGCCACGCCGATGAAGGCGACCGAGGCGGCCAGGATGAAGGGGAAGGTGAGGCGCTCCTTGAAGACGAAGTAGCTGACGACCGCCGCTGCAAACACCTGCGTGTTGGCGAGGATCGTGGACAGGCCCGCTCCGGCGTACACGATCGAGCGATGCCATGCAAAGAGATCGACGCAGAACGCCACGCCCGAGATGGCGGCATAGAGGAGCGCGCGGCTCGGGAGGCGCCAGCTCCGGCGGCGCGCGGCGGCCACGCCGAAGAGGACGAGCCCACCGCCGAGGTTGCGCCAGAAGCCGATCGCGGTGGTGCCGAGGCCCTCGAGGACGCCCAGCTTGACGAGAATCGGCGAGAAGCTGATCAGCCCGGCGCCAAAAAGAAGGACGAGTACCGGGTGCCCGTCCTCTGCCGCCGGTCGCACTTGCTGTTCCATGTTCATGCGAGTCCGATCGCCGTTGCGATCGGGCATCGTACCACGCCGGGGTGCGGCGTCAGCGGTGCAGAGAAGGTTCGTGCGGCAAAGGCAGGCGCAAGCCTACGAGCCGTGGCAAAGAGCAGCTTGTGGAAGCCGGCGGTGCGAGTTGCTAACGCAGCTTGACGATCTTACGCGTGTGTACCTCGGCGCCCGCCGTCAGCCGGACGATGTAGATGCCGCGCGCGACCCGGCCGCCCGACGGGTCGCGCCAATCCCATTGCGTCTGGTAATGGCCAGGCCTGCGGATCCCAACATCGAGCGCGTGGACACGTTTGCCCGCCACGTCGAAGACATCGAGACTCACGCGGCTCGTCGTGCCGACCGAGTAGCGCAGGTCGAGGTGGGTTGCGACGTGGGCATCGGCTGCAGTCCACAGGTGCGTGCGCAGTGTCGAACTGCGCGGTGACGACCCGCGGAGCGACGACCCGTGGGGTGACGACCTGCCCGTCGACGACCGGCCGGCAGTGGAGGGGATCCTGGGAGCATCGCGCTCCTCGGCATCGAGCCCACTTCGCGGCTCACCCGAGGTCCAGCAGAGGACGTGCCCTTCGTCGACGACGTCGTTGCAGTCGTTGTCGATGCCGTCGCACACCTCGTGGGCTCCGGGGTACGCGTGTGCCAGCTCGTCGTTGCAGTCGCGCTGCTGAAAGGGGCAGGAGAGGAGCGCCGCGACCCCGTAACCATCGCCATCGGCATCGATGCAGGTTCCGACGCAGAGATCTTCGTCGATCTCGCCGGAACAGTTGTTGTCGATGGTGTCGTCGCACACCTCCGGCGCTCCAGGGTTGATCTCGGCGCTCGGGACCCGGCACGCCAGGTTGGTGAGGTTCGATGACCACCAGGAGCCGTCCGGTCGCCACACCATGCGTTTGACGCGTAGCGCGCGCTCGTGTTCTTCAGTATCGCCCGAGTGCTCGTTGGCCACGCTCTGGGTCTGAATCCAGGTGTCCCCCTCGCGCACGATCACCTCGACCGCGTTGACACCGCGGTCGGGTGTGTAGCCCTGATACTCCCAATGCAGACTGCCGTCCGGTGTGGCTCCGAGCACGCGTGTCGTCGCGTACTGCACCATCGTGCACTCGATGAACGGGCTGCCGCAGTCGGAGTTCGAGTCGAGCTCGTCGCGCCAGTCGGTGAACAGGAGATAGAAGACTCCACCATGCTCGGTGACGAAGGCGTTCTCTGCGACACCACCCGAACGCTGGCCGAGGATGCCGCTGCCGTCGGTGCGCCCACTCGCCGTGGCGGCGATGTAGCCGAGACCGCTCCAATTGAGGAGATCGGTCGATACCGCAACGGAGATCGCCTGGCTCGTGATGCCGGTGACATCGAGCCGTACGGTCATGAACATCAACCAACGCCGGTTGGCCTCGTCGCGCACGACGAAGGGGTCGCGACACTGGGCATCGTAGGCGCCGCCGTTGTCCCAAGCGGTCCATGCCTCGTTGCATTCGTAGACGCAGCCCTCACCACTCGTGCCGGCGCAGTTGTTGATCGGGGCGCGCGTCCAGGTCACGAGATCGGTCGATGTGGCAACGCCGATCCGCTGGATCGCGGTGGGGTCGTTCCCAGAGCCCGTCGTACCGGTGTAGAACATGTAGTAGGTACCATCCACCTCGACGATGCTCGGTGCCCATACGGCATGCGAGTCCCAGCCAGCCAGTGTGAAGTCGAGTGCCGGCGTTGCGCTGAACGGTACGAGATCCTCGAGGTTGTCGGAGGTGAAGTGGTAGATGCTCTGCTGACCCTCTCCGGCATGGTGGTAGAGGTGGAACCCGCCGTTGGCATCCTGTGCCCAGGAGTGGTCCGCGATCGGAAAGGCTCCGTGCAGGAAGATGGGTGGCGTGGCGGAGTCACACTCGGTCGTTGCCTCGATGAACACCGAGGAGAACTGGTCGACGCAATCGTCGCCGCCGCGATCGGCGGCCACGTATCCGTCGCCGTC
>CP070763.1:382786-389424 GCA_020349025.1 Candidatus Latescibacterota bacterium | reverse complement strand
GGATTGCGTTTCGCGATCCGCGAGGGCGGCCGCACCGTCGGAGCCGGTGTCGTCACCTCGATCACCGAGTGAGGGTTGGAGTTTCGTCGTGAGCGAACAGAACATTCGCATCGTGTTGAGGGCCTACGAGCACGCCATCCTCGATCGTTCGGCGAACGAGATCGTGCGCACGGCCCAGCGTACCGGAGCCGATATTCGCGGTCCGATTCCGCTGCCGACGAAGAAGACGGTCTACACCGTGCTGCGGTCGCCGCACGTGGACAAGAAGTCGCGCGAGCAGTTCCAGGTCTGCGTTCACAAGCGCTTGATCGACATCATTCGTCCGCCGCAGCAGGCGGTCGATGCGGTGTTGAAGGTGGAGCTGCCGGCGGGTGTGCACGCCGAGGCCAAGCCCTTCTGAGCGGACGAGCGGCCGAGGAGGAGCCATGAAAGCACTGCTGGGCAAGAAGCTGGGGATGACCCAGGTCTTCAACCAGGAGACCGGCGAGGTGACGCCGGTGACCGTGCTGCAGATCGGGCCGTGTCCGGTGGTGCAGGTGAAGACCCGCGACACCGACGGCTACGAAGCCGTGCAGATCGGCTACGGCGACATGCGCCCGGCGCTGGCGACGCTGCCGCGTCGCGGGCATTTTCGCAAGGCGGGCGTTCTGCCGCGTCGATGGCTGCGCGAAGTGCGCGTCGAGGACGCGAGCCAGTACGAGGTGGGCCAGGAGCTCACCGTGGACCTTTTCAACGATGTTGCCAAGGTCGACGTCGTCGGTGTCAGCAAGGGGCGCGGCTTCCAGGGTGGCATCAAGCGACACGGCTTCGGGACCGGACCGAAAACGCACGGGTCGCGCAACTACCGCCAGCCGGGAGCGATTGGTCAGTGCGCAACGCCGGCGCGCGTCATGAAAGGGATCCGCATGCCGGGACGTCACGGCAACGCCCGCGTCACGGCGCGCAATCTGCGCGTAGAGCAGGTCGACACCGAGAACAACCTGCTCATGGTTGGCGGTGCCGTTCCAGGGGCGCGCAACGGCCTCGTGCTGGTGCGCGTGGCCGGCAAGGGCGCGGGAGGCGTGTGATGGCTGACGCAACAGTCTACACATCCGAGGGCCAGTCGCAGGGCAGCTTGAATCTCCCGGACGACTTGTTCGAAGCCGAGGTTCATGGTCACGCGCTGTACGAGAGCATCAAGTCCTACCTGGCCAATCAGCGCCAGGGCACGCACAGGACGAAGACGCGCTCGGAGGCCTCGGGGCAGAAGTCGAAGCTCTTTCGCCAGAAGGGCACGGGGCGAGCGCGTGCCGGATCTGCGACCACGGGAAACCGGGTTGGCGGTGCAACCATCTTCGGGCCGAAGCCGCGCGACTACAGCTACAGCATTCCGAAGAAGGTGCGTCGCCTGGCGCTGCGCGGCGCGCTGTCCGACCGGGCCGCGGGCGCCAACGTGCACGTGATCGAGGGGCTGCAGCTCGAGGCGCCGAGCACGCGAACCATCGCCAAGCTGTTGCGGTCGATGGGCCTCGGTGAACGCAAGGTGCTGTTCGTGAGTTCCGCCTCCGATCAGAACCTGGTCAAGTCATGCCGGAACATTCGCAACGTCGAGGTGCAGGCGGCGAACCAGCTGCACGCGTATCAGGTTTTGCGTGCCGACGACCTCGTCATCGAGAAGGGTGCCTTGACGGCTCTCGAGGAGGTGTTCGGGGGATGAATGCGGAGCAGGTTGTCATTTCGCCGGTCGTCACCGAGCGCAACATGGTCCTGCGAGACGAGCAGAACAAGTATGCCTTCCGCGTGCACCCGCGTGCGACCAAGCCCGAGATCCGCAAGGCGGTCGAGGAGCTGTTCGACGTGCGGGTGACCGGGGTCACGACGATGAACATGCTCGGGAAGGGCAAACGACTGGGGCGCTTCTACGGCCGCCGGTCGTCCTGGAAGAAGGCTATCGTGACGGTTGCTCAAGGGCAGAAGATCGACATCTACGAGGCCGTCTGAGCCGAGGGACGGGTGCCCGACGCAAGGCGTCGGGAAGCCGGGAGAGGGAATCGATGCCAGTCAAGAAGTTCAGGCCGGTGACGCCGACGCAGCGATTCAAGACGGTGTCGGACTTCAAGGAGATCACGCGCGATCGGCCCGAGAAGTCGCTCCTGCAGCCGTTGCGCCGTACCGGTGGGCGCAACAACAGCGGGCGCGTGACTTCCCGGCACCGCGGCGGCGGGCACAAGCGCAACTACCGTCGTGTCGATTTCAAGCGCGAGAAGGACGGCGTTCCTGCGAAGGTCGTGGCGATCGAGTACGACCCGAACCGCAGCGCTCGCATCGCACTCTTGCATTACGTCGATGGCGAGAAACGCTACGTCATTGCGCCCGTCGGCCTCGAGGTGGGGCGCACCGTGCTGAGTGGTCCCGAGGCGGAGTTCGAACCCGGGAACTGCCTGCCGATCTCGAAGATCCCGGTGGGCACCGTCTTGCACGCCGTGGAGTTGGTGGCGGGCAAGGGCGCGCAGATGGCGCGAAGCGCGGGGACTTCCGTGCAGCTGATGGCCAAGGAGGGCAACTACGCGCAGCTGCGCTTGCCGAGCGGTGAGATGCGCAAGGTGCGAGTGGAGTGCAAAGCGACGATCGGCCAGGTCGGCAATCTCGAGCACGAGAACATCCAGCTCGGGAAGGCAGGGCGCCAGCGCTGGCTGGGGCGGAAGCCACGAGTGCGCGGTGTCGCCATGAACCCGATCGACCATCCGATGGGAGGCGGCGAGGGCAAGTCCGCCGGCGGGCGGCATCCCTGTAGTCCGTGGGGATGGCCGACCAAGGGTTACAGAACGCGAAAGAAGAAAGCGTCCGACAAGCTGATCGTCCGCCGCAGGCACAAGAAGTAACGGTGGACGTCGGATCGAGGAGCGGAGAACGATGCCACGATCGCTGAAAAAGGGTCCGTTCGCGGACGAGCATCTGGTCCGCCGCATTCAAGTGATGAACGAGGCGGGGGAGAAGCGCGTCATCAAGACGTGGTCGCGCCGCTCCACCATCCTCCCCGAGTTCGTCGGCCACACGCTGGCCGTGCACACGGGCAACCGGTTCATTCCGGTCTACATCACCGAAAACATGGTGGGTCACAAAGTGGGAGAGTTTGCACCCACGCGGAACTTCCGCGGCCATACGAGCAAGACCAAGGCGCAGATGGCCGGCGGGAAGAAGTAGCGGGAGAGGTCCATGGAGTCGAGAGCGATTCTACGCTATTCAGGGATCCCGGCCAGCAAGATGCGGCAGGTGGCCGACCTCGTGCGCGGCAAGGACGTGGAAGTGGCTCTGCACACCCTGCAGTTCGTCACGCGTAACGCCGCCGTCCCGATGCGCAAACTCATCCAATCTGCTGCCGCAAACGCGCGCGAGAAAGCAGCGGCCGAGGATCGTCGCTTTGACGCCGATCTGCTCTTCGTGAAGAGCGTGGCTGTGGACGAGGGGCCGACGCTGAAGCGTTGGCGTCCGCGAGCGCAGGGGCGTGCTTTCCGTATCCGCAAGCGCACCTGCCACGTCGAATTGGTCTTGCAGGAGTACGAGGATGCGGTCGAGGCCAACGCGGGCGGCTCCGCGGCAGCCGAAGCCGCCGAGGGGAAGAGCAGTCGCAAGCGCAAGGGCAGCAAGTCGGCGTCCTAGGATGCCAAAGCGGCGGCTTCGTAAGGAGGAGTGAATGGGCCAGAAGACTCATCCGGTCGGGTTCCGCCTTGGCGTCATCCGCACCTGGGGCTCGCGTTGGTTTGCGAGCAAGGAGTACGCGGATTGGCTCATGGAGGACCAGAGGACACGTCGATACATTCGCCAGCGCCTGCGCAAGGCGGGAGTCGCCGACGTCGTCATCGAGCGCACCGCAAAGAAACTCCAGATCGACATCCACGCCGCGCGACCCGGAATGGTGATCGGGCGCAAGGGCAGCGAGGTCGACAAGCTGCGCGACGAGCTGAACCACCTCACGGGGAAGAGCATCTTCCTGAACATCCGCGAGGTGAAGAAGCCGGAGAAGAACGCGCAGCTGGTGGCGGAACACATCGCCCTGCAGCTGGAGCAGCGCGTTTCCTTCCGCCGCGCCATGAAGAAGACGATCTCTTCCGCCATGCGCATGGGGGTCGAGGGGATCAAGGTGACCTGCAAAGGCCGCCTCGGCGGCGCCGAGATGGCTCGCATCGAGAAGTACCACGAGGGACGGGTGCCTTTGCACACCCTGCGCGCAGACATCGACTATGCGACGGCCACGGCGCGCACGACGTTCGGGACGATCGGTGTCAAGGTGTGGATCTACAACGGTGAGATCTTCCCGCACGAGTTCAAGCGTCAAATGGCCGGCGATCGTGAAGGGGTGAGCGTCGATGCTGGCGCCTAAGCGAACGAAGTACCGCAAGAGGATGAAGGGGCGTCGCAACGGTCTGGCCTACCGCGGCTCGACGCTCTCCTTCGGCGAGTTCGGGTTGCAGACGCTCGATCCCGGCTGGATCGATGCCCGGCAGATCGAGGCGGCGCGAATCGCCATCACGCGCCGGGTCAAGCGCGGCGGCAAGTTGTGGATCCGCATCTTTCCCGACAAGCCGATCTCCAAGAAGCCGGCTGAAACACGGATGGGCAAGGGAAAGGGAAACCCGGAGTTCTGGGTGGCGGTCGTCAAGCCGGGGCGCATTCTCTTCGAGCTCGAGGGCGTGTCCGCGGAAGTGGCGCGCGAAGCCCTCCGTCTTGCCGGTAGCAAGCTGCCGGTGCGCGTGAAGTTCCTCCAGGCCGAGGGGAGGCACGCGGCGTGAAGGCGAAGGAGATGCACGAGTTGCCGGTCGACGAGCTGGAGCAGAAGCGGGACGAGTGGCAGCACGAGTACTTCATGCTGCGCGTCAAGCACTCGCTGGGGCAGCTCGACAACCCGCTCATCTTGCGCGCGATGCGGAGAAACATCGCGCGCGCCAAGACGTTGCTGGCCGAGCGAGGCGTTGTCGAGTCGACGCGCCGGCGCCGCCACACGACGGCATCGTCGGCGCGGGTTGCAGCCTCCCGGGGCGACAAGCCGGCCAAGAAGAAGCAGTCGTCCAAGGTCAGAGGGAAGCCGAAAGCCAAGCCGAAGACGAGGAAAAAAGCGAAGGCGAAGAGCTCCGCAGCGAGGAGCAGCGGCGCGAAGTCGGGCGCGAAGGCGTCCGGCTCCTGAGGTCGCTGAAGGGATGAGACCATGAAGCAACGTGGCCGCTTGCGTACCCGCACAGGCGAGGTCGTCAGCAACAAAATGGACAAGACGGTGACCGTCCGCGTGGAGCGTCTGGTGAAGCATCCCGTGTACGGACGCGTGATGCGCAGGGGTGTCAAGCTCCACGCGCACGACGCCGACAACAGCTGCGAGATCGGAGACCTTGTTCGCGTCGCCGAAACTCGCGCGCTGTCGAAGACCAAGCGCTGGCGCTTGGTCGAGATCCTCAGGCGCGGTGGCGAAAAATACGTGCTGCCCACGGTGGGAGAGGAGACATGATCCAGGAGGAAACCCTCGTTGCCGTGGCGGACAACTCCGGTGCCAAGCAGGCCAAGTGCTTTAAGGTGCTCGGGGGGACACGCCGCCGCTACGCACACCTGGGTGACGTCGTGGTTTGTGCCGTCAAGCAGGCAATTCCGGGTGGCGCGGTGAAGAAGGGGGATGTCGTCAAGGCGGTCGTCGTCCGCGTTGCCAAGGAGCAGCGTCGCCGCGACGGCAGCTACATCCGCTTCGACGAGAATGCCGTCGTCATCATCAACGAGAAGCGCGAGCCGATCGGAACGCGGATCTTCGGGCCGGTCGCACGCGAGCTGCGCGAGAAGAAATTCATGAAGATCGTGTCTCTGGCTCCCGAGGTGGTGTGAGCATGCACGTGGCCAAGGATGATACGGTGGTCGTGCTCTCCGGCAAGTACCGCGGCAAGATGGGGCGCGTGCTGCGCGTGCTGCCGAAGAAGAGTCGCATCATCGTGGAACATGTGAACGTCGTAAAACGCCATACACGGCCGAACCCGGCCAAGGGCGTGCAGGGTGGCGTGGTAGAGAAAGAGGCGCCCATCCACGTTTCGAACGTCATGGTGGTCGATCCGAGCAGCGGGAAACCCACGCGGGTCGGCCACAAGAGGCTCGCCGACGGCAAGAAAGTGCGGATCGCCCGGCGGAGCGGCGAGATGATCGGCAAGGAGAAGTAGGGCGATGGCGATGGCGAAGGAGAAGACCGCCAAGGGTGGCGGCAAGGCCCAGAAGGGGTCGAAGGAAAAGAAGAAGAAGGCAGCTGCGGCCCCGAGCGAGCCGCCACGGCCGCCGCGGTTGCGTAAGGTTTACCGCGAGCAGGTGATGCCGGCGCTGATGAAGCGCTTCGGCTATCGCAACCACATGCAGGTGCCGCGCCTGGAGAAGATCGTCGTCAACATGGGGATCGGGGAGGCCATTGGCAACCCGAAACTCTTGGACGCGGCGGTCGAGGATCTGCGCAAGGTCACCGGGCAGCAACCGCAGGTCACGCGGGCGCGCAAGTCGATCGCGAACTTCAAGCTGCGCGAAGGGATGGCGATCGGGTGTCGGGTGACGTTGCGCGGCGCGCGGATGTACGAGTTCTACGACCGTTTCGTGAACGTGGCGCTGCCCCGTATCCGTGACTTCCGTGGCGTATCGCCGCGGAG
>CP070763.1:375772-382686 GCA_020349025.1 Candidatus Latescibacterota bacterium | reverse complement strand
TCGATCTGGTTCTCGGCCCGACCTCGGATGGCGGCTTTTGGGGTATCGGCCTGCGGCGGCCGCGCTCAGGATTGCTACGCGACGTGGCTTGGAGCAGCGACCAAACCTTGCGCGACACACTCGAGCGCGCCCGCGGCGAGTGCCTGCGAGTCGAGTTGCTGCACTCCTGGACGGACGTCGACGACCCAGAAGATCTCGAGGTGCTCGCCACGCAGATCGAGCAGCTTCGTGCAAAGGGGAACGTGCACACGGCCCGCCACACGGAGCGGGCACTCCGAGCGCTCGGTGGTGGCGCACCGTGACCTCTAGGGTTGCTCGCGTGGCGGTTCGTCGAACATCGACTCGAAGACCTGATAGTGCGCGCCGTCCATGCCGAGAGCCGCGTAAACCGACTGCGCAGCGTGATTCGAGCGGTCGACGTAGAGTCTCAACCCGGCGGCACCCGCCTGGCGCGCCTCCTCCAACACGTCACGGTAGAGACGGGCATACAAGCCGCGCCCGCGCTGGTCGGGCGGCACGTAGACCGACTGGATCCACCAGACGACACGCGCGCGCCAGTCGCTCCATTCGTAGGTGATCATCAGCTGCGCGACCACACGCCCGTTCTCTTCGAGGACGCGATAGAAGCCGGGCTGCGCTGCGTCGAGAATCGCCTCCACTCCGCGACGTACCGTTTGTGGATCGAGGCGGATCCCTTCCGTCTCCTGCGCCATCTCGAGAATGCCCTGCTCCAGAGCTTCACGATCCTCGCGCCTTGCGGGTCGAGTTTGCATGCTCAAAGCTTCTTCTCCTTCCAGCGGCCACGACTGAACCAGACCGCCGCAAGCACACCGCGCAAAGTTGCGGTGATCGACAACAGCCAACCGATGCTCACGATCCCGGCACCGAAGCCGTACACCAGGGCAAGAACGAGTGGCACGCGCAGAACGTTGATCGGCACGCTGATCAACATCGGCGGCAGCGTGTCGCCTGCACCCACGAAGGCGTGCTCGAGGACGATCTCGATCGCCATCAGCCCTTGGCACAGTCCGAGGATCCGCGTGTACGTGGCACCCGTCTCGAGCACTCCGGGGTCGGACGTGAACACCGACAGCACCTCGCGCGGCCACAAAACGAGAACGGCACCGACCACCACCCCGTACGCCCCCATCCACAAAACGGAACGCCAGGCCGCACGCGAGGCGCGCTGCGGCGAGCCCGCCCCCAGGTTCTGGCCTACCACACTCGCCGTCGCCATGCCGAAACCGGAGCTCACCAGATAGGTGAGAGTCTCGGCGCGATTGCCGAGCCCCAGCACCGCCAGCTCCAACGTGCCCAACCGCGCGGCCACGCCCGACAGGAAGAGATAGATCCAGGAGTAGAGGACGCCGACCGCCATCACGGGGATGCCGACACGCAGGAGGCGCGGCGCCAAGCTCCAGTCGATACGCAGCAACGTCGGGTTCGTCAGCGGAAAGCTGGGGCGTCGTGCAGCCGCGCGCGTGACGAAGAGGAGCACGGCCACCACCTGGGCGATCGCCGTCGCCAGGCCGGCGCCCAACACCCCGAGTCGCGGAAACGGCCCCACACCGAAGATCAGAAGCGGGTCGAGCACGCCATTCACCAGCACCATCACCGTAATGATCAGAAGCGGCGTGCGCGTATTGCCGGCGGCACGCATGACGGCTTCACAGTTCACCCATGAGAACGTCAAGGGCGCGGCCAGGAAGAGGATGCGCAAGTAGGCGATTCCGGGAGCACGCACCGCGTCCGTGGTTCCGAGAAGATCGAAGAGCGTTGGAGCGGTGAACCAGACCACCAGCCCGAGCAAGGCGCCGAGCCAGGCGCCCAACGCCAGCCCCTGTGCCGCCGCGTGACCAGCGCGGGCGCGATTCCCGGCGCCGATGTGGCGAGCGACGTGGGCCACGATGCCGGCGGCGGTCAAGGCGGTTGCCGCTTGGAGGATCCATGACGTGAAGAAGCCCGTGTTCACGGCCGCCACCGGAGCGGCACCCAGGCGACCGACCCAAAAGACGTCGACCAGACCGAGAACGGCGTACAGCGCTTTCGCCAGAATCGCTGGACCCGCGAGACGCACGAGCGCCCGCTCGACGGGTGCGCGCGTGATGTCGCTCCGCAGGTCCAAGGCTGCAGCTTCCGGCGGCCCTTCGCTGCTCCACGTCGCTGGGGTGGCGGAATCGGAACGTGCGCTCATCCGCGCAGGCTAGCAGACCAGCGCACGGTCGCGCAGCGCGGACTACAGGCCCAGCTCCGACAGGAGCTCCTTCATCGCCTGCGCGTTGCTGGGCGCCTTGCCGGCGTGACAGTTGTTGAAGAAGACATAGGTGCGGCGGGTCTCCTGGAGCAGGGAGCGGATCTTGCGCACCCACTCCTGGAGCTCCTCCTGGCTGTAGAGGTAATCGTAGCGATCTCCGCCGCCGCGTCCCGGTTCCCACCAGTTTTCGGCGTTGCGACCGTGCAGTCGCACGTAGCCGACGTCGGAGGTGGCGCGCGCCTCGCGCGGGAGGAGCCCCGGAAGATCGGGCTCGTCGACGCTCACCCAGCCGATCGCGAGCTTGCGCAGCCATGCAAACACCGGCTCGATCGCCCATCCCGCATGCCGGAACTCGACGAAGAGCGGGTGGTTCGCGAAGCGCTCGCGGAGCTCCGCGACGAAGTGGCGATTCGCCTGCGTGTTCTTGAAGCGGTAGGGAAACTGCGCCAGCAAGCCGTGCAGGTTGCCGGCATCCTGCAGCGGTCGCAGTGCCGCGTTGAAATCACGATAGAGCCCGTCGTCACGACTGGCGCGATGCGTCATGTCGCCGTGCAGCTTGAGGATGAAATGGAAGCCTTCCGGGGTGCGGCGCGACATCCCCTCGAGCAGCTGCGCATCGGGGACGCGGTAGTAGGTGACGTTGACCTCGAGGCAGTCGAAGTGCCGTGCGTAGAGCGGCAGCTGCTCCGCCACTTTCGTTCCGGGTGGATAGAAGGGTCCGATCCAGTCCTTGAAGCTGTAGCCGGACGTGCCGACGCGCACCTCACCCGGCGCACGGCTCGCCCCGGCCGCCCTCTCCTCCGCGGTCGCGTCCATCCCGGAGCTCCCGAAGATTCGTCCTGAGCCTCGCTAGATCTCCTTCGTCAGCTCGACGAAGCGGGAATATGGGATCGCCGTCCAAGACTCCGCCTGCAGCGCGCCGCGTGCGAGCGAGATCATCGACACCTTGGCGGCGACCTCCTCGCTGGGTGCCTCAAACACATCCATGAAATCGTAAGGACCGAGAAGCGCGTAGTGGTCGATCCAACGGATGCCGGGGCAACGCTTGTCGACTTCATCCTTCCATTCGCGCCCGATCGTCTCGCGCTTCTTCATGTCGCGTGTGACTTCGGGTGAGAGCTTGGTCATCAGTACGAACGTCGGCATGACGACCTCCCGTCGTGCGTGTACGTCTGCCCGGAGTATAGCGCCGCAACGCGCGGGTCCCTAGCCCGTCGCGGAAGGCAGCTCGGCCGCGACCAGATCGAGGAGCTGATCCACGACGCGCGGCCAGCCGAAACGTGCCACGCGAGCCAGCGCCGCTGCGCGCAGGCGCGCGGCGAGTGCGGCATCCGCGTGCAGCGCTCCCAGGCCGCGACGCAGAAACCAGGGATGTCGGAAGCGCGCCACCCAGGCGGTCTCGCGGTGTCGCGCCAGGTCGAGCGTACCCGAGCGCGTGCACACGACCGGGAGGCCGCAGGCCATCGCTTCCGCCACGGTGTTCGCCCACCCGGCTCTCTTCTCGGCGCTCAGAAACAGGTCACAGCTGGAGTAGAGACGCGGGAGCTGCGATTGCGGCTCGTTCAGGTACCACTCGTGGGGCACCCGGGTTCGAAAGAGAGCACGTGGATCGGCGTCGCTGCCGGGGCCTATGTGATCGAAGAGCACCAGCTTCACCGTTCGCCCCCCACCGACGGCACGCGCGAAACCTTCGACGGCGCGGCGCGCCACGTCGACCCCCTTGCGCCGGCGTGAGACGCGGCCGAACACGAGAACGCGGAACTCCGACTCCTCGCGCGGCACGTTCGATCGCGGCTGGAACAGCTCCAGATCGATCCCGCCGACGACACGATGGGCGCGTGCACCCCAACGACGCCGTAAGTAGCGGTGCATGCCCTCCGAGTTCGCGGCCAGAGTCCAACCGCTGCGCACGATGCGGCTCTCGTTGTCGATCCCCTCGAGCGCGAAGTAGAAAACGCGCACGGCTGCGCGCGCGTCGTGAAAGCGTGCATGCAGTGCCGGATCGTTGCAAAGAATCACGTCGTGCTGTGCGCCGGCCAGCGACTCGAGTGCGCGCACGTCGCCTTCGAATCGGGTCCATTCGGGTTCCACGCCTCGCGGGGTGTAGAGGACGTAGCGGTGCCCGCGTCGAACCAGCTCGTTGCCGATCTCGACGAAGCGGCGCACGCCCCCGAAGACGCCGGCACTCGGGAGGAGAACGCCGAAGTCGTATGCAGGCGCTGCGCTCACCGGACTCCAGCACCCTCGCACCAGATCCCCAGCGCCAGGAGCGCCCAGAGCGTCCCTTCGGTGGCACCGGTCCAGTAACGTGGCGGGTGCGCGAGCCACTCCTCGACTCCGGGCAGAAGCCGTCGGAGCGAATCGACGCCGAGGATCGAGTCGCGCAGCACGTCTCCATGATCCGCCATCAGCTCCGGCAGGCTGCCATACTGGAAACCGCGCTTGCGGCGGCGCACGACGGCGCGATCGACGCGCTCCCGCGCCCAGTGCCGCAGGATGATCTTCGTGTTCCAGCGCCCAGGCCAGGAGCCGGCGCGCAAGCGCGGCGGCAACGACAAGACGAAGTCGACGAGGTCGCGGTCGAGAAACGGCATGCGCAGCTCCGCCGACGAGTCCATCGCCACGGCGTCGGCGAAGCTGAGGATGTTGGTGGAGAGAAACGTGTGCAGCATGACCTCCTGCATGCGGTCGAGATCGGTTGCGTGCTCGTCGCACTCCGAGTAGAGGCGGTCGATCGTCTGCAGGTACGTGCCGGGCAGATCGTTGCCGGCGTACAACTGACGCAGGTCGCGGGGTGGCAGCGGCTGATGGATGATGTAGCGAGCCGCAGCGGGCGCGTACCCGTTGCGTGCGCGGCGCATCCGCAGTAGACGCTCCTTGCGACTCTCCGGACCGTAAACGAAACGTTCGACGAGGCCCCGCGACCACACCTCGGGAAAATGCGCCAAGCGTTGGATCAGGGCGAGCCGAAAGCGATCCTGGCTCATGCGATAACCACCCAGCACCTCGTCGCCTCCATGCCCGCAGAGAAAGACCGTCGCGTGCTCGCGCGCAGCGCGAATGAGCATCCAGGTGGCAAGCGCTGCGCCATCCCCCGTGGGCTCGGTGAGCGCGCGGAAGGCCGGGATCATCCACTCGCTGCGGTCACGCGCCGCCGAACGGATGAGCGTGGCCTCGGGAACGCTCGCCACCGGTTCCACCGCCTGCTCACCCGTTGCCGCAAAGGTGTAGCAGGGAACGTCTTCCCCTTGTTGACGCAGCGCGGCACGAATGCTGTTGCTGTCGATCCCGTCCGAAAGCAGAAGCGCGACGGGAACGTCGCTGACCAGACAGCGCTTCGCAGCACGTACGAGGTGCACGTTGAATTCCGCGACGAGATCATCCCTGGATCGCCGCGCGTTCGGCTCGGAGCGACGGAACTTCGGCGCGTACCACCGTTGCACTTCGGTGCCGTTGGCATCGACCCGCATCACGTGTCCACCCGGAAGCTTCTCGATGCCGGAAAGAACCGTGCGGGGTGCGACGACGTAGCGCATCGACACGTACTCGAACAACGCTTGCGGGTCGATCTCACGCGGAACACCCGGGGCCTGGAGCAGCGCCGGGATGCTCGACGCAAACGCCAGCAACTCGCGACCGCGGTGATAGAAGAGCGGTTTCTCGCCGAAGCGGTCGCGCGCGAGCCAGAGCCGACGCGCGTCGCGGTCGTAGAGCGCAAACGCCCATTGCCCGACGAAGTGCGGCAGCGCTTCCGGACCCCAACGTTCCCACGCGTGCAGGATCACCTCGGTGTCGGAACGGGAGCGCAGCGCCGTCGCATTGAGCCCCAGCTCGTGCGCGACATCGCGGTAGTTGTAGATCTCGCCGTTGAAGGTGATCCAGAAACGGCCGCTCGCGCTCTGCATCGGCTGGTGCCCTGCACTCGATAGATCCAGAATCGCCAGCCTGCGGTTTCCGAGCGTAACCGCGCCTTCGTGGACGACACCAACATCGTCGGGGCCACGCGACACGAGCCGCTCCGACATCGCTTTGACCGGGGCGCTGTCCTCCTGCTCGTTCCGGTAGCGGTAGATTCCACAGACGCCACACATGATCGTGCTTTTCCTAGTTCGAGCGACTCGGGCCCGGAAACTCGGCTCGAGCTCCGTGGACGAAGAGCGACCTCAGCTTATCCCAGAACTCGCCGCCGAGCACGAAGAGGCTGAGCACGAGGAGCACGTCGCCCGGAATGGCGTACAAGAGGCGGTGCTCCTCGTAGGCAGGGAAGTGGTGGCCCGCGTACGGCGCCACCCAGCCGAAAAGAAGCGGCAGCAGAAACATCGCGAGACCCACGCGGTAGCGCCCGCGGCTCACGCGCTCCGGAGGGCCGTGGCGCTCGAAGAAGCGACCGAAGGCCCGTTTGATCGCGCCGGTGAGGTAATCGAATCCCGGTTTGCCGAGAACGGCTACGGCAGCGAGCAGGAAGAGCTCGGGGGAAATCAACAGCAGGCCGGAGAGGATCCCCTTCCACGCTCCGGGCAGGTTCGTGCGCGCGACGAACGGAACCGACAGCGGCACCAGCTGGCCGACGACGAACAAGACGCCGCCCAGTGCGAGGCGTCCCGGCGAGGGACGCGCGGCCAGCTCGCGAGCACTCGTATCCACGGTCTCCTCGCTCGCT
>CP070763.1:368715-375672 GCA_020349025.1 Candidatus Latescibacterota bacterium | reverse complement strand
CTGGCGAAGGCGACGAACTTGTAGCCGAAGACGGGCTTGCGGGAGAAAGCCGCGATGAGCTCGCTGATGACTCCCATCGCGGGCAGCACCATGATGTAGACCGCGGGGTGCGAGTAGAACCAAAAGAGATGTTGGAACAGGATCGGGTCGCCGCCCAGCGCCGGGTCGAAGATACCGATGTGCAACGAGCGCTCCACCGCCAGCAGCATGACGGTGACGGCCACCACCGGCGTCCCGAGAATCATGATCAAGCTGGTGGCGTAGTGCGACCAGATGAAGAGCGGCAGGCGGAACCATGTCAGGCCGGGCGCTCGCATGCGATGGATCGTGACGATGAAATTGAGCCCGGTGAGAATCGAGGCGAAGCCGGCGACGAAGACTCCGAGCCCCGTGGCGACGACGTAGGTGTTGGAGTACGTGGTGCTGAACGGAGTGTAGAAGGTCCAGCCCGTGTCGACACCACCGCGCAGGATCGACCACAGCGCCAGCAGCCCGCCGGCCGAGAAGATGTACCAGCTGGCGAGATTCAGCTTCGGAAACGCCAGATCCCGCGCGCCGACCATGATCGGCACCAGGAAGTTGCCGAGCACCGCCGGAATGCCCGGGATCAGGAAGAAGAAGATCATCGCGACACCGTGCATGGTGAAGACGCGATTGTAGGTGTCCGACTCCATCAGGTCGCCCGCGGGGGTGAGCAGCTCGAGGCGCAAAAGCACGGCGAAGACCCCGCCGATCAGGAAGAAGGCGGTCACCGTGAACATGTACAGAATGGCGATGCGCTTGTGGTCCGTCGTCAGCAGCCACGACTTGACGCCGTAGTCGGCGTCGATGTAGTCGGGCTGTTCCAGCATGGCTCGCTCTTCAACCGGCATCTTCACTCCTGCGGGCTGTCTTCGAGGCCGCGGATGTAACGCACGAGCGCCAGGGCTTCCTCCTGGCTCATCTGTCCGCGGAACGTCGGCATGATCGGTTTGTACCCTTCCACGATCTTGGCGTTGGGATCGAAAATCGACTCGAGCAGGTAGTTCTCGTCCGCCTGCGCCGTACCGCCGTCGACCAGGCGCACGTCGCGGCCGAAGAGGCCGGCGAGCTTCGGCGCGCGCGCGCTGGTATCGTCGCGGTGACAGGAGTTGCACGCGTAGCGCTCGAAAATCTCCTCGGCGCTCCCCAAGCGGGTCTCGCCGCGTGCGCCGGCGAGCCACTCCTCGTACTCGTGCGGCTCGAGGACGATCACCCAGCCACCCATCCGTGCGTGCTCGGTGCCGCAATACTCGGCACAGAAGAGATGGAAAGCCCCGGTCTTCGTCGCCTCGAACCAGGCGGTGGTGTAACGGCCGGGGAGCACATCCATCTTGACGCGAAATGCCGGCACGTAGAAATCGTGGATGACGTCCTCGGAGGTCAGCGTCATCTTGATCGGCTGACCGACGGGAACATGCAGGTTGTTGATTTCGCGCGTCCCGTCCGGATGCTGGAATTTCCACATCCACTGTTTGCCGACACCGTAGTACTCCACCGCGTTGGCGGGTGGGCGCGAGATGCGGAAGAACACCTTCGCTCCCCAGAAGAACGCGCCGAGAGCGATCAGGAGCGGGATCACGCTCCAGGCGATCTCCAGGTGTGTCGAGCCGTGGATCGGCACGCCGACGGCGTCGCTCGTGCGACGGCGGTAGCGCACGGCGAAGTAGATCAGCAGAAACGCGATCAGCAGGGAGAAGAAGACACTGACCCCGACGAGGAAGACGTACAGCAGGTCGACGTCGCGTGCGACGCTGGACGCATCCGGGGGCATGAAGAGCCGTTGCCACATCGTTCGAACCGTCCCTCAGCCGGTCGGCGACACCTGTGAACGCACGCGCCGCTCGCCGCGGCGCAACACCAGGAGAAGCAATGCGATGCCGACAATCGTCAGCACGGCAGCCAGGCGGACGATGTTGAGCGCCACCGCCGCGTAGCTTCCCGTTTCCGGGTTGTACTGGAAGCAGTAGAGGAGCACCTGGTCGACGACGTTGCCGATTCGTCCCTCCGATGCTTCCACCAGCCCCAGCCGCAGGTCGCGACCCGGGTACTCGATGCCGTAGAAATAGCGCGCGATCTTGCCCTCGGGGGTGAGGAGAACGATGCCCGCGGCGTGCGCGAACTGTGCGGTCTGCTCGTCGTAGACGTAGCGGAAACCGACGGCGTTCGTCAGCTCCCGGATCGACTCCGCCTCCCCGGTGAGGAAGTGCCAGGCGTCCGCCGCCCCCTCGCGTGCGTAGGAGGCCACGTAGCTCTGCTTCTTGCCGGCGGCGAGAGCGCTCGTTTCCTCCGGATCGAAGGACACCGTCACGACCTCGAATTCGTCACCGATGCTCTCGTCGAGAACGCGCAGGCTTCCGACCAGACCGTTGAGCGCCATGCTGCAGAGCATGGGGCACTCGTAATACACCAGCGAGAGAATCACGGGGCGCTCGCCGAAGAAACGACCGAGCTCCACCTCGTTTCCCTGCTCATCACTGAAACGCGCATCGAGAGGCACACTTCCACCCAGGTTCTGGTCGAAGCCCACCTCGCGCAGCGGCGTCGGCACGCCCGGCTGCGCCGCCGCAGGCGCAGCCAACAGCGCCAGAAGCAGCGCCGCGGCTCGCACACAACACTTCATCACGGAACCTCCGACATCTTCAGCCGCTGCAGGCTCGGATCGCGCCAGGTGCCTGGAGGCAGCCAGGGACGAGGCTCTGGGCGCGTCGGCACACCTTTCTGCAGCAGGAGCTGCATCGAACGCTCGAGCGGGATGCGCGCGATTCCCGCCGACTCGTCGATCCAGCCATAGGAGTGCAAAAGCGCTTGCTCCTCGGCGCGCATCGCTGCCAGGTCCTGCTCCGGTGTCGTCTGCAGGCGCGGCTCCGGTGGTGGGGGGGCCTCCCCCTCCGCCAGGAGCGGCGACGGAGGCGACTCCCGTTGGCGCTCCTCGGCCTCGAAGGCGCGAAACATCACCCACATCGCGACTCCCGACAGCACGATGACGACGGCGAGCCCGATGCTGAAGCCCACGATGCCGCGCACGCCGATCTCACGATCGAACGGTCCCTCGCCCGGGGGACGCGCGTCCGGCGCAGGCTTGCGCTCAGGCATCGGCAAGGGCCTCCTGCAGATGCGGATCATGGATCGGGACCAACGCCCGCCGTTTCAACTGCCACAGGAACGCTGCGAGCCACAAGCCGCCGATCGCCACCAGCACGGCAATATCGAGCCAGTGCAGCAGCGGTGCGTGCAATTCGAGCGACGGCACGGCCTGCCAGTGAAGATCGAGCCAACGGCCGACGAGCACCGGCAGCGCGACGAGCGCCAACCTCGCCGGCTCACGCCGGAGAGCCGGCGACAGCAACAGGAAGAAGGGCAGCACGAAGTGCAGCGCGAAAACGACGATCCCCAGCCACCACCAACCCCCCTCCTGCCGATGCACGTACCACGTGATCTCCTCCGGCAGGTTGCCCGACCAGATGATGAGGAACTGCGAAAAGCTCACGTACGCCCAGAGCAGGACGAAAGCGAGCAGGAACTTGCCGTAGTCGTCGAAATGGCGCGGCGCGACCACGTCCGCCATCGGCTCCGTCCCCGACAAACGGCGCATCCACACGATCAGGAACGCAAAAGCCGCGGCCCCGTGCCCGACGACGAAATGGATGCCGAACAGGCTGGAGAACCAGGCGGGATCGAGCGACATGAGCCAATCAAATGAGGCGAAGCTCGCCGTCAACATGTAGGCCACCAGTCCCAGCGAGCTCAGAATCTGCATGCGCCGATGCAGGTGCGGATCGTTGGAGCGATCTTGCTGCAACGACCAGCGGCTCAGGAGCAGTGCGAACAGCAGCCAAACTCCGAAGTAGAGCAGGGCACGCCCCAGGAAAAAGGGCTCGTTCAGGTACGGCTGTTTGTGCTGCAGCAATTCGCTCTCTGCGACCACCTCGGGGCGGGCCCACACGTACAGGGAGCGCCGGCCCCAGAGCAGGGGCAGGAAGAGCAGTGCCAGGAACGGCAGCGTGCGCGATGCCGCTTCGAAGACGCGGCGTGCCACGAGGCCCCAGCCGCCGCCGGTCATGTGCTGCAGCATGGAGATGCCGAACAAGCCCAGCGGGATGCCGATCCAGAAGAGAAAACCCACCAGGTAGGCGCGGAAGAAGTGCTCCGGCGACAGCAGCGCTCCGACCACCGACAGCAAGGCCGCAAACACCCCCAGCAAGAGCGCCCGACGCTGGACGCGGTCGAGCCACGCCGGTGCACGGTAGCGCTCCTCCTCCGCACTCCATCTGCGCTCAGTCATGAGCCTCTCCATGCTTCTCGTCGGCCTGCGCTGCCCCCGCGGCGCGCTCGATCTCGCGCCGCACGTCGGCGGGAAGCTCGTCGAGCCGCGCATACTGCGACAGCTGCAGCGCCCGGATGTACGCCACGATCGCCCAGCGATCGTCGGGTGGAATCTGCGCTGCGTAACCCGGCATGGTCGCGAAACCGTTCTTGATCACGTCGTAGAAGTACCCGACGCGCTCCGCCCGCAGCCGCTCGATGTGGAACGACGGCGGCTGCTTGTAGCCTCGCCGAACGATCATGCCACGCCCTGCACCAGCCGCATCGTGGCAGACGGAGCAGAAGATGTTGTAGCGCTCACGGCCACGCTCCAGGATCTCCTGCGTGAGCTCGAAGGGCATCTCGTCGGTGAACGTCGAATCGTTCACCATTCCCGTCAAGAAGACCGGGTCCGCTTCGAGTGCGCCCCGCGCCACCGTCCCGGCGATCGGATCGCGCGAAGAGCGGCCGTCTGCAAAGATGTCGCTCGGCTCCAGAGCTTCGTAGCGCGGCTGGTCGTACATGTCCAGCCGACACGCCGGCAGCGCCGCCACGATCAGAAAGGCGCCGAGCCAGACGCTCCGAGCAGCGCCGGCGCCACAAGCTTCAGACTTCGACTTCGGCCACATGGGTCGGATTCAGACTCCACAGAAAAGCCGCCGTTTTGGCAGCGTCGAACTTCGGATCCCGAGCCTCGATACACAGGAAGTAGCGGTTGCGGCTCGCCAAGGCGAAACGCCGCACGTTGAACACCGGGTGGTGCGGCATTGGCAACCCGTTCAGAGCCAACATCCCCAGGACCGCCGTCACCGCAGCCACGAGAATCGTGCACTCGAAGGTCACTGGAATGAACGCCGGCCAACTGTTCAAGGGGCGCCCGCCAATATTCAACGGATAGGCGATCGCGCTGGACCAGTACTGCAGCAGGAAGCCACCCACCCCCCCAACGATGCCACCCAGAAGAACCAGACGTGGCAGAAGCGACTTCTCGTGCCCAAGAGCATGCTGCAGCTCTTCGATCGGGTACGGAGTGTAGGCGTCGAGCTTCTTGAACCCATGGCTGCGCACCTGCTTCACCGCCTCGATCAGCTGCTCGGCGCGATCGAACTCCGCCATGACGCCGTACAGCTTCTCCTGCGCCATCAGCTCACCTCCCCGCGCGACCGCTTCGGCAGAATGGTGCGGATCTCGAAGATCGAGATCATCGGCAGGAAGCGGATGAAAAGGAACATGAGCGAAAGAAAGAGGCCGATGCTTCCGATCAACACGGCCCAGTCCCAGAAAGTGCCGCTGTACATCCCCCACGACGAGGGCAGGAAATCGCGGTGCAAGCTGGTGACGACGATGATGAACCGCTCGAGCCACATCCCGACGTTGATGAACATGGCGACGATCCACATGCCGATGACCGAGCGGCGCACCTTGGGGAACCACAAGAGTTGCGTGACCAGCACGTTGCACAGGATGAGCGCGAACCACGCCGTGCGATACGGCCCGGTGATGCGGTTGATCACCATGAACTGCTCGAACGGATTGCCGCTGTACCAGGCGAAAAAGAGCTCCATGACGTATCCGTAGGCCACGATGAGCCCCGTCGCGAGCATGATCTTCGCCATGTTGCGCAAGTGGCGCGCGGTGATGAAGTCGTGCAGCCCGAAGACGGCGCGCAGCGGAATGGCCAGCGTCACGACCATGGCGAAGCCGGCGAAGATCGCACCAGCGACGAAGTACGGCGGGAAGATCGTGGCGTGCCAGCCGGGAATCACTCCCACGGCAAAGTCGAAGCTCACCACCGAGTGCACCGAGATCACGAGCGGTGTCGCCAGTCCAGCCAGGAGGATGTAAGCCTTCTCGTAGTTGTGCCAATGGGCCGAGGAGCCGCGCCACCCCATGGCCATGACCCCGTAGAAGGTGCGCGCGAACCAGTGACGGGAGCGATCGCGCAAAGTCGCGAGGTCCGGTATCAGCCCCACGTACCAGAACATCAGGGACACCAGCGCGTAGGTGGAGACTGCGAACACGTCCCAGACGAGCGGACTGCGAAACTGCGGCCACAGCGACATGGTGTTGGGATAGGGGAAGAGCCAATACATCAGCCAGGGACGCCCGAGATGCAGGATCGGGAAGAGACCGGCGCAGGCGACCGCGAAGAGCGTCATCGCCTCCGCAAAGCGGTTGATCGACGTACGCCACTCCTGGCGCAGGAGGAGCAGGATGGCCGAGATCAGGGTGCCTGCGTGACCGATCCCGATCCACCACACGAAGTTGATGATGGCGAATCCCCACGCCACCGGAACGTTGAGCCCCCACACGCCGGTGCCACGCACGAGCAGGACGGTGACGGCGTAGAGGAAGAGCATCAGCAGCAAAAAGGCGGCGCCGAACGCAGGGTAGAACCAACGTGGCGTTCGCTGCAGCACGACCGACGCGATCTTGTCGGTCACCGACGCCGTCGTGTGCCCCGGTGCGATCAGCGGCGTCGGCGCCGCTGGTGTCACGCTTGCGCTCCCGTCAGCCATGCGCCTTCTCTTCTGGCTTGGATCCTTCGACGCGCGGATTCGAGTTGCGCACGCGGGCCATGTACGTCGTGCGCGCACGCGTATTGAGCTCGGACAGGATTTCGTAGTGCAGCGG
>CP070763.1:361190-368615 GCA_020349025.1 Candidatus Latescibacterota bacterium | reverse complement strand
ACCGGGGTGGATGGCGGTGTTCTCACTCTTTCGGGCCTGAGCCATCGCCCGTCCGTTTCTCCTGGTCACGCCGCGTCGGCTCCTGAGGAGTCGCGGAACATCGCGCGCTGCATCGGGCGCTCTCGCCGTGTTTGACGGCGCCGCTGATCGCAGCAAGCACGAGTCATCGCATCGAGAAGTCGCGCCGCTCCGCCCGGAAGCCGGGCGTGAACGTCGGCGCAGACGCGTGAAAAAGCATGAGGGAGTTAGAGCATGAGGATCCTGCTCATCAGCGACACGCACGGCGACCTGGGTGTCATCAATCAGCGCATCGAGGAAACCGGGGCCACGGCGGTGATTCACGCCGGCGACTTCGGCTTCCATGACGCGGGCAGCGTCGAGCGCGTGTCGGTGCGCGAGGTGGCACTCCACATCCTGCACTCCGACTTGTCGCGCGAGATGATCCGCGAGGCAAGGAAGATGAAGCCGGAGGAGCTGCGCGCGCTCGCCACCGAGAAGCTGAAGATGAGCGACTTGCCGAACTACGTGGAGGGAAAGCAACGCTTCCGGGCGCCAGTGCACGCCATCTGGGGCAACCACGAGGACGTGCACGTCGTCGACGCCCTGCGGCGTGGCACGATGCGCGTGCCCAACCTCGAGCTTCTCGACGAGCGCGGCGTGCACGAAGTGGGGCCGCTGCGTCTCTTCGGCCTGGGTGGCAACGTCATCGCCGGGCCGAAGCTCTTCGACGAGCCACTCGCGGGTCGCGGCGGCAAGGTGTGGACGACGCTCGCGCAGATGACACAGCTCGTCGAGCTGGCAGGGGAGAAGCAGCCGGGCGAGGTGCGCGTGCTCGTGACGCATGTGAGTCCCGGGAAGGAGCCTCTCGTGGCCCGGCTGGGCGTTCTCCTCGGGGCGGATCTCGCGATCAGCGGTCACATGGGGTCGCCCTACTGCGTTGTGTGGAGCGAGTTCTCGGTGCGCGAGTTCGCTGCCTCGCGAACGCTGCTCGATGCGCGGTGTGAGGCCATCGAAGAAGCGTGGCGCGAGGTTGGCTCCCGGCTGCCGGAAGGGGAGCATCGCGATCGGGTGGAACGCGGCATGCAACTCATGCGGTCGCTCCCCGGGGAACCGCGCGAGGCAGCGGCCGGAGATCCCGATGGTCGGAACCATTCCTGGTTCCGTGGAATGTTCGCCATCAATCTCCCGGACGCGCCTGACGGTCACGCCGTGCTCCACGTCGCAGGGGAGACGGTCGAGCTGGAGACGTACTCGAAGGGACGCAGCAACGAGGCTGCGAAACGGAGGCGGTGATGAGAGGGCGGAAGAGCGTGGACGAGCTGACACGTTTGTGTCACAAGTGTGTCTCGAAGTTCACGCAATGGTGCTGCAATCCGAGCCGCGAGCGGCACGAGGTTCGCCTCCGGAAGCGCCGCATCGCCCTCGTTGCAGCCGCAGGTGTATTCTTGTGCGGCTTCCTCGTGCCCGACGATCCCATGATCCCGGTGTACGGCGCGCATCCGTCCGACTGGAACCGGGAGTCGTTCTGGCACGGAGCCTGGGGTGCTTCGGGTGTGCACAAGGGCGTCGACATCTTCGCCGAGCACGGAACGCCGGTTCTTGCATCGACGGGCGGCCTCATTCTCTACCGGGGCGAGCTGCCGGCCGGAGGCAACGTCGTGCTGATCCTGGGGCCGCGCTGGCGCGTGCACTACTACGCGCACCTCGATGCGTCCTGGGTCGGGCCTGGGCGTTGGGTGCGCCGCGGTCAGTCGATCGGCGCCGTCGGTAACACCGGGAACGCAGCCAACACACCGTCGCACCTGCACTACGCCGTCGCGACGCTCTGCCCCTATCCATGGCGCATCAGCAACGAGGCCCAGGGGTGGAAGAGAATGTTCTATCTCGACCCGGAGGAGCGGCTCGCGGGAGGCCGCTGAGAAGTCGTCGTGAGGTCGGGACGCCGTCGCTTCGTGGTTCACGCTGCGCCAGCCCGGGGAGCGCACGCGCCGCAGAGCGCCGAGGACTGCTTCCGCATCCTCACGGATCGCGGCGTGCGCATGAACTTCACCGCGCAGGACATGGTGCTGCGTGCCGGCACGAGTGATCTTCAAGTACGTCTTCCGGAGCTCCCGGAAGCTTGAGGTGAGTCATGGCGCAGATCCAGACCATCTCGGGCGAGCCTACCGAGCCTGTCGGCGGAAGCCCGCCTCTTCTCGCTCGCGTACGGGTTGCGCTCGTGCTTCTTGTGATTCTTCTTGCGCCCCACGCGAGCTTCGCGGCGTGGCAAGAGGTGCTTCCCGGACTCGAGTTCGGGATCTTCGCTGCCCGACGCAAGAGCGTCGTCAACGACTCGAAGATCCGAATCCTGCGCGCGGATCCACAAAAGTGGGCTCTCGAGCTCGTATGCGCCCGAGATCACGGGGAAGCGAACAGACCCGCGCGCGCTTGGGCAGAGAGGTTCGATCTCGTCGCCGCAACGAACGCTGGAATGTTCGGCACAGATGGCACAACCCATGTTGGGTACCTGGTCGCGGGCACGCACGAGAACAACACGCATGTGAACGGCTATCGCTCGGCTGCGACATTCGATCCGAAGACCTCGGACGCGCCATCGTTTCGCATCCACGATCTCGAGGAGCCGAGAAGAGAACTCGAGTCCTTGGCGGAAGCCTACGAAACCGTCATCCAGAACCTCCGTCTCATCAAACGTCCGGGCAGAAACCGGTGGTCGCAACAGGACAAGATGTGGAGCGAAGCTGCTCTGGGTGAGGATGATCAGGGACGGATCCTGTTCATCTTCTGCCGCTCGCCCTACACGATGCACGACCTGAATGAAGAGCTCCTTGGCCTCGGCATTGGCTTGGTCGCGGCGCAGCACCTGGAGGGTGGTCCCGAAGCGCAGCTCTTCGTGGCGCCGTTGGAGCTCGAGCTCGTCGGGAGCTACGAGACGGGTTTCAACGAGAACGACGACAACGAACGCGCTTGGGACGTTCCCAACGTGATCGGGCTCGTGCCGAGAGCACAGGACGATGCGAATGCGCCATGAACGCTCCGACATGGACGATGCGAGGTCCAGGCGAAGAGACGCTTCCCCTACCTTTCCGGGGACGACGCGGCACCGGGCCGGGCGGAAGCGCTGCGCGCCCCCGGGCTGTTCCGCTGATGGGCCTCGAGAAAGCCTGGTGTTCGCGCGCGCAATACGACCTGACGCCTGACGGCATGACCGCGGGACACCGGAATCCGGGTGCCTGCCGGCTTTGCACAGGCTCGGGGCCGTGGTGTGGCACGGGAGTGCGGCGATGGAGCTCGATCGTTATCACATGGAGTTTCTGCTCGCCTTCGTGCGTGGACGCACCGGTCGGCTTGATCTGAGCGATCCCGATGCTCTCCTGAAGCTGGCGGGGGCGGCGGGGCTTCGAGTCCATCGATTCAAGCGCACGATGGGCTTGCCGCGCGTGGATCGTGTTCTCGGAGTCCTGGCAGGCCTCGCGCCGGCGCAGCTTCTCGACATCGGTAGCGGTCGTGGTACTTTCCTGTGGCCGCTCATGGAGCGTTTCCCGACGCTTCCCGTGGTTGCGATCGACTCCACTGCGCGGCGCGCGGCCGATCTCGGTGCGGTTCGAAGAGGAGGCATCGAGCGGCTTTCGGCAGCGCAAATGGACACCACCCAGCTCGGTTTTGCACGTCGCTCTTTCGACGTCGTCACCTTGCTCGAAGTGCTCGAACACCTCGAGAATCCGGCGGCGGCCGCAACCGAGGCGATCCGTGTGGCTCGCCGTTTCGTTCTGGCTTCGGTGCCGTCGAAGGAGGACGACAACCCCGAGCACCGATGGCTTTTCGATCGGCGGTCGATGGAAGCACTGTTCCGGGACGGCGGGGCGCAGAACGTCCGAATCGACTACGTCAGGGGACACATGATCGCGGTCGCCCGAGTATGAGTGAATTCCCCATGCACAAGTATCCGCGAACGCACCACCTCGAAGGCTCGCGGCTGCAACCGGGAGACGAAGATCTCGACGCGGTGCCCCTTTCGACGCTGCGCGACCGGTACGTGGTCATCGAGGAGAAGGTCGACGGCGCCAATTCGGCAATCTGCTTCGATGGCGAAGGACAGCTGCGATTGCAGAGCCGTGGGCACTTCCTGGTCGGGGGGCCACGCGAGCGACAGTTCGATCTTCTCAAGGCGTGGGCGCAGTCCCGGGCTGATGAGCTCCGGAAGCTGATTTCAGATCGCTACGTCCTCTATGGCGAATGGTCGTATGCGAAACACACGGTCTTCTACGATGCGCTCCCGCACTACTTTCTGGAGTTCGACGTCCTCGATACGCGCGCGGACGAATTCCTTTCCACTGCCCGCAGACGCGAGCTGCTGAATATGGAATTCATCGCCTCGGTTCCCGTTCTCTTTGAAGGGATTCTGGACGATGTGGCGGCGCTGCCCGATTTCATCAGCGCATCGCACTTCAAGTCGCCTCACTGGCGGACCGCGTTGCGGGATGCCGCTGCGAAGGCGCACCAAGACCCCGACCTCGTCGCGCGCCAGAGCGATCCGAGTGACGCCATGGAAGGCCTCTATGTGAAGATCGAGGAGGAGGGAGGCGTCGTCGAGCGCTACAAGTTCATTCGACATGATTTCCTGCAGGCAGTGCGCGCGTCGGAGTCTCACTGGATGGATCGTCCGCTGCTTCCCAATCGACTTGCGCCCGGCGTGGAGTTGTTTTGAGCTTACCCAAACCGATTCCTGGTGGGCCCGAATGGCACGTGGATTGGGAGCGACTGAGCGCTTCCTATGCATGGATTGCGGCGCTCCAGGGTTGTGAGCAGAACCCGCAGTGGCATGCCGAGGGCGACGTGTGGGTCCACACGCGGATGGTGGCCGAGGCGATGGCGGCGAATCCGGTCTGGCGTGATCTCGAGGCGCTCGATCGCGACACTCTCTTCGCGGCAGCTTTGCTTCACGATGTGGCGAAGCCGGCATGCTTCCGCCGCGAGCCGGACGGGCGCATCACCGCACGTGGCCACAGTGCACGCGGCGAAGTCATGGCGCGACGCATCCTGTGGGAGCTCGGCACGCCGATCGAGACGCGCGAGCGGATCTGCGCTCTCGTGCGCTCGCACCAGGTGCCGTTCTTTCTGTTCGACCGGCCGGATCGGGATCGGCTCCTCTTCGCGATCAGCCACGAGGTCCGCTGTCGCGATTTGGCGTTGCTCACGGAGGCCGATGCGCGCGGCCGCGTCTGCGCTGATCGCGGTGCGCTCCTCGAGAAGGTCGAGCTGTTCGTCGAGTACTGCCGCGAAATGGAGTGCCTCGATGCGCCGCGGGCGTTTGTCTCGGCGCACAGCCGCTTCGAATACTTCCGGCGCGAGGGGCGCGACCCCAACTGGCACGCGCACGAGGCGTTCCGTTGCGAAGTGGTCCTCCTGTCGGGCCTGCCGGGCGCGGGAAAGGACACGTGGATTCGGGACAACGCTGCGTCGCGCGCCGTCGTCTCGCTCGACGCCATACGCCACGAGATGGGCGTCACGCCGGATGCGGACCAGGGTCCGGTCGTTGCTGCGGGGCGCCAACGTGCTCGCGAGCTCCTGCGGCAGGGCACGAGCTTCGTGTGGAACGCGACGAACTTGAGCCGGCGGATCCGCCGCCAGTGCATCGATCTCTTCGCCGACTACGGAGCCCGCGTCCGAATCGTCTACCTGGAGGCTGCACCCGAGACGCTACGCCAACGCAATCAGAGCCGGGCGATGCCGATCTCGAACCGCGTGCTCGAGCGCATGCTGCTGCACTGGGAGGTCCCCAATCGGATCGAAGCGCACGATGTCGAGTGGGTGCAGACATGAAGGGGAACCCCGGCGCCCCAGGACCACCGGTTTTGCAGGCGCCCATTCTACGATCTCGCTCTGGCTTCGGGATCGATTGCCGAGACGCCGGGCATCAGCAGATCGGTGCGCAAGGCGGTGGCAGCCGTGATCCTGGGTTGACGTGGCCTATAATCTCAGCCTCCACCCAAGCCATTCGATGGTGATGAGTTGTGGCGAAGGACTCCCTCTACCTTGGTCGCACGTCGAAAGGGTCCGCTCTCCGCCTCCCGCCTCCCGCCGGACGCGGCGGCGCGTGGGATGGCAATCGCCGGGCCCGCAGGCTCGAGCAGAAAGCACCTCGAGCGTTTGTTGATCGAGGAGTTCTCGCGGCAGGGGGCGCCGTTGATCGTCGTCGACCCGCGTGGGGCCTTCGGCGGTTACCTTCTCCTCTTCCCGGACCTGCCAGGGTTCTTCGAGCAACTCAGGGCTGTTGCAGGGGGAGACGCGGGCGCTGACGCGTCGAGGGGCGCCGAGACGCCGGACGCCGAGACGAGCGCCGCGGCGCGCACCTCGGAGGCGAACACCGCGGCTCCAGCGGGGGCGGCGGCGGTGTTGAGCGGCAATGCGGCCCAGGAGGCGGCCCGAGCGGCTGACAAGGCGGAGGTCGCAGATGATTTTCTTTCCAAATGGTGTACCGCGCGCAGGGAGAATCGCGTTGCAGAGCTGAAGTAGATTGGCAGTATTGTCCAAAGTCTTCCGTGTATCTAGTCCTTCGGGAATCTTGTCTCGTTCGAAAGCTTCGTGCGCCGCTATCGCGCTGTCCAGGTAGCGTGCAAGCATGCAATCTGGATGCAGTCGCACGCCGGCGTCACGGATAGACCGCACCAGCTCTTGGCCTTTAGCGACGATCTCAGCGAATCTAGTGGTTCTGATCTTTCCTCTCCATGTGCTGCCGTTGCGACTTCACGCTCGTCAGGGTTTCTAGGATCGCAATCAACGGTCGGCACGCCAAGCATCTTCTGACTTCGCCACAGCCCCGTGCCGATTCTTTGGTCACTCTTCTAGTAGGTAGAAATGCGCAAGCCGTTCGTTCCTCAATTCCGCATATTCTCGATATACACGGCTACGCTTGGTCACGTCTGAAGATCTTCCAAGTGTCTTCGCAGGACTTCCAAGGAGCCCCGGGGCCTGTGCACCCGCCGCTACTTTGCGACACCGCCCGCCTCGCTAAGTGACGATAGGAGACGCTCGAAACGGTGGGCGACGCCCAAACGAAGCGGGCATGTGACGTCCGACGCTCTGGCCATGTCATGCGATAGCTTGCCAGCCGCACAGGTGCGTCGGCACAATACCCCCCATGCCCATCCCATCCGGCACCCACCTCGGTCCCTACGAGATCCTCGGCCCGCTCGGCGCTGGTGGCATGGGCGAGGTGTACCGCGCCCGCGACACACGGCTCGAGCGCTCGGTGGCGATCAAGGTTCTGCCGGCGCAGCTCGCCGGCGACCCGGCGCGGCGCGAGCGCTTCGAGCGGGAGGCGCGCGCCGTGGCGGCGCTCTCGCATCCGCATGTGTGTGCGCTCTTCGACATCGGCACGCACGAGGGCTCGCCCTATCTCGTCATGGAGTACCTCGAGGGGGAGAA
>CP070763.1:353493-361090 GCA_020349025.1 Candidatus Latescibacterota bacterium | reverse complement strand
GACCCACGCGACGATGAGGACCGGTGCTGCTCCGCCAATCAAAACGCCACCAAATCGGAAGTCCCGTGCTTCGACCATGCCGGTGCTGAAAGCGATGGCGTTGGGCGGTGTCGAAACCGGGAGCAGCAGTGCAGCCGAGGCGCTGAGGGCGATCACGAGGGTGACGAACTCCTCTCTGTCGGCGAGAAGGACGCCGGCGATCGGAATCAGAATCGACGCGGTCGCGGTGTTGCTCATGACGTTACGCGCCACGTCGACGGGCAACCCGACACGAGCTGGGAGTCGCGCGAGACCGCGCTGGCACAGTCGGGAGCCTCGATTGCCGACGACCACTTGAACCTGGCGGTCACCGCCGATGGCGCCATCTGCGCGGTCACGAAGACGAGCATGAGTAACTCGAGCGATGCGATCACGTACTTGAGCCACCGCGCGAGAAGCGAATCAATCGGGCGCGTCCGGACCGATCGCAAACTTGCGAGCACGATAGCGCATTGTCTTGTAGGAAATCCCCAGCCGGCGCGCCGCTTCACTCAGGTTGCCGTTTGAGAGCCGGATCGCCTCGCGGAGGAGGCGCTCTTCGACATCGGTGAGAGAGATCGGTCCCTGTCCCAGAAGCGCCTCCGGGCTCCACGGACCCTCCATCGCGGCGTGTGCTGGAGGTGCGCCCGACGTCGTCTCGGCGCCACTCATCTGGATGATGTGGGGCGGCAGGTCTTCGAGCTGCAAAACGTCCGAATCAGCCAGAACGACCAAACGCTCCATCAGGTGTTCGAGTTCACGGACGTTGCCCGGGAAGTCGTAACGTTCGAGCGCCGCGATGAGCTCTGGCGTCGGCGTGGGCGCAGGCAAGCCACAGCGGGTCGCCGCGCGCTCGCAAAAGACGCGCGTGAGGGGGGCGATGTCGTCGCGCCGCTCGCGCAGCGTCGGCACGTTGATCTCCAGCACGTTCAGCCGGTGGAAGAGATCCTCACGGAACGCACCCTGCGCGACCATTTCACGCAAGTTGCGATTGCTGGCGGCGACGACGCGCACGTCGACCTCGCGTGTGTCGCCCGATCCCACACGCTCGACGACTCGTTCCTGCAACACGCGCAGGAGCTTCGGCTGCAGGACGGCAGGCATGGCGCTGATCTCGTCCAGGAAGAGGGTGCCACCATCCGCCTGCTCGAAGCGTCCGGCCCGATCGCTCGTGGCGTGCGTGAAGGCGCCCTTCTTGTGACCGAAGAGCTCGCTCTCCGCGAGCCCCTCGGCGATTGCCGCGCAGTTGACGGCAACGAACGGGCCGCCCGCGTGCGCCCCTTCGAAGTGCAGCGCGCGCGCCACTAGCTCCTTGCCGGTGCCGCTCTCGCCGGTGACCAGGACGTCGCTCGGGCTGCGCGCGACGCGTTCGATCTGGTTGCGCATCGTCACGATCACCGGGCTCTCGCCCAGAATCTTGGGCGCCTCGCGCGCACCGAGGCTCGCGCGCAGACTCCGATTCTCACGCAGGAGGCGCGTGCGTTCAGCGACGCGCCGCACGTGCGCGACCAGGTCATCCTTCCCGAAAGGCTTTTGCAGATAGTCGAAAGCCCCCTTTTTCATCGCCTCGACGGCCGAAGAGACGGTGGCATACGCGGTCATCAGGATGACGGTGAGCTGCGGATGCAGGCGGCGCGCCGCTTCGAGTAGCGCGACCCCGTCCATTCCGGGCATGCGAATGTCGCTGAGCAAGAGGTCCCAGCTTCCCCGTTGCAGCTTCTCCACTGCCGCGTCTCCGGACGCGGCGACGTCGACGTCGTGTCCCTGGTCGCGGATGATGTCGGCGACAATCGTTCGATTGGCGTTCTCGTCATCGACGACCAGAACGCGCAATCGTGTGCTGCGACCTTGCGCATCTTTCACGCCGATTCCTCCTGAACGCGATTCTCCTGCGGCACAGAATGGGGTCGGACGACGGGGAGCAGGACGCGAAACACGCTGCCCGCGCCGGGGCTGCTCTCGACATGAACGGAACCCGCATGCGCCTCGACGAGGGCACGCACGATGCTCAAACCGAGGCCGGTGCCATCCTTGCGCCCGGAGTAGAACGGCTCCCAGATGTGGGCGAGTTGATCGGGGCGCATTCCATCGCCCGTGTCACGCACCTCGACGAGAACATTCTCGGCGTCGCGACGCGCACGCACGTGGATCGTGCCGGAAGCGTGCGTCGCGGCCACGGCATTCGACAGCAGATTGTTCCACACGTTCGGGAGCCGTGCGGGATCTCCCTCGAGCATGAGCGAGTCTTCGATGTCGGAGCGAATCTCGACACTCCGTGCCGCCGCCTCGGGGCGCCACAGCTCGACACTCGCCCGCAGACTGTCGGCGATGTCCATCCGCTCGACGGCGATCTCGCCGACGCGGGAGAGGTCGAGAAACGTGGAAACCAGACGTTCGAGACGAGCGATTTCCGAAGTCACCATCGCATAGTAACGCTCGAAGTCCTCCCCTTCCCCACCCCCCGTTGTGACGCGGTCACGCATCTGTTGCATGCTGAGGAGGATCGCATTCAACGGATTGCGTACCTCGTGCGCCACTCCCGCGGCGAGCCGCCCGAGCGACGCCAGGTGTTCCGATTCCGCAAGGCGCGTCTCCATCTCACGCGTCTCCTTGAGCCGGGCCACCATTTCGTTGAACGAGGTCGTGAGATGGCCGATCTCGTCACTGCGCTCCGGTTCGAGAACGACGTCGAGGTCACCCTGCTGAACGCGCCGAAACGACCTCTGCAGCCTATGGATCGGCCGCGTGAGTTGGCTCGAGAGCAGGAAGGCACCCGCGACGCCGACGCCGAGCAGCGTTCCGAGCCAGGCGAGGCTACGCGTACGCGCCTGGTCCAGCTCGGCAGTGAGCTCGGCAAAGGGGTAACGTAGGCGCACCGCGTACATCGAATCACCCACGCTTCCCGGAAGCGGCAGATTCACGACCACATTGGTGTTGTGGTCGAGCGTGTCAGCCGTGACCCACTCCCCCGGGAAAGGCCGCCGCAGGCGTGGGGCCGAAGCGTGGCGCACGTTGCCATGCCTCCAGCGCTTCGTCACGACACGCGTGCTCTCCGTGGCGACCGCCTCGATCTCGACGAAACCGCCTTGCACCGTGTTCGTGTCCGTGAGCGCGAACTCTTCATCGAAAGAGAGGTCGTCGATGCCCGCAAAGAGCGAGTCGGTCTGGAAGACCACCACCTGAACCGTGGTGTTCTCACCCACGTCCGCAACGAGCGAGTCGCCCTCGATCTGCTCCAGAAGGGAGCGGATGTCGGGGCGCGGCTCGGTCAGCGATAACAGATGAGAGCGCTCCGCAATCGCACGCGTCGATTGGTCGACACGCGAGCTGAGCTCCGAAAGGCGCTCCACGAGCGCACGCCGTTCGCGTTCCGCCAGCAGGTATTGGAGAACGATCACGGCCATGAGGAGGAGAACCATCATGGCCGTGAGGCGAGCCTTGAGCGTCATGCTTTCTCCATCGATCCGGGAGGCTCACTCGACCGCGCCGACATGGAGTCGGTGCACGATCGGGTAATCCTCTTCATCGTGCGAGACTGCGTAGAGCTTGCCGTCTGCACCCAGCTCGAACCAGTCGTACTCGCCCGTGAGCGAGAAGCGACGCGTGTAGTCGCCTTGATCGCTCCACTCGTCGACGACGATCCTATCACCATCGTTGTCGGCCGTCAGAGCCCAGATCCGTCCGTCGGGCCATGCCAGCGCACCGCGCAGGTCGGGACGGTACTTCGGCATCATATTGCGCAGCTCCTGACCATTCCAGCTCATCGTCTCCCCATCTCCGCCGACGTGCACCTCCGCGCGTCCCCCGTCTCCGTCGTCGCCCCCACCGCGCCGGATCATGACGACTTGCACGTCGTCGCCACCTTCCTCGTCGCTCGAAGGCTGCGGCATCTGGAACTCGTGGCGGTCGAACGGACGCCGCATCGTCCCGAGAAGCTCACCCTCGCGCAGGAGAGTCAAGCCGTACTCATCGTTCGATGCCACGACGACGCCGCTCGCCGTGAGGCCCAGCCGTCCCGCAAGATGATCTTCGCTGTTCTCGATGTTCACCATCGGTCCACCCGACGGTGCTCCTTCGTTTCCATGCGTCCACAAGGTCTCGCCGTCGGCGGAGAAGGCATCGACGCGCACGCCGCCGGGAACCATGACGACGCACACCAGGCTGCCATCATCACGCAGCATCAAGTTTCTCACCGGGCGTCCAGTCACCTGGTCACGCACTAGATTCCCCTGCGCATCGAAGATGCTGATCCGCATTCCCGACATGTCGAAGACCGCGCAGCTCCCGGTGGCGTTCACGGAGAGGCGTGCGGGCATCTTGAACTCGCCCGGCCCTTCTCCCTCTTGGCCAATGCTGCGCAGCCAATTGCCTTCCGCATCGAACACCTGGATGCGGATGTTGCCGCCATCGAGGACATAGATGTTGCCGTCGGCGTCGGCGTCGACGCGGATCGGCTCATACTTCTCGTAGAACTGCTCCTCATCGGGCGCATCCGGTCCGCCGAGTGACAGCATGCTCCGCAGGTCGTAGCCGCCGCTCGGATGCGACGGCTGCTTTGCGGACCACACCGATCCAGTCGTTCCCGAGTCGGCTGCGATTGCAGCAGTGCCGATGCAAATGAAGAGAGCGCACAACCAGGATTTCGAACAACGCGGACTCATGAAGATCTCCTTCCTGCAGGGTCGAGGGGCAACGGAATCGAAACGGCGCGCAGCTTGCCACCAAGCCGCGCGAGGAGAGAAAAGAGCGCTGGGACGAGTGTGAGCGTGAAGAGCGCCGACGCGAGCAGGCCACCCGTGGCGGAGAGGGCCAACGTGCGCCAATTACCGGCGCCCGCGGCGTCTCCTCCGAACGCCAGGGGGAGAAGCCCTGCGACGCTCGTGGCGGTCGTCATCAGGATCGGGCGCACGCGCTCGTGAGCCGCGCGCCGTGCCGCGTTCTTCGGGTCGTGTGTCTTGCGGTGGATCTGCCCGGCTCGGTGAACGAGAAGGAGCGCGTTGTTGATCGCGATCCCGGCGAGCAGGATGAGTCCCACGTACGCCGTGCGGTCGAACGACTCCCCCGTCGCCCAGAAGGCCGCCACGATTCCAGTGAAGCTGAGCGGCACGGAGAGGAGCGCGACGAACGGCAGCAGGAAGCTCTCGAACAACGCGGCTGCCGCCATGTAGATGAGCGCGAGCGAGAGGAGCAGCGCATGGGTGATCTGCCGCTCCTCCTCGCTCGTGAGCACGACGCCGAGCCCATCCTCGACGCTGTATCCGGGCGGTAGCTGTGTGTTCTCGAGGAAGGCGCGCAGGAATCGGTTGCCCACGCGCCGCGGTCCACGGAAATCGAAGTTGATGCCGCGCTCATACTGCTGCTTGCTGCGACGGATCTCCGCTTGCACCGGACGTTCGGCGACACGAACCAGGCTCCCCAACGGAAAGGAGACCCCGGCGTCGGTCTGTGCCAGCGCCACCTGGATGTCGGGCGGTGTGAGCGCGTCCGCACCCGCCAGCTGGACGCGACCGATCACGTCGCCATCCGCACCGCGCAGCATCTGCTCCATGAGGTCGCCGGCGGTTGCCGGCTGGAGCAGGTCGACGAGCTGCTGCATGCTGACGCCGAGACGCGCCATGCGCTCTCGGTCGGGAATCAGCTCCAGGTCGATTGCGTCATCCACCATCCAGCTCGACGCGTTGCGATCGACGTCACGAATGCGCGGATGGCGTTCGAGACGATCGCCGATCTGTTCGGCGAGCTCGGCGAGCCGCAGGTAGTCCGGGCCGCGGAGCCGGAGCGCGTAGGAAGGAGACGTGCTGGCACCTCCCACCGCAAACCCGGGTCCGTAACCCGAGACACTCACATCGGCGCCGGAGATCGCCGCGGCGCGCAAAGTCAGCTTCTCCTTGATGAACTGCGGCACGGTGCTCATCGCGACTTCGGGCACGAAGCGCACGTTCATGAAAGCGCGGTTCTCACGCACGTTCGTTTCGACGCGCTTCAGGAAGCCGTTGTGGAAGAAGGGTGTGTCGAGGACGAGGCTCTCGAAATCGCGAATCAGCGCGTCTGTCTGTGCGATGTCCGCGCCTTCCGGAAGCGACAGGCCGACGCGCAATCCCGTTTCGTTCTGGGGTGGAAAGATGGAGCCGCGCGAGATCTGGGTCTGGAAGATCCAGATGCTACACGCCATCAGCAAAGCCGCAGAGAGAGCGGGGATCCAGGGTCTCTTCAAGACACGCGCGAGGAGCGGCTCGTACCAGCGCGCCAGCGACGACCAGCGCGCGATTCTTCGCATGGCGTGACTCAGCGAATCGTTGCGGAGCCGCAGCGACGAACGCAGCGAGCGTCCCGCAAATGACCAGCGAGCCAGAAGCGGGGTCAACGTCAATGCGACGATCAGCGATGCACCGAGCGAGAAGCAGACGGAGAGCACGAACGGCAGATAGTAGTCGCGCAGCTCACCGCTCAGGTAGAGGAAGGGTGTGAGGACGACAGCCGTCGTCACGGTTGCCGCCAAGAGCGGAAAAAGGACCTCACGTGTCGCAGCGAGAGTGCGTAGCCGACTCCAGGAACGATTCGACATGCATCCGCGCGTGCGCAACGTGACGTTCTCGAGCAGAACGATCGAGTTGTCGACGGCCATACCGAACGCAAGCGCCAAGCCGGAGAGTGTCACGAGGTTGATCCCGAGTCCCGCGGCACGAAAGAGAAGAAAGGTCGCGACCGCAGAGAAGAGCACCGATGCCAGAACCACGACAGGCGCACGCAACCTTCGTTGTGCGACGACGAGAACGAGGAAGATCGCCAGGAGCGACGCCGCCGCGCGCCGTACCAGGACACCGAGCTCTTCGCGAATGCTCTCGCTCTGGTCGTGCACGACGTCGATACGGACGCCCTCCGGGAGCTGCACGCGCACCTCGTCGAGCGTGCGCTGAACACGTCGAGCAACATCGAGCACGTTGGTTCCGGGCTCGCGCTCGAGAACGAGAGAGACCGCGGGCTTGCCATCGATGCGCGACAGGCGACGCGGCTCCGCCCACGTGTTCGTGACGCGCGACACGGCTCCGAGCCTCAGCGGCAGGTCCGACGTGCCGCCGACGATTGCCGGCCGCAACGCGGTGGCTTCGGCATCCGGACGCTGGAGAACCACCGGAACGCGGTGCATCCCGGTGCGAACAGCGCCGAGACTGCTGCTCGAGCCGATACCGTCCAGGCTGCGTGTCGCATCCTGCGGCGCCACGAGGCCACGCTCCAGAACACCTGCCTGCAGATCGACGCGAATCTCATTCTGCCGGCCGCCGTACAACTCGGCGTCGGCCACACCGCGCAGCGCCAGCAGGCGGGGCACGACGCGGTCTTCCAACTGGTCGCGCAACGCCTGATCGGAGAGGGGACCCGCGGCCTGCAGCGTCATGAAGTTGCCGCGCTCCATCTCGTCAGGGACGACGCGATCGATGCGTGGCGGACTCAAGCGCTCCGGCAGCTCGTCACGGATCGACGCGAGACGGTCACGCAGGAAGACCTCGGCGCGATCCATGGGCATCTCGCGCTCGAACTCCATGTACACCTGACCCCAACCGCGACCGCTGATGGACGC
>CP070763.1:344958-353393 GCA_020349025.1 Candidatus Latescibacterota bacterium | reverse complement strand
CTGGGGCTGGAGAAGGTCCCAAGGGTTTGGCTGTTCGCCAATTAAAGTGGTACGTGAGCTGGGTTTAGAACGTCGTGAGACAGTTCGGTCCCTATCCGCTGCGGGCGTAGGAGCTTTGAGGGTAGCTGTCCCTAGTACGAGAGGACCGGGACGGACCAACCTCTAGTGTACCTGTTGTCGCGCCAGCGGCACCGCAGGGTAGCTATGTTGGGACTGGATAAACGCTGAAAGCATCTAAGCGTGAAGCCACACCCAAGACAAGAGCTCCCGAGCCTTGTGCTCCTGAAGGGTCCAGGTAGACGACCTGGTCGATAGGCCGGAAGTGGAAGCGTGGTAACACGTGCAGCCCACCGGTACTAATAACCCGTGAGGCTTGGCTTCTTTTTCTTCGTGTGTCGTGCGCTTCGGCGAGCGGCACACTGAAAGACGTTCTTCTGGCTGCTGCCCTGTTCGTTGTCGATTCTTGCGACTTCCGTCGCCACGCTTTGGGTGGTGATAGCGCAGGGGGTACACCCGTTCCCATCCCGAACACGGTCGTTAAGCCCTGCAGCGCCGATGGTACTGCCACTGAGAGGTGGTGGGAGAGTAGGACGCCGCCCAATTCCACCGAGCCCCGCACGCGCGGGGCTCGCTTGTTTTCGCCGTCTGCAACGCCCCGGAAGCGATGACGAAGAAACGTATTACGTTCGCAAACTCCGCCGTCGGTCTCGCCGGCGGCGTCAAGGTCGTCTTTCAGTACGCCAACCACCTTCTCGACGCCGGACACGACGTGCAGATTGTCTATCCTGGGGTGCTGGACCCGACGACACGTCTTGCCTGGCGTCTCGAGGCAGCCGCGCGCCGGGTCAAGTACGCCCTGGCTGCTGCCGCAGGCATCAGCGAGGCGCATCGCTGGTATCCACTGCGTGCCCGCATCCGCCACGTGCCGTCGCTGGAGGCCCGCTATCTGCCGCCAGCCGACTACTTGATCGCGACCGGCGCCGAGACTGCCGAATGGGTTGCGTCGGCGCCGGAGGATCGAGGCAAGAAGATCTACTTCATCCAGGATCTGGAGAACTGGTCGATGAGTACGGCTGCGGCTCTCGCAACCTGGAAACTGCCCTTTGCCGCACGGATCACCGTAGCGACCTCCTTGGCCGAGACGGCCGTGGAGCAAGGAGTTCCGCTGCCGGCCGTCGTTGCAAACGGCATCGACACACAAACGTTCTGGGAAGAGAAGCGTCGCGAACAGACGCCTCCGCGCATTCTCATGCTCTCGCACGTCCACAGGAGGAAAGGGCTCGAAGAAGGCTTCGCGGCCGTGCGGCGCGTGCGGAAAACGCACCCACACGTCGGGCTGCGAATGTTTGGCGTGGATCCGCCCCAACCGACGATGCCGAGCGGAACCGAGTACCGCCAGCAACCGGGCCCGGACGAGCTCCGGCAGCTGTATTGCAGCTCAGAGATCTATCTCGCTTGCGGCGGGTTCGGGTTACCGCCCATGGAGGCCATGGCCTGCGGGTGCGCCGTCGTTGCGACCGACTTCGCAGGTGTACCGGAACTGCGGCAGTGGTCGCTGGTTGTCGAGCCTGGCGATGTCCAGGGCATGACAGCCGCGATCGTCCGACTCCTGGAAGACCGAGACCTTCGGGTGGAACTTGGTCGCAAAGGGCGGGACGGGATCCGACGGCACTTCACCCTGGAGCAGGCGGCTCGCAACTTCGAGGCGGCGCTCTTCGCCGTGTGAGGAGATCGCATCCGGCTCGCCTCTCGAAGACTGCGGCTTCGGGGGTTGCGCAAGTCGTCACGCGGCAAGAGCCGCGAGCGCTCCTGACGACCAGGGGGACCCACCAGCGGGAACGGCGCCACCGCTCAGGGCCCCGCGTCGTCGAGCGATGCCGGGGCCGCCGCCGGCTCGGCGTGTGCGACATACGGTGCGGTGCGGGTTCCAGTCTCCCGGGTCAGAAGTGTTCGTAGCGCCAGCCGGAGTCGCCGTAGAAGGGTGATGCGGCTGCCGTCAACGTCGCCCCGTCGCTCCACAGAAGGTAGACGTGGCCGAAACTGTCGGCGCACACGAGCGGGGACTCCGGTCCGAGGGGGACGTGTCCCGCCGTACCCACGGCGCGCGCCAGACCGAGCCAGGTGCGCCCGTAGTTCGAAACCCGATCGAAGCCGACGTCGGGTCGACTCGCCGTTCCGCTGAGCCAAGCGATGTAGACGTTTCCGGTCTCGTCCGTCGCCATGCGAAACGGCGTGACGCGGGGCTCGGCGAAGAGGTCGATCTCGGGAACGCGTCCGATGCCGCTGCCCGGGAAACGTGTCTCTGTGAAGCTGCGACCGCTGTCGTCGGAGCTCTTGACGACGAAGATCGGTCCGCCGTCGCTTGTTTGAAGCTGCCACGCCACGTACACGTGCCCGTGCGGGTCGCACGAGATCTGTGGCGGCGATGGATTGAAGTAGGGACCACCCGCTGCGGCCAGAATCAACGGTTGCGGATCCCATGTCTGTCCCCGATCCGGGGAGCGCCTCAGGCGCACCTCGGCGCGCCCATCGCGCAGCTCGAGCCACGTCACCAGGACAGTTCCGGAGCGGTCGGCGCAAAGCTGGGGCAACGACATGCGCGTGACGCCACCACCGCGGCTCAGCCGAATCTCTTCGTACAGCCAGGTGCGCCCCTGGTTCGAAGAGGTGTTGAAGTAGAGGACGGGTTCACCGCCGTCGAGCTGGATCCATGCGACGTAAAGGTTGCCGTCCTCGTCGAGGCCGAGCGTCGGCGCCGATTTGCGCCCGGGGTCCGCCCGGTTGATGCGCGCCGGCTGCATCGACCAGCTGGCGCCGCGATCAGTGGAGGAGGCGAAGTAGAAGGCGTCGAAACCTTCGCGGTCGTCACGCCACAAAGCGTAGACGTTTCCCCGCTCGTCGCACTCAAGAGCCGGGTGGGCGACCCGCCGCGACGGATGGGCGTCGACGTCGACGCGGACATCGGCGTCGAGCCACGTTCGACCTCCGTCCAAGCTGCGGTTGAGGTAGAGGCCAATCCGGCCGTCGCGCGTATCTTCCCATAAGACAAAGACTTCGCCAGGCGCACCGGTGGCGAGAAGGGGGCGCCCCCGATCCCCGCGACGGCTTCGATTCACGTAGTGGAACTGCGTATTCCACTCCTCGCCGTAGCGGTTCGATGTGGCCACGAAGATCTCGGCATAGGTGTCGAACTGCTCGGCGGCGGCGGCGTAGACGTTGCCCTCGTCGTCGCAGGCTAGGCTGGGGTCGAGAAAGCGCCAAACGAGGGCGTCGCCGCTCGTGCTTGGTCTCGTCCCGCTCTGCGGCGCGCACGCAAGCAGAGAGGCGAGCAGCAGCGCGCCAACACAGCCGCCCGGGGAGCGATGGGCGCGCACTTGCGGGATCCCCGCGTCGACTCTGGAGGTGGCACACGCGGGCGCTTTCCCGGGCATCTTCTCCTCGAGGCAGGGTGCATGAGCCGGGCCGAGGGCGCGTGCCGACGCTAGCAGCGCCGTTCTGCGAGCGTCAAGACGCGCCCCGGGCTCGGCGCGCCCTTCCAGGCCTCGCCTTCGACCGCAGAGCGGGAACCGCCCATGCCTGCAATGTGTTTTTCCGTTCGAGGGTCTGGCCGGGCCGTCGTCCGAGCCGACAGGCCGAGGTCGGAGGCCCGCGAGCCGCGTCGTCTGTATAATCGGCCCAGCGGTGCTCGACGACACCGCCACGATGGGGCGCATCTTGAGCTGGAGCGACCCCGGCACGCTGGATTTCGAACTGCAAGGAGCGTCGCACGATGCGCCGTGTCTATCCCCTCCCCGGATTCGTGGTGGCCCTCGTGATTGCCGCGGCTTGTGTCTGCACGGGCCAGAGCGCACAGGCCACCGACGGGGCCGAGCTTCAGAAACAGATTTACGCGGCGCGCGACCGTGTGCTCCCCGCGCTCGTCAACGTGCAGCCGGTCGTGCGCGACTTCAGTTCCGGCACCAAAGAAAAGTCCCGCGTCACTGGAAGCGGGGTCGTGATCCGGAGCGAGGGTTACGTGGTGACGAACTACCATGTTGCGGGGCAGTCGGAGCATGTGATCTGCACGCTCTGGAACAAAGAGCGAGTGCGGGCCAAGCTCGTCGGTGGCGATCCGCTGACCGATCTCGCCGTGCTCAAGCTCGATTTCTCCGAGTACGAGAAAAAGCGACCGCCCACAGCCGAGTTCGGCAACTCCGATGAGCTGCAGACGGGCCAGATCGTGATGGCTCTGGGTAGCCCATTCGCCCTGTCGCGCTCGCTCAGCTTCGGGGTCATCAGTACGACCGATCGTTACCTGTCGGCGGACTTCCGCCTGCCGTCGGGCGAACGCACGGGGATCTTCAATACCTGGATCCAGACCGACGCTGCCATCAACCCGGGGAACAGCGGCGGCCCGCTCGTCGACCTGAGCGGGAGTGTGATCGGAATCAACTCCCGCGCCTTCATGCTGGCCAACAACCTCGGCTTCTCGATCCCGGCGAACGTGGTGCGACAGGTCGTCGAGTCGATCATCCAACGCGGGCGGGTCGAGCGCAGTTGGATCGGCGTCGAGGTGCAGCCCTTGCAGGAGCTCGAGGAGTTCTTTGAAGCGCGCGCCGGCGGCGTTCTCGTGAGCGACGTCGAGCCCGACTCGCCCGCCGGGCTCGCGGGCCTTCGCGCCGGGGATCTGCTGCTGCGCGTCGGCTCGCGCGACGTTTCGGCTCGTTTCTACGAGGAGATCCCCGACTTCTACAAGTCGATCGCCGACCTCCCAGTGGGTGAGTCGATCGATGTCGACTACCAGCGTGGTGGCGCGGTGCGCAGCGCCCGCATCACGACCGCAGCCTACGGGCGTCCCAGCGGCACCGACTTCGAGGTGCGGGATTGGGGCTTCGCGGTGCGCAGCATCACGAAGCAGATGGCGCTCGAGCGCAGTCTCGACGACCTGCGCGGAGTTCTCGTCTCGGGAGTGAAAGGTGGCGGGCCAGCCGAAGAGGGGGGATTGGCACCGCAAGACATCGTCCGTTTTGTGGGCGAAACGCCGATCAACGACCTTGAAGAGTTTCGCACGGTCTACCGGGAGCTCAGCGCCACGGAGCGTGCCCGGATCATGCTCACGGTGAAGCGGCGCGACTCGAGTCGCTTCGTCCTTCTCAAGCTCGACAACGGAGAAGGTTGATGGAAGCGCGCAAACGTCGTTTGTTGATCCCCGTGCTCTTGCTCGCCGGCCTGGCCGTCGAAGCGGAGGCGAATCCTCGCAAGATCTACGATCGTCACAGTGCCTCGGTCGTCGCAGTCACCTACTACGTGGAGACGCACTTCATGCGGCAGGTGCGCGAGGTCGAAGGGCGTGAGGTGGGAGTCCTCGTTGGCGAGGACCTCGTGATGCTGAACGGTATCGTCATCACGTCGTCATCCACGGGCGCGCGGCCGCACACATTCCGGGTGCACTTCGAGGGTGGCGCCGTGGTGCCGGCCGCGTACATCGGTCGCGACGAGTTCGCCAACGTCGCCTTTCTGCGCGTCGAGGGGGAGCTGCCGGAAGGGGCGAAGCCCTTGGAGTTCGATCCCCGCGCCAAGGTTCGGGTCGGGGATGAGGTGTACGTTTTGGGGTTGCTTCCCGAGAATCTGCACCCCATGGTGCGCATCAGCGCCGGTCGCATCGTCGCGCACGTCCGCGAGCCGAAATCGTTCCTGGTGACCGATCTGCCGCCAGACGAAGCGCTGGGCGGCCCTGTGTTCTCAACCTCCGGCAAAGTGCTTGGCGTTCTCAGCGAGCTGGGGGGGGCGGGGCCCGCATTCGCGTCGGGGTTCGGTGGGGCGGAGCAGGGGTACTACGGCATCATCCTCACCGCGCAGACGCTGCAGCCCCTGATCGACGATCCGCCGCGCCGTGGCGAGGTTCGCCGCGCCTGGCTCGGCATCACGCTGCAGGCGCTGACACCCGACATGGCGGAGTACTGGGGCCTGGCGACGCGCAGCGGCATCATCGTCAACTCGGTCATCCCCGGCTCGCCCGCGAACGCAGCCGGCCTGCAGGAGGGGGATCTGGTCGTGGGAATCAACGGCGGCCCGATTCCCGTGTCGCAGGAGGACCACGTCCCGATCTTCGTCGAACAGGTTGGATCGTCCGGCGTGGGCAGCGAACTGCAGCTCGAGGTGATTCGAGACGGCGCACCGCTGCGTCTCGAGGTGGTCCTCGCGGCGGCGCCGAAATCGCGTCTCGACGCGGAGCAGTACAGCAGCCCCGAGTTCGAACTCACCGTGCGCGAGCTCGTGTTCTCCGACTACCGTGCCTTCGACCTCGATCCCGGTTTCGCCGGCGTTCTCGTCAGCCGTGTGAAGAACGGCGGCTGGAGCGGAATCGGCGGCCTGCAGCCGGGTGACATCATTCAGCGCGTGGATGAGGAAGCGATTGGCGCCCCCGAGGACCTGAAGCGCATCTTGGAGGCGGCGATCGACAACCAAAGCCGCAAGCTCGTGTTCTTCGTGCAACGGGGACGGCGGACCCAGTTCATCACGGTGCAGCCGAACTGGGAGGAATCATAGGATCACAATCGCAACGTCCAGACAGTGGGGCGCGCGGGGTTGAAACGCAGAGGGCAGCGTCGAGCGACGCTGCCCTCGTTCATGCGGCCGAAGCCGGTGACGCAGACTGCTATCGGCTGCGCCCGGAACCGTCCTCGGCGCGAGCTTTGAGCGACTCGTTTGCGGCAATCTGCAGCTCCACGCGGCGGTTTTGCGAGCGGCCGTAGTCGTCGCTGTTGCTGGCGACGGGCAGGCTCTCACCGAACCCCATGGAGCGCAGCCTGGCGATCGAAACCCCGCGGGTCGCAAGGTAGTTTTCGACCGCCCGGGCCCGACGCTCCGACAAGCTCTGGTTGTGCGCTTCGCTCCCGGTGTTGTCGGTGTGACCCTTGATCAAGACGTCCGTGTCCGGGTAGTCGACGAGAACTCGCGCAACATCGTCGAGCATGCGCATCGACTCCGATTTCAGCACCGACGAGTCCGTATCGAACAAGATCGGGCTGTCGAACGTGACCACGAGCTCTTCGCCGACCTGCTTGACGTCCGCGCCAGGCACCTTGTCGAGCTCTTCCTTCTGTCGCGCCATGTAGTCACCGATGATCGCACCGGCTGCAGCGCCGACGGCTCCACCAATGACAGCGCCTTTGCCCTCACCGACAACGGCGCCCGTTGCGGCGCCGGCAATGCCGCCGATGGCGGCACCTTTTGTCGCGCCGGAGCAACCCCCGAAGACCAGCGCCATCGATAAGAGAACAGCGATCACGCCGGCTCCGGTTCTTGTCCGCATCATGTCATCCCTCCAATGCGACCCCGCGCGCAAGCCGGACGGCTCCTCCTGCGTGCCCGTTGTGGAAAGCAGGGTCTTCGTTTGCTCTTGGCGCAGCCGTTTGCACGCAATGTGCCGTTCAGTTACCCTGCAGCGTCTTTTTGCCGGGGGGACCGCATGCCGGACGTCGCCTACGTAAACGGCTGGGTCGGGGAGCTGCGGGATGCATCCGTTCCGATCCTGGACCGTGGCTTCCTGTTCGGTGACGGCGTCTACGAAGTGCTTCGCACCTACCGCGGTCGGCCTTTCGAGCTGCAGGCACACCTGCGGCGACTGGAGCAGAGTCTGGAGGGACTGCGGCTGAAGGCGCCGATGCGGCGGCGCCGCTTGGAGCGGCTGGTGCGCGACCTGGTCAAGCAGAGCGGCTACGCCAACGCACGCGTGTACATCCAGGTGACGCGTGGTGTCGCGCGTCGACAGCATGTCTTCCCAGCCCGCTCCCGCCCATCCCTGGTGATGTGGGTGGAACGTGCACCTACGGGGCAGGCGCGCCTGCTGCGCCAAGGACTCACGGCCATGACGCTGCCGGATCAGCGCTGGAAGCGCTGCCATCTGAAGGCGCTCGTGCTGCTGCCCAACGTCCTCGCGCGTCAGGAGGCGCGCGCCGGCGGCGCCGCGGAAGCGATCCTCTTGGCACCAGGCGGAGTGGTGCGCGAGGGCGCTGCCAGCAACGTGTTCGTCGTGCATGGCAACCTGCTGCGCACACATCCGCTCGGACCGGAGATCCTCCCCGGTGTGTCGCGCCAGGTCGTCCTCGAGCTGGCGCGTGCGGAGGGATTGCATGTGCGCGAGCAAGCGTTTCGGCGCCATACCATGATGCAGGCAGACGAGGTGCTGCTCTCCAGCACAGCGCTCGAGATCGCACCGGTGGTTCGAATCGACGGGCAAGCTGTTGGTCACGGTCGGCCTGGTCCGGTGACCCTGGCGTTGCATGCACGTTTCCGCGCGCGCACGCGTCAGGTCGATTCCTGACTTGGCGCCTTCAGCGGGGAGCGTGTAGCATGACCGAGCCGGAATGGCTCGATGGAGGGGTGATGACGAAACAGGTGACGATCGAGTATTGCGTGGTCTGAAACTACTTTCCTCGTGCCTCCGGTCTGGC
>CP070763.1:336390-344858 GCA_020349025.1 Candidatus Latescibacterota bacterium | reverse complement strand
ATAGATGGAGACGCCGACGTGTGCGTCAGGGCCGAGAGGAGTGCAGAAATGAAGAGCTATCCGCAACGCATCGCAGAGCTGGGGCAGCAGATCCGCGGCCTGCGCAAGGGGATTCCCGAGCCGATGGCAGCGTACGCGCAGCTCCACCGCGCGGCAACCGCGCCGGGCGCACTGGAAACGAAGTCGAAGGAGCTGATCGCACTCGGCATCAGCATCGCCATCCGTTGCGATGGCTGTATCGCCTACCACGTGCGCGATGCCCTGCGAGCGGGCGCCACACGCGACGAGATTGTGGAGACGATCGGTGTGTCGGTCCTGATGGGTGGCGGCCCCGCGGTGATGTACGGAGCGGAAGCACTCGCCGCCTTGGAGCAATTCGAGACCGCCCCCGCCCCCTGAGCACAGACTCCACCCCCCGTCGGTTCGACCCGACTCGAGCCGGATCGTGGCCCGGAGCCGCTTTGCCACGCGTCGACGAAACGCCTGGAGCGGCGCGCGGTGCGGCCACGTGGCATGGAGGTTGCCTCAAGCTCTGGAACTCGGGAAAACAGGGATGGTTCTCCCTCTCCGCACAAACGAGGATCCGTGTGCGTCCCATTGTCCAGATAGACGTTCCTGAGCTGCAGGAATCCCGCCTCGAGAATGCCCGCCTCGAAAGCCGGACGCGTCGCAATTGGATCGTCCTGGTGGCGACGAGCGTCCTGTCGACTCTCGGCCTCACCCTCGCCGTCGCGCCGATGCTCGGCACCAACTTCGTCGATCTGTGGCCCTGGGTATGGACGAACCACACTCTGCTCGCGGGCCTCTCCCTCGCCGTGACGGCTCTCGTCTGGTATCTCACCAATCAGGAGCGCCGCGTGACGTCGCTGCGTTCCCAGCTCCACGACACGCGCCTGCGCGAGCTCCGACACTGCAAGAGCTACGGCCGCGCCCTGGCGTCGGCCAACGCCCTGCTGCATCGTGAGATTCGCGAGCGCAAGCGCGCCGAGAAGGAGCTCCTGTCGTTGAACGAGACGCTGGAGGATCGGGTCGAGGAGCGCACACACGAGGCGGAGGCGCACGCGGACGAGCTGCGTGTGGCGAAGAAGTCGCTCGAGCAGCAGAACGCCCGGCTGCGAGAGCTGTACAAGACCGCGCATCAATTCGTCGACAACGTCTCGCACGAGTTCCGCACGCCTCTGACCGTGATCCGGGAGTATGCCTCTGCGGTCTCGGAAGGGTTGACCGGGCCAACAACTCCGGAGCAGCGGGAGTACCTCGTCACCATCATGAATCGAGTCGACGATCTGAGCGTCATGGTCAACGACCTGCTCGACATCAGTCGCATCGAGGCGGACCTCCTGCGTACGTCGCGACGCACGTGCCGCGTTCCCGACATCGTGGAGCGCGTGCGCAACGTCCTCGAACGCAAAGCGACGAGCGCTGACGTCCCACTCGAAATCGACATCGACGAGAAAGCGTTGCCGCTCGTCTACTGCGATGCCGAGAAGATCGGGCGCGCCCTCATCAACCTGGTCGTCAACGCGGTCAAGTTCTCCACTCCTGGCGCTCCGGTGCGCGTGTGGGCGAGCCTCAAGTACGACCGCCGCGAGGTGGTGCTGGGCGTCACGGACCAAGGTCCCGGGATCGCGCGTGAAAACCTCGAGGCGATCTTCGAACGCTTCAAGCAGATCGAGGGCAACGTCCGCCGCAGCACCAAGGGGTTCGGGCTGGGGCTCAACATCGTCCGCGAGCTCGTGTATCTCAACTTCGGAAGCATCGCCGTCGAGAGCGAGTTGAACAGCGGCAGCACCTTCTCCTTCACGGTGCCGGTCGACGAGCCGCAGAAGCTCCTCCCGGTCTACCTCGGGCGCGTGCGTCTGGTGCGCGGCCCCGCGGTTCTGGTGGGAATCCTGACCGCGTGCGTCGAGGAGGAGTGCGACGCAAAGACGCTCGACGCCGTGCACTACTTCATCGAGGACCACATGCGAAGCACGGACCTCGTCTTCCGTCCGCAGCCCGGAACCTGGCTCCTTGTTGCGGTGATGCACGAACAACGCACGGATCAGATGATCGCTCGCCTTCAGCAAGCGCAGCAGGAAATCAACCGCTCACGCAGCAACGAGATCCCAGCGCTCGAGTGGGCGGTCGAGGGCATGTGGCACATCGAGGAGGAGGGCGACACCTTCGTGCAGAACTTCCTCACCACCTACGACAAGCGCAAGGCGCCCCCCCCCACGCAGCGGCAGAGCGAGAGCGCGAAACCCACGCCGACCCGAGAGTAGGCCGCATCCCGGGTGGCTCGAAGCTCTATACTGGCGCCCGTGGTCACGCTCCCGAAACCCATGCGGCGCCCCGGCACGCTCCTCCTCCTGCTGCTCTCGATCGTGTGCATCATCCTTCTCGCGCGCACGTTCTGGAACCCGGTGATCCGGCTCGACGGCCACGGCTACTATGCGCCGCTCGCATCCGCCCTCTTCGACCATGATTTCGATCTCCGCAACGAGTTCATCCACGCCGAGCCGTTCATGCGTGCAACCTATTTCGAGCGTCCCGACGGGCGCGTCGTCGACCCCTTCGCCGTCGGTGCGGCGCTGCTCTGGTCGCCGGGCCTGCTGCTGGCGCGCGCCTTCGATTCCGATCTGCCGCAGCGGTCGAGCAGGAGCGTCCGCGCGGGCTCCATCGCCTATCGCCAGCGCTACGTTCGCGCCATGGCCACGATGACGGCCCTGCAGGCACTTGCGGGGTGCGTTCTGCTCTTCATCGCTCTACGCCACGTCGCCGGCGTGCTTGCCGCCGGCACCGGAACGGTGGCCGCTGCCCTCGGAACGCCGCTCGTCTACTATGCGCTCGCGCAACCCTCCTACGCGCACGCCGCCTCCTTTCTCGCCGCCTCGGCGTTGCTCCTCGCCGTGCTGAGGGATCGGCAGAAGCGCGTCCCGATTGCGCTTCTCGGTGCCCTTTGGGGCCTGGTTGCGATCGTGCGCTGGCAGGACGCCATCCTCGGCCTGATCGTTGCGCCTCGTCTCCTCGAGGAGATCGCAACTCTCCAGGAGAGACCGGGCTCGACGCTGCGGCAGCTGGCGCTCTTTCTCGCAAGCGCCTTGATCGTCTTCTCGCCTCAGTTGTTCTTCTGGAACTCGGTGTACGGATCCGCGTTCGTCTACACACACCGCGGCTTCATGAAGTGGACGGCGCCACAGGTGCTCCCCTTCCTCTTTTCGCTCTGGCATGGCGCCTTCGTGTACTCCCCCCTCCTGCTTCTCGGCAGCGCGGGACTCCTGCTCCTCCCGGATCGACGCTTGCGCTGGGCTGCTGTCGCGGCGCTGCTGCTGGAGATCTATGCCTGCGCCGCCGCGGGCGATTGGTGGGGTGGAGGAGGCTTCTCGGCGCGGCGCCTCACCTCGGTGGCGCCTCTCGCCGGGCTCGGCGTGGCGTGTCTCGTCACGCGAGCGCAGCAGCACACACGCGTGCGCGGCGTACGCTGGCGCGTCGCAATCGTCGTGGCGTGCCTCGGCGCGGCGAGCGCGTGGAACCTGCGGCTGGCGCATTACAACGCGCGCGGCCTGCTGCCTTTCAACCCGAACGTGCGGCGGGACTACGTGCGGCACTACCCGCGCGGTGACGCGCGACGTGAGATCTACTCTCTGTGGGACTATCCGCGATTGCTGGGAGAGATCGTGGACGCCGAGCGCATCCTCTGGCGCCGCTGACGCTGGCGAGCGCGAATGGAGCCGGCCCGAGCTCGTCTGAAGATCGCGACGATGCCACGCGGCCGCGCTACGTCCGGTCCGTGACCCGATCCGGGTGCTTGCGGATCAGCGACTCGATGATGTGGCAGTCCCAGCACACCGGCTGATGTGTGCGCAGAATCTCGGGAATCTCGACGGCCGGTAGCTCGCGCCACTCCCAGGTGCGCCGTTCGGCATCCAGGATCGCCGGCTTGTTCGTGCTCCAGTCGACGCGCCCGAACTCCCGTCCGCACAAGGCGCACGCTTTCCCCTCGTACCAAGCGGCGAGAATGCGGGTCACAAGGCAACCATCCGGTGCATCTTCGATCTGCGCCAGGCACTCCTGGCCACAACCAGCACGCTGCGGCCAGCGCGTGCAGTCGCTCAGCTGCAGCTCCTGCTTGCCGCGCAACGCCGCGGCGGCGGCGTGCTTGGCGTCCAGATGGACGGCCGCGCTCTCCTGCGTCTCGGGACAGTTGATGACCCGCTCACCCCGCGAACGCCACAGCGCCACGCCCGCCGTGCGCAGCAGATGGATCAGGACTGCCGCAACCGCCACCACGGCCACCGCGAGGAGAACCACGTTCATGACCTCTCCTTCCTCTCCTGATCTGAAGATCGGTCCAGAAACTTCTCTTGGCCAGGGCCTAGGCTGGCTCCGAGCGCCAAGGCCGGTCGTTTCAAAGGACAGTGCAGGTCGTCCAATACGGACGATGGTAGACTGGGCGCTACGTGCCTCTCCGAGGCGCACCTCCAGGCCGCGTGGCGGCGGTGACGCTTCTCACGTCCAGGTCCGAAAACGGCCAGACCCGGCGGCACCTGGCGGCGTAGAAGAGGGTATGGAAGGAACGACACTCATGGAGCGATCGGCGTTGCAGTCGCCGGACGCAACCAGCACGCTCGACTCCAGTGTGTGCTATCGCGCGCTGCAGACGCGCGATGCGCGCTTCGATGGCCGCTTCTTCACCGGCGTGGTCTCCACCGGAATCTACTGCCGTCCCGTGTGCCCGGCTCCGACACCGAAGGCGGACAACTGTCGCTTCTTCCACTGCGCGGCGGCTGCGCAGGAGGCGGGCTTCCGTCCCTGCCTGCGCTGCCGCCCGGAGACCTCACCCGGGTCGTCGCCTTGGCTCGGCACCTCGAGCACGGTTTCGCGCGCGCTGCGTCTCATTTCCGAAGGGGCGTTGGACTGCGGCAACGTCGAGGAGCTGGCCGAACGCGTGGGTGTCGGCGAGCGCCATCTGCGCCGGCTGTTTCTCCACCACCTGGGGACGCCGCCGCGATCCGTCGCCCAGACGCGTCGTCTTCTGTTCGCCAAGAGGCTGATCGACGAAACGAACCTGACGATGGCGGATGTGGCGCTCTCGTCCGGTTTCGCGAGCGTGCGGCGCTTCAATGACGCCATCCGCGAAACGTACAAACGCACGCCACGCGAGCTGCGCCGCGCCAGTGCCGCGTCGCGCGATGGCTCCCGCTCCGAGATCGTCCTGCGTCTTGCATACAGACCACCGTTCCATTGGCAGGCCCTGCATCACTTCCTGTCACAACGGCTGACACCGGGCATCGATGCTCTGGGAGCGGATTCCTACCGGCGCACGGTCTGCATCGATGCAGAGCACGGCTTGATCGAGGTGCGACGTGTTCAAGAGCGCAACCACCTCGAGGCCCGAATTCGCATCGGCAACGCGACGAAGTTGATCGACGTCGTCTCGCGGCTGCGGCGCCAATTCGACCTGGATGCGGATCCGCAGGAGATTGCGGCGCAGCTGCTTGCCGATCAACGACTTGCACCGCTCGTGCGCGCCCACCCGGGGCTGCGAATCCCCGGGGCCTGGGACCCGTTCGAGATCGCCGTACGCGCGGTCCTGGGACAGCAGATCACTGTTCGAGCGGCCACCACACTCATGACCCGACTGGTGCAGACCTACGGCGAGCCGCTCGAAGCGGACAACGAGGCGATGCCGGAGCTGACACGCGTCTTCCCGCGGCCAGAGCGCCTGGCGCAGGCGAGATTGACCGGCATCGGCCTCCCCGCCACGCGTGCAGCTGCGATCTCGTCGATTGCGGCCGCGGTGCGCGATGGGGATCTGCGTTTTGATGCGGCGCGCTCCGACTTCGTGGAGACGCTGCGAAGGATCCGTGGAATCGGCGAGTGGACGGCGGAGTACGTCGCGCTACGTGGCTTGGGCGAGCCGGATGCTTTCCCGGCGGCCGACCTCGGTCTGCGGCGCGCTCTGGGACCTGCGGGGGACCTGGCAACATCCACGCAAGTGATGCGCATGGCCGAGGCGTGGCGCCCGTGGCGCGCCTATGCGGCTCTCTACATCTGGACGGAAGGGATCAGCGATGCAACTGATCGTGAGTGAGGTGGATTCTCCCGTCGGCCGGCTGCGGCTCGTCACGTGCGGCCGCAAGCTCTGCGCGCTCGAGTTCGTCGAAGGAGCGCGCGCGGTTTCGTCGGGCCACGCGGCGCGCGCCCTCGCTGAGAAGAGCACGCTGCCCGCAACTGCGCCGAAGCGCGCAACCGATCCAGCCGCCCGTGATGTGGCACGACGGCTGGGCGAGTACTTCGCGGGCGATCTGCGCGCTCTGGACGCCATCGAGGTCGACCCGAGCGGAACCGCGTTCCAACGCAAGGTGTGGAGCGCTCTGCGTATTGTGCGGCCCGGGCAGACGCTTTCCTATGCGGATCTGGCGCGCGCGATCGGCGCGCCGAAGGCCGTTCGCGCGGTCGGAATGGCCAATGCCCGCAACCCGATTGCGATCGTCGTGCCCTGCCATCGCGTCATCGGCGCGGACGGCTCTCTGACGGGCTACGGCGGTGGGCTCGAGCGCAAACGCTGGCTCCTGCAGCACGAGGGGGCGCTCGCCCTCCTCGACGTCTGAGGCTCCGGAGCGAGCGCTCTGCAAACCTTGCTTCCAGCGGGGTTCAACTGGAAGCAGCTGCAGCGGCTCGCGCTCGTCGCAAACCTGATCGCCATCAAGCTCTGCCACTCCCAGATCACTCCCCTGCGACAGGAGCTGCAAGCAGCTGCCTGCGTGCAGAGGAGTCTCCTCGCGCACACCTGGTCCTCGCCGCCAGAGTACGAAGCGTCGGCGCGTCTGGTGTCGAGCAAGGCCGTCTCTGGAGACCTCTACGAGATCCTCGAGCTTGGGCCGTGAAGCAACTGGGTGGCCGCGTTGCCGTGGTCGCGCCACGTGGAATGCTTTTCGGCGAAGAGGAGACCACACGCTTCGATCGAGAAGTGCGCGAGCTTCTCGAGGGCGGAGTACAAGTGGTGATTCGCGACCTCTCGTGCGTCGAATACGTCGGCACGGCGGCGATCGGTCTCATCCAGGAGAAGCACCTCCTGGCACAGAGCAGAGGCGCAACCCTCGCCCTCTCCAACGTCAATCGCCGCACCCTGGAGACGTTGTCCTGTGGATGGATCGAGTATGGAAGATCTTCGGCAGGCGCTGACGCGCCGGGGACCGAGTCTCACACCGGTCTCGCCAGCCGCTGGATCCGTTCCCATGCCTCCCGCACGTGACGCGCTTCGGTCTGCGTCTGCCCGACGCAGAGACGCAAGGTCAGACGATCGTGCAGCCGCGCGTGCGTGAGGTAGAGTGCACCGCTCGCGTTCAGCGCCTCGAGCAGCTCCTGGTTGGCTCGATCGCCGCCGCGGTGGCGGAAGCAGACCAGATTCAGCGGTGGTGGAACCGCGAGCTCGAAGCGATCGTCCGCCTCCACCCAGGTTGCGAACTCCTGCGCCAGGCGGACATGCTCACGAATGTGATGCTGCAACCCGGCAACGCCGTACCAGCGGATGACGAACCAGAGCTTGAGCGCGCGGAAGCGTCTCCCCATCGGGACGTGCCAATCCCGATAGTCGAAGACGCGGCCCGACTCGCTGGCGCGGTTGCGCAGGTACTCGGGAAGAATCGAGAGGGTGCGGATCAAGGCGTCCCGATCCGCGACGTAGAAGCAGTCGCAGTCGAAGTTCGTGAACATCCACTTGTGCGGGTTGAAGCAGTAGCTGTCGGCATGCTCGAGGCCGTCATGGATGAAGCGGAACTCAGGGCACAACGCCGCGCTGCCGGACATGGCGGCGTCGACGTGCAGCCACACATCCTCGCGCGCGCAAAGACGTCCAATCGCTGGCAGTGGATCGATCGCGTTCGAAGCGGTGGTCCCGATCGTGGCACAGACGAAGCAGGGTTGCAGACCCGCGGCGCGATCCGCGGCCAGCTGACGCTCCAGCACCTCCGGGCGCATCGCGAAGCTTTCGTCGACGTCGAGACGTCTCAGCTGCTCGCTTCCGAGTCCGGCTATGCGCACTGCTTTCTCGATCGAGGAGTGGGTCTGCGACGAGACGTAGGCGACCAGGCGCCGATCGCACCCCTGCGCGTTGGAGCGCCATCCCGTCGCCCTCTCGCGGGCAGCGAGGAGCGCGCAGAGCGTGGCGCTCGACGCCGTGTCCTGGATCACTCCCCCGCCTCGCCCGTGCGAGTCGAATTGGCGTGGCAGCCCCAGCATCTCGACGAGCCAGTCGAGCACGTGCGTTTCGAGCTCGGTGCACGCTGGGCTGGTTGCCCACATCATCCCTTGAACACCGAGCCCTGCCGAGAGCAGCTCACCGAGAATCGCCGGTCCCGAGGCGTTCGCCGGGAAGTAGGCGAAGAATCGCGGTGATTGCCAGTGTGTGATTCCCGGCAGGATGATGCGATCGAGGTCCGCCAGGATGCGCTCGAAGGCTTCGCCGTCCTGGGGTGCATCCT
>CP070763.1:327564-336290 GCA_020349025.1 Candidatus Latescibacterota bacterium | reverse complement strand
CGCGCGGCCGAGCCTCTGTTTCGCGATGCGCGACGCGTGCCGCTGGAACGTGCGGACGCGTGGTTGGGTGCGGGTGAACCGACACGTGCGCTGACGCTGCTGCAGAGCGTTCCGGGGGTCGACGGCAGCGCTCGTGCCCAGTTCATCCGAGCCCGGGCACTCCGCGACCTCGGGCGAGAGAGCGAAGCGCGCAGGGCCGCCGAGAGAGCGCTGCAGCTCGATCCGGCTGCGACGGTCGTGCTCGATTTCTTGAAGGCTCTCCGATCGACGCCGTGAAATGGCGGATGTCGTTCGGGGAAAAGGGGATTGCCAATTCCAGCATCAGGTGTTATATCGATGTGGCCTGCCTTTCAGATGTCGTCTCAGGGCGACTACGGTACTGCGGATGAGCGGCCAGCGGCGCCTGGGGAGGTGGGGCCGGAGTGGTGCAGGGGACTCAGGGGCCAGAATCTCACGCCTCGACCGCCATTGCGACCTCGGCTCCCGGACAGCGGCACGAGGGTCAAGAGTGCGTCCAGCTTGAGCGCAGCCGCACAAGATACCCGAGGAGGGTGAAAGGATGAGGAAGGTACTGCTAGCGACGTTCTCTGTCCTGCTGCTGGTGCCGGCAATGGTTTCGGCGCAGGACAACTGCCTGGATTGTACGCTTGGGATCTATGCGACGACCGATCTCAGCGAGAACTTTCTGAACTGGACTCCGAGCGCGACGGATTTCCAGAAAACGATCTTCGTCGGCATCAACTACGACGAGACGTCGGGGCTCAGTGCCTTGACGGGCGTCGAGCTGAGCATCCAGTACGGCGATCTCAAAGCCAATGTGGCCTCGGTCAATTTCCAGGAGCTGGACAACCCGGCCGTCGTTCTGGGGGCAGACGAGTCCGCTCCCGCAGACACGACGTCGCATGGCTGCACGGAGCAGTCTGCGTGCGGCAAAAGCATCGCGTGGGCTTCGTGTCTTCCGGGGAATCGCGCCGTGGCGCAGATCTCGATCATCGCCTTCACGCCGCTCCCAGACGACCTGGTCATCCGGGTGCTGCGGAGGTTCCCCTCCACCAACCCGACCGTTCAGTCACCGCTGTTCACGCAATGCGACGGCCCGCTGTTCACCAAGACGCGCGTCACGGGTGGCTGCTTCGTGTTCAATCCGACCGTTGGACCAGGCGGGATGGTCGATGACTGCGAGATCAAGGTTCCCGTTGCGCCGAACAGTTGGTCGAAGATCAAGAGCCTGTATCGTTGACAACGTCAGCGACAGATGAGATCACGAGGGGGAGCGGACGCTCCCCCTTTTTCTGTGCGCGCCGAGCTCGGCGCGGAGGGTTGTATCACTTGCCCGCTTCTCGGTATAAGCTGGCTTTGCGAAAGCGATGCGAGCCACACGGCGTTTGGCGCCCGCTGGCGCTGACGCTGCTTCTCTGCAGTTGCGCGCCGGCTCCGCAGCCGGAGACGAGCGATTCCGAGCGAGTCATGCGGATGCGAGCCAGGGCGCGCGCTGCATCCGAGCGCGGCGAAACCGCGGAGGCCGTGCGCATCCTGCAGCAAGCCACGGAGCTCCTGCCGCGCGACCCGGAGTTGTGGAACGACCTCGGCCTCGCGCTGCAGGCGGGCGGCGATTGGCAGGGGGCCGTGACAGCGTACGAGAGCGCCATTCGGATCGATCCGAGGCTCTACGAGCCGCACCTCAACCTTGCGGTTCTGCTCATGCAACGTGGCATCAGCGGGCGCGCGCGTTCCGAGTTCGACGAGGCGGTGCAGGCCGAGCCGGCGAACCCGCTCGTCTACTGGAACTACGCCGCGGCCCTGGTGGACGTCGGCAAGCCGGAACAAGCGCGCGAGCTTCTGGTGCGTGCGCTCGAGCTCGATCCCGATTTCGGGCCCGCGCACGCGGAGATGGGGCGGGTCGAAGCCCTGAGCGGGCACCACCAGGCAGCCCTCGCGCACTTCGCCCGCGCCGAGAGCCTGGGCGTTTCGAGCCCCAGCTTCCACGCCAACTACGGCCTGGAGCTCCTGCAGGTCGGGCGCTGGCGGCAGGCGGAGGTCGAGCTGCAGCGATCGACCGCCCTCGATTCCAGCCGCGCCGCAGTGTGGAACCATCTGGGCGTGGCGCGCTTGCGCGCCGGCGACGACGCGGCTGCGATCGAGGCGATGCAACGTGCGCGAGTGCTGGCGCCCGCCGACGAAGACATCCGCTTCAACCTGGCGAACACGCTCCTGCGGATGGAAAGATGGGCGGAGGTCGATGCGCTGCTGCGTCAGCCGGAGCCGCGTCGCGGCGACCTGCTCGCGATCCACGGCATGGCGTTGCGTGGTCTCGGGCGCACGCAGGAGGCGCTCCTCCTCCTGCAGCAGGCGGCGGAACGCTTGCCGCGCGACACCGACGTTCTCAACAACTACGGAGTCCTCCTGGCGGAGGCGGACGACCTGGAGCACGCGCTCGAAGTCTGGCGTCGCGTTCTCGAGATCGACCCGACCAACGCCGTCGCGCGCGCCAACCTCGAGGCACGCGGGGCGTCGCCCGACGGCTCCCGACGGAAGGAGTAGGCATGGACCGCAACCTGGCCCTCGAGCTCGCACGGGTCACCGAGGCCGCGGCGTTGTCCGCAGCCCGCTGGATGGGGAAAGGCGACGCCATCCAGACCGACGCGGCGGCTTTCGAGGCGATGCGCAAGGCGCTCCAAGGGGTGCAGATGCGCGCCTGTGTCAGCGTCGGTCGCGCGGCGCTCTCGGGTGACGACGCCTTCACCGACGGGATGGAGATCGGCAACGAAACGGAGGGCAGCCTCGTCGACCTCGCCCTCGATCCGCTCGAGTGCATCGACAGCGTCGCAACCGGACGTGCCAACGCCATGAGCGTCGTGGCCGTCAACAGCGAGAACTCCTTTCTGCGTGCCGGCGGCTTGTACATGGACAAGATCGCCGTGGGCCCCGACGCGGCCGGTAAGATCAATGTGAACGCTTCGACGCTCGAGAACCTGGTGAACGTGGCTTCGGCGAAGCGCTGCTACGTCGAGGATCTCACCGTCGCCATCCTCGAGCGCGAACGCCACGCGAGCCTCATTCGCCAGGTGCGCGAGGCCGGCGCTCGTATCCACCTGATTCCCGATGGCGATCTCGCCTCCGCCGTCGCGACTGCGATCGGCGACTCTGGAGTCGACATCTTGATGGGAATCGGCTCGGCGCAGGCTGCCGTTCTGGCCGCAGCGGCCCTCTCCTGCGTTGGCGGCGACATGCATTGCCGTTTGGCCGCAGTGAACCCGGGAGACGAGGAGCGTATCGAGGCCATCACCGGCGGCGATGTGTTGAAGACGTACGATATCGGCGGCCTGGTCGGCGACGGCAGCGTCATGTTCGCGGCCACGGGGATCACCGAAGGGGACGTTCTCAAGGGCGTGCACTTCAGGAAGGGGGGCGCCACGACGCACTCGGTCGTGATGCGCCGACGCTCCGGGACCATTCGCTTCATTCACGCCACCCATTTCTTCGAGCGCAAGCCTCGTTACTAGATCAGGAGTTGGCGTGGCCGATCTGTTTGCAAACGCGCCGGCGCCGCAGGGCCGACGCGCGCCGCTCGCCGAGCGCATGCGGCCGCGCTCCCTGGCAGAGTTTTGTGGACAACAACATCTCCTGGCGCCGGGTCGCGTGCTGCGAGCCCTCCTCGATGCACGTCAGCTTTCCGCCTCACTCCTCCTTTGGGGACCGCCCGGCTCGGGGAAGACGACGCTGGCGCGTCTGATGGCGCAGCATTTCGAAGCGGAGTTCGTCTCCTTCAGTGCCGTCACGGCGGGTGTGCGCGACGTCAAGGCGGCGGTGGAGCGCGCGCGCCTGCTGCTGCAGGGAAGCGGCCGCCGCACCTTCCTCTTCGTCGACGAGGTGCACCGCTTCAACCGCGCCCAGCAGGACGCCTTCCTGCCACACCTCGAGAACGGCACATTGACTCTCATCGGTGCCACCACCGAGAACCCGAGCTTCTCCGTCAACTCGGCGCTGTTGTCGCGTGCACGCGTCGTGGAGCTGGAGCGCCTCGCTGCGTCGGATCTGCAGACGATTCTGTGCGACGCGTTGACCGACCGCGAGCGCGGTCTGGGTGCGCTGCAGCTCGAATTGGAAGAGGGCGTGGTCGAACGCTTGGCCGAGCTTGCAGATGGAGACGCGCGTGTGGCGCTCAACGTCTTGGAGATGCTCGCGGCACCGGCGACGCCGGGTCAGCCGCACCACGTTTCGGCCGCCGCACTCGCCGAGGCGTTGGCGCGCCGGAACCTGGGGCTGGATCGCGGTCGAGAGGAGCACTACAATCTAATCTCGGCGCTGCACAAGAGCTTGCGCGGAGGCGACCCGGATGCCGGGCTCTACTGGTTGGCGCGCCTGCTTGAGGCGGGGGAAGACCCGATGTACGTGGCGCGCCGGCTGATCCGCGTTGCGTCCGAAGACGTCGGGACTGCCGACGCGCACGCGTTGCCGCTCGCTGTGGCCGCAGCTCAGAGTGTGCAGCTGATCGGGATGCCGGAAGCGGAGCTGGCGCTGGCGCAGGCGACCGTCTACCTCGCCGCCGCGCCGAAAAGCAACCGTGTCGGGACGGCATACTTGAGCGCGCGGAAGGACGTGCGCGAGCACGGTAACCCCCGTGTACCGTTGCATTTACGCAATGCCCCGACGGCTCTCCTGCAGGCTCTGGGACGCGCCGACGGGTACGTGTACCCGCACGATTTCGAGCACGCGACCGTCGATCAGGATTATCTTCCCGAGGGGCTGCACGAAAGGGCGTATTTCGCGCCCTCGGACGCCGGCGACGAAGGCCCGCTGCAGGCGAGGCTCGAGGCGTGGCGCCGGCGCCGCGAAGAATTGCGCCGAAGCGGCAAGCGCGGTGTCCCCCGGCGGGGCGCCGACTCGTCGGCTGAGAAGCCATCCACTTGAGTCGAGGAGTGGGACATGCCACTGGATTCTGAGAAGAAGCGCCTCGAGGCGCGACTCCTCGATCTGCTCCAACGTGCGCTCGAGGAGCGCAACCGCACCGGAATTGTCTCCACCTCGCTCGAGCTGGGAGCGCTCTACGTTTCTGGAGATCTGTACGACAAAGCGGAGGAGAGCTTCCGTCGTGTCCTCGAAGAGCCTGGTTCGCGGCTCGCACGAGCCGAGGAGCGGGCACAAGCCGAGGTGGGATTCGCGCAGGTGACGCTGCGCCGTGGACATCTGACCCTGGCACGCGAAGCTCTGGAACGAGCCGAGAAGCATCTCACAGGACCACACGAAGTTCTCCTCGACGTCCGCAACGTGCAGTGCGAACGCGATCTGCACGCGGGCCTCTATCGCGACGTCGTCGACTCGATCGAGGCGACGCTGGCGCGTGAGACGGCCGAGACTCTCGGCGACGCGCGCATCGACTTCATGGTTCTGGAGGGACGCGCGCGGCACCTGCTCGGTCGCAATCGCCAAGCGCAGCGCCTCCTCGAAAAGGCGTTGGAGCTGGCACAGAGCTCCGGCTACGAGCCGGGAAGCGCCAACGCCCGCAGCGAGCTGGGTGCGCTGATGACGACGATCGGCCAGTTCAAGCTGGCGCTCGAGCACCTGGAAGAGGCCGTGCGCAGCGGCGAGGGGATGGGGAGCCAGTACCGACTCGATCGCGACCGCCGTCGCCTCGCGTGGCTTTTCCTCCGCATGGGCCGCTGGGAGGATGGCGAGAGCCTGCTGCGCCGGTCGTACGAGTCCAGCCGTGATCTGCGCACGCTCGAGAATCGGCTCGGTAGTCAGCTCGGCCGGGCGCAGCTTCTGGCGCTGCGCGGCGTGCTCGAGGAGGCGGGAGACATCGCGCTCGACGCGATGGAGGTCGCCCGCGCCGCAGGCTACGTGCGCCGGCAGGTGCAAGGGTTGCTGCTGCTCGGCGGCATCGCCTTCGATGCGGGAGAGCTTGACGAGGCACTCGAGTCGCTCAAGCAGGCGGAAGCGGTCTACGCGCCGATCGCTCCGGAGAGCAGCTTGATGGTGCAGATCCAGGCCGCGATCGGTCGCGTGCTCGATGCGCGCAAGGAGTCGGCCGAAGCCTTCGAGCGCTTGATGCGGGCGCTCAACCTCGCGCGCGAAACCGGCAACGTGTACGAGCGCCATCGCATCGACAGCTATCTCGGCGTGCATTTCGGGCGTGAGGGTGAACAGGAGAAAGCGGCGGGCGTGCTCAGCCAGGCCGCCTCCGAGCTCGGAGGCCTGGGAGCCAAGTACGACGTCGCAGTCACACGCCTCTGGTTTGCGCAGCTCCTCGCCAACCGGCGGCCGATGGCGGCTGCAGATCGCCAGCGCGAGATGAAGCTGGCACGCTCGAACCTGTTCGAGGCGCGCAGGCTCTTCGAACCGATGGGGGCGGAGCCGCGGCTCGCCGAGGTCCGTGAGGCGGAAGCGAAGGTGCATCAGGAGCCCGCGCCGTCATCGGAGAATGCAGCGGAATCCTGAGAGCAGCGGGCGAGGGGCGGGCGCGGCCTCTGGGCGGACGTCCCTCGCCCTCCCCACCCGATCGCGCACGGCACCACGCCCGATCCTTCGTACGACGGCGCAGGGGCTCGTCGCGTCTCGCCCTCCAGCACAGACCCGTCTACGCGTGCGCGGCAGCGCGCTCGATCTTGCGCGGCGCAACGAAGCGCTCCGGTCCGCCCGAAGCGTGCGGACCGGAGCGCTACTGCACGACTACTCGAAAACGACGAATGCGGAGCGCGCTATCGCCTCGACGTCGGCGACGAGATCGTGCACGGTGAGAACGATGTCGTAGGAATCCTCTTCGAGTGCCGCGATGTCGACGCGCAGCTCCTCGACGAGCTCGCGCGTCCCACCCTCGCCGGTGAAGCTCGCGGTCACGAAGGGGCGCCGCTGCAGTCCGGAACGCGGGAACCAGCCCTCCTCGCGCCCGAGGCTACGCGGCACGATGCTGTAGGTGACCTCGTAGCGACAGAGGCCCGAGTCGTCGAGCTGCAGGCCGTAGATCTCGAAGTAGCCGGTGAGCTGCTTGCTCTTGCGGTACACGCCGATCGGATTCGGGATGACGAGCCGGTCGTTCTTCACGAAGCGCTCGTGCCAGCTCTCGTCGGCGTACACGATCTTGGTCGCCATCTCGATGTCGGAGACCGCGAGCTCGCGACCATCGTAGCGTGGCACTTCGACGTCGGTCAGGTAGGTCCCTTCGGCGGCGCCGTATTGATCGACGAAGCGGATCGCCAGGCGGTAGACGCCTTCCGGCACCTCGAACATGAGCTGCCCTGGCAGCAGTCGACCCTCGAGCGTGGAGCGGAAGTTCTTCGCCTGCAGCGCTTCCGACCAGGTGTCGCGCGCAGCCTCGCGCACGTTGCGATCGAGCAGAGTTCCCTCCACGCGGTAGCGGGCGACGTAGAGCGAGTCTTTCCAGCTGAAGGTCAGATCCTGGATGTTGAACTGATAGTGCACCTCGACGCGCATGCGCCCAGGCGGACCCTTGAAGACGTCGACGTCGAACACGTACCAGATGGAACGTTGCGGCTCGCCGCGCAGGACGAAACGATCGTTCCCCGCCTCCAGCTCTTTGGAGAAAGCCCAGATGGCCTCGTCGCGCTTGCGCAGGAGTTCGCGTGCGCGCAGGTCGTTGCGAATCTCATGCTCGACGATCTCGGGGGATAGATGGGCATTGGCCAGGTCCTTCTGGTGCAGCAGACGCCGCTCCTCCTGCAGCCCGATGAGGTCGCTCTCGCGATCGCGCCCGTCCGCGTGGTCGAGATCCTCGGGCGAGTAGCCGAGCTGGTACTTCTCACGCGAGACGATGTCGGGTCGGCTGGAGAGGGGCATCGAGGAGCGACCAAACTTCCACGGACCTTTGGGGTTCGGTCGCTCGAACTGCGCCACCCATTTCTCGTCCAGATAGAGCCAGTCCTCCCAGCCCGGAATGAAGCCTACCCCCTCCCGAATGTCGGGTGCTTCGGAGATGATCGAGTCGGGCTCGCCGAACGTGATCAGGATACCGCCGCGCGCATCCCAACCGGGTGATTCCTTCCAGGCGAAATCGCGCCGCGACTTGGCGACACGGCGTTCGTGCTCGCGCCGCCGCTCGTTCTCCGGTGTCGTCGGCGTGGGGTCGCGCAGGCGCCAGTAGCGGCGCAGCCATTCCTGCCGCAGCGAGTCGCTCGAGAGGCCGACGAACTGCGCCTTCAGGCTCGTGTTGAGCAGGTAGTGCAAGCCGTCGTAGGCACGGCGCATTTCCGCGCCCATGTGGTCGAGCTCGAGACCGGGGTCGCTGGAGAAGTGCGGATCGGAGGCCACCAGGGGGCGCAGATACGATTCGATCGGCCGTGTCTGCGTGCGCGCCTTGCGCCACTCGTCGGTGACGCGACGCAGCTTCTCGCTCTCGGTGGCGCCGATCGCCCCCGGGAAGAGAAGGAGCAGAAGCAGGAGACGCCGCATCAGGATCCTCCAGCACGGCAAGCAGGTGATTCTCCGCGAAGAGGCGCGCTTTCAAAGATATCCGCGCCCGCGGAGGGGGTCAAACCGGCCCGTCGCGCTGCGGGCCTCGTCGCGCCGCCCACAGCACCTGGCGCCACACCCCGCGCAGGAGGGTGACCTCGTCGGAACGCAAGCGCGCGCGCGCGAAGAGCCTGCGGAACGCGTGCATCTGGTGCTCCGCCGTCTCCTCGCGCACGAAGCCGACCTCGAAGAGCAACTCGCGCAGGTGTCCGAAGAGCCCCTCCATCTCCGCCGCCGTCGCCTCGCTGCTCTCGGGAACG
>CP070763.1:318506-327464 GCA_020349025.1 Candidatus Latescibacterota bacterium | reverse complement strand
ACCGCGTGGGCAGGCGGCGAGAAGTGCACGTACGACACCCAGATGTGTCTCGACCACATGGCGAAGATGAACGAGGCGGGGTGGTCCGGTGTCGACGGCAAGATGGTGGAGAACGGCTACAAGGTCACGAAGGTCTTCGCCGACGGCCCCGCGAAGCCTGCCGGGATCAAGGTGGGCGACGTCATGACCAAGATCAACGGCACCTCGAAGGACGACGCCAGTTTCCAGCAGGTCTACATGGAAGCGATGAAGCCGGGCAACACGGTGACCTTCACGGTGGCGCGCAGCGGTCACGAGAAGGAGATCAAGGTGAAGCTCGTCGCGATGCCGGAAGACGTCTTCGTGACGATGGTGGGACGTCACATGCTGGATCACGCCGAGACGCAAACCGCAGGCAAGTAACATCGCAGCCGCACGCCGGTCGTGAGAGCGGGCGTGGGTCGCCTCGGCGGCTCCCGCCCGCTTTCTTATCTGGTCCTGCTTTCCAACCATCACACGGCCGCAAGCGATCGACAGCGGGTACAATCGTCCGAGGAGCGCAGACCGTGGAACACGATTCCACGCACTCCTGGCGGACGGCTGTGCGTCGGGAAGCACCGAAACGGAGAGGCATTGGACGAGACGACCCGCATGCCGCGAACCGGATCCCCCTTCCCGCCCACCCGCGCGTCCGTGGTGCAGGGCGTGCGCAGCGACGATCCGGAGACGCGGAAGCGAGCCTACACGACCCTCGTCGAATCGTATTGGCGCCCCGTCTACACCTACGTGCGCCTGCAATGGAGGCGCGACGCCGAGCAGGCGCAGGACCTCACACAGGAGTTCCTGGCCCGCGTCGTCGAGAAGGAGTTCCTCGGCACCTACGAGCCGGGGCGCTCGCGGCTGCGGACGTTCGTGCGCACCTGCCTGGATCGTCTCGTCCAGAACGCCGACCGCGACGCACGAAGGCTGAAGCGCGGTGGCGGCTTCGAAATCCGCTCGCTCGATTTCGGTAGCGTCGAGGGTGAGCTGTCGCGACTCGACCCTCCCGACCCCAACCAGGGAGAGGCTTTCTTCGAGCGCGAGTGGATTCGCGGCTTCTTCGGCAGCGTCGTCGAAGAGCTGCGGCTCGAGTGTGAGGAATCCGGGAAGCAGATCCACTTCCAGCTCTTCGAGCGCTACGATTTGGAGGAGGCGGGTGCCACCTACGAGAGCCTGGCGCGCGACTTCGAGCTCAGCAGCAACGACGTCACCAACCGCTTGGCGTATGCGCGCCGCACCTTCCGACGCATCGCGCTCGAGCGTCTGCGCACGTTGACGGGTGACGAAGCCGAGTTCCGTGCCGAGGCACGCACGCTTCTGGGGGTCGACGTGTCATGAGATGGCTCTCCGATCGTACCGTCGAGCGTCTGCGCGCCGCGGGCTCCGAGATCGACCTGACGCACACACGCTACCGTCTGATCGAGCCGATCGGACGCGGCGGCATGGGAACCGTGTACCTCGTCGAGGACCCCGCGCTCGACCGCCGCGTTGCACTCAAGGTTCTCGACCTCCCCGATGCGGGCGGCGAACTCACGGCGCGCTTGATACAGGAGGCGCGCGTCCTGGCGCGACTCGAGCATCCCGGGATCGTCCCCGTGCACGACGTCGGCGAGCTCGAGGACGGTCGCGTCTTCTACACGATGAAGTTCGTCCGCGGCGATCGCCTCGATCGCTGGGTCCGCTCTGGCGTTTCTCTGCGCCAACGACTCGTCGTTTTTCGACGCCTGTGCGAGGCGGTCGCCTTTGCGCATGCGCAGCGCGTGCTCCACCGCGACCTCAAGCCACAGAACATCATGGTGGGCGCGTTCGGCGAGGTGCTGGTCATGGACTGGGGTGTGGCCAAGATCCTGCGCAATCTCGACGAGGAACCGACGCTGCGTATGACGCCGGAAGCGAGCCCCGAATCGCTGAGCGCGCGCTCCCCCGGTGCGTCGCCACAGACCCGACACGGAACGGTCTTGGGAACGCCGGGCTACATGCCACCGGAACAGGCGCGCGGCGAAAGCGCGCAGCTCGACGAGCGCGCCGACGTGTACGCCCTCGGCGCGGTGCTGGCGTTTCTTCTCGGTGGCCGTGCCGCGGCGGAGATGGGAGCGAGGAGCGCATCGAAGCCGCGCTGGGGTCGCGGGGTCCCGCGCGCGCTTCGCGCCGTGGCGGAGATGGCGATGCGCGCCGAGCCGGCCGAGCGCTACCGTGGCGCCGACGAGCTCGCGGCCGAGGTGGACCGCTTCCTCGAGGGGCGCCCGGTCATGGCGCACCCGGAGAGCATTCTTCTCCGCGCCGGGCGTTTCCTCTGGAAACACCGCATCGCCGTGATCCTGCTCCTCGTCTATGCGATCGTGCGTGCGCTGGTGCTGCTCGCGGAGCGTCCCTGACAGCAGAAAAAGAACGCCTTGCCTCAAGGATTGCCGGCATTCGGGTAATGGGAGATTGAGGCCGGCAGAGTCGGTCGGAAGGAGAAGCCATGAAGAAGATCCTGCTCGCAATGGCCCTCGGCGCCGTCTTGGGATTGTTGGACGGATCGTCGGCGTGGTTCTCACCCGATGCCCGCGACAAGATGGGCAGCATCATCCTCTGGTCGGCCCTCAAGGACGTCACCGCCGGATTCCTCATCGGGGTGGTCGCGGCGCTCGTCCGCTCGAAGGTCGCGGTGGTGTTTTGGGGTCTGCTCGTGGGGCTGGGACTCGCGTTCCTGGTGGCCATGGAGCCCGACCCCGACACGGGGAAGCACTACTACCTGGCAATCATGTTGCCGGGAGGTCTCGTGGGGCTCCTCGTCGGTTACTTCACCGCGCGCTATGGAGGAGGAGTCGTGCGACGCCGCGCTGCAACGGTGACGTAGCCGGGTTCGCACACGAGGACAAGGAGTGATCATGTCGAAGCAGTTGCGACCGATTCCGGAGGGTTACCACAGCGTGACGCCGTACCTGGTCGTCCGCAAGGCCACGGACGCGATCGATTTCTACAAGAAGGCATTTGGAGCCGCCGACACCTACCGCCTGGCGGGACCGGATGGAGCGATCGCGCATGCGGAGATCCGGATCGGCAACTCACCGATCATGCTCTGCGACGAGAATCCCAAGATGGGCGCACTGTCGCCACAGGCGCTAGGCGGCTCCCCCGCGAACCTCTTCCTCTACGTCGAGGACGTCGATGCTGCCTTCCGCAAGGCGGTCGGCGCCGGGGCCACGCCCACAATGCCACCCCAGGACATGTTCTGGGGCGATCGCTACGGCAAGCTCGCCGACCCATTCGGACACGAGTGGTCCATCGCCACCCATATCGAGGATCTCTCACCCGACCAGATCCAGGAACGAGCCCAGGCGGCCTTCGCGCAGAAGTGAGCCGGCGCGCGGCGCTTGGCACCGTGAGGATGCGACGCGGTCGCCGGCGATGCCGACCCTCGCCGGCTCCGCGCGCTCCAACCGCGGATTGACCTGGGGTACCGGTCAACGAGCATACAGGTCGATGACCCGCTCGATGCCGCGCTGGCACACGCGACAAAATCCAACCTCGTCGCGGGTGAACATGATGCAATCGATCGCCGGACGGTAGAGGCCAACGGGCTCGTAGCTGGCGCCTTCGAACGCTCCCACCTGCCCGGCGTGCTCCTGACCAGCCAGATAGGGTGTCGCCCACGCCTTCACCTCGTCGAAGAGACGATCCATCGCATCCTCCGACACCCGTTGGGCGCGAAGCTCGCGGCGACGCCCCTGGAAGGCGCGCATCTTCTCCTCGTACTCCAGCTTGCTCCAGGGAGTCGGAAGCGGTGTGCCGGAAGCGACGAGATCACCCCACTTCAAGGCGTCCGGATCGTGCAGCGCCGTGACGTTCGGCTCCCACGGCTCCGGGTGAGACGTGCCACCGGTCTCGTAGGCCACCGACGACGTGTAGTACTCATCGCCCAGCCCAGCGAAGTGATGGCCGAACTCGTGCACGAAGAGATAGTCGGCGTAACCCGCGCGCACGGATGCGGTCGCCTGGAAGTTGAAGATGCCACCGCCGCCGTACTGCTCCTCGTTGATGAGGATCTCGACGAACTCGTAAGGCGCCGCAGATGCCACGTCACGCAGCGCCTTGTTGTCGTAGGTCAGCGCGTAGCGTTCCGAGTCGAAGATGTTGTACTGCGCCGAGATCGGCGTCCGGCGGAACTCGTCCGCGCGCGGGCGGCTGACGCCACTCGCAGCCGCGGGCAGATCGATCGCCCAGACGTTGAAGTCGCCGCGGCGGCTCTTGAAGGGCTCGAACCCGAAGAGGACGTCCGCGGCGCGTTTCGCGTCAGCGTGGAACTGCTCCATCTCGTTCTCTGCGTACCCTTCACCCAGAATCAGGAGATCCACCTTCTTTTTCGGCTCACCGCTCTCCTGTACGGCCCAGACCCGGCCGCGCGGAACGGGGGGTGCCGGATTCACGAAGCGCGAGTTCGGATCGATCGCGAGCGACCAGATCGGTCGGAAGTGGTTCTCCGCATCGCGCTTCTCGAGAATGACGCGCACCGGTCGCTGCGGCCATGGGAAGCGCAACGATTCGTGAAAGGTGCGGTGCGCGCTCTTCGCTTCGCCGGTTGTCTCCCACTCGCCGTAGAGAGAGGCGAAGCCGCGCGAGTAGATCGCCCGATTCGTCTCCTGGTCGAACACCGTGAACAGGTACTTGCCGAGGTTGAGATCGTCGATCAGGCGCGTCGTGCTGCCGGCCCAGGCGCCATCCGACACGATCTGGTCGAGGGCGAAGATCTCCGAGCCCTGCCCACCCGTGTGGAAGTAGTCCACCCGCATCGTGCGGTCGACGAAGAACGGCTCGAACTCGACGTCGGCGTGTGCCACGACGCCACACCCGAGCATCAGAATCACCATGAAGATCGCGCGAGGCATGCTTCTCCTCCTTGAACTGGATGCGGCCATCATAGCGCTCCGCGACCTCGCGCGCGACGTAGCCGTGCGCGGATCGCGCGCAGCCAACGCAACCGCGTTTCCAGCTCCTCGATGGCGCCGCGCCTCCCGATCGCCTCGAACGGCGGAAACTCCACGCCGGGCGCGTTCAGCTCGCTGCGGTGCCGGAGCAGAATGGCTTCCGTCTGGGCGATGGCGTCGTCGAGGAAGGCCCTCTGCTGCGCCGGCGGCGCGGCCTCCAGAAAGAAGACTCGCGTGCGCACGGGGTCGTACGTGTAGGCGATCGCCCACGTGGGAAGCGGAGGGGAGAGCCACTCGCGCAGGTGTCGGCGTCCCGCACGCGTCAGCTTGAAGGCGCGACGCACCCGCGTTCCCCAGCGGCTCTCCTGCGCACGAATCCAGCCGCGCGCCTCGAGACGGCGCAGGAGAGGGTAGATTGCGCCTGCGCTCGCGCTCCAGTAGGAGGAGAGCGATGCCGACAGGAAGCGCCGGACCGCGTAGGCCGTACACGGCTCGCTTTGGGCCAGGATCGCGAGCACGCAGCTCTCGAGCTCCGTGGCCATGCGCCCCGGATCGGGTGCCGCGCTCTGCTTGAAGCGTGACAACGTCTGCTCCCGCATTCGGTGCTTGACGCATAATAGTACGATTCGTACTCTTTGTCCATGCCGCCGGACCCCGCGCTCCGACACTTTGGAGGGGAGGTGAAGACGCGTGCATCTCGGCCGTGCCCTGCGTCTCGATCATGTTGGCGTTCTCCTCTGCACCGCGTGGCTCGCGGGGTGTTCTTCCCCTCCCCCCGTCGGGCTCATGGGTGCATACCGATTCGACGACGGCCGTGTCGTCAGCATCCGTCGTAGCCAGGACGAAACGCTGCGCTGCCGTGGCTTCGATACGGGTGCGAGCCGCCGCCTCTATCGAGACGGGAACAACCGCTACGTTTCCGCTCCCGGCTTCGCGACCAAAGCTCCCGTCGATCTCGTCGTCGACTTCCACGTCGAGCCCGATGGGCGCGCCACCCACCTGACCTGGCGACCCCAGGAGGGCCCCATCGAGACGGCTCGTCGTGTCGGCGTCGAGGTGTGGACCACCTTCGAGAGCGACGGCACTTTGCTGTCGGGCCGGCTCGACCTCCCAGAGGGGAGTGGGCCCCATCCGGCCATCGTCCTCGTGCACGGATCGGGCGACCACGCCGCGACCGAGTACTTCTACAACGGAGATTTCTTCGTGGCCCACGGCATCGCGACGTTCACGTACGACAAGCGCGGCACGGGACGCTCGCAGGGTGAGTACACCTTCGACTTTCAACAGCTCGCGCGCGACGTCGTCGCCGCAGTCCGCTTCCTGCGCGCGCGACCGGAGATCGACGCAGAGCAGATCGGGTTGTCGGGATACAGCCAAGGGGCATGGGTCGCACCGCTTGCGGCGTCGTTGGACGAGAGCGTGCGCTTCGTCCTGGTGAGCTACGGCATGATCGAATCTCCAGCCGAGGAAGCGCGGCTTGAAACGCGCAACTTGATGCGCGAGCGCGGCGTCGACGAAGAATCTCTCACCGAGGTCGACGAGCTCACACGAGCCGCCGTGCACGTGGTCGCAACCGGTTTCTCGGAGGGTTGGGACGACCTTGCGGCTGCGAAGAAGAAATACGAGGACGCGGAGTGGCGGCGTCACCTTGCCGGTACGACGGTCGAGAAGTTCGTGAAGTATCCGAAATGGCTGCTGAAGTGGCTCGGCCCCGGGAGGTCACCGAAAGCGCTCCCCTGGTACTACGACTCCACGGAGGTCCTGGAAGACCTTTCGATTCCGATGGTGTGGTTCCTCGGCGAGGCCGACGAGAGTGCGCCGAACGAGCTCACGCTCCCGAAGCTGCGGCGCTGGAGCGGGCAGGGGAAACCGTACGAGCTCGTCCTCTTCCCCGGCGCCGACCACGGCATGCTGCTCTTCGAAGAGGTGGACGGACGGCGCGTCTACACGGGATACGTGCCGACCTACTTCGCGATGGAGGTGGCGCGTGCGCGCGCTCTCTTGGGACTCCATGAACGATCATCCTCCGCCGCTTCGCGCTAGCAGCGCGACCACTCCACACGTCCCCAGCGCCCGGTAAGGAACGCGGCGAGCTCGCTGGACCGCTGCAAGAGACACCTCAAGCCGCCGTTCGCCGGCGGAGAGCGGCTTGTTCTGTGGGCCTTTCCCGCTTGCAAGCGGAGCGGGCTGTTCCTACTCTGGCTCCGCCACGGCAAACGTCGCGCTCGGGGAGCCCGCGCCCCAACTTGCGCGCGCCGCGGGCTCACACCACCCGGGCGGAATGCGAATGAGCTTCGACGTCGCCTTCACACTCGCGATCCTGCTGGCGGCGGTCGTGCTCTTTGCGAGCGAGCGCCTCCCCGTCGATCTCATTGCGCTGAGCCTCATGGCCGCGCTGCTCGCCGCCGGGATCGTGCCCGTCGAGCGCGGGATCGCCGGGTTCAGCAACCGCGCGACCGTCACCGTCGGCGCCATGTTCGTCCTCAGCGAGGGCCTGTTCCGCACCGGTGCCGTCAACTTCGTAGGCACCTCCATCGCGCGGCTCGGGCGCGCCAGCTTCTGGATGGCGATCTTCGCGGTCATGTTCACGGTGGGATGTCTGTCCGCCTTCATCAACAACACGGCCGCGGTTGCCATCTTCTTGCCGATCGTCCTCGGAATCGCACGCGACACGCGCACCAGCCCGTCGAAATGGCTCATGCCGCTTTCCTTTGCTTCGATGTTCGGCGGCGTCTGCACGTTGATCGGCACTTCGACGAACATCCTCGTGAGCGCAAGCGCCGAGCAGCATGGCCAGCTGCCCTTCCGCATGTTCGAGTTCGCACCGCTGGGCTTGATCATGGCCGGAATCGGGCTCCTCTACATGCTCACGATCGGGATTCGCATCATCCCGGAGAGGCGCGACGTCGGTGACCTCACCCAGACGTTCGGCATGGGCGACTATTTGACAGAGATCACGCTCCTGCCGGGAGCAAAGTCGGTGGGCAAGACGGTGCGTGACGCACCCCTGTCGACCGAGCTCGACATCGCCATCCTCGAGATCCGGCGCGGCGAGCAAGCCGTGACGCTGCCGGCACCCGAAACGGTCCTGCAGGCCGGAGATCATCTGCTCGTTCGCTGCAGCGTCGAGAAGATCAAGGCGCTGCGCGAGGACGTGGGGGTCGAGCTGCGCCCAAGCATCCAGTGGCGCGACGAGGACCTGGAACTCACCGACACGACGCTCGTGGAAGCGGTGATCGCTCCGAACTCCGCCCTGAACGGCAGGTCACTGCGCGAAAGCCGTTTTCGCAACCGCTTCGGAGCCGTCGTCCTGGCGATCCGCCATCATGGACAGCTACTGCGCGAAAACCTCGCTCGCTCGATCTTGCAGGCGGGTGACGCACTGTTGCTCGAGGTGCGGCGCGTTCACCTGCCACGTTTTCGACGCGACCCGGAGTTCGTCATCGTCTCGGAGGTGGGGCTGCCGGAGTTCCGCCGCTCCAAGATCCTGCCCGCCGTGCTGATCATCCTCTTTGTCGTTGCGGCCGCGACACTGGAGGTCTTCCCGATCGTCGTCAGCGCCGTGATCGGCTGCGTCCTTCTGATCCTGACGCGATGCATCACGTTGGAAGAGGCGTACCGTGCAATCGAGTGGCGTGTGATCTTCCTGCTGGCGGGAGTGCTCACGCTCGGTGCGGCGCTCGACGAGACGGGGGCGGCGCAGTGGATCTCGTTACGCATGGTGGAGTCGATCGGGGTCTGGGGACCGGCAGCACTGGTGTCGGCGTTCTACCTGATCACGTCCTTCCTGACACAGGTGATGTCGAACAATGCCACTGCGGTCCTGCTGGCACCGGTGGCCATCGCGACGGCGCAGTCCCTCGACGTGGATCCGCGCCCTTTCCTCGTCGCGGTGACCTTTGCGGCCTCGGCCAGCTTCATGACCCCGGTGGGCTACCAGACCAACACGATCGTTTACGGGCCCGGCCAGTATCGCTTCTCCGACTTCGTGCGCGTCGGTACGCCGCTCAACCTGATGTTCTGGCTCCTG
>CP070763.1:309432-318406 GCA_020349025.1 Candidatus Latescibacterota bacterium | reverse complement strand
CCGCCGGCTCGAGAGCTCGTAGCTCCACCCCGGGCCGGCGAACGCTACGAATTGGCGGCGAAGAACTCGTGGAACTCGCGCGGCAGGGCCTCGGCGGGCGCGCTCGGCTGTCGCGACAGGTTGGCGGGGCAATGCGTCTGCCAGAAGAGGACGGGCCCATCGACGCGCTCGGCGCGCCGGTCGTCGAGGAGCGCCGCCATCGTGGGCGCGGTGGATGTGGCGTCCAGGTCGAGGTTCTCCAGGTCGCGAAGCAGGCCGCGCGCTTGCGGTCCGGCGACGCGAGGGCCGTTGCCGCGGCGGAGCTCGATCGCTGCAGCCGGCCCCCGCTGGGCGGGGAAATGGCGGCTGCTGCGGCGCAGAACACGGCAGGCCCTGCCGATCAGGCGCCGGGGTGACCCCGGACGATGCCCGTCGGCCACGACGCCGACCAGGCGACTGCGGATGCCGGCCAGCTGGCAACCGAGTGCCAGGCCTGCGAGTGTGGCGCCGGAGCGGACGGCGACATAGATGCACTCCGGCTCCGGCAGGATGCCGCACGCGACCTGACGATGCAGCTCGTAGGCGGCGTTGACGTATCCGAGCGCCCCGAGCAGGGTGGCCCGGCGCGGCCACAGAACGTACGGCAGACGCGAGCTTGCTTCTGGCGTCGCTCCGAGGCAACTCTGCACGAGCTTCCAGAGCGCGCGCGGACCGCCGTCGACGCGATGCAGCTCCGCACCCAGCCCGTGCTCCAGCTGCAGCACGCGCTGGACCTGCTTCGCGCTGCTGCGGCGCGACAGCGCCAGGATGGCGCGCAGTTCGAAATGGTGGGCGAAGGCGGCCACAGCCAGGCCGGAGCTGCTCCCCACCGACCCGAACGCCAGCATCCGCCGCGAGCCGCGTCGGAGCGCTTCGCCGAAGACGAACTCCAGCTTGCGCGCCTCGTTGCCCCCGTGGATTTCGCTGGTCTGGTCGTCCCGCTTGACCCAGATTTCCGAGCCGCGCATGTACGACTCGAGGCGCGAGAGGGCGTGGACGCGCGTGGGGCGGGCCAGTGGCGTCCACGGCAGCGTGCGGCGCAGGTCGGGGAAATGGCGGACGAGCTCAGGACGCGGAGGTGGACTCATGCGCTCATTATACGTGGGTCTGCGCGAGTCGAAAAGCAAGGCACGGGGTGCACCTGTTGCGGCCGGCTCAGCTCCAAACGCCGGCGATCGTGGTGCCGCAGTCGGGGCAGCAGCCATCTCGAATCAGGTTGCGCAGCACCCGAAACCCTCGGCGCTCGATCAGGATCCTGTCGCAGCTCGGGCAGTGCGTGTTCTCCCAGCGCCCGACCCGCCCCGGAAGGTTGCCGGCGTAGACGTAGCGGAGCCCCGCCTCACGCCCCATCTCACACGCACGCAACAGCGTGGAGACGGGCGTGTCCTGCGGGTCGGTCATCTTGTAGTCCTTGTGGAAGGCGGTCACGTGCCACGGGATGTCCGGCGAGACGCCGGACAGGTAGGACGCGAGCTCGCGCAACTCCGGTTCGGAGTCGTTGAATCCTGGCACGACGAGGGTGACGACCTCGACCCAGAAGCCCATCTCCACGAGACGTGGCAACGTATCTAGAATGCGGTCGATGCGGCCACCGAGCGTGCGGTAGGCGCGATCGCGGAAGCTCTTGAGATCGACCTTGAAAAGATCCAGCCACGGTCGCAGGTACTGCAGCACGTGTGGCGTGCCGTTGCCGTTCGAGACGTAGGCGGTGCGCAAGCCGCGCTCCTTCGCGCGGCGAAACACCTCGACGGCCCACTCCGAGGTGATCAGGGGCTCGTTGTACGTGCTCGCCACGGTGGTTGCGCCGTGACGCGAGGCCATCTCCACCAGCTGCTCCGCCGTCACGGGCCGCGCCGGAGCCACCGCATCGGGATCGCGCAGGGCTTGCGAAGTCACCCAGTTCTGGCAGTAGGCGCAGTGCAGATCGCACCCGAGCATTCCGAAGCTCAGTGCATCGCTTCCCGGCAGCGCGTGATAGAAAGGCTTCTTCTCGATCGGGTCGCACATGAGAGCTGCGACGTAACCGGAGGGCACCTGCAGCGTCCCCTCGACGTTGAAGCGCACCTGGCAGATGCCGCGTCGTCCAGGAGGAATCCGACAGGCGTGGCCGCAGGCGTAGCAACGGACCCAGTTGTCGTCGAGACGTCGCACGAGCTCCGGAGCGGCGGGCACGGTGCGCCGCTGCAGGGTCGCCGCGAGCCTCGGATCTTCCTCTTTCTTCGCTTTGAAAGGATGCACGGGAATGCCGAAGAGGCTGCACCTCCGTGCAGGAATATACGGGCAGATCGAATCGCTCTCAAGGGCGGTCGGTGGGAGCGGGGCGGGGTGGCACGGTTCGTCCGTAGGCGTGGACGGGGTCCCGCACCACCCGGGGCTCAGTGCTTGGCGGCGCGCTGCTCGAGGCGCTCCAACGCCTCACGCGCCAGAAGGTACGTGGGCTCCTGCGCCAGCGCATCCTGGTATTTGCGGCGCGCGTGCTCCAGATCGGTCAGCTTTTCGTAGGCGCGGCCCAGGTTGTAGTGCGCGTAATGATAGGTGAGGTAGCGCGGCGAGCGCAGCGCCTGCTCGAGGAACGGGATGGCTTCCTCGTAGTGCTCGAGCGCGAGAAGGTAGGCGCCGATGTCGTTCCACGGGTTGCCGAAATCGGAGTCGAGCGCGATCGCTTCCTTGCAAAGCTCGATCGCCTCCTCGTAACCGCCACGCATGCTCTCACTCCAGGCCCAGAAGGTGTACGCCTCCGGGCTCGGCATGCAATCGAGGGAACGCTTGTAGTAGTACACGGCGCGTTCGATGTCGCCGCGCATCTGAAGCTCGTAGGCAAGCTCGAAGTAATCCTGTGCCATCAGTGCGACATGCTGCACCGGCATGTCGACCTCCCGCTTCCTAGGGGCGCGTCGTGGCAGCGCTCGCGGATTGCTCGTAGACCCGACGCAGATCGGCAGCGACGCGTTGCCCGTCGTACTGCGCCACCGCCAGGGCGCGCAGTCGATCCGTCAGCTCGGGTCGCAGTCGCACGATGCGACCGATCTTGTCCTCGATCTCGCGCACGGGCTGGACGCCGATGCGCAGCAGGCAGAGCGACGCGATCTCCGCCGAGATCTCTTCACCGATGCGCCGCACGATGGAGGTGATTCCGGAGAGCTCGTTGGCCAGGGGCATCACCCCGCACGCCAGAGCTTCGAAGAACATCTGCGACGGCGGTCGCACCGTGATCCCCGGCAGCACGAAAAGATCCGACATGCGCAGCAGCGCGGTGAAATCGGAGCGCCCGACCCAGCCGACGAAGCGCACCCGACGTTCCGGCTCGATCCGCGCCGCCATGCTCCACCAAGATTCCGCCCGACCCTCCTGGTGCAGGCGCTCCAGATGATCGACGAGTGGCTGACACAGCTCGCTCGTCGTCACGACGTCGTGCAGCAGCTCGGGTCTCCCCGCCGCCATGGCGGCCCGCAGGCCGTCGGTCACCGGATGCTCGCCGTTTCCGACCACGATCACCTGCAGCGCGGGCTGCAAGCGCAGAAGCTCGGGCATCGCGAACAGGAACTGCTCGAAGCCGTGCCGATCACCACGCGGCTCCACGGCCAGGATGACGAAGCGATGGGCCCAGTCGATGCCCTCCAGGCGCGTCCGCAGTCCGGAGCGGCTCATCAGCTTGCGCCCGAGCTGCGCGCGCTCGCGTCGCGGCAGGGGTTTGAAGGTCTCCAGGTCGATTCCGCGCCTGAGAACGCGCAGCTTCAGCTCGCCTTGACGCGTATCGAAACGCGTCTCCACCCCGCGCCTCGTTTCCTCGTCGAAGGTGATCACCTGATGCGCGTCGAGCAGAGCCGCACGTGCGCGGCTCTGGAATCTCGGGTCGTCGCGACCAACCAGCTCCGAGCCGCGCGGTGTCACGTAGTAGGGGATTCCAGTGCGCTTGTGCAGCAACTGGGCGACCGTTGCTGGAAAGTCGAGGCCGATCGCATGCAGTGCCGTGATCCGGTGTCGCGCCACGTGCTGCGCCAGCTGGTCCGCAAGTGAACTGCAGCAGGAAGCGAGCTCGCGTGGCTCGAGCTTCGAAGAACGCAACTGTTCTTCCGCACTCTTGACATGGGGATCCACGCGAGCGGCGGGCTTGCCGTTGCGTCGCATCGTGTGCACCAGGCGGGGAGATTGGACGGGGGTCGGGACCAGAAGGAAGAGATGAATCGGCTTTCCATCGCGCGCCAAGAACTGCGCGACATCTTCCGCAAACGCATGCGCTCCGGGGCCGCATTCACGGCCATCGAGCATGATGCCGACCATGTTCCACCACCCACCGGTCCCAACCGCCCGGTCAGAGCGCACAGAGTTAAGGACCTGCAGCAATCTCGTCAACACGAAAGTGAAGCGCGCGCAAGAACAGGTGGATTGCGCAAACGCGCTTCGACGCAGCGCGTTCTCAAGCCCAACGCGAGGTTGGTGGCGACCCGAAAACGGGCACTACGACGAGTTTTCGAATGAACTCGTTGGGCTGTATGGAAACTCAGAAACGCGAGGCGAGCTGCACGAGGAAGCCGTCGAACGCGGGCACCAGGTAGCACGTGCCTGCGGTGCACTGCAAGCCACCGCGGCGCTTGCCCCAGAAGGCGATGAGCTCGTGATGGTTGCCGAGCCGGAGCGATCCAGACAGGGAGTCGAAGACACGGCGTGGCACGCGACCGCTCACCGGGTTGGGGTCACCGGCGTCGGCGGGGTCGTCGGTGGTTTGGCGCACCGCGCTGAGCGAGAAGCGGCCCGCCCACGAATACGTGAGTTGTGCGAAGCGGTCCTCGAAGCCGATGTTCGGCGAGGTGCGGAAGACGCGCGCAGCAGTCATCCGCGCCAACTCGAACTCCACGCTGTGCGGCCCGCTGACGGGCAGCAGTCCATACGCCCCGAGCGTCCTGCGCTCGGCGACGCCGGCGGCGCCGTCCGACGAGTCCCCTGTGAACAGGCTGAGCGTGGCGCCACGGTTGCGACCCTTGACCTCGGCGTAGAACTCGCGAAAGCGGCGAGGCCGTGGCGGATCAATCAAGGCGCCCGACACCGGATCGATGAGCGCGGGTGCGTAGCGGTTCTCGGCACGGCTCCAGTTCAGGGTGATGGCGACCCGACGTGCGAAATCGAACGTCGCTTCGAACTGATATCCCTCTTCCTGCTCCGGCTCGAGAACGTGTGTGTTGCGATTTAGAAGCGTGTAGGTGTGCTCGCGTACGAGCTGTGGTGGCTCATTGATGCCACCCAGCAGCAGGAAGTTCTGGTAGTCCTTGTACTCCCAGCTCGCCCCGACACGCATCCCCGGCACCAGGTCTTCCAGGAAGACGTTCTGCGCGAAGTAGCGCCCGCGCCCCTCCCCTGGCGGCACGTTGGGGCTCCCCCCAACCGCTGTGATCGGGAGCCCCGTGGCGGCAGCGAGCTCCACGTACGAGTCGAGCGAGATCTTGCCGATCCCGAGGTCGCGCAGCCAGGGGTCGAAGGCGATGCGGGCGAAGCCACCAAAAGCTTCCGACGTTCTTCCCGGGGTCGTGAAGAGATCGTCGCTCTGCGTGTCGAGCCGGACGTACGCGCCCCCGATGCGCAATCCGCGTTGCGGTCGCAGCGTTCCCTGCACGCCGGAAACCAGGCCGAAACGCTCGGCGTCGGGCGGATCGTTGGCTCGCCGCGGCTTGCCGCTCAGTGCCAAGAGCTCCGCGTTGCTGTGGTGCAAGCGCACTTTCACACCGTCGAGGTCGCGCGAGTCTCCGAACTGGCGCCACAGCTCCTCGCGGACCACCCCGGTGAGCTCGAATGCCCGAAGCACGAGGCCGCGGCCGAACATGGCATTGAAGTTTCCGACACGCGCGTCGACCCAGTCGGAGTTCCACTCGGCGAAGCGATGAACGAACTCCTTGTATTCGAGCCTGCGATCCTCCGACGGCACGTACACTTCGTAGCGCAGCCCGAGAATGAGATTGTCGCGCGCGTACTCGATGTTGAATTGATCGAAGAAAGTGTAGCGGCTGTCGGGGACATTGGGGCGCGGGTCGTCGGGATCCTTGCCGACGCGCGCTTCGAGGAAGTTCGAGAACGTGATCTGCGCCTGCGCGCCGGGAGATGCGAGGAGCACACCACCGGCGAGCAAGGCTTCGACGACTCGCCTACTCATCCTTCTCTTCGGGGAGCATCGGCTCGATCAGCGCGCGCAGCTTGTCGATCTCCCCGGGCCGGTACCCGAAGGAGTTGTGCACGACGACACCGTCGGCGTCGAGCAGCATCGTGGTGGGCAGGGCGAGCGCCTGGAGACGTCTCTGCGCTTCGCGGTTGAGATCGAGCAGCACGGGAAACTCGTACCCGTGTGTTCTCATGAAGGGTTTCACCTTCGAGGCGTTGCGTGGTCCGTCCTCGTTGATGCCGACGATCTGCAGGCCGCGAGGACCGAGGTCTTCGTACAGCTGCTGAAGCTCGGGCATGGCTGCCAGGCACGGCTTGCACCAGGTGGCCCAGAAATCGAGGAGGAGTGGCCCGCGCCCCAGGTAGCTGGAGAGCCCCACCTCCTCGCCATCCAGGTCCGGCAGCCGCAGCGCCGCAAGCACGGCACGCAACGAAGCGCCCCCACCCTCGGCAGAAGGCTCGTCCGCGGCTGCGGGGCGGAGCGTTGCCAACGGCAACAGAGAAACCGCTGCCAGCACGATCGCCGCTGCAGACCTCAACGGTACAGCTCCTTGATTCCGCTCCAGGTCGTCGATTGCACCGCCACGGGCAGGGATGCCGCGATCGCAGCACGGATGGCGGCGTCGTTGAAGGAGCCAGACGCCTCGTCCACTGAAGTGTAGCGGATCACGCCGGTCGGGTCGATGACCACGTAGTTGTCGAACTGGATGCCGTAGAAGGAGCTGCCCTGCAGGAAGCCGGCATCGCGCAGCACCGGAAACGTGACACCCGTCTGATCGATGAACGATTGCACGAGGCTGACCGTACCGTTCCACATGTCGAGCGCCAGGGTCTGGAAGGCTCCCGTGCCGCTGAAATCGCGCCAGATCTGCTCCACCGAGGGCGCGGCCTGGACGCACGGCGCACAGGCGTAGCCGATGAGACCGAGGAGGACGACCTTGCCGCGAAACGAGCTCAGCGTCAGGGGCGTGCCCTGCACATCGAGAAGGGTGAAGTCGGGAGCGGGGTCACCCGCTCCAACCTGTCCCAGGGCCTCGCCATGGAACGACAGGCTGAGCAACAGGGCGCAGAGCCTGACTGCAACGCGTTGCCGCATGTCCCTCGCCGGGTGCAAAAGGGGAAGCAGCGCCCGACCGACGCCACACTGATCTTGAACCACGGGGAGGGGGAACAAATTCCGGCCGGGGCGCCCTTTCAGACGATCGTCGCGGCCAGATGCTCCTCTCGGAGCCGCGCTCGCTGCACCAGCTCGCCCAGGGCCCGCTCTCGGCCGGAGTGTGGCAGGATCACCAGCTCCGCGCCATGCCCGTCGCTGACGGCGCGCAGGCTCTCGAGCGCCTCATTATCGCGCGCAACGACGACCACGATGCCAGGGCGTTCGCGCTCCAGCCCGTGTCGAAGCGTGGTCCAGGGCACGTCCGAGCCCAGATCGACCACGCGCCAGCCGATCTCGACGAGGACGAGCCCGGCGAGAGCAGGCCAGAGCGTGTCGGTGACTGCGGGTGCGGCGGCGACCAGGGCGGTGGCGGCATGGCTGCGGCTGGGCGGCAGCTGCTCGAGGAGGTGGCGCGCGGCGTTCTCGACCAGGCGTTCGGCACGACGTACCACGAAGTCGTCGCCCGCACCGAAGCGATGCGCGCGGCGCACCTCGATCATGGCACTGTAGAGAATGCCGTCCAGCATCTCGGCCAACCCCATCCCATGCCGGTTCAGGTCGACCAGGAGCTGGCGTGCGGCGCTTGCGTCCCCGACCTCGAGGTGTTCGGCGAGCCGGGCCACGAGCGAATCGCGGTTGTTCTGCATCAGAAGAAGCGCCAGCTCGTCCATCCGGGCCGTGGGCTGTTCGCAGTCGGCGGTTGCCATCGGCATGCCGAACCGGCGCGCAGCCTCGGCCACATCCTGTAGCCGGAACTTGCGGTGCCCACCCGGAGTGCGCACGCAGCGCAGCACTCCAGAGTCGGTCCAGCGTTTGATCGTCGAGATGCTCACGCCGCAGATGCGAGCGAGCTCCGTCGTGGAGTAGAAGCGATCGCGCATCAACACCACCCCACCTTGAATCACCACACAGCAGCACGACCGGTACGACCCGAGGTGAAGCGGCCGCGCCGCCAAGCGCCATCGATTTCGCGCCAGCGTAGCTGGCGCGAGTCGCGCACGCAAGCGCCGCAAATCCGCATGCCTGCGCCTCTCTGCTAGAGTGCGGCGGTGCGACCGATGCGCAGACGAGCGAGGCGAGAGAAACGACCGGCACGGCGCCGCGACGCGAGCTGGCGCTTGGGCGGCGTGTTCGTAGCAGCGGGAATGCTGTTGCTCCTGCTGTCGCAGCCCCACTACCTGGTGCCAGACAGCGCCGGGCACGTCGCCTGGGTGCGCTCTCTGGTGTGGGACGCCGACTTCGACTTCGCCAACGATTACGAGCGGCTCGGAATGATCGAGCGCGAGACCTCCATCGAGTTCGGAGCCACGACTGCGGCCGGGCGACGCGGCAATCCCTTCGGCATCGGCACGGGTTTGGTGTGGCTGCCTTTCGTCCTGGCGCAGGCGCTGCTCTCCCGCGTGGCCTCGGCGCTCGGCGCCGACGTGACGACCGACGGCTTCGGCACGGCCACGCTTCTCGCAGCGCGGCTCGGCACCTGGACCTGCGTGATCGTTGCCGGGCTCCTGCTCGCCGCCAGTCTCCACCTGCTGCTCCCGCATGCGGATCGGAAAGCGCGTCGGACCGCCGTCGTGGCAGCGCTCTTGGGCACGCCACTCGTCTACTACGTCGTGCAGATGCCCACCTACTCGCACGCGGTGGCGACCTTCATGG
>CP070763.1:299961-309332 GCA_020349025.1 Candidatus Latescibacterota bacterium | reverse complement strand
CGCCGCGTGAAGCGAATCGCCATCGCCGCAACGAGAAGCTGCAACGCCACGATCCCCACGTTCCACACGACTGCGCCCAGGCCACCGCCCGAAGAGCCGCCCCACCAAGGGGCGCCGAGCGTGACGGCGAAGTTGCCGCACTCGGGTGTCGGGGGCGGCGTGGGAGGCTCCCCGCTGATGCGGAAGCTGAAAGAGCGGCTCTGCGCCACGTTGCCGTCGTCGTCCGTCACCTGGACGAAGTAGCGCAGCGTCGAGCCGAGTGGCTGACCCGGGATCTCACCCGAGTGGGCGAAGCCGCCGATGCTCTGCATCGCCACGACCTGCGTCGCGCCGCCGCCGACGCTGTAGTGCAGCGCCACTGCAGCCACACCGCCATCGTCCGTGGCCTCCGCCCGCACGCCGTAGGGTCCGTTGCTGTCCCCCGTGTCGCTCCAACGCGTGACGAAGGCGACGCGCGGCGCCGTCGCCAGCGCGCCGGCCGCGTTCAGTCGGCCGCTCGAGCTCGTGCTGCTTGCGAAAGCGGGAACCACGTCGCTGCCGCCGACGATCCGAATCGCGGTTGCGCGCGGTGCGAGACCGGGGAAGGAGGCCAGGATCAGGCCTGCCACACCGCTCACGTGCGGCGTCGCCATCGAGGTGCCGTCGAAGGATCGGTACGCGTTGCCCGGGGTGGTGCTGAGGATTCCGACTCCTGGCGCGGCCAGATCGACGCTCGTAGCGCCGAAGTTCGAGAACGTGGCGAGCTGATCGTTGCGGTCCGAGGCCGCGACCGCGACGACGTTCTCCACGTCGTAGCTCGCGGGGTAGCTGGGCTGCATGTCGTTGTCACGCCCTTCGTTCCCGGCGGCCGCGACGAACAACGCGTTGCGATCACGCACGAGCTCGATCGCTTCGAGCAGGGCCTGCGAGAACCCACCACCGCCCCAGCTGTTGTTCAGGATGTGGGCGCCGTTCTCGACCGCATAGGTCATGGCGTCGATCGCGTCGGCCGTGCTGCCGCTGCCGTTGCGGTCGAGGAACTTGAGCGCCATGACCGAGGCGCGCCAATTGACGCCGGCCACACCGACGCCGTTGTTCCCCACCGCGGCCACGGTCCCGGCCACGTGGGAGCCGTGCGCGTTGTCGTCGATCGGGTCGTTGTCGTCGGAGACGAAGTCCCAACCGAAGACGTCGTCGACGAAACCGTTGCCGTCGTCGTCGACGCCGTTGCTCTCGCGCCCTTCGCCGCTCTCGCCGGGGTTGCGCCACATGTTGGCTGCAAGATCCTCGTGCGTGTAATCGACACCGGTATCGATGATGGCGATCAAGACGTCGCGCGCACCGGTCTGTGTGTCCCACGCCTCATCCGCGTCGATGTCGGCATCGTTGGCGTTCTGCATGGCCCACAGCGACTCGAAGCGTGGATCATCGGGAAGCGCAGAAGCGCGGTACACGTAGTTCGGCTCCGCATACTCCACACTGGGGTTTTCCCGGCAGCGCCGCACTGCATCGAGCACCGCTTCATCACTGAGGATGCGGCAACGGTGGACTCCCACGCTGGCGATGAAATGCGTGCGCTCGATGTTGGCGCTCGACAGTGCGACCGTCGCCTGCGCCTCGGTCACGTCCGACCTGAATTTGACGAGAACCTCGCCGGGCACGAACTCAGGAGAAGGCTCTTCGACCTCGTTCGTGGCTGGCGAGCAGGAGAGCAAAACGAGAGATGCGATGACGAGAGCCGTGCGCATGCGGTCCACAACCCAACCTCCCTGGAACGGCTTCACCCTTTCTTCGCTTCCTGTGCATAAGGTGTGCCCGACGCGGCTGTAGTCCGCCTCCCTTGCGGTCACGCGCCGCGCCGAAGTGGCACCGTTTCGACCAGGAGGGCTCGAAACGCCCAATTGCCGACCAGGAATCGGCTCGGGCTCAATCGATCTGCACCGGCTCTGGGCTCTCGAAGACGCTCCGCGGCAGATCTTCGTGGACGGCGAGCTGCCAGTCGCTGCCGCGCCCGTGGTCACCCGCGAGCATGATCTTGCCGACGCGTTTCCAATCTTGCCACGGCATGGTGAAGCGCGGCTCCGCATCCTCGGCGTTGCGGTAGAAGCTCCACTCCCCCACCAGGTTCGTTTCGACGTCGACGCAGACCTCGTACTTGTTCTCTGGCGTACGTCCCACCTCGGCGAAGGTGAGCTCGAGAACCTGCGCCGGGCGACCGTTCTGCATCTCGCGTTCGCCGACGTAGCGCAGGCGCACACCGCTGTCTTTGAGCTTGTAGGGCATGAAGACCCAGTAGCTGTCGTTGACCCACCACGCGTGGCCGCGGTCGAGCATCTTGGCAAGTGAATCCGCTGCGGTGATCTCGACGCCACCCGTGAAGGCGCGACCCTGGCGTGTATTGATGTTCATGAGAACGAGCGCGTCGCCCGCCTCGATGCGAACGTCGCCGCTCCATCGGTCCCAGTAGTGCGTGCGACGCCCGAAGAAGAGCCAGCTGACGTAGCGCGTCCCATCCCACGCCTGTCGCCCCCCCAGCGCCTGCATGACCGCATCGGCGATCTCAATGGCTCTTGCGTCCGACTCGACGGCCCGGAAACCGGTTGCAGGGGGGTTGTCGGAAGCGACCCCCCAGGCCGCAAAAACCAGAAGCAGCAGCGACGCTGAGGCCGCTCTCCTCACGATCGGCCGGCTCATGCGCCCACCTCCCGTTGCATGGACTTTGTGGCTGAAAGAAAGGGATTCGTGTCGGCGCGCGACTCACATCATGCCGAGCTGCAGCTTGGCGGCTTCCGACATGCGTTCCGGCGTCCAGGGTGGCTCCCACACGAGGTGGACCTTGGCGGACTTCAGCTCGTCGATCGTGTTCAGCTTCATCTCCACCTCGACGGGGAGCGACTCCGCCACGGGACATGCAGGCGAGGTCAAGGTCATGCTCACGGTGGCGTTGGCTTCCTCGTCCACCTCGATCTCGTAGACCATCCCCAGCTCGTAGATGTTCACGGGGATCTCCGGATCGTAGATGGTCTGCATGACCTCGACGACGCGCTCCTTCAGAGCCTCGCGATCCAACGGCTTGTCATCCATTGCGGTTACTCCGTGGTCACTTCGTCTGTGCCGCCCAGCGCAGCCTCGAGAGTACGCCACGACAGCGTGGCACACTTCACGCGGACGGGGAAGTCCCGCACGCCAGAAAGCACGGCCAGCTTGCCCAGACGCTCCGGATCGGGCGGGCTCTCCGCCGTGAGCATGTCGAGAAAGGCCGCGATGAGCTCCTCCACCTCGGCGCGGCTCTTGCCCTTGATTGCGTCCGTGAGCAGCGAGGCGGAAGCGGTCGAGATGGCGCAGCCGGAACCCTGGAAGCTCACATCCTGCACGACGTCGTCTTCGTAGCGCAGGAACAGCGTGAGCTTGTCGCCGCACAGCGGGTTGAAGCCCACGGATTGGTGCGACGCTTCATCCATGTGGCGGAAATTGTGCGGATGGCGACCGTGATCGAGGACGACCTCCTGGTAGAGGTCACGCAGCTCCGACATCAGGTGCGAACTCCTTTTCGATCGGGCGCGAGCGCGCTCAAGCGAAGAATTCTCTGACCTTGAGGATGGCGCGCTCCAGAGCGTCGACTTCCTCACGCGTGTTGTAGAGGGCGAACGACGCTCGCACCGTCGCGGCAACCCCGAAGCGCTCCATCACCGGCTGTGCGCAGTGGTGCCCGGCACGCACCGCCACCCCTTCGCGATCGAGAATGGTCCCGACGTCGTGCGGGTGCACCTGCTCCAGCGTGAAGCCGACGATTGCAGCCTTGCGCTGCGCGGTGCCCACGAGACGGACACCGGGGATCGCCGCGATCTTCTGCGTGGCGTAATCGAGGAGATCCTCCTCGTGGGCGGCGACGCGCTCGAGTCCGACCTCCTGCAGGTAATCGATGGCGGCACCGAGCCCCAAGACTCCGGCGATGTGCGGCGTGCCCGCCTCGAACTTCTGCGGCAGGCGATTGTAGGTCGTCTTCTCGAACGACACGGATGCAATCATGTCGCCGCCGCCCTGGTAGGGCGGCATCGCGTCGAGAATCTGGCGCCTACCGTAGAGGAAACCGACTCCGGTCGGAGCAAGCATCTTGTGTCCCGAGACCGTGTAGAAATCGCAGTCGAGCGCACCGACGTCGACGCGCGTGTGTGCGGTCGCTTGCGCACCATCCACCAGCACCGTGGCTCCGTGACGGCGCGCCATCGCGATCATCTCGCGCACCGGGTTGATCGTGCCCAGGGAGTTCGAGATGTGCGTGATGCCGACGATGCGGGTGCGCTCTCGGAGCAGGCGCTCATACTCCTCGAGGATCACCTCGCCGTCGTCGTTGATCGGTGCGACGCGCAGCGCGGCACCCGTTTGTTCGCACAGGATCTGCCACGGCACGATGTTGGAGTGATGCTCCATCGTCGTGATCAAGACCTCGTCACCGGGACCGAGGTTGCTGCGACCGTACGCCTGCGCCACCAGGTTGACGGCCTCTGTCGTGCCTCGCAGGAAGATGATCTCGCTTCTGTCGGCTGCACCCACGAAGGCTCGCGCTTTGTCGCGAACCGCTTCGTACGCCGCTGTCGCCTGCTCGCTCAAGAAATGCACGCCGCGATGGATGTTGGCGTTCGAGCGCGCGTAGTATTCGCTGACCGCGTCGATCACCCCTTGCGGCTTCTGCGTCGTCGCGGCGTTGTCGAGATACGCGAGCGGCTTGCCGTACACCTGTTGCCTCAGGATCGGGAAGTCTCGACGCACCGCCTCGACGTCGTAGGCACCCACCGGCATCATCCTCGTCCCCATTCGTCTCACCTCCAGCAGGGTCCTGAGAGCCGCAGCGCGCAGTGCGAGGCCGTCGCGCATGGCGGTTGCCGCTTCAGCATGGTTGCTTCGTGTCCAGGCCGACCGGGATGAATGCGAAGAGCTCGGACTCCACCGTCTTGCGCAGCGGCTCGATCACGATACGGCCGAGCACGTCGTTGGCGAAGGCGTAGGTCAGAATCCTGCGTGCGGTGTCGGCGTCGATGCCGCGGGTCCGCAGGTAGAACGAGGCGTCCTCGTCGAGTTCCCCCACGGTGGCACCGTGGCTGCACTTGACGTCGTCGGCGTAGATCTCCAGCTGCGGCTTGGTGTTCATGAGCGCGTGCCGCGACAGCACCAGGTTGCGGTTCGTTTGCTGCGAGCTCGTTTTCTGCGCGTCCTTCGCCACCACGATCGCACCGTTGAAGACGCCCTCGGCAAAGCCATCCAGGATCGACTTGTACAGCTCCTCGCTGGTGCAGTGCGGCTTCGCGTGCACGATACGCGTGTGATCGTCGACCAGCTGATGCTCACCGATCACGTTCAAGCCGTTCAACGTGCATTCGGCGCCTTCACCATCCAGCATGCAACTCACGTCGTTGCGGACGAGATGGCCTCCGAACGAAATCGACGTGCTCGCAAAGCGGCTATCGCGCTCCTGGTGCACGGCCATGCCAGCAACGTGGAAGGCCTTCTTGCTGTCGCGTTCCAGCTTGTAGTGCTCCAGGCGCGCGTTCGGCGCCAGGGCGATTTCGATCACCGGATTGGTGAAATAGACGTCGTCGGTGGTGGAGACGTAGTCCTCGATGAGGGTGAGCTCCGCACCCTCTTCGGCGACCACGATGGTTCTCGGATGCGAAACGGTCGGCCCGCGCGTCCCGGTGGACACGAACATCAAGTGGATCGGGCTGTCGACGACGACGCCACGCGGCACGTGCACGAAGGCGCCGTCGTACAGCATCGCCGTATTGAGTGCGACGAACGCATTGCGCTCGACCTGCGCGTAGCGCCCGAGATGCTCACCGAGAAGATCGGGCTGCATCCGGATCGCCGTTGCCAGGTCTCTCACCTCGACGCCGGCCGGCAGGCTCCGCGTCGCCGAGAGGACCGGCTCGAAGTAGCCGTCGACGAAAACGAGAAGCGCGCCGGGGAGACAGTGCACGTGATAGCCGGCGAGCGTCTCGCGTCGCAGGTTGACGCGCTCGCGGTCGTGGACATGGTGGAGTTCCGTCTTGCGCAACGGCCCCAGGTCGAAGTAGCGCCACTCCTCCAGGCGCGTGGTCGGAAACCCCTGCGCTTCGAAGCTCTGCATGGCTTGCTGGCGCAGCGGCCCGAGCCAACAGCTGCCATCGTCGCTGCACTGCGTCTCGAGCTCGGCGAAACGCTTGGCGTAGAGCCCCGGAACCCCTTCGACTCGGATCATCGTGCTTCCTTCACCACCTCGTCGTCGATCCAGGAGTACCCCTTCTCCTCGAGCTCGAGCGCCAGCTCCTTGCCACCCGACTTCACGATGCGCCCGTTGGCGAGCACGTGCACGTGGTCCGGCACGATGTAGTCGAGAAGCCGCTGGTAGTGCGTGACCACCAGAAAGGAACGCTCGGCGCCGCGCATCGAGTCGACACCGCGCGCCACGATGCGCAGGGCATCGATGTCGAGTCCCGAGTCGGTCTCGTCGAGAACCGCCAGGCGCGGATCGAGCAGTGCCATCTGCAGGATCTCGTTGCGCTTCTTCTCGCCACCCGAGAAGCCCTCGTTCACCGGTCGATTCAGGAGCGAATCGTCCATCTCCAGGAGCTTCATCTTCTCCTTCACCAGGGCGAGAAAGTCCATGGCATCCAACTCCGTCTCGCCGCGATGCTTGCGCACGGCGTTCACGGCAGCCTTGAGGAAGTAGGTGTTGTTGACGCCGGGAATCTCGACCGGGTACTGAAAGGCGAGAAACACACCGCCACGCGCGCGCTCCTCCGGCTCGAGCTCGAGCAGATTCCGGCCCTCGTACAACACCTCGCCGGCGGTGATGTCGTAGCCCTCACGACCGGCGAGAACGTGGGCCAACGTGCTCTTGCCCGAGCCGTTCGGGCCCATGATCGCATGCACTTCACCGGGCGCGATCTCGAGATCGATCCCGGTCAGGATCCGATTGCCACCCGCTTCGACGTTGAGGTTGTGCACCTGGAGCAGAGGCGTTGCCATGGTTCCCTTTCCGGTCAGCCGACCGCGTCTTCCAGCGTCACGCTCAACAGCTTCTGCGCTTCCACGGCGAACTCCATCGGCAGCTCGCGGAAGACCTCCTTGCAGAAGCCGTTCACGATCAAGTTGACCGCGTCCTCCTCCGAGAGGCCGCGCTGCTTGCAATAGTAGATCTGATCCTCGCCGATCTTCGACGTCGTCGCCTCGTGTTCGAGGCGCGCGGATGGGTTCTTCACCTCGATGTACGGGAAGGTGTGCGCACCGCACCGATCCCCCATCAGCATCGAGTCGCACTGCGAGTAGTTGCGTGCGCGATCCGCACCCTTCATCACTTTCACCAGCCCGCGATAGCTCTGCTGCCCGTGGCCGGCCGAAATCCCTTTGGAGATGATCGTGCTCCGCGTGTTCTTGCCGATGTGGATCATCTTCGTCCCGGTATCCGCCTGCTGGTAGTGGTTGGTCACCGCGACCGAATAGAACTCACCCACCGAGTTGTCACCCTGCAGAATGCAGCTCGGGTACTTCCAGGTGATGGCGGAGCCGGTCTCCACCTGTGTCCAGGAGATCTTCGAGTTGCGCCCGCGGCAGGCGCCACGCTTGGTGACGAAGTTGTAGATGCCACCCTTGCCATCCTTGTCACCCGGGTACCAGTTCTGCACGGTGGAGTACTTGATCTCGGCGTCGTCGAGCGCCACGAGCTCGACCACGGCCGCGTGCAGCTGGTTCGTATCCCGCATCGGCGCCGTGCAGCCTTCCAGGTAGCTCACGTAGGCGCCTTCGTCGGCGATGATGAGTGTGCGCTCGAACTGGCCGGTGTCCGCGGCGTTGATCCTGAAGTACGTCGACAGCTCCATTGGACAGCGCACGCCCTTCGGCACGTAGACGAAGGAGCCATCGCTGAAAACGGCGGAGTTGAGCGCTGCAAAGAAGTTGTCGGTGTACGGCACCACGGAGCCGAGATACTTCTGCACCAGCTCCGGGTGCTCGCGCACCGCTTCCGAGAAGGAGCAGAAGAGAATGCCGAGCTCGCCGAGCTTCTTCTTGTACGTCGTCGCGACCGAGACGCTGTCGAACACAGCATCCACGGCCACGCCTGCGAGCCGCTTCTGCTCCTCGAGCGAGATTCCCAGCTTCTCGAACGTCTCGAGCAGCTCCGGGTCCACCTCGTCGAGGCTCTTCAGCTTCGGTTTCTGCTTCGGTGCCGAGTAGTAGACGATCTCCTGGTAGTCGACCGGCGGGTACTCGACGTGGGCCCAGTGGGGCTCCTTCATCTTCAGCCACTGGCGGTACGCCTTGAGCCGCCACTCGAGCATGAACTCCGGCTCCTCCTTCTTCGCCGAGATCAGCCGGATGACGTCTTCGTTCAGTCCGGGCGGAACCGAGTCGGTCTCGATCTCGGTGGTGAAGCCGTACTTGTACTCGCCCTCGGTCACCCGGCGGATCGAATCGGTCGACATGTTCACCTCTCGGTTCTCGACTTGCAGCGCCCCACGCTCAGCTCTCTGCGGGCTCGACCGAGCGTGCTCCGGGCGCCACCAACGTGACGTTGATCCCGTCGCCGGCCGGCGCTGGCGCCTTCGCCGCCAGCTGCGTCAGCGCCTCGAACTGGCTGCGCATCCACTCGGCCATGTTGCTCTCGTTCGTGGCCACGAGATCGTGGAGCGTCGTGCGCGACAGCACCCAATCCAGGAGCAGCTGCAACCCGGACCACAAGGAGCGGATCGAGCACGTGTTCGAGTGCACGCAGAAGCTGGAGTCTCCGCTGAAACGGTCGCACGTCTCGGTGGGGCGATACAGCTTGTCGCCCAAGGCTGCGAGCACTTCCGACACGCAGATGGCGCGCGCCGGGCGCGCCAGCCGGTAGCCCCCGTGACGCCCGCGAACGCTCTCGACGAGCCCCGCGCGCGTCAGAATCCCCATCAGCTTCCCCGCGTACTCGGTGGAGAACCCTTCGAGCTCTGCGATCTGGCCAATCGTGAGCGGCGCGCTCGCGCTCGACCCACCCGCGGCGCCCATGCGGACGAGCGCCGCCTCTTGTGCTTGGCGCCGCGCCAGGCTCAAGATGCAGCGCAACCCGTACTCTTCCTGCGACGTCAGCTTCATCATTGGCCTCGGCTGCTGATACCCAACTCATTAGTACACTTTTGCGCGCAAAATGTCTACCGTTCTGTCCATGATTTTAGTGATTTGATTTCAATGGCTTACAGATGTTCCCTGGGGGCCCAGCTCGATCTCAGGAATGGCATTCAAGACTGAGAAGGGTGGCAGGAACCGGGTGAGCCGCCGGGCGGATATACTCGCCGCCTGGACCTTCGCCCAACCTGACTCCCGACACAAGGAGAGCGCGATGATTCCGAGGCCGGAAGCGAACGAGTATGTCCCCTACTACG
>CP070763.1:290280-299861 GCA_020349025.1 Candidatus Latescibacterota bacterium | reverse complement strand
GGATCTCCTGGCGGATTGCGACGAGTGCGTCGCAGAAGCGGTCGAGCTCCTCCTTCGACTCGCTCTCGGTCGGCTCGATCATGAGCGTGCCCGGAACCGGGAAGCTCATGGTCGGCGCATGGAAGCCGTAGTCCATGAGTCGTTTGGCGACGTCGTCGATGCGGATGCCGGCGCTCTTCTCGAAGGGTCGGAGATCGATGATGAACTCGTGGGCCACACGACCGTTCTTCCCCGTGTACAGCACGTCGTAGTGTCCGGCCAACCGCTTCGCCATGTAGTTGGCGTTGAGGATCGCGACACGCGTGGCGTGCTTCAGCCCGGCCCCCCCCATGAGCGCGATGTAGGCGTAGGAGATTGGCAGGATCGAGGGGCTGCCGTACGCTGCCGCAGCGACGGCGCCGATGGCCTGCTCGCCCGCGGATGCGGGCTGCACGACCGGATGTCCAGGCAAGAAGGGCGCGAGGTGTGCGGCCACGGCGATCGGACCCATTCCGGGACCGCCACCGCCGTGCGGGATACAGAAGGTCTTGTGCAGGTTGAGATGGCAGACGTCGGCTCCCATGTCGGCCGGCCGACACACCGCGACCTGCGCATTCATGTTGGCGCCGTCGAGGTAAACTTGACCGCCGCCAGCGTGCACGATTTCGCACACCTCGCGGATGCGCTCCTCGAAGACGCCGTGCGTCGATGGATACGTCACCATGATGGCGCCGAGACGGTCACGCTGCTCCTCGGCTTTGGCGCGCAAATCATCGATGTCGATGTTGCCCTCGTCGTCGCACTCCACCTTGATCACCCGGAAGCCGGCGATCGTGGCGCTCGCGGGGTTGGTGCCGTGCGCCGAGACCGGGATCAAACAAGCGTCGCGCTGCCTCTCGCCTCGCGACGCGTGGTAGGCGCGGATCACGAGCAGGCCGGTGAACTCCCCCTGCGATCCGGCGTTCGGTTGCAGCGACACCGACGGAAAGCCGGTGATCTCGGCGAGCTGTACCTCGAGGCGCTCGAAGAGCTCCGCATGCCCCTGGCACTGATCGGCCGGTGCGAACGGATGCAGGTCGGCGAAGCCGGGCCACGTCATCGGGATCATCTCGGTGGTCGCGTTCAGTTTCATGGTGCAGGAGCCAAGCGGGATCATCGACGTGGTCAACGAGAGATCGCGTGACTGCAGCCTCGTCATGAAGCGCAGCATCTCCGTCTCACTGCGGTAGCGGTGGAAGACCGGGTGTGCGAGGTAATCTCCCTCGCGTGCGAACGGTGCCGGGAGGCCGCTCTGTGATTCCTCGAGGAGCGTGTCCACCGAGGCGGGTTCGGCGCGCCTGCTCTTCTCTTGCGAGAAAGCGGTCAGGATCGCCGCGACGTGATCGCGGCTCGTGGTCTCGTCGAGCGCGACGCCCACGCTCCCGTCTTCGTAGGCGCGCAGGTTGATGCGCCGCCTGGCCGCCGATTCGATGACGCGGCGCGCGCCGCCGCTGGCGAAGCGAACGCGCAGCGTGTCGAAGAAGGGCTCGTTGCCGACGTCGTGCCCCTGCTGGCGCAGACCCGCCGCCAGGGCACACGCCATCGCGTGCACGCGCTCCGCGATGCGGCGCAGCCCCGTCGGGCCGTGGTAGACGGCGTAGAAGGCAGCCGCGATCGCCGGCAGCGCCTGTGCCGTACAGATGTTGCTCGTGGCGCTCTCGCGCCGGATGTGCTGCTCGCGCGTTTGCAGCGTGAGCCGGTAACCCACCTTGCCATGGACGTCCTTGGAGACGCCTACGATGCGGCCTGGCATTTTGCGCACGTGCTTTTCGTGTGTGGCGATGAAGGCCGCGTGCGGACCGCCGTACCCCATCGGGACACCGAAGCGTTGCGACGACCCGACCGCGATGTCGGCGCCGAACTCGCCCGGTGGGCGCACGCACGTCAGCGCCAGAAGGTCCGTGGCGACGACAGCCATGCCACCGTTGGCGTGCAAGCGCGCGACCGTGTCGCTGTAGTCGACGAGGCGTCCATCGGTCGCGGGGTATTGCAGGAGTGCGCCACACAGGTTGCCGGCGGCAAGATCCAGATTGTCCACGTGCGCGACCACCACGTCCATGCCGAGTGCAGCGCCGCGCGACTGCACGACCGCGATCGTCTGCGGATGGACGTCATGCGCCACGAAGAAGCCGTTGCGCTCACGTTTGCGCCCCCCCGCCAAACCGAGGCACATCGCCATCGCCTCGGCCGCCGCCGTGGCCTCGTCGAGAAGCGAGGCGTTGGCCATCGGCAGCCCGGTGAGGTCGGCGATCATCGTTTGGAAGATGAGCAGGGCCTCGAGACGACCCTGCGAGATCTCCGCCTGGTACGGTGTGTACTGCGTGTACCAGCCGGGGTTCTCGAGGACGTTGCGCAGGATGACGGCTGGTGTCTGCGTCCCGGAGTAGCCCATGCCGATGCAGGAGGTGAAGAGCTGGTTGCGCTCGGCAAGCTGTTGCAGCTCCTGCAGCAGCTCCGGCTCCGTGCGCGCCCCGCCGATGGCGAGCGGCTCGCGAGCGCGGATCGATTCCGGGATCGTCTCGCGGACCAGGGACTCGAGCGAGTCGCAACCGAGGAGCTGCAACATGGCGGCCACGTCGGCATCGCGCGGACCGACGTGACGATCCTGGAAGCGATCGGTCGGATCGAGAATGCTCTTACCGCTCTTCGCATCAGCCGATTGTGCGGCTGGATCGAGGCGGGCGGTCGTTTCCTCGTTCATTGTTGCGGGACGTCTTTCTCTCAATGGATGCGGATGTGTGGCAGAGAAACGTGCTCACGAGAGGGCGATCGCCGCCTCGACCGGACGACACGCTGACGTCCAGACTATATTACGGAGCTTGCAGCCCGGCAAGCCTACCGCCGACGCGCGCGGACGCCAGGGGCTCCGCGCAAATCCCAATCGATCATGCGATCGCCGATGTTCCAGCTGCCGCTGACGCGGAGGCTGCTTCAGCAGTCGGCCGTCTACTCCGGCGCGTACCAGATCGGCGAGGTGTAGGCGCGCTCTTGCGTGACCATCGGCACCTCCGGCGCCATCTGCACGCCGTAGCGCTTCGCGTCGTACGCCGTCCAGCGCGGCGTCGGGATCTCGATCACACGGGCGTAGTAGGCGGCGCGCTGGTTCGGGTCGAAGTCGGGATCGGTCCACACGGCAATGAGCTCCGGGGCGCCGATCGTGTTCGTCCAGGTGGCGTTCGCGACATCCACGGTGTTGCCGACCGGGGGCAGCTTGCCGTCGGAGCCCGGCTGGCGCTCTCCGGACCACACGACGTCGTAGACCTGTTCGCGGCGCGTGTCGCTTCCCTCCAGCCACACCTTGACGATCTGGATCCGATCCAGATTGCCGGAGAGCGGATCCTTAAGCGCCGCAACGAGGAAGGTCGGCGCCTTGCCCGGGCGCGCCGCGCTGAGGTCTGCACCCATGGGGACTCCCTTGGTGTAGCCGAGCTGGGCCGGGAATCGGTTCTGCGCATCGGATGCGGTGAAATCCCAGCCGCCGAAGAAGCGCACAAGGATGCGCGGACCCGTCGTCGCGTAGGTCTCCTTGCGCATCATGGCGTCGAAGATCGCCTCGCGCGTGTTTTCGGTCGCCCAGACCGCGGCGTATCCCGCCGCCACCATGGACCAGCCCTCGTACAGGAGGTCATCACTGATCTTGGCCATCGGGTGTTCCCAGCGCTTCGGGCTCGGTTCCGCGCCGGAGTGTTTGCCGAAGAAGTTCTCTTCCTCTGCGGTGGCGAGACCAGTGTGGCTGTCGGTCGAGCCGATCATGCCGAACTTGTACGGGTTGACACCCAGCTCCTGCTCGAGCTGCAGGCCGAACTGGAGCGCGGAGCGAGCGTACTCGTATTGCAGCATCTCCTCTTGCTTCGGCTGGCTGAGGTCGAGGTTGCCCTGATCCCAGGTCTCGTAATCCGCAAACTCGTCGTTGCGGGACAGAATCGGGTGCGTTTCGCCGTCACCTTTGATTTGCGTCACCTCGTAAAGCGGCTCCCACTTGGCGCGCGTCTCCGCGTACGCGCGGTCCACGCGTTTGCCGGTGAACGACTCGACGATCGGGAACATGATCCCGTTGCTCAGGTTCCCGTTGTGGGCGATTGCCAGCAGCCGGCCTCCGGTCTTTTCCGTGTAGCCTCGCATCCACGTCCACAGGTCACGCGGATTGTCACTTCCGAGCGGCTTGAGCGTCGTGTACGGCTCCATCACGCTGGCCTTTTCGGCGCCATCGCGATACAGGACCACGCGGTGGAGATTCATGCCCCCGGTATTGGATGTCCATTCGTAGCCGATGAATGCCGTGAAATGACCCGGGTCGTTGTGCTTCTCGGCCGCCTTGATCATCTCCTCCCAAGCCGAGCGATAGGCATCGCTTCCCGGCAGAGACGCCAACGCCGCGGGGAATGTGTTGTTGCCAAAGGCCATGATGATCTCGACCGCTGCTTTGACACCCTCTTGCCCACCTTGCTGCACCATGTCGTACCAGCGCTTGCCGGTGGGATCGGCGAGAAACGCCGGGTCTCCCGCAAAAAGCCGTGGGAAGAAGCCCATGTTGTCGGAGTGATCGGCGACGACGAGAAAGTCGAGCGGCCTGGAGAGCTTCACCTGCAGTCCGGTGGAAGAGGTCATTTCCGCTCCGCGCGCAAAGCGGTATGCGTCGTCGGGTGTCAGTCGTGCGCCGAATGCGCCGGCGTCCATGGACAACCCGGTGTGCAAATGCGTGTCGCCCCAGTAGACCCTGGTCGGGAAGTGACGCCCGGCCCAGGGCGAATAGTGTTTCTGCGCCGGATATGCATCCCGAAGGGTCTCCTCGGGGGGCATTGGTTCCTGCGCGAAGGCGACGTGGTTTGTCGCGCACACGAATGCAAGCATCACCGTGACGGCCGAAATGCGATTCATGGGTACAACCTTCATCGTTGAGGGCTTCCGGGCCGCCGATCGCGTTGACCGCGCCATCGACGTGGATGCGCTAGTATCGAGTCCGATTCGAGCGCCAGCCTACGTGGACACGACCGCATTGTCAAAGGTGCGTGCTGCGCGCGGATGCGCGGGCAGCCAGCGAGAGGAGAGGCGATGCCGCAAGCATCCCGCTCCGGGCCGCGTTTCGAGGACAGCCCTCTGACACGACCGGAGTACATTTCAGCGATGGTGCACTTCTATCGGGGCGAGCTGACGCGATCGATCTCGTGGCGCGTCCGCCTCGACACCTCGACCAACTGGGCCATTTTCGCCGTGACGGCGATTCTCACCTTCGCCTTCGGTTCGCCACAGCACTCGCATGCCAGCATCATCCTCGGCATGTTGCTGGTGTTCAATTTCCTGGCGCTGGAAGCGAAGCGCTTCCGGATCTTCGACGTCTGGCGCAATCGTGTGCGCATGATCGAGGAGAACTTCTACGGGCCGCTCCTGACGCGCGATCTCGAGAGCCCGCGTGAGCGGTGGGGGAGCCTCGTCGCCGCTGACCTGTTGGAGCCGCGCTTCAAGATCACCTACCTGCAGGCGCTGCGCGCCCGCTTCGTCAGCAACTACGCTTTGATCTTCGGGCTCCTTTTGCTGGCATGGAGTGTGAAAGTGGCCTCCCCACTGCATGCGGTGGAGGGGGGTGCGCTGGAGCGCCTCGCGGTCGGGCGCGTGTCGGGCGTGGTGCCGCTCTGCATCGTCGCGGCGCTCTATCTCTTCTTCATCGCCATCGTGCTTCTCGTTCCGCGCGTTCCGCTGGCGGGGACGGAGCTGTGGACGGGGGAGGGTCGGGGCGGTTTGGCCGAGGGTTGAGCCTGGAAGCTTCCGGATCACGGGCGTTCCAGCGCTCCCCGCTTCGGACGCAAAGGTCGCTGCTCCGGCTGGACATTCAGAGACCAGTCGTAGTCGAGGTGATCGATGTCGATGTCGCCCCCGGCACGCAGCCAGTCGCGGGTGCTCTCGTCGTCGACGTAGCGCGCCAAGAACTGTACGAGCGTGCCATCCCGCTCGAAGTCCTTCTTGAACCAGTCGAAGATCTTCGACAACTGCGCCTTGCCACGCTCCACGTCGAAGCGGTTGCGCTTCGGGTCGTTGATGAAGAGACGAGCCGCCTCATCCAGTTGCGCGTCGAGTCGCTCCGCCACGTAAGCCTCCCGACGCAGCTGCGGACAGCTGGTCGAGGCGCACACGAGGGCGAAGTGGATGCGAGGCTCCGTGAAGCGCTTGCGAAGGATCTTGTGCTCGATCTCGTCGAGCGTACGTCGCTTCCCCGCCACCTCGAACTTCCAGAACTTGAAGAGTTTGCCACGCCCGAGTAGCGATTCGGCCGAGAATCCCTGGAACACCGCGAGAAAAATGCCGGCGTTGTAGGCATTGACCCAGAAAGCCAGTTGCTCGCGCTCCGGCCACGCATCGGGCTCGGCGCTGGCGAGCGCTTCGACGTATGCATCGAAGCGGGCACGATCCGTTTGCTGGGCGTCGCGGTAGGCGACGCGCCCCTCCGAGTCGACGTAGCTGGACAGGAGCTGGTCCCACGCGGAGTGGTCGAAGTGGGAAGGCTCGGAGGAGCTCGGAGCCACGCCGAGCCCTGTGAAGAGGAAGCAGAGTGCGATCGTTCGCACCGTTGTGATCGCTCGCATCATGGTGTTCTGACGCTCATGCGCGGCGTCGCCGCTCCGGGCGAGCGCAGCTTCCACAGCGTGGAGAGGATCTTCGTCCCGGCTTTCAGCGAGCCGGAAACGGTACCGCTGATCTTCGAGCGACCCACACGTTTGCGATAGCGCACCGGAACCTCGGTGATGCGCGCACCGACCTGCAACGCGCGCACCTGCATCTCGACGGTCCAGCCGAAGTCCTGGTCGGCGAGAGCCATCCTTTCCAGCAACGCGAAGCGCACGGCACGAAACGGACCCAGGTCGGTGTAGCGGAAGCCGAAGCGCAGTCGGATCAAACCCGTGGCCAGCCAGTTCCCGAAGCGCGCCTGCGGGAAGAGCGCGCCGGGATCGCTGTGTCCCAGCGTGCGCGAGCCGATGACCATGTCGTAGCCCTCTTCGACGATCGGCCGCAGCAAGAACGGAATGTCCTCGGCGTCGTCGCTGTGATCCGCGTCCATGAAGAGAAGCACGTCGGGCGGGTCCTGCCGCAGATGCTGGATCGCCCGTTGGCAAGCGGCTCCATATCCTCGCCGCGGCTCGCAAAGCAGTGTCGCACCCGCGGCGCGTGCGATTTCGGGCGTGCGGTCACGGGAGCCGTTGTCCACGACCACGATCTCGTCGACGTGGGGTCCGGGCGTCGTCCGCCGCACGCGCTCGAGGTCGCGCAGCACCAGGGGCAGCGCCTCCTCCTCGTCCAGAGCGGGCATCATGAGGACGATACGACCCCGTGGCGACTCGGCGTTTCCCATGCTTCCCCCAAAGTTGGTGTGCCCCGGGCGCCGTTCAGAAGCAACAACAGCCACGTGTCCCGAACTGTTCCTCCGTGAGCGCTCCGTTTCGGCCGACGCGCGGGTGTATCGCGGCGGCCTGCGGTGCCGGCGCAGGTCGATCGCAAGCCACGCCAGGATGGGAAGCATCTGGAGGGCGCGCGGGACCCAGCTTCCCATGTCGAATGGAGCGCGGCCAGCGACCGGGTAGAGGAACGTGTAAGCCAAAGCGATCGTGCCGCTCCAGATGAGAAGTGGTGTCCACTGCACCAGAGGAATCAGCGCGAGAGGCCAGAGAAGATACCATGGATGTACCGTCGGCGAAACGAAGATAAGAGCTGTAAGCAGTATCACAACCGCAGATTCCACGGCAACGCGTCGGCGCACGAGGAGCACCGCGAGAGCGCCGAGCAGTGCGGCGGCAGCCACCTTGGCCCACCAGTGTGAGGGCAGCAGCCAGTCGAGCGCGCCGAAGAGCATGTCGTTGAAGCGCCATTTCTCGGTGTAGAGAAACAGCGAGTCGAACAGCGCGCGCCCGGCATCGACGTAGGGCAGCGTCACGATCAGGAGGAGAAAGGTGGCGGCGGCCACGGCCGGCAGGCGCGGCCGCGCAGCACGGGCCACGACCGGGACGCAGAGCGCGGCGGCGTACTTGAGCGCGATGCTCGCGGCGAGCGCCGACCACGCGAGCATGGGGCGCGACGGCAGCGCAACGAGGGCCAGAACCAGAGGCAGAATCGCGAGCGGCTCGAGGTGACCGCTCCCTGCGATCTCGACGACCGCGAGTGGATTCCAGGCGTAGAGCACCACGAGTCGCACGGGCGCGCCCCTGCGCTGCAACGACCAGCCGAGCAGGAGCACGAGGGCCACGTCCGCCAGGCTGAAAGCCGCCTTGAACAGCGTGACACCACCGAGCATGGCGAGCAGCCTGAAGACGACCTGGGCGAGGGGCGGATAGATGGCGGTCGCGTCGGGGTTGTTGATGCGCTCCCAGATCGCATCGCGCAGCCCCGCGAGCTCGGGCGACGTGGGCGGCACCAGGAAGGGATTGGCGCCCGCGCCCTGGATCCGACCCTCCCAGACGTAGCGGTAGATGTCGTCCGAGAGCGACGGCTCGAGCGGCACCAGCAGCGCCCGAAAGAGAATCGCGCCCGCCACGACCTGCACGAGCGAGTTCGCGGTGCGCGACGCTCCCCAACAGGCGACCCAGGCGAGCGCGTAGAGCAGCAGAAAAGCGCCGAGGCGCTCCGACGCCGGGTACAGGAGCGCCATGCCCCCGTACGCCAAGGTCGCCAGCGCGCCCCAAACGTACACTCCCGGAGACGACCTCAACGTGTCCTCAAGTGAACGAGGCAGGATTCAGCGTGGCGGCTCCGCGCCGCAGCCAGCGGGTGCGCGGAGCGCGCGACGCGCGCAGCGAGGGCAACGCCATGCTGAGCAGGCCGAAGCCGAAGAAGACCAGGAACGGGACGTCGGTGAGGACCTCGGTGCCGGTTCCCAAGACCTTCCACAAGCACAAGTAGACCACGAGCACGACCTCGACGATCGCGATCGGCGCGCCCGGCACACGATACGTGGGGCGCGCCGGCGCCTGCGCGCGGCGCCGGCGCAAGCCGGGCTTCGGCGTACGATCGAAGGTGAGGTCGTGACTGAAGAACCCTTCGAACACGGCGCGCGTGTTGCTGACCGCGAGTCCGGCTCCGAGCGCCATGGCAGGAAGGCTGCGCGTCAGCGCGTGCCACACCGCCGTGCCGCGTCGCCCCTGCTGCGCAAAGGTGTAGAAGGCGAGAAGCGGCAGCGTGCCGATGAAGAGGAGCTCGATCTCGCCCGGAAGCAGGCCGAGGAGCGTGGTCTCGGGGGCGAAGACGCGTGCCGGCGTGCGCAGGAGCGCGAGCAGAAGCAGAAGCGGATACGCCGCGTAGCAGGTGAGATGGAAGAACGCCTCGACCTTGACGCGCAGCGGCAGCGACGCCCTGGCGATGCGGGGCAGCAGCTTGCGCGCCACCTGCACGCCCCCCTTCGTCCAACGGCGCTGCTGTGAGCGGAAGCTGTTGGGATCGACCGGCAGCTCCCCAGGCACGACCACGTCGTGCAGGTAGATCACGCGCCACCCTTCCAGCTGCGCGCGAAAGCTCAGATCGAGATCCTCCGTCACGGTGTCGCTCCCCCAGCCGCCCGCGGCTTCGATCGCCTGGCGCCGCAG
>CP070763.1:279434-290180 GCA_020349025.1 Candidatus Latescibacterota bacterium | reverse complement strand
CCGGAGAGCAGCAGGACGACGGCCGAGCCCGCGGCCGCGACTGCGAGCGCCAGAGGAAACGCCATGCCGCGGTTGTTGCGTGCCGAGACTTCCAGGCCCCAGCTGTAGAGAAGCATCGAGCACCCCAAAAGCACGATCGTCACGATCGACTGCGGCGTCGACCAGCTGTGCGCAACGAGGGGACGGAGGAGCAGCCAGGGGAGAAGGAAGGCGAAGAGCGCGCGCATCGACCACTCGGCTCTACCGACATCGCGACGCGCGCTGGCCGCGGCGCTGGCCGCACCCGCTCCGAGTGCCAAGACCAGGAGCCACTGTGTGGCTTCGACAGGCGGGAACGGGGGCCAGCCGACCAGCGCCACGTGCGCGCTCGTGTGCGTGACGGCGAACAGGAGCGCCCCCACCCAGATCGGGTCCCCTGTTTCCGAGCCACGACGCCAAGCGACCGCCATCACCCCGGTGGCGATGGCGGCCGGGAGCGCAATGCTGAGGAGAATCGAGAGTGGAATCATGAAGCGAGCCTGCTCACTCGCGAACGCCTTCGAGCGCGACGATGATCTCCACCTCGTCCCCGAGCCCCTCGAGCATGAACTTCATGCCGAAGTCGCTGCGCTTGATCGTGAACTCGCTGACCCAGCCGGCGCGGTAGCCACCCCACGGATCCTTCCCGGCACCGATCTTCTCCACCTCGACCGTGACGGGCTTGGTGACGCCGTGGAGCGTCAGATCACCCGTCATCTCGAGCTTGTTGCCGCCCTTGCTCTTGACCGCGGTGCTCTGGAACTGGATCAGCGGGAACTGCTTCGCATCGAAGAAATCGGGGCCGCGCAGGTGCTTGTCGCGGTCGTCGCTGTTGGTGTCGAGGCTCGCGCTCTTGATCTGCACGCTGATGGACATCTCGGCAGGGTCGTCGGTGTCGACCTGGATCTCGCCCGAGATGTCGTTGAAGCGCCCGAAGGCATGGCTGACACCGAGATGCGATGCGCGGAAGATCACGTCCGAGTGCACGTTGTCGATCGCATATGTCTCGCCCGCGGCCCAGGCCGGAGCGCTCCAGCTCATCATGGCGAGAAGCGTCGGTACGCCCGCCCACCGCACCCCGGGCCGAATCCACTTCCTCATTGCAAAAACTCCTTTCAGAGACCGCGCCCGGGACCCCTCGTCCCGGGCAGCATGCTTCGACCTCATTCAAAGCTCCCTTCTACCAGAAAAGTTCCCAGCCCAGAACCCGCTAGTCGACGAGGACGCCGTCTCGAACGACGACCTCGCGCGGGAGGGGCCAGAGGTTGTAGTGCGACGCCATGGCGAAGCCGTAGGCGCCGACATCCTCGATTGCGAGCAGGTGGCCCTCCTGCGGCGAGGGCAGCGGCCGAGCGTGGGCGAACACGTCGGTCGACTCGCAGATGTTGCCGACCACATCGACGAGCTCGACCGGCGCCCGCGGCGCGCTCAGGTTGCGGATCTTGTGGTAGGAGCCGTAGAGCGCCGGGCGCACGAGATGGTTCATGCCGGTGTCGAGCCCGACGTAGACGCGACCTGCGCTCTCCTTGCGACAGGTCACGGTGGCGACGAGGGTCCCGGCGTGCGCCACGAGGAAACGTCCAGGCTCCACCCAGACCTCGAGCTCACGCCCCAGCCGTTGCTCGGCCGCGCGCACGAGCTCGTCGAGCTGGGTGCCGAAGCTCTCCAGATCGAAGCGGGGATCGCTGTCGCGCTGCGGAATGCCGATCCCGCCCCCGACGTTCAGCAAGCGCACGTCGGGAGCGTCCGCAGCCAGCGCGAGGAGACGGCGGCACGATTCCAGGAGCGGGGCCGGGTCGAGGATCCCGGAGCCGATGTGCGCATGCAGACCGACGACCCGCACGCGCCGCCGCGAGAGGATCGCGAGCGCAGAACGCAGATCCTCCTCGAGCATCCCGAATTTCGAGTCGACACCGCCCGTGACCACAGCGACGTGATGTCCCTCGCCGACTCCGGGGTTGAGACGCAGCCAGACCTCCGTGTCGGAGCGCTGTGCCACGAACCGTTCGACATCGGAGAGGCTTCCGAGGTTGATTCGAACGCCGCGGTCGTGCCGCTGCAGGAGCGCCTGCGTGGCGACGTTGTTGGCGGTGAACAGGATGTCGTGCGGTGGAATACCGCATGTGAGAGCCCGTTCCGCCTCCATCGGAGACACAGCGTCGATGCCGATCCCTTCTTTTTGCATGAGTCGGAAGATGGCCGGGTGGAAGTTCGCCTTGCACGCGTATGCGATGCGCGTGCGTGGGAAGCGCAACGCGGCGCGCAGCGCGTTGATCTGTTGCTCGACGCGGTCGAGCTCGTAGACGTAGAAGGGTGTGCCCCCGTTCGCAACCAGCTCGTGAGCGAGGCGCGCAAGGCGATGTGGTGCCGCGGCGCCTGGGACGCCGTGCTTCGCGCTCGCGGAGCGCACCACGACCTCGGTGCTCCCGCGCGCGCGGGGAACGTCTTCGGGTGCTGCCGCGGCGATCGCATCGAGCTGGCGCCAGATCTCGATGCGCTGGGCGCCGAGGGCGGCAGCGAGGAGCGCAGCGCTGCGGTCGGAGCCATCGGATCCCAGGAGCGTCGTGCTGCCGTCGGCGTTGGAGCCGATGCCAGCCTGCGTGACGACGACGCGCGGGCGTGCGAGCTCTGGCCGCAGGAGTGTGTGCACGAGCACTTGAATGCTCGCGGCGTCGGGTGCGGCGCGCAGGGCGTCGCTGCCGCGCGTGCGCACGACGTGGCGCGCGTCGAACCAGAGCGACGGCAAACCCCGCGACTCCAGGGCCGCCGCGACGAGCGTCGAGCCGAGGAGTGCTCCGAGCGCGACCCAATCCGCCAGCGTGGCGGCGCTTTGGGGGCCGGCGCGGAGCGACGTGAGCCACGGCTCGAGGCGGGAGGCCGCCGTGCACCCCGCGACCTCGGTTGCGAGATCGAGGTGACGCTGCGCGAGCGCCGCGATCTTCTCCGTGCAGGCGGATTCCGCGCGCCCGAGTGTGACAAGCTGCTCTGGAGCGTCTGCGAGCGCCGACACGACCACGAGCGGCGTTTCATCGCGCCGTGCCTCGACGATTGCATGCAGACGTCGCAAGCTCTCTACGTCCTGGAAGCAGGCGCCACCGAACTTGCAGACGATCATGCCGCGCTCCGCGTCAGGGTCCAGCCGAGCAGCACCGGGACGCGTTCGTCACACCTCAGTCCACGCTGGGTGGACTGGACGCGAGTGGCGCATCGCCGTCGTGCTCATCCTCCTCCTCCGAACGCGGCGTACGCAACAGTCGAGCGCGGACGACCGCATCCGGGCCGAGGCGCGCGCGCAGCGCGTCGGTCGTGCGCGCGAGGCGACGCGCACGTTCCCCCTGCTCGTCGGGGAAGAGGGTCGACTGGCTCCGGTCGACCGGCTCGAGTCCGCTGACTCCGAGGCCCAACAAACGCACGCCCTGGTCGCCGAGATCGATGCGCTCCGCGAACAGGTGACGCGCCGTCTCCACGATCACCTCGGTGAGGTCGGTCGGCGCCGGAAGCGTGTGTGAGCGGGTCCACGTCGTGAAGTCCCCGGTGCGCACCTTGATCTGCACCGTTCGACCGACGAGGCCATGCCGGCGCAGTTCACAGCCCACTGCCTCCGCGCGTTGCAGCAGGGCGCGATCGATCTCGTCCGCTTCGGTGAGGTCGACCGCGTAGGTGCGCTCCTCCGAGATCGATTTGGCCTGCCGCTGGGAGTGGACCAGGCGGTCGTCCTCGCCGCGCGCCAGCGCACGCAGGTGTCGAGCGCTGCGCGCGCCCAAAGCGCCCCGGAGCGTCGGCTCCGGCACGTGCAGCAGGTCACCGATCTTGTGGATGCGGCGTTTGTGGAGCTGCTCGGCGGTTTTGGGACCCACGCCCCAGAGGCGCTCGATCGGCAGTGGCCACAGCATCTCCGGAACGTCGGCGAACGCAATGACCACGAGTCCGTCCGGCTTCTCGAGATCGGACGCCACCTTGGCGAGGAACTTGTTCGGAGCCACGCCCACGGATGCCGTCAGCTCCTCCTTCTCGCGAATGCGCTGCTTGAGCTCGAGCGCGGCGCGGCGCCCCGCTTCCAGGTCGGCGGTGACACCGGTCAGGTCGAGGAACGCTTCGTCGATCGACAGGGGCTCGATCAGGGGCGTGAAGGCTTCGAAAAGGCGTCGGATGCGTCGCGAGACCTCGACGTACAGCGACATCCGACCCGGCCTCCAGCTGGCGTCCGGGCACAGGCGTTCCGCCGTGACCGAGGGCATGGCCGAGTGCACGCCGAAGCGGCGCGCTTCGTAGGAGCAGGTGGAGACGACGCCGCGTGGCCCGCGGTGCCCGATGATGAGGGGCTTCCCCGCCAGCTCCGGGTTCTCGCGCACCTCGATCGCGGCGTAGAACGCATCCATGTCCAGGTGCAGGATGACGCGCGAACGGTGGGTGCTCGCGCTGCTCTTCTTTGGCTGCGCACCCATGCGGTCGAGCATACACAAAGGCCCGGCCTGGATGCCGGGCCTTCGGATCTCGGTCGCGCCAGACGGTGGTGTCATTCCTCCGTGGTGCGGATCTGAAAGCAGGCCCTGCCACCGCACGCGTAGCAATCGAGCTCGTACACACCGTTGGGTGCCGGACTGTTCTCGCGCACAAACAGTGTGGTTTCGTGTCCCGCGATCGGCACCCGGAAGGGGCCGACCATGTCGACATCGCGCTGCAGCTGCTCGATCTCCTGCTCGCTCCGAAACGAGAGCCGCACCTCGTCTTCGTTCATGTCGACCATGTCGACGATCACGAGAGTCTCGTCGAGGCGCGTCGGCTCCCCGAGAATGTCCAGCAGGCTCTGTTCGGCGCGCTCCGTGAACGCCACCTGAGACATCCGTCACTCCCCCGCGCGTTGAGTGGACTCTGTCGCCCTCGAGGGGCCTGAGCGTACCAACGAGCCGGGCTCGGCGCAACCGGGGCGCTGGTCACTCGCTCCCCAGCATCCACCGACGGGGCGGGCGGTCGGCGCCATCCCCCGCCGGCGTCTGGAGCGCTGGAACCTCCGGCGGCTCAACCGCAGCCGCTGGTGATTCCGCAATTCAGGCACTTGTAGCAGGCTCCGTTGCGCACCATGATCGAGCCGCACTCGCTGCACGCGGGTGCGTCCGACTGCTGCTGGAAGACCTGCTGCTCGTGCGATCTCAAGTCGCCTCGGCTCCTTGGAGTGCCGCCCGCCCGGCGCAGCGGCGTCGGCGCACCACCCGCCGAGACCTGCTGTTCGATCTTGCCGTTGCCGTTGTCGTCGCCCCCGACGACGAGGTGGGCCGAGTTGACCTCGTCGGCCATGTCGGGGAGGAACTTCAACGTGATCCAGCGGAAGATGTAGTCCATGATCGACTTCGCCATCGGGATGTGCGGATTGTTGGTGCGGCCCGCGGGCTCGAATCGCGAGTGCACGAACTTCTGCGTCAAAGCCCGAAGCGGTACGCCGTACTGCAACGCCAGCGAGATCGAGGTGGCGAAGGAATCCATGAGCCCGGAGACCACCGAGCCCGACTTCGCCATGGTGATGAAGATCTCGCCCGGCTTGCCGTCGGCGTACATGCCGACGGTGATGTATCCCTCGTGGCCGTCGATGGAGAACTTGTGCGTGAGCGACTCGCGCTCGTCCGGCAGGCGTCGCCGCACCGCCTGAGGTGCCTTCTCCTCGCTCGTTTCCTCGAGACTCGTGTTGAGTGGCTGCGTGCGCTTGCAACCATCGCGATACACCGCGATCGCCTTGAGGCCGAGCTTCCACGCTTGCGTGTAGACCGACATGATCTCCTCGCGCGTGGCGTCGTTCGGCATGTTGACCGTCTTCGAGATGGCACCGCTCAGGAACGGCTGTGCTGCCGCCATCATCTTCACGTGCCCCATGTAGTGGATCGAGCGTGAACCCTTCGCGGGTTGGAAGGCGCAATCGAACACCGGAAGGTGCTCTTCGCGGAGTTCGGGAGAGCCCTCGATGGTGTCGTTGGAATCGATGTAATCGACGATCGACTGCACCTGTGCTTCGTCGTAGCCCAACTGCCTGAGAGCCAACGGTACGGTGTTGTTGACGATTTTGAAGACTCCGCCGCCCACCAACTTCTTGTACTTCACGAGCGCGATGTCGGGCTCGATGCCGGTGGTGTCGCAATCCATCATGAACGCGATCGTCCCCGTCGGCGCCAGGACGGTGGCCTGGGCGTTGCGGAAGCCGTGCTCTTCGCCCAGTGCGATGACGTCGCGCCAGGCAGCGCACGCCGCGCTCAGCAGCTCACCATCCACGAACTCGGCGTCGATGTCGTCGACCGCGGCCGCGTGCTTGTGCATCACTTCCATGAAGCAGTCGCCGTTCTCCGCGTGGCGCGCGAACGGGCCGACGGTCTCCGCCAGCTCGGCCGAGCGCCGGTAGGCGCGGCCGCACAGGAGCGCGGTGATGGCGCCCGTGACCGCGCGCGCGGCACCGCTGTCGTAGGGCAAGCCGTTCGACATCAGATAGGCACCCAGGTTGGCGTAGCCCAACCCGAGCGGGCGAAAGTCGTGGCTGTTGCGCGTGATCGCCGGCGTCGGGTAGCTCGAGTTGCCGACGATGATCTCCATCGCGGTGATCATCACGTCGACGGTGTGGTTGAAGCCGTCGACGTCGAAGCTCCCATCCTCACGCCGGAACTTCATCAGGTTGATCGAAGCCAGGTTGCAGGCGGAGTCGTCCAGGAACATGTACTCGGAGCAGGGATTCGAGGCGTTGATGCGCGCGGACTCGATGCACGGGTTCCAGTCGTTGACGGTGGTGTCGAACTGCACGCCGGGGTCACCGCACACCCAGGCGGAGTCGGCCACCCTCTCCATGAGCTCGCGCGCCCGGTAGGTGTCGCACGGCTCGCCGCTCGTCACGAGGCGTGTGTTCCACTCCACGTCGTTCTCGACCGCGCGCATGAACTGATCCGAGACGCGCACGCTGTTGTTGGAGTTCTGGAAGAAGATCGAGCCGTACGCCTCGCCATTGAAGGAGCCGTCGTACCCCGCATCGATCAGCACGCCGGCTTTGCGCTCCTCGTTCGCCTTGCAGGTGATGTACTCGACGATGTCGGGGTGGTCGACGTTCAGGATCACCATCTTGGCGGCGCGCCGTGTGCGTCCACCCGAGCGAATGACGCCGGCGAAGGCGTCGTAGCCGCGCATGAAGCTGACCGGGCCGGACGGCGTCCCACCCGTGGAGAGCTTCTCCTTGGAGGAGCGCAGCGCGGAGAAGTTGGTGCCCGTCCCCGAGCCGTACTTGAAGAGCATGCCCTCCGTTTTGGCCAGCGTCAGGATCGAGTCCATCGTGTCGTCCACGGAGTTGATGAAGCACGCCGAGCACTGCGGCTTCTTCTCCACACCGACGTTGAACCACACCGGCGAGTTGAAGCACGCCCGCTGGTTCAGGAGGATGCTTGTGAGCTCGTCCTCGAAGATGCGCGTGTCGGCGTCGCTGGCGAAGTAGCGATCCTTGCGTCCCCAGGCGCTGATCGTTCTGGCGACGCGATCGATGAGCTGCCGTACGCTGTGCTCGCGTTGCGGAGTGCCGAGCTGGCCGTGGAAGTACTTCGACACCACCACGTTCGTGGCCATCTGCGTCCAGCTCTCCGGAATCTCCACCCCCGTTTGCTCGAAGATCACCTCGCCCTTCTCGTTCTGGATGCTGGCCTGGCGCTCCTCCCACGCCACCTCGTCGTAGGGGTGCACGTCGGCACGCGTGAAGTGGCGTGCGATGCGGAGCTTGCGGGTGGGTCTGGACTCTTCGTTGAGGGGGCTTCCAATGCCGTGGGGCGCGACCGCGCTCCGGGTTGCTTGGGGCGTCGCATTCTCCTTGCGAACAGCCATGGGTCAGCTCCTTACGTCGCGAGCGCACGGGCTTTCAGCTCTCCGCCTCCGCAAACACCTCGTCGCCACGGAGCCTGGTAGCCCGGAACCATCGTTACGTTCTTGCGCCTCTTCTCTGGAGTCGAGGCGCCAGGTGAGGCCTTCTCGTTGTGGAGGCCTCGCCTGGATCCGGAGACACGCCCGCAGCCCAGAGGTGGTAGAGCGCTCCCCCTCCGCGAACAGCGGCGTGTCTGTGTCGAGAAAGAAGCAGATACCGGCCGAGCTTCCCGGGAGCCGAAGACACGAGCGCCGAGGTGCTGCGGCCCGTCTCTCGAGCTGTCAGGAATGCTGCAACACCACAGTCATACAAGGTGTTGCTGGACTCGCGAAGACCCGGAAGCTGTCTTCGCCGGTACCGAGCTGGCAAGCTTGCTCGGCCCGGACTTTAGGCAGGCGTGATAGATCGGTCAAGCATATTTCGCAACCTGTAGTGCTTTTCTCGGAATATCCCACTACATATTGTGGTTGCGTCGGATAGCGCGTTTCACGGATGTGGATAACCTTGGGGAAGCGCGGTGGATTGATTCACGCCCCCGGCCAAAAGCGTGGCGGTCATTCCAGGTAATCGCGCTCGATCGCCGCAATCAACCGCGTGTTGCGCCGGATGTAGCTGAACTCGCGAGCAGCGGCCACGGCGTTCGAGATCAGCGCGACGATTGCGAGCCCGAAGTGCACGACCCGGGGAACGCTACCGACCAGAACGCCGGCGCCGATGACGAACGTGGCGATCGTGGTGCCGATCGCCAGCATCAGAGGCGGAAAGACCTTGCTCTTGAAGGCGCGCAGCGCCAGCAGGTACTCGCGGTTCACGGGGCGCCCCGACTCCTGCATCAGGACGCGCAGCTGCTTGCCCGTTGCCAGGAAATAGAACATCACGACCGTGTGCGCCGAGAGAAGGAGCAGGACGGTCCAGATCGCCGTCTGCCAGTGCCACGCCACTTTGTGCTCAGTCGGGATCCAGCCGAGGCCGATCGCCATCGTGACGACCAGACCGGCGAAGCCGGCGATGACCAGCGCGTACATTGCGAAGCGCACGAAGCCTCCCCACGCAAGCGGGCGCGCGTCGAAGACCGGGCCAAGATAGGGGTCGAGCTGCGTCGGCGACAACCCGTGGGCACTGCCGCGGCGTGTCCTCAGAGAGCGGTCGGGAGCGCAAGAAGGCCGCATCCCGAAGTGGAGCACGGCTGCGCGCGAGGGTCTGCTTGACACCCGGAGCCACGCGCCGGAATAATCGCGCGGCTTCCCGCGCGTCGGCCCGACTACGGGGAGGGGAGGAGCGGCCGCCCGTCGATCTCGGCCGGGGACGGCCACTTGGGGAGATCAGGCCCCGCAAAACCCCCCTACCAGAGTTGTCAGGTTGTGGTGCGCTCGCGTATAGTCTGGAAGGCTGCGACGAGCGCGCAGGGCGGCAGAATCCTTTGAGTTGAAACAGGATAGCTGCGTTCGTGACACCGTGCCGTGGTTTGCACGGGCCGCGCGCCGTCGCCACCCGGTCACGCCTCGATCCGTGGAGGTCGGAGTGCTCTTCAACCTGGCGAACATCCTCGTCTTCCTCGGCCTGGCCCTCGGTTTCGTGGCTGCCATTCTGGTGGTCGGACGACTCGTGCGGCCGCGCATCCCGGAGCTCAACAAAGAGGTCGTCTACGAGTGCGGCGAGAAACCGGTGGGCAATGCCTGGATCCAGTTCAACTTCCGCTTCTATCTCGTCGCCATCATCTTCGTCATCTTCGACGTCGAGGTGGCGTTCATGTTCCCGGTGGCGGCAGTCTTCCGCGACTGGGTTGCGCGGGGAGACGGGATGCTGGCGCTCGCCGAGGTGTTGATCTTCGTGCTCATCCTGTTCGTCGGTTTGATCTACATCTGGTCCAAGGGTGACCTCAAGTGGTTCAAGGCCGTGGCCAAGGGGGAGTCCTGATGTCGCTCTACAACGAGCTGCCTTCCACCTTCGTCACCACCAACGTCGACAAACTCATCAACTGGGGACGAGCATCCTCCCTCTGGTATCTGCTCTTCGGTCTCGCATGTTGCGGGATCGAGCTGATGCAGACGGGTGGGCCGCGCGCCGATCTCGACCGCTTCGGTTCCGTTCCGCGCGCGACACCGCGGCAGTCGGACCTGATGATCGTTGCGGGAACCGTGACTCTGAAGATGGCGTCGCGTGTGAAGCTGCTCTACGAACAGATGCCGCATCCAAAATACGTGATCTCGATGGGGAGCTGCTCGAACTGTGGCGGCTTGTTCGACCTCGGATACTCGGTGCTGCGTGGGGTCGACAAGGTGATCCCGGTCGATCTCTACGTGCCGGGCTGCCCGCCGCGTCCGGAGGCCCTGACCGAAGGAATCATCGAGGTTCAGGACAAGATCCACCGCGAGCGCTATCTGGCGCGCAACAATTGATCGGCGTATGAAGGTCGAAGAGATCCATCTCAAGCTCCAGGAACGCTTCGGCGACGCGGTGGGCGAGCTGCACACGGAAACCAAGGATCCCTGGATCGCGGTCGACGCGGAACAAATCGACGCGGTCGCGCGCTTCTGCCGTGAGGACCCCGCCCTCTATTTCGACTTTCTGAGCAGTCTGTGCGGCGTGGATGCGCACGAGTCGATCGACGTCGTCTACCACCTCTACTCCTACGAGCATCGGCACGGCGTGGTCCTCAAGGTGAAGGTGCACAAAGGCAAGCCGCTGACGAAGACGGTGACGACCGTCTGGCGCGGGGCCAACTGGTTCGAGCGCGAAACGTTCGATCTCTTCGGGGTGCGCTTCGAAGGCCACCCCGATCTGCGCCGGATCATGCTGCCCGACGACTGGGAGGGCTATCCGCTGCGCAAGGAGTACCAGTTCCCGACCGAGTA
>CP070763.1:267059-279334 GCA_020349025.1 Candidatus Latescibacterota bacterium | reverse complement strand
GCCACGCCTGTCGCTGGCGCACGGTGCCACGCTCGTCTTGGCGCTTCTCCTGGTCGGCATGTGGATCAACGGCGCTTTCTACGCTGAAGCGCACCCGGCTGCGATCGTGCTCGCGGCGCTCGCCGGCCTCGTCGGACTGGTGTCGCCCACGCGCGTCGCGCCGCGTGGCGCCTGGCGGCGCGCCTTGCTGCTGGCACTTCTCGCCGCGCTCCTGAGCGCATCGGCTGCGTTCACCGCCCGGCAGATGGCGGCGAAATCGACGAGCAGCACCTACTACGGTTGAGACACCGCGCTCGCCGCTCAGGGCGCCGCGTCAGCGCCCGAGAATCTGTGCCAGCGTCTCGATGCCGCGCTCGACGACATCCGGCGGCGCCGAGGTGAAACAGAGGCGCACGTGTGTGGGATAGGGCCCGAAGCTGGGGCCGGGCGCCAGGAAGAGTCCGCGCTGGGCGCACCCCTCCAGGAAACCCATCAAGCCGCGCGGCCCCAGTTGCGGCGCGACGTCGAAGAAGAGAAACGTGCTTCCCTGCGGCGGGCTTTGACCGAGACGCTCCGCCGCACGCACCCCCAGCTGTCGATAGAGCGGCTTCGCCCTCTGGATCCACGCGTCACCGCGCCCGTCGAGCGCGCGCAACGCTGCAATCTGCGACGCCGTCGGCGTGCTGTAGAAGGAGTGCGTGCTCACCTTGCACAGCTCACCGACGATCTGCGCGGGACCGACGACGTAGCCGCAACGGTTCCCGGCCATGCCGAAGGCCTTGGAGAAGGAGTGCACCGAAAGCGTGCGTTGCGGCTCCAGTGTGCGACAGTAGACGTGCTCCCCTTCGTAGAGATAGTCCTCGTACACCTCGTCCGAGAGGATCCAGAGATCCTGGCTCGCGGCCCAGCGCGCCAAGGCCTCGACCCAGTCGGGCGGGATCGTTCTCCCCGTGGGATTGTTCGGCGTACTGATGTATACAGCCACGGTGCGCGACGTCTGGTGGCGACGCACCGCCTCGACCGCGGACGTGGGGGAATCGACCTCTCCGATGAACGGCACGTCCACGGGGGTCGCATGGAAGCAGCGGACGATCCCCTGGATGAGGGGCCAGTAGGGCGCGAGCAGGAGGATCTCGTCGCCCGGGTCGACGAGGGCACCGACGACTGCGCCGAGCGCACCGGTCGCGCCCGCCGCGATCAGAACGTCGGAGCGTTCCGTCGGCACGCGCGTGCGAGTCGCGCTGCGCGCGACGATGGCATCGAGGAGCGCCGGCATCCCCTGCGGCGCGGCGTAACGGTGCATCCCGGGATGCTCCTCGACGCGCAGGTCCTGCATCCGGCACCCCACGGCCGGCTCGAGCCAGGTGTCCCCGACGTGGAGTGGATACACTTCTCCCTCGAACGTGGACACGCGATGCGCAAGCGCGGAGTATACTGAGCCGCCGATGCTGGAAACCGACGCGGCGACCTTGGGATGGCGCGGCATGCTGTCCCCCTGAGGATGCGAGAGAATTGCACACCGCGCTCCGCCGGTCCACCGCCCGACGAGGATGCGACCGGAGGCTGGAGGCTCGATGCCGGAGAGTGCACGGAAGATCTTGGCCCTCGTGCCGGCGTACAACGAGGGGGAACGTGTTCGCGCCGTCATCGAAGGGGCGTCGAAACATCTGCCCGTGCTCGTCGTCGACGACGGCTCCTCGGACGAAACCGCTGAGCACGCCGGGCGCGCCGGTGCCGAAGTGGTGCGCCAACAACCCAACCGGGGCAAGGGCGCGGCGCTGCGCGCCGGGTTTCGATACGTGCTCGAGCACGGCTTCGACGCCGTGGTGACGCTCGATGCCGACGGTCAGCACGATCCCGCGGAGATTCCCGACTTCCTGCATCGCCTCGAGGAGACCGACGCCGACCTCATCATCGGTTCACGCGACTTCCGTTCCATGCCACCGGTGCGCCGTTTCGCCAACTCAGTGGGGCGCCACTGCTTCTCCTGGGCGCTCGGCCACGACGTTCCCGACAACCAGTCGGGCTACCGGTTGATCAAGCGGCGCCTGATGCAGGCGATGCTCGAGAGCCAGGAGGGTGGATTCGAGTTCGAGGTGGAGATGATCGTGGTGTGCGTGCAACGTGGTTTCCGCCTCGACTGGGTTGCCATCCGCACGATCTACGCCGACGAGACCAGCCACATTCGCCGCTGGCATCATGTGAAGCACTTCTTCCGCGTCGTCTGGCAGACGCGGCAAGCCACACGGGAGAAACGCACGACATGACCAGCGTCCCCGCAGCAGTCATGCCGGCTCCCGGTCGAGCAGTCGAAGTGCGTGAGCTGCCGCTGCCGGAGCTCGAGCCAGGAGCGGCGCTTCTGGAGGTGGAGCAGAGCGAGGTGTGCGGCACCGACGTCCACCTGCGCGACGGCAAGCTGGCCGGCGTGCCCTACCCGATCATCCCCGGCCACGTCTCGGTCGGGCGACTGGCGCGCATTCGCGGTCGCATTGCCGACGTCGAAGGAGAAGCGCTTTCCGAGGGGGAACGCGTCACCTTCCTCGACGTCCACCGCACGTGCCATGCGTGCTGGTACTGCCTGGTGGCGCAGGCATCGACACGCTGCCCGCAACGCAAGGTGTACGGCATCACGTATGGTCTCTCCGACGGTCTCACGGGTGGCTGGGCGCGCGTCGTCCATCTGAAGCCTGGAACACACTGCATTCGCCTGCAGCAGGACGTTCCCACCACGAGCTTCATGGCCGGGGGATGCGCGCTGCCGACAGCGCTGCACGCGGTCGAGCGCGGCGAGATCGCGATCGGCGACCAGGTTCTCGTCCTCGGCAGCGGACCTGTGGGGTTGGCAGCGATCATCCTTTCCGACTTGCGCGGCGCCGAAGCCGTCCTCTGCATCGGCGGGCCCACGAAGCGCCTGCGCACCGCCGCCGATGTGGGTGCGTGCGCGACACTCGACTTCCAGAGCTGCGATGCAATGGCACAAAGGGAATGGGTGCTGGGGCGCACCGGTGGACGCGGCGCCGACGTCACGATCGAAGCCACGGGGGATCCCGTGGCCGTCGCCCAAGCGATGCGCTGCACGCGCGATGGCGGTCGTGTCGTTGTGGTGGGCCAGTACACGGATCACGGCAGCGTGAGCTTCAATCCGCATCTCGACCTGAACGTCAAGCACCTCGACGTGCGCGGCTGTTGGGGATCCGGTTTCTCCCATTTCCATCGCGGTGCCCGACTTCTGCGCGACCCGAGCCGGCGCGCCATCTGGGAGCGGATCCCGCTGCAAGCGTACGCCCTCGAGCACCTGAATGAAGCTCTCGACGACGTCGCCGCCGGCCGCGTGGTCAAAGCCCTCGTCGATCCCCGCGCCTGATGCAACACCCCGAGTTCTCTGCTACTGTCGGCCGGCGTTGCCGGATTGCATGGATCGACCGTCCGCTCTCGTGCGTCCGTCACGCTCGACCGAGGCACGACCCTCGTGACCAGCAGGTGATCGAATGAACCTACTCCGCAAGCTCTTCGGCATCGGTGGAGAGGAGCCGAGCGGCGAATCGCATCGCGCCGACGACGACAGCGTCGCTCGCATCGTGGCCGAGATCGATGCACTCGATCCGGAGCAAGCGCGCTTCGTCGCAGCGTTCGCCTACGTTCTCGGGCGCGTCGCGCACGCCGACCAGCACGTGAGCGAGGCGGAGAGCGAGAAGATGCAGCAGATCGTCATGCGTCTCGGCCACCTGCCGGAGAAGCAGGCCGAGCTGGTCGTGGAGGTGGCGCAGCATCAGACGCAACTGTTCGGCGCAACACAGGATTTTCTCGTCACGCGCGAGTTCACACGCCTCTCCAACCCCGCACAGCGCCAGGAGCTTCTGGATTGTCTCTTCGCCGTATCCGCCGCGGACGACTCCATCACGAGCGTGGAGGAGGAGCAGATTCGCCAGATCGCGACCGAGCTGGGCTTCTCGCATCCGCAGTACATTGCGGCGCGCTCCGCCTACAGTGACAAGCGCGAGGTCCTCAGAGGATTGCCAGGGACTGATCGCGATGCCTGAATGGGGACGTGCCTTTCTCCTCTCGATGTTTCTGCTCGCCACATCCTGCGGCGGCGCCGGAGCCGAGGAGCTGCCGAGCGGATACTGGGAACAGGAGAGGAGCGACAGGCTCATCCAGAAGACGCTACCCATCCACCTGGCGCCCGATCTCTCCACGCTCTCGGAGGCGGAGAAGCAGGCCCTGGCAAAGCTGATCGAGGTGGGACACATCTTCCAATCGTTGTACGAGGAGTCACGGCACCACCAGGCGACTGCAGCGCACGAGCAGCTGCTTGCTCTGGATGAGAAACGCGGCTCCCCCGCCGAGACCCAGAACCTGATCAAGCTCTATCGCGTCTTCCAGGGACCGATCGCCACCACACTCGACAACAAACGTGAGGCGTTCCTGCCGGTCGACCCGACGGTGCCGGGCAAGAACGTCTATCCCTGGGGGATCACGCGCGACGAGACGGACGCTTACATGGCCGCGCATCCCGATTCGCGTGAGCAGCTGCTGCACGTCCGCAGCGTCGTGCGCCGCGCAGAACCATCCACGCTGCGCAGCGATCTCGCCACGCTCCGTCGTTTTCCGGCCCTCGACACGTTGCACCCTTTTCTCGTCGAGACGCTGCAAGAGCTCGAGGGGGGCAGCGCCGGCGAGGCGCTCTACGCACTTCCCTACTCGGTCGCTTACGCGGATGATCTCGTGCGCGCCTACGAACTGCTCTTCGAGGCGGCAGCGCTCGTCGAGGGCGCCGACGCCGCCTTCGCCCGCTACCTCCGCTTGCGCGCCCGCGACCTCCTCTGCGACGACTACGAGGGAGGCGACGCGGCATGGGTCACGAGGCAGTTCGGCAAGCTCAATGCCCAGATCGGTTCCTACGAGGTGTACGACGACGAGCTCTACGCTTCGAAAGCGTTCCACAGTGTCAGCCTGCTGCTTCGCGACCAGGAGCAGAGCCAAGCGCTGCGATCCGCGATCCAAGGGATGCAGGAGTTCGAGGACAGCCTCCCCTACGCGGGGGGGAAGAGCGTGCGTGAGGACATCCCGGTCGGGGTCTATCACGTGGTGGCGGATTTCGGTCAATCGCGCGGCACCAACACGGCCTCGATCCTGCCGAACGAACCGCACATCACGCGCAAGTACGGGCGTACCATCCTTATGCGCTACAACATCCTGACGCACCCTGACCTCTTCGCCAGCCGCCTGCAGGCGTGGCAGGCCGCCGTGGCCACAGCGCACGCCGAAGATCTGCAACCGGCAGGCGGTTACCATCGCACGCTGTGGCACGAGATCGGGCACTACCTCGGCCCCGATCTGACGCGCGACGGCCGGACGGTGGCGGAAGCGCTGGAGGAGAACTCCTCCACCTTCGAAGAGATGAAATCGGATCTGGTGTCGTTGTTCCTGGCGCGAGCGTTGCACCAACGCGGCTACCACGATGACGCGCGTTTGCGTGCCATCTACGCCTCCGGAATCCGGCGCGTGCTGCGGCCGCTGCGACCGCGACGCGAGCAAGCGTACGCCACCATGCAGCTGATGCAGTTCAACTCCTTCCTCGAGAGAGGGCTGCTGCGCTACGATCGTGATGCGCAGGTGCTCCACATCGACTATGCGCGCTACCACGACGTCGTCGCCGCCCTGCTCGAGAAGATTCTGTCGCTGCAATACGAGGGCGACAAAGCCGCGACCACGGCCTTCATCGAGAAGTACGCGAAGTGGGAACCGGAGCTGCACGAGAAGCTGGGCGCCAAAATGCGTGCCGCGCAGAAGTATCGCTACCGACTGGTCACCTACGCTGCGCTCGATGAATAGCGCGGGTGTTGCACCATGCTTCCCGTGATCCTGGCCTACGTGCTGGTCCTGGGCTGCAAGCTCGTGTTGCGCGGCCTCGGTCTGCGGCATCTGCGCCGCCACGGCGACCGGGTCCCTCCTGAGCTGGTGGGTGTGGTCGACCCGGCCACGCTGCAGCGGATGAACGCCTACACGCTCGAGAAGGGACGCCTCGGTACGATTCAGCTGCTGGTGACCAACGTCTTCGTTGCGGCCTTCCTCTTCGGCGGCGTTCTGCGCTTCTACGACGACTGGGTCGCCCAGCGCGCCTCCTCTTTCGTGTGGAGCGGCCTGCTCTTCTTCCTGGGGTTGTTCCTTCTGGACACCCTCGTGAACGTCCCCTTCAGCCTCCTTCACAACTTCCGGATCGAGGAACGCTACGGCTTCAATCGCATGGGGGCGAAGCTCTGGTTGAGCGATACGCTCAAGAGCCTCGCTGTCGGAGGTGCGATTCTGAGCATCCTCGTTCCCGGTGCCCTGTTTCTCGTGCAATCGAGCCCGGAATGGTGGTGGCTCGCGGTGTGGGGGTTCTTCCTGCTCTTCAGCATCTTTCTGATGTACGTCTCCCCCTACGTCATCGAACCACTCTTCTTCAAGCTGGAGCCGCTGCGTCGCGCGGGACTCGAGGACGCCATTCGCGAGCTCGTCGCGCGCGCCGGCCTGCGAGCGTCGCGTGTGTTCCAGGTGGACGCCTCGCGCCGCAGCAGCCACTCGAACGCCTACTTCACCGGCCTCGGGCGCGTGAAGCGGATCGTGCTCTTCGATACGCTCGTGGATCGGCTGCAGGAGTCTGAGATCCTCGCGGTCCTCGCCCACGAGGCGGGACACTGGAAAAAACGCCACGTGCTGCAGCGCCTCCTCGTCACCGAGCTCGCGGCGCTCCTGCTCCTCTACGCCGCGTACCGGTTGCTTGGCGTGAGCGCGCTGCCGCAGGTTGTCGGACTCGGCAGCGTCTCGTTCCACGCGCGCCTCCTGATTCTCGGCTTCCTCGCCTCGCTGGGGCTCTTCCCGTTGACACCGCTCTCCAGCGCCTGGTCGCGCCGACACGAGTGGGAGGCGGACCGCTTCGCGACCCGGCTCACACGGCGCCCGCGCGACCTGGCGGCTGCATTGGCGCAGCTCTCGCGCGACAACCTCGCCAACCTGCACCCGCACCCGCTCGTCTCCCGCTTCTACGACGCACACCCGCCTGTGGTCGAGCGCATCCGGCGCCTGCGAGGTGCAGCGGCGAGCGACGGCACGTAGCGGCTCCCGCCCCAACCGCAGCTGGAGTCGCGCACGATCCGGCGCTATAGTGCGCCTCAACATTGCCGTGCGGCCCGCTGCATCCGCCTGCGTTTGGAGGTCATGTGAGTTCGCTCCTGCTCGTCGGTCTCGGTGGCTTCGTGGGAGCGATCCTGCGCTACACGGTCTCGGGAGCCTTGCAGCGCCACGGCGGCACCTTTCCGCTCGGGACTCTCGGCGTCAACGTGATCGGATGCCTTGCCATCGGCGTGCTGATGGGACTGGCGCAGTACCGGCAGCTGCTCGCGCCGGAGCTGCGGCTCTTTCTCACGCTCGGTCTACTGGGCTCGTTCACGACATTCTCCACCTTCGGCTACGAGACCTTCGCCATGTTGCGCGACTCGAATTATTTCGTAGCGCTGTCCAACGTCGCAGCCAACGTCGTCATCGGCTTCGTGGCGGTTGTCGTCGGCTGGACGCTCGGCAAGGGATTCGGCAACTGACAGGGAGTGCGCGTGAAGATCGAAGGTGAAGGGAAGCTGCTCCGCATCTTCATCGGTGAGAGCGATCGCTGGCACGGCAAGCCGCTGTACGAGGCGATCGTGCACGCGGCGCGTGAGGCGGGCCTCGCTGGTGCAACCGTCCTGCGCGGCCTCGAGGGTTACGGCGCCCACAGCCGCATCCACACCGTGAAGATCCTGCGCCTCTCCGAGGATCTGCCGATCGTCGTCGAGATCGCCGACAAGGCGGATCGCATCGCGGAGTTCTTGCCCGAGCTCGACGGCATGGTGGATGAAGGAATGATCACGCTCGAAGACGTCCACATCATTGCCTACCGTCACGGCTCGGGCGACTCGACGCGGCGCAAGAAGACGTGAACGCAGGCGCACGATCCCGGCGCCGGCCCGTGTGAAGCGCACGCGACGACGCGCGGTGCCTCTACAAGGTGTCGAGCGGCACATCGCGCTGCGGGCGTGGGAACTCCGCATCCAGCTCTGCGAGGTCGTCGGCGCTGAGCGCAATGTCCGCTGCGGCTGCGTTCTCGCGCACGTGCTCGGCACGCGCGGCCTTGACCAGCGTGACGACCCCGTCCACACGCAGGGTCCACGCCAACGCCACCTGTGCCGGCGTCACGCCGTGGCGGGCCGCGACGCGGCGCAGCGACTTCGTCTCGCGCAAGCGTCCCTGCTCGAGCGGCGAGTACGCCATGATCGCAATGCCACGATCGATGCACCAGGGCATGAGCCGGCGCTCGATTCCACGGCGACCGAGGTTGTAGAAGACCTGGTTCGCGCACACGCCGCTTCCATGCGGCGATTCTTCCGCCGCCACCATCTCGTCGACGTCGAAGTTGCTCACCCCGTAGTCGCGGATCTTGCCCTGCTCGCGGAGCTGCTGGAAGGCCTCCAAGGTGGCGCGCAGAGGGTGCGGTCCCGCCCAGTGCAACAGGTAGAGATCGATGCAGTCGGTCTTGAGTCGGCGCAGGCTGCGCTCCGCCGCTGCGATCGTGCCGAGACGCGAGGCGTTGCCCGGCAGAACCTTCGAGACCAGGAAGACCTCCTCCCGGCGTCCCTGGATCGCCGCCCCCACCACCTCCTCGGCGCCTCCATGCGCATACATCTCGGCGGTGTCGACGAGCACGAGGCCCAGGTCGAAGCCCAGACGCAATGCCGCAACCTCGGAGGCACGATCTGCGGCCCCCATCTCCCACGTTCCCTGGCCGAGCAACGGCAGCCGCACCCCGGTGCGTGTTGCGAACGTGCGCACGCGCGAACCCTCTCGTTGGCTCCCAGACAGCGGCCAGACTCGCATCGCGATCGCTGCCGCGCCTGCAGCGGCGTGCATCTTGGCACGGCGTCTGCCACTCGGCTACGATTTGCGTCCGGGCGTCCCGGGATCCGCCCACGCCGGCGGAAACCGCTCGCATCGCTCCGATCGCCCCGAAAGGAGAAGTCGTGTCCTGCGTCCCCTCCACGAATCGCGTCCTGCGCGCTCTTGCGACGACCCTCCTGCTCGCACTCCTGGTGCCTGCAGCAGCCCACCCGCAGTCGCGGCGAGACAACCTGACCACGATCCAGAATCTCGTTCCAAACAGCGCGGTCGGCTTCATCTCCCTGCCGTCGATCGCGACCGTGCAGGCCACACTGGAGATGATGCACGCGGAGCTGGAGGAGGGCGGCGATCCACCGCAGCTCCTGGAATCGGTGGCCGACCAGCTCGGCGCCGACCCGGACGCGATCGACACGCAGCGACCGCTCGCGGTCGCATTCGCCTTCCACGAGCCGGGGGGGCCGCCCGTTCCCACGGCCATCGTCCCGGTGCTGCGCGAGGATCCGGTGTTCGACCTGGAATCGAGCCCCTTCAGCGCAGTCCGCGAAACGGACCAGGGGTACGTGGCCATCTCGGTGCTTCCCGACTACGCAGCGGGAGAGTCTTTCGTCGCTCTCGATGCGGAGCGACTGCACGACGACCTCCTCCTGAGCCTCGATCTGAAGACGGTCTTCTCCCTCTACGGGCCGTGGATCCAGTTCTACATCGCCAACATGATGGCCGAGATGGAGAAGGAGGAGCAGGACCCGGCCGCCGCCGAGCTGACCCGCGCCGGCGTCGATTGGCTGGGCCGCTTCATGGAGAGCGCGCAACGGCTCGATCTGGGTCTGGCGTTGCAGTCGTCCGGCTTCTCCCTGAAATCGACGCTGCACACGCGGGCGGACGGGGAGCCGCTCATCCCGGTCCGCGAGCCGGAGCGCATCTTCGACCTGGCGCGCTGTCTGCCGAAGTCGTATTCCGCGGTGTCGATCGTCGGTGCCGACATGCACTCCCTCGCGGACCTCGCGAACATGGTCAACATGGCGAATCTCTCCAAGCCGGACGAGACGATTCCGCAGGAGCTGCGCGAGACGATGCTGCAGCTGGCAGATTCGGTTGCCGAGCTGCAGCGCTTCACGGCGGGCCCGATGATCTCGGCCGTAGAGATGGAGCAGGGCGGCATCGAGTCGATCCAGATCCTCCTGTCTGAAGAGGCGGCCGCTTTCATCGACGTCTTCGAGCGCTTCCTCGACTCGCTCGAGCCGCTCGAGGCGTTCGGCCTGACGATCGAGAAGCAGGACCCCACCTCGCTCGAAGGAACTCCGGTGCACAACTACCGCCTCGGCTTCGACCCGGAGTGGATCAAGGTGCGGCGCGAACCGGACAACGACTTCCCGATCCGCAACCTCGGCGAGATCAAGGCACGGCTGTTCGGCGCCGAGACGGCCGCCTTGCGCCTCGCCGTCGTCGACGATGTCATCGTCACCGTCATGCACCAGGATGAAGCCGTGATGGGCGAAGTCCTGCGGCGCCTGCGCAACGGCGGAGGGCAAGTGCCGGAGAACCTCCGCAGCTTGAGCTCCGCTCATCCGGTGGCCCCGTGGCTCGCGGCCGACGTCGATCTGCGGGCGCTCATCGTGCCGATCCTCGAAGCACTCATCGTCGAGGAGGTGCTCGACGATCCCACGGCGTATCGTGCCTTCGTCGAGGGTGGACCGGTGCCGCTCGCGATTTCCGGCTCGCTCCAGGATGGCGTGTACCGGGGTGAGCTACGCAGCAACCTGCGTGCGCTCGCCGACTTCATGGACGCGATGAAGGAGCTGGATGCGGAGGCAAAGGAGCGCCGCGCGCGCCAAGAAGAGGGATACCGCGAAGGTTGAAGCGGCGCGTGCCTCGCGCCGTGAGACTCTGCAGTTTCGCCCCTCTCTAGCGCTCACTCTCGACGAGCGCAGCCAGGACGCGTTTGTTCTCGTAGCTCGAGCCGACCGTATCGCTGGCGCGCAGATACGCCTCGCGTGACTCCCCCTCCAGCTTGTACTCGCGAGCAATCTCCACCAGGAGCTCGGCCATCTCGTAGTCGGAACCCACCTCACGACTCGCGGCGAGCAGCACCTCTGTGAGCGCCGCATCCTCGAGCCGAGTTCCCGAAACCAGCGCGGAAGCGACACGACGGAACTCGTAGTCGCTGCCGATCGTGCCCAGCGCCTCGATGAAGGGCACAAGCGCAACACCAGCTACCTCGTCGCGATGTGCAATCTCGATGAGGAGCTCCGCCATCTCGTAGTCGGAGCCGATGTTGCGGCGCGCCGAGACGACGATCGCCGCCAGCGTCTCGGCTGGCAGCTCGCGCTGCTCGAGAAGCGAAGCCAGCACCTTGCGATGCTCGAAGTCGGAGCCGACGCTGTCGAGGGCATCGAAGTACGCATCGTGAGCGTCACCCGACAGCTCGTGATGCCGCGCGACCTCGACGAGCAGCTTGGCGAGCTCGAAATCGGAGCCAATCTCGGCGGCTGCGTCGAGCAGAGCCGCCAGGGCGCTCTCGTCGAGGTCGTTCGATTTCGCCAGGGCGACGAGTGCACGGCTCTGCTCGAAGTCGGAGCCGATGCTGCGAGTCGCCTCGGCGTACGCCACGCGACCAGCGGCGTCGAGCGGGCCCTCGCGCGCCGCCTCGATCAGAAGCTGCGCCAGCTCGAAGTCGGAGGAGATCTCGCGTCCCGCGTGCTCCAGAACGCGGTGCAGCTGCTCCGCGCTCATCTCCGCCTGCGATGTCAGCTCGCGGAAGTAGACGCGCTTGACGTAGTCGGACTCGATGCGCTCGATCTCATCCAGGACGCCGTCGACACCGTCTTGCGCCAGGATCTGCGCCACGCGCGCGTCGGCTGCAAAGCCGGTGCGGCGCGCGAACTCCGGGATCATCTTCTCGAGCCACGCCTGCGCCTCGTCATCCCACGGCAGCTGATCGCCGTCGACGTACCACTTGCGGGAAACCTCGCCGCCGCCTTCACCCTTGAGCTTGACGCGGCGTTCGCTGTCGCCATCGTCCTCCTCGATCTCCAGGTATCCACCTTTCGAGATCGAAACGACGTCGCTGCCGTCCTCGCTGAACTCGATCTCACCGCGCGAGCGAATGCGGAGACGGCGATTGCCGTCGCTCCAAGTGAGGTTGGTGGTCCCGTTCGAGATGCGGACGACGGAACGTCCCTCCTGGTCTGCCAGGCTCACGACGATCGGCTCGCCGCCGTCGTCGCGGACGACGTAGACGCCACCCTCGTCGCCGGCGACGACGACCGGCTCCCCCTCGCGCCTCACGAGCCATGCATCGAGCTCCTGCAGCACGGACGCCATCGACTCGAGCCGAGGCATGGGCGGGAGCGGCGCGAGGGGCGGCAAGGGTGCGGTCGGCGCCAGCG
>CP070763.1:254495-266959 GCA_020349025.1 Candidatus Latescibacterota bacterium | reverse complement strand
CGGAGTCGTACCACAAGGGCAAATGGCGCTTCGTGCGCGCTTCGGGTGAGATCATCGCCGCAAACATCATCATGACGCTCGGCGGCTACGTGCTCCTGGAGGAGAGTTCCGAGGGCTTCAAGGTGAGCATCCGTTCGATACACGAGAACCTGAAGGCCGGTTTCGAGTGGGACGACAACACCTTCTCGGCGAACAACTTCCGCCATCCGTATCAGGGTTCGCTCTACTTCAACGCAGGTCGCTCCAACGGCTACGACTTCTGGCAGTCGTCAATTTTCTCCTTCGCCGGCGCCTGGCTCTTCGAGTACACGGGGGAGACGCACCACCCCTCGATCAACGACTGGATCAACACGGCCGTGGGCGGAATCGCTCTGGGTGAGCCTCTCTGGCGCCTGTCGTCGATGATCCTCGACAACCGCGCCACGGGCTCCGGGCGTACCTGGCGCGAGATCGGTGCCCTCCTCGCGAATCCAGCGCGGGGCGTCAACCGTCTCCTCACGCGCGAGGCTTTCCAGGTGCACGCCAATCCGCCCGACCGGGTTCCGAGCCAGGCTGAAGTCGAGTTTCGCTGGGGCGTTCGGACGATCGGCGAGGAACGATTGTGGAACTCGAGTTCCACGAAGATGTACATCAGCCTCGACGGCTCGTGGGGCGACCCGTTCGGGGAGACCCGGAAGCCGTACGATTTTTATGCGTTTGGTGTGCAGCTCAACTTCAACAACTCGCCGCACGGGCTCGGGCGTCTGAGCTCACGCGGCACGCTGGCGAGTGGCACCGTGAGTCGTTCGGAGCGCACCCACCACGTCCTCGCCGGCTCCCAGCTCTTCGACTACATCGACAACGAGGCGTACCGCTTCGGCGGCGTCAGCGTCGCCGCCAGCTACCTCTCCAAATTCGCGACGCGCGACGGGGCCAGGATCCGCGCCGCGATCGACGGCGCCGCCATCCTGCTCGGTGCCACGCAATCGGACTACTTCAACATCTCGGGTCGCGAGTATGATTATGGTCCGGGCCTCGGGGCGAAGTTCCGGGTCGCGTTCGGCCGCAATCGCGACATCCTCGTCATCGCGCACGAGTCGTACTGGGTTCACGCGATCAACGGAAACGAAGTCGACAGCTATGTCAACTTTACGCAGGCCAAGATCGACTTCAGTCTGCGCGACTACTTCAGCCTCGGCTTCGAAGGGCTCATCTACCAATCGGAGCGCCGCTACGCGCAGCTGCCGGACGTCAGCGAACGCAACCCGGAGCTGCGCGTGCACGTGTCCTGGCACATGGATTGATTGCGCGCCCCTTGCTGATTTCGGACCGATTCTCCAGCCTTGCGAACGGACCCTCACATGATGCCCAGGAGCGCGCGGAACCGTCGCGGCAGCCGTCGCACCCGCAGCCATTTCCTCCGCCTGGTTCTGTCCTGGTGCGGTCTCCACGCAAGCGCGGGCTGCGGCTCACAGATCGCCCGCAACGATGCGAGCCTGTTTCCGCCCCCGGCCAGGAACGCCATCACGTTTTGGGGCCACTCGTGCTGCTACATCGACGTCGACGGCGTCGGCATCGTCACCGACCCGGTGTTCGAGAAGCACCTCCTCATCCGCCGGCGCAAGGTGCCGTCACCCCCGCTCTCCGCCTACGCGGCCACGCGCATCATCCTGGTCTCGCATGCGCACTCCGACCACTTGAGCCCAGAAACGCTGGCGACCTTCCCGAAGGAGAGTGTGATTCTGTGCCCCGAGCCTTCGGCACGTTACGCCAGCGGCCTCGGACCTCGGGTCCAGACCATGAGGCCGGGTGACACCTACGAGTTCCCGGGAGGACGCATCATCGCCGTCACCGCGGATCATCCGGGCGAGCGTTGGGCGGTCGTCCCCGTGCCGGATGGACGCGCGCTCGGATTCATCATCGAGACGCCACAAGACACGATCTACTACAGCGGCGATACGGAGTACTTCTCCGGCTTCAAGGAGGTGGCCGCAACCCACGCACCAAGTGTGGCGATTCTCAACGTCACCGGCCATATGCGCGGACACGAGGCGGTGCGAGCGGCTCGCGACCTCGATGTCGAAACGGTGATCCCCTTGCACTTCGCCGCCTTTGGCTACCTGTTCATCGGCGAGTACAAGAAGCCTCGCACCTTCGACACGCTGCAATCGGAACTCGGGTCGATTCTCGTGACGCTCGGGCTCGGGGAGAGCTTCCCCCTCGGCGCACGCCCGCTCCAAAACCCCTGACTCCTCGTTCCTGGTCGCATACGCCTTACGCTGTGTGTTAGCATGTGGTTAGAAAGGGGCAAAGAGCGATGAACGTCCAGTGGGTCGGATTGCTGCGCGCGTGGCCTCGAGTCGTTTCGCTCGCCGCGATCGCGTTGTGCGCCGGTGCGACGAACGCCCACGCCTACATTGATCCGGGCAGCGGCAGCTACGCCATTCAGGTGCTGATCGGGCTGGTCGTGGGAGCGGGCGTCGCGGTCAAGATGTACTGGCATCGGATCACCGCCTTCCTCGCCTCCCGCAACGCCAAGGCGGAGAAGCCCACGAACGATGAGTAGCGAGGTCGTTCCCTCCTCCTTCCGCGACCCGAGCGGTTTCCTCTTCCGGCGTGACGGAATCCTCCTGCGTCAAATCAACCCGAGCTACCGAGAAGAGTACGAGCTGCTACGCTCGTCGGGTCTGTACGACCGCCTCGTCGAGATGCATCTGCTCACCCCCCACACCGAGATCGACGCAGCCGGTGCGACCGATACGGCGTACAAGGTCATTCAGCCAGAGATCGTGCCGTTCATCTCCTACCCGTACGAGTGGAGCTTCAGCCAGCTCCAGGACGCCGCGCTCGCCACGCTGCGCGCCCAGCGCCAAGCGCTCGAGAACGGCATGGTGCTGAAGGATGCGAGCGCCTACAACATCCAGTTTCAGCGCGGACGCCCGCTTCTGATCGATACGCTCTCCTTTGCGCGCTATCAGGAGGGAGAACCCTGGGTTGCGTACCGGCAATTCTGCCAACACTTCCTCGCGCCGCTGGCGCTGATGGCACATCGCGACGTGCGCCTGAGCCAGCTCTTGCGCGTCCATCTCGATGGCATCCCACTCGACCTCGCGGCGCGCACGCTGCCGTGGCGAACCCGCCTGCAACCGGGTCTGCTCATGCACCTCCACGCGCACGCGGCCAGCCAGAAGCGGCATCAGTCACGCCGGACGTCGAAACGGCGTGCGCGTGTCGGGCGCCACGCGATGCGCGGCATCGTCGGGAGCCTCGAGGGAGCGATCTCGAGGTTGCGCTGGCGACCCTCCGGTACGGCATGGGCCGACTACTACTCGGAGACGAACTACAGTGACGCAGCGCTGGAAGAGAAACGCAAGCTGGTGGGACGCTTCCTGGACGCGGCGCAGCCACGTTCGGTGTGGGATCTGGGCGCCAACACGGGTCTTTTCAGTCGCGAAGCGAGTCAGCGTGGCATTCGGACGATCGCGATCGATGCCGATCCGGCCGCCGTCGAGCTGCACTACCTGGACGTGCGCAAGCGCGGCGATGGGAACATCCTGCCGCTGTGCATCGACTTGACCAATCCGAGCAGCTCGATGGGCTGGGAACACGAAGAACGCGACTCTCTCCTGGCGCGGGGTCCCGCCGACTGCGTCCTGGCTCTGGCACTCGTGCACCACCTGGCGATCGGCAACAACGTGCCGCTGCCGAAGCTCGCCTCCTTCTTCGCACGCACGTGTCGCAGCCTCGTCATCGAGTTCGTTCCGAAGGAGGACTCGCAGGTCGAGCGCATGCTGGCCACGCGCGCGGACGTTTTTCCCGATTATCGCCAGGATGTGTTCGAGGAGAGCTTCGCGCCGCACTTCACGCTCGTCGCCGCAGAAAAAGTTCCGGGCACGGCGCGCACGCTCTTTCACATGCGTGCGGCGTCGTGCCCGGAAGCTTGAGCGCCCGCGAGGGACTCAGACCCTCCACGGCTTCCAGCCGGAGACGAGCAGGAACAGGATGACGGCAAGCGACACCACCACACCCAGGCTGGCGGCGGCTCGCGCCGCCTGCGATTCCTCCGCATCGACTGCGAGGGCCATCGAGCGCGTCGCGGGCGGAGCCAACGCCGTGAGGATGACACCTTCGGCGATCGCGGCCGAGAACGGGAGCATGGCGACGGCGAGCAGGCCGACGGCCAATCCGCTCACCATGCGCACGCCAACGGTGGCCCACGCTTCGGCGTTGCGGAAGGACACCCACGGGTGCAGTGCCGTGCCGAGGAACAGGAGCAACACGACGTAGGCGGCCCGCGCGAACGGCGTCAGCATCTTGTCGAACCACGGCAACGAGATGCCGAGGCCCTGGAAGAGAAGCGCAGCGGCGACGGCGTAGAGCCACGGCTCGCGCAGCAGCGCTTTGGCATTCGACTCGACCAGGAAGAGGACCAGGGCGACACCGACGAACAGGGCGCACGCCGTGCCGAGTCCGTTCGCCGCCCAGCTGAGCGCCAGGAACGGGATCGAGAAGCAGGCGATGTTGAGAAGCGCCGCCGAGGAGTCGACCTGCGGCTTCAGGAAGCGCCCGGCGTTGCGCACCAGGAGGAGCCCGACGCCAGCCATGGCGGCACCCGTCGCTGCCAGCAGGAGGAAGGTGGAGAACCCCATCCGACCCTGCACGACCGTGAACAGGAGAGCCGGGAAGAAGACGTAGCGCAGGAGCGTTGCAAGCGGCTTCGTCGCCACACCGATCCAGCGAGCCACGGCGTAGCCGACGGCGATCGGGACCAGCGTCGGCAACAAGACTTGAATGACGGACGAGAGTGACATCGTGCCTCCTCGTCGATAGGGTGCAACGTCTCCCGTGGCGCTCACGATGACGCCGGAGCGGCCGCGATTGCGACCCTGTCGGGAACCGGGTTGCTGGCGACGGTGCAAGCACCCGGCCCGACGCCCGGCGGCGGCGGCGCGGAAGCATGGGGCCGCTTCCGGCGCGTCGGGAAACGATGCGGCGGCCGCGCGTTGCTGCGATCGAGCCGAAGCGTGCCGGCTGCAACTCGCCGGCGCGGGAGAGCCCTGCGCTTCTCCTATAATCGAGCCCCCTTTGGGAGCTGAAAGGGAGACCGCCGTCGTTCGAAACGGGAGATCTCGGTGCGCTGGAGCTTCGTCCTTTTCGTCTCGGTGCTGTTCCTCCTTTCGGGCGCGACGGCTCTCGTCTACCAGGTCGCTTGGACGCGCAATCTGTCGTTGATCTTCGGCGCCAGCCACCAGGCGATCGCGATCGTGCTGTCGGCCTTCATGGCCGGCCTCGGACTGGGAGGCTACTGGCTCGGTCGCCGCAGCGCGCGGCTGCGACGCCCCCTGCGCGTCTACGGCCTCCTGGAGTACGGCGTCGCCGTCGCGGCGCTGGCGCTGCCGCTTCTGCTCACGCTCGTGCAACGCGCCTATGTCGACGTGGCGATCCGCATCGAGGGCGTTCCCTGGTCGCTGAACGCGTTGCGCCTGATCCTCGCTTTCGCGCTGCTCTTGGTGCCGACCTTCTTCATGGGCGGCACGCTGCCCGTGTTGACACGTGCCGTCGTCCGCGGGCTCGGCGATTTCGGCCCGAAGCTCGCATGGCTCTACGGCATCAACACTGGCGGTGCGGTCGTCGGCGCGGCGCTCGCCGGCTTCCTCCTGTTGCCACGGCTCGGGCTCCTGCAAACGCAGTTGCTGGCGATCGTGGCCAACATCAGCATCGCGACGCTCGCCGTCGTCGCCGATGCGCGCGTGCGCCGTGCGACCGCAGCCGACTCGCGCGCGGCGGAGACTTCTGCGGAGCGCCGGGTCACGACGCCCGCCGACACGCGCTCGCTCGGGCGCGACGCATGGGCGCTCCGCCTGGCCTTCTGGGGCACCTTCGTCAGCGGCCTGTGTGCGCTGGCGTTGGAGGTGATGTGGACGCGGGGCATCGCGATGGCGATCGGAACGACAACCTACTCCTTCACGATCATGCTCTGCGCCTTTCTCGTCGGCATCACGCTCGGCAGCGCGATCCATGGCTTGATGCCGCTGCGGCGGCTGCACGAGACGGCACATCTCGGCCTGGTTCTGTTGGGGATCGGGATCTCGAGCGCGATCGTCTCGCAGCAAATCCCCCAACTACCGCAGCTTGCGGTCGAGCTGAACATGCGCTTCTACGGCGGCTCCGAAGGGGTGCGCGCCGCGTCCACGCTCCTGGTATCGTTCATCGTCATGCTCGTGCCTGCGACCCTCATGGGGATCGCGTTTCCGCTCGCCGCACGCGCACGCGCGCGTCTCGGGACCTCCTTCGGTGGCTCGGTCGGAGACATCGTCGGACTCAACACGCTGGGCGGCATTCTGGGGCCGCTGCTTGCGGGCTTCCTCCTCATTCCGTTCCTTGGGCTGCAGCGATCGATGCTGCTCGTGTGCGCTCTCGACCTCGGATACGGCGTGCTGCTCCTGGGTGCGTTCGCGGCCTCGCGCACTACGCGTCCGTTGCTGCTGACGTCGCTGGCGCTCCCACTGGCGGTCGTTGCAGGCGTCGCGCTCCCCGCCACGTTCCCGCGCTGGGATCTGCACACGCTCGGCGCTTTCCAGAACAACGTCACGCTCGGCTACACCAACGCCGCCGGAGTGGTCGACGTGCGCGGGCAGCTGGCGTCCGTCCAGGTTCTCTACTACGACGAGGGGCGCGGGGCCACGGTCTCCGTCGCCGAGTCGAACGGTTTCCGTGCCGTTCTGATCAACGGCAAGTCGGTCGCGACCGATTACCAGACCGATCTGCAGCACGAGTACCTGCTCGGGCATCTTCCCGTTCTGCTGCACCGCGACCCGAGGTCGGTTCTCGTCATCGGCCTCGGCGCCGGACTCACTCTGGGTGGAGTGACGGCGCATCCCGGCATCGAGCAGGTCACGCTCGTCGAGATCGAACCTGCGGTCGTCGGGGCGGCGCGCGTGTTCGAGGACCTCAACGGCGCGGCTCTCGACGACCCACGTGTGCGCATCGTGGTGCAGGATGGACGCAATCACCTGTTGACGACGCGCGAGCGCTACGACGTCATCACAGCAGATCCGATCCACCCGTGGGCGTACGGTGCGGCATCCCTCTATACGCGCGAGTACTACGAGCTCATCCGCCGGCGTCTCTCCGACGAGGGCGTCATGTGTCAGTGGATGCCGATCTACGAGCTCTCGGAGGAAAACCTGCGCTCGATCGTGGCGACGTTCTGCGATGCGTTCGAGCACGCGACGCTGTGGCAGACCGCGTTCGACGCCGTGCTGATCGGGTCGAAGGCGCCGATCGGCGTCGACCTCGAGGCCCTCGAGAGCCGGCTTCGGACCCCGGAGGTTGCGACGCAGCTGGGTCGCATCGGTCTCGCCGATCCTCTCAGCTTCCTCGCCGAGTTCACCATGGACGACGCAACGGTGCGGGAGTATGCAGCGGGGGGCATTCTCAACCGCGACGACAACCTGTACCTCGAGTTCTCGAGCCCGCTTTCGATCGGTGATCCGACCGGAGGGGACAACATCCTGAAGCTCGATGCATTGCGCCAGAACGCCGTGTCTCTGCTCACGAACGCTGCGCGCTTCGGCTCGCAGCGCCAGCTGAGCGCGACGCTGGAGCGCTACCGGCGAGCCAAGCGGGGCGCGGTGACGCAGGGGATCGCGTTCGAGGAGGCGTGGCAGGCGCCCACCGAGGCGGCGTGGGACGAGGTCGTCGAGCGCCTGCGCAGCCTGCTGGCGCAGCTGCCCGAGTACGGCAGAGCGCGCGTCCTCCTGGCCGCTGCTCTGACCGGATGGGCACGGTTCGAGGTCGCCGCCGGGCGTCTGCAGAGCGCGCGGGAGCATCTCGGCGCCGCAATCGAGCTCGATCCCCTCGACGCGCATGCGCCCTTCCATCTGGCGCAGGCACTGCTCGCGCAGGGACGCAGCCAGGAGGCCGTGCTGCACCTCGAGCGCGCCGTCGAGCTGCGGCAGCGCTTCCCGGGGGCGCGTGTTCTCCTGGGCCGTGCGCTCGCCGACGCCGGGCGCCTGGAGGAGGCGGTGTTGCAGCTGCAGCGTGCGGTGAAACAGGAGCCGCAGCGCGCCGACGCACGTTACGAGCTGGGTGTCGTGGAGACGCGGCGCCAGCGTTTGGGAATGGCGGAGCAGCGCTTCCGCGAAACGCTGGAGCTCGACCCGGGGCACGTGCCGGCATGCGTCAACCTCGCCGTCGTTCTCACGGCGCAAGGCCGCCGCTCCGACGCAATCGCAGCACTGCAACGAGGCCTCGAGGTCACGCCGGGCGACCCCACGCTATCGCAGCGCCTCGACGAGCTGCGCGCCAGCCGCCCGCAATCGCGCCCCGCGCCGCGTTGAGTCGCCACCGACGCTCTGCGCCGGCGCAACTCCCGCGTCGCTGCGCCGATCCTGTCGAGGCCAAACGGCGCCACGCCCGCTAGGCAGGGGGGGCGAGATCGGCGTCGGTCGGGCTTCCGGACAGGCGCGAGGGAGCGTGTGGCGGCCGCAGCGGCCCGTGGAACGTGAACGGTTCTTGCGTTGCCGGCACACGGCCGTCGCCTCGATGCAGGCCCGACTGCGCAAGTCGGAGGGAACCCGTATACTGGTCTGCGCTTAGCGTCCCCGCGCCGAGACGGTCCAAGCGCCGGCCCGGGGCACCTCCCGCGGAGCCGCTGGCGCTCCATCCAGCTTGCGGTAGAATCCACGATTCGTCGGGACGCTGTGAGGATTCCATGGCACTGCACAAGCCCTATCCGGAGAACTCGCTGCACGAGCTTCACGCTGGCGAGCAGCACATTCTCCCTTCCAGGCGCATCTTCGTGAACCGCAACCTGAAGATGGAGAGCGTGCGCATGATGGGCTTCGACATGGATCACACCTTGGCCGTGTACCGTGACGAGCCCACCGAGGCGCTCGCGTTCAACGCCACGCGTGACAAGCTGATCGAGGAGAAGGGTTACCCCGACAGCATCCGGGTGCTCCGCTACGATCCAGACCTGATCATCCGTGGGCTGGTGGTCGACAAGCGTCTCGGCAACATCCTGAAGATCGACCAGTACAACTACGTGGTGCGTGTGTACCACGGAACGACGAAGGTGCCGAAGCAGGTGCGACGGCGCGTCTATCGCAACAGTCGCATCCGCCTGTCGAGCGACAAGTACATGTCCATCGATACCCTGTTTGGCCTGCCGGAGGCGACCCTGTTCGCGCAGCTCGTGGATCACATCGAAGAGCGCGAAGGACGCCGCCGCCGCGACTACACCGAGGTCTACAACGACGTACGCGAATGCATCGACCGCGCCCACGCCGACGGAACGATCAAGCGCCAGATCCTGGCCGCGCCGGAACGTTTCCTGGTGAAGGACCCCGAGCTGCCACAGACGCTGCAGGAGTTCAAGGATCATGGCACCGAGCTCTTCCTGCTCACGAACTCGGAGCCGGACTACACGCATCGGGTGATGGAATTCCTGCTGGACGCCACGAGCGACGCGTATCCACGCTGGCATCATTACTTCGACAAGATCGTGGTCAACGCCGGGAAGCCGCGATTCTTCCGCAGCACGGCGAAGCCGCGCGTCCTCCCGCCGAAGGAGGTCACCGCGGCCGGCATGGATCCCGAGCTGTCGACGAAGGTCTACGAAGGCGGAGGCGCTGGCGCCTTCGAGGCTCTGGTTGGATACGAGGGTGACGAGATCCTCTACGTCGGGGACCACACGTTCGGCGACATTCTGCGCGCCAAGGAGCACTCGCGCTGGCGGACGGCGATGGTCGTGCAGGAGCTGGAGCGCGAGATGGAGCGCGAGCAGGAGCTGCAGCAGCAATATCGCAACCTGGACTCGCTGGTGGCGGAGCGCAGGCGACTCTTGTCGCGCATCGCGCGCGTGCGGCACCAGCTGCAGGAGGTTCGACGCACGGCCCACGGCGCGGCTTCGGCGGGCTCCGGCGTGCTCGATCCCGTGCGTGAGCTGGAGGAGAGGCTGCAGCGCCTCGTCGAGGAGGGCGTGCGCTCGGCAGGCACGATCCGGCAGCGGCGCGACGAGGTCGAGGGCTGCTTCAACAAGCACTGGGGGAAGCTCTTCAAGTGCGGCGAGGTGAACAGCCGCTTCGGGCACCAAGTCAAGGTCTTTGCTTGCATCTACACGAGCGCTGTGCGCAACTTCAAGGCCTACCCGGTGAGCATGTACTTCCGCTCGCCGCGTGAGATCATGCCTCACGAGCTGGGATCCGAGCGTGCCTGAGCACATGCAGGCCGCGATCACGTTGAAAGGAGTGCCCGTGTCTCAGGAGATCATGGCCTTTCTGGACGACATCTTCTACACCGCCAAGATCCGGGAGATTGCGAAAGCCCATGCCAAGGATGTGCGTTTCGTGCGCGACCTGGCCGGGCTCGACAAGCGTCTCGCCGCCGCCGCTCCCCAAACAGTGCTGGTCGACCTGACGGCCGAGACGCTGCAGCCGCTCGAGCTGATCCGGCGGATCAAGGAGCAGCCGGAGTGGGCACACGTGCGCGTGGTTGCCTACTCGTCGCACGCGCAAGCGGAGCTGATGGAGGAAGCCAGTCGGCTGGGTGCGGACGAGGTGCTCTCGAAGTCGGACCTGACGCCGAAGCTCGCCGAGATCGTCGCGAGCACGTCGATCTGACACGCGAGTTGGCGGACCACGACGCTGTGCGTCGATTCTTCCCGGATACGACCCGTGGGCGGGTCTTCGCCCTGGTACTGGTCGCGCTGCTCGCGGCCGCGTTCCGCTTCATCTATGTGCTCGAGGTCCACGACCATCCCTGGTACCGGACCCCTCTGGTCGACGCAGCCGACTACCACGCGCGCGCGATGCAGGTGATGCGGGGCGAGGGGCTCGGAGAGGGTGTGTACTACAAGGCGCCGGCCTACCCCTTCCTGCTCGGCCAGCTCTATCGCGTCGTCGGCCCTCGCCTCGAGGTTGCGTACCTGCTGCAGATGCTCGGCGGTGTCGTTGCCGCGCTGCTGACGGCGCTGGTGGCGGCGCGTTGGTTCGGTTCCACGGTGGGTCTCGTCACCGGGGTGCTCTTCGGCTTCTATGCGCCGCTCGTCTACTTCGAGAACCAGGTCCTCATCGCCAGCCCCGCGCTCGCCGCGTCGATCGTGGCGGTGGCGCTCCTGGCACTGACGCAGCGCGCCTCACTCGTTCTGCTCGCCGGCGTCGTGGCGGGGATCGCGCTGCAGCTGCGCCCGCTCAATCTCGCACTGGTGGCGGCGCTGTTGCTGTGGATCGTCTTGCGGCCCGAGCCGTGGCGCGTTCGCGTCCGGCACGCCGCGCTCTTTCTGGTTCCGGTCCTTCTGTTGCTGGCACCGACGCTGCGCCACAACCGTCTCGCTTCCGGTGATCTGATCCCGGTGTCGGTGAACGGCGGCATCAATTTCTACATCGGCAACAACCCCGACTACGACGACACCGTTGCCATCCGCCCCGGTCTACGCTGGGAGGAGCTCACCAAACGCTTCGGTGCCATGGACGATCCACCCCAGTGGCAGCGCAACTTCTACGGCGCCGCCTTCGACTACATGCGCACGCAGCCCGCCGGGTGGAGCGCTCTCCTGTTCAAGAAGTTCGTTCTGGTGTGGAACGCGCGCGAGATCGACCGCAACCAGGATTCTTCGGTCATGCGCCAAGCGTCACGCGCCTGGCGCGTGCTCGGCATTCCATGGCTGTTGCTGTCGGTGTGCGGTCTTGTCGGGGTTGGGTTGGTGTGGCGGCGTCGTGGGCTGCATCCGCTTCATGCACTCCTGCTTTTCCAGCTCGGCGGCGTGATCGCGTTCTTCGTGACCACGCGTTACCGCTTGGTGCTGCTCCCATGGCTGGCGATCGCGGCGGCGGTCACGCTCGTGGAGCTGGCTGCAGCGATGTGGCGCCGCGAGCAGTCGCGCATTATATTGCTCGCGGGTCTGCTCCTACTCGCTTTGCTACTTGCCCTGCCCGATTGGCTCGGAGTGGGAGGGCACCCGTTCGGGCGCCCTGAATTCGATCGTGCTCAGGTTCTGGCCCGTCGCGGAGAGCGCGAGGCCGCCCTGGAAGCGTATGAGGCGGCGGTCGCGTCGCATCCACGCGATCCGGACGTTCTGTTTCGCTACGGCGAGCACCTGGAGCGGATGGGACGTCGCGACGACGCGATCGCCGCATATGAAGCGACGGCGCAGCTGGCACCGCAGTCTTACAAGCCGATGCTGGCGTTGGGAGCCGCGTACCTGCTCGCCCACGATCTGGAGTCGGCGTGGGGGGCGCTGGTCGAAGCGGAGCGCCGCGGAGATCCGAGCGGACGCACGTTGTACGACATGGGGCTGGTGCGCGAGAGACAGGGAGAGCATGAGGAAGCCCTGTTGCTTTTCGAGAGCAGCGTGAGCAAGCGCGACGCGCCGTACGAGATCGCAGTTCGGCGCCTCGCCGTGGCACGCTGCCTGATTCGACTGCAGCGGCCCGAGGCTGCGGAGATTCAGTTTCGCGCGGCCGAGCCCCTGTTTCGCGATG
>CP070763.1:241404-254395 GCA_020349025.1 Candidatus Latescibacterota bacterium | reverse complement strand
AGATCGTGCGACTGGTGAACGGCTCGAGCTCCGGACAGATTCCCTCCTTCTACGACGCCATGCTGCGCGCCAAATGGAAGCCTGCCGATGGGCAGCTGCTGGAGGGGGGCGTGCTTCTGGCGGGCGACGGCTTGTCGATGCGGAACCCGGAGGGGGACGCGCTCCGCAACGATTTCATCGAGGTCGATTCCTCCCGCGACTCGCAGAGCGCGAGGAGCGACGGCTCGTTCGACACGAGCCGGGATCAGCTGGCACTGCACAATCGGATGCGTGTGGGCTCGCTCTACTGGCGTGCGCTGATGGGGAGCAACGCCATCCTCGAGACCCGCTTCGGGTACGCACCGCAGCGCCTGCGATTCTCACTCCACGGCGAGAACAATGCATCGCTCGACATCGAAACACAGCTTGCCTCGTTGCGCTCCGACCTCACCTGGCATGCGCGGGGGCACCGGCTGCAGCTCGGCTTCGAGGCCTACCGCACGCGTACCACAGGTCTCGTGTCCGCGTATGCGTCCTTCCTGAACCTGCGGCGAACCAACTCCGCTTTGAATCTCAGCGACCAGCCGGAGCGCTATCTGATCGACGTGGCCAGCACCCGGACGTATGGCGCCTTCTATTTGCAGGATGATTGGCCCGTCTGGGGTGGCCGGCTCGAGCTCACGCGGGGTCTGCGCTACGAGCACGATGGCCTGACGGGCGAGCATCTGGTCTCACCGCGTCTGGGCTTCAGGACGGGCGCCGGCGGCGGTTGGTCGCTGCGGGGTACGTGGGGAGTCTACAACACGTTGCGCAACACGCCGATGGAGGTGCAGCCGAGGCGAGATGGCACGCCTCTGCAGGCCGAGCGCGTCATCGAGACCACGCTGGGCGTGTCGCGCGCGACGGCCCGCGGCTGGAAGGCTGGTGTCACGGGCTACCACAAGAGCTTCTCGAACCTCGTATACGAGTCGGAGCCCGCTTACTACTCGAACGGGGCGCAGGCGCGTTCGCACGGAGTCGAAACCTGGTTGGAATGGGCTCCAAGCGGCTCGGCGCTAAGCACGCGTCTCCAGTACGCCTGGTCGAAGACGCAGCAGCGGGACGCCAAGGCGTGGAGGCGACGCCTGTACGAGGATCCGGTGAGCGGCGAGGAGGTGTGGGGCGCCGTCTTCGAGCAGCCCTACTGGTACAGCCCTCTACAGGATCAACGCCACCATTTCGCCGTCGATGCGCGGCTCGAGCTGCGCTCCTGGGAGTTCGGTGCGCGCTTCGAGCTGGCGTCGGGGCTGCCGTACACGCCGGTGGAGTCGGTCGTGGAGGATTCGGAGGGACAGGCGTTTGGCATCGTCGGTCGCAAAGGCAGCGCGCGGCTGCCGCTCTACCGCCGGCTCGATCTCCGCGTCACGCGCTCCTTCCAGGGCGGCTCGCTCGCCTGGCGCGTCTACGCCGAGGTCTTGAACGCCACCGCCGCCCAAAACGTCTACATGTACCGCTCGAGCCGCGACTACTCACAGCGCTACTCGGTGGCCATGCTGCCCTTCTTGCCCACCCTGGGAGTCGAAGCCAGCTTCTGAAGCCCTGCAAGGCTCAGTCGAGGAATGGCGTTTTGTTCTTCGTCTTCTCGCTCAGCACCACCTGCACGCCGAGCAGCGTGATGCGATACTGTTTCGGGTCCACGGCCTCGATGCGTGCCGTCATCTCCTGCTCGCGCATCTCGGTGGAATCGGACGGCGCCTGCGTCGGCCGCGTGACCTCCATCTCCTCGGCCAGCAGCGTGCCATCTTTTTGCAGCTGCCCTTCCACCTCGACCCCGTCGTCCACCTCGATGTATGCGAAGCCCACGTCGCGGCCGCTCTTCTTCTGGTCGATGTCGCTGTTCTGCGTGGCAACCACACGCACGCCCAGGCGCGTCGTCAGCGTCATCTGCAGAAGATCCACGTCGGTGACCTGGCTCGACAGCTCGCTCTCGTCCAGCTCGCCGTCGAGGATCTTGATCTCGCTCGCGTGCAGCTCGGCGGCCTGCATCTCTCCCTCCACCCTCACCCACATCCCCGCGCGCAGATGCGGAAACCACTCGTCGAGGTCCCGGGGTCCCGCGTGCGCCACGGTCGAGACGCACGCAAGCGCGAGACCGATACGCAGAGTACTCGACAAGTGATCACCTCCCAGGCGGAGATTCTACAGCGCGAAGCGCCGCGGAGCTGTCACCGGCAGGTCGCGCCCGCGTACCAGGTCTGTAAAAAGGTGGTCCCAGCATACACCCTTTCACGCCTCCTCGGCGGCCTCCGGGTCGAAAATGTAGCCGGCGCCGCGCACGGTGCGGATGAAGCGCGGCGAATCGGGTTCCTCCTCCACCTTCTTGCGCAGCCGCGCGATGTGGTTGTCGACGGTGCGGGTCGTCGGGAAGACATCGTAGCCCCAAATGTCGTTCAGGAGCTGCTCGCGCGACAGCATCTCGCCGGCATGCTCGATGAAGTAGCGCAGGATGCGGAACTCGCGCGCCGACATCTCGACGCGCTCGCCAGCCCTCGTCACCTCCTGGCGACGGAAATCGACGCGCACGTCCCCGAAGCGGAAGGTGTTCGAGCGCTTCCCGCCGCGCTCCCTGGAGCGTCGCAGGATGGAGCGCACGCGCGCCGTGAGCTCGCGCACGCTGAAAGGCTTGGTGACGTAGTCGTCCGCTCCGAGCTCCAGGCCGAGGACGCGGTCGTCCTCCTCGCCGCGCGCCGTCAGCAGGATGATCGGCACGTCGCGCCCGTCGTCACGCAGCCGCTTGGTGATCTCGAGGCCACTCATCCCGGGGAGCATGATGTCGAGAATGAGGAGCGCGAGATCGTTGCGTCGGGCACTCTCGAACCCGGCCCGGCCGTCGGTCGCGGACTCCACCTCGTAGCCCTCGAGGGTCAGGGCGGCCGTGAGCCCTTCCACGATGGCACGGTCGTCTTCGACCACCAGGATTCTCGTCGTCATGCCTCGATCGTCCTCGCTTGCTCTGCGCGCAACGACGACTCCTCGTCGAACGGCAGCCACACCGTGAAGGTGGAGCCGCGCCCCGGGGTGCTGTCGACGCGCACCGCTCCGCCGTGCGCAGCCGCCATGCGCCGCACCAGCGTCAGCCCCAAGCCGACACCACCGACCCGTCCCGCAGCGCTGGTGTCGACGCGGTAGAAGTCCTCGAAGATGCGCTCCTGCTCGTGGGCGTCGATGCCGATGCCGTGGTCCTCCACCTGGATCCCGAGCGCACGTTCGCGCCTGAGCACGCGCACCGCGATCCAGCGGCGCTCGTCGGAGTACTTGACGGCATTCGAGAGCAGGTTGAGCAGCATCTGGCGCAGGGCATCGGCGTCGACGCGAACCTCCGGGAGATCAGGCGCAATCTCGACGCGGTACTCGAAGCCCGCGGCTTCGGCTTGGGCACGGAAATCCTCGGCCACCGCGCGCACGAGCTCGCCGATCTCCTCGAACTCGAAGCGGTACTCGCGCGCGCCGCGCTCCATGCGGGCAAAGTCGAGGATGGCGTCGATGAGACGCTGCAAACGCTCGCACTCTCGACGGATCGTGTGCAGATAGCGCCCGCGCTGTTCAGGCCGCATGCGCTCGCCGCCCATCTGCAACATTTCGACGAACATGCGGATCGACGTGAGCGGTGTTCGCAGCTCGTGCGAGACGTTCGACACGAACCCGGTCTTCAGCTTCGAGAGGCGCGATTCGCGTCGCAAACCGAGCATGACGAGCGACGCCCCGGCGGCGATCGTCACCAGGAGCAGCAGCACGAAGTAGAGAAACACCTTGGTGCGAAAGTCGATCCGCGCTTCCTGCATCGGGGCCGACACGAACAGGGCAACGCTCCAGAAGTCGAACGGCTCGCCCAGGTGGCTCGCGACGCGAGCCTCGCTCGTGCCGTGCGTCCCGGTCTCCGTGACGCGCTGGCCCGCCTCGTCCACGATCGCGACGTCGATGGCGTCGCCCAGCTCCAGCGCCTCGAGGATAGCGGGCAGCACCGCATCCGAGAGGCTGCGCAGATCGATCTCGAGTCCCAGCAGCCCGGCGATGGCGGTGCCGCTGCGATCCGGCATGAACAGGTAGGCAAGCAGGAAGGGCCGCCCCTCGACCGTGTCCGACAGGTAGCGCACACGCGTCGAGTAGCGCAGATCATCGAGCACCGCGCGCAGGAGCTTGCGCGAGAGCTTGTGCTGGAAGTAGTCGGGGCCGACGCTTTTCTTCGCACGCGCGCGCGCCGTTTCGTACGCCGGCTCCACGGAAGCACGCTCGGCGCTGGGCAGAGCCGGCAGGAGACGCCGCATGCGACCGGCGATCCTCTCCGTGACGATGTCGAACTGCAGCGGGCCGAGCGCGTCGGAGCGCGCCGCAAGATCTTCCTGCAGGTCGACGAGAGTGCGTGCGGCGCGCGCGAGCTCACCCGTTTCCTCGAGCGCTCTTGCAATCTGCAGCTTCGCCTGCACGCGCAGTGATTGGTTGTCGAGGTCGCGCGCATCGGGATGCTCACGCAGGAGCGTCTCGTACGCGGCCTGCGCCGCGTTCCAGTCGCCGCGCTGCAGGAGAACGCGCGCGCGACTCGCCTGGGCGATCGCTCTCAACCTCGGTGTGCGCACGCGCGCCAGGATGTCGTCGTAGGCCGCGAGTGCTGCTTCGGGCGCTTCCAGCTCGTACTCGGCAGCCTCGGCCGCGCTCATCTGCTGACGGAAGATGCGGGTTTCGACCGTGTCCGCTGCGACGAGCGCCGCAGAGGCCTCGCCAGCGGGGTGCAAACGGGCCCCCGACGCATGCATGAGGTAGCCCCGACGCACGAAGGCGCGGCCGCGCGCCGCCTCCAAGGCCTGCGTCGTTTCGTCGAGCCGCTCCTCCCAGCCCACGGCGCGCGGCACCAGCGCCTCCCAGGCGGACTCGAGCGCCAGAAGGTCCTGCTGCACGGCGCGACTGGCGAACTCGGCGTACTGCTCGTAGTCCGCCTGCAGGCGCTGCTGCGAGGCGACACGGGCGCTCTCCACCGCACGCAGGCTGAACCAGCCGAGCAGGCAGCTCGGGGCCAGCACGAGCAGGCCAAAGACGAGCGCCAGCCGCACGTGCGGATTGGGAGGACGTTGACGCATGATCATTCTTGGATTGTACGCGTTTTTACGGACTTGTTACATGCGCGCGACCGCCATGTGACACCTCGGGGGCCGCTCCTGCCTACATTCAACATGTCCGGAGCGTCTGGTGAGCGACCGGACACACCACGAAGCCGAAGGAGGTCGGCCATGAACCGCAAGAGGAGCGTTTCTGGAGGCGGAGCGGTCAGCGTCACGCAAGTGGCTCGAAAGCCGGCTGTGATTCTCCGGCTCTTCCCGGGCTACAGCCCCAGTCATCGAGCCGCCGACCGTTGGATCGTCGCGTTTCTGATCGCCGGGATGGGTCTTCTTACGACCCAGTTCGCGAGCCACGTTCTTTTCCCGGCAATGACCACGGTCACGGCTGCATCTGTGCAGAGCTGGGGCGTCGAGGGGCCGTAGATCGCCCCTCGCGCCCCCTGCGGCTCAGTCGCCCGCGATCGGGCGAATCTCCGGAGTCACGCCGAACGGAACGCGCGCAGTGGAGCGCGCCGGTCCGCGCCCGAAGCGCAAGTAGAGGCTCGGGATGATGAACAGGTTCAAGAGCGTCGACGTCACGAGTCCGCCGAGAATGACGACGGCCATCGGCAGCTCGATCTCGTGACCGGGGACATCGCCGCGAATCACGAGAGGCAAGAGCGCGAAGCCGGTCGTCGTGGCGGTCATGAGGATCGGCGCCAAGCGCTCCTGAGCCCCGCGCCGCACCAGCTCCGGGCCGAATTTCATGCCTTCCTCGTCTTCCAGATGCTCGAAGTGTTTGATCATCAGGATGCCGTTGCGGGCCGCGATCCCGAGGACGGTCAGGAAGCCCACGAGCGACCCGAGCGAGATGATGCCATCTCCGAGATAGGCTGCGATGACGCCCCCCACGAGCGCCGAGGGCAGCAACAGGAACGACAGGAGTGCGAGACGCCCGCTCCCGAACGACGTGTGCAGCAGAACGAAGATCCCCAGACAGGCGATGAGCGCCAGGATGGCCAGCCGCTGCTGCGCTTTTTGGCGCTCTGCGTACTCGCCGATCAGCTCGGCGTGCACCCCCTTCGGGAAGTCCACGGTCGCGACGGCCTTCTCGACGTCCGCGGCGACCGAGCCGAGGTCACGCCCGCGCACGTTGCAGCCGACGTCGAGCCGGCGCTTCATCTGCTCGCGTGCGATGACGTTCGGAACCGGGGCGATGCGGACATCCGCAACTTCTTGCAGCTCGACCTGACCGCCACCTGGAACGTCGATCGGAAGCTCCTTCAAGGCGCTGAAGCTGTGACGCACCTCGGGGACGCTCCACACCTGCACGTCGTACGCCTTGCCCCCGTAGAAGAGGTCGCCCGCTTCCCAGCCCGCCATCAGGATCGAGGCGTTGCGCCGCACGTCACCCGGCTTGAGTCCGTACTTCTTCGCCTTCTCGAGGTCGACTTCGATCTCGATGTTCGGGATGTCCTCCTGGAGGTCGACGTGCAGGTCGACGGCCCCCTCGATCCCCTGCATCGCGTCCCGGACCTTCCTGCCGGTCGCATAGAGCGTCGGCAGGTCGTGGCCGTAGATCCGCACGTTGATCGATTCGCTCGATCCGGTGAGGACTTCGCGGATGCGCTCCTTCAGATAGGTCAACACGTCACGGTAGATGCCGGGGTAGCGGTCGACCACCGCCTGAACCTCGTTGACCGTACCCCAGTAGTCGACGGCGGGATCGACACTGATCCAGTTCTCGCCGAAGTAGATCCCGACCACCTCGTCCATGATCAACGCCTGACCAATGTGGGCACCGAAGTTGCGGACACCCGGAATCGCACGCAGGTCCTTGGCGCTCTGGATCGTGATGCGGTCCATCTCGGGGAGAGAGGTTCCCGGCTTCGTCAGCCAGTGCATCAGGAAGTCGCGCTCCTTGAACGACGGGAGCAGCTGCTGGCCGAGCTGGGGCAGCACGATGATGCCCGCCAGGACCACGATCCCCACTCCGACGTACGCCGGGCGCGGCGAGCGGATGATGCGTGACAAGACCCAATCGTAGCGCTTGTGCAGCCAGGCCACGAGCGGCGATTCGCGCCGGTGCAGCGGGGCCTTACGCAGCAGGATGAACGCCATGGCGGGTGTCACGGTCAAGGCGACGATCGTCGATGCCGCGATCGCGAGCGCGTACGACATCGCCAGCGGCTTGAAAAAGGCACCCGAGAGCCCTTCCATGAAGAAGACCGGGAGCAGCGCCAGAATCTCGATCAGCGTCGAGTAGATGATGGCACTGCGCACCTCGAGAGACGCGTCCACGATCACGCGGAAGAGCGATTTTCCGCTTCCCGTTTTGCGGGCTTCCCGCAAACGCCGCACGATGTTCTCGACGTCGACAATGGCATCGTCCACCACCGCCCCCAGCGCAATGACGAACCCCGCCAGGACCATCGTGTTGATCGTCGTGCCGCGCATGTAGAGCACCATCGCTCCCGCCATCAGCGACAGCGGGATGGCGACGCAGCTGATCAGCGCAACGCGCCACTCGTACAGGAAAGCGACAAGAACCAGAACGACGAGGATGCAGCCGAAGAGCAACGCCTGCGTCAGGTTGTCGATCGATGTCTCGATGAACGTCGCCGGCCGGAAGATCTCGTGATCGATCGTCACGTCGGGAAGGCCGGCGCGCAGCTCGTCGAGCGCATGCTCGACGCCACGCGTCACCTGCAACGTGTTCGCCCACGGAAACTTCTCGACGATCAGGAGCAAGCCGACGTCGTTCTCGATGACGCCGTCACCGATCATCGGCTGGTGGTCTTCCTTCACCACGGCGACGTCGCTCAGCTTCTTCACCTTGCCGTCGCGCGCCGTGAAGGAGACCTGCGCCAGGTCGACCGGATCTTGAATCGGAAGCTTGAACTCCACGGCCAAGCGCTGATTCGGCGTGTCGATGAACCCGCCCGTCCCGATCAGCGAACCGGGAGACCACTGCAACAGCCCGGCATCCAGGGCGTTGGCAGTGACGTCCAGGATCTGCTCGACCGACGTGTTTTCCTGCGCGAGCCGCCTGGGATCGACCTGAACATGGTGCATCTTGAGGCGCTCACCCCAGATCGCGACCCAGGCCACCCCCGGAACCGTCATCAGTCGCTGCTGAATCTTCCAGTAGGTGATCATCGACAGGTCGATCACCGAGTACTTCTCGGACGTGATGCCAATCTTCAAGAAGCGGCTCGTCGCCGAGAGCGGCTGCAGCATCACGGGGGGGCCGACGTCGGGAGGCAACGTGCCCTTCACCTGATCGATGCGCTCCGCCGCCAGCTGACGCGCCAGGAGCAGGTCGGTGCCCGGCTTGAAGATCATCAGCACCGACGACAGTTGCGGTACCGATCTGGAGCGCAGGATGTCGAGGTGGGGGAGGCCGGCAAGAGCCTCCTCGAGCGGCACCGTGACCAGGCCTTCGACGTCAGACGGGTTGAGACCGAGACACGGTGTCTGAATCTCGACACGCGGTGGCGCGAACTCCGGGAACACGTCCACCGGCATATCTCGGAGGCGCTGGAAACCGAAGAACATCAACGCCGCCGCCAATGCGAGTACGATGAAGCGAAACTTCAGGCTGTACCCGACAACCGCACGCAGCATGGCGAAACCCCCTTCGGCTTAGTGGCCTACTTCGAACTCGGCGCCGTAGACCTCGGCCGCTCCGATCGTCACGACCTGCGTTCCCGCAGCTGGACCCTCAGAGAGAACAGCGATGTCCCCGTCGATGTATACAATCTTGATTTCGTGACGAACGTAGGTCAGGTTCTCCGGGCTCGTGTACACCCACTCACGACCATCCGGTGTATAGAGGATGGACGCGTAGGGCACGACCTTGCGCAGGACCTTCCCTGACGCCTTGCGCTTGGGCGGGACCTGCATTTCCTTCACGGCGTCGAGCTCGAGGCCGACGCGCTCTGCCGCATCCGCAGTGAAGGTGACCTTCTTGAGCTCGGAACCGGGCATTTCCTCCAAGTGCGCAGGAATGATGCCGCTGTCCTTTCCGATCGACTTTCCCTTACCGGCGTGCGCCGCGAACGGTATGGCCGCGATGAGCAGAACCAGGGCGACGCAACGAATGATGCCTTTCATGAGAACCCTCCCTCTAGGGCTTGATCTTGCTCAACCTTCAGCCAACCGAACTTCTGACGAAACTTCCTCTTCCTCGTCCGTCGCGATGGCCCACTCGGGAGCCGCGCCCCGCCCGAACTGGATGTAGATGGCGGGCACGACGTAGAGATTGAGAAGGAGCGACGTCACGAGCCCACCCAGGATAACGACCGCCATCGGGTGGAGGATCTCCTGGCCCGCGATGCTCCCGGAGAACACGATCGGGAGGACTGCAAGACCGGCGACAACCGTCGTCGTGAAGATCGACCCGAAGCGTTCGCGCGTCACGCTCTGAACCAGGTCCGCGCCGAACCTGTCCCCGTTCTTCTCAGCGCGTTGATACTGGTGGATCGTCGTGATCGTGCCGCGCAGCGCGATTCCCAGCACCGTGACGAGTCCGATGAGCGAACCGATCGAGAAGACCCCCCCCGTCAGGCGTGCCGCCAGCAGGCCGCCGGAGAGAGCCATCGGGATCGCGATGAATGCCGCAGTACCGAGTCGCCAGCTGCCGAAGGCGGCCTGCAGCAGCAGGAGCGCGACGATGCCGCACGCGATCGCCAGGTTGCGCACCCGTGACGCAGCGATCTGACGCTCCTCCGTTTCTCCCAGTACTTCGGCGTGGAACTCGAGTGGGAAGCTGAGTCGCCTCAGTTGCTGATCGACATCTCCCGCCACCGCCGCGACCGAACGGCCCGCGACCGATGCCACGACGTCGATCCGACGGTTGACACCTTCGCGATTGATGACGGTGGGCGCCGGCACGACGCGCACGTCAGCGATCTCTTCCAACCGCACGTGGCCGCCGGTGGGCGTGTCGATGAGCAGCTCGCGCACGTCGGTCACGCTGTGACGCGTGTTCGGCGTGCCCCAGACGACGACGTCGAACACCTTCTGCTCCTCGAACAGCATCCCCACTTCGATGCCGCCCAGGAGAATGGCGGAGGCGCGCCGGATATCACCCGGCTTGATGCCGTGGCGTTCGCATGCCTCCAGGTCCGCCTCGATCTGGATGATCGGCTCCACGACCGGCATCTCCACTTCCGGAGCGACGACACCTTCGACGCTCGCCATGGCGTCACGCACCTTGTGTGCTTCCTGTAGTAGCGTTTCCTGATCCTCGCCGTAGACGCGGATCACGAGGTTGCGATCGGTGCCGCGCAGCGCTTCGAACACCGACTCGTCACTGTAGGTGAGGAGCTCTCGGTGCAGGCCGGGGTAGCCCTCGATGACTTCGCTGATGGCGTCGATCGTCGCGTCGTAGTCGGCGGTTGGATCGATGCTGACCCAGATCTCAGAAGCATTGACGTTGACGACTTCCTCCGACATGACGGCGCGACCGGTGTGAGCACCGACGTTGAGAACGCCGGGGATCACCCGCAGCTCGTCGCTCGCTTTGGCGACGAGGCGTGCCATCGCCGGGTGCGACGTTCCCGGAGCGCTTTCGGCCCGAATCAGAATGTCGGTCTCCTTCAACGTCGGAATCACTGAGTCACGCTGGAGCGTTGGAAGCACGGCAGCACCCGCTCCGATCAGCACGAGAATCGCCGCGATGGCTCCTACCGGCGCGCGCACGGCTTGCGAGACGAGGCCGTCCGACATGCGAGAGAGGCCACGGATCACCGGCGAGTCTTCGCCCGGTCCACTCTTCGAGAACATGTACATCGCAAGCGCTGGTGTCACAGTCATGGCGACCAGCATTGAAACCAGGATCGCGAGCGCGTAGGAGAATGCAATCGTCTTGCCGACGGCTCCCGCGACGCCGAAGAGAAGGGACGCGGGCACGGCGACCAGCAGGAGGATCAACGCCGCGAACACCAAGACGCTTCGCGTTTCCAGAGAGCCGTCGACAATCACCTTCGCGACGGAGTTTTGACCGCCACTTGCGCGGTGCTTGCGCAGGCGATGGGCGATGTTTCTCACGTCGCCGACGGCGTCGTCGACGATCACGCCGAGCGCGATCACCAACCCGGCCAGGATCATCGTGTCAAACGACCCTTCCCGGAAGTACAGCACCAGTGCGGCTGCCGTCACCGACAACGGAATCGCGATCATGCTGACGAGCGCAACACGCACGTCCATGACGAGAAAAACCAGCGCCACGGCGGCGATGGCAAGGCCAATCAACCAGGACCTCTTGAAGTTTCCGTAGGCATTCTCGACGTAGGTCGCGGGCCGGAAGATCTGCGTATCGATCTCCATCCCCGTGAGGCCAGGCGCGAGCGCCGCGAGTGCCGCCTCGACGCCCTCGGTCACCTCGACCGTGTTGGCCCAGGGGAACTTCTCGATCACGAGCAGGAGGCCCGTCCCGTCGTCGACCAAGGCGTCACCGATGAGCGGCTGGTGATTCTCGACGACCGTCGCGACGTCGCCCAGCACCATGTTCTTGCGCCCGCTGACCGCAACCTCGGCCAGCTCCTCGGGTGAGGAGATCGGCAGCACGTGACGGATGCTGAGGCGCTGATTGGGCGTGTCGATGAAGCCGCCCGTACCGGGATAGGAGGCATTCAAGAAGCTGAGCGGCGAGACCCAGAGCGCGTCGCCCGCCGTCTTGACGATGTCGTGCAGCGTCAGGTTCTCGGCACGCAGCTTCTCCGGGTCGACCTGCACCTGCAGCTGGCGCTTGCGCTGACCCCAGATCGAAACGTGCGCCACGCCCGGTACACCCATCAGGCGCGGTTTCATCGTCCAGCGCGCGAGCACCGACATGTCGATGAGCGAAAGCTCGTCAGAAGACAACCCCACGTTGAGGATGCGGCTCGTCGACGACACCGGTTGCAGCATGGCAGGTGCCTTCGAGACGTTCGGCAGCCCGTGGGCTTGCGTCAAACGCTCCTGCACCACCTGGCGCGCGCGCATGATGTCGGTACCCGGCTCGAAGATCAGGACGACGGATGACAAGCCCGGCATCGATTCGGAGCGAATCGTCTTGAGCCAGGCGACACCGTTGAGCAGATCCGCCTCCATTGGAACCGTGATCAGCTGTTCGACCTCCGCCGCCGACAAGCCGAGCGCTTCCGTCTGCACCTCGACATACGGAGCGTTGAACTCGGGGAGGACGTCCATGGGCGCGTCACGCAGCTGCGTGAAGCCGAGGCCCATCACGACGACGGCGAGGGCGACTACGAGGAGTCGAAACTGTACGCTCGAACTCACAATCCAACGCATCATTGCTGGAGACCTCCCTGCGGAGTCGTGTTCCAACCCAGATTCCGGTCTTTGCACTCACGCCAGATCGACACGGAAATCAACGGGGTGCTCCGTTGTTGGCTCAAGGTTGTGGTATGGCTCGCCGCGAGAGTCGCCGGATGCGATACCTGCGCGTCGAACATGTGCTGCAATCGAATGAGCGAAGTCTAGCACAGCAGTAGCCGGTCAAGGCAACCCTTGTGCGTGATGCGAAGCGACAATCCGCAGTGCGAATCGCTACGCACACTGACTTTGCCCAATGGCTTTGTGTCAAATCGCCCAATCGAGGTCGTGAGAGATGGTCGACATCGATCGCCGCGTTTGAGTGCTGCAAAACCTGACGCGTTTGCGGGCGGCTTGTTCGCCGTGGCGCCTCGCAGTCGAGTAGGGACAACGCTGACTTCAGCTAAAACGTTTACGTGCAACGCGAGCTGTTGCTACTCTTGCAACGACTCATCGTGAAGCGAGTGAGGTTTCGATCACGCCACCGACGCGGTCGGGGCGAGCGCTTGCACGATCAGATCACCGAAAGGAAACACAGCTGTGAGAACGCATCGTTTCGGCCCCGGAGCCCAAGTGTTCGCCGGCGCCCTGGTCGCGGTTGTCATTGCGCTGCTCCTGCC
>CP070763.1:227480-241304 GCA_020349025.1 Candidatus Latescibacterota bacterium | reverse complement strand
TCAGGTCGCCTACTCCTGGGCGCTCGGTTCCTCGTCCCGCCGGAGGGGCTTCCACACTCGCGCTGGTCGTCGCGGCTTCACCGCTATCTCCGAACGCGAGCTCGAGCTGAATGCCCGACTTCTGTGGCATGGCGCCTCCGAGGTCCGCGGGCGTTTCGCCCTTCCCCTCGTTTCGCCCTTCGCCGGGTCGACCCGACTACTATGGCGTCTGCTGACTTCTCGCTCCGCCCGGGGTCAGGCGTCGCCCTTTCAGGCGCAAGGCGAGATCTCCCCAGGTAAGAACGCTGACCTTCGCTGCGCGATCGCCACGTCTACGTCGCCTGGGCCTTGGTCACAAGAGCTTCGCGGTCATTGGCCCGCTCGCCCTGCCCGGCGCCGCCTCGTACGCGGTTCTTGTCCATCGACCCGCAGCTTCGTTTCCCGCTTCCTTCACGCCGGCCTCACAGCCTGACGCTCTGCGGTTCCCTTCGGTTGCTGTGACCAACTCCCGGGGGGACTTCCACCCCCAAGTCAGCGCCCATGCTGGGCGCACCAAAAAGAGACCTCCGGACGAGCCGGAGGTCTCGAGAGAATCGGGTGCGTCACCCACTCGGGTGCGAAGCCCCTCTTACTTCGTGGATGCCGCCGCGAGGGTCATGAAGGACTCCTCGTACTCGTCGACGACGTCCTTCTTCGCGGTGACCATGATCAGCGCACCATCGCTGATCTTGGTGATCTCGACGTGCGCACCCTCGGTTGCCGCGAGCTTGCGTGTCACCGGGCAACAGAAGTTCTCCGCCGAACCTTCGGTTGCAGCCTGCAGGTAGGCGACTGCATCGTCGGTCTTGCCGCGGTACATCACCACGAGCCCACCGGAGGGGAGTCGGGTGGCCTCGATGTCGACGAGCTCTGCGAGCTTCGCCTTGCTGGTCGAGCAGTGGTTGCCGGCACCGGCGAAGACGGTCGACATGCAGGCGCTCTCGGAAGAAGAGGCGGACGCCGACTTCGCTTCCTTCGATGCGGAGCAGTTGCCGCCTGCGAAGGCGGAAGAGGCCAAGAACGCGATCGCCAACATGCTCAGAGCTGAAATCTTAAAGGTACGCACTGTTCCGATCCTCCAGGTCCGTTTTCGGGGCTCGTGGGTTTCTTGCGGATTGCAGGGCCCGCACAGCGCAAGCCCTTCCGATTGTCGTTCGCTGCAAGATTATAACCACGTCACCCGTTCGGCTCTTCCCCAGGCGAGCAAAGAAAATGTAACGACTTCGGGAGACACAATCCCGGAGAGCTAAGCGATGGAATCACAAGTTTTTACGCTGGGTGGCCGGCCTCGTCGCGGCGCCCCCTATACTGTGCAATCCGCGCCGGGTGCAGCGTGCGACCCGCCCCGGCCGGTGCGGGCGCTGCGGGTCACGGAGGTGCGTGTGGACGGTCTCGTGCGCAACGTGGCGGCGGGCTGCTGCGTCTATGCACTCGCGCTCGCCAGCATGGCATCCGCCATGGCGCAGGAGGGGGTCGATCCCGCAGCCACGCAGACGGATCCGGCGCACGCCGAGGAGATCGATGCAGCGCGTCGTCTCTTCGAAACAAACCTCGACGCCATCCGGCGCAAAGATCGCGCCGCCTACCTCGCGACCTATCTGAACTCGACGACGCTCGCGCGTACCGGTGCCAACGGGGTGCGGCTCGGTTTCACCGAGCACGAAGCGCAGACGGCGGGCGATTCCTGGCCGGACGTCTTCGACGCACGCGACGTGCGCCTCGTGCGCTTGCGCCCGGGTGTCGTCTACGGGCTTTACCGCTATCGGGTCACGTACGGCTTCGACGAGCATGCGGGCATCTCGGAACGTGTGATCGTGTCGACGCCGCAGGGATGGCGCATCGCGGTGACGAGTGCTTTCGATGCGCCGCCCGGGACACCCCCCCCACCCTTCGCGCTCACCGGCGCGACCCTGATCGACGGCACCGGATCGCCGCCGCTCCAGGATGCGGTCGTGATCGTGCGCGGCGGTCGCATCGAGTGCGCCGGAACACGTGACGCCTGCCCGCCGCCAGCCGACGTCGAGAGTCTCGATCTCTCCGGCAAGTGGATCGTTCCCGGGATCGTCGATGCGCACGTCCACTTCTCGCAGACGGGCTGGGTCGATGGCCGCCCGGATGCGATCGACGTTCGTGACCAGCATCCGTATGAGCATGTGCAATCGCGCCTGCAGCAGGAGCCGGAGCATTTCTTCCGCGCCTACCTCGGCTCGGGGGTGACCGCGGTGTTCGACGTCGGCGGCTACGCCTGGACGTGGACGCTGCGCGACAGCACCCGAACCGACGCGCCGCACGTGGCCGCCTCCGGTCCGCTCCTGTCGACGCGTGAGTTCTGGCTCAACCAACCGGGTGAGCAGCAGTTCATCCACATCGCCGACGCCGAGGCGGCGCGCTCGGCGGTGCGTTACCTGGCCGCAAACCGCAGCGACGCCGTGAAGGTCTGGTTCATCCCCGACTCCGCCGTCGCCTTCGAGAACCTGGCGCTAGCCGTGCTCGCAGCGGGAGAGGAGGCGCGAACGTATCGCCTGCCACTCATCGTGCACGCAACGGGGCTGCGTGAAGCGAAGGTCGCACTGCAGGCCGGAGCACACCTTCTCGTGCACAGCGTCGACGACCAGCTCGTCGACGACGAGTTTGTCGACCTGGCCCGCGGAAGCGAAGTCGTCTACTGCCCGACGCTGACCGTCGTCGACGGCTACGCGCGACTTTACCAATCCGCGCTGGCGCGGGAGAGCCCACGCGTGGACGACCCGCATGCCTGCGTCGACTCGCTGACGCTTGCACACGTGGCCGAGACGGCGGAGCTCGACGTTGCAGAACCCGAGAGGCTCGAGTCCGTCATCGAGCGCCTGACGCAACGCAGAGAGGTCATGCGCACGAACCTGCGGCGCCTGCAGGCGGCTGGGGTCGGCATCGCGATGGGAACCGATGCCGGAAATCCGCTCACGCTGCACGGGCCTTCGGTGTACGCCGAGATGGAAGCGATGCAGGCGGCGGGCCTCAGCGCGCTCGACGTCCTGGTCGCAGCCACGCGTGGTGGCGCGCGCGCGATGCGGAGGGAGCAGGAGCTCGGGAGCATCGAGGCGGGCAAGATCGCGGATCTGCTCGTTGTGGACGCCGACCCCTCGATCGACATCCGCAACATGCGGCAGCTCTCGCGGGTGATGCGCGGCGGCGAGCTGCGAGCGGTCGGTGAGTTCCGCCGCCGCTAGTGGCGCAGAATCTCGATCAACTTGACGTCGAAGATGAGCGTGGCATCGGGCGGGATTCCGAAACGCTTGTGGCCGCGCTCCCCGTACGCCATGGCCGGCGGGATGACGACGCGCCGCTTCTCGCCCGATCGCATCGTGATGAGCACCTCGTCCCAACCTTTGATGACGAGACCGGAGCCGACGGAGAAGCGGAACGGCGCTTCACGATCGTAGCTCGAATCGAACTGGGTTCCGTCGTCGAGGTAGCCCACATAGTGGACGGTGACGATGTCGCCTGCTTCCGGGAGTGAGCCCTCCCCAGCCTCCTGGACCACGTAACGGATGCCGCTCGCCATCACGTCCCCGTCCCGCAGCTGGCGCTCCAGCTGCGCCTGGAAACGCGCCGCCAGCGCGCGGCGCTCCACCTCCCGCTGCGCCAGCACCTCGTCCTGGATCTCGAACGCGGCCTGCGGATCGAACGCCTCGGCCGCGGCGCCACGGCGAAAGATCTTCACCCGGGTCATGACGATCTCCTGGATCGGCGCAGTATTGCTCGGTCCGCCGGTGGGAAGCTCGCTCAGACGCTCGAGGACGTCGAAGCCGAACACGACCTTTCCAAACACGGTGTGGTGGTTGTTCAGGTGCGGAAGACGGTTCAACGTGATGAAGAACTGGCTGCCGTTCGTTCCCGGCCCGGAGTTGACCATCGAAAGGACGCCGGGCTCGTGCTTCAGCTCCGGATGGAACTCGTCGATGAACTCGTACCCGGGGCCGCCGGTGCCATCCCCCAGAGGGTCACCCCCCTGGATCACGAAGTCCTTGACGACACGGTGGATGCGTAGGCCGTCGTAAAAGGGGCGCCGGACCCACTCCTGGGTGCGCGGATCGCGAAACTGGATCTTGCCCTCGGCGAGGCCGACGAAGCTCCCGACCGTGACGGGGGTCTTCTCGAACTCCAGTGCGCAGGCGAACCTGCCGAAGTTGGTTTCGAAGATCGCGTAGAGACCATCCGCTGCGAGGGCCGCCTCCAGCGTTGTCGCATCCGTCTCGGGCCCGCGGCTCGCCGTCGACAACACCAGGATCGAGAGGCAGGCGAGCAGGGCGACTCCCTGTTTGAGATGGGGCTTCGGCGTCATTTCGAAGGCGAGACCTCCTGGCCAGACACGAGGCGGCGCGATTGCCGCCCGGGTCCCAGAACTGTCTACACCGGACGCGGCGCGTTGGATCCCACGGCGACGCGGCCGCGCGCCCCGTGCGGACGCAGGTCATTCTAGCTCGATCGACGGCCGGGCCAAACGCCGAGCGGCCGAACCTCTGCGGACCCGCCTGCGTAGAGAGCATGGGGGTCTCCTCGTCCGCGCTGCGCCCGCCCCACCGCACTGGCGCCCGGCCGGCCACCCCATGGTCCCCGAAGCCACGGAACTCGCCTTTGGGCAAGGGATTGCCAGCCGCCGACCAGACTCTGCGGGAACCGCGGGGGCGCGATCGGGTGCCGTCGGCGCGTGCGCGAGCGTTCGAAGCCCCTGGCCGCATGCGCTACCATGGGGCCGTTCGGGTTCGGGATGGGTGCATGCATGGGTAGCACCCCGGGAAGCGGGTGGCTCTGCCGCCCCGTGCGCCCACCGGCGCGGAATTGCAGCAAAGGAGCTTCGATGTTCGTCCGTACGCCGGCCGCATCCCAAAAGACGGGGTGGCGGCTCAACCTCAGCGCAATCGCACTGGCGTTCCTCCTCGCCGTGATCCCCACCAGCGTCACACTCGCCGGTGGAACCTCTGCAGAGTGGGATCCCTCCGTTTTGAAGGGCAAGGTCACCGAGTTCACGCTGGAGAACGGATTGCGATTCATCGTCCTGGAGAGGCACGACGTGCCCGTCTTCAGCTTCATGACACACGTGGATGCAGGCTCCGTCGACGAGCCCGTGGGCCAGACCGGCCTCGCGCACATGTTCGAACACATGGCGTTCAAGGGCACCAAAGAGATCGGCACCAAGAACTATGGCAAAGAGGAAAAGTTGATCCGCAAGATCGACGAGCTTTTCATGGAACTCTACGCCGAGCGCAACAAGGGGGAGCGCGCGAACCCGGAGCGCATCCAGCAGCTGGAGATGGAGATCTCCAACGTGCAGGACGAGGCGCAAGAGTACGTCGAGGCCAACGAGTTCAGTCAGATCATCGACCGCAACGGCGGTGTCGGCCTCAACGCCAGCACCGGCGCCGACGGCACCTACTACTACTACAGCCTGCCGTCCAACCGGCTCGAGCTCTGGGCCTACCTCGAGTCCGCGCGTTTCACGAAACCCGTTTTCCGCGAGTTCTACAAGGAACGCGACGTGGTGATCGAGGAGCGCAACATGCGCATCGACTCACAGCCGTTCGGGCAGTTCATCGAGGAGATGGTCGGCGTCGCCTATCGTGCTCACCCGTACAAGAGCCTCGGAATCGGCCACCGCGCCGACCTCGACAACCTGAGACGCGACGTTGCCGAGTGGTACTTCGATACCTACTACACGCCGCAGAACATGGTCGTCGCGATCGTCGGCGACGTCTACCCCGACGAAGTCCAGGAGTTCGCCAAGAACTACTTCGGCAAGATCGAGCGGCGCCCCGATCCGGCCCCGGTGCACACGGTGGAGCCGGAGCAGAAGGGGGAGCGCCGCTTCGTGCTGCAGGGGGACACGCAACCAATCTTCGCCATGGGTTTCCACCGACCCAACATCACACACGAGGATGAGGCCAAGATCGAGGTCCTGGCACGGATCCTGGGCCAGGGACGCACGTCGCGTCTGTACAAGCGCTGCGTCAAGGAGGAGAAGAGCGCACTCTTCGCCGGCGCCTTCCCCGCCTTCCCGGGCGAGAAGTACCCAAGCCTCTTTGTCGTCTTCGCCATCCCGAATGCGGACAACACGCCCGAGCAGATCGAAGAGGCGGGTTGGGAGGAAATCAAGAAGCTCCAGACCGACCTCGTGTCGCAGGAGGAGCTGGATCGAGTCAAGACCGAGGTGCGTGCCCAGTTCATTCGCGGCATCGAGAGCAACTCGGGCCTGGCGGGCCGGCTGGCAGAATACGAAGTGCTGCAGGGCGGCTGGGAGAAGCTCTTCGAGCGCGTGGATCAGATCGAGGCTGTCACGCGTGAGGATGTCCGTGAAACGGCGATCAAGTACCTCACGCGCAACAATGCGACCATCGGGTACATGGTCACGGAAGATCGCGAAGCCAAATCCACCGAGATGGCGAGCAACTAGGACGAGGAGTCACGACAATGAGGAGATTCAAGACCATGAAGACGCAGAGGCCCTTCCTGGCCGTGCTCGCGGCGCTCCTGTTGCTGCCCAGCGCGGTCCTGGGTGCCAAGAAGTGGGAAAAAATCAAGACTCCCGAGCTGCGGCCGATCCAGGTGCCGGAGGTGCATCGCCAGTCGCTGGCCAACGGGATGCAGCTCTTCCTCCTCGAGGACGCCGAGCTGCCGCTGTTCCGCATGACGCTGGTCATGAAGGTGGGCGATGCGTACGCACCCAAGGACAAGGTGGGGCTGGCGGGCGTGACCGCCGAGGTCTTGCGCTCGGGTGGCTCGGTGCAGCTGGGTGGCGACGAGCTGGACGAGCTCCTCGAGGGGCGCGGGGCGTCGATCGAGACCAGCACCGACAACCTGACCACGACCATCCGTGTGAACGTTCTCGCAGAGGATACGCAGCGCATTCTGGAGATCGTCGGCGATCTCTTGATGCGTCCGGCGTTCCCCGAGGACAAGATCGAGCTGGCGTTGAAGCAGTACAAGTCGGTGGTGGCGCGCCGCAACGATGACCCGTCGCAGATCGCCGACCGTGAGTTCAACAAGCTCCTGTGGGGCGCGAACCACCCGTTCGTGTATCAGATGGAGTACGAGCACCTGGCCAACATCAGCCGCGCCGACCTCGTGGCTTTCCACGGCAGGTACTACCAGCCCACCGATGCGTTCGTGGCGGTCTGGGGCGACTTTCAGCGCAACGAGATGGTCAACCTCTTGAACCAGACGCTCGGCGCATGGCCGCAAAAGGCGGTGCAGCACCCGCGGATTCCGGAAACCCCGGCGGTGCAGAAGTCGGTCAACGTCGTCGTCAAGGAGAGCGTCACCCAGTCCAACATTCGCCTCGGGCATCGCAGCATCAAGCGCGACGACCCCGACTACTACCCGCTGATGCTGATGAACGAGGTTTTGAGCGGTGGCATCGGCTCGCGTCTGTTCAACGAGGTGCGTACGCGGCAAGGGCTGGCGTACCGCGTGGGCAGCGGCCTGGGCGCCGACCTCGCCACCGCGGGGATGTTCCGCGTCGTCTGCGGCACGAAATCGGAAACCACGGCGCAAGCCACGCGCGCGTGCTTGGCCGAAATCGTGCGCATGCGCGACGAGCCGGTGACCGAGGAAGAGCTGAAGCGTGCGAAGGATGCGCTCTTGAACTCGTACGTGTTCCGTTTCGCCAACAAGGGCGCGATCGTGAACCGGCAGATGCGCTACGTCCTCCACGGATACCCGGCCAACTTCATGGACAACTACCCCGCGATGGTGGAAGCGGTCACAATCGCGGACCTCCAGAGGGCTGCCGGCAACTTCCTCAAGCCGGAGAACATGGCCTTGCTCGTGGTCGGCAAGCCCGACGACTTCGACGAGCAGCTCAGCGTCTTTGGCGAGGTCAACGAGATCGACATTACGATTCCGGAGCCACCGGCGATGGAGTCGTTCCCGGCGCCGACGGCGGAGACGCTGGCCAAAGGCCGAGAGGTGATGGCCGCAGCGACGGCCGCCGCCGGTGGCATCGCGGCGTTCGACAACGTCTCGAACGTGACCGAGTCGGTCAGCCTCACGATCAACGCCATGGGCATGAGCATGGATGCGAAGGGGACCAAGTACGTGCAGCTCCCAGGCAACTACCGCATGGAGATCGCGGTCATGGGCCAGGAGATGGTGCAGATGTACAGCCGCGATCAGAAGTCGGGGTTCATCAAGGGGATGGGCGGCACCAAAGAGCTTGGTGAAGCGGAGATGCAGGAGTTCGAAGATGGCCTGGCGCGTGAGCTCGTGGTCTTCATGCGCGACTTCGAGGACTACAGACCGCAGTTCCTGGGCGAGGAGAAAGTGGATGGTGCCCCCGCCGACGCCATCCTCATGACGCCGCCGACGGGCGCCAGGAAGTTCAAGATCCTCGTCGATCAGAGCTCGAAACTCGTCGTCAAGATGGAGTATCGGGCAACGGACACGCAGGGAAGCCCGGTGCACCAGGAGGAGTTCCTGAGCTCTTGGAAGACGGTGGGCGCGATCAAGCTGCCGCACAAGGCGTCGATCCTCCAGGACGGCAAGCCCTTCCTCAAGTCGGAGACCACGGCGGTCTCGGTCAAGGACGCCATCCCGGCGGAGAAGTTCGCCAAGGTGGAGAGCTGAACGACGGAAAGGGGTGGGCCTCTCCCACCCCTTTTCACTCCTTCTCGCCGGCCATCCTCACAAGCCGCGTCCACAGAGGCGCCGGGACCGGCATGACCGAGAGACGCGGCATGCGCACGAGCGGGAACTGTGCGAAGCGCGAATCGGCCTTGATCTCGGCGAGGCGGACCGAGCGCTTCAGGCGCTTGCGCGCCGCGACGTCGAAAACGACCAGACGTTCATCCTGGCTTTCCGGATCGGGGTAGGGATCGGAGACGACCTCGACCAGGCCGACCACCGCCTTCTCCGAGCCGCTGTGGTAGAGAAGCACGCGGTCCCCCTTGCGCACGCTGCGCATGTGCTTGAGGGCGAGGTTGTTGGAGACGCCGTCCCAAGCGGTGCGTCGATCGCGTTCGAGGTCGGCGTAGCCGTAGTCGGCGGGGTCTGCCTTCAGAAGCCAACAGGCCATCCATTTCCTCCTGTCTAGACGCGGCGGGCCGCACGCGGCGGCCTGCGCCAGCGGGCCAGCCCCCCGCATCGTAACAGCGGCATCCCGCACACGCTCGTTGCAATCGTCCAAGCCATTCCTGGAGGATGGGTTGCGGGAACGCGCAGGGCTCCCTGCCGGCTCCACCTCGGTGCCGGCAGGGAGCGAACCCGCGGGAAGGAACGTGCGTCAGATGGAGTGGTGGCGGGGCGAGGGCCCCCTCCCCACGACGGCCGCGGGATGCGACCCAAAAACGACCGAGCGGTGAGTATGGATCTCGCGACTCTGCTGCAACGCTGTCGAGGGGGCGACGAGCTCGCCTGGGAGGCCTTGGTGCGTCAGCACCAGTCTCGCGTCTATGGCGTCGCGCTGCACTACGTCGGCAACGCCGAGGATGCCCGCGACGTAGCCCAGGAGATCTTCGTGCGCATCTACAAGAAGCTCGACAGCTGCTCCGAGGCCTCACGTTTCCTCCCCTGGATGCTGCGTATCGCACGCAACGCCTGCATCGATCACATCCGACGGCGCCGTGCCCGCCCGCCGCGGCACGACATCCCGGCGCAAGAGATGAACGATCTCGCCTCCAGTGCCCCGGGACCGGAAGAACAGTGGCGTGAAGACTCGCGCAAGCGACTCCTGCATCTGGCGATCCAGAAACTGAGCGAGCTGAATCGCGAGATCATCCTGCTGAAGGAGATCCAGGGACTGAGCCTGGAGGAGATCGCTTCGATGCTGGACATCCCGGTCGGCACGGTGAAATCGCGCTCGAATCGCGCCCGCCTGGAGCTGGCGCGCAAGGTCGTGGCCCTGAGCGGTGCGCGCTACGGGGCCGAGAACGCAGGTTCGTGAATATGGACTGCCGCGCATTCGAAGAACGGCTCGACGCTCTGGTCGCTTCACAGCTCTCGCACGACGAGCTGCGCGCCGCCGAGACGCATGCAAGCTCCTGCAGGCGCTGTCGAGAGCTCCTCGAGGTGGTGCTGGGGGAACGCGACGTGCTCGACGCGACCACCCGGGAGCATCTGCTCGCATCGCTTCTGGAGCGCACCGCCGGCTCGGCGTGTGGCCGGGCGCGCGAGCAGCTGTGCGCGTGGGTGGATGGGGAGCTGCAGTCGACTGATGCGGAGCTCGTCGCGCTGCACGTCGACCATTGCACGGGGTGTGCGCAACTCGCGTCGGCGCTCGTCGCCTTGTCGACCGACCTGGTCGCGCTCGCCGAGGTGGAGCCGGACGCAAAGTTCGTTTCCGACGTCCTCAGTGAGACACGCGCACTGCTCGCGCGGCGCGTACCGCTGAGCGCACGCATCCGGGCGACCTGGGAGCAGTTGCTGCACCGACCGCGACTCGCGTGGGAGTTTGCCACCGCGGGATGCTTCATGCTCACGCTCCTGTGTGGGCTGCCCTTCTCGCCGCTGCGGTCGATGCCGCAGCAAGCGCTCGCGGTGATTCAGGTCAATCCGGCCAGTGCCATTCAGGCGACGGCGCAGAGAGCTCAACCGCTCGTGAAGGAGCCGCTGCGACAGGCGTGGCGGAGCACGGGTGCGCCGCTGATCACGAAGAGCCAGCGCTTCGCGGACGCTTGGGAATCGGAGCATCCGCAATCGGTCGCAGCCTGGGAGAGCCTGGGCGTGCGCGCGCGGGAGCTTCGCGAAGCGGTCGCCGGCCGCAACTTCGCAGGCGCGTCCTTTACGCTCCAGCAGATGGGTGGAGATCTTCAAGCGCTGTGGAACGGCCTGCGTGTGAATCGGGAAGTCGAGGCGCCGCAGGCTGGAGCGGCGACGACGGCCGAGGAAGAGGAGCGTTGACTCGACGCTCGACAGGCTCGAGGTGGGGTGCTCCCGCCCGGGCAGGAAGACTGGAGGCAGAGAAGGTCACTGGGAGGTGCCAGCATGAACTCGCCACCCCAAGAGCTGAACGACGCCAACGCGGCGACACGCCGCACGCAAGAAGAGGATGAGATCGAAATGGGAAACGACATGCCAGAACGGAATGCAACATCGGAAAGCCAGGAACTCGAGAGTCGCCGCCTGCCAGAAGCGTCCGAACCCACCGCGGCACGGCGCTGGCCGACGACGGCCGACCCGCGCCGCAAGTCGGTAGCCCTGGCCACGATCCTGTCGCTCTTTCCCGGCCTGGGCCAGATCTACCTCGGCTACTACCAGCTCGGGTTCGTGCACGTTGCGATCATGGTCTCGCTCATCACGATCCTGTCGATGAACCCCGGCGCCCTGACACCGCTGTTCGGAATCTCGCTCGCCTTCTTCTGGCTCTACAACCTCGTGGATGCGGGGCGCCGGGCTGCGGCCTACAACATGGCACTCGAGGCACGCGAGCTGGGCTCGCTTCCCGCTCTCGAGCTGCCGACGAACCGTGGCTCGCGGGCCGCGGGGATCATCCTGGCCGCGCTGGGCGTTCTCTTCCTGCTGCATACCCGCTTCGACTTCGACATGTATTGGGTGGAGGAGTGGTGGCCGGTGGGCCTCATCATTCTGGGTGCGTGGCTGTTCGCGAAGGACCGCCGGGGTCGCAAGGAGTCGTAGCGTGCGGGGAGAGCGCTCTGCGGCCGCGAGCGCTCCCCCCTGCTACTGCAGCGGAACCTGGCCGAGACGGCGCACGGATGCGATCTTGCCGGTCTCGATCACGATGCGCTCATGCTTCTTCCAATGACCGAAACGGGCGACCTGGCGCACGTACTCCTCCTTGGAGCTCCCCTCGACGCCGGCGATGTGCACGTCGGCATCGAGCAGAACGATGGCGCCTTCGTCGAGCGTGTCACACCGCCCCACGTAGACCTCGGGGCCGGTCGTGTCGACGACGACCGTGATGCCGTGCAGCTCGCCTCTGTCGTGATGGAAGGTCCCCATCGCAGCCTCAAGCCGTGCTCTTGGCGCAGTACTTGTTGAATGCCGCCACCAGATCGTTGGCAACCGACAACGCATCGCGTCCCTCGATCGCGTGACGCGGGACGAAGTGTACGACCTGCCCATCCTTGAACAGGGCCAGCGACGGGCTGCTGGGCGGCAGCTGCGAGAAGTAGCCGCGCAGCGTCGCGGTCGCTTCGACGTCCTGGCCCGCGAAGACCGTCGCGACGCGATCGGGCTTGACGTCGCTCTGCAACGCCAGGCGAACGCCGGGTCGGGCCTGCCCCGCAGCGCAGCCGCAAACCGAGTTGATCACGATCATCGTCGTGCCCGTCTTCCCCTGCATGAACTCGTCCACGTCGGCCCCCGTTCGCAGCTCCTGCACGCCAATCGAGGTGAGCTCTTCGCGCATCGGCTGGACGAGAATCGGATCGTACGGCATTCGGAGGACCTCCTGCGATTCCGGACTACGTGTAACTCATTGCCTTGTAAGCCATTGTGGCAGTGGTACCGCGCGAACCCTGCATGGATTCCTGTCAGGTTCCGCACCCCACTATAAGAGGGGGGCACGCTGGCTGGCAAGTGCCAGAAGCGCCCGCGACACCTGCACCATTAGAGCCTCCACAGAGGATGCGCTGCAAACCCGGGATGAACGCAGTACGTGGTGTCGGTACTCCATGTGCGCAAGTTCTTGCGTTTTCTGTCTGCATCGGGTCCTCGCTTTTGCGCGATGCTTCCTTTTTGGACGACAGTTTTGGGCGCTTTTCCCCGCAAACTTGACCATCGCCTCAACGCTCGGGTACCATTTTAGTTGCAAGTGCGACAAGAAGTGCCCCGGCCCGCGCTCGCCGTATCCCGACGGAGACGCGGGCGCTTTGTGACTCTGGAGCGGCCACCGCTCCGGGCTGCCCGTGAAGGTTCGGCCCTGCCTTCTTGCTATCGTCTCGATTTGCAACACTCCTGGGGGGAAGATAATGAAGAGATACGTTTGTATCTCCTTCGCCTTCGTCTGCACCCTGCTGGTGGTCGCGAGCTCCGGTCACGCACGGCCGGTTGACGAGCGCCATCACATCTCCCAGCCGCAGCTCGACGTCGACATCGTCGGTCACGTCGACCCGACACACCCGGCGCCGCAGAAGGTTCTGCAGGACACGGTGTGGATCGCCGACTGGAGCTTCGACGACGGTTTCCCGTGCACGAACGCCGGCTGGGAAAAGGTCGACAATCGCATTCTCAACGATGGTGTCGTCTACTGGGACGTCAAAGCGGACCTCGACGGCACCGGCGGCATCGTGGGCAACGCCGCTGCTCTGGGCTACTCCGACAACGCCTGCTGTGAGCAAGCCGAGGGCTACGACAACGATTGGCATCAGGGGATCCGCATCGAGTACGTCGGCAGCGGCTTCCTATCCTTCGATTACCTCGTCGACTCGGAGAGCGGTTTCGACTTCCTGCAGGTGGAGAGCGATTCCGCCTGCAGTTCGTTCGACCGCGTCGACTACAGCGTGGATCCGTCCGGAAACGCCGCCGCCCTGCGGTTGATCGTGTTCTCCGATTCCGGCTTCAGCACGAGCGGGCGTGTCGACTCGCTCTCGATTGCCGACTACGACACCACCGCCATCGACTGTGTCTACATTTCCTTTTTTTCCGACGGCGGCTACTCACCCTGCGACGGCCTGCAAGCCTCCTCCCTGGGTGAGGCGATCGTCATCGACAACATCTCCTTTGTCGGGATCGAGACGCCGATCCTGGAGACTTTCGAAGGCAGCATCGATCCGGCCATCTCGTTCATCAACATGCAGGATGAAGAGCCGTTTGGTGAATGGGCCCGCATCTTCCTGTCCATCACCGACAACGACATCTGTTCAGACAACACCA
>CP070763.1:212053-227380 GCA_020349025.1 Candidatus Latescibacterota bacterium | reverse complement strand
GGCGTGCGCCGGGCAACATGGTGTGGCGTCTCGGCAGGCCCGAGCTCGCCCAGTGGTTCGTGAACGAGAGGAGGATTCGATCGAACATCTGAGGCTCGCGAAGGCGCTGGAGACGACGACGAATGAGGCTGGTCGACCCCGCGCGAGCCATGGTGGCCATACGGGATGACCGCGCATCAGTCAAGGCATGCTCGGGCGCAGCCTGATGCTCGATCGGTTGCGTTGATCAGCGCACGATCACTGTGACCATCGGGCCATCGGAGAGATAGCGTCGCGCAGCCCGTTGCACATCCTCCGGCGTGACCGCCATCAGCCCCGGCGCCTCTCGATCCGCATAGCCCAGATCGTCGTACAGGAAGAGATCACGACTCAGCGTGAACGCTTGCCCCATGCTCGTGATCCGACGCATGCGCATGCGCGACAGGTGCTTGTTGACGACGGTCTCGATCTCATCGGGAGTGGCTTCGAGCTCGCCGCTCGTGAAGTAGCGGAGCATCCCGGCCTCCGCTTCCTCCAGGTTCTCGGGGCGAGTCGCCATCGAGGCTGAGATCGTCGCTCGAGCGCCGAAATCGCGCATCGAGATCCCGAGCGAGTAGGCCAATCCCCGCGTTTCGCGCAGGTCCTGCTGCATACGGCTCGAGGCGATGCCCGTGGCGACGAGCAGCGCCCAGCGGTCGTCCGGATCGACACCGACAACGCGCGCCATCCGGAGCGCGGCCTGGTTGCCGCCCCCTTCGATCTCGTCGCGCGCGGAGCTCTCGGTAAGAGGCGGTGTGATGCCACCGAATGCGCTGGCATCGGGCTGTTGGTGGCTCGCTGGCTGCAGCCGTCCCAGAGTCGCCTCGACACGCTCGACGGCTTCGTCTCGCGGCACGTTGCCGACGCACGCGAGGATCATCTGATCGGGTGACAGGTAATCGCGAGCGAAGTCCGCCAGCATCTCCGGCGTCATCGAGGCGAGGCTCTCTGCGCTTCCGAGGACCGGGCGCGACAGAGGGTGGCCGGCGTAGAGGATCTCGTTCAGTCGAGCCCGCGCTTTCGACGAGGGGCTCGCGCCGCTGCGCTGCATCGCCATCTGCATCTCCTGCTGCGCCTCGGCGAGAGCCTGGGCGTCGTCGTGCGGCCCGCGCAGCATCTGTGCCAGCAGCTCGAGCGCATCGCGGTAGTAGTCGTCGACACATTCGAGACGGACGAAAGAGTAGAGGGGTGTCGTGTAGTAGTCGTCGTAGGGGATCCACGGGTTGTCGGCAATCTTGAGTGTGGCGCCGATGCGATCGAGCTGCGACGGGCCTGCCTCGCTCGGCCTCTCGATTCTCTTGGCGATGCTCCGATGCAGAAGGTCGGCCGCACCGGCAAAGTGCGCCGGCTCCCGCTGGCCGCGGTTCTGCACCAGCAGGTGCAGCGAGAACATGCGCGTGCTCGGGGTGGCGGCGTGCACGAGCGTCATGCCGTTCGCGAGACGCACGACCGCGGGGGGTTGGTCGGCGTCGAGAGCGAGCGGAGAATGCGGCTCGACTCGGCGCGGGCCACTCGCTTGGGGCTGCGGCAGCACGCTTTGCACGAGCTCCATCGACGGCTCGAGCTCCGCAAGCGCGATCCGATCGGTCTCGAGACTGGGTCCGGCAGCGATCACCTGGACTTGTGCACGCGCGAGGAGACGCTCTGCCATCTTGCCGACGGACGCGGCATTGGCGTGCGTCAGAGCTTCCAGATATCGCGACGTGTAGTCTTCATCCATGTGCCAGAGCCGATCGCCCTGGAAGAGGGCGTAGTAGTGCAGCTTCTCGATCTGGGACACCTCGTCGGCGAGCAGAACCGTGCGAGCTGCTTCGAACTCCGCGTCGCCGATCGTGGACAGGCTGCGCAACGTCGCCAGAAGGCGCCGTGTCGCACCGCGACACTGGTCGGCCGCCGACAGACGGATGCTCAGCTTGAAGAGTCGCTTCCCCTCGCGATACGCGAGCGAGGCGGACGTGTCATCGTGCTCGAGCTTCGGCTCGGTCTCCAGCGCGCGCGCAAGCCGGCTCGACCGCGTGCCGCCCGCAATCTGCACGAGAAGCGTCAGCAGTGCGTCCTCGTTTGGTGAGCCGGCGGGCAAGGCAGCCGTCAGCTCGACGACGACTTGCGGCGCCTCCACGCCGTCGATCGTCATCTGGCCCGGCGCGGCGAGCGTGGATCGCGGCGCCGGTAGAGGAGAGGAAGTCGCGCTGCGCGAGGCCACGAACGTCTTCCGCACGATGTCGAGGGCGGCTCGCGACTCGAACTCTCCCATCAAGACGATCCGCATGTTCGAGGGCACGTATTGGCTCTCGTAGTATTCGACGACGCTCGGGCGTGGCAGCCCCGCGATGCTCTCGGCGTTGCCGAGAATGGGGCGTGCGAAGTCACCGTCCGCTCCGTACAGGAGTTCGTCCAGAACACGCGTCTGCTCGTAGTCGGGCGAGTCCTTGTCCTTGCTCAGCTCTTCGAGCACGATGCCGCGCTCCTTCTCGAATTTGTCCTCAGGCAGTGTGCTGTGGAGGAGCATGTCGGCCTGGATGTCGAGCGCCTCAGCCAGCTTCTCGGAGGGCGCCACCATCATGTAGAGCGTGTACTCCTGGCGCGTGGTGGCGTTGTTGTAGGCACCGATGCGATCGGCGGCGGCGTACAGCTCTTCCTGCGTTCGTCGGGCCGTGCCGTTGAAGAGGACGTGTTCGAGGAAGTGGCTGCTTCCAGCGTAGCGCGCCTCCTCCCGCGTCGATCCGGCGCCAACAAAGACGTTGCTGGCGATCAAACCGCTGCCCGGGTGCGGCAGGAGAAGCACGCGCAAGCCGTTGTCGAGCACGAGCTCTTCTCCGGGCGACGTCCCCGCGAGCGCGATCCCGACTGCCCCCGCGGCAACGATTGCCGCCCCGGTCACGATCGGGATGAGCCGACGATTGCGAGTCATCGTTGCACCACCTTCCTAGACTCCGCTCAGAGCGCCTCCGGGAGCCATCATAACAGCTCCCCGATCCATCCGCGCCCTTGGCTCGCGGTCGATGTTCCAGGCTGCAACACTTGCCGTACGCACACATGCGGATTCTGAGCGCCTCCAGACGTTTGTTGGACGACAGGCACAGTTGCTGCCTCGAAGTCGAGGCTCGCACTCAGCCTCCGTGCCGGATCCAACCAAAGAGGGACGTCGTGGACCCCGTGGATCTTCAAAGCAACCCGAGCGCAATCGGCAGCCTGGAGCGCCGTACGTGGTCGAACTGGATCCTGCTCCTGGGCACGCTCGCCGTCTCGACGCTCGGGCTTGCAACCGCGCTCGTGCCCTTCGCGCGCTCTCATTTCCTGACGTTCTGGCCTTGGGCGAACACGGGTCTGGTGCTTCTGGCGGGGCTCTCGGTCACGGTTCTCGTCTTTGCCTTCTACCTCACGCAGAAGCAACGTCAGATCGCCGCTCTCCAAAGACACTTCCTCCAGTTGCAGGAGGAGGCCATGACGCGGGATATCGTGCAGGTTCGGGAGAACGTCAAGAAGCTGACGCTCGACCATGAGCAAATGCAGCGCGACACGATGGAGCTTCGTGTCGAGAAGGAGTCCTTGGAGGAGAGGAACCTGCGCCTGCTCGAAGTGCACCGCCTCACCGGTCAGTTCGTCGATCACATCTCACACGAGTTCCGCACCCCCCTGACCGTGATCAAGCAGTACACGGAGGTGCTGTGCGAAGGCGAGCGGGACAACGAGCGGCGCAAGCATCTCGATACCATGGCCAACCGGGCCGACGATCTCATTGTCATGATCGATGGCCTGCTCGACATCAGTAAGATGAGGACCGATTCCTTCGGCGTGTCGCGCAAGCCGCATCGGGTCGAGGATCTCGTGCGGCGTGTGCGTCCGACGCTCGATCGGAGAGCGGCCGTGGGCAAGGTGTCCTGTACGGTCTCGTTCGAGCCACAATTGCCCCAGGTGTACTGCGACGCCGATCGGATCGGCCGCGTTCTCGTCAACCTCGTCATGAACGCGGTGAAGTTCTCGAGTGCGGGGAGCCGCGTGGAGGTGTGGGCACGCCACGAACCCGCGGACTTCCAGGTGCGCATCGGGGTCACGGACCATGGGAAGGGAATCGAGCCGGAGCACTTCTCCGCGATCTTCAAACGTTTTCGTCAACTCGACAGCGGCATCACGACGAGCACAAGGGGGCTCGGGATCGGGCTCACGATTGCCAAAGAGCTCACGCACCTGAACTTCGGTGACATCGAGCTGGAGAGCGAGCCTGGCAAGGGAAGCGAGTTCTCGATCACGCTTCCCGAGGCGGCGCCTTCGACTCTGTTGCCACGCTACCTGAAGCGCGTCGTGAAACTGCGTTCGGATCTAGACCTGGTGTCGTTGATCGGCATCACGGCCGAGACCGATAGCATTCAGAAGGAGCAGGAGCTGGAGGCGTTTGTCGAGGAGCACATGCGTCGGACCGATCTCCTGTTCACCCGGCGTCGCGCCGCGTGGCTTCTGGTTGCCCCATGCAGTCCGGGTGGGCCACAGCAGTGGATTCAGCGACTGCGGAAGGCCCACGAACAGGCCTGCGATACGCTTCCGGCGATCGAACTGCAAGTGAAAGGCACATGGCGCATCGCCGACGAGGCGAGCGCACTCATCCGTGCCTTCAAACGCGAGATGGCGCGCCCTGGCAAGGACCGCGACGCGGGTACGGGAGCCATGGCCCGCTGATCGGCCACTCCCTGTGGACGTCAGCGTGTGGAGGTCACCTGCCGCCGCCTGCACGCCTCGCCTCGACCCACGCCTTCAACTCGCGGCCGGCGCGCTCCTCGGGATGAGCCGCGATCAGGCGGTCGGCGATGCGGTCGGCGGCATCGACGCGATCGCGCTTCACGTAGAAATCGGCGAGTGCGTAAAGGTAGTCCCAGCTCGCGGGCTCCAGCTCCAGGGCGCGCGCCAGTGAGCGCTCGGCGTCGTCGTCGCGTCCCAGCTGTTGCAGGATCAGGCCACGGTTGTAATGGGCTCGGGAGTGCTCCGGCATTCCCTCGACTGCGCGCGCCAGGTGGAGCTCGGCCTCTTCGTACCGTTGCAAGCCGGCAAGTCCCAGAGCCACGGAGTACGCGGCCTCGTGGTTCTCGGGGTACGCCTCCACGATCTCGCGCAACAGAACAACGGCTTCGGCTGTCTTACCCTGAGCATCGAGAAGCACGGCGAGGTTCATCTTGGCGGGGTAGAAAAGCTCGTCGATCTCGATCGCCTTGCGGTAATAGATCTCGGCTCGCTCGACGTTGCCCAGCTGGTTGTGGAGGTTTCCGAGATTGAGGCCCGCGAAGGCGAAGTCGAGCGAGTACTCCATCGATCTCTGGTACTCCTCGATCTCACGCTCCAACGCTTCGCTCTGGTACGGCTCGAGGTGGCTTGCCGGTGCGCCCGCCAGGCGCGCGGCAGCTTGCAGACGCACGGCGCGCGCAGGGTCGGAGAGGAGCGGTGCCAGGAGCGCGGCGAGCTCCGCCGTCTCGCTCACGTTCACGCTCTGGACCGCCGTGTAACGCAGCAGAGGCTCGTCGTCCATCAAGGCTTGGCGCCACACTCGCGCACTGTTCTCGTTGGGATCGCTCTGCAGCAACGACAACGCCGTCGCCCGAACGATCGTCGGATAGAGTGGGTTCTCCACCAGACTCCGAAGCGCCTCGTGTGCTCCGGGATCGCCACGACGCCCAGCGGCGAGGATCGTGCCGTAGTGCGGCTTGCGCGCCTTGCCGTACCACTTCTCGTATTCGGTGGCTGCCCACTCCGTCGACTTCTCCGAGTGGCAGCCGCTCTGGTTGCACGCGTTGGGGCTGCCGATCTCCAAGCTCAGGTCGGGCCGCGGGATGCGCAGGCTGTGGTCGGCACGCTCGTCGATCACCATGTATGCCTGCTCCGGCATGTGACACTTGACGCAGAGAGCCCCGTCGCTCGGCTTCCCCTCGTGGATCTTCTTGTGGAAGTGATGGTCGGCGGTGTCGTAGGCGTCGGCGCGATGACACTGCAGGCAGAGGGCGTTGCCCTCGTGACGCAGCTTCAAGCTGTGTGCGTCGTGGCAATCGCTGCAACGGACATCGTTGCGGAACATCTTGCTCTGGACAAAAGAGCCGTAGACGTACACCTCGTCCTGGATCTGGCCATCGGCGTAATAGAGTCCTTCACGCAGCAATGCAGGAAGCTGGTTGTCGAGAAGAGGAACCCGCGAGTGATCGTAGTCGCCCAACTCCGTGCGCCGAGAGTGGCACGGCGCACACAGCTCCACCTCTTGGCGCGCGCTGATGGCGCGTGAAGGGATGACGAGACCGTCGTTCTCGAGCTCGGGGCGCGCCATCGGTGGGATCTCGGCCCAGTCGACGTGGCGTGATGCGGCACCGTGGCAGGCCTCACAGCTGACGTCGATCTCGGCCCAGGTCGTGGCGTAGCGATCCGCGACCGCGTCGTACTTCTTGCGCAAATCCGTCGAGTGGCACTCCGCACACATACCGTTCCAGTTCTGTGCGTTTCGGGTCCAGTGCAACCAGTCATCGGGTGGAATGTCCGTGTCGGGGTAGAGATGGAACCAGCGTTGTTCGTCGACGTCCCAGGCAATCGAGAGCGCTTGCAGGCGGCCGCCAGGGAAGCGCACCAGGTACTGTTGGAGCGGGTCGTGGCCGAACGTGTAGGCGATCTCGAAGCGACCGAGTTCTCCATCCGGCCCCTCCGTGTGCACGAAGTAGGAGCCATCGCGCTGCTCGAAACGCGACGTGATCCCACGGTGCTCGAAAACGGCATTGTCGAAGTCGCCGAGGACCGTTTCTTCGTTCGCTTCAGCCATCGAAAGGTCGTGATCGGATCCGGACCAGGCGCGATACGCCTCCTCGTGGCACGCGATGCAGCTTTCCCGCCCCACGAAGCGGACATCCTGCGATTCGAGAAGGTCGACCGCGGCTCGACGGTGCGGCGTGATGACGCGCGACAACGGCACCAGGATGAGGATCGAGCCGAGAGCCGCGACGGCGGCACGTTTCCAGCGGCGCAGCTCTGTGGAGCTCGGTGCCGATGCCGGTGTGGAAGGGGGCACGCGTCACAGCCTCCGGACCTGGGAAGGCTCGAATGCGCGGCGTCGAATCGGTTTCGAGATGTCCACCTTGACGATGCCGTTCTCGACGCGCACCGAAAAATGGTCGAGCGGTCTCGGAGCGGGTGGGTTGAGGACGGCGCCGCGGATGTCGAAGGCGGAAGAGTGACACGGGCACGCGAACACCTGAGCGCTGGCGTCCCAGGGAACGGTGCAGCCGAGATGCGTGCAGCGTCGATGCAGCGCCAGGAATCCTCCATCCTCGAGCCGCACCAGGTAGAACTTCCCCTCGGGAAAGGCGGTGACCGATCCAGGTGGGAACGTCTCCTCCGGTCCCGCCACGACGATGGCGTCTCGTGCGTCGCGGGGCTGCGTCCGAGCGGGCCGAGGGCGTATGAACGAGAGCACGACCCAGATCGCCTCGGCCACTGCCGCCAGCACGGCGGCGATTCCGGCCCAGACCAGAAAAGAGCGCCGGCTCGGCTTGGCACTACTGGGCTTGCGCTGGCGCGACGGCATCTACACCTCCCAGGGCCACACGAGCGCCATGCCGGCGCCACGGAACCAGATCCCCGTGACCGTCAGAACGGCGAAAGCGACGAAGAGCAGGATGAACAACGCCTGGACCGATTCGTCGCGCGACGCGGCATACCTGCTCTTGACCAAGCGATAGAAGAGAGCCACACCGGCGAGGAGAATGACGAGCGGTGCAAGGCCCTGAACGATGAAGGGATGGGCACCGGCGAGCCCGCGGTTGGCGTGGCCGACACGCTCATCCGCCACGATCCACAGGGGCGTGACGATGACCGCCGTGACCGCCGCCACGATTCCCATGCGGCGCCCCTTTGCCGAGAGAAACCAGCGCCCGGAGAGCTCGGCGTCGTAGTGCAGATACGGGAGCGCGAGCAGTGCCAGCACAGTGATTCCCGGGATTGCCAGGACGGCGACGGTGGGATGGAAGTGCAGGAGCAGCTCCTGCAGTCCGAGGAAGTACCAGGGAGCCTTCGCCGGGTTCGGACTCATTCCCGGGTTGGCGGGGGATCCGAGCGGCGCGGCAATAAACGTCGCAACGACGAAAACGAAGGCGATCAGAAGCAAACCGGCAGCCACTTCGCGTAGCAGAAGGTTGGGCAGGAAGACCACTTTGCGTCGCAGCGCCTCGCCGTCGTGCCCGTCGCCGGGTGGAACGACGACGCCTCCCGCCTTGCGCACACGCCAGAAGTGCCACGCCATCAGAGCGACCAGCAGAACCGGGACGACGGTCGTGTGAAGCGCATAGAAGATGATCAGCGTCGCCGAGCCGATTTCCGCACCACCGCGGATGGCACGTTCGAGCCACGCTCCGATCCCGGGCACGTAGCTCAACATCCCGGTACAGATCGTCACGGCCCAATAAGAGAGCTGATCCCACGGAAGCAGGTAGCCGGTGAAGTTGGAGGTCAGGATACAGGCGAGCAGCGCCAGTCCAACGATCCAGTTGAACTGTCGACTTCCGCGAAAGGCGCCGGTGAAGAAGACTCGCAGGAGATGCAGCACAACCACGATGATTACGAAGTTGGCGCTCCAATGGTGCACGGCTCGCACCAGCCGACCGAACGAGATCCCCTCCTCGATCCGCACCACCGACTCGTGCGCACGCTCGGGTGATGGCTCGTAGACGAACATCATCAGAACGCCGGTCAGCATGAGCATCGACACCAGGACGAGGGACATGCCGCCGAGGCCGAATGTGTGTGTGTAGCGGAGCGTGCCCACCGGAAGACGCGCAGGCCTGAAGTGAAGAAGGAGGGCGTTGAGCGTAAGCCGAGCCCGTTCCCGATCGTCACGCGGGATGGTGAGGGTGCCGACGAACGAACGCCACACGCGGCTGCCGATGCCACTCGTGCTCTTCGCGTGACGCTCTCGTCTCATGGAAGCTGGGCATCCCCGGGATCGAGCATGTGTCGACGTTGGCAGAGAAGCTAGATGGAAGCTACGCCTCGGCTCGAGCCGCACCAAGCCTCAAAAGACCCTTTAAGCGACTTTTTTGTCGATTGAGACGAGCCTTCGGCTCGGCCCAGGGGCGGTGCGCGCCGTGGCCTCAGCGCCGCGGCGTGCGTTTCTGCAGCACCTCGGTCGCGATCTCGAGACCGCGCTCGGCCGCGACATCCTCGGTCCAGTCGTCCTGCAGCTGGGGACGCAGGCGCTGCAACACGACGTCGTGCAGCGATTCGAGCTCGTCGTGGTCCATCGTCTGCTCGTAGCGCTGCAGCATCGCATCCAGAGCCACCAGAAGCAGGTAACTCCGGTGCCGCATCAGACGAGTCCTGGACGCACTCGACGAGACGTCCAGGTGCTTGTAGTGCCGACCGTAGACCGGGTGCAATCCACCCGCACGGTCGTCCGACTTCAATCCAGTCATGGTGACACCCCGGCGGTGGGTGCTCTCGTGCGCCGCTGACGACGCACCGGAGCACCCCGAACAACAAGAACTCGCGATTCTCCCCTCACTGCATGATACGCATGACGCGCGCGCGGGTTCGGTCAATCGCCCAAACCGGACGTACATTCTATCGATGACGCAAGTCGATTGAAACGTGGAGCAGGGCACGCTTCCTGACTCGGCTGCATGGCATGATCGTCCCGCACGTCTCAACGTACAGGACGCCGAGCCACCACACGTCGAAGCAGGAGCAGCAGCTGCTTCTCCTTCTCCCAGAAGAAGCGGAATTGTCCGAAAAGGGCGCCGTAAACCAGAAGCAGAACTTGATAGAGGGGAAAGATCACCAGCAGATAGAGAACGACGTGGAGCCAGGTGGGGGCGTCGGCAGGCAGCAGAAAACCCATGATCGGGCGCCGCAGCAGAACCACGGATGAGCCCGTGAGCGAGAACACGAGCAGAATCGCGATGACACCGAGCGGACCAACGCCCCAGCGTGATTTCATCCGTGCGAAGGCCCGCTTCATTCTCTGCCCCGGCTAAGAACCGAACCCGACCTCCCAGTCCGAAAGCGCCCGAGACGCTATCACAACCAGCGGACCGACGTCGAACGCACTTTCTCACCTGCTCCGCGGCGTGAAGACTCAGTTCCAGTGACCAGCCGCGACGAAGCTGGCCCAGTAGAATGGGTGCGTCTCTTCGCCGCGAGCGCGGCGCCCGTTCAGAATCTGCAGGGTCGTCTGATGCACGGCGTCGGCGGCTCCGAGACCCTGTGCAAGATGGTTGTGGTAGAGAGCCTCCATCCACGCACCGGCGGCGTCATCCGACACGGGCCAGAGGCTCATGATCAACGTGCGCGCTCCCGCAACCTGGAAGGAGCGTCGCAGTCCGAGGACGCCTTCGCCCACGTGCACTTTTCCCACGCCCGTGTCGCACGCAGACAACACCGCCCAGCGAATGCCCTGGAGGTTCATTGCCGAGATCTCCTCGGCGAGGAGAATGCCGTCCTCCTCGCCGCTGGCGGAGCGCTCTCGGTTGTTGGCGCCGGCCAGCGCCAGTCCAGCGAGTTGCAGTGGGCTTGCCACGACCAGGGCACGCCGGCTCTTGGAGCGTGTCGCCGGCCCCGCGTTCGCCACGCCGGCGACACGGCAGTCGCCGTCGAAGAAGAAACCGTGTGTCGCAACGTGCAAGTAGCGCTTGCCGCGGACGCTCGACTTGAAGGCGGCCTCGGTCGCACGCTCACCCAGAAGCAGCTCGGCACCGGTGGTCGCAGAGGTCGTGTTCTGCCAGATCGCCGCGACCGCGCGAGCCTCGGCCCGCGTTCCCGGGAGCGCTCCGAAGGCTGCGGCGCCCGCAAGGTCGGTGCAGGGAGGTCGAGTGGAGCTCGGCGATCTCACCGCCGCTGCAGCTCGCGCGCGATCCTCGCGAGCCGGCGCAGCACTCGTCAGCCGGAGGTCGAAGTCGGGATCGCCGAGCGCCACGAACCCATCCCCTGCCGCTACCGTGCCACTCACCGGCACCAGGTCGCGCTCTGCCGCGAGGTAGTGAATGGGACGAGCCGCGTCGATCAGATAACGCCCCGCCGAGAGCGGTAGGGCGCTGAAGTTCACGAGGCTCAGCATGCCGTCCGGAACGACGAAGAGCCGGTCGACATCTTCGAGCGCTGATTCGATCGGCTCCCAAATCGCGCGGCGCGCCGCCGCGCCCGCTTCCAGGTAGGCCGCCGCGACCTCTTCCCGCGTGCGGTTCGCGATCACGATCCCATACACCGACTCGGTACGCCATCTCTCGACCACGGAGTCGATCCTCGCCACCGGGCCGATCGGCACGACCACGGGGTCGCGGCTCGCCGAGATCAGAAGGAAGGCCACGTAGTGCGGCGCACTCTCCACAGGGCGTTCCGCAGAGGACGTCTCCGGAGCTCGTGCGCTGCGCTCGTACACCGCGTAGGAAAGGAGGGCACTTCTCTCCGGCAGATGCTGCGCCACATCCTCAAGACTCGTCCTCTCTCTCACAAGGCTCTCTCGAAAAGGTTCACACCGCTCCGCCAGCCGACGTTCCGCAGTCTCTCGCGATTGTCGTGCCGTCCGCAGCATCTCCTCATGCCGGGTGGCGTCGCGTCCTGCACCACGCATGGTCAGGCTCGCGAGACGGCTGCTCGCCTTCTGCAGCTCCAGGAGCAGCTGCGCGACCTGCTCGTCACCCGATTGCGCAGCGGCGCGGTTGCGCTGGGCGATCTCGTCCAGCACCAACGCCCGCGAACGGACGAGCGTTCCCCACACAAGGCGTCTGCTCTCGGCGTCGAGATCGCTCGCCTGCGCTGCGATCTGGAGCAGCAGGTCGAGCGCGCGTGTTCGGGTCGCGGCGTACAGGAGAGCGCGCCGCTCGGCGAGGGAACGTGAGGCCAAGCGCACGTGATCGGAGGCGACTTGCTCCGACCGTCGTGCCGCTTCGATTGCAGCGGCCGTGTCGCCACGTTCGTAGAGGAGCGTGGCGAGAAGCCCGAGGCTCTCGGCGGTTTCGGGGTGTGCGGGCCCGAGCGCTTCGTTACGCAGCGCGGCCGCGCGACGGCAGCGCGAATAAGCCGAGCCCACGTTGCCGGTGGCACGATCCAGCGTTGCGAGGTAGTGCAACGTCCTTGCAATCCGGCGCGCCGGTCCGGTGTCCTCGCGGATCGTCAGAGCTTGCTCGAGGTAGGAACTCGCACTCTCGTGATCTCCGGCCTCCTGGGACACCCGCCCCAGCCCGTGAAGTGCTCTCGCCACCGTTGGGTGCTCCTGCCCGTGGACCTCTCGTGCCAGGTCGAGAGCATCCTCGTACGTCGCACGAGCCTCATCCAAGCGCCCGAGATTGAACTGCATCTCAGCGATGTTGCCGGTGACTCGCACGATCTGTGGATGGGCTGGATCATCGAAAGCCGCGACGCGGATGTCGCGTGAGCGCTGGTACAATCGCAGTGCTTCCTCGTAGTCGCCCGTCTCGACGTGAAGGGCAGCGAGGTTGTTCAACACGCTCCCGACGCCGGCGCTCTTCGGCCCCTGCAACCTCCGGCGAAGCTGGAGCAGACGTTCCCAATGCGCGCGCGCGCTGCGATAGTCCCCCATCATCCAGTAGGAAATGGCGAGGTTGTTCATTAGGTGCGCGACCTTGAGCGAATCGGTGTCCGGTGCCTGGCGTAGAATCACGAGCGAGCGCTCGAGAGCGTTCAGGGCGACGGCGTGTTCCTCTCGGCCTCGGGCGTAGATCGCGTACTGCGTCAAGACTCTCGCCACGCGCGGATCGTCCGCAGGGAGCGTCGCCTCGACGATTGCCAACGCGCGCATGAAGGGTTCGCGGGCACCGGATCGGCCCGACTCGTCGAGCAAAACGCCCAGGTTGGTCAAGCTGTGTGCGACGCGCGGATCGTTGTCTCCGTAGAGCGTCTCCTTGATGCGAACTGCACGCCGCGCCAACTCGACCGAGGCATCCTCGCGCGAGCCCTTCGTGTACCACACGCACTCCACGAGGAGGTCGATCGCCTCGGCGGCCTGCGCCGAGGAGCCGCCGTATTTCCTCTCCGTCTCCTGCAACAGCTCGCGCGCTTGCCTTTCGGCCTCAGCGTGGCGCCCGTCGAGGCGCACGCTCTCGATCTCGGCTCGACGCTGCTGCATGGTCGGCTCCCGGGAGCGCTGACAGGAGAGCGCGCCGAGCGTGAGGAACGCGAGGAGAGCGATCGAGCCCCCGACCCACGTTCGCAATCTGTCAGCCCTTGGAGTCGACAAGCTCATCACCCAGATCACCGCCAGTCCCCAGCGGCGACGAAGCTGGCCCAATAGAACGGGTGCGTGCTGCACAGGTCGCACGGCTCACAACGGCGGCCTCGTTCTCGCCGGGCTTCCAGAATCTGGATGTTGGCACGATGGACCGCATCCACCGTTGGCGCTGCTTGCGTCAGCCGGGCGGCGTAGAGAGCTCGCATCCATTCGCGCGTCGGCTCGTCTCCAACCGCCCACAAGCTCATGATCAGCGAACGCGCGCCCGCCACCTGGAAGGCGCGCCGTAGCCCGAGAACCCCCTCACCCGTCACGACCTTGCCGATGCCCGTTTCGCATGCCGAGAGCACCGCCCACTCGACTCCCTGCAGATCGAGTGCTGCGATCTCCTCGGCGACGAGAATGCCGTCGTCCCGGCCGGTTTCCACTTCGTGTCGCCGGTTCGCTCCTTCGAATGCCAGGCCGGCCAGCAGGAGCGGATTCGCAGGCGGCTCGAGATCGCGCGCTTGGACGGGTCCGGTCTGCTTGAGGCCACGCGTCCCGGGCGCCGCCTGCGCGCAACGCTCGTCCAGGAAGAAGCCATGTGTGGCGAGGTGCAGGACCTGCTTGCGTGAGGCCTGTCGTTTGAAGGCGGTCTCGGTCGCCTCTCGGCCCGTGAGCACAGTCACATCACCCCGGGTGGTTAGAGCCGGCGGGCTGTCCCAGAGTCTGGCGATCTCACGCACCTCCTGCTTGGTTGCAGGGAGCGGCGGGAATTCGACCTGATCGAATTGACAGGGAGCGGCCCTGGATCGTGCCAAGCGTCCGGTCGACGCGCGCTGCGGCACGGCAGGATCTGCTCCGGAAGCTAACGAGCCGCCGAAGTCGGCGCCGCCGATGGCCAGCAGGCCCTCAGCGCGCGAGACCTCCTCCGCCGCCGGAACGAGATCCCTTTCGGAGGTCAGATAGTGGAAACGCAGCCCCGGCTCGACCAGGTAACCACCGGATGGGTGCGGCAGAGCGCCCAGGTTGACGCGATAGAGGGATGCGTCGGGGACGACGAACAGCAACGTGGCGTTGCCGGTGGCGGCAGCGACCGGATCCCAGATGGTTTTGCGCAGCTCCTCGCCCGCTCGCACACACGCCGATTCCGCCGCTGCGTGCGAGCGGTCGGCGACTGCAAGCCCCAACGCCGCTTCGGTGCTCCAGGCACGTACGTGCGCGTCCGCACGCGTCTGCAGTCCGAGGGTCACGAGGCGCGGGGTCTCTTCGCCGGCGCGCAGAACCATCGCCGCCATCTTGCGCACGGGGCGCGGCTTGCGCGACAGGCTGGAGTCGAGGGGCACGTCAGCGACCGGGGCTGGGCGCTTGGGCTCGTCGTAGGCGACGTATGAAACCAGCGCGCTACCGTCGGGCAGATGCTGCGCAATCTCGTCGAAGCCGATGGACGCGCGCTCGGCTTCGCGTCGGAACGCCAGGCTCTCGCGCGCCAAGGCCCGCTCCGCGCGTTCCTTGGCTTCTCGTGACTCACGCAGAAGCTCGCGATAGCGCTCGATCGCCATCCCGCGCGCGCCACGCAGTGCGAGGTTCCCGTAGCGACTGCTGGCTTGACGCAGCGCATCGAAGAGACGGGCCACCTCCGGATCGCGCGAGAGCGAGGCTCTGCGGCTGCGCGCGACCATTTCGTCGAGCACGGTCGCCCTGGAACAAATCAGAGCTTCCCAACTGCGCCGCACGGCGCTTTCGGAGGGCGCTGCGTTGGCCAGGCGAACGAGCACGTCGAGACCACGCTCCTGCGACTGAGAGTACAGCAAGGCCTCGCGCTCCGAGAGCACCTGCGACGTGAGCCTCAGGTGTGCGGAGCGCACATCCTCCGCCCTCGAAGCGGCATTGAACGCTGCCTCCGCTTCGTCCAGCTCGGCGAGGATCGTCGCGCGCAGCGCTTCGTATTTCGCAATGAGGGGATGATCCTCCGCAAACAGCTGCTCACACAACGCAACGGCTCGGTGGCACGCCGAGCGAGCCGCATCCAGATCGGCGGTTTCGTAGCCGAGCCGGGCGAGCTCCTCGAGCGTCACGATCAGGTACGGATTCACGTGCTCGGGATCGCCCTCGCGCATCGTGCGCGCGCG
>CP070763.1:193581-211953 GCA_020349025.1 Candidatus Latescibacterota bacterium | reverse complement strand
ACGGTTCCGGCTCCGAGAATGACGACCGTCGCCGGCGGAACACCCGGAACGTTCCCCAACAGAATGCCTCTGCCGCCCGATTCGATCTGCAGAAGAGAACCGGCGACCTGCACGGCCAGCAACCCCGCCATCTCACTGAAGGGGGTAAGCACAGCCAGGTGACCCTCCGCATCGCGAATGATCTCGTAGCCGATCGCCGTCGTTCCGAGCTGCATGAGGCGCTCCACGTGGTCACGCGGAGCGACCGCCAGGTGTTGAAAGTTGCACAGGATCGAGCCGGACTTGAGCTGCTCGAGTTCCGCCGCGGTGACCGGCTCGACGCCACAGACGAGGTCGGCGCGGCGGAACGCCTCCTCGCTGCTGAAGACGATCTGCGCTCCTGCTCCCTCGTAATCGACGTCGAAGAAGTGTGCCGTGACCCCCGCACCTTGCTCCACCACCACCGTGTGACCCTGGCGCACCAGGCGTGAGGCACCGAACGGCGTGAGGCCCACGCGGTGCTCGTGAGGGTGCGTCTCTTTCGGGACTCCGATAATCATGGCGGGCCTCCCGGGCCTTTTCAGGCCTCTCTGCCTGCTGCGAGTTGTGGCTGCCGGTCGGTCGACGCGCGTCGGCCAATCATTATCTAGGGCTTGTGGCTCGGGAAGACAATAGCGTTGCCGCCATCCCACCGGCGTCAGGCGGCCGGATAGACGTGGTAGAGGAGCACGTAGATGACCACGCCGGTGAGCGAGACGTAGAACCAGAGCGGCAGAGTCCAGCGCGCGATGCGCCGGTGTCGGCTGAAGTTGCTTCGCAGCGCCCGCCAGAGCGTGATGATGACCAGCGGCACGATGACTGCGGCCAGGATCGTGTGGCTGAACAGGATCGTGAAGTAGACGGGGCGGATCCACCCCTCACCCGTGAACGAGGTCGAACCCACTTTGAAATGGTAGGTGAGGTAGGAGACCAGAAAGAGACAGCTCGTGGCGACCGCAGCCTTCATGCAGCGCCGATGCGCCGTCGCGTTCTGGCGCTTGATGCAGATGAAGCCCGCGATCAGGAGGAGCGCACACGTGCTGTTCAAGCCCGCGTTCACGCTCGGGAGATCGTGGAGCGACATCAGAGCTCCGGTCCCGACGTCAGGTGCTCGATGTCGCGCGCCAGCTGGTCCAACGCTTGGTCGTCCACGCCGTCGTAGTAGCCACGAATGGTGCCCCTCGCATCGACGAGCACGAAGCGCGTGCTGTGGAGAATGGGTTCGGCTCCCTGCGCTACGTCCTCGGGCGCGGCATCGTCGACACCGAGGTGGAATCCCTTCTTGATCAGCTCGCGGATCGCCGGCTTCTCCCCCGTCAGGAACAGCCACCGCTCTGGATCCGCGGAGTAGGCCTCGGCGTACTCCGCCAGACGCGCTACCGTGTCGCGCTCGGGATCGACGCTGAACGACACCATGCGCACGGGGACATCGGGGCCGAGCTTGTGCGCCAAGCGCTCCATCTGCGCGTTCATCATCGGACAGGTAGAGGCGCAGTGCGTGAAGATGAAATCGGCCACCCAGACCCGACCAAGCAGATCTTCGAGACGCACCGCGTCGCCTGTCTGCGCCACGAGCTCGAAATGGGGCACGGCACCGTAATCGGCGAGACCGGCTGCCGTGCCGGCGGCCGTGGCGGGCTGCGCATCGCCGAGCAACCGCGCCTGGCGACCGCGCAGCGCTGTGATCGTCGCCAGCCCGACCAGGGCGAGCACCAGCAGACCCCACAACCAACGCTGCTCACGGGTACGACTCATCGATCTGTTTCCTTCCATCCAGTCCGGCGCCGGGAGTGCGCGAGCGCGCCGCGGGGCGTCACAAGAGGTTGTCTAGCACCAGCAAGCCGAAGAGTGCTGGCAGGTAGAGAATCGAAGCCAGAAACACACGACGCGCGTTGCGTAGCTCGGGGGTTCGCGCCACCGCGAGCCCCAGCAGAAGCAGCACGAATCCGAGCAGCAGCGCGCCGATGGCGTAGAGCGGGCCGGCGTGTCCCAGCAGAGCGGGGAGAAGGCTCGCGGGCAGGAGCAGCATGCTCCAACCGGCGATCTGCCGGCCGGTGAGCGAGCCGTCTTCGTCGATGACCGACAGCATCGGGAAGCCGCCGCGCGCATAGTCCTCGCGGTACATCCATGCGATGGCGTAGAAGTGCGGCATCTGCCAGATGAACTGGATGGCGAACAGAGCCACCGCGCCTGCGTCGAGCGTCCCACGGGCGGCGGCCCAACCGATCACGGGTGGCAGCGCGCCCGGGAACGCACCCACGGTCGTCGACAACCACGTGCGCCGCTTGAGCGGCGTGTAGGCGAAGACGTACGTCGCAAGCGTGACGCCCGCAACCAGTGCCGTCAGCAGGTTGACGAACAGCGCCAGCTCGGCCAGCCCGGCCAACGACAGACCCACGGCGAACCACATCGCGTCACCCGGATGCACCCGGCCCATTGGCAGCGGCCGATGGCGCGTCCGTTCCATGCGCGCGTCGCGGTCTCGCTCCCAGACCTGGTTCAGGGCGCTCGTCCCGCCGCACGTCAGGGCCGTTCCCAAGAGCGCATGCAGGAGCGGGCCGAGCTGCACCGCGCCCTGCGAAGCGACCACATAGCCCATCCACGTGGTCATCACCACGAGCGTCGTAATGCGAGGCTTCGTGAGCTCGACGAAATCGCTCACGCGGGTCGTCGTGAGACCAATCGATTCGCTGCGCGCGTTCACGTCACCACCTGTTCCCGAAGCTGCGGCTCGAGCTGCCTGATGTGTGCTTGCGGCTGCAGCAACCGGAAGCTGCGCAGGGTCAGCACCAGACTCGTCGCCAGAATCAAGGCTCCGTTCAGGACGTGCAGCGTGGTCGGCACGACCGCTTTCTGCGTCCAGATTGCGAAGCCACCCAGAACGATCTGTATGAGCACGAGGTAGAACAGAAGCAGGGCGGGCGCCAGCAGCCGACGCTCGCCACGATGATGACGCAGCGCGTGGATGCCCGTCGCTACCGCAGCGACGAAGACACAAGCTGCGAGAACGCGGTGGGCGAAGTGCACCATCACCTCGGTCGACTCGAACGGGGGCACGACGCGGCCAAACGCCAGCGGGAAATCGGGAATCGCAAGCCCGGCTCCGGAGTGTCGCATGAGAGCGCCGGCAATCAGCTGCACGTAGACGACTGCGGTCAGCAGCAGTGCGAGCTTGCGCAGCTGTGAGGCGCCACCCGAGCGCGGTGTGGCACGTCGCCATCCGGGAGAGGTCAGAAGCGCCAAGCTGACCACGATACAGAAGAAGGTCTGGCCCAGTGACGCGTGCGCGACCGACACGGGGGTGGGGAGCAACAGCAACACCGTCAGCCCGCCGAGAAGGCCTTGCAGCACCACCGCGCCCAGCGCCAACCAGCCGAGACGACGCACCTGCGCGCGCGGCTCACGGCGCTGGAGCCAGACGGCGAGGACGATCGTGAGCATCCCAACTGTGGTCGCAACCATGCGGTGACCATGCTCGAAGCGGACGTTGCCCACCATCGGCGGCATGAGCATGCCGTACGAGAGCGGCCAGTCGGGCACCGACAGGCCGGCCCCGGTGCTCGTCACCAATCCCCCCGCGAACACGAGGAGCGCCGTGCACACGGCAACGAAGACCGCGTAGCGATGCAGCCAGATGCTCGGAGTCGACCCCGCCGGCTGCAGCCGGTTCGCCGGGTCCGGAAGATTGGAGGTCATCGAATCGGAGCCTGCCCGGTGTCGCGCGGCGCGCGCGAACGCCTTCTCGTGTCGCAACTTGCAGCCGTACGATGCTAGACGAGCGGGGTCGCGTTTTCAACGCCCTTCTCGCTCTTGTGAGTCCGCACCCGAGACCGGCTGCATGATCATAAGCGGCTGTGAATCAAAGACTTAGACAAGATCGGGGCCGGGGATTGAAGCCCCGGCCCCAGATTGCTGCGGGCCATTCGACGAGCCGAGTCGCGCCAGGCGCGATCCGTCCTCACGAGCCGGTGGACTGGAAGGTGAAGCTCACCTCGACGTTGGGCGAGTCCCCGACCGTGATCGTCTGGGCCTGCGTGCCGTACCTCTCGTGCCACGCTTCGATCGTGTACTCCCCCGCCGGCAGGTCGGCGATGCGGAAGCCCCCGTCGTCGCCGGAGACGGCGTAGTAGGGATGGGGCAGCACGCCGACATAGGAGGCCATCCACGGATGCACGTCGCACTTGATGCGGATCATGACCTCCGGGTTCTCGAAGGTCTTGCTGAACTCCATGCCTTGGCGCGGCATTCCGAGGTTGAATTCCTTGTTGCCGGACACCTTCGGAAGGGCGTGGATATTGTGCAGCGTGGGGTCGCTGTTGAGGATCTTCAAGTCCTGCTTCACCATCATGCCGATCACGTGCGGCGTGTACACGCAACCCTTCTGGTCGAGAACCACGGGCTCCTCGGGCGTGTCGAACTCGTGACCCTCGAGACCGTTCTTCACGTACACGAACACGTTCTTGAGCATTCCTTGGTCGTTCACGATCACGTCCTGCGCCAGCGCTGGCATGTCCTCGTGCTGTTGGGCGCACGCGGGATCGGCCGTCATCTTCAGGGGGTTGCGCTCGGGCGCTGCGCCGGCGAGGTTGACCTTGCCCATCAACGTCGCGGTCGCGCCGCTTGCAGCGTGGGAGGCGCCCGCGCTGCTGCTGCCGCCAGCGCTGCTGGCAGGAGCGCTGCTGCCGCCTTGATCGGACGAATCGCCGCCGCCGCCGCCGCAACCCCAGCCGACGAGAGCGGTCAGGAACGCGACACAGGCGACACGGACTGCAAACTTCATGGGGGTCACTCCTGGTATTGTTGGATCGATCCGGGCGGCCGGAACCTCCTGGCGAGGCCCAGCCGCAAGTTCATCGCTGGAGGGTCTTGCCGACGCACGCTACGCACGGGTGCTTCGACTGCGGGCGCATGCTAGAAGATCGCCCCGCCCTTTGCAAGCCCGGACCCGGGCGCACGCTCCGCGCCGCGGGTGGCCCGCCTTCGGCGCGATCGACCGTGCTATCGTGCTGTGATGGCACCGGTTCCACGCCACAAGAGGCCCGGACGACGTAACGCGGTCACGCCGACCCACGCTACAGAAGCGAGGCGTCCGCGAGGCGATTCGATCCGCAAGATCCGTGACGAGGTCGTCCGCTGCGAGAGGTGCGCGCGATTGCGTGACTACTGTGCACACGTTGCACGCACGAAGCGCCGCGCCTACCGGGACGACGTGTACTGGGGCCGCCCCGTCCCCGGCTTCGGCGACAGGCGCGCGCGCCTGTGGATCGTTGGCTTGGCGCCCGCCGCACACGGAGCCAACCGCACGGGCCGCATGTTCACGGGCGACTCGAGCGGCGACTGGCTCTTCGCCGCGCTCCACCAACACGGCTTCGCGACGCAACCGGAATCGACATCGCGTGACGACGGCCAGGCACTGCACGATGCGTACGTCAGTGCCGCTGTCCGCTGTGCGCCCCCGGGCAACAAGCCGACGCCGGAGGAGATCGACGCGTGTCGCCCGTTCCTCGAGCGCGAGCTCCCGGCGCTCCGCCGACTCCGGGTCGTTCTCTGCCTCGGCCAGATCGCCTTCACCGCGACGCTGCGGCTCTTGAGCGGCGCCGGGTTCGAGATCCCGCGGCCACGTCCGCGCTTCGCGCACGCCGCGCACTACGAGCTGCGCACGCCGGATGAGGCGCGGCGCGAGATCATTCTTCTCGCCTCCTACCACCCGAGCCGTCAGAACACCCAGACGAGGAAGCTCACACGGCGGATGTGGAACGCGGCCTTCCGTCGCGCCCGGCGGCTTCTGGACTCTTGAGGCAAGGCGCGCGCAGCCCGACGCGACCCGCCCTTCACCCGCAGACGGTTTCGAAGAAACGCAGGACGTTGCCGCCCAGGATCTTGCGGATGTCGCTTTCCGAGAAACCGCGCTCGTGCAGCAGACGTGTGACGATAGGCAGGTGGGAGACGTCGGGAATGTCGTCCGGCACGGCGTTCGTGCCATCGAAGTCGCTTCCCAACGCCACGTGGTCCGGGCCCACGAGGCGCGCGATGTACTCGATGTGATCGGCGACGCGGGTCGCGGGGACGGGGACGTGTCCCATCTCGGCCTGCAGCAGCTCCCGCTCGCGTGCCGCCCGTGCCGGATAGTCGTACGGCATCTCGCGCTCGAGCGCTTCGAGCTCCGCCCGGCGACGCTCCTCCGCCTCCTCGCGCCGGCGCGCGTAGTCGGCGTCGAGGAAGCTGCTGTAGAAGTTGATTCCGATGATGCCGCCGCGCTCCGTCAGCGCTTTGATCTGCTCATCCTTGAGATTGCGGTAGTGGGGAGAGAGCGCAAAGGCGTTCGAGTGCGATGCCATGACCGGTGCCTCCGACACGCGGAGCACGTCCCAGAAGGTGCTCTCGGCGGCGTGCGACAGATCGACGATCATGCCGAGGTGGTTCATCCGCCGCACGACCGCTTCACCGAGCGGACTCAGACCGCCCTGCGGGGATCCGCGCTGATGCTCCACCTTCGCCGCCTGTGCCCAATCGGTGCTGTTGTTCCACGTCAGCGTCAGATAACGCACGCCGCGGCGGTAGAGCTCTTCCAGCTTGTCGAGATCACTCTCGATCGCATGCCCACCCTCCACACCCAGGGCCGCCGCAAGCTTGCCCTCCGCGACGATCCGGCGCGAGTCGGAAGCGCTGGTGACCGGCGCCATGGCATCCGTGTGGCGCGTCGTTTCGCGCTCGAAGGCGTCGAGAATCTCGCACGCGCGCGCGAAGCTGCGATCCGGCTCGCCGTCCGTGGGCAGGTAGGTGACGTCGACCCAGACGGAGAAGAACTGCAGATCGAGGCCGCCGGCACGCGCGCGTGGCAGGTCGAGGTGACCGGCGTGACCCCCGAGCGACCCTCCCGCTGCGACCCACTGCAGCGAGTCGGCGTGAAGGTCACAGACGATCGAGTCTTGATGCAGGCGAGCGAGAAAATCCACCCGCCTACCCCTTTCTCGAGGTGGCCGTGGATGGATCGGACCCGGCGTGGTCGTCGTCGGGCAACAGGTTGCGTTCCAGCACGCGATACGGACCCGCACAGCCGCAGCTCGTCTTGAGCCTCGACCAGGCCTCCGTCACCACCGTCTCGACGGCGTCACAGCGATTGCAGCGAATCTTGACTTCGACCTTGCCCATCACTCCTCACCATGTCGCGGAAGTGCGTGCTCCCCGCCTCGCCAGACGATTCAGGTGGATAGCAGGATTCCACGGCTTCTACTTGAATGCCGGCTCGTGATTCGTTCCGTAGATCTGGTTGATCTCGTCGTAGATCGGCCCCACGATTTCTGGAAACGCCAACGCACCCGACTTCGTGAAATCGGAGAACTCGACCGCCTTGCTGATGTCGGGTGGATTCTTCTGCTTGAGCGCCGGGCTCGGCCAGATTTCTTCGTCGTGCGCCGACATCCGCACCCGGATCTCATCCTTCGTGACGTTGAACACCATGTAGTCCACAGCCAGGACGAGTGGGCCCTCGTAGGTCTTGCGAACCCGCTGGCGCACTTCCGGCGCGGTGTCGAAGTCGTTGTAGAAGTGGTAGCCGACGGCCAGGCGTGGCTGCGTCATCGACATTACCTTGCCGAACTGCTCCGGCGAGGTGTGACCCTGGGTCCCCACCTGCAGCGCTTCGATCGGTGCGAAACCCTGCTTCGTCACCAGGAGCGTCGGCGGCAGGAAGCACTCGTGAACAGCCACGTCCGCGCCCTTCACGTGCTCGACCCACCACTTGTTGGGGATCGTGTCGCTCGAGAATGCGAACTTGAGCCCGTTCCACTCCAGAATGAAGCTGACGGCGCCATCCAAGCCGTGGACGGCCGGGATGCTGCGCACGACGACCCCATTCTCGTCGTAGATGACCTGATTGACCCCATCGAACGGGAACTCGTGGACCTCGAGCTCGCCTCCGCGGAAGTCGATGACGCCGGCGCGCGTTCCGATGTCCCAGACGTACATCTCTTGCATCTTCTGCAACGCGACCGCGGTGCCGTACTCCGGTGTCGCGCCGCTCGGTCCCCAGACGCGAAGCGGCGTCAGTCGGTTCATCGTCGTACCGCCGAGCCAGAACGACGCGAGGTCGCCGTAGTGGTCGACGTGCAGGTGGCCGATGAAGACCTTGTCCAGGTAGTCGTACGGGATCTTCTGCGCCGCGATGCGTTCGTGGCTCCCACTCCCGATATCGAAGAGGAACTTGTCGCCGTTGCCCAGCTCCACGAGCCAGCATGCGGCGGCCTGTTTCGGCCGGACGCTCGGCATGCCGGTCCCGAGGGCAACGATCCGCATCTCGTCGGGTGCGAGGTCTTCGGTTCCGGGGTAGTAGACATCCAGCTCTGGGACGGCCTTGGTCGGCGACCACGCCGAGACGTCGGGCGATGATTGCGCGCCTGCAGGCGACAGGTTGGCCACCAAGAGCACCGCGACGATGATCGCGACGGCCGCGACCCCTCCGGCAACGAACGCGAACACGGTCTGACGTTGCATGAGTTCCTCTTTCTCGGTTTTGAATCCGTTGTCGCCGGCACAAGCTCGACGCACCCGCGTTGTCGGATCCAAGCCTCGTGCTGGGCCGTGAATCGTGGCTCATCGGGGCGTTCGGATCAAGCCGGTCGTCGTGTCCGGCCCGACTCGCTCGAGCTCGGAGTCACCGCGTCGCGAGGCCGTGTCGCCCGTGAGTGAGCTTTCGGCGACGCTGCCACGAACGATTCGCGGAATCAGTTATTCCGCTTGCACTTGCGCCATCGATGGCCATGGCCGCCGAACCCGGCCCGGCGGGGGGATCGGCGTGTTCTCGACCCAGCCGCGCACCGATCCCACGACCGTTCCCGGGCCGCTGCCCTCGTCAGACCTCCACTTGGGCGAGTGACTCTGCGTTTTGCCGAATCGGTGTGCTCGCGTGTTCCACAACGGCAAGCTGAAGGTGGCCCTGCGGCAACGCCGGACGGCCTGGACGACGCCGACGCGGCCGACCGCGCGTTCGGGGATTTCACCGTGGCGGGCGAGCTGCGGCTTTCACCTGCAGGCATCCGCTTCGACGACGGCGCCCGACTCCAGTGGTGGCGGCGACACCGACTGGGTCATCACCGAGCTCCACATCTATCGTCCGTTTGGCGACGTCGGCCGCGAACGCCCGCAATGGAACTCGCGATCTGTTCCGAAATGGCACCGGCGCGACGCAGGAGAGTCGTCAGGATCCGGTGGCGGAGCGCTGGTCCGCCACCGGAACCAGGCGCCGTTGCGGCGCGGCAGGGACGGGGGGGATCAAGACGGGATGAAGGTGCTTCTGCACGAGTTCCCTTCCTTCGTCGAGGCGGTCGCTGCGCGGCGAACCGCCATCCAGGTGGTGTGCACAGCAACCGACGTGCCGAACTGCGCGCGCGGCGAAAGTCGTTGCGGGCAAGCAAGATCAGGAGGAGCGGCCGGCGCGCCGCGCAACCACGCGGCGCGCACGGGTTGCGCTGCGTGCAAGATCTGCGGGAGGCGAGATCGGCTGGACCTCGCTTCAGCAGGAATCGAGCGCCGGGCCGGGGCGGCGCACGTCGCCGTCACGCGCCGTGATCCCCTGGCGGTCGAAGTACTCGAGAAGCGGCACGGTGTACTTGCGCGTGAGCCCGGTCAGCTGCTTGAACTCTGCCATGCTCATCACGTCGCGTGATTTGAGGAACTGCCGCAGCTTGCCTTCGATCTGCGCCAGGGCGTCGGCGTGGTAGAGGAGAGACTCGGTGACCTTCACCAGGACACCGCGCTCCTCCAGCAAGCTGGCAAAGGCCGGGAAGCGGTTCCCGACCGCGAGCTCCTTTTGCAGCTCCGACGCGGTCGGCGGAGCCGCACCCCCTTCGCGTAGGCGCGTCTCGATTCTCTCCAGGGCCGCGCGGTCGGCAGCGGCGAGCTCGCGCTCCCCCGACCCGACGCGCACTGCATCGGAGCGCAGGTGGATCGGCGCCTCGCCGACGCGCTCTGCCGCCAGGTGCTCCAGCAGCTCGTTGAAGCGCGCGCGTGCGGCGCGATGACCCAGGCGTTCCTGCAGCTCGGCTCGGCCGATCCCCCAGCTCAGGGCGTTGTCGCGCTGGTGCGCCAACGCCAGGTCCCGGATCGTGTCGGCCGTGCGCGCCAGAACATCGACGTCGTAGAAGACCTGCCCCACGCGCACGATGCGCTCCGCCTCTTGCAGCGCGCCGAGGGTCGGATCGAGCTCGCTCTCAGCGAGGACGCGTGCCTCATGGAGCGCCGCCCGACTGACGCCATCGACACCGCCGCGGCGGATCAGATCGTGCAGCAGGTCGGGCGGCGAGCCGCGTTCCTTGAGCTCGAACTCCTCCAGCACGTCTTCACGAAAACGCCGATGCTTCTCCGGCCTCGGGTCGAGGACGCGCGCGCCACCGATGGTGCGCATCGGCGAGTAGAAGCGCAGCACGATGTGGTCTTCGCGGTCGGTGGCCAGCGGCTGCTCGAGCCGCAGCTGCGCCGGCCCGGAGTCGCCTGGCTCCAGCTCCTCGCGGTCGAGCAGGACCACGCGCCCGAAGACCTCGGCAGCTCCGTGGTGAACGCGCACGCGCGTGCGGTTGCGCAGCGCGCGCTTGAACGACGGCAACAGATAGATGCTCGCATCGATCATGTAGCTGGGCTGCAACATCTCTGGCGTCGCCACGAGCATGCCGCGCTCCAGCTCCTCCTGCTTGAAACCGTGCAGGTTGATCGCAACGCGTTCGCCCGCGAGCGCCTCCTGGCGTTTCTGGCCGTGGACCTGGACGCTGCGCACGCGCGCGCGACGCTGCAACGGCAGCACCTCCACGGTGTCCCCTTCGCGCACGCGCCCGGACCACGCCGTGCCGGTGACCACGAGCCCGACTCCCGGGAGCACGAAGGCGCGGTCCACCGGCAACCTGAAGAACGTGTCGGTAGGCTTGGCCGGCAGCGTCGCCGTCGTCTCCTCGAGCGCGGAGAGCAGATCGTCGAGCCCCTGACGTGTGCGCGCCGACGTCCGCACGACGCGCGCTCCCTCCAGGAATGTGCCCTGGACGAGGTCTTCGATCTCGGCCTCGACGATCTCGGCAGTCTCCTCGTCGACGAGATCGCATTTCGTCACCGCGACGACTCCCCCCCTCAAACCGAGCAACGCCATGATGTCCAGGTGCTCGCGCGTCTGTGGCATGACGCTCTCGTCGGCCGCCACCACCAACAGTCCCAGATCCATGCCCGCGGCGCCGGCAACCATTGCTTTGACGAAACGCTCGTGCCCGGGAACGTCGACCAGCCCGACCCGATCGCCGCTCGGAAGCACCATCTCGGCGAAGCCGAGCTCGATCGAAATCCCGCGCTCCTGCTCCTCGCGCAGGCGATCCGTGTTGATGCCGGTCAGCGCGCGCACGAGCTCCGTCTTGCCGTGATCGACGTGGCCTGCGGTGCCGAGGATGATGTGACGATTCGCGTGCATCGAGCGCCAGTATACACATCGAGCCGAGTCCGCCCCTACTCCGACGCGGCTGCTTCGGCACGATCGAGTAGACGTGTCACGTTGGAGAAGCCGTACGGGGCGTCGTACTCGGAGAAGAAGCTCTCGTCTGGCAGCGGAGCCAATCGACCGCCGAAGTCGTGGTTGAGAATCAAGCGGAAGGTGTTGACGAGCGAGACGCCATCGTAGAAGGGTGAATCCTCTCTCCCCGACAGGTGGATCGCGTTGAGCACGGAGAGCCGCTCCCGGTACACCTGCGGATCGCGCGTGTTCCAACGGTGGTTCCGCTGCCAGAACTGCAGCCATGCGGAGGCTGGGCCATGATCCCCCTGGATCACGATGATTGGTCGAGGGGAGGAACGCTCGAGGATCGCGTCGACGAGCTCGCGCAACTTGCGATCGACGAAGCGCAGCTGAGCCGCGTAGCCCTCGACGTACCCCGCCGCGTGGTCCCGTTCGCGGATCGAAAAGGGGCTCGCGGGCTCCACACGCTGGCCATCGGCACCGAACACGAACGGTGGGTGCGGGCTCAGAAAGTGCGCAAAGACCACGATGGGCCGGCTGAGCTCCGAGAGATCCATGATCTTCTCGAACTTGAACAGCACGCTGCGGCGGTGGGCCTCGTACGGGTCGAGAATGGCGTTGTCCCGTGCTCCGACGAGCCGTGCGACGAAAGGCAACGGGGTGAGGCTCAGGAGACCGGTTTCGAATTCGTTGCGCGTGCTGCCGTCGAAGTGCACGTCGCGACGCTCCAGGCGGGTGATGTCGCTCGCGGTCGGGAAGGTGACGACCTTGTAGCCCAAGTCGCGCAGCTGCTGGAAGACACGGTTCTCCTGGATCAAGCGTTCGAGAGGTGCAAGATCCCGGCGCCCGCGCATCCCGGGCAGGAGTCTCTGCACGTAGTCCATGTTGAGCGTCGCAGCAAGCGAGAGCGCCGTCTGTGAGTAGTTGGCACGCGCGCGACGCGCAACGAAGAAGCCCTTCGCCTCCAGGTAGCGCAGGAGCTCACCGTTGTCGTGGCCGAAGCGCTCGAGCAGTACGTCTTGTCGGCCGTAGCCATCGAGCACGATGTAGTAGACATCCGGCAGATCCCGACGCGCGCGTGCCGCATAGACTCGCGTGTCACTGAGGGTCGTATTCGGCTCCAGCGCAGGCACTCGGGCCCGCAGCTCGTGGTTTGCGATGCGCCCGAGCGACATCCCCACGAGGAGCGCTGCAGCCGTGTTGAAGGCGCGTGTCGCAGGACGCAGATCGGCGCGGCTTCGCACGAGCAGGAACACAGCGAGCCCGAGCAGAAGCAACAGAGCGATCCCAACGGCAACTCCAGCAGCCGTCGCGGGAATGCCAGCCGCGATGCCGAGGCGACGCACATGCTCGAAAGAGAAGAAGAAAAGTAGGAACAGGGACACCTGGAGCCCCGCCGCGCGGGCGTCCCGCGTGATCGCGGCCACGATCCCCCAGACGGAGAGGGCGCCGACAGCCGCAGCCGCGCACGGCACACGCGCGGCGTCGAGCCGGAAGGTATCGAGGTTGTGGGCGAGCAGGAAGAGAATCGGGAAGACGGCGAAGAGAACGGGATGCAGAACAGCGCTTAGAATTCGCATTCGGACATCCTAATCGTGTCAGCCGAAGGCCGGAGCCCGTTTCGGGCGGGGCGCAGCGCCAGTTTACAAGATGTCGGACATCCGGTACGAACATTGCCATCCTTGCACTTCATGCTCTGCGGTGTCCCTCACGAACATCCATCCCCACCCGCCAGGCGCGCTGGCTTCACGCTCATCGAGCTGATGAACGCCGTCGGCTCCGTCACCATCAACGTCAACGCGATCTCCGGTGCGAACCTCGTCATGCAGGAAGTGGGGGAGTGTCCTTCGAGTCAGAACGTCGACTTCCACGATTACCGCGTGCATCCGTGATACGATGGCCTCGCATCGGCAGGACAAAACGTCCGAGGAGGTCCTGGTGAAATCGTATCGCGAGACGCTGAGCTTCGAAGTCCCGGAACGCATGGGGTTCATGAACATCACTCCCCAGGTCGAGGCGGCACTGCAGAAGAGCGGCGTTGCGGAAGGGTTGTGCTTGGTCAACGCCATGCACATCACCGCCAGTGTGTTCATCAACGACGACGAGCCCGGTTTGCACGACGACTACAAGCGCTGGTTGGAGTGGCTCGCCCCCTTCGACCCCAGCCCGGAGCGCTACCACCACAACCGCACCGGAGAGGACAACGGCGACGCCCATCACAAGCGACAGGTCATGGGGCGGGAGGTCGTCGTCGCCATCACCAAAGGGCAGCTCGACTTCGGCCCCTGGGAGCAGATCTTCTACGGGGAGTTCGACGGGCGCCGCCGCAAGCGCGTCCTCGTCAAGATTCTCGGGAAGTGAGCGGCCGCGGACGGCTGCCAGACGCCTGCGCCGAGGGGCGTGGCTGCGGCATTCTCCTGGCGTCCTCCAAGTGATAAGCTCCCCCCTGGAGAAGTCCGTCACGGACACGGGAGGATCCGCATGAACGCGAAGCTGATCATCGTCCTCGTGCTCGCCGTTCTGGCGGGCGTGGTCATCGCACAGAACACCTCGGTCGTCACCTTCCGACTTCTCTTTTGGCAGCTGAGCATGTCGCAGATCGTCCTGCTCCTTCTCGCCACGCTGCTCGGCTTCCTCATGGGTTTCTTTCTGGCCAAATGGCGACGTTCCCCGAGGATCGAGGAGTAGGCCTCTTCAAACGTGTCTTTCCTGCTCTGGGTCATTCTTCTGCTCTGTTGCGCGCCCGCGTCCGGAGCCCAGCCGGGCGGCACGGCAGCCGGGGCGGCTGCGGCGGACCGCATCGCAGCCGCACAGGTGGCGAGCGCCCCCTCCGCCCCCCCCGATTCCATGCCTTCGCAGTCGGGCAACCGCTTTACGCGTCTGGTTTCCGATTACCTGTTCGTCGGCTCCCCCGCGGTCGATGAGGAAGCGCCTGTCGAGGTCGTGCCAAGCGAGCAGCCCCACGTCGAGTTCAGGGGACGGGTCATCCGCAGCATCGAGATTCAGCAGGTCGAGATGTTCGGCTACTACGACCCGGCAACCGGCAGGGTGGAGCGCTCCTCCCTCGGTCAAATCGGCGACGCCGTCCACGTGGACACGCGCACCCGCATGATTCGCAAGTACCTGCTGATGCGGGAGGGAGATCTCCTCGATCCGTTCGTGCTTGCCGACTCGGAGCGCTTGCTGCGCAGCACACCGTTCATCCTCGATGCCCGCATCGAAGTGCTCCCGGTTCCCGGAGTGGCGGACACCGTGGACGTGTTGGTGATCACACGCGACCGCTTCTCCATCGGCGTCGACATGAAGGTTCACACGTCGAAGCGCTACCGCCTGAACCTCAAGGAGCGCAATTTCATGGGATTCGGTCACCAGATCGAGTTTCAATTCGACGTGGATCTCGAGGCGGACCAGAGGGTGGGGCTCGTCGCGGGCTACGTCGTCGACAACCTGGGCGGCAGCTGGGTGAACGGCGAATACCGCTACTTCGACAATCCGTTCGAGAAAACCGCGCGCGTGCTCTTTTCACGCCAGCGCGTGGCGCCGCAGATCCGATACATCGGGGCGCTGGAGCTGGCCAACCTCGAGCTCAAAGCCAACGGGACGTTGCTGGAATCGCAGACCTGGGACCGCACCGACGTGTGGCTCGGACGCTCCTTCCCCCTGGGCGCGAACCCCGGCGGCGGACTCAGTCGCACGGCGCTCACGCCCGCGGTGCGAGTCGAGTGGATCGATTTCCACCAGCGGCCACTGGCCACGGCGAGCATGAATCGCGGCTTCCTCGACCGCGTCAGCTGGCTCGCAAGCCTGTCGCTCAACCAGAGCCGCTTCCGCAAGAGCCGCTTGATCCGCGGCTACGGCCGCACCGAGGACATCCCGTACGGCTTCCTCTTTGGCGCCACCGCGGGCTGGGTGGATGGCGAGCTGGAAGACCGCTTCTACGCGGACACGAGGCTGCGGGTCGGCTCCTACACGGACGGGTTCGGCTACTTCACGGCCAGTGTCGGGGTGGGCAGCTTCTGGCGGGCTGAGCGCTGGGAGGATGTCGTGGCTAGCTTTCGCGCCGAGTACTTCAGTCCGCTCGCCGTCCTCGGCCGCTACCGCTTCCGCCAGTTCGCTGCGATTCGTGGGACGCACGGGTTCCGGCGCCGCGAATCGAACGAGGGCATCGCCCTCGAAGGCATCAACAACCCGATTGCCGTGACGGCGCAACCGGAGCGGGGAACTCAGCGCCTGGTGATGGGGCTCGAGTCGGTCCTGTTCACGCCGTACAACCTCTGGGGATTCAAGTTTGCGCCATTCGGGTTCCTCGCGACCGCCACGCTCGGAAACAACTTCGAAGATGTGGCGCGCGGCAGCTACACGAGCAGCGTCGGCTTCGGTTTGCGCTTTCACAACGAGAGGTTGATCTTCGATCCGTTCGAGCTGCGTTTCGGCTTCCTGCTCAACGGCCCGGAGGGCACGGCAATCGACAGCTTCCGGCTCGGCAGCTCACCGACAACGTCTTTCGTCGGCTTCGAGCCGGGTGCCCCGTCCACGCTTCCCTACCGCTGACGCAATCCAGCCACCGCCTTGGACCGATCGCTACAGCCCGCGCTCGATACGGACGATGCGCAGCTCGCCGCTCGCGTGCAGCAGGAGCGTGAGCTCGAGGTTGGGGCTCGAATCGCCATCCAGGTCGATGGAGCGAATCGACACGGTGAGCAGGCGCTTCTCGATGTGGTCTGTCGAAGGTGAACCCAACGCGCGGACGGCATCAGTCAAGTCGACTTCGGCACGAGAGGTGTCGAACTTGGCGATCTGACCTCGCGGTCCGCGAATCTTGATCTGGTAGCGCTCGTGTTCCCAGAGGCCGTAGCGCTCGGCAAGGTCCGCGAAAAGCAACGTCGGGCCCTTCGTCGACGGACCGGCGCTCCGGTCCCACTTCACCTCGAACTCGTCGAGCGGGTTGATGCTTGAGAACCATTCACGTCCGATGCGATCGCGGCGCTCGATCAGTGCCTCGACGAGAAGCGATGTCGCGCGCGGATCGCTGAACTCGGCGCTCTCCACCGCCGCGCGCACGAGGTCGTCGTCGACCTTCATGACGAGCTTTGCAGCCCAGAAGGCGTCGCGCCGGTTCATGCGTGAGAACGCGGGGTTCGGATAGTCCGGCCTCCACTCCTCCGGCACGAAATGCTCGGCCTCGAAGCGCCCAAGCCCACGGACCTCCGGGTACTCGATCTGCGTCCAGGGCCGGGTCCACAGGCCGAGCGTCAAGAAGGACTTCGCCCAGACGCCGAAATCGATGATGTACTCGTACCCTTCGCTGCGCAGGTTGTTGTTGTAGCTGCGGCTGCCGAGCGTGGCGCCGAAATCGATCAGGTAGTGCTTGACGAAGTGACGCCCTACTTCCTCGACGTACATGTCGAGCGTGTTGATCTCGCGCGAATCGTTGTGGTTTACCCAGGAACAGAAGACGCGGTAGGCGCGAAGCTCGCGTCGATGCTCATGCTGAATGACGTCGTTCAGGTCGTCCTTGCGTGTGCCGAGGAAGGAGAAGGGCCCGATCGGCTTGCCCGAGAGCAGCCGGCTCGCAATGGCTCGCAACGTTCCATCCGCGCTGCGCGGTACCTTGTCGAGGATAACCTGCATGTCCTCGCGTGTCATGCCACGCTTCTTCTTCCCGGAGCCCACTCTGGCATCTTCGGCGATCTCGAGAATCGCCGGATCGAAGTTCACGAGATAGTTCTGCGGCACGTGATAGCCGAGAGCCCAAAAGAGCCGCGTGCAGATCGCCTCGGCGCCGGTCGCAAGCTCCGGATAATCGAACGGGTCGAATTTGATGACGAAACGATCGCCGCGCGGATCCTCGATCGTGAAGCCGGGTGTCACCCCCTGCGTCTTGGCCCGCACCACCATCCAGGGACCATCGAGGTCGGGGCCGAGGGGTGCGTTCGGACCACGACGCATCTCCTCGACTGTGATGTTGCGCGCGCCGATACGATTCTCCCACCAGGTGGAATCCTGGATTTCGTCAAGTGGCGTTACGTTCAGCGCCGGCTTCGGCTTGCCCGCCAGTCGGCGCATCCCGCGCGGGACGTCGAAGAGCGACTGCACCGGCTTGAACACGGTGTAGTCCAGAATGTCGTAGACATCCTTGCGCACGACTTCCGCGGGTTCCGGAACGTCGTAGCGATCGTCGTCCTGCTGCGGAACGGGAGCGAGCGCGATGCGGGGTTTGCCGCCACACCCGGCCAAGGCGATCGCCGTCGCGACCACGAGCAGAAGCGCTGCGGCCTGCAGCCAGCGCGTCGATGCAGAGGCAGCTCTTCTCATCGAATCGGCCCCCGGATTGCGAGATCGACGCGTGCACCCTCCGACGTCCATCCCACCAGAAAGTGGCCAATGAGGCTGCGCGCGGTCACCATGTAGAGGGCGAAGCCGGCACCGTTGCGGATGTCTTTCCGCTGCATCTTCGACAGGTCCGGCATGACCGTCCCGAAGTCGAAGAAGGCCACCACGTCCATCGCGATGCCGCTTTCCGCTTCGACCCACCACATCGGGTAGCGGTACTCGACGTTGCCGACGATCATGTCCTCGTCGACGAAGCGCCCGTTCCTGTACGCGCGGACCGTCCGGTTCCCGCCCAGCCTCTCGAATGCGAATACCGGCGCGTCGATGCCCGCCGGGGATCGATCGTCGGTGATCACGCCGTTGAATCGCAGCGCCAGAGTTCGACGCACGCCTCCGAGCGGGATGAACTGCTGCAACTCTAGGTTGTACTTCGAGAAGCTCGCCTTCGTGTCGCGGATTCCCTCGTTCAAATTGAAGCCGAAACCGAAAAGGTTGCCACGGTAGGAGTAGAAATCGTTGTCGCGCCGATCCCAACG
>CP070763.1:172140-193481 GCA_020349025.1 Candidatus Latescibacterota bacterium | reverse complement strand
CCGAAAACGGCTGATTCGACGCCCTGGAGGAGAGACATGCCCAACGTCCTGCTGAGCCAGGACGGTGCGGTCGCCACCGTCACCGTCAACCGTCCCGACAAGCTCAACGCGCTCAACGCCGCGACTCTCGACGAGCTGGACTCCGCCTTCCGTGAAATCGAGGCAGCGGAGTCGGCGCGCGCCGTGATCGTCACGGGCGCGGGCGAAAAGGCGTTCGTCGCCGGCGCCGACATCAACGAGCTGGCGCAGCTGACGTCGATCCGCGCCAAGGCGACGGCACGTCGCGGGCAGAGGCTCTTCCGACGCATCGAGCTTTTCCCGAAGCCGGTCGTCGCGGCCGTCAACGGCTTCGCGCTCGGTGGCGGCTGCGAGCTCGCGATGGCGTGCCACGTGCGCATCGCCTCCGAGAACGCGCAGTTCGGTCTGCCGGAAGTGGGCCTGGGAGTCATTCCCGGCTACGGCGGCACGCAGCGCCTGGCGCGCCTCGTCGGACGCGGTCGTGCCATCGAGCTGACGCTCACCGGCCAGCGCATCCCGGCGCAGGAGGCGTGGCGGATCGGTCTCGTGAACCGCGTCGTGCCGCTGGAGAAGCTCATCGAGGAGACCGGCAAGCTCGTTGGCGCCATGCTCCGCAACGCTCCGGTGGCACTTGCGGCGGCGCTCGAGTCGATTCACCTCGGGCTCGACATGGCGATGGAGCAAGGAATGGTCCTGGAGGCGAACTCCTTCGGTGTGGTGAGCGCGACCGAGGATATGCGCGAGGGAATGCAGGCGTTCCTCGACAAGCGCAAGCCGGAGTTCAAGAACCGCTGATCCGGAAGGGAAGACCATGAGCAGCAACCAGCTCCGCGCCGTGGTGCTGGCCGGTGCGCGCACGCCGATGACCGAGTGGTCGGGCGGCAAGACCGGTGCCGGCAAACCGGGAGGGCGCTTGAAATCGCTCTCTGCGAACGATCTGGGCGCCATCGCGGCACAGGCGGCGCTCGAGCGCAGCGCGGTGAAGCCGGAGGAGATCCAGCACGTCATCATGGGCAACGCCCTGCAAACGAGCGGCGATGCCCTCTACGGCGCGCGCCACGTCGGCCTCAAGGCGGGCGTGCCGCAGGAGGTTCCGGCGCTGACCGTGAACCGGCTCTGCGGCAGTGGAATCCAGTCCGTGGTTTCGGCGACGCAGCTGATCCAGCTGGGCGAAGCGGACACGGTGCTGGCCGGGGGCATGGAGAACCTGAGCCAGACGCCGCATGTGCTCCGGGGACTGCGATCGGGACTCCGGCTCGGACAGGGTGAGCTGGAAGACCTGCTGATGGTGTCGTTGCGCGATTCCTACTGCGGGCTGCTGATGGCGCAGACCGCGGAGAAGCTGGCTCGCGAGCGCAACGTCTCGCGCGAGGAGCAGGATGCCTTTGCCTTCCGCAGCATGAGCGAGGCGCGGCGCGCCCGCGAGCAGGGAGTTCTGGCTGAGGAGATCGTCCCGGTCGTCATCCAGGGGCGTCGCGGCGACGACGAGGTCAAAGACGACGATCACCTCTTCGACAATCCCTCGCTCGAGGCGATGTCGAAGCTCCCGCCCGCTTTCGGGCGTGACGGCATGGTGACCGCCGGAAACGCCAGCGGCATCGTCGATGGTGCCGCCGCGGTCGTCGTCATGTCCGCGGACAAGGCAGGTGCCGAGGGGCACAAGCCGCTGGCGCAGGTCGTGGACTGGGCCGTCACCGGCGTCGCCCCCAACATCATGGGGATCGGTCCCGTGCCCGCGATTCGCCAAGCGGTTTCGCGCGCCGGCCTGAAGCTCGAGGACATCGATCTGTTCGAGATCAACGAGGCCTTTGCGGCGCAGTATCTGGCGGTGGAAAAGGAGCTCGGCCTGCCGCGTGAACGCGTCAACGTCAACGGCGGCGCGATCGCGATCGGCCACCCGCTCGGCGCCACCGGCACCCGACTCATTCTGACCCTGGCGATGGAGCTGCGGCGTCGCGGCGCGACCTGGGGTGTCGCAAGCGCCTGCATCGGTGGCGGCCAAGGGATGGCCATTGTGATCCGCAACCCTGAGGCCTGAGGGAGTGCGCATGGGCAAGGAGTACCAGATCGCTGTGATCGCCGGTGACGGCGTGGGGCCCGAGGTCGTGCGGGAGGCACGGCGCGTTCTCGATGCCGTCGCGTCGATCGACGGCTTCAGGTATCGATGCAGCGAGTTTCCCTACGGCGCCGACCACTACTTGAAGACGCAGGAGCTCATGCCCGACTCCGCGCTGCGCGAGCTGCGCGACTTCGACGCCATCTTCCTGGGTGCCATCGGCGACCCACGCGTCGAGACGGGGCTCCTGGAGCGCGCCATCGTCGCAGGCGTCCGCTTCGGACTCGATCTGTACGTCAATCTGCGACCGGTGAAGCTCTACCATGAAGACCTCACGCCGCTGAAGGGGAAGACGCCGAAGGACGTCGACATGATCTTCGTGCGCGAGAACACCGAGGATCTCTATGTCGGCATCCACGGCTTCTTCAAGAAGGGCACCGACGACGAAGTGGCGATCCAGGAGATGGTCATGACGCGCAAAGGCGTCGAGCGTGCGGTACGCTACGCCTTCGAGCTCGCGCGCAAACGCGGCAAGAGCAAGCGACTCATGCTCATCGACAAAGCGAACGCGCTCCGCGGTCAGGACATCTGGACGCGCATCTTCGAAGAGGTGGGTGCGGAGTATCCCGAGATTCAGCGCGATCACGCCTACATCGATGCGGCCATGATGTGGATGGTGAAGAACCCGGAGTGGTTCGACGTCGCCGTCGTGCCGAACATGTTCGGCGACATCATCACCGACCTGGGAGCGGCCATCCAGGGAGGCATGGGCCTCGCGGCCTCGGGGAACCTGCATCCGGGGCAGGTCTCGATGTTCGAGCCCATCCACGGCTCGGCGCCGAAGCACGCGGGCCGCAACGTCATCTGTCCCCTGGCGGCGATCGCTGCCGTGCAGATGCTGCTCGACTACGTCGGTGAGGAGCGCGCCGCGACGCGGATCGAGCAGAGCATGGCCGCCGCACTGCAGTCCGGCCGCATCCGGGATTTGTCGACGTCGAGTGGGACGGCGACGACGGAGTACACCGACCACGTGCTCGAGGAGCTGCGGGCCGCGGCGCCGTGAAGGTTGGCGGTTTCACCGGGCCGGCTGCGGCGGCTTCCGTGGCGCGGTGGCTTGGCGTAAGTTCGGGCGCCGGCACCGTCGTTGACCCGGGTTTCCCGCTTGTGCTACGGTTGTCCGGGCGCAAACTGTTGTGAATGTGTGAGTTACTGCGAGAGTGGCGGAACTGGCAGACGCGCTAGATTTAGGATCTAGTGGGTAAAACCGTGCGGGTTCGAGTCCCGCCTCTCGCACCAGTCGTGGCGCTGAAACGGAAAGACGAAATGAACAGCACGCAACAGAAGCCTTCGATCGAGCTGCAGGTGACGACCGCGGCCGCGTCCGGCTGCGCCCGCGTCTTGACGATCGAGTTTGCGCGCGGGCACTACGACGACGAGCGCGAACGCGTCCTGCGCGAGCTGCGCCGTCGCATCACGCGGCCCGGCTTCCGCAAGGGGAAGGTGCCGCGCGACCTGATCGAGCGCGAGTTCGGTGAGCGCATCCGGGCCGAGAGCGTCGAAAACCTCATCCCGGCCGTTTGCCAGCAGGCGATCGAGCAGGAGGGGCTCGACGTCGTATCCACACCCAACATCCGCACGCTCGATCTGGAGAACCCGCAGGCGGTGCGTATGGAGGTCGAAGTGGACGTGCGTCCACGCCTCCAGCTGGTCGCGCTGGAAGCGCTGCGGGCCGCGGAGTGGCGGCCGGAGGTGCGCGACGAGGAGATCGAGCAGGAGCTCGAGCGCGTTCGCGAGCAGAACGCGCAGTTCGAAGCCGTGGAGCGCCCAGCGCAGGACGGCGACTTCCTGCTGGTCTCCTACGTGCCGCTCGACGAGCAGGGAGAGGAGCGGACGGGCCAGCGGGTCGACAACTATCCGTTCCAGCTCGGCGAAGGTCAGGTCGTTGCAGAGTTCGAGGCCGCCGTGCGTGGACTCTCCCCCGGAGAGACAGCTCGGGCCGAGGTGCAGTATGCGGCCGATCACGACAACCAGGAGATTGCTGGCAGGCTGGTTGCATTCGTCCTGACGCTGAAAGAGGTCAAGGAGAAACATCTTCCCGAGCTGGACGACGACCTGGCGCGCGATCTGGGTGTGGACAACCTGGAAACGCTGCGCGAGCGCATGCGTGACGAGCTGGAACGGCGTCTGAAACAGGAATCGGAGCGCGACTTGCGTGAGAAGCTGATCGACGCGATGATCGCGGCGCATCCATTCGACGTCCCGGCGACGATGGTGGAGAAGTACCTCGACGCCGTGACGGCGGAGTACGAAGAGCGTCACCGGCGCATGCAGGTCGAGGTCGAGCCACAGAAGCGCGACGAGTTCCGCACGTCGGCGCGCCCCTCTGCGGAGCGTGCCGTGCGCCGCATGCTGATCGTGGATCACCTGCAGACGGAACACGATCTGCGCGCTTCGGAAGAAGACGTTGACAACTGGATCGAGGAGAAGGTACAGGCAGAGGATTCTGAGCCGGCTCGTGTGCGCGGTTTTTTCGCCGATCCGGATCGACGTCGGCGCTTGCGGAACGAGCTGTCCGAGGAGCGTGTGTTCGAGTTCGTCAAGAGCAAGGCGCAGGTCGAGACGGTCCCGCGTCCGCAAGCACCCTGAAGCCCAAGCGAGGAGAGGCCATGGGCTACATTCCGATGGTCATCGAGCAAGAGGGACGTATCGAGCGCTCGTTCGATATCTACTCCCGCTTGCTCAAGGATCGCATCATCTTCCTGGGGTACGAGGTGAACGACCACATTGCCAACCTCGTCATCGCCCAGATGCTGTTTCTGACGGCCGAGGATCCGGACCGCGACATCCACCTGTACATCAACTCGCCCGGCGGCTCGGTGTCGGCGGGCCTCGCCATCTACGACACCATGCAGTACATCGCCTCCGACGTTGCCACCACCTGCATGGGGATGGCTGCCAGCATGGCGGCCGTGCTCTTGGCGGCGGGAAGCAACGGCAAGCGCAACGCGCTCCCGAACTCGCGGGTCATGATCCACCAGCCGATGGGGGGCGCCCAGGGGCAGGCTTCCAACATCGAGATCTACTCGAAGGAGATCCTGCTGACGCGAGAGCGCCTGAACGAGATCCTGGCCAAGCACACGAATCAGCCGATCAAGAAGATCGCCAGGGACACCGACCGGGACTTCTTCATGTCCTCGCACGAGGCCAAGGAGTACGGAGTCGTCGATCGGGTCATTGAGCGCAGTTCTCCGCGGGTCGTCCCGGAGGGTGGCGACAATTCGTGAGGTCGGGCGTGGTTCGCGCGCCCCCTCTTCGTGCTAGAATGTGTCGAGCGGCGCGGAGGCTCTCAGAGCTCTCGTGCCCCGACCGAGCTGTGGGACGTCGCAGCGACACCGTTCGCCGCGGCGCTGGGTAACGGATGCGGAAGAAGATCGGAAGTCCTCACGTGATCAAGTGCTCGTTTTGTGGTCGTGGCCAGGACGAGGTGACCAAGCTGGTCTCCGGGCCGTCGGTCTACATCTGCAACGAGTGCATCCGCCTTTGTAACGACATCCTCGAAGAGGAGATGACGAGCGTCCCGGCGCTCGACGTGGCCGAGTTCCCCAAGCCGCACGAGATCCGCAATTTCCTCGATCAGTATGTGATCGGCCAGGACGAGGCGAAGCGGGTGTTGTCGGTGGCGGTCTACAACCACTACAAGCGCATCTACCACGAGCGCGCCGCCAACGAAGTGGAGCTCGACAAGTCGAACATCCTGCTCCTGGGGCCGACGGGAACCGGCAAGACCTTGCTGGCGCAGACGTTGGCGCGTTTCCTCAAGGTGCCCTTCGCGATCGTCGACGCCACGACGCTGACCGAGGCGGGCTACGTGGGTGAGGATGTGGAGAATATCCTCGTGCGACTGTTGCAGGCGGCCGAGTTCAACCTGGCCAGCGCCGAGCGCGGCATCGTGTACGTCGACGAGATCGACAAGGTGGCGCGCAAGAGCGACAACCCCTCGATCACGCGCGACGTCTCCGGGGAAGGGGTGCAGCAGGCGCTCCTGAAGATGCTCGAAGGGACCATCTCGAACGTGCCGCCTCAGGGCGGACGCAAGCACCCGCAGCAAAAGTACATCGAGGTGAACACGAAGAACATCCTCTTCATCTGCGGAGGCGCCTTCGACGGCCTCGAGAAAGTGATCGAGCAGCGCATCGGCAAGAAGGTGCTCGGCTTCGGCGCCGAGGTGCATCACAAGGATCGGCGGCGCCGCAGTGCCGTGCTCTCGCAAGTGGAGCCGGAGGACCTGCTGCGCTTCGGGCTCATCCCGGAGCTCCTCGAGGACGATGCTCTCATCGACATCCTCGTGCGTCCGAAGAACGCCCTCGTCAAGCAGTACCAGAAGCTCTTCGAGATGGAGGGCGTCGAGCTCGTGTTCGAGTCGGAGGCGCTGCGTGCCGTGGCACGGCGCACCGCGGACCGCCAGACCGGAGCACGCGGTCTGCGCTCGGTGCTCGAACGCGCGATGCTCGACATCATGTACGATCTGCCGTCGCGCGGAAACGTGCGTCGCGTCATCGTCAACGCCGACACCATCTTGAACAGTACCGAGCCGGAATACGATTTCGAGGAAGAGAAGCGCGCCAAGGGCGCATGACTTCCAGCCCCAAGGGTCAGCAGGGCACCGAGGCTCGCCTCGGTGCTTTTTTTGCCTCCGAACCTCCCACTCCAGGCTCGCAAGCGTCCAGGCACGTGTCTTGCCGATCCCCTGCGGTTCAATGGTGCCTTCTTCCCGGAAGTGGTCGATGACGGAGATCCAGCACCGAGATGACAGGCTCGAAATCGCGGAAACGCTGCCGCTTCTGCCACTGCGCGACGTGGTCGTGTTTCCGCACATGATCGTGCCTCTCGTCGTGGGACGCTCCGCCTCGATCGCCTCGCTGCAGGCGGCGATGAGCCGCGACGAGCTCCTCTTCGTGACGGCGCAACGCTCGGCTCAGGTCACCGATCCGCGGGAGGAGGATCTCTTCCGCATCGGCGTCGTGGCGCGGCTGCTGCAGCTGCTGCCTCTTCCGGACGGCACCCACGAGGTCTTGCTGGAGGGGTTGGTGCGGGCGCGCCTGTCGCGGCTCCTCGACGAGTCGGATTGTGCTCACGCCAAGGTGCAGGTCCTCACCGACGTCGAGGAGGTCACGCCCGAGATCGACGCGCTGCACCGCAGCCTGTCGCGCCAGTTCGCACGCTATGTGCAGCTCAACCAGCGCGTGCCGGACGAGGCGTTGACCTCGGTCCTGGGGATCGAAGAAGCCTCGCGCTTCGCAGACACGGTGGCGGCGCACATCGTCTGCAAGGTGCCGGTCAAGCAGGGATTCCTCGAGGGGATGGACCTGGTGACCCGCTTCCGCGCCCTGAGCCGCGTTCTCAACGAGGAGCTGGAGATCCTGCAGATCGAGCGACGCATCGAGGGTGAGGTGCACGATCGCGTGCAGAGGACTCAGAAGGAAGCCTACCTCACCGAGAGGCTGAAACAGATCCGCCGCGAGCTGGGGCAGGAGGGGGCCGAGGTCGACGATCTGGCGACCGCGATCGAGGAGGCGAAGATGGGCCGCGAGGTGCAGGAGGTGGCGTATCGCGAGCTCGATCGATTGGCACGGATGCCAGCACTCACCCCCGAGGCGGCGATCGTGCGCACCTACCTCGAGACGCTGTGCAGCATGCCGTGGCGCAAGCGCACGCGCGACCGGCTCGACCTCGCGCGCGTCGAGGCGCAGCTCGACACCGACCACTACGGCCTGCTGCGCGTCAAGGAGCGCATCCTCGAGTACCTGGCTGTGATGAAGCTGACACGCGCGGTGCGCGGCCCGGTCCTCTGTCTCGCGGGACCACCGGGCGTGGGCAAGACGTCGCTCGGCCGATCCATCGCCGGGGCCCTGGGGCGCAAGTTCGTGCGCGTGTCGCTCGGCGGCGTGCGCGACGAGGCGGAGATTCGCGGGCATCGCCGCACCTACCTGGGCGCCATGCCGGGTCGCATCATCCAATCTCTGCGGCGCTGCGGCAGCAGCAACCCCGTCTTCCTCCTGGACGAGATCGACAAGGTGGGAACCGACTTCCGCGGCGACCCCGCGTCCGCGCTTCTGGAGGCGCTCGACCCGGAGCAGAACCACGCTTTCAGCGATCACTACCTCGAGGTTCCATTCGATCTGTCGAAGGTGTTGTTCATCACGACCGCCAACGTCCTGCACACCATCCCGGCGGCGTTGCGAGACCGGCTCGAGGTGATCCAGCTGCCCGGCTACCTCGATCACGAGAAGCTGGAGATCGCACGCCACTTCCTGCTGCCGAAGCAGCTGCAGGAGCACGGAATCGATGCCACGCAGCTGGAGGTCACCGACGCCGCGCTCTGCGCGGTCATCCACCTCTACACGCGCGAATCGGGTGTACGCAACCTGGAGCGCGAGATCGGCAAGCTGTGCCGCAAGGTGGCGCGGCAGTTCGCGGAAGCCGGGCCGCCGCGAGCAAGCGGCCGCGGCACCCGGAAGAAGAAAGCCCGTACCCAGGCGCACGTGCGTGTCGATCGCGTCGACCTCGAGAGCTATCTGTCGGTGCCGCCCTACTCGAGCGCGGAGCTGCCGGAAACGGCGGAGGTGGGTGTGGCAACGGGCCTGGCATGGACGTCGACGGGGGGCGAGATCCTCCCCATCGAGGTCACGATGATGGGGGGGACGGGAAAGCTGATCCTGACCGGCCATCTCGGTGACGTCATGAAGGAGTCGGCGCGCACCGCGCTCTCCTACGTGCGCTCCATCTCACGCACGCTGCGCGCCAAATCGAACTTCTTCGACGCCAAGGATGTGCACATCCACGTGCCGGAGGGTGCCATCCCGAAGGATGGACCGAGTGCCGGTCTGGCGATCGCCACCGCCCTCGCGTCGCTCGTCTCGGGCGCGCCGGTGGATCGCCGCGTCGCCATGACCGGCGAGATCACGCTGCGCGGCAAGGCGCTCCCGGTCGGCGGCTTGAGTGAGAAGGCCGTCGCCGCGCTGCGCGCGGGCGTGCACACGATCCTGATCCCACGCCGCAACGCCAAGGACGTCGCCGAGCTGCCGCAGCACGTGCGCGATTCGTTGCGAATCGAGTGCGTCGACGACATGCAGGATGTCCTGGCGCACGCACTGCAGTCGCCGTCGCGGAGCCGCTCGCGCACGCGGCGCCGCACCACGCCAACGTCCAGCTACACGCACTGAGCCACACGCAACCGACCGCACGCTGTCGCGCCGCTTCGAGCACGCCGTGGTGGCGTGCGTCAAAATCGCTGCGACGGCCGCCGCCATCTTGGTACGCTTCGCGCGCCCGCTGGAGAGGAGGGCTGCCCTGAAGATCGAAGCGGTCGAGTACGTGCGCGCGGCGGCTGGCACTGCGGATTGTCCGCGTGGGGTCCTGCCGGAGGTGGCGGTGTCGGGGCGCTCCAACGTGGGGAAGTCGTCGCTCCTCAACACGCTGTTGGGGAGGAAGGGCCTGGCGCGCGTCTCGAAGACACCGGGGAAGACGCAGATCCTGCACTTCTTCCGCGTCAACGACGCTTTCCATCTTGTGGATCTTCCCGGCTACGGCTACGCCCGCGTGCCGCAGAAGGTGCTGCAGGCGTGGCGCCGGATGATGCAGGACTACCTGCGCAACCGCCAGCAGCTGTGCGGCGTCATCCAGCTCGTCGACGCTCGGCATCCACCTTCACGCCAGGATCACGAGATGGTAGAGTGGCTGTTCGCCGAAAAGCTCGCTTTCTGCCTGGTCACGACCAAGATGGACAAGCTGCGGCGTGCTGAGCGAAGGCGCGCTCTGAGCCAGGTCGTGCACGCGCTCGACCTGCCACCGGAACAACCACTCGTCCCGTACTCCAGTCGAACCGGTGAAGGGCGCAACGAGCTTCTCGGCTGGCTCATGCACGCGATCGCGGCGGCAGGGCCGCAGATCGGAGGCGGATGAAACGGAGACTGTTCACGCCGGGGCCAACCCCGGTTCCGGAGGAGATCACGCTCGCCATGGCGGCGCCGCTGCCCCACCACCGCACGCCCGAGTTCCAGGAGACGATGCGGCGCACGCACGAGCTTCTGCAGCGTGTCTATCGCACACCCGATCCGGTGGTCGTGTTGAGCGCGAGCGGCACGGGAGCTATGGAGGCGGCTGTCGTCAATCTCACGCATCCGGGCGAGAAGGTGCTGAGCGTGAACGGCGGCAAGTTCGGCGCACGTTGGGGCGAGCTGCTCTGCACGTTCGGGCGCGACGTCGAGGAGCTGCAGATCGCCTGGGGGGAGTCGGTCACACCCGAGCAGGTGCACGACGGCTTGAGCCGAAGCGGCGCGCGCATCGTCTTCGTCACCCACTCGGAGACCTCCACGGCGGCGCTGTGTGATCTGCAGCAGATCTCACAGGTGACCCGCGATCTCGACGCCGTGCTGGTCGTCGATGCGATCACCTCGCTGGGCGCGCATCGTCTGGAGACGCAGCGCTGGGACCTTGGATGTGTCATCGGCGGCAGTCAGAAAGCCTTCATGATGCCTCCCGGGCTCTCCTTCCTCAGCCTGTCGGAGCGCGCGCGCGCGCGCATCGACGGCAACCCCACACCGCGCTACTACTTCGATCTGAACAAGGCTCTCCAAGGCGTGGGGCAGGGGCGCACTCCGTTCACGCCCGCGATCAGCCTGCTCCTCGGTCTCGAGCGCTCTTGCCAGCGTATTCTCGAGGAGGGGCTCGAGGCGGTCTGGCTCCGGCACCAGCTGCTTGCGGATGCCGTGCGTGCCGGCGCGGCCGCCATGCGACTCAAGCCGGTGGCGACACGTCCGAGCAACGCGGTGACTGCAGTCTACGCGCCCGACGGCACCAGCGCCGATGCGGTACGCGACTGCGTCTGGCGTCGTTTCGGAATCAAGCTGGCCGGGGGTCAGGGCTCGCTACTCGGACGCATTCTCCGCATCGGTCACCTCGGTGCCTACGACGCCGCCGACGTGCTGCAGGTCCTCTGTGCCTTGGAGGAAGCGCTGCACGAGCACGGGCACCCGGTGCAGCCGGGTGCGGCGACCGCGGCGGCACGATCCTCCCTGGCTCAGCTCGACGCGGTGCCGCAGCGGGGAGCGCCTTGATGAGCGAGCCCGATGCGCCCCGGCGAGTGCTGATTCCCACGCGCGTCGCGCCCGAGGTCGTGGACGCGTTGCGGAGCTACGATGGCCTCGAGGTGGAAAACCCCGGCGAGATGTCGCAGGAGGAGCTCGGCCAGGCGCTGGGCGGCTTCGACGGCGTCGTCATCCGCAGCAACAACCGCATCACCGGCGAGATGATCGAAGCTGCATCACGCCTGCGCGTGGTCGGGCGCGCCGGCACGGGCCTCGACAACGTCGATGTCGACACCGCAACGCGCCACGGCGTCGTCGTCATGAACACGCCCGGTGTGAACGCCATCGCAGCCGCAGAGCACACGGTCGCCCTGCTCCTGGCGCTGGCGCGACGCCTTCCCGCTGCCGATCGCTCGGTCAAGCAGGGGCGCTGGGAGCGCGGTCGTTTCCTCGGCGTCGAAGTCACGGCCAAGACGCTGGGATTGATCGGGCTCGGGCGCATCGGCCTGCAGGTTGCACGACGCGCGCTGGGGCTTGGCATGCGCGTCGTGGCGCACGATCCCTTCGTGCGTCCCGACGCCGTGCAAGACGAGTCGATCCGATTGCTCGCCCTCGACGAGCTCCTCGCGGCCTCCCACTTCATCAGTACGCACGCGCCGCTCGTGGAGGGCACGCGCCACCTGCTCAACCGCGACACCTTCGCGCGCATGCGTGATGGTGTGTGCATCATCAACTGCGCGCGCGGTGGCATCGTGGACGAGGAGGCGCTCTGTGACGCGATCGACGCGGGCAAGGTCGCGGGCGCGGCGCTCGACGTCTTCGAGCAGGAACCACCGTCGGGCGCACGCGTGACCCGGTACGACCAGATCATCACGACGCCGCACCTGGGCGGCTCGACGCGCGAGGCGCAGCTCGCCGTCGGCCTCGCGATCGCGCGTCAGGTGGGTGACTTCCTCAGCCAGGGCATCGTCCAGAACGCCGCCAATGCGGCGCCGGTCACCGGTCAGACGCGGGCCCTCGTCGGACCTTTCCTCGACCTCAGCGAGCGCATGGGAGCGATGGCGGCACAGCTCGTGGAAGGTCCGGCGCGAAGACTCACGCTCACACTCCACGGTGAGCGCTGCACGCACGACGTGCGCATCCTGGCGGCGTCAGTTCTGAAAGGATTGCTCTCGGAGTCGATGGAGGAGTACGGCGTCAACCTCGTGAACGCGCCGACGCTGGCGCGCGAACGAGGAATCGAGCTGCAGGTGACCGAAGGTTCGGAGCGTGAAGACTTCACCAACTTGATCTGCGTGCGCGTCGAGTCCGACGCCGACGCGCACGAGGTTTGGGGCACGCAGTTCGGCAAGTGGGAAGGGCGCGTCGTCAACCTCGACGGCTACCCGCTCGAGATGAAGCCGCAGGGTGCGATGATCGTGCTGCTGTCGGCGAATCGCCCCGGCGTGATCGGTCGGCTCGGCGGCATCATCGCGCGGCATGGTGGCAACATCAGCAAGATGAACAACGGCTGCTCCCCCGACGGCACGCGCGCCTTGTCGACGCTCAATCTGGACGAGCCGCCACCCGACGCCATGCTCGAGGAGCTGCGGCAAGAGGCCGACTTCGACTGGATCCGGCTCGTGCGCTTGTGAGAGAAGAGTGTCCGTTCGCTGCTTTCGGCCCGCCGGTTGCATGGAGGAATGCAGGATCGTGTTCGTTCCGACTCTTCCTCGTCGTGCCCAACTGTTTTCAGGGCAACGGTTTGCGGGATTCCGAACGGCATTGACCCGCTCCCGGCTCCGTCCTATACTTAGGTTGGCCGGAGTGTGGCCCAGCGATCCGATCTGTATCCCAAAGTGGTCGAGGCTGTTGCATGACGAGACAGCTCCAGATCGCAATCTTCATCCTTGCCATGGTCGCAGGCAGCGTGCCGGCGTGGGCCACGTCTGCGCTCATGCAAGAGCTGCCGGCATCGGATCGCTACCGATGTCTGATCTGCCACACCGTCCAAGATCCGGGTGCCGCGGAAGGCGAGCTGAATCCGTTCGGCCAGGCGTTCCTCGACAATGGTCTCAAGTGGGACGAGAAGCTGGCGCAGAAACGCTCCGACGGCGACAACTGCACGAACGGTTTCGAGCTCGGCGACGAGAACGGGGATGGTGAGCTCGACGGCGATGTCACCGAAGAGCGCAGCAACCCCGGCGAAGCAGGCTGCACGCTGCAGCTCAGCAAAGAGAGCTGGACCCGGCTGAAGACACTGTTCCGTTAACCACCCCGTCAGAACCGCGCGTCATCACCGCTCAAGCCGGTGTGGGTGGGAGTGTGTGGTGCGCGAGTGGGAGGGATCGACATGCCGTGTCGAGTGGTGCTGGGGGGCCAGTGGGGCGACGAGGGCAAGGGCAAGATCGTCGACTACCTGAGCGCCTCGGTCGACGCGGTCGTGCGCTTTCAGGGCGGAGCCAACGCCGGGCACACTCTGGTCGTCGGTGGGGAACGCGTCGCCGTGCACCTCGTCCCGTCGGGCGTGCTGCGGCCCGAGTGCGAGATCATCCTCGGCAACGGAATGGTCGTCGATCCGCTGGCGCTGCGTGACGAGATCGCCGGCCTCGAGTCCGCAGGTCTCGACGTGCGCGGGCGTCTGCGCGTGAGCACGGCAGCGCATGCCGTCCTGCCCTACCACAAGCTGCAGGATCAACTCGAAGAGCAACGCCGCGGCGGCGGCGGGATCGGAACGACCGGACGTGGCATCGGCCCCGCCTACGCCGACAAGGCGGCGCGCGCCGGCCTACAGCTCGGGATCTTCCTGCGCTCCGAAGCGGAGATGCAGAAGCGACTGCGCGCGGCGGCGGAGCGCAAGCTGCAGCTGCTGCGCACGCTGGCGCCGGATGTCGAGCTGGATGTCGATGCGATGCTCGAAGAGGTGCTCGACGGGGCCGCCGTGCTGCGGCCGCTGCTCTGCGACACGGCGCTTCGGATCCACGAGCTGCTCGATGCCGACAAGGAGATTCTCCTGGAGGGCGCGCAGGGGGCGCTTCTGGACCTGGATCACGGCAGCTATCCGTTCGTGACCTCGAGCTCCTGTACGACGGCGGGCGCTCTGGCTGGATGCGGTGTGGCGCCGCGCGACATCACGAGCGTCATCGGCATCGCCAAGGCGTATTCGACGCGCGTCGGCAACGGTCCGTTCCCGACTGAGCTTGCGGATGGCGACGGGGTGAGGCTGCGCGAGGCGGGTCAAGAGTTCGGCACCACGACGGGACGCCCGCGCCGCTGCGGCTGGTTCGACGCCGTCGCCGTCCGCCACGCCGCGCGCCTCTCCGGCTTCACCGAGCTCGCCATCACCAAGCTCGACGTGCTCGATGGCTTCGAGGTCCTGCGTGTGGCCGATGCGTACCGCTGCAACGGCGAGACGATTCGCCACTTCCCCTCCGACTCCGACCTGCTCGGAGCCTGCGTGCCGGAGTATCTGGAGATCGAGGGCTGGTCGCAGAGCACGTGCGAGTGCCGCAGCGCCGAGGAGCTGCCGGCCGCGGCACGGCGCTACATCCAGATCCTCGAAGAACGCGTCGGTGTGCCGGTGCGCATGCTCTCCGTAGGACCGGAGCGCGACGCCACGGTTGCTCTTTGAAGCGGCGTTGCACGCGGGGTGGGCGCGGCGGGCGGGGTGGGTTGACCGCAGAAGAGGTGGTCGATAGGGTACGAGAGCTTGCGAGCCGCTAGCTCATCAGGTAGAGCATCGGCCTTTTAAGCCGAGGGTGCCAGGTTCGAGTCCTGGGCGGCTCACCAGTTCGAACGAAGCCTCCCCGCGCGGGGGGCTTTTTCTATGCGTGCCAGGTAGACTTGGAGCACGCATGACTCGCTCGACCGCGCAAGACACCCCCAAACCGGATCGCTTCGCGCTCTGGGTGGCCGTCGTGACGCTGGGTGCCGCGCTGCTTCGTTTCACGCGCCTCGACGCGCAGAGCATCTGGATCGACGAAGGGATGTCGATTGCGTGGATCGACGTGATCGCGAGCGACGGTTTGCAGGTGCTCCTGCACAACATCCACGGGCCGTTGCACGCGGTTGCGGTCTACGCCACGAGTCGGATCTCGGAGAGCGAGTGGTGGCTGCGCCTGCCCTCTGCCGTCGCCGGGGTGCTCACGCTGCCGCTGCTCGCCCACGTCGGCCGCCGCTGGTGGGGCGAACGCGTCGGTCTGACCGCGGCGACGCTGCTGGCGCTCGCGCCCTTCGCGCTCTACTACGCGCAGGAGGTGCGCGGGTACGCCTTCGCGATTCTCTTCGCCACCACGACGCTCGCCGCCGCGTGGGCGTTTGCTGCGCGTCCGCGCGTGGGCGCTGTCGTGGGCCTGGTCGTGAGTGAGACGCTCGGGATCTTGAGCAACCTGAACGGGATCTTCCTGGCGCTCGGCGTGGGCGGCTGGTTGTTCGTGAGGTTGCGCCAGGAGCGGCGCGCGCTGCTCTTGTGGTTCGTGGCGCACGCTGTCGCCGTGGTCGCGCTCCTGCCGTACGCGCTCCGCGCCAATCCGCAGGTTCGACCGGAGCGCCTCGTGGGGGTGGCGAGCGACATCGGCGAGTCGGAGCCGTTGCGCGGTGGCACGACGTTGCATCCGATGTCGCTTCCCTACACGGCCTACGCCTTTGCCGCAGGCTACAGCCTCGGACCGACGCTCGAGGAGCTGCGTGCCGATCCGGGTGCGGCGGCGCAGGCGCGGCACCTGCCAGGGCTCCTCCTGGTCGTGATCGGGTTCGGCGTGCCGTTGGTGGCTGGCGTCACCAGTCGCAAGGCGTGGCCGGCGGCCGGGCTGGCGTTCGCGGTGACCGCGAGCGTGGTGAGCTTTACGCTGTGGTTGGCGGCGACGAACATGAAGCCGTACAACGTGCGTTATCTCTCCGTGCTGCTGCCGCTGTTCCTGCTCTTCTGTGCGTACGGCTTGTGGCGTTTGAGGCGTGGCTGGAGGTTCGTCGCGGCTTGCGCCGCGCTGACCGTGAGCGTGTGGTCGTGCAGCAACTACTTGTTCGTGCCGCGCTATGGACGCGACGACACCCGAGGCGTCGTCGCGTACTTGTTGGAGAACGCGGCTCCCGAAGACCTCGTCCTGCACATCAATCTGGGCTACTCGCTCGCGTACTACGACCAGCTGCCGCAGAGGATCCGGCTCGCGGGTTCGGGGAGCGGCGCGAGCCGCGCCGCGGCGCGGGCGTATCTCGACACCATTCTCGACGGCGTGGGGACGCTCTGGTACCTGGAGAGTCGGCCCGAGAAGCTCGATCCGCACGCGCATCTGCGCGATGCGTGTGGCGAGCGCGCCAGCGAATCGGAAACCTCCCACTTCGTCGGCATCCGCGTGCATCGCTTCGAGCTGCAACCGGGTCCGGAGCCTGGCGCCGGCCGGCCGAGCCGCTCCGACAGCGCCGGCCTGTAGGCGTCCAGACGGCTTCGTGTCTCGCCTGAACCGCTCTTTCTGCGATCATTAAGCCATTGTATCCAATGACGATACGAACTTTCTGCTGGAATTCACTAAAAGGGTGTTGACTACTAAACATGCGCAGCGTACTATGCATGTGTCAGCCATGCTGGCGTCGATCAACCCACAGGACCGGAACCTGCGGGCCAGGCGATTCGGCCAGCCGTCGAACGGGTGGTGACGCGGGTCGCGCGGGGGAAAGACCTGAAGAGGAGCCGCAATGTCGTACGTGCCTCTGGGAGTCCGCAGCGAGTACAGCTTCCTCGACGGCCTCTGTCGGGTCGAGGGGCTCGTGGAACGCGCACGGGCGCTGCATCTGGATGCGATCGGGATTGCGGACCTGCACAGCACGTACGGGCTGGTGAAGTTCTACGTCGCGGCGCGTGCGGCGGGGATTCGTCCCATTCTGGGTGTGCGCGTGCGCCTGCTGCCTCGCACATCGATCGATCCGGCGTGGGGTCCCTTCCGCCCGGAGCTGGTGTTGCTGGCGACCGACGCGGTCGGCTACCACAACCTGCTGCAGGTCGTCAGTCAGGCGCACCTCGAGTCGGGAAGCGACGGTGCCGGCGTCACGCTCGAAGATCTGGCGCGTCTGCACACCGGACTCCTGGCGCTCGATGGTGGGATCAACGGCCCCCTGAGTCGGACGCTGCTCCAGAGCGGGCCGGCCGAGGCGGAACAGTTGGCAGGAAAGCTGCGCGAGATCTTCGGGAGCGAAAGCTTCTTTCTCCAGCTGCAGCGGCACGGCACGCCGGAAGAGAGCGTGGCGGAACCCTTCATGCTGCGTTTGGGGCGCGCGCTGAACATTCCCATGCTGGCCGCGAACGAGACGCGCTTTCTCGATGCCGACGATGCACCCGTGTACGAGGTTCTGCGTCGGATCGCACGCGGTCGCACGCCCTCCGACTCTGAAGATCAACCCGTACGCACGCATCAACATTTGAGAAGTGACGTCGAGATGCAGCATCTGTTCCGCGACCTGCCGGAGGCGTTGGCCAACACGCGCCTCGTGGCGGAGCGTTGTGAGCTCGAGCTGGCTCTCGGCGTCCATCGCGTTCCCCGTTTTCCAAGCGATTCAGGACGGGACGCGATGGAAGAGCTGCGTCTGTTGAGCGAGCGCGGGGCCTGTCGTCGCTACAGCACCACACGCTACCAGGATGTGCCCGCTACGGCGCGCGCTCGAATCGCCCACGAGCTGGATGTGATCGAAGAGAAGGGGCTGGCAAGCTGCTTCCTGATTGTCCAGGACGTGGTGCGGTACGCCAAGGAGGAGGGTTCAATCCCCGTTGGTCCGGGCCGCGGAAACGTGGCGGGCAGCCTGGTAGCCTACGTGACCGGTGTCACGGAGATCGATCCGCTCGAGCACGGGCTGCTCTTTGAGCGCTTCTTGTCCCGGACGCGTGCTGCCCTTCCGGAGCTCGATCTGGACGTGGGGCACCGCGTCCGGGACCAACTGATGGAGTACGTGCGCGCGCGACTGGGGCGCGTCCGCGTGGCGCAGCTTTCCACGATCACACGCTTCGCAGGCCGCAGTGCGGTCCGCGCTGTGGGACGCGCGCTCGGCATCGAAGACGCCACGATCGATTCGATCACGACGTGGATCCGCTCGAACACGGCTGAGCCGATTCGCGATGCACTCGACCGTTCACCGAAGCTGCGCGCCGCGTACCAGAGCAACCCACAGGTTCGTACGCTTCTGGAGGTGTCGAGCCGGCTCGAGGGCCTCCCACAACACCCCACCCCTTGGGCCGGCGGCCTCCTGCTCGCGCCGGACTCGCTGCACGCGCACGTCGCACTCGAGCGCGGCTCGAACGGCGAGGTCGTGGCCCAGGCCACGCACGCCGACGCCGAAGTCCTCGGGCTGATGCAGATCCATCTGAGCGGCTTGCGCTACCTGAGTGTGCAGGCGGAAACGCTCGAGCTCGTGCGGCGCCACCACGGCAAGGCTCTTGAGCCGCACGCGCTCGCTCTCGACGACGAGCAGACGTTCCGCATGCTCGCGCACGGCAACACGAACTGTGTTTTCCAGCTCGAGGGGCCAGGCATGCAAGCGCTTCTGCGCGAGCTGCAGCCATCTCGCTTCGACGACCTCGTCGCGGCCTTGTCGCTGAATCGGCCGGCGCCTCGTGGGAGTGGAATCGTCGAGCGCTACGTCGCACGTCGGCGCGGGAGCGAGACGGTCACATGGCTGCATGAGGCGCTGCGGCCCGTGCTCGAGGAAACCTACGGCGTGCTTCTCCACCAGGAGCAGCTCATGGAGATCGCCGCCGACGTGGCGGGCTACGACCTGAACGAGGCGGAGTCGCTGCGCGACGTCATTCTGCGTCAGAGCTGGACCGAGCTCACACCGCACCGCTCGCGCTTCCTGAGCCAGGCTCTGGAGCGCGGCTTGGAGCTCGACGCCGCGGAGCGCATCTTCGACCTGCTCGTTGCAGTCGGAGGACGTGGTGCGAGCAAGGCGCACGACACGGCGTACGCGTTGCTCACGTACGTGTCTGCGTTCCTCGCCACGCATCACCCACTCGAGTACATCGTGGCGCTCCTGAACAACAGCATCGGACAGTCGGAGCGCACTGCGGCCATCTTGGAGGAGGCCATCGAGCGCCAGCTCTCGATCCTGGACGTCGACATCAATCGCAGCGACTGGCGCTACGGGATCGAGCCGCGCGGCATCCGGATCGGGTTGGCGCACATTCGAGGATTGGGCGAGGCGCACGCCGAGAGCATCGTCGAGGAGCGAAAGCGGAACGCGGAATTCGTGTCGCTGGAGGAGTTTTGTTCGCGCCTCCCCGGGTTGCCGAAGCGAGTCATTGCCGGACTGCAGCGAGCGGGTGCATTTGAGACGCTTGGAGTCGACCGAGGCGACCCGGCCGTCAGCCGGAAGCTCGATCGACGCGCACAACCCGGGCCGGCATCGCGTGAGTCGGTGCAGCTGGAGCTCGGCTTTTGCGAAACCGGGATGGAGCCTGGGCGAGCGGGGAAGGCGCGTGCGCGGCGTCGGACTGGAGCGCGCCATCGCGCCGCTCCGAGTGGGGAGCCGACGGACGCCGCAAGCGCGTCGCCGAAGCTGTTTGAAGACGGGGGGTTGGAGCCCCTCGCCGCGAGTGGAGAGGTTCTCGGGAAGCCCGGGAGGACATCACGCCGAGCTGTCCGTCGGGTCAACCGGAAACGCCGAGTCGCCGACACGCCGCAACAGTCGCGGTTGTGGGTGGTCGGTCAGATCCGCTCGCGACAATGAATCGCGTTGTTTCACCCAACTTGGGCACGCCGCAAAGACGGTCTCTGTGCGCAAAGGGTGGGCAGCGGAACGATTTCGGTGTATCGTGTTATGCACCGCGGTAGTCCAACGAAGGAGATCCTCGTGGCATCACGACCGCTCACGGAGCGTCAGCAAGCGATCCTGAGCTTCATCATCGAGGCCATCCAAACACGAGGTTTCCCGCCGACCCTGCGCGAGATCGGGCAGGCGTTCAGCATCCGGTCCACGAAGGGTGTCAACGACCACCTGGCTGCGCTTGAACGCAAGGGGGAGATCCGGAGACATCCGGAGCTTTCCCGTGGCATCGAGGTGGTGCACATGCCCTCCGCGGATGAGGACATCAAGCGCATTCCACTCGTCGGTCGCATTGCTGCAGGAACCCCCGTGTTGGCAACCGAGAACATCGAAGGCACGTACGGCATCGACCGCAGCCTGGTGCAGGGTGGGGAGTTCATGCTGTCGGTTCAGGGCGACAGCATGATCGATGCGCACATCTGCGACGGTGACTACATCCTGGTCCGACCGCAGGAGACGGCGGAAGACGGCGAGATCGTCGCGGCGATGGTGGATGAAGAAGCGACTGTGAAGCGTTTCTTCCGCAACGGAAGCAGCGTGCGTCTGGTTCCTGCGAACGAGTCGATGAGTCCCATCGTCGTCGAATCGCTGTCGAACGACGTCCGGATCCTGGGGAAGGTGGTCGCGGTTTTCCGTGCCTTGTAGCCGCGACAGTGGCGTTTCAATGGCCTTTCCAGGCGTCGATTGACGGGCCCTGCACGCCGGGGCCCATTCCTGTTGCGGTGCGTTGACACGTCGACGGCCGCGTGCTAGTTTCCGCTGGCTTTTGAGTGCTCCGTCGGGCACTTCCCTCTGGGCGTCCCCATCGTCTAGCCCGGTCTAGGACTCCAGATTTTCGATCTGGCAACACGGGTTCAAATCCCGTTGGGGACGCCATTCCGGACAACGGGCGAATTCGGCGAGGACGTCGAAGGGTTTACGGTAGTCAACGCTGAGAGTTACGCCGTCGTAGACGAAGTTCCAACTCACCGTTTCCAGCATTTCCGCTTTTTTGTCCATGGAATGCGTAAGGTAGCGTTCGTGCGCGCGTTGCGCGAGTTCCAACAACTCCAGCCCGGCCTTCTGGGTGGTGCGTGTGGCGTTGCGTAGCTGCTCTGTCTCCCGCTCGATGTCGGCGAGTTCTCCCTGCCACCGCGCAGACTTGTGCTGGAACAGGTCGGCCGGAATGACGTCGTCGAGCTTGTCCTGGTACGCGTTGTCGATGTTGCGCTGGATCGTCTGGTAGCGGGCCTGCAAGCGCATGAGTCGTTTCTGCGCATCCCATCGCCGGTCGGTGTCAGAAACCTTCAGGGCGAGGCGCAGCCACTCAACAACCTCCTCGTTGAGCATGGCGCCACCGAGGATCTCGGCCAGCTTGGTCTCGGCGACGTATTTGAACTGGCGGGCTGAGTAAGACT
>CP070763.1:147270-172040 GCA_020349025.1 Candidatus Latescibacterota bacterium | reverse complement strand
CGCTATCTGGGGGACGACCGCCTGGGGCAGGTGGCCGACCTGCACTTTCCCGGAATCTCGCGCGAGGCGGCGACGTTCCTCGCCGAGGAGCGCGATGTGGCCGTCGTCGGTCTCGACACGGCGTCGCTCGATCATGGCCCCTCGACCGACTTCATCACGCACCAGATCCTGAACGGCGCCAACATCTCCGGTCTCGAAAACGTGGCGCACCTCGAGAAGCTGCCTGCCCGCGGTGCGACGCTCTTCGCCATCCCGATGAAGATTGCCGGAGGGAGCGGTGCGCCGGCGCGCATCTTTGCCCTGCTTCCGCAAACGGAGGGACAACCGTGACCCCGGAGATCCTGGACACGCAGTGCATCGAGTGGCGCGAGTTCATGGAGGCGCCCGGTGTGCGCTACAAGGTGCTGCGGCACCACGACGCACGACGCGGCATCACGCTGCTTCTGCGCTTCGACGCCGGCGCATCCTATCCGACACATCGCCACCCAAAGGGTGAGGAGTACTACGTACTCGATGGCACGCTCCGCGATGGCGCCCAGACGTACGGAGCGCACACCTTCGTCTACCACCCTCCCGGATCGGTGCACCACCCGAGCAGCCCCGATGGCTGCACGCTGCTGATCACTCTGCCGGCCCACATCGAGCGCACCGATGTCTGACCTCGACTTCGGCGTGTTGCTGCCGCACGTCGGGGTGTTTGGCGGCGTGCGGCGATTCCTCGAGCTGGGCAACACGCTCCTGCGACGTGGCCATCGCTACGTTCTGTACCACCCGGAAGGCACGCGTCCGACATGGATGCCGTTCGCAGGCGAGGTGCGCCGCTTGGGGACGCTACGCGAGCACTCGCATCGCGTGCTCGTAGCCTCACACGTCGACCTTGCGGGCGAGCTGGAGAACGCTTGCGCCGAGCTCAAGCTCTTCTACTGTGTACACAAGGATCTGCCGGCGCGCGACATCGTGCGCCATCGTGGGTGGATTCTGCTCGCCAACTCGGGGGCGCTGCAGCAGCGCCTGTGGCGGCGGCATCGTGTGCGCGCCGAAGATGCGATCGGTGGTGTCGACCTACGGCTCTTCCGCCCGCGTGCGCCGGCTCCGGAACCGCCGTTCCGGGTGCTCGTGTTCGCGCGCACGTCGCGCGCCGGCAAGGGCACGCGAGTCGCGCTCGCCGCCGCCGAGCGCGCCGCGGAGCGCATGGCGCCGCAAACGCTCCACCTGGTGCTCTTCGATCACGTGGGGCCGGGAAACGAGCCCGATCCGCGCAGGTCCCTGCACATACGGCTTCCACACGACTTCCACTTGAACTTACCGCAGGAGGAGCTGGCGCACCTCTTTGCCAGCTGCCACCTCTTCCTGAGCGCCGAGCGCCGTGCGGGTTGGAGCAACACCGTCGCCGAAGCGATGGCCGCGGGCGTGCCGGTCGTCTGCACCCGCGCCGGCACCCTGGAGCTCGCGACGCACGACGAAACGGCATGTGTGGTGCGCTGGCGTCACGCCTGGACGCTCGCCCGCGCGCTCGTCACCCTGTGGCGTGACCCGCAGCGGCGCGAGCGTCTACGTCGTGCCGCACTGCAGCGCGTGCAGCGCTACTCCTGGGAACGTGTCGCGGACCGACTCGAAGCCATCGCGCGTGCGCGGCTCGCGCTGCGCTGACCGGCGAGCCGGCGCCCGCCGTTCGACGCGCATGCCGCTCAGGAACCACCCGTCTCGCGCAGCGCCACGTCGAGTGCTTCGGCGATGCGTGTCGCCAACTCGACGGAGGCGGGAGCGAGCGGTGCACGCGGGATCCCCACCGGATGACCGCGGTGCGCCAGCCCCGACTTGATCGCGGCGATGGCGCATCCACGCAGGGGCGCGGCGACGCGGGCCACCGCTTCCTGCAACGCAGCGGCACGCGCACGCTCTCCGGCGCGCCAGCTCGCCACGAGCTGCACGCACGCCACCGGCACCAGGTTTGCCACCGCGAGAATGCCGCCGCACGCTCCCGCCTCCAGCGCCTCGACGATGCGCCCCGCGCTGCCGACGAAGGCGCGCGTCGACAGCCGCTGCAGCGCTGCCGCGAGCGGACCACCAGTCGCCGAGCTGTCCTTGAATCCCCAAACGTTGGGGTGCTGCGCGATCTCGGCCAGCAGCTCCGGCTGCAGGTCGAGACCCGTGACTTGCGGAAAATGATAGACGAAGAGCGGCAGCGGCGACTCACGCGCCAGCTGCTCGTAGTGGTGGCGAAGCTGCGCGGCTTGCATCTGCGCGCGATAGTAGAAGGGAGTGAGAACCAGCGTCGCGGCGGCTCCAGCCTCTGCGAAGCGTTCGATGGCGCGCAGCGTCTGGTGGGTCGAGGCACGCCCGCTGCCCACCAACACGGGGACCCGACCCGCGACGCGAGCCACGATGCAGCGCACGACTTGGAGCGATTCCTCCTCCGAGAGATGCGGCGCCTCTCCGGTCGAGCCGAGGGCCACAAACCCGTGCACGCCGCGTCCGAGAAGCCACTCCACGAGTCGCTCCAGCGCCTCGAGATCGAGAGAATCGCGGCGAAAGGGGGTCACAAGTGGGACCCAGACGCCGCCGTACGCGGATCGATCGAAGGACATCTGCCGGCACCGCCTCCACTTTGTGTAGACTCGCCAGGATGAACGCAACGGCAGCAGGAGCGCAACCATCGCGGAGGATCGCGTCGTGAGCCAGAGCCAGCCACCACGCCGACTGGCGCGCGCCGAGGCCGTCCTTGCGGCGCGGCGGCGCCACCTCACCGTTGTTCTCGAGGATGCGCACGATCCACACAACATCAGTGCGGTCCTGCGCACGTGCGAAGCTTTCGGGATTCAAGACGTTCACATCGTCGTCGAGCGCGGACATGCTCCGTCGATCAACGACGCCATCACGATCGGCGCCGAGCGCTGGCTCACGCTGCACCGACACGCGGGCGCGGAAGCCGCCATCGCGGTGCTGCGTGCGCGCGGCTACAAGATCTACGTCAGCCACTTGAGCAGCGAATCGGTGGCGTTGCCGCAGCTGCCCGTCGACGTGCGTTCGGCGTACGTGTTCGGGAACGAGCGTGACGGGGTGTCGTCGGCGTGGGCCGAGAACGCCGACGCGCGCTTTCTCGTGCCCACGAGCGGGTTCACCGGCAGCCTCAACCTGTCGGTGGCGGTTGCCATCACGATCTACGAGCGTTTGAGCCGCGCCCGCACGCCGAGCGACCTCTCGGAGGAGGAGCGGCGCGGCCTGCGCGCGGCGTGGTACGCCAAGCTGGCACACGGAAGCCGCGAGCTCGAGCGCACCTTCGAGTCCTACCTCGAGAACCCTCCCGACCCCGAGCTCTCGTTTCCTTGGGATCGTTCGCGTTGACTCGGGTGCAGCTGTTGCGGTGAGCCGCGCGCGCGACCGCAGACCGGAGAGCGGGCTTGGATCGACTCGAAATTCGCGACACGCTGCACCTGGCGATTCCGGTGGTGCTCGCTCGCCTCGGCGGCATCGCGATGGGCATCGCCGACACGATCATGGTGGGGCGTATCGGCCAAGAACCGCTGAGTGCGGTCGCACTGGGCAACGCCCTCTCCTTCACCGTCCTCGTCGCCTGTCTGGGCACGCTGACCGCCCTCGACCCGGTGGTGTCGCAAGCATTTGGTGCCGGCCGGCGTGACGAGTGTGGGCGCGCCATGCATCACGGCGCCTTTCTGGCGTTGCTGCTCACGCTGCCGACGATGATCCTGCTGTTCCAGGCACGCTCCATACTCGACCTGCTCGGTCAGAGCGACACGCTCGTGGGCGCGACGACGGAGTATGTCCACGTGATCAACTACGGCGTGCTGCCCTTCCTGCTCTACGTCGTGCTGCAGCAGTTCATGCAGGGGATCTCGCGCGCCCGTCCGGCAGCGGTGGTGGTGATCGTGGCCAACGTGCTCAACATCTTCGCCAACTGGGTTCTCATCTACGGCAACCTCGGCGCGCCGGCGCTCGGTGCGACGGGTTCGGCGTGGGCAACCACAATCTGTCGCTGGTCGATGCTCCTGATGCTGGCCGCGTACGTGTTCGGCCGCCATCACCTGCGCCCCTATCTGACGCGGATCCCCCCGTGGCCTCCCGATCGCCGTCTTCTAGTGCGGCTCACGCGCCTGGGGCTCCCGGCCGGGCTGCAGTTCGGGATGGAGGTGGGTGTATTCGCCAGCGCCGCCATGCTCATGGGGTGGATCGGAACGCTGGAGCTGGCGGGTCACCAGATTGCGATCAACCTGTGCAGCACGACTTTCATGGTCCCGCTTGGCTTCTCCTCGACGGCGGCGGTGCGTGTGGGACAGGCGCTCGGTCGTCGTGACGTCGCGGGCGCTCGCCGTGCGGCGTTCACCGCCTTCGCGCTCGGCGTCGGCTTCATGGGCATGGCGGCGGTGGCCTTCTTCACGCTCCCGGAGCTCTTCGTGCGCATCTACACCAGCGAACCGGAGCTCGTGCAGATGGGAGTGTCGCTGCTCCTCGTCGGTGCGGCTTTCCAGCTCTTCGACGGCACCCAGACGATTGCCATCGGCGCGTTGCGCGGCGCCGCCGATACGCGCTTCCCGATGCTCGTCGCCTTCGTGGCGTACTGGCTCATCGGTTTGCCGCTCGGGTACCTTCTCGCGTTCCACCTCGACCTGGGACCGCGCGGCCTCTGGTGGGGATTGATGTGTGGCCTGGCGCTCGTCGGCATCACGCTCTCGATTCGCTTTCACCTGCGCGTGCGCGAGCAGCATCTCGCGGCGTTGCAGGCGATGTAGACGTAAATGCGGGCTGCGGTCTCCAGCCACGATCTCCTACCGCCGTGCGCGGCGGATCACGCGCAGGCGGCCATCCTCTGGCAGCGCGACGTGGGTGCGGCTATCGATGCTTCCATCGGGCCAGACGATGCGCATGACGTCCACGCTCTCGATACGCCCGATGCCGATCCATGCCTCGGCACCCTGCGTCTGTGCGTGGCGCACACGCCCGGCGGCAAAGAGCTCGACGCGAGCCCCGTGCGATGCGGAGGGCCGGCGCTCATCCACCAGCTGCATCTCGAGCCGCCGGTTGTCGCTGCCACCGCGGTTCCACAGAAACTGCACGAGGCTGTCGGCCCCCACGCATGCGACATCCAGATCACCATCGGCGTCGAAGTCGGCACTCGTCGGGCATCGCGGCACGAGGTCGACGCCATCGAGCTGCGACCGACTCGTGACGTCGGAGAAGACGCCATTGCCTTCGTTGCGCCAGAGCGCGAGCCGGGTGCGCGGCGGGAGCTCGAGGAGCGGCTCCAGCCGACGCGCGATCGGCGCGGTGTCCTCGGCGCTGGCCGCCGTGGGCGTGGTTGTCGCGAACTCCGCCTGTCGGCTCGGGAAGTGCAGCGACAACACATCCTGCAGCCCATCGTTGTCGAAATCCGCCACGTGCAACGCCGCCACGGCCACGCCACGATGCGGCTCGCCGCTCCACGCCGACTGCGTCTCGCGGTACGCCGCCATCAAGCCGAAACGTCCCGCGCCGACGTTCCCCCACACCCACAGCCCTTCGTCGTCGCCAAGAAGCAGATCGCAGTCTCCGTCCGCATCGATGTCGGTCGCGGCTGCCGCGCGCGCGCGTCGCCCCACGAGCCCCGACGTCAGAGTCCGCTCGACGAAGGTGCCATCGCCGCGCCCACCGAGGATGAGAATCCGGTGTTGGAAGTCGATGCAGACGAGGTCGGTGTATCCATCGGCGTCGAGATCTGCAGCCACGAGTCGACGTGTCGCAGGCCAAGAGCCTTGCATGGCCTCTTCGGCGAAGCGTCCGCGGCCATCGTTGCGCCACAGATGCAAGCCGGGCGCCTCCGTCGCGGCCAGGACGAGATCGAGATCACCGTCGTGGTCGACGTCGAGCGGAACGGCATCCGCGACCTGGTAACGGGTGGCCAACGACGAATCGGCCTGCGGCACTGCGGTCCCGCCCTGCACGAGCCAAGCCTGGTGACCTCCACGTCGTGCGCGCGCGAATAGGACCAGGTCGGTGTGAGCGTCGGCATCGAAGAGAGCAGAGCGTGCAAGCTGAAACGCCCGTTCGTTGAGACGCGTCGCAAGCCAACGCACGGCGTCGGGCGCCGAATCGCAGCGCAGAGCGGCCGCGGTTCCGACCAGGACAAGATCGCGGCGACCGTTCGTGTCGAGATCCAGCGCCACGAGGTCGGAAGCGCGGAAGCGCGTGCGCGTCACGTTGAACTTCGGCGTCGTACGCGAGACCAGAACCGGACGGCGAAGCGGCGGCAGAGTGATTTTTCCCAGGCCGTAGACCGACGGTGTGGCGCCCGCGTGAACCGGGTCGAGTCGCTCAGCTTCCCGCCGCGCCGCAAGAGCGCTGGCGCTGTCGCCAAGCGCCCGCTGCACACGCTCCTGCATGTGGGGAATGGCGGCGTTGTGCGCATCTGCCGCTGCCGCACGCTCGAGAAGCGAGGCCGCCGACTCGAGCTCGTTCCGTGCACGGGTCGCGAGCTTGTCGGCGCGGCCCGGGTGCGTGCGTGCTTCCTCCGCAGCTGCACGGGCGCGGTCGAGGTGCAGCGCGGCTGCGTGGTAGAGCGCGCGCACCTCCGCCGGCTCGGCCCGCAATGCCTTCTCCCACGACTTCGCCGCGGCGCCGGAGTGACCGCGCGCCTGTTGGACGAGTCCCAGGTTCACCCACTCCCACGGCTTCTGCCCGGCCCGGGCCACATCCTCCAGGAGGTCCTGCGCCGCACCGGCATCGCCCGCTTCGAGGAGGGCGCGGGCACGCACGGTCAGCCGGTAGCGGCTCTCCGGATCCTCTGGTGGGCGCGAGCAGGCGGACAGAATCAAAAGCAGCGTCTGGAGCAGAGTTGCAGCGTGGCGCCACATCATTCCCAACCCATACCCCTCATCTCGCGCAAGCGCCGACACGGTGCCGACACCGCGGCGCGCTGGGGCGCGCGTGCACGCGTTGGGCAAGATACCTGCCAGACGGGCGGGGTGTCGAGGCCACGGAATCGCTGACTGGACCGTTGGCATCGAGAATGCTACTTTATGAGATCGAATGGGGCCACGATCCGGCCCCGCCTGCCCAACAGGACATGACGAGCTTCCACGAATCCACCCAGAAGGGAACGAAGCGAATGCGCCGCTTGTGCGAGCAGCTTGTCGTCACGTGTCTCGCCCTCGTGGCGTTGGCGTCACCGGCGGGTCAGCCGCCGATACACGCCGAGTCTCCGGCCGCCACGTCGTGCAAACCAAGCCTGCCACTCGGCCTGCAGGCACAGCCTTCCGCACCGGGCCGCTCCGATGCGTGGACTCTCCACCTGCACTCTCTCGACAGCGACCGCGACGTGGTCGTGTGGATGTGGTCCTCCGCGGGCGACCGGCGTGTCGTGTGGCGCGGACGTCTCGAGCGCGAACAGGTGCGGCGCGTCGACGTGGCCTTCGCACCGGCATCCGGGGCGGACGAGGTGTGCGTGGCCATGGAGCCCGCCACGGACGAGGGGATCTCGATGCGGGCCTTCACCGCCACGCCGTTGCGCGCGAGGACGCGCACTGCTGCGCAGAAGGGGCACTTGATTCCCGGCGCCGGCGGCGGCCGTGGCGTGCTTCTCTACACGGGTGTGAAGGAGGAGAGCCGATGAGAGCCCTCCTCAGCCTCCTGTTGCTGGCGCTCCTGACCGGCCCGGCCACGGCCTATCAGGTGAGCGGAACCTTCCTCTACCGTGACCGGGAGTTCACCCACCCGACCGGCTTCACCGGCAACGAGCCGAATCGGCCGATCCGGTATGCCGACGTCGAAGTGGTCGACGCCAACTCGCAGCAGCTTCTCGGCAGCGGCGCCACGGATGCGAGTGGATCCTTCTCGCTGCAGGTCAACGACAACCTGACGCGCGACATCCAGGTGCGCGTCGTCACCAGCTCCGACAACACGAACGACCTGCACGTCGAGGTACGCGTCACCGGCTCGAGCACCCTCTACGGTGTCGCGCACCCGACCTTCGAGAACCATTCGCCCTCGCAGGATATCGACTTCACCTCGACAGCGGTCGTGGCCGTGCAGGGCGCGGGAGGGGATGGCTTCAACATCTACGACCAGGGCGTGGATGCCATGGACTTCATCGCCTCCCTCGCTGGCTCGCGTCCGGCCGCGAGTCAGTCGCTGACCCTCTTCTGGACCCAGGGCACGAGCAACGGCACCTACTACAGCAACTCGCAGCGAGCGATCTTCCTGCTGGGTCTCTCCACAGACTCGGATGCGTGGGACGATGCCGTGATCCTGCACGAGATCGGGCACTACGTGGAGTTCGTCTTTGCAGACAGCGACAATCCCGGTGGCCCGCATTTCCTCAACAACTGCCACGACATGCGTCTCACCTGGTCGGAGGGGTGGTCCACGTTCTTCCAGAACATGGTGCGGGACTGGAAGGGAATCCAACGGGCGGACATCTACGTCGATACGACGGGACGCGCGGGTAGCGGCGGTCGCATCCTCTCCTACGAGGTGGAGACGCCGGCGACGGACCTCGGACTCCTGGACAAGAAGGGCTCCGGCAACGAAGTCGCAGTCAATGCCGCGCTCTGGGACGTCGTCGACAACCTCAGCACCCAGGATGATTCGCCAGGATTCGACGACGATCCGATGCGTATCAACGACGGCCCCCAACGCGTATGGGACGTCATGCGCAACTACATCCGCAACACGGCCACCAACATCTCGGTCGAGGATTTCTGGGACGGCTGGTTCGCGCGCGGTCACGGCAACCAGGCGAACATGGAGCTCGTCTTCGGCGCGCATGGGATGGAGTACTTCACCGACACCTTCGAAGACGATGGCGGCGTGGCGAAGGCGCGCGATGGTGGCGTCGTCGACAACACGACACACCACACGATCTATGGAGCGGGCGACTCCGACTGGACACGCTTTGCCGGCGTGACGGGTGGTGAGTACTTGTTCACGACGGCGAATCTGCCGTGCGGCTCCGATACGCGCATGGAGCTCTTCGACAGCGACGGCACCACGCTTCTGGCCCAAAACGACGACTGGAGCGGTGGGCCCGGGTCGCAGATCTCGTGGACCGCGAACCGCGACGGCCCCGTCTACCTGAAGGTGACGCGCGCCGTCGATTTGCACCGCTATGCGGGCTACGACCTCATCGTGAAGGTCGACAGCGTGCCGGTCGTGCTCACCGATTTCCAGGTGGTCGCGGTCGCCGAAGGCGTGAGCCTGGAGTGGCGAGCCTTGAGGGAAAACGGCTTCTCCCACTTCGACGTCCAGCGGAGCGATACGCGCGATGGTCCGTGGACGACGTTGAACAGCGAGCCGATCGTTGCAGATCTGGAGGATGCGACGCGTTTCGAGTTCCTCGATCGTGACGTGGAGCCCGGTCGCACGTATTTCTATCGCATCGTCGCCGTCGAAACGAGCGGAGAGCGCCAGACGTTCGGCCCATTCGAGTCGACGGCGGCAGCGCCCGCGCGTGTGGTCCTGCATCCGCCGCGGCCGAACCCCTTCAACCCGAACACGACGTTGCGTTTCGAGCTGCCGCGCTCGGGGATCGTCTGGCTGCGCATCTACGACGTGACCGGGCGACTCGTGCGCACGCTCGTACGTGGTGAAGCGTACCCGGCCGGAATCGGCGGCTTGCCGTGGAACGGCCTGGACGACGTCCAGAAACCCGCCGCATCCGGCGTCTACCTGGTGCGGCTCGACAGCGGCGGCATCACCGACACGCAGCGCGCCATCCTGGTGCGCTGATTCTCAGCGCCCGTGCTACAGTCCAGTCATGTTCCGATGCGGCATTGATCTGATCGAGGTGGAGCGCGTGAGCCAGTCGATCGCGCGTCACGGCGATCGCTTTCTGCAGCGCGTGTTCACGCCTCAAGAGATCGAGTACTGCCGCTCGCTGATCCACGCCGGTCCTCACTGGGCGGCGCGTTTCGCCGCCAAGGAGGCGCTCTTCAAGGCGGTGAGCCCCGGGATCCTCGACGTGCTCGTGTGGCGCGAGATTGGAGTCAGCCGCCACGAGTCGGGCGCACCATCGCTGCAGCTCTCGGGTGGAACGCAAGAGAAGCTGACGGGGTGGCGCTTCGCCCTGGCGCTGTCACACACACGAACACTGGCCATCGCGCAGGTGATTGCGTTGCCGCCCGGTGCGGACCTGATCTCAGGAGATGCGCCGGCGCTGTAGGATCGCCTCTGCCAGGTAGGACTCCCCCAGACCCATGATGTGCCGTTCCGGCTGCTCCGGCGCCTGCGTCTCACACCAGGTCTTCAGATCCTGGATCGTCTTCCCCCAACCCTGGCGCGTAATCTCGAAGTAGCGATCCCAACGCTTGCCCGTTTGAAATGCCGCTCCGGTCACGCGCAGGAGCGTCGGCTTCTGGCGCGGGTCCCCCTTGGAGCGCACGTGCACCTCGAGGCGCGTGGGACCGAACGATTCCCCCCGCGGCGACAACCAGTGCAGGGCGCCGAAGTGCAGGAAATGCCCCGCCTGCGAGCGGTCCACGATCCCGGCCAGAATGCCGCCGAACGGTCCCAAGACCTCATCCTCACCCCCTTGACCCGGCTCCCATTCGACGACCAGGAGGCCACCCGGCCGCGGCTGCACCACGGCGTTGCGCGCCCCCCACCAGGTCTTGATCGCTTCCGGGTCCAGGAAAGCAAAGAGCACCTGCATACTGGTTGCTTCGATGAGAGCCTCGTGCTCGAAAGAACCCGACATCTCGTCTTCCTCCGCAATTCGAAAACGTCGATTCACAAACCGATGATGTTGTAGCCCGCATCCACGTGAATGATCTCGCCCGTCATGCCCCCGCTCAGGTCGGAGAGCAGAAACAGCCCGGCGGCACCCACCTCTTCGCTCGTGATGTTGCGCCGCAGCGGCGCCCTCTCCTCGACCTGCGACAACACCGTGTTGAAGTCGCGCACGCCCTTCGCCGACAACGTCTTCACCGGACCGGCAGAGATCGCATTGACGCGGATCCCGCGCGACCCCAGGTCGGCGGCCAGGTAGCGTACGCTCGCCTCGAGCGCTGCTTTCGCCACCCCCATGACGTTGTAGTTCCGCACCACCTTCTCGGCACCGTAGTAGCTGAGCGTCAACATCGCGCCGCCATCCTTCATGAGAGGTGCGGCGTGGCGCGCCAACGCGGTGAAGGAGAAGACACTGATGTCCATCGCTTGCAGGAAACCCTCGCGGCTCACGTCGCTGTAGGCACCGCTCAAGGCCTCCCGCCCAGCGTAGGCGACGGCGTGGACGAGCATGTCGAGACCACCGAGTTCCTGCTCGACGCGCTCGAAGAGAGTGGAGATCTCCGCGTCGTTGGTGACGTCGCAAGGCACAACGGTGCCTGCGGGGAGTGCTTCGGCGAGCTTGCGCACGCGAGCCTCGAGAGCCGCGCCCTGGTAGGTCACAGCCAACGCGGCGCCCTCGTCGGCGAGCCGTCGCGCGATGGCGAAGGCGAGGCTGCGCTCGTTGGCGATGCCGAGAACGAGAGCTTTCTTGCCGCTCAGGAGCCCCATGCGACCTCCAGTACGCGCGGTGGTTCGCGGCCAAGGGGTGAGCCTAGCCAGCCGGCTGCGCGCGCGACAACCCCTAACTTCTCTGCTCTCGGAGGCGCGGCAAGGGCGACGCAGCGCCCGCTGCGACACGCCACACCGTGACCACACCCGACTCACCCTTTCGAGGCGGGCTGGGGCAACACGACGCCGATGGCATGTGGAGTGCACAGCACAGCACGAGTATGAGTTTGCGCGACCCAGCATCCACGACGCAGGCCCACCGCATGGGGCTCGGCAGGAAACGACGCGACGGCACGCCCCTGTGCCGCGCCGTGCGGCTCCGCGCTGCCGTCTTGTGTGTACTCCTCGGGCTGGGACTCGCCGTGGCCGGGTACCCCGAGTTCTTCTGGGGCATCGTCCAACAGGCTTTCCCCGCGGCGCGCCAAGGTACGGCGAGCCTTCCTCCGGACCTTCTGCTGCGCACGGCGGAGGCCGCACACGCGCGTGGGAACTACGAGGCATCGGTGCAGCTCCACACGTTGCTCGTGACCCAACACCCCGGGCATCCTCTGGCGGAACACGCACTGGTGATGCGATTCCAGGCGCTGGCCATCTTGGAGCGACCCGAAGCGATGCGCCACACTGTGGAACAACTGCGCGTCCTGTTTCCGCGCTCCGAGATGATCCCGAACCTGCTCGCCGATCTCGGCGTCCGGCATTTCCACGATGGGGAGTACGACCAGGCGGCGCGTTGTTACACCGACCTGGTCGGTGTCGTCACCCGCTACGAGCGCATCAGCGGCGCGGCCGAGGACACCGGGCCTCCGCGGGAGCTCACGCCGGCGACGCGCCGCAAACTCCACAACGCCAAACAAGCGCGCCTGGCGCAACGCACCGAGATGGAACGCCTCGGACGCTTCAACCTCGCGCTCTGTCACGATCGCAGCGGCAAACGCAACGCGGCCTTGCGCGCCTACGATCGTTTCGTGCGTCGGTTCCCCGCCGACGCGCGCTCTCCTGAAGCGTGGTTCCGGATGGGAGTCCTCCAGCTCAAGGCGCGTCGTCCGGAGGTGGCGGTCGATCACTTTGCCAAGGTGTGGCGCACCGACCCCGCGCCGCGCGATTTCAAGGTCGCAGCCATCTACAAGGGGGGACGCTGCCTCGAAGGCTTGCGCCGACGCGACGAGGCACGCGAGGTCTACCGTCTGGCGCTCGAGCTGGCGCCCCGTGACGACGCGTGGCGCCTCGCATCGCTCACACGTCTCGCCATCCTGCTGCGCGAGCCGGAGCCGTTGCGCGCACTCGAGGTCTATCGCGACCTCGCCGAGAACAGCGCTCACAGCGTACGGCGCGCCGTTGTGCAGCAGCATCTGATCGAGCTGCAGTCGGAGTCCGCGATCGCATCCGTCCAGCGCTGACCGGACGCTCCCCCGCACCCGCCGCACACCACGACTACCGAGCCGCGTGTTTCGAGATCAGATCGGCAACCTCGTGTCCCAGGAAGTGTTCCACCCAGCGGACGCGTTCCCCTGCAGCGCTCGGCGCTTGGATCGGTTGCAGGTCCTGCGTCGACACGGCCATGAAGAGATGCTTCGGATCGCGGAAGAGCGGCTCGATGCGCAGCTCGACGGCCTTGTTCGTGGCGTGCCGGGGGAACACGAGCTTGACGCCGATGCCCGCACACTCGGCACCCAAAGCTGCAGCATCCTCCCGACCGATCTTCAGGAAGTGGGACTCGATGAACGCACTCGCAGGACCGTTGTCGAGCGGCCAGATCGCCTCCAGGACGACCTCCTGCGTCACGAAGATCCCAGGTGAGAAGAGCTTCCAGAAGTCTTCCACGATGCGATCGTAGCTGCGAAGCACGCCGTAGCTCGACTGGTCGGCCGGAATGCGCTCCTGAAATGCCAGCCGATCGGGCCCGCAGCGCAGCTGCGTTGCGGCATCGTTGAACAAACGTGCCCCATCCGGCAGGAAGGCAAACTGGGAGTAGGGCTTGTACTCGCAGATCGTGCTGTAGAGCTGCGTGAGCTTACCGCGTTCGAGACGCACCGTCGGCGGATAGAGCAGCACGCTTTTGAGTGTGACGGGCCGGATCAAGTCGCGATTCATGCCCACATGGTACGGGGGCGTCCGACGTCACCGCAAGCCCTCGGCGTTCTTGCCCTCACACGAACCGGTGTCACTGTGCGCCGCGCTCATGGAACGCTCTGGTCGATGTCGCGTGCGACGACGGCCCACACGGGTGGCCCGAGATCTTCGTGGTTGCGCGCCAGGACGTAAAAACGCGTGCCAGTCGAATTGACGAATACGTAGCTCCCGTAGGAGTTGTTGTCGAGCAGATCGAGGGGATCGTCAATCCAGTACTCCGGCATGCGATAGCTGCCGCGCAAGGCGAAGAAATCGTCGGAGTAGACGAGCACCTCCGGCACCGGATCGCTGAAGAAGTCGCCCCCCTCGATGACGAAGATGCGGCCCGCCGCGCTGCTGTGCGCGACCGAGAGCAGCGGTGAGGCGTTCTCCATCGCCGCGGTTTCCAGGGCACCGTTGTAGATCATGTCCTCCGCCTGCACTTCGGAGAGCCGGAACACGTTTCCGGCTCGCACGTACATGAGGGCACCATCCTCCGAGAACCACAGATCGCCCGAGAACGCATGATCCCCATGGTACGGCGAGTCGTACAGGTACTCGGCAACGCCGTTGCGTATGTCGTACTTTTCGGCGTCGGAGGGGCTGAGCCCAGTGTCGGCGCCATAGATGTAGTCACCCAAGGGGTGCAACTTGGCGCGCGTCCCCTCGTTGATCGAGGCGAAACCGGTGTGCAAGAACTCCTGGCCATCTGCGACCCGAATGCAGCGGATCTCCGTCCACTGCCCGCCCGCGGGGAAGCAGTAGGCCCAACCATTCGTCGCCAGAACGACGTCGCCAACGTCGGCGGAGACGTTGAACGGTTGCCCGACGATCGACATCGTGCTGAGATCGACCAGGGTCAAAAAGCCGTTGTGCCCCACGGCGGCCATCCCACCGTCGGGGCGCACGCTGACGCAGCGTGGTGCCAGCGGCAGGTCGAGTGATTGCACGTCGAGCGGCTCCAGGTCCGGATCGAAGCGGTACAAGCGCGGCGGCGAAGCGGAGACTGAGACGATGACGTCGTGGGCGCGATCGTACTCGGCGTCGAGAACGATATGGTTCAAGCGCTCGAGGTTCTCCCTGAAGTGGTTCACGGTGACGTCGACGGTGGCAGGAGACTGCGCCGGGACCGAGAACTCGATCGAAGCGGTGTAGACCGCTTCGCCCGACTCGGTCAGGAGATCGAGTTGAGCGCGGTCGACGCTCACCGTCACCGTGGTGGAATCTCCGGCCGTCAGCGTTCCGCCCAGCGGAGCGAGGCTCACGTAGGTCTTGCTCGGTGTGGCCGTCCACGTGAGCGGATCGTTGCCGGCGTTTCCGACTGTGAGATCGGCCTCGGACTCCAGGAAATCGAAGAAGAGGGTCGAGGCGTTCACGGTGAGGATCGCGATCTCCGGGACGTTGACGCTCACCGGGAGTCGCAGGCTGGCCTGGGCCGAGCTCACGCTGATCTCGAGCTCGCCCGTCAAGACGCCGATGTCGAGGCCGGAGCGATTGGCGGTTGCGGTCATCGTGGAGGTCAGGCCCGGGCGAATCGAGCCGGAGCTGGGCAAGACGGTGAGCCACGTAGGCTTGCTGTTCACCTCCCAATGCAGTGTGGTGCCGCCGCTGTTGGCGATCTCGAAGTTGAGCTCGTCGACGCCCGCGTCAAAAAAGAGATTCTGGATCGAGATCTCGCCGAAGGGCTCCGAAGAGCTGGTGACCTCTTCGTTGCACGAACTCGTCACCAGCGCGACAGCGGCGCAGACTGAGAACAGCAGCCACAGCGCCGAACTGCGTTTCATGACACGATCCTTCCGGTCGGAGCCAATACGTGTGGCCGCCTGGAGCTGGAGTGATCGTGGGTTGTCATCGGGTCGAGGCGAGTCCAGGCACATCGATCGCGTTTCTTCGACTGCGTGATTCGTGCCATCGGCAGAGCGGCAGACGTGGCCGCCGTGCGGAAAGCATGCTAAGAAGTCATGGCGCCCACGCCCCGAGGGGGAAGCTTGAGCCAACAACACGCGGTCCTCCTGACGCTCGTCACGTACAAGGTGGCGCTCGTCCTCATCGGCCTCTGGTCGCAGCGTAGAACGCATGACGGAGTCGACTTCTTCCTCGGCGGGCGCCAGCTCGGCGCGCTCGTGGCCGCGGTGAGCGCGTCAGCGAGCTCCTCTTCCGCCTGGACGTTGCTGGCCGTGAGCGGCGCCGCCTTCGAGTTCGGGCTCTCGGCCCTGTGGCTGTTTCCCGCATGTGTAGGCGGGTTTCTGCTCAACTGGTACGTCATCGCCCCGCGCTTGCGACGCTTCGGCCGCGCGCGGGATGCCGTGACGTTGACTGAAGTCCTGGCTGGCCCGGAGGGGATCGAGCCGGGCGCGCGCCGGCTCGTGGTCTGGGTGGCGTCGCTGATCGTGCTCTTCTGCTTCAGCATCTACGTCGGATCGCAGTTCCACGCCGCCGGCAAGACGTTCGCGGAGACCTTTGCGCTCGACGAGAGCAAGAGCATCCTGCTGGGCTCGGCCATCGTGCTCTTCTATACCTTGCTCGGTGGTTTCTGGGCGGTCAGCGTCACCGACACGCTGCAGGGGCTGCTGATGGCAGCCACCGCGCTGGTTCTGCCGCTCGCGGCGCTGTGGGAGGTCGGCGGCTTCGCCGCGCTCGCGGCCGGCGTGCGCGACGTTCCGGTGCAGCACTACCTCGATCCACTGCGCAACTTCACCGGCCCCGCCGCGCTCGGCTTCGTCCTCGGCACGCTTGGAATCGGGATCGGGTATCCGGGACAACCCCACGTCGTCAACCGTTTCATGGCGCTTCGTGGCGGCAGCGACTCCCTGCGGCACGCGCGGCGGGTGGCGCTGGCGTGGGCCGTGGTCGTGTACGCGGGGATGCTGCTCCTCGGCCTCTGCGGGCGCGTGCTCTTCGGCACCTTGGGCGATCAGGAACGCGTCTTCATTCGCGCCTCGAGCGAGCTTTTTCCTCCGGTCGTCGCCGGCGTGATGGTCGCCGCCGTGCTCTCGGCGATCATGTCCACCGCAGACAGCCAGCTTCTCGTCGCCGCCAGTGCGGTCACGCACGACCTGCGCTTCGGTGGAGGCGACGCCAGGACGATGCTCCGGCGCAGCCGCATCGTGGTCTTCGCGCTCGGACTCGCCGCCGTCGCCATCGCGCTGCTGATGATTCGCCATCGTCGCATCTTCGACAGCGTCCTCTTCGCCTGGTCGGCGCTGGGTGCCGCCTTCGGCCCGCTGCTCGTCGTCACGCTCCTGCGCGGTCCGGTGACACCTCGCCGCACGCTGTTGTCGATGCTGACCGGCTTCGGGCTGAGCGTACTCGCCTCGACGACGACCCAGTCGCCCGGCAAGGTGTTGGAGAACGTCGTCCCCTTCATGGTCGCGCTTGGCATTGCACTGCTTCCGAGTTTCACCCCCCGTCGTCGCTGAGACCCCTGGCATGTGCGTTGCTCGTTCTGCACCGGGGATCCTCGCCCCATCGTGCACTGTGGGCCTGGACGTCAGGAGTTACCCGAGCGCCATGCCGCACCCGTTCCGCGAATCGCTACGAATGCCGCCGTTGTGCGCCCCGTCGATCCGCCTCTACGACGATCAGACTTTGATCGCCGTGGGGCTCGGCGGATTCGGACGCTACGTCCTCCAGATCCTCAGTCAGGAATTCGCGCGCCTCCAGATTCCAAAGGAGCGCGTCTTCTGCCTGACCTTCGACTCCGATCACTCGACGAACGAGCGTGCGCCGGCTGCCGATCTGGAGGCGCACTTCCTCGATCCCTTCGACTGTGAGGTCTACCTCGCCAGTCGGGAGAACACGGGGCTGCGCGAATCGGTCTCGCACCTGCCAGCGAGCGCCCTGCGCGATGTCGGCGACGGCTGCAAAGGACTGCCCGCACTCGGTCTGGTCACTTTCCACCGATACGACGAGCTCTTCATCACGCGCTGCATGCTGGCGCTAATCGACGAGGCGCGTGCGCTCAATCCTGGCGGCAAGGTGAAATGCGTCTTCGTGGCCAGCATGAGCGGTGGCTTCGCCAACGGCGTGGCCGTGCCGATGCTGTTCCGGATCCGCGATCACCTGAAGCACAAGAAGGTGCGTTTGGAGCTCTTCCTCGCCACGAGTGAAGGACATCGCGATGCACCGCACGTCGCAGTCGAAAAGGCGGAGCGCAACTGCGTCGCCAGCGCCATGTTGTGGGAGCAGGTGATGCTCGGCGAGCGTGAGCTGGTCTACCCGGGGAAGGAGGGGGTACGCGAAGATCGCCGCTTTCGCGGACCGCTGCAGCAGCGCACTTGGATCTTCTCCGGCGGAGCCGGGAATACGACGTACTCCTACCAAGCGGTGGCATCGATCGTCGCCAACTGTATCGCCACGCTCGAGACGACGCGGCTCGGGAGCTACCTCGACGGCGATCGCGTGCACTACGCGGAAGACATCCTCGAGCGCATGTGGCTCGGGAAGAATGGCGGCAAGCATCCAACCACGCTTCTGGCCATGAACGTGGGTGGTCTGAAGCTCGACGCGCTCCCGACCATTCTGCATCTGCGCGCGGCGCGCCGCTTCATCGACGCCGTCACCGGCTCCCTTTCGGAAGAGCGCGAAGTGCATGTGGCCGATGCTGCGGAGCGCTGCCTGAACGACGCGCACGTCAGCGACGACGGCGTGGTCCAGGAGCTGGAGATCGGCGAGGATCCCCTCGGGGCCGAGGAGATTCGCAACGCCGGATTGCCGCAGGACAAGATGTACGCGTACGTCTCCGGCCGGCTCGACGAAGACCTCGTCGGGCTTTTCGAGGTGGGGGAAGGGACGCGTCGCCCCGCCCGCATGGGCGCGTTCATCGACGCCGCGCAAGCGGCGCTCCGGGAGCGCGCCAGGCAGGTGGCGAACGGAGACGAGGGCTACCTGTCGGGTGGCGTGCGCTTCTATCAGGCGGTGCTACACGAGCTGGGAGATCGGCGTGCGTCGGCACAGGCTCGCTACACGGCGGCGCGAGCCGAGCTCGCCGCCTCGTCTGAGCGCCAACGTCTCGACGGCTTGCTGGCGCGCCTGCGCCGCGACACGGTGCTGGAGGAGGGACACCGCCCCAACATCGTCGAACGTTTCGTGGCCACGATCACGGTGTCGGCGTCGACACAGATGCGCAAGATTCTCGAGGTGGCATCGGGACTGCGTGGCATGGCCATGGCGCTCGCCTCGAGCCGTGCGCAGATGTACGTGTACGACGCGCTCATCCACTACTGCGAGCAGGAACGCGAAGCGCTGCAGGCTCGCGCCTACGTCTTGAACGCCGGCGGGGCTCTCTGCGCACGCCAGGAGGAGCTGATCCAGCGCGTCTCGCGCTCCGCCTTCACTTACCAGAAGGCGCGCTTCGAGCCACTGATTGCGCGACTGTGGCAACGCGTCGAACAACAGCTCGAGCTTCCGAGCGTGGCGGCGACGATTGCGGCGCTCGGCGGCGACCTCGCTCGGGTCGAGCTGGACGAGGAACGAGCGCTGGAACACATTCTCACGTCGTGTCGACCCGACCCGCGGCTCGACGAGATCCTCGACGAAGTCATGGCCAGCGAACCACTCGTGCGAGACGCGCTCGAGGAATCGCTCTCCCAGTTTTTCCCGACGATCCAGGTGGATCGCGACCGCTTCCCGACGCTCGAGACAGCGCGTGCCCGCTTCGTCCTGTGCACACCACGCATCTACGAGGCGTACCGGAACGACCTCTTCGCCGGCTACCACCACCTCGAGACGAGCAATCCCTGCAACATCCTGGTGAGCGAGCACGAGGAGGGGATTCCCTTCCTGGCACTCAACTACATCTACCGCATTCACGAGGAGTACAAGGCGCAGCGGGGTCATGAGCGCACGACGCTCGCGCACTCGATGGCGCGCTACGCCGGCGAGCTGCCGCTTCTCGATGATTAGTAGTGTCCTGACCGTAGTGCGTCGGGCGCACCGAGAGCCTCCCGGCGCTGTCGAGGCTGGGCAGGCGCGCTGTCGGAACGGAAGTTGCACGATTGGCGCAGTCCTTTGAACGGGGGTGCATCTCGATGCAGGTCGATGCGTTCTTGAAGCAGATGATCGAGCGGGGCGGCAGTGACGCGCACCTGAAGGTGGGCAAGCCTCCGGGAGCGCGTATTGCAGGTGAGATCCAGCCACAGGGGAACACACCCTTGAAGCCGGAGCACACCGAGGCGATTGCCAAGGCGCTGCTGAGCGATCAAGACTGGGAACGCTTTCAGGAGTGTGGTGACCTCGATACGGCCTACTCGCTTCCAGGCGTCGCGCGCTTCCGTGTCAACGTCATGCGCCAGCGCGGCAGCGTGTCGATCGTCCTGCGCTACATCCCGAACGAGATCCCGACGTTCGAGCGGCTCGGACTCCCCGACATCTGCAAGAAGCTGGCGGCGAAACCGCGTGGTCTGGTGCTCGTGACCGGACCCACCGGCAGCGGCAAGTCGACGACTCTCGCCGCGATGATCGACCTCATCAACTCGACGCACGCGGGTCACGTGCTCACGATGGAGGATCCGATCGAGTTTCTCCACAAGGACAAGAAGTGCTACATCAACCAGCGCGAGGTGGGCGCCGACACGAGCGGCTTCAACGAGGCGCTGCGCCGCGCGTTGCGCCAGGACCCGGACGTCATTCTGATCGGCGAAATGCGCGACCTGGAGACGATCAGCATGGCGGTCACGGCTGCAGAGACGGGGCACCTCGTGTTCGGCACGTTGCACACGACGGGCGCCACGAAGACGATCGACCGCATCGTCAACGTCTTCCCCCACGAGCAGCAGACGCAGATTCGCATGCAACTGGCGGGCACGCTGCAGGGAATCATCTCGCAGACGCTGGTGCCCAAGAACGGCGGCGGCCGGGTGGCGGCAATCGAGATCCTCGTCGCCACCGACTCGGTGCGTGCGATCATCCGCGAGAACAAGATGGCGCAGCTGACGTCGGCAATGCAGACAGGCAAGAAGCACGGCATGCAGCTGCTCGAGGAACACCTCAGCCAGCTCGTGGCAGCTCGCAAGATCACGCACGAGAGCGCCGTCTCGAAAGCGAACTCCCCCGACAACATCAAGCCGGACAGCTCGGCGGCTCCGGCCCGTACGCCCGCGCGGCGTTGAGACAGGGTGCGGCGCGCCGGTCGGAACGGCGCACTCCGTTCCCTTGCTCATTCACGCCGTGCAGTGGCCGGCGGCTGATCGGGCGCGTGCCGATCGCTCACCTTGCGACTCGAGAACGCGTTCTGGGCCCAGAACGCACCGATGAAGAAGGGGAGCCCTGCGAACATGACGACGCCGATCGGAAACCGCCGCCACCCTTCGCGCATGCGTTCGCCCACCGCCTCACGCAGCCCAAGCTCCTCGTACGTGCCCGTGTACCCTTTGCCGCTTTCGAGGTAGTAGATCCGGCGACGCCCGGCGCGATCGACGCCCCAAAGCGAGACTTCGCCGTCGTGCAGCGCCAGTGTCAAACGCATCATCTGGTTGGGACGCAAGTTCAGCCCCTGCAGGAAAGCCATCTCCACCTGACCCCGGTTGCCTCCGAAGCGGCGGCCGAGCGCCAGCGCTTCGATTGCCTCCAGCACCTTTCCCGGGATGCGAAAGCAGAACCGGTGGCGCGTGCCGCCATCGCCGCCCGGTGCAATCGCGATGGTGAAACCGAGGCGCTCCAGGTCGTGCTCCAACCTCGCTGCCTCGCGCTCGAGCTCGACATCGGTGCGCGACGGGGGGAAGATCGCGATCGTGCAGTTGCGGACGCGTCCTTCGTGGTGGGCCTCGAGCAGCGACCCAACGTCCGGGACGAGCGCCACGTCGCGCGTCAGCTCGCGCGCACCGAGCTGCGGCGCGCACTCGCCCAAGGCGGTGGCGGGACGAACGAGCGCCCGTGCTGTTTCCACGGTCTGCGCAAAAGTGCGCGCCAGCGCTTGGAGCGAGAAGGGAAGGCTCCACCAATAGAGCATCGGCATGCGATCGGAGCGCCGCACCCAGATCGTCTTCTGGATACCGGCCGACTCGACGCGCGCAGCCGCGCGACGCTCTGTCGTCATGCCGCCCCCTTGCCAACCATCCGCTAACCCGTCATCGGTTCCACGACGGCGTGCATCGAGCCGCTCGAGCCGCGCAGCAATGGGTCGGCCCCGAAGCTGCGGATCTGGTCGCGTTTGAGCTCGGCGCGCTCCCGGTGCGTGGTGTCCACGATCACGCGCCCCTGCGCGTCCACTTCGCATGCCATCGCGAAGGCGAGCTCGACGCTGTGCCCGAAGAGCGTGCAGAGCATCCGAACCACGTACTCGTACGTGTGGTCGTCGTCGTCGATCAAAACGACGTTGTAGAGGGGCTCCGGCTTGGTCTCGTCGCGCGTCTGATCGCGTTGCTTCGGGGCGCTCTTCGTCACCGCCGCAACAGCACCCGCCTGCGGCATGTCGACCTCCAGCGGCCGCTCCGGCACGCCTGGCCGGCCGCTCCGCCCCATGATTGTACAGCACGCCGCAGCCCCGCTCGCCGCCGGCCTTCAGCCCTGGGGCGGATCCTGGAAGCCCTCGCGCGCGTGCGCGCCGTCGCAGAAGGGTTTGTTGGCGGAGTGCCCGCAGCGGCAGAGCGCCACGCGCGGGCGGTCGCTGGTGTCGATCAGCTTGCCGCCCGCATCCAAGAGCTGAAAGGCGCCCTCGATCATGTACGGGCCGTTGGGGAGCGCGGTGACCTTGATGTCCGACATCGAGATGCCTCCTTGTGGAGAGAACCCTCGCGGGAAGTGCCCTTTTGTACTCGAAGCCCGGCCCCGGCGGCAAGGGCCGAGTTGACATGGCGATCGCGCCCTCCCTATAAACGGCGCAGCTTCCCATCATCTCATCGGCCTCAAGTCCTGGAGCAAAAGCATGGAAGAGCTGTTGGAACTCGGTTTCTGGCGCACGCTTCTGCGTGAGGCACTCAACTGGCTGATCAACTCGGGGCCGAGCATCCTCGTCATTCTCCTGCTCGCCCTGATCGGTCTCCGCGTTCTTCGATTCGGCGTCGCCCGCCTGCAGGCGCTGATGATGCGACGGGGCGGTGCGCGTGCTGCTACGAACGAGGAGTATGCCAAGCGCGTCACCACGCTCACGGGGATCCTCCACAAGATTGCCAAATCGATCCTGTGGTTGATCGTGCTGACGCTGTTGCTGCGCGAGCTGGGTGTCGACGTGGCACCGCTCATCGCCGGAGCGGGCATCGTCGGCCTCGCCGTGGGGTTCGGCGCCCAGAACCTCGTGCGCGACTTGATCGGTGGTTTCTTCTTGATCCTGGAGAATCAGATCCGCACCGGAGACGTGGCGATCATCAACGGGACGGGTGGTCTCGTCGAGGCGATCAACCTGCGCACGACGGTGCTGCGAGACCTGAGCGGCGTCGTGCACGTGTTTCCCAACGGCGCGGTCGCGTCGCTGTCGAACATGACGAAGGAGTGGTCCGCCATCGTGCTCGACATCGGGGTCGCCTACAAGGAAGATACGGATCAAGTGGCCGAGGTGATGCGGGCGGTCTCGGAGGAGCTGCGCGAGGACCCCGAGTTCCGCAACAAGATCCTGGAGCCGATCGAGATCTTCGGCGTCGATGCCTTCGGGGACAGCGCCGTCGTGCTCAAGGCACGCATCAAGACCCACCCGATCCAGCAGTGGGCCGTGGGACGCGAGTACCGCCGGCGCCTGAAGAAGGCGTTCGATGCGCAAGGGATCGAGATCCCCTTCCCGCACCGCACGCTCTACTTCGGTGAAGCGAGCAAGCCGATCGACGTGCAGGTGCTCAAGGCTGCTGCAGGCTCGTAGGAGTCGACCTGCGGCTGCAAGCGGCAGCGCACGGGCGCAACGTCCTGGAGCAATCGGAGGCAAGACGCTTGAGAATCGCAAGCTGGAACGTCAACTCGATCCGAACGCGTCAGGATGCGGTCTTGGAGTGGCTGCGCATCCACGGGACCGAGGTGCTCTGTCTGCAGGAGACGAAGGTGACGGACGCGTCCTTCCCGATCGACGCCTTTCGTGCCATCGGCTACGAGGTCGCCCACTTCGGCCAGAAGGCATACAACGGCGTCGCCATCGTCTCGAAGCTGGCGCTCACGGACGTCGCGCGCGGTTTCGATGACCCGGAGTTGGACGCCGAGGGTGCACGACTTCTCGGCGCGACCGTCGGTGGCGTGCGCGTTTACTCCGCCTACGTCCCGAACGGCAAGGTGGTCGGAAGCGCTGCCTACGAGGGAAAGCTGCGCTGGCTCGAGCGCCTACGCGCGCTTCTCGACCGCCAGGCAGCAAACGATCTCTTCGCCGTCTGTGGCGATTTCAACATCGCCGCCGAGGAGCGCGACGTGCACGACCCGTGGTTCTGGAAGACGCAGGTCCTCTTCCACCCGAGCGGCCGGGAGGCGCTGAGCCAGTTCCGCGGCACGGAAATCGTGGACACGCTGCGGCTCCACCGCGAGGAGGGGCAGCTCTACTCCTGGTGGGATTACCGCCAGGGCGCTTTTCGCAAGAACTGGGGCCTGCGCATCGACTATGTCTTCGCATCGCGGAAGCTCGCGGCACGTTGCAGCGACGCCTGGATCGACCGCGAGCCGCGCGGCAAGCCGAACCCGTCCGATCACACGCCCGTCGTCGCCGCGTTCGAGATCGCGAGTTGACCCGCATCCATCGATGCGTGTAGATACGGCGTGACGGTCGCGTGCCGGAGGCTCGATTCCAGGAGGTGCGTCGTGGCTTCCAAACGCCCGGTCCCGCCCGCCTCGCTCGCATCCCCCGAGGCGTACCCGGTGCCGGAGGGCGCGCGGCTCCTGTTTCGCTACACGCTCCTCGTCACCGACGGCTTCATGCGTGGCGACGTCTCGCTCCTGCTCCCGAACGGCGACGGCGAGCACGTCATTGCTCGCAACGTCCCGGTGACTGGAACCTCGCGCACCGCCAAGGCGGTCGGCGACTACGGGAAGCTCTTCCCGGAGCCGATCCAGGTCGAAGCGAGCGAGGAAGAGTAGTCAGAAGTCCCAGGCCAGCATCAAGCCCACCTGCCAGCCATTCATGTCGAGGACGTAGATGGGCCCTTCCGGGTCGCCCGGTTGCTCTGGCGCGCAGCGTGGCGAGGTCGGGCGGTTGAAAGCGCTCTGATCGAGGACGTTCGAGGCGCTCTCCCAAGCGGGCGCCTGTTCAGGACAGAACGTGTACTGCACGCGCT
>CP070763.1:118834-147170 GCA_020349025.1 Candidatus Latescibacterota bacterium | reverse complement strand
CGGCGAGAAACGCTCGAGCAGCCGGTACAGGCGCACCGCGATGTGGACGTAGCGCGACGAGTTGCCCCCCACGAAGATGGCGTGCGGACAGAGGCGTTCCGCCTCCGACGTCGGCATGCCGGAGCGCACACCGAACGCACGCGCCTCGTACGATGCCGAGGCGACGGCGCTGCGCGTCCCCGGCTTGCCGCCCACGACGACCGGCTTGCCGCGCAGGTGCGGATTCCCCCGTTGCTCGACCGAGGCAAAGAAGGCATCCATGTCGACGTGAATCGTGTAACGCATCGCACTCTCGGGATGCTCTACGCGTCCACCGACGTCTTGCTGAGGATCCACCCGAGGTCTCCGGTATGGAAACGCAGCTCGAAGTAGTCGTTGTTCTCGGTGAGCACCGAGAAATGGCAGCGCCGGAACGAACCCTCGCGGTCTTCCCACATGCCGGTCACCTTCTCGATGCGAAACACACTCTGATTCCAGCGAAAACGGAAGGGCGTCATGCGCCCGCGGTCGAAGCGCACCAGCACCTCGATCGGCTCTTCGATCGATTCGATCATGGTTCGGACCTCGTGCAGCAGCTGTGAACCTCGGGTGGTGCCTGACGGCATCCACCCCCTGCATCCATCGAGGCCAAGGGGAGGGTCTCAAGGAGGATACTGAACAAATGTTCAGTTTGTCAACTCCATTCGTCCCTGCCCCGGGAGGGCGCGTCGGAGCGGCCGGACCTCCCCGTTACGAATCTGCAGACCTTGGCGTATGTTCTGTTCGGAGCCCGAACCACTCGACGTTTCTGCGCACCCCGCGGCGACCGCGCTCCGGGCTCCCGGGCCGCTCAGACCTTTTGGAGGAGGACATGAAACCGGCGCGCCGCGTCTACGTCATCGGAGGTGCCCACAGCGGCTTCATCGGCAAGTTCCATCCAGATTTCATCTGGAAGGGGCACCCCGATTTCGGCAAACGGGAGAACCCGACTCTGGAGCAGCATCTCAAGAAGGCGGTGATCGACACCTTCGAAACAACCGGCGTGCCTGCGTCGGCCGTTCAGAAGGGGTACGTCGGCAACTTCACCGGCGAGCTCTTCGCCAAGCAGGGTCACCTGGGTGCCATGCTCGCGGGCGCTCACCCCGATCTCAAGTACAAGCCCTTCATGCGCGTCGAAGGTGCCTGCGCTTCCGGTGGCCTGGCGCTGCTCTCCGGCATCGACGCCATCTCGGCCGGGAACGATGTCGTCCTCGTGGCCGGCGTCGAGGTCCAAACGACCGTGAACGCTGCCGAAGGTGCCGACTACCTCGCACGTGCGGCGCACTACGAGAGCCAGCGTTCCTGTGATCCGTTCACGTTTCCCTGTCTGTTCGCGAAACGCGCCAAAGCGTACCGCGAAGCCTACAACGTCAGCGAAGAGGACCTGGGTCGCGTCGTGGTGAAGGCGTACGAGAACGCCAACAAAAACCCGAACGCCCACATGCACGCGGTGCAGATGACGCTGGAGAAGGCGGGACAGGCGTCCGACAAGAACCCGGCGTTCCTGGAAAACAACGAGGTGCGCAATTTCTTGAAGGTGAGCGACTGCTCCCAGGTCTCCGACGGCGCCAGCGCCATCATCCTGTGCTCGGAAGCGGGCCTGGAGAAGCTGGGGAAGCGCGCGCAGGATACGGTGGAAATCGTCGCCTACGGGCACGCCACCGCTCCCCTCGACGAGGAGCCGGATCCGCTCGAGCTCTCGACCACGAAGCAGGCGGTGCGACAGGCTTTCGATGACGCCGGCATCCAGCCCGACGACATCGCGGTGGCCGAGGTGCACGACTGCTTCAGCGTCACCGAGCTCCTCATGTACGAGGCGCTCGGCCTGGCCGAGAAGGGGCAGGCCGTGAAGCTGGTGAAAGAGGGAATGACAACACTCGCCGGACGCGTGCCCGTGAACACGGGCGGTGGGCTCCTCGCCTTCGGGCATCCCGTCGGAGCGACCGGCGTGAAGCAAGCGCTCGAGATCTTCAAGCAGCAGAAGGGGCGGGCGGGCGACTACCAGATCCCGCACGATGCTGCCTTCGGCGTGGCCGCGAACATGGGCGGTGACGACCGTACCGCCGTGGTGACGGTGTACCGCAACGTCACGTGATGCCACCGGCAAACTCACAGCGAAACGGCTCGCACCGGCGAGCCGTTTCGTTTTGCTTCACATCGCGAGGTGCGTTGTTCGTATCAATCGGAACGAGGTTCGTATCAGCCGGATTCGTATCAAATCGTTGAAGACTCGAGCGACGACTCGCATTCACGCGCAGGCCTGCCGCGCGCGAGCACGGATGCTGCGTCGTGCATCTTCCGCAACCCCATCGCGCGCGCGTGGTTGCGATTGCCCATCCTGGAACTCCAATGAGCAGCTGCAGCGACGAGGATGCGCCGCAGCGATTGGGACCAACCCATGCATGGGCCGAGTCCGTGACTCGACACGTTCGGCTCCGCTTCGCGGGCGCCCGGCCTCCGGCCGCTGCCCGGAATGGGGAGGTCTGCTTGCAACGACTGCTCAAGCCATCCCGACATCTCGGGTACGTGGGTCTGACGCTCGCGCTCAACACCACTGGCTGCTTCGCATACTCCTCCTACCAATCCGCAAAGATAGTCGAACCGGACAAGCCGCAGGTCACGCTCGCCACGTCGCGCAGCCAGTGGCGCCAGGGCGATGACGTTCGCTCGGAGTGGTGGGTGTTCGAATTCCAGGCCCGGCAGGCGCTCGGCAAACGCTCGGAGATGGGAGGCAAGCTCTCCATCCTCGCCAACGACGGTGGCGACACCGGCGGGGCCTTCTTCGGCATCGATTTTAAACGTGCGCTCGTCGGAGATTACGTCGCGCTCGCTCTTCCCTTCGGCGTGTACGTTCCCGTGATCCACTCGCTCCACGTCTATCCCGGCGTCATCGTCACGATGCCCCTACACGATGCGCTCGAGATCAATCTCGCCGCGAAGACGTTCTACTTCCTCACCGGTAACACGGAGCGCATGCCGCTCTTTGCGTACAACGTCGGTCTCGGCCTCAAGCCGGGAAACAGCGGCCTCGTCATTCGACCGGAGATCGGATGGATGACCGCAGGGAGGCCGCGCGACTCCTACATGCAGTTCGGAATCGGAATCGACCTGCCGCACGAGCGACAAGTGACGCCACGCCGGCGCGCCCGCGCCGTCCAGAGTGACGCGCCAGGTGGCACCGAGCGACCTCGGAGCCTGGCTTCCGCGCTGCGGTCGATCCGGCCGGGGACGCCGCTCCGCGTGCACCACGCTTGCAGGACAGCGAGTGGTCTCGCACCGGCGTCAGCGGTTATAGTGACCCGACTCCCTGGGTTCGAGCGCAACCCCAGCCGCTTCTCGACTCCGAATCGCCGAAGGGATGGAGATGCCGCGCAAACGCACCCGCATCCGCGTGAGCGGGAGAGACGTTCTGGTGTGGGGTCTGATCGCCGCATCGCTGCCGTCGTGCAGCAAGGAGGATTCGCCCGCGGACACCACGACCTTCGCACTTCCGGCAGACGCGGCGACTGCCGCCCAGGCCATCGACGAGGCCACCCTCTTCGAGGTCGTGGGGGCGCTCTCCGACGATGCGCTGGCTGGACGCGGACCTTCGACACGCGGCGACCGCATGGCGAGGCAGTACATCGCAGGCTTTCTGCAAGAGCTCGGCTGCGAGCCCGGAGCACCGGACAACGCCTGGGAGCAGCCGATCGCTCTCGTGGGCATCACGTCGCACATGCCGGAGACCTGGTCCTTCCACGCCAACGGGCAGACGCTCGACCTCGTCTGGTGGGACGAGTACATCGCGGCCACCGGCGTGCAGAATGAAGCGGTCGCCATCGATCGCGCCGAAGTGGTCTTCGTCGGCTACGGCATTACCGCGCCCGAAGAGGATTGGGACGACTTCAAGGGTGCGGACCTGAGCGGCAAGGTGCTGCTCGTGCTCAACAACGACCCCGATTGGGACCCCGATCTCTTCGCCGGCACGCGCCGGCTCTTCTACGGTCGCTGGACCTACAAGTTCGAGAGTGCAGCGCGCCAGGGTGCGGCCGGCGCCATCATCATCCACACGACCCCATCCGCGGGCTACCCGTTCCAGGTCGTGCAAACGTCCTGGACGGGCGAGCAGTTCGAGCTCCCTGCCAGCGACGAGCCGCGCACGCCTCTGACCGGCTGGGTCACCGAGGAAGCCGCGCGCAAGCTCGTTGCCATCGGCGGCGAGGACCTGGACGAGCTGGTGGCCTCGGCGCGATCGCGCGACTTCCGTCCGGTGCCGCTCGGAATCGAAACCGCCATCCGCTTCGAGAACACGATCAACCGCGGTTCGCAGAGCGCCAACGTCGCCGGGCTCCTGCGCGGTCGCGATCCACAGCTCGCGGGTGAGATCGTCGTCTACACCGCGCACCACGATCACCTGGGCACCGGGAAGCCGAACGACGCGGGCGATACCATCTACAATGGCGCGCGCGACAACGCCTCGGGTGTGGCCACAGTGCTCGCGGTCGCGAAGGCGTTCGCGGCGCTGCCCGAGCCGCCACGGCGCAGCGTTCTCTTTCTGCTCGTGGGCGCCGAAGAGCAGGGCTTGCTCGGGTCGAGGTACTTTGCAGAGCACCCGACCGTGCATCCGGGACGCATCGCCGCCAACATCAACGTCGACAGCCCGAACGTCTTCGGGCGGACGCGCGACGTGGCCGTGATCGGACGCGGCAAGTCGGGCCTGGAAGATCTGCTGGAGTCGGCAGCGGCACTCCAGAAACGCGTCGTCGTCGACGAGCCCTTCCCCGACAAGGGGTACTACTACCGCTCCGATCAGTTCAATTTCGCCAAGATCGGCGTCCCGGCCCTCTACTTCAAAGCGGGCACCGATTTCGTCGGACGCGCTCCCGAATGGGGTCGCGAAACCGAGGACGCCTGGCGTGCGGCGCACTACCATCAGCCGAGCGACGAGGTCGCCGACGACTGGGACCTCGCGGGCCTGGTGGAGGATGCGCAGCTCGCCTTCTACGTCGGGCTGTCGGTGGCGGAAGCGGACGCGCTCCCGGCATGGAAGCCGGGGGACGAGTTTGAGGACGTGCGCAAGCGCATGCTACGCGAGGCCGCGGCACAGTGAGATGCGGCATCAGCGATGCGCGAAGGTGCGCTCGAGGCGTCGCTGAAACAGCGGATAGAGCTCTTCGTCCCAGAGAACGATGCGCACGTAAAGGTCGGAACCGGTCTCTTCGATGTGATCACGAATCGCGCGCAACATGTCACGCGCCGATTCCCGCGGGTTCATGCCGGCGCTTCCGGTTCCGAGGGCAGGGAGCGACACGCTCGATGCTCCGAGCTCCGCTGCAGCATCGAGGGCGTTGCGCGTGCACTCGTAGAGGTCCGGCTCCGCATCCCCGACGACGGCGACGTGCACGATGTGCTTGGCCGCCATGTCGCCGCCCGAGGTCACGACGACGTCGCCCACCGCCACCGGCGCCTGCGCCATCGCCTCCTCCTCCACCTCGGAGCCCGCCTCACCGAGAATCGCCTCGGCCACCCCACTTCCCATGATCATGTCGGTGTTGGCGGAGTTGACGATGACGTCCGCGTCCTCCTCCGCAATCGAGCCCGTGACGAGTTCCACCTGATCGCTCATGCACCCCTCCGAATTGCCGCGCGCCGCGATGGCGCTCGCAAATGTCGCGGACCGGTCCCAGAGAATATCCGCGCCGACCGCTTCGTCGTCAACGCCCGTTGTCGGGTGCCGGCGCCGCCTCCGATTCCTCCGACGCGAAGGGAAACGTGACCGACTCGCCCGCATTCTCGAAAATGACCGCTTCCGGGAAGTTGGCGCGGATCGTCGTCAGGCGCTCGCGATACGACCCGTCACGCCCGAAGTAGGAGGCGGGCGCTCCCGGCAAGGCCAAGTGCATGACCACGATGCGGACGGGGCGAATCTCCGCGCGCACCACCTCGATCCACTCGGACGACGTCAGGTACCAGGCCGGGAGGAAGGCCACATCGATCGACTCCTGCGCGAGGGAGTAGACAGCGAAATCCGCCCGGTTCGCTTCCGTGTCACCGATGTGGAGCAGCAGGAGCCCGCCGAGCTGCAGCAGAAAACCGAGGTTCTCCACCGGGGGGTTGCGTCCCCTGCCGTGGTGAAGGTTCAGGAGCTGAAGGTGGATCTCACCCACTTGCCGGTGAATGCGTGCGCCCTCCTTCGGAAACAACGCCTCGATGCGCCTGACCACGCTCTTCTCGAGCGTGTCATCCAGCCGGGCGACGGCCTGCGGCGTGGAGATGAACCGCGCCCGCGCGTTGCTCTGCAGGTGGCGCGCCGTGGCGCGCGGGCCGAAGTGGTCGTCGTGATGGTGCGTGGCCAGCAGGAGATCGACGCGGTCGAACGGCGGCAGCGCCTGCTCGAGCGCTGGCCGCATCTCGTCGGGCGGGCGCGCGTACCAGCGCAGGCCGGCGTCCAGAAGCGCGTCGATCAGCACCTTGCCCTCGCTTGCGGCGAGCAGGAAGCCCTCGTTGGCGACGTAGGTCACCGTGACCTGCGCACTTGCGACGAGCGGCGTGCAGAGCGTGGCAAGCGACAGAACGAGCAGCCCGCTGCGCATGTGGACCCTTCTCATGGCGCGACCTCCGTGTCGCATGATGACATGTCGGATGCCCCGGTGCGAAGAGCGAATCGACACGGCGCGCCGGGCGCTGCCGGGCTGTGATCGCGAGGTGATCCGCGGCAACGTGATCTGCTATTCTGGGCGCTCTTGGAGGGGCCGGTGGTGTGGAGCTCGGCCCCTCTTTCTGTGCGCGCCAGGGAAAGGATCTTGGAGATGTTGCGCCCGATGCGTTTGCCACTCGTCGTTTCGTTTCTTGTGCTCTTGCTGACGACACCCCTCTTCGCGGATGAAGAGAAGAAGAAGTGGGACGTTTCCAACCCGCCGGGCCCCCAGTACGACGTGACGATCGACACGGACGAGGGCACCTGGATGAGCGTCGACGTGAGTCCGGATGGTCAGGAGATCGTCTTCGATCTGCTGGGCGACGTCTACGTTCTCCCGGTGACCGGCGGTGAGGCGAAGTCTCTGACCAGCGGCCTGCCCTGGGACGAGCACCCGGTCTACAGCCCCGACGGTCGCTTCATCGCCTTCACGAGCGATCGCGATGGCGCCGACAACATCTGGGTCATGAACCGCGACGGCTCCGAGCCGAAGGCGATCACCAAGGAGAGCTTCCGGCTCCTCAACAGCCCCACCTGGACGCCCGACAGCGAGTACATCGCGGCGCGCAAGCACTTCACCTCCACGCGCTCGGCCGGGGCCGGCGAGATCTGGCTCTACCACCGCACGGGTGGCAAAGGCGTGCAGATGACGGAGCGGCCGAACGACCAGAAGGATCTTGGCGAGCCTGCCTTCTCCCCCGACGGGCGCCACCTCTACTACAGCCAGGACGTCACGCCCGGATCGCGCTTCCAGTACAACAAGGACCCGAACACACAGATCTACGCGATCAAGCGCCTCGACCGCGTGAGCGGCGAGACCGAGACCTTCATTGCGGGACCGGGTGGCTCGATCCGCCCCACGCCCTCGCCCGACGGCAACTCGCTCGCTTTCATCCGGCGCGTTCGGGGCAAGAGCGTCCTCTACGTCGCCGAGCTCGCCTCAGGGCAGGAACGACCCGTGTACGACGAGCTCGACCGCGATCTGCAGGAGACTTGGGCGATTCACGGCGTCTATCCCGCCCTCTCGTGGACTCCCGACAGCCGCAACCTGGTCTTCTGGGCGGGCGGCAAGATCCGCAAGCTCGACGTTTCGAGCGGGCAGAGCGACGTCATTCCTTTTCACGTGCGTGACACGCGTCGCATGCTCGAAGCGGTGCGTTCACCTCAGGAGACGGCGCCGGAGACGTTCCACACCAGGATGCTGCAGTGGGTGCAGGTGTCACCGCGGGGCGACAAGGTCGTCTACCAGGCGCTGGGTCACCTCTACATCCGCGACCTCCCAGATGGCAAGCCACGCCGACTCACCAAGCAGAACGACCACTTCGAGTTCTACCCGGCCTGGTCGCGCGACGGCAAGCGCGTCGTCTACGTCACCTGGGACGACCGGGAGCTGGGCTCCGTACGCATCGTCGGCGCCGGCAGCGGACGCAGCAAGACGCTCACGCCGGAGCCGGGGCACTTCGTGGAGCCCGCCTTCTCGCCGGACGGCACGAAGGTGGTCTACCGCAAGATCGGCGGTGGTTGGCTGCGCACGCCGGAGTGGTCGCGGGATCGAGGCATCTACTGGGTCCCGGCGAAGGGCGGAGAGCCGGAGCGCATCACCGCCTCGGGCTACGAGCCGCACTTCGGCGTGGAGAACGACCGGGTCTTTCTCATGAAGGTGGGTGGCGACGACCGCGACGAGCGCAAGCTGGTGAGCGTCGAGCTGGATGGAAGCGACGAGCGTGAGCACCTGAAGGGCGTCTACTTCACCAAAATCCGGATTTCGCCCGACGAGACGTGGGTGGCGTTCAAGGAAGGCTTTCAAGCGTACATCATGCCCTTCGTGCGCACCGGCAAGCTGGTGGAGATCGGTCCCAAGGCGAAGAACTTGCCGGTGACGCGCTTGTCACGCGACGCCGGCGAGTATCTGCACTGGTCGGGCGACGGCTCGAAGCTCTACTGGTCGCTGGGCCCGGAGCTCTTCGAGCGTGATCTCAGCGAGGCGTTCGCCTTCCTGCCGCAGGCTCCGGAGGAGCTGCCGCAGGCGCCCGCGAGCGGCATCGACATCGGCTTCGACGTGACGAGCGACGTTCCGAGCGGCAAAGTCGCCTTCGTCGGCGCGCGTTTGATCACGATGCGCGGCGACGAGGTCATCCCGGATGGCGTCGTGGTCGTGGAGGGCAATCGCATCAGCGCAGTGGGACGCCGGCGTTCGCTGGAGATCCCGGCTGACGCCCACGTCTTCGACGTCGCCGGCAAGACGATCATGCCCGGGCTGGTCGACGTGCATTGGCACGGCGCCATGGGAACGAGCGAAATCGTCCCGCAGCAGAGCTGGACCAACTATGCGTCGCTCGCGTTTGGCGTCACCACACTGCACGACCCCTCCAACGACACGAGCGAGATCTTCGCCGCCTCCGAGCTGCAGCGCGCCGGTCGCATCGTGGCGCCACGCATCTTCTCCACCGGTACGATCCTCTACGGGGCCAAGGGCAGCTTCAAGGCGCAGATCGACAGTCTCGCCGACGCGCGCGCCCACCTGAAGCGGCTGCAGGCGGTCGGTGCGTTCAGCGTCAAGAGCTACAACCAACCGCGCCGCAATCAGCGCCAGCAGGTGCTCACGGCAGCGCGCGAGCTCGGGATGCTCGTCTACCCGGAAGGCGGATCCCTCTTTCAGCACAACATGAACATGGTGGTGGACGGTCACACGGGGATCGAACATTCGATTCCGATCGGGGCCGTGTACCGTGACGTCGAGCAGCTGTGGGGTGGAAGTCGGGTCGGCTACACGCCGACACTCGTCGTCGGCTACGGCGGTCTCTGGGGCGAGAACTACTGGTACGGCACGACGAACGTGTGGGCCCACGAGCGCCTGCTGCGCTTCGTTCCGCGCCGCATCGTCGACGCCCGCTCGCGCCGGCCAGCGATCGTGCCGGCCGAGGAGTACGGCCACATGCTCAACGCGCGCGTGGCGAAACAGCTTCTCGATGCGGGCGTGAACGTGCAGCTTGGTGCGCACGGTCAACGCGAGGGGCTGGCCGCGCACTGGGAGATGTGGATGTTCAAGCAGGGGGGGATGACGGAGATGGAAGCACTGCGTGCCTCGACGCTCGCGGGCGCCGAGTACCTCGGCATGGTTTCCGAGATCGGATCGATCGCGCCGGGCAAGCTCGCGGACTTCCTGGTCCTGGAGCGCAACCCGCTCGAGGACATCTTCAACTCCGAGTCGCTCCTCTACACGGTTCTCAACGGCCGCGTCTACGATGCCTGGACGATGGACGAAGTGGGGAACCATCCGAGGCCGCGCGAGAAGTTCTACTTCGAAGGCTCGGACACGTCCCCGACGATGCAGTTCATCCTCGAGCAGCAGAACCGTTGCGCTGGCGCCTGCGCCGCGCACTGACCGGTACGGGGCGGGGAAGGCTCAACTCGAGCGCACACGCAGCACCTTGGCGCCGCGCGTCTGACCCTGCTTGAGCTGCAGCAAGGCTTCGTTGGCGTCCTCGAGAGCGAACTCCTCCACCTCCGGCTCGAGCTGCATCTTCGCCGCGAGGTCGAGAAACTCACGCACGTCGTTGCGCGTCACGTTGGCAACGCTCTTGATCTCCTTCTCCATCCACAGGTGTCGCGCGTAATCGAGCCGGCGGAGCGCCTCGGCGTCGCCGCTCTCCTTGCGGATGGCGTTGATCACCAGCCGGCCGCCCGGCTCGAGGCTGGCGAGCGCGGCGACGACTGGCTTCCACGCGGGAGTGGTGTCGATGACGCTCGCCAGAGTCTCCGGTGACGTGGCCTCCGTGTCCCCCGCCCAGGTCGCGCCCAGGTCGCGAGCAAAACGGCGTTGGCGCGGGCTACGCGCGAAGACGAAGACGCGCGAGTTGGGGTAACGGAAGCGCGCCATCTGCAGCACGAGGTGAGCCGAGGCTCCGAACCCGGTCAGCCCGAGGCTGCGTCCATCCTCGAGCACCGCAAGCCGCAGGGCGCGGTAGCCGATCGCTCCTGCGCACAGGAGCGGTGCCGCGGCCGTGTCGGAGAAACGTTCCGGAATCGGATGTGCGAAAGCCTCCGGCACACACATGCGCTCCGCATATCCACCATGAGCGTCGCGGCCGGTGGCACGGAACTCGCGACACAGGTTCTCGTTTCCTGCTTTGCAGAAGTGGCAGGCACCGCAGGCAGAGAAGATCCACGCCACCCCCACGCGCTCCCCCACGTCGAAGCGTCGCGCTTGCGCGCCTCGCGATTCGACATGCCCCACGATCTGGTGCCCCGGGATCACCGGAAAACGCGGCGGCGGGGTCCGACCTTCGATCTCGTCGAGCTCGGTGTGACACACACCGCACGTGGCCACACGTACGAGGATCTCGTCTGCTTGGGGAGCGGGGTCTTGAAGCTCACCCCACGTGAGCGGGCGCGCATCGGAGTCGACACGCATGATCCGTGGCAGGAGCATGGCGCGCATGCAAGCATGGTACACCAACCTGTGCGCGACCTTGCACGCTCTTCGGGGTTCGGATACCATCCCGGCGCAGAACACATCGAGATCATCGACTGGAGCGGAAGCGGTTTCGGGGCCGCGCGCAGGCCCTCGAACGAGAGGCCCAGGATGGAATGGCGCCATCGCCGGATCCTGCTCGTGGCGTTGCTTCCTCTCGCATGCTCGGAAAACGATCTCGGGATCGAGAAGCGACGACCCAACCTCCCACCCCAGACGATCCTCTCCGGCGGCCCGAGCGATGGTTCCTCCGACACACCCTATCGCGTGGAGCTCTCCTGGTGGGGTAGCGACCCGGATGGCAGCATCGATCACTACGACGTCATTCTGATCGACCACGCCGCCGCCGTGGACTCGGCGGGCTTCTCCGTCACCGTGCCGGCCATCGACGACCCGCGCTGGATCGGCACCTTCTCCACTGACTCCCTCTTTGTCACGAGCGCGGACACGTTGCGGCGTGACCCCTTGCCGGGTGAGGAGGAGACGCCCCCCGACGTTCTCGATCAACCCTTCGAGCGCTGGCACAGCTTCTTCGTCCGGGCCGTGGACAACGAAGGCCTCACGGATCCAACACCCGATTACGTCTCTTTCAACTCCGTCAACCTGGCACCCACCGTTTCGATTCGCCCTCCGGTCAAGCCGGGCTTCCCATTCGATGCTCCCCCGACGCTGTTCATCACCTGGGATGGGCAGGATCCCGTCGGCAACGGAGACATGCGCCGCCCCGCAGCGTCGCGCTGGGTTCTGATTCCCTCCGGAATCGACGCCGACGTTGGCTACACGAGCTGGCCCGACTCCCTCTATCGGCTTCCCACACGCTTCGCCTGGACCCCATGGCAGCGGTGGGATGCTGCCGACAGCTCCGGCGTGCACGCGCTGATCCAAGGCCTGCGCTCGATCGGTCCGGACCCGAACTCCGGCCACTACATTTTCGCCGTGCAGGCCGTCGACGAGGCGGGTGCGATCACACCGGTGTTCGACACGAAAACGCCGAACAAGAACAACGCCGTTCTGATTCGCGTCTCGCGCGAGTCAGGGCCGAGGCTCCTCGTCGAGGATCGTTTCCTCGGTGTCTACAACTTGCTGGGAGAGGCACGACCCGTCCAGCTGGAGGTGGCCGCAGGGCAGCCGATTCGTTTCAGGTGGTCGGCCGACGCCTCCCAATACGGCGGTCGCATCGTCGGCTACCGCTTTGGCTGGAACCTCCGCAACCCGCAGGACGACAGCGAATGGCAGCAGGGCTGGAGCGCTTCGGCGCTGGAGGCTCCTGCGCGCACCTTCTTCGTCGGAACACACCGTTTCTACCTGCAGGCGCGCGACAACGCCGACAACATCACGTCGGTCGTTTTCGAGCTCGCTACACACGAGCTCACGCTCGAACGCGACCTCCTCTGGGTCGACGACACCGTCCCGGTCGATCCACGTTCGAGGCAGGAGGCAGAGGAGGACGCGCGGTGGAGGGAGGTCTTCACTCGCACCGCGTCACAGCGCGGTTTCAGCTTCGATCCGGTTTCCGACGTCTACGACGTCGAGAGCTTGCGGCGGTCGCCTCCACCGATCGACCTCGCCTTCCGTTACAAGGTGATCGTGTGGTCCGTTCGCAACGGCAGTGGCGGCCGCTCCGGGCTGCGTTCGCTGGCTCAGTTCGTCGATCCGTTCGCCGAGCGTAACCGCCTCGAGATCGGCGCGTTCAACTACCTGACCAGCTACATGAGAAACGGCGGCAAGCTCTGGATCAACGGTTTCCGGCCAGCCCTGCAGGTGTGGCCCAGCGAGCGCGTCCGCGGTCGGGAGCTCGACCCGGTCAACGTCACCCATTGGGACGACCCGATCGAACCGCACCCGCACGTCGATTCGGCTGGCACCACCAGCCTCCTCTACCTCATGGGCGTCGAAATGTTCGACGTGGGTGCAGCGACTGGTGCTGCACGCAGGACGGTCGCGCACTTCTGTGAGGGCCTGGCACGAGCCAACGGCATCGAGAGACAGCCGTTCGAGTCCTCTGTCGAGCTGGCGCATACGCACCTCTTCGAGCTCGCCACCAGCGAGGTGGAGCTTCCTCCGGCGGCGGGGGTCGACCGCGAGACGAGCGACGAGTCGGCACATCGGCATCACGTACACCTCTCATCCGACAAGCTCGCGACGCTGCAGCGCGGCGAATCGCTGCAAGTGCTGACATCGCCCTCCAGCTTCCCCGAAGCGCACTCACATGCCCTCGAGCTGCGCGACCAGGTGGGTGCGTGGGGCGCGCCGCCTCTCGTCACCGGTGCACGTTGGGGCTTTCGCACCGGCGACCCGGGGCGAGCCAACGTCGAGATCTACAACATGCCGAACGCCATGGCGAACGAGCTGCCGCCGCTCCTGCCGCCCCAGGGGATCTCCACTGCTCTCTACACCTACGTGAGCGGGACACCGGCGGATGGAAGCACGGGCCTCGTTTATCCGCGCACCGCCGATGCGCAGCCCGTTTTCATCCTCGCAAAGAACTCGCCCCTCGACCCCTTCTTCACGCGTGCGTTCTGCGGCTTCGAACCGCACCTGCTGCTCTCCTTCTCGCACGAGCAGCTGGTGGATTTCATTCTCGTGCGCCACTTCCGCTTGGGAAGTGCCAGCGATTGATTGCGGAGGTCGTGGCAGGTGGGATCGTCGCGACGCGGAGAGCTGATTCTCGGATGGGCGCTTTGTGCGACGACGCTCAGCCTCGAGGCCCGCGTGGTTCACGGCCGCGAGCCGATTCGCGATCCGAACGAGCTTCTGCTACGCCACGCGCAGCGCCACCTGGGTGGCATCCTCGACAATGATGGGCGTACCTTCCACAACGTCGGCAACGTCCTGCTCAATGTCACCAACTTCGGCCTCATCGGCGCGCTTCCGGGAGCGCGCTTGCCATTCGAGGATGCGCCCTCCGGCCAATGGCCCGCGGGAAGCGGCACCGAGTATCTATGGGGAGCCGGACTCTGGGTGGGTGCGCTCGATGATGGGGTGCCGATTGTCAGCGCCTGGGAGATCCAGAATGGCAAGCTCCTTCTCGAGTTCTTCCCTGGGCGCGACGAGGTGGATCGCGTTTACACGACGACCGAGCTCGCTGTACACGGGAGGCGACCACCCTCCCCATTTGCCGATGACGACGGCGATGGCGTGCACGACGAGGACCGACTCGACGGGCGTGACAACGACGGCGATGGCCGGATCGACGAGGACTTCCGCGCCATCTCGAACCAGATGCTCACGTGCAGCTACCGGGACGACGATCCGCAGCTTCTGCTGCAAGCGCCCGACCATCGACCTCTCGGCATTCAAGTGATCCAGTCGAGCTTCGCCTGGGACACCGATTTCGCCGACGACTTCGTCGGATTCGAGTTCGAGATCATCAACAGAAGCGCGCGCCCCCTCGTCGACGTATACGTGGGCTTCTTCGCCGACTTCGACATCGGACCACGACAGTTCTCAGCGAACGGCAGCGATGACATCGCAGCTTTCTGGGAAGGAATGGAGCCGGTCCGCAATGGCGATCGTTTCCGCAACGCCAAGCTCTCGATCGGCTACATGTACGACGCGGATGGGGACAACGGCCTGTCTCCGGGCTACGGTGGCATCCTGTTTCTGGGGTCGCAGCAGGGCGGACGCCGCAGCCTTGTCGAGCTCCACAACTTCCAGAAGTACACGGCCACCTCGCCGTCGACGCCGGGCGGCCGACCGGCCAACGACGGGCAGCGCTACGAGATCCTGCGCGGCGCCTGGCCTGGCGGCACCGGGTCCGCCGACCCCACCACGGGCCTGCGCGAGCCGCAGGTTGCGGCCTTCCCCGCAGACTACAGGATGGTGGTGTCGACCGGACCGTTCACGGTCATTCCACCGCGCGACACGGTCGAGGTGCAGCTGGCTCTCGTTTTCGGCAACGGTTTCGCGGACATGGTGGAAAACGCCAAGCGTGCCCAGCAGGTGTTCGACGGGGTGTGGATGGATTGCGACGGCGACGAGAGGACCGGAGAGGATCGGCGTGAGACACCGCTTTGTGGTCCGGAGCACGCGGGTGAGAAGATCCGTGTCGACCCGTGTGATGCCGCCTGCGACGGGGCTCCACCGGTGCCACCCTGTACGGTGCGCGTTCCACCCGACAGCTGCATCTGGGTGAACGCCGATTGCGGACTCGAGATCAGCACCGGCATTCCAACCGGTGTGGATGGACGTGAGTGCCACATCCCGTGGGTGAGCCCAATGGCGCCGCCGCCGCCGAGCATGCGCCTCGTCGGCTGGCCCGACCACATCGAGGTCCTGTGGGACAACCGCAGCGAGCTCGTTCCGGATCCACTCCTCGGCGTGCGCGACTTCGAGTCGTATCGCATCTGGCGCGCCGATGGCTGGACGCGCCCTCCTGGCACGAACGTCCACACCGGCCCCGGCGCATCGCTGTGGTTCCGGATGGCCGAGTTCGACATCCTCAACGGCGTCGGCCTCGACGTCGGGCTCAAGACCATTCGCTATTCGCCGGTTCCGTCCCACGCGGTGGAGTTCTATCGCGAATGGCACGCTGCGCATCCAGAACTCCCACCGCCCGACCTCCCCGGCTTGACGGCTGGCCAGATCGACTCGGCGAGGGCGATGGCTCGAGGCGTGCGCTACTACCGCTTCGTCGATCCCCCCTTCGTCCCGAATGGCCACGTCGGTGCGCCGTGCCCCGAGTCGGGAGACTGCCCGCCGATCTCCACGCCGGACGGTCCAGTGCCGGCGCGCTGCGACCCGGCCGGGCGTTGCGCCGAGACGACCACGCCTCCCATGAGCGGGATGCACGTCTTCTATAGCGTCACGGCGACGGACCACACGCTCGAACAGAGCGCTGGATCGAGACGCGCCACGGCTCCCGGCCTTGCTGGATCACCCAGCTCCAACTTCGCCTTCATCAACCCCACGACGCGTGCGCTTCCACCCGAGGAGTATGGGCGCGCGGCGGAAGAGATCTACGTGGTGCCCAACCCGGTGACGCGAGAATCTCTGGCACCCTGGAAGCTGCACCCCAACAACGACGACCCTTCCGGCGCGAAGGTGGAGTTTCGGCACGTGCCACAGAGCCGCGGGCGAGTTTCGATCTGGACTCTCGCGGCAGATCTCGTCCAGGTGCTCGAGTTCGATGCTCGGGACGGCAACGGCACCGTGACTTGGGACCTGCTGAGCCGCAACGGTCAGGAGGTCACGAGCGGCGTCTACCTCTTCACGGTCGAGGCGGAGGGATTCGAGCGCTTCATTGGTCGCTTCGTGGTGATCCGGTAACGGCGCCCGTGCTTCGCGGGGTGCCAGACACCACGACGTCAGCGGGCGCGAAACGCGTGCGCTTCAATGTGGCTCATCCCCCTGCCCCGGTTGCCTGCGGCGCCCTCCCGGCCCATGCACGACACGCCCCGGCGTGGCGCCGGTGTGCTCCCCATCGGCCAACACCTGCACGCCGTTGACGAAGACGTGCTCCATGCCGGTCGCGTACTGGTGCGGCTCCGCGAAGGTGGCGTGATCCTGGATGGCGTGCGGATCGAAGAGGACGACGTCGGCGAAGTGACCCGGCTGCAGACTGCCTCGGCGGTGCAGCTTCAGATTCTCCGCCGGGAGCGACGTCAAGCGTCGGATCGCCTCCTCGAGCGAGATCCGCTTCTCCTCACGCACGTACTTGCCGAGAAGGCGCGCGAAGTTGCCGTACGCACGCGGATGCGGGTTGGAGCGCAGGAAGACGCCGGCGCTGGTCGGTGCCTCGGCGTCGGAACAGAAGCTGACCCATGGAATGGCCACCTGCCGCGCGACGTTCTCCTCCGACATCAGGAAGTAGACGCTGCCCACGCGGCTGTCGTCCTCGACGACGAGGTCCATCGCCGTCTCTTCGGGTGACGTGCCACGCTCGGCGGCGACGTCTGCGAGCGTGCGCCCCGTGAGCGGCTTGAGGGCGTCGCTCCTGAAGCCCACCAGGAGCACGTTGTCGGCACCCGCCGCCAGGTAGAGGTTTTCCCACGCATCGGTGGGAGTCGACATCTCCTTGGCGATGCGCGCGCGCGTCTCCGGATCCTGCAAGCGCGCCACCCACGCGTCGTGCCCCCCCTCCTGGCACCAGGGCGGCATGGCGGCATCGAGGCCGGTCGCACCGGCCGTGTAGGTGTACATGTCCGCTGTGATGCGCAGCCCTGCGGCGCGCGCCGCTTCGACCCGTTCGATCACGGCGTCGAGCTTCCCCCAGTTCTCGCGCCCCGCCGCTTTCAAGTGATAGATCTCCGCCGGCACGTCCGCTTCACGCGCCACGTGGATCAGCTCCTCCACCGCCTCCAGGAGCTTGTTCCCCTCGCTGCGCAGGTGGGAGATGTACATGCCACCGAACTCCCCCGCGGCGCGCGCCAGCGCCACGAGCTCGTCGGTGCCGGCGTAGAACGCGGGCGCGTAGATGAGCGACGAGCCAACGCCGAGCGCGCCCTCGCGCATGGCGTCGCGCACCAGCGCCTGCATCGCGGCGAGCTCCTGCGCCGTCGGTGCACGGTCCTCGTAGCCGAGCACGTGGATGCGTACGGTGGTGGCGCCCACGAAGGACGCGACGTTGGGGGAGACGCCGCGCTCGACGAGAAAGTCGAGGTATTGGCCGAGCGTCGTCCACTCGACGTCGTAGCGGATGTCGGCCTGGAGGCGGACGACCTCCTCCTTCATCGTGTTGTTGAGCGGCCCCATCGACCACCCCTCGCCGAACACCTCCAGCGTCACACCTTGGCGGATGTCGCTCTGGGCACGGCCATCTTCGATCAGCGACTCCGTCGCCCAGCTCAAGACGTTGATGAACCCGGGCGCCACGGCGAGGCCGCGCGCGTCGATCTCGCGCTCGCCGCGCCACTCCTCGAGCCCGCCGAGCGCCGTAATCGTGTCGCCCGTGATGGCGAGGTCGCCGACGAAGCCGGGTGCGCCGCTGCCGTCGTAGATCGTCCCGCCTCGCAGGAGGAGATCACAACGCTCCTCTCCTTGTGTGCTCGATACGCCGCATGCCACGAGCAAGGCGCAACTCGTCAACAGGAGTCGGGCGCGTTCGCTTCTCATCGAGACAGGACCTCCCGCAAGCGTTCGATCGGAATCGCTTCCACGCGGCGTCCCCGGTACCCGGTCACCGTCGTCGCCCGCAGCAGCGAGTTGTAGACCGCCTCTTCGACCGCCTCGACCGCCGCCAGAAAGAGGGGACTGGTGAAATCGTCGTGCAGGAGCTGCACAGAGCGTTCGCGCTCCTGCGGCGCGTACGCCTCCCGGTTGCGCGTCGAGAAGGCGATGACGAAGTCGCCCGAGCCGTTCGACATGAAGGAGCCCGCTCGTGCCAGACCCAGGACGGCGCGGCGCGCGAGGCGCTCGAGATTGCGCGGCGACAGGGGCGCGTCGGTGGCGAGAACGATCATGCAGGAGCCGTCGTCCGGAGCCTCGCGTTGCGCTTCGGCACCCTCCTGCGCCTCCAGCTCGCGCCGGTAGGCGTAGCGACCCAACTTCTCTCCGACGCGCACGCCATCGATCGTGAGCACACCGCCGAAGTTCGACTGCACCAGCGCGCCGAGCGTGTAGCCGCCGAGCCCGGCCGGAAGCACGCGCGACGCCGTACCGATTCCCCCCTTCCAGCCGAGGGCACGCGTCCCCATGCCGGCACCGACACACCCCTCCTCCACCTCTCCATCCGTCGCCGCTTCGAGCGCCGTCCACACGTCTTCGTGCGTGACATGCTGGCCGCGGATGTCGTTCAGGTAGCCGTCGTTCGTTTCGCCAACGACGGCGTTGACGGAGCGCACCTCCTCGTTGCCCGGTTGGCGGAGCACCCACGCCACCACCGCCTCGACGGCCGTGCCGACGTTCAAGGTGTTGGTGAGAACGATCGGCGTCTCGAGATTCCCCAGCTCCTGCACCTGCAACAAACCGGCCGCCTTGCCGAAGCCGTTGCCGACGTAGACGGCCGCCGGGACCTTCGACTGGAACACGTTGCCGGAGTGCGGCAGGATCGCGGTCACGCCCGTACGCACCGAGTCGCCCGCCACCAGGGTGCGATGGCCGACACGCACACCTTCGACGTCGGTGATGGCGTTGTGCGCGCCCGGTTGGAGGACGCCGGGACGCACACCGAGATCGCGGATGCGTGGCCGGGCTTCCAGCATCGAACCGCTGAGCAGAATCCCCAGCCCCAGCATGGGGGAAATGGCGCGCATCGGAGGTCGCGACATGGCGGCACGCATTCGACGCAGGGTGAGTGGCTCGCCGGCAGCGTAACACAAGGCCGTGCGCAAAGCCCAGGGACCTGCCTCGGGGGCGCAGGCGATACAATGAAACGATACCGCGGCATGACGCCGTGGGATCGGAGTCGGACGTGAGCCGCATGCTGCAGAGCGCGCCGCTCGTTGCGCTGGTCCTTTGCACGCTTCTGTTCGCCGGGAGCGCCTGCTCTGCGAGCGATCTCGAGTACCGCTTCACACTCGAACGCCGTGGGGGCACGCACGTGAGCGTCACGGCGAACGCCCTCGGTTGCCGCAACGGCGAGACGCTCCTCGAGGTCACACAGGGTTGGGGCGGAGTGCAGGACGCGGGTGTTGGCATCGTCGATCTGCGTGTCGTGGATTCCGACGGCCAGGCGCTGCGGGTGGAACGCTTGCAGCCGTTTCGCTGGCGCGTCGAGCATGCACCCGCGGCGCCGCTCGTATGGACCTACCGGATCGACGCCAATTCCAACCAGGCCGACTCGAGCCCTCGCGTGCACTATCTGCCGATCGTGAACGACCACCTCGTGCACTGGATCGGCGAGCTGGCGTTGGTGCGCCCCAGCCACCTGGATCACGACAGGCCGCTGAGAATCGCCATCGAGTGGCACGGCTTCGATGAGGCGGGGTGGGAGGTGGTCTCCTCCTTCGGGACGGGAAGCAGTCGCATGGAGCTCGAGCTGCCCTTCCGGCGCGTTCGGGGGGCGCTCTACGTCGCCGGTGACATCGAGCTGTCTCGGCACTCGATCCGCGGCAAGCCGCTCGCCGTGGCCATTGCCGGCGACGATTGGGGCTTCCACGCGCGCGAGTTCGCACAGATGGCGCGCCGGATCGTGGAGCTCGAACGCAACTTCTTCGACGACTTCGATCGCCCTTTCTATCTCATCTCGATCATTCCGATCGGAGAGCGCAACGACGACAGCGTCTCGCTCGGCGGCACCGGCCTGACCAACAGCTTTGCGACCTTCTCCAGCCCCGGGATCGGGCTCGACGGCGAGGCGGGGACCCGGATCACGAAGCTGCTTCTGCACGAGATGTTCCACGAGTGGAACGGACACGTCCTGCAGCGGCAACCGCCCGAGGAGCTCATGTACTGGTTCTCCGAGGGCTTCACCGACTTCTACACGCGGCGGCTGGCGGTGCGGGGCGGCTGGCTCGACGCCGCCGGCTTCGTGGAGGATCTCAACGCCACGATCCGTGAGTACGTGAGCAGCCCGGAACGCGCGGCGAATGCGGAGCGCATCGCGCACGAGTTCTGGACGAATCGCGAAGTGCGCCGGCAACCGTACGTACGCGGTGACCTGCTCGCCTGCGTCGTGGATCACGCCATCCGCCAACGCAGCGACAACCAGCGCAGTCTCGACGACTTCATGCGCTCGCTCGTTCGCGAGGCGCAGGCGCGACCCCATCACGTTCTACGCATTTCGAACCGCATGCTTCTGGAGCGCATCGAAGAGTGGGCGGGGCCAGCGGTGCGGGAGCAGGTACGCTCCGTGGCGCTCGAGGGTGCGCCGCTCGAGCTGCCCGGCGATCTCTTCGCACCGGCGCTGCGTGCATACGAAACCGAGGCGGGTGCCTACGATCTTGGCTTCGACCTCGAAGCCTCGCGCAAGGCGGGACAGGTGAGCGGCATCCGCGAAGACTCCGCCGCCTGGCGAGCCGGCCTGCGCGACGGCCTGCCGATCCGTGGTATGAGCGTTTGGCATGGCCGCACCGATCTCGAAGCTTCCTTCCGGGTGGAGATCGACGGGCGCGAGGTCACGCTCTCCTATCTGCCGATCGCGGATCCGGTGCCGATCCGACTCTACGAGGTGGTGCCGGAGCACGCGCGTTTGCTCCCCTTCGGTACCCGGTAGGCCACGATTCGGCGCAGTTGCGGAGCGACCCTTTGCCGCGTGCTACTATGCCCTCGCGTCGTCCGTGGCCATCGCGCGTCGGCGATTCAGCCGACGACATCGACGGAGCATCACGGTGGAGTACACCAACCAGGAACGCATCCAGCCGCTGCAGAGCGCGCTCGCCCAGCGCATCCTCGTCCTCGATGGGGCGATGGGCACGATGGTGCAGCGTTACCGGCTGAGCGAAAGGGACTTCCGCGGTGAGCGCTTCGCCGCCTGGCCGCGGGACGTCAGGGGCAACAACGATCTTCTCTCGATCACGCGCAGCGATGTGATCGATGAGATTCATATCGCCTTTCTCGAGGCGGGCGCCGACATCATCTCCACCAACACCTTCACCGCGACCGCCGTATCCCAGGCCGACTACGGGCTGGCCGAGATCGCATACGAGCTCAACGCGGCCGGGGCCCGCATCGCCCGACGCGTGGCGGAGGAGTGGACGCGGCGCACGCCAGATCGCCCACGCTTCGTCGCCGGCTCGCTCGGCCCGACGAACCGCACCGCCAGCTTGTCGCCCGACGTCAACAACCCGGGCCTGCGCAACATCACGTTCGACGAGCTGGCGCGCGACTACCATGAAGCGGCGAGCGGTCTGGTCGATGGCGGCGCCGATCTGCTCCTCGTCGAGACGATCTTCGACACGTTGAATGCCAAGGCCGCGATCGTCGGTATCGAGCGCCTTTTCGAAGAGCGCGGCATTCGCATCCCGGTCGTGATCTCCGGAACGATCACGGATGCTTCTGGTCGCACCCTGTCGGGACAGGTGACCGAGGCGTTCTGGTACTCGGTGCGGCACGCGCGGCCGCTCGCGGTCGGGCTGAATTGCGCGCTCGGCGTCAGCCAGCTGCGTGCGTACGTGGAGGAGCTCTCCAGCCTCGCCGACCTGCCGCTCTCCGTCCACCCGAACGCCGGCCTGCCGAACGAGCTCGGCGGCTACGACGACACACCGGAGCACATGGCGGAGCAGATCGGCGAGTGGGCGCGGAGCGGCTTTGTGAACCTCGTCGGCGGCTGCTGCGGCACCTTACCCGATCACATCCGCGCCATCCACGCGGCGGTCGAAGGCGTGCCGCCACGCCCGATCCCCGCGCTGCCGGTCGAAACACGCCTCTCCGGTCTCGAGCCGCTGCGGATCCACGCGGACTCCCTCTTCGTCAACGTCGGCGAGCGCACCAACGTTGCCGGCTCGGCGCGCTTCCGCCGTCTCATCAAGGAGGGTGACTTCGAGACCGCCCTCGACGTCGCGCGCCAGCAGGTGGAGAACGGCGCCCAGGTCATCGACGTCAACATGGATGAGGGGCTGCTCGACGCAGGCGCCGCGATGGAGCAGTTCCTGCGCCTGGTCGCGGCCGAGCCCGACATCGCGCGCGTCCCGATCATGATCGACTCGTCGAAGTGGCCGGTCCTCGAAGCGGGCCTGAAGTGCATCCAGGGCAAGGGAATCGTCAACTCGATCAGCCTCAAGGAGGGGGAAAGCGAGTTCGTGCGCCAGGCGAAGCTCGTGCAGCGCTACGGCGCCGCGGTCGTTGTCATGGCATTCGACGAGCAGGGGCAGGCCGACACGCTCGAGCGCAAGCTGGAGATTTGCGCGCGCGCCTATCGCATCCTCACGCAAGAGGTGAGCTTCCCGCCCGAAGACATCCTTCTCGATCCGAACGTCTTCGCCATCGCCACCGGGATCGAGGAGCACAACGAGTACGCACGTGCCTTCATCGCCGCGACGCGCGAGATCAAGCGCACGCTGCCGCACGCGCTGGTGTCGGGTGGCGTCTCGAACGTCTCCTTTGCCTTCCGCGGCAACAACCGCGTGCGCGAGGCGATCCACGCCGTCTTCCTCTACCACGCGATCCGGGCGGGTATGGACGTGGGGATCGTGAACGCAGGCCAGCTGGAGATCTACGAGGAGATTCCGCAGGAGCTGCGCGAGCGCGTCGAGGATGTCGTGCTCAACCGGCGCGAGGACGCGACCGAGCGCCTCGTGGAAATCGCCGCACGCTTCAAGGCGGGCGGCGCCACGCGCAAACAGCAGGACCTCGAATGGCGCGAGTGGCCCGTGGCGAAGCGCCTCGAGCACGCGCTCGTCAACGGCATTGCCGATTACATCGTCGCGGACACCGAGGAGGCGCGCCAACGGGCGGCGCGTCCCCTGGAGGTGATCGAGGGTCCGCTCATGGATGGGATGAACCTGGTCGGTGACCTGTTCGGCAGCGGCAAGATGTTTCTGCCGCAGGTGGTGAAATCGGCCCGCGTGATGAAGAAAGCGGTGGCGCACCTGGAGCCGTTCATGGAGGCGGAGCGCGCCGCGGGCCACACGAACGGCAGGATCCTCCTCGCCACCGTGAAGGGGGACGTGCACGACATCGGCAAGAACATCGTCGGCGTCGTGCTGCAGTGCAACAACTACGAAGTCATCGACCTGGGTGTGATGGTGCCGGCCGAGAAGATCTTGGCGACCGCGCGTGAACGCAATGCCGATGTCATCGGGCTCAGCGGCCTCATCACGCCATCGCTCGACGAGATGGTGCACGTGGCGCACGAGATGCAACGTCTCGGTCTCGACCTGCCGCTGCTCATCGGTGGAGCCACGACGTCGAAGCTGCACACGGCCATCAAGATCGACCCGGAGTACGCCGGTTCCGTGGTCCACGTGCTGGACGCGTCGCGCGCCGTGGGTGTCGCCCGCAACCTGCTGAGCGCCGACAATTCGCAGGAGTTCCAGCGACAGACGAAAGCGGAGTACGAGGCGATGCGCGCGCAGCGCGCGATGCGGGCGGGTGCGACGCAACAGGCGACGCTGGAGGAGGCGCGCGCGAATCGGCTCAGGCTCGACTGGTCCGCGTACACGCCGCAGCGTCCGACGTTTCTCGGAGCGCGCACCTTCGAGCGCTACCCGCTGCGTGAGCTGGTGGATCGCATCGACTGGACCCCTTTTTTCAAGACCTGGGAGCTGGCGGGCCACTATCCGGCACTTCTCGACGATGCCATCGTTGGGGAGCAGGCACGCCAGCTCTTCCGAGACGCAGAAGCGATGCTCGACCGGATCGTCACGGAGGAGTGGCTGGAGGCGCGTGCCGTCGTCGGTTTCTTCGCCGCCCGCAGCATCGGCGACGACGTCGAGCTCTACGATTCAGGCGATCGAGCCGTTGCACGTCTGGCGTTCCTGCGACAGCAGCAGCGCAAGAGCGGCGCGCAGCCAAACCTGAGCTTGGCGGATTTCGTCGCGCCACGCGAAGCGCATGGCGACGATTTCATCGGCGCCTTCGCCGTCACGGCCGGGCACGGCATCGAGAGGAAGCTGGCCGAGTTCGAGTCGGAGCACGACGACTACGCACAGATTCTCCTGAAGGCGCTCGCCGATCGCCTGGCGGAGGCGTTCGCGGAACGCATGCACGAGCGGGTGCGGCGCGAGCTCTGGGGCTACGCCCCGGCGGAGAGTCTCGACAACGACGCTCTGATCGCCGAGCGCTACCGCGGCATCCGTCCCGCTCCTGGCTACCCGGCGTGCCCGGACCACACGTTGAAGCAGGTGCTCTGGAGACTCCTCGAGCCGGACACGCGCGTCGGCATCCGACTGACCGAGGGCCTGGCGATGCTGCCGGCCGCGTCCGTGTCGGGTCTCTACATCGCCCATCCGCAGGCGCGCTACTTCGGCATCGGTCGCATCGGCCGGGATCAGGTGGGCGACTACGCCCGCAGACGCGGCATGGCGTTCGAGGAGGCCGAGCGCTGGCTCGCTCCCGTGCTCGCCTACGACCCGGGGGCAGGCGCTGCCGCCGGCGCGCGCTGAAGCTAGAGTGGCCTTCCCACTTCCGATCCATTACCCTGGCGGGCCATGGAACCGACGCGATCGCACGAAATGTGCACGCTGGGCGGCGGCTGCTTCTGGTGCCTGGAAGCGGCGTTCGAACAGCTGCGCGGCATCGAGAGCGTCGTCTCCGGCTACGCCGGCGGCGCGACACCCAACCCGAGCTACGAGCTCGTGTGCACTGGGACGAGCGGTCACGCCGAAGTCGTGCAGCTCCGTTTCGACCCGGAGGTCATCACCTTCGGCGAGATCCTGCGCGTCTTCTTCACGATCCACGACCCGACGACGTTGAATCGACAGGGGAACGACATCGGCACGCAATACCGTTCGGTGATCTTCTATCATACGGCGGATCAGAAACGGATCAGCCAGGAAACCATCGAAGCGCTGCAACGCGAGGGTCTCTGGAACGATCCCATCGTCACCGAGGTCACCCCGCTCGAGCACTTCTATCCGGCCGAGGCGTACCACCAGGAATACTACCGCAAGAACCCGCAGCAACCGTACTGTGCGGCCATCGTCGCGCCCAAGGTCGCCAAGGTTCGGACCCAGTTCATGCAACAGCTCAAGCGCTGAGTGGATCGATGCTGCGAGCCACCGTTCGGGGCGACCGTCGGAAGCGCCCGGAGAGCGGCGAGCACGCGAAAGAGGGAACCCGATGCACTCAGCCAAGAGACGAGCGCCGATCGAAATGACCGGCGCGGAGTTCCGCCGCGCTGGCTACCACCTCATCGATCGAATTGCCGACTTCCTCGACACGATCCGCGAACGCCCGGTGACCACCGGCGAGTCCCCGGCCGCGATCCGTACGCTGCTGGGGCCCGACGAGCTCCCCGAGGAGGGCATGCAGGTTGGTGCGCTCGTCGAGGAAGCGGCAAACCTGATGATCGAACACTCGCTCTTCAATGGGCACCCGCGCTTCCTCGGTTACATCACATCCTCTGCGGCGCCGATCGGTGCGCTCGGCGACCTCCTGGCCGCGAGCGTCAACTCGAACGCCGGCGCCTGGGCCATCTCGCCCGTGGCCTCCGAGATCGAAGCCCGCACGGTGCGTTGGATTGCGGAGCTGATTGGCTACCCGCGCGACTGCGGCGGCATTCTCACGAGCGGCGGCAACATGTCGAACTTCATCGGCTTCCTCGCCGCATTCTTTGCCAAGGCGGGATGGGACGTGCGCAAGGAGGGGTTGCGAAGCGATGCCGCTCGTACGTTGCGCGTGTACGCAGCTTCCACCACACACACCTGGATCCACAAGGCAACGGCGCTCTTCGGCCTCGGCACCGACTGCGTGCGTTGGATCCCGCTCGACGCACAGGAACGCCTGGACGTGGCAGCCTTAGAGCAGCAGATCCTCAGCGATGGCGAGCGTGGTGATCGGCCGTGGATCGTGATCGGCACGGCAGGATCCGTTGGAACGGGCGTCATCGACCCGCTCCCCGACATCGCGCTTGTGTGCCAGCAGCACGACGTCTGGTTCCACGTGGACGGCGCCTACGGAGCTTTGGCCGCGATGCTCCCCGACGCACCGGAAGAGCTGTCCGGCATGGCGCACGCCGATTCGGTGGCGATCGATCCGCACAAGTGGCTTTACGCGCCGCTCGAGGCCGGCTGCGCTCTCGTAAGGGATCGCGAGCTTCTACGCTCCACGTTCAGCTTCCGGCCGGAGTACTACAAGTTCGACACGGTGGCGGGTGAAGAAACGCTCAATTACAACGAGTACGGCTTGCAGAACTCGCGCGGCGTGCGCGCCCTGAAGGTTTGGCTGGCTCTACGTCAGGTGGGCCGGCGCGGCTACGTGCAGATGATCGCGGATGACATTGCGCTGGCGCGGCGTTTTCACCACCTCGTCGACGTGCACCCGGAGCTCGAGGCCGTGTCGCTGCATTTGAGCGTGTCGACGTTTCGCTACGTCCCGGCACAGGCGCCTCCCGGGGGCGTCGAGCGCGAGCCCTACCTCAAGGCCGTCAACGAAGAGTTGCTCACACGCCTGCAGGAGGGAGGCGAAGCCTTCGTTTCGAACGCGGTGGTGGAGGGACGCTACGTGTTGCGCATGTGCGTCGTGAACTTCCGCACCTCGCAGGAAGACATCGACGCTCTCCCCGAGATCATCACACGCATCGGCCGTGCCGTTGCCACCGATCTGCAGCGCTGAGCGCGGCCCGCTGGCGCGGGAAAGTCCTCAGGGGTTGGCGTGGGCCTGCTCGAGACGGCTGATCAGCTGGGCGAGGCCGGGGTCGTCGGGGAGCGCCCGCTGTGCCTCGCGCGCCTCAGCGAGCGCCTCATCGACGCGACCGCCGGCCGCCAGCGCCAGTGCGAGGTTCGTGCGAACGCGCGCGTGACCCGGTTGCATCAACAGGGCCAGCTTGTATTTCGGAATGGCAGCGGCGGCGTCACCCTGCTGCAACAGCTGGGTCGCCTGGTTGTTGAGCACTTCGGGGTACGCTGGATCGAGGCTCCGCGCCTCCACCACGAGGGAGCGCGCCGTCTCGAGGTCGCCCGCCACGACGTACGCTTCGGCGCGCTCAATCAACCCCCACCCCAGGTTGTTGCGCGTCTGCGCGAGCATGTCGACGTCCTTGGGGTCGAGCTTGCGGTTGCGTCTGCGCCGTCGCCGTGAAACGGCACCCCGCTCCGCTAGAGAAGTCGTCGCACCAGCAGATAGAGAGGTCCACCGGCCGCGACGATCAAAAGCCCGTAGAGCGCCTGGCGCCAGTCGTACACGATGCTGGCGTACGCCACACCGAGTGACGCCAGCAGATAGACCGCAGGCGTGTAGGGATACCCCGGACAACGATACGGTTCTTCGACCGAGTCGCGATCGCCGTTCGTGCGCGATGCGGCGTGTGCGCTCGACAAGTTGCGCCGTCGGGCCACGAACAACGATGCCACAGCGAGCGACGACAGGAGCAGAATCGCAAGCGTCGCCCAGTTGACGAGGGATTCGATGCGGCCGGTCAGGGAGAGAAAGGCCGTCCAAATCCCACCGACCCAGATCGCCGCTCCGGGCACTCCGCCCGCGCTGGTCCGGCCCAGGACGCGCGGCGCCAGACCGTCGAGCGCCATCGCGTAGTAGATGCGCGCACCCGCCATGAGCGTCACGTTCGCCGAGCCGAGGACGGCGATCGCGATCATCGCCGCCAACGCCCGTTCCCCTTGCGAGCCGAGAAGCCGCGCGGCCGCCTGCGCTCCGGCGGTCGTCGATCCCGCCAGGTCGCTGCGTGGCACGAC
>CP070763.1:84183-118734 GCA_020349025.1 Candidatus Latescibacterota bacterium | reverse complement strand
ACTACCTCGCCGGGGGCAACGTCGACCGCGTCGTCAACGCGCTCATCTCCGCCGACAAAGCCAACCTGGGACTGACGTTTCAGCGCGCCACCGCCATCGACCTCGCCGGACGCGACGTCCTGGAAGCGGTGAAGGTGAGCGTCAATCCCAAGGTGATCGAAACACCGAAGGTGGCCGCCGTCGCCAAGGACGGCATCCAGCTCGTGGCCTTGGCCAAGGTGACGGTGCGCGCCAACATCGATCGGCTCGTGGGCGGCGCCGGTGAGGAGACGATCCTGGCGCGCGTCGGGGAGGGGATCGTCTCCACGATCGGCTCTTCCGACACGCACAAGGGCGTGCTCGAGAACCCCGACACGATCTCGAAGACGGTTCTGCAGAAGGGGCTCGACAGCGGCACCGCATTCGAGATCCAGTCGATCGACATCGCCGACGTGGACGTGGGCCGCAACATCGGCGCGCAGCTGCAGACCGACCAGGCGGAGGCGGACAAGCGCATCGCGCAGGCGAAAGCGGAGGAGCGCCGGGCGATGGCGGTGGCAAACGAGCAGGAAATGCGCGCGCGCGTCGAGGAGATGCGGGCCAAGGTGGTCGAGGCGGAGGCGGAGGTGCCGCTGGCGATGGCGTACGCCTTCCGCGAAGGGCGACTCGGCGTCATGGATTACTACAACATGCAAAACGTGCAGGCGGACACCAGCATGCGCGATTCGATCGCGCGTCCGCCCGAGGAGCCGGAGGCGCCGCCCCAGAACGACTGAGTAAGCGCTGCGGGCCAAGGAGATGGGTGTGGATTTCGGCGACCTGATCTGGATCTTCGTTGGCCTCATCTGGCTCGCGAATATCTTTCGGCGGATCGCAGCCAAAACGGGGGAGCCGCCTCGCGAGGCTTCCCCGCGCAAGTCTCGGCCGCGACGTCGCAGCGTACCGTGGGTCGAGCCGTCGCCACCCGAGATGCCGTGGGAGCTGCAGCCGGAGGAGCCCGATCCGGAGCCCGAGCGCAGCGCGATCCTCGATCGACTCGCCGCTGCCGTCGAAGCCGCGCGCGCGCAGGAGTTGGCCGCACGCAGCGCGCCGGCCGCTGCCGCCGAGCCGGAGCTCCCGCCACCCGCACCCGCGCCCGCAAAGCAGACACAACGCGCATCGAGGCGGCGATCGCAGCGTGCACCGGGGCCGGCTCAGTCCTTGCGCGAACACCTGGCCCAACCCCGCTCGGTGCGCGAGGCGTTCCTTCTCGGCGAGGTTCTGGCGCCGCCGCTGGCGCGGCGTCGTCGACGCGAGCGTCGCCTCTAGGCTGAATCAGGAAACGGCGCCGACGGGCTGCGGCGCCGCGGGCGTCGCGGAGGCGACCTCGGGCGCGTGCTTCCTCCACCAGCTGCGGGCGCGATCGTTGTCCCACGCCGAGTCGAAGCGGCAGCGCGCCAGCTGCTGTGCGAGCTCGCTCGCGCTCTGTGGCCGCGACGCGGGACTCTTCTCCACGCACGCCAGAATCACCTTCTCGAGCTCCGCGTGCACCGCAACCTCGCTTCGCTGCGACGGCGGGATGGGAACATCCTGCACGTGTTGGAGGAGCATCTGCACGGGGTTCTGCGCCGCGAAGAGCAGCTTCCCCGTGAGCAGCCAGTAGCCCACGCATCCGAGCGAATAGAGATCGGCGCGCTGGTCGAGATCGCGGTCGCCCCGCGCTTGCTCGGGAGCCATGAAGCCGGGCGTTCCCGTCGTGATGCCCTGCATGGTTGCGAGGCTCGCCTGCTCCATGTCGCTTCGCTCCGATTTCACCAAGCCGAAGTCGAGCACCTTGACGAAGTCGTAATCCTGCCCTTTGCGGCAGGTGAAAATGTTCGCCGGCTTCACGTCACGATGGATGAGGCCGCTCTGGTGCGCGTCCTCGAGAGAGTGGCATGCCTGCATCAGCAGGGAAGCCACGCGCTCCGAGGGCAGCGGGCCGAAGCGTTTGATGAAGGTGTCGAGGTCGAATCCCTGCAGAAGCTCCATGACGTAGTAGAAAGTGCCGTCGCGACCGAGACCGAAATCGAACACCTCGATCGTGTGCGGTGACTGCAGCAGCGCCGTCGCCTGCGCCTCGCGTTCGAAGCGCTTCAGCGTGGCGCGTGCGGCGCGCGAGTCGTGGGCGCCTAGCGCCGTCGCGCGGATGATCTTCACCGCCGCAGGACGGGCCAGCATGTTGTGGCGCGCCTTCCACACCTCGCCCATGCCGCCGTGGCCGATGCGCTCCTCGAGCTGGTAGCTGCCCAGCTCGCGCGCGCGCTGCACCTTCCGGCTCATCTGCCGCAGGATGAGGGCGGGGATCACGGCGAGCAGCGCGCAAATGTAGTTGTCGACCCAGAAGAGCAGGTGCCCCGCCGGCAGGATCACTCCCTCCGCGCGCCAGCGGTAGACGTGGAGAAAGAGCGGGTCGAGTGACGCTGCCAGGAGCGCCGCCGCCAGAATCTTGCGCGGTGCGTTCGGGACCACCATCGGATAGATGACGACCCAGACGCAGATCCACGACACGCCATCGAGGCGGCTCTGCTCCGACCACACCAGATGCATGACGTTGAACGTCGCCAGGAGCGCCGCGGTGGCCACCATGTAGACGAGACCGATGTCGAGCTGACGCTGCGGCGCCACCCGCGAGCTGCGGGCCAGAAGATAGATCCCGAGCGAGAAGAGGAAGCCGAGGGCGCAGTTGACGTGCGCAACCTGGTTCTTGATGTGGGGCGCCTCGTTGGTGGCGGCTGGGATGACCCATTGGCCGAGAACGAAGTAGATCGCCCACACCACCATCGACACGAGGCTGATCACCTGCAGGCGCCGCGAGGCGTCGCGATGCAGGTCGGCCACGAGGTCGGGGCTCGATCCCGTCGGTTGCCAGAGCGGGGGGCGCGACCCCGCGTGCGAGCCGATGGCGGAGTCGATGGTCGCAAGGTCGTTCATGTTCGGGAGGATAGCAGACTCATCCCTGGCGGCTCGGGTCCAGCTTCCAGTAGTCGGGGAAGAGGGAGTAGGCGCGTTCCACCGTGATCTGCGCCTGCTCCGCGTCGCCCAGCGCGCGCAGCGCCTCAGCGAGCAGCACCAGCGCCGGGACGAAGTCCGGCTCGAGCTCCAGGACACGCCGCAGCTGCAGGCGCGCCGCCTCGGCGTTGCCGCTGCGCAGGAACGCCTCCGCCAGAAGCAGCTGCGGAACGGGCGTCGCGCTGCGCGTCACGCGTGCAGCATGCTCGAAGCTGTGCGCCGCCGTGTGCGCCTTGCCATCACGCAAGTGCGCAAGCCCGGTCGAGATCAGAAACAGCTCGTGGCGCTCGGGGGATTCCTCGATCTGGCGCAGGTTCTCCAGGATGTCGGCCGCCGCGTTCAGAGATGTCATTCCGAAGCGCGAGTCGGTTCCCTGCAGCAGGGTCTCGAGCGTGAAGTGGTAGTACGCCTCGTTCACGTCCCCCTCGCGCCGGAGCAGGTTGGCGAGGCTGGCATGCAGCCCCGGCTCGTACGGGTCGCGCTGCAGCGCTTCCTGAACGGCCGCGACGGCGCTCTCCAGATCGCCGGCCGCCGCCGTGGCCTCGGCGTAGTAGGTGAGGTCGCGCGCCGTTCCGATGCGGCCGTCGGTGCGGAAGGCGGCGGAGTACGCCGCCGCGGCCGCATCCATGTCGCCGGCGACGAAGGTCGCCTCGCCGAGAGCGCGCCACGCCTCGGCCCAATCGGGACGCTTCTCGGCAGCCCGGCGCAGGAGGGGAAGCGCTTCGTCGTAGCGTTGCGTTTCGTAGAGGGCCACACCCTCCCAGTAGTCGGCGGCGTCCGCCGACTCGTCGGCGCGGGCTGCGGGGAGCAGGTCATCGTCGCGTGCGGAGCGCGCTTCTCGCGCTGCCGTGATGGCGGGGCCCCAGGCGTCGGAGCCGAGCTGGGCGGCGGCGACATGCAGGAGCGGGCGGCGCAGCTCGGGCCACGCCGCATGGGCGCGCTGGGCCAGGAGCAGGGCGCGATCCCACTCCTCAGCATCGAGAGCCGTGCGCACCGCCTCGACGTAGTCGCTGAAGGCCGGAGCCTCCGGCTGGTGGGCTCCGGCGTCGGCCAGGAGGCTCGCGATCGCAGTGATGCCGAGGAGAAGTCGACGCATGCGTCAAAGATCGAGCCGCGTGAAGCTGGCGTCAACCGCCTCGGGGCGGGGCCAGGAGCCGCGCCAGCGCCTCCAGCGCCACGTTGCCGCCCGAGAGGATGACGCCCGTGGCAGCGGCGGAGGCGATGCGCCCCGCCAAGAGCGCCGCGACGCCCACCGCGCCGGAGGGCTCCACGACGAGCTTGGTGAACTCGAAGAGGGTGCGCATGGCGTGCCGGATCTCGTCGTCGGAGACGACGACGATCTCGTCCACGAGCTCCCGGATGATCTCGAACGTGAGCTCCCCCGGCACGACGGCGCGGAGCCCGTCGGCGATCGTCGTCGGCGGTGGGATCTCGACGCGGCGACCGGCTTCGAGCGAGCGTCGCGTGTCGTCCGCATCGCGCGGCTCCACGCCTACGATCCGCATGCTCGGGCGGCGCGCGCGCGCCAGGACGGCGCACCCCGCCATCAATCCCCCGCCGCCGACCGGCACGACGAGCGTATCCAGGAAGGGCACGTCGCCGAGGAGCTCGAGCGCCACGGTGCCCTGGCCCGCCATGATCGCTGGATCGTCGTAGGGGCGCACGAGGCTCCAGCCGTGCTCTGCAGCGAGCTCCTCGGCGCGTTGGTGTCGGTCGGCCGATGTGGTCCCCGCCTCCACGATGCGCGCACCATACGCTTCCGTGGCAGCGCGCTTCGCCGCGACGATCGTCGTCGGCACGACGATCGTTGCCGGCACGTCGAGGAGGGAGGCCGCGAGAGCGACGCCCTGCGCGTGGTTGCCGGAGGAGTAGGAGATGATCCCGCGCCGGCGCGCAGCGACGGGGAGCTGCACGATCTTGTTGTAGGCACCGCGGATCTTGAAGGCACCGGCACGCTGCAAGTTCTCCGTCTTCAGGAAGAGCTCCGCACCGGCCATCGCGTCGAGCGAGCGCGAGCGCACGATCGGCGTGCGATGGACGACGGCCGCCAGGCGTGCGGCCGCGCGCTGGATGTCCACTTCGGAGATCACTGCTGGCATCGTAGGCGCTGACTCGTCTGGACGACAAGGAGCCTGCCGCCGAGGCCTTTTTTGTCTTGCGCGCCCGCATCGACGCCGGAATACTGCGAGCCGGGTCCAGACGTGGGTGGAGGTGCGGCAGGCGTGACCCTCCTCGGAAACCTCTTCGGTCAACTCTTCGGCGATTCGGCATCCGAGTTCGAGGCGCGAGGCGACCAGTTCGCGGCCGTCAACAACTGGAGGCGTGCGTTCGAGGAGTACGATCGCGCGCTGCAGAAGACTTCGCGCAGCGCGCCCGGTTTCCGGCGTCTCGCCGCGAAGCTGGAGGAGGCGCGCCTGCAGAGCTTCGACTCGCTGATCGAGGACATCCACTCACGCATCGACATGCGCGAGTTCACCTATGCCGCCGAGCAGATCGGCACGGCGCGCGAGATGGCCGAGTCGCGCGATCAGCTCGATCGTCTCACGGAGTGCGAGGAGCGACTGCGCGGCACGCGCCGCTACGAGCCACGCCCGCGCGCGGCTCGCTCGCAGCCGGCGGCCGCCGTGGATCCGGCGCCGTGGCGCGAAGATCCCGCCATGGAGAGCGGCACGGGCGCCAAGACGCCGTCGCCGGCGGCCGAGATCCAGCGCCGCTTCCGCACGCTTCTCGATGGCGCGCCGCAAGAGGTCGTGGAGGAGCGCGTGGCGCTGGGCACCTCCTACCAGGAGGGTACGTTGGCGCTGGCCGAGGGGCGCGCCGAGGAGGCGGTGCGCATCTTCGCCGCCGCACTCGATGCGAAGCCGCAATCGCCCATTCTGGTCTACGACCTCGGCGTGGCCTTGCAGGCCGCCGGCCGTCACTCCGAGGCGGTCGAGCTCTACCGGCGGCGGATCTCGCAGGAGCCGGCGGACTGGCAGGCGTGGTTCGAGATGGCGCTGGCGCTGTGGCAACGGCGCACGCGCGAGGAGGCGCTGCGCGTCGTGGAGGAGGGGCTGGAGCGCCATCCGCGCTGCGGCCACCTGATGTCGCAGTGGGGCGTCTTCCTGCACAAGCTCGGCCGGCGGCGCGAAGCGCTGGAGAAGTTCTACCTGGCTCTGCAGCTCGACGCCTTCGACGATCCGGGTCTCTACCACACGATCGCCAACTTGCACCGCGAGCTGGGGGATGCCGAGAAGGCACGACGCGGCTACCTCAAGGCGCTGGAGCTCGAACCACGCAGCGTGGGCACACAGCTCGACTACGCCGAGTTCCTTCTGGAGGAGAAGCAGGACGCGCGCGCCGCGCTTGCAATCCTCGACACGGCGTTTCGCGTCATCCGCGGCGCGGGCGCGCGTCCGCTCTATCGGGTGTACGCTTCCTACCTCTCCTCGCGGGCGCACATGCTGCTCGGGGAGCGCGAGATGGCCCTTCTGGCGGTGACGCGCGCTCTCGAGGACAACGATCAGGACTGGCTGACGGCGACGCTGGAGCAGCAGCGCCAGGCCGTTCTCAGCGTCTGAGCTTGTCCCCGCGGGTGCGTGGCGAATAGAATCGCGACGTGAACCACGCAGCATCCGAAGATCCCGCCGCCCAGCAGGCATACGATCCGCAGATCGCCCACACAATCTGGGAGCTGGAGCGACGTGTGCGCCGCGGGCGCACGAGCGACTCCACGCGCCGGGCGCTTCTCTCGGCGCACGTGGAACAGATGCGCCTGATCGAGGAGCGCGCCGGGGTCGACGAAGAGGGCCGCAGCTTCGCGCTCCTCCAGGGGCGGGTGGCGCCCGGGGTCCTGCTGCTTCCGGGAGAGATGCAGGATTGTCGTGTCGTCCGCCGGCTTGCCGAGAGGTTCCACCAGCACGGCTACACGGTGCTGGCCAGCTCGTTGGCCTACCGCACGCTCGATCTTCCCGGGCTCAGCCCGGTCTACTGGCAGACCTGTCTCGACGAGGCGGAGAATCGCTACGACATGCTGCAGCACTACGCCTCGCGCGTCGGCATCGTCGGCGTCGGCCTCGGTGCCACGATGGCCCTGCACGTCGCCACGACGAAGCGCGTCAACAACGTCGTCGCGTTGATGCCGACGTTCGATGCGCGCGTTGGCATCGGCGAGCGCATGCGCGCCCTGCTGCGCCGGGTCGTGCCACGACGTCGCAAGCCGCCCGCCGGTTGGTCGACGCAACGCAGCGTGGCGGCCGAGAATGCGCGCGAGGCCGCGGCGAGGCACGCCATCCCGCTCCTGGTGATCGCAGAGGAGCGCCGCGACCGCAGCGACGTCGGACGATCGGTGCGCGTGGCGCAGCGACTCGCGTCCCAGAGCGGCGGGCCGATCCACCTGTTTCCGCCAGGAACGGTGGAAACCCCCGACGACCTCCCCGACGACCTCGTCGACAAGGTCGTGACCTTCCTGCGCGCACGCTGAGAGTCTAGTTCTCGGGAAGCTCGAAGCGGAATTCGGGGTCGAGCTCGCGCAGGCGCTCCACGAGTTCCAGCAACTGTTGCCGCTGTTCATCACTCGGGTTCTGGCGCCAGCGCGTCCATGCCTCGAGGAACTCGTCGCGCAGTTGGGGCAGCTCGCAGCTTTCGACGCTTCGCTGCAGGTGGAAGAGCTCGCCGTCGCTCATGCGGTCGACGAAGTTGAGATACTCGCTGCGCATGTACGTGAGGATCTTGACGTAACGCTCGAAACCGTGCGCGAGCTTGAACATCACCGCGGGAATCGCGCTCGAGCGGCCGAAGAGGCAGCGGCTGTACGTGCAGGCGTAATCGTAGTAACTCTTGCCACGGCCGAGGTCGACATCCTCTTCGATCTGCAACGGCACGGGCAGAGAGCCGGAACGCCGGCCGCTGTTGTGGAAGACGCCCATCATGACGAGGATGTGGTCTGCGTTCGCCTTGTAGATCGTGTACTTCAGTCGTTTGTTGGTCGTGTGGCGGACGCGCTCGAAGACGGAGCTGTCGTACGCCGAGAGATACTTGTGGACGCGCATGTGGTATTGCGGGCGCACGAAGTTGCACAGGAGGTGCGTGATGTAGACGTTGACGTCCTCTTCAGGAGGAGTCTCAGGAGAGGGCATCCCACTCTCGACGCGGCTGGCCAGCAACGCGTGGATCATGAAGGAGACGTTCGGTGCAGAGTCTCCACGGGTTCCGTCGCGCTCCACAGGGACGTAACTCTCGTAATCCTCGGGCATGATTACGACCTCCGCGATTGCGGCTTGCCGCACCCGGGCAGCAAGTGATATGCCATGCGTACGCCACCGGGAGGAGCAGTGTGCGTATCGGTTTCATGCAAACCCGTCCGCGATTCGGCGACGCCGAAGCGAACATCCGCGCCATCGAACGTGGACTGGCGAAAGTGCGCGAGGCCACGATCGTCTTGCCGGAGCTTTGCACCACCGGCTACCTCTTCGAGTCGCGCCGCGAGCTGCGCGCGCTGGCGGAGCCGCTGGATGGCCCCTCGGTGACGCGCTTGCGCGCCCTGGCGCGGTCGCAGCGTTTGACGCTCTGCTTCGGCTTGGCAGAGCGCGCCGGGCGGCGCGTCTACAACAGCGCCGTCAGCGTGACCGCGGCCGGACGTCGCTACGTCTACCGCAAGGCGCATCTGTTCGATCGCGAGAAACTCTTCTTCGATCGCGCCGAACCTCGATTCGAACCCTTTCGTTCCGGCACGAAGCTCGGTGTGATGATCTGCTTCGACTGGATCTTCCCCGAAACGTGCCGCACACTGGCTTTGGCCGGTGCTCGCGTCATCTTGCATCCGTCGAATCTCGTGCTCCCCTATTGTCAGACGGCGATGGTCACGCGTGCTCTGGAGAATCGCGTCTTCACCGTGACCTGCAACCGTGTCGGAAGCGAGTCGCGCGCCGGAGCGACGCTACGCTTCACGGGCCAGAGTCGCATCGTCGATCCACGCGGGAAAGTCCTGGCTCAGGCGGGTGCGAGGGGGGAATCGCTGCAAGTGGTGCGCATCGATCCAGGGCAGGCAGCGGACAAGAGGATGACGTCTCGCAACGATCTCTTCCGCGATCGACGCCCGCGTTTCTATCGCCTCCAGTAGCGTACGCGTCGACCCCATCCCTGCTTCCAATTTAAGAAAACGGCGTGTGGCCAGCAAGACGACCTCTCGCGTTCCGAGGCACCCCGGCAGTTCCATCTTCTGTGTGCCGATTGCAGACCGGTGTCGCAACTTGCACGTTCCTCCCTGCAGCTTCCCGTCCGCTCTGGCAGGATCGAACGCTCCATGTCCAGACTGCGTGGAGACGAGCGCCGACACGGATCCCCGCAATGACCCAGGATGCCCGGAAGTTGCGCCCTTTGCGCCATTGTCTCCCTGGCACATCGTTTGCGTGTTCGAGGCACCGCCAGGTCTTCATGCGCCCACAACGAGGTGAAGGAGATCTCTCCCGGCAGCCGAGTTCGTAGTTGTCTCCAGTCGGCAGGTGTCTGATGGGCGAACAGCGTGGGTCCAGATCCAGGTCGCCGCATTCGATTGCGGCTGTGGCTTCTTTCCTCGTACTTCTCGTCGGGATCGGGGTGGGAGCGTACTTCGTCGAGCTTCGTGGTTTGGGAATCCAGGCACTGCTCGAGAGCGAGCAGTTCACAGAGGTCCTCGTCGTCTTGGGCGTCGTGGTCGTCTTCGCTCTCGTCGCACAGATCGCAGTCGCCAGTGCCATCGGCCCGAACAAACGGAGCGGGATGGATCGCCGGCTGCTGCGCCGTGTGCTCGAGATGGATCCGGAGGACCCCGAGCTGCTCGACGCCTCCGATCTTCCGAGCGACCTGCGCGAGATCGTGCGCGCCGTGTCGTCGGAGAAGCAACGCGCGCGCGACGCGACGCACGAGCTGCAGGTGTTGCGTCAAGAGATCAACGAGCTCGTCAAGGGGATGGAGCGCAGCATCGAAACACACGATCCGCTGCGCGAGGAACAGACCACGGAGACGACGGCACGTCTTGCGCGCCTGTGGAACGGCTTGATGGCGGAGTCACAAGAAGGAGGGGGCGCGTCGCAGACGGCGACCCCAGCCGCCACGCCGCTGAGCGCGGGTGGGGTCGGCGCGGCAGCGGCGATGGGTGTCGTCAGCCGCGACCTGGATGACCTCACCAGCCGCCTCGGTGAGATCGAGGGAGACCTGGCGAAGCTCTGGGACGTCATGGGCAGCGGCGCAGCCAAGCCGCGCCCCCATTCACCCGACAGCGCTCTCGATCTGCAGCGCCCGGAGCTGCCGCCCTCGTTCGGCACGAGCGCGCGCGAGGCGGAGCCACGGATCCCGAGCGAGTTCGGTCCCTCGTCGGCGAGTGAGACTCGGCTGGATCCGTCGTTGGAATTCGACACGGCTGCCGCGAGCGCGGACCCCCCGAGCGCGAGCGAAGCGCCCCGCATCGAGCCGGGCTTCGCGACCAGCGCTGTCGACGGGTTGCGCGAGTTCGATCTCAGCGACGAAGTGGAAGAGGTCACGGAGCATGAGCTGGGGTCGCGGCCGGCGCCGTTTGCCGAGCCCTTCGCAGCCGCGACCGAGATGACGTTCGGCGCAGCGCCCGACCCGGAGCCCGACCCGGACGCGCCCCAGGTCGACGGTTTTGCCCAGACCTTCGCGCGCCCGCCGCTCTTCGGCGAGCCGCAGGAGGAGCCGTCGGCGTCCCCCGATTTCGGCTCAGGCGTCGAGCTCACTCTGGGCTCCGCCGCGCCTGCAACGGAGCCGGAGCCGGCCGCACCCCAAGTCCCGACGCTCGACGCCGCCGCGTTCGGCGCGCAGGAGCCGCAAAGCGCTGAGGCTTCAGCCGCGGGATTTCACGAGTGGAGCGGCGCCGGACCGGAGCATCACCTCGGCAATCTGCTGCGCGACGAGATCGCGTCGGACACGAGTGAGGCGGAGGCTGCGACCACGCCGGTGCAGGAGAGCGTTGGTTTCGGCCGCGAGGCGGAGTCGGCCGCGCCGTTGCAGTCGCGGGGCTACAGTCAAGCACATCCCAACTTCGGAGCGGGCGCAGGGCCCGCCGACCGCGTCGAGGTCACCTACGACCCCGGCAGCATGGAATCGTCCACCGAGATGTCAGACGCGCAACAGATCGAAGCCGAGTACGAGAAGCGAGCCCCAGGTGAATCGATGATCGTGGATCTGCGCTCGCTCGGAGCCGTGGAGTTCGACGATTGACTCTGACCCGGCAGAAGACCGACCTGCGAAGCTTTGCGAAGCAGGCCGAGGAGCACGAACAGGTGCTGCGTGACTTGCTCGCGTGTGACGCACCTCCGGAGCTCGACCGCATCCGCGAGGTCACCCGCGCCACACGCGCGCTGCGCGGCAAAGCGTCCTTGATCGGGCTGGACGCGTTCCAGGCCTTCTTGGGCCGCGTGTTCGCTCTCCTCGTGGATGTCGAATCGAGTGAGCTGCCGTGGTCGGCGGACCTCGGCGTCGTGCTCGGCGAAGCTCTGGAGGCGGAAGACGCCTACGTGGAAGCTCTGGCGCAAGGCGACGCGGCCGCGTCCACACGCGACGTCGCAAGCGCCGAGGCCAGGCTGGCGGCGTGGCGACGCGAAGCGGTGCGGCGCTACGAGTCGTCCGTTGCAGCTTCCGATGTGGAGCAGGCTGCGCCGCCGGGCGAGGCGTCGCCGACGACCACGCAGACGGTGAACTCCCTCGTGCGCCAGGTGCGTACGCTGCGTGCCGGGCTCGACGCGGCGGAGACGGGCGTCGAGCCGCCGTCCAGTCTCACGACGTTGGCGACTGAGCTCGTGGCGCTCGGACAGGCACTGCAGGGGATCCGCACGCCGGAGCCCGACGTGGCCGAGGAGTTCGAGGAAGGCCTTCGCAACCATTGCGAGGGTGTGTTGCGTCAGCTCGTGGAATCGGCGGCACGCGAGGTGCTCGACGAGGCGCATGAGCGCGGCTCGCGTCTGGCTCTCCGCGCCACGGGCTCGTTGCGAAGCGTCGATGACGAGCTCGGCGGTGCGCTTCTCGAGATCCTGCGCAACCTGTGGTCGGACAGCTTGCGCGCGCAGGGTTTCAAACGCGAGTCGCAGATCGACAGCGTCGTCCGCGTCGAGGAGGATCGCCTGGTTGTCGAAGTTCGCGATCCCGACGCGGCGCGTGGAAACGCATCGAGCGCCGACGAGGAGGTGCTGAGCCGCTACACCGGACTGCGGCGTTTGCGTCCCCTCGTGCAGTCGCTGCAGGGTCTCGTCTGGGTCGAGCCGGAGAGCGGATCGGAATGCCGCTTTCGGGTCTCGCTTCCGCGTGCGGTCGCACCCACCCAGGGCCAGGTCGTTCGCGTTGGCGCGCATCAGGTTGTCTTGCCGCCATCCGCGGTCGAGGCGGTGTACGCGTACGAGGACGTGCAGCTGCAGCACGACCGCGCTGGCGCGGTGGTGGAGGTGGAGGGGATTCGCCATCCTGTTCTCCACCTCGCCTTCGTACTCCAGGATGTTTCGTACGACGAGCTGGAGCGCGAGCTCGTCGTCGTGGTGGGCAGCTTCGAGCGCCGTGCCGCGCTGCTCGCATCGGGTCCCTGTCGCAGCGTGAGCGGCGACCTGGAACCGGGTCGCGAGGGACCGTGGTGCGGAACCCTCGTGCTCGAGGGTGAAGAGCTGCCGCTCCTCGACATGGGAGCGCTCCTCGGTCGTCGACGCGCCGTTGCCGCGCAACGCTCCGAGAACGGCGACGCGGCGGCAGTCGAAGAGGGAGTCACCCGGGCGATGGTGGTCAACAGCAGCGAGCTCGAGCGGGTCACGCTGAGCGGACTGCTGGAGGAGAGCGGCTGGCGCTGCCGTGCGGTGCAGTCAGCCGAGGAAGCCTGGGAGCTCTTGCAAAAGGAATCGGTTGAACTCTTGCTGTGCGATCTGCGCTTGCCGGAGATGAACGCACAACGCATCGCCGAGCTCAGACGCTCGACCGGCCGGTTTGCAGACATTCCGGTCGTCATCGTGCTGTCACACGCCGGGGAGCAATCTCACCTGGTTGTACAGCAGATCGGGGCGCGCGATTTCGTACGCTCGCCCATCCAGAGGGAGGAGTTGATGGCGATCGTGCAGCGACTCGCACCACGACCGTGATCGGCTCTTGGGATCGTGTGTGGATCTTGAACGTGGTCACTTGAATCAAGGCAGGGGAAGCCATGAGTGAGTTGAAGACGAGCGAATACGCCAACATCTACATCGGCGGCGACGAGGGAGCGAATGCCGTCATGACCTCGATGGAGGCAGCCGAGTACCTCAAGATGCACGTCAAGACGGTTTGCCGTCTGGCGAAGGAAGGAAAGATCCCGGCGAAGAAGGTCGGGAGCGAGTGGCGCTTCCTGAAGAACGTCTTGGACAAGTGGCTCGCCGAGGAGATGGGTTGAAGCACGAAGGGACGTCTGGATGGGCGGACGGGAAACCGTTCCAGGGATACGCGTCACACGGCTCTCCTGCGATGACCCGGAGGTCACGCTGTTCGGGATCTCCGGGTCACTGGGTCCGCGCGCACGTCCCGTTCTCCGCCGACTGACGCAAGAGTGCTTGCGCCGGCGGCTTCCGCGCATCGTCTTCGACCTTTCGGGCGTGGACGCCGTGGGTGGGGGCAGCGCTCGACTCCTACGGGAATTCGTTGCCGAGCGCGATCGACTCGGCTGGAGAACGGCCTTCTACGTCACCTCGAGCACGGTGCGTGGATTCCTGTCCGGCCTCCCGGAGACGCAAACCGATCCGATCCACGACACTCTGGAACAGGCGCTTGCCGCCGTTGGAGGTGGAGCCGGATCGACCCAGCGCGAGACGCACCCGGATGGTGTGAAGCTCACGACGGAGGCACACGAGTTGAAAAGACTGCTGAACGCGATCGGCCTCGAAGGGGACGCCAAGGGTGCGTCCGAAGGCTTCGTCGAGGACGACGCCTGGAGCCCGGAGCAGGCAGCGGCGGGCGCCCGCGACGTCCTGGCCGAGGAGGTCGCGACGCGCCTCGTACGTGCCCTGTGTCGGACGGAGTTTGCTGCGCGTGTGCACGTATTCGCCTTGCAGGCCGACGGTGCCTACTACCCCGTGTCTCGACACGGGGTCGACTTCGATCGCGGCTTCCCGTACCACGGCACCCTGGCGCGCCGGCTGCGCGAGCAGGGTGGCCCCTGTCTTCTGGATGATCTCTGTACGGAGCCTCTCACCGATACCGAAGAGGCGGTCCTGACCGAGCTCAACTGCGAGGTCGTCCATGCAACGGGTGGTGGCGCCAGTCCCGAGATGCTCCTCTTCCTCTCCAAGGAGCGCCCCGGCGACGAGTACACGCTCGACGAACTCCGAGAGCTGGAGCAGATCGTCGACGCCGTGATGTCGGAGCAGGTCGACGCCGCCGCGCCCCCAGATGCCGCTGCGACAAGCGAGTCGAGCAGCGAACCTTCCGGCGAGCTAGCCATCCGCACGCTTCTGGGGGCACCGGCCCACCAGGAGAACGAGCGCGAGCATCTGCTCCGTCGCAAGGTGGCGCAGCTGCGGGACATTCTGCACCTGACGCGCGGCTTCGACGCCGCCTTCGGCACCTCACGCATTCTGGACGTGCTCGTGCTCTCCGTCGTCTCCGTCGCTCGCAGCGACACGATCCTCTACTTCAGCGAACGGGCGGGGGAGTACACCCTGACGCACCACCGTGGCTTGCGTCCGGAGGCCCTACCCGAGATGCGCCTGCGTTCCGATTCCACACTGGCGCGGGTCGCACAGCAGTCCGAGGAGCCGTTGCAGATCGCGCCCAGCGATCGGGTCACGGAGGAGGAGAAGCTGTGGGCTCGGCAGCACGGTTTCCAATGGCTCGTACCTTTCCGCTCCAAGGAGCGCGCGCTCGGCCTGCTGCTGCTCGGGGGCACAGCAGCGGTCGAACCGGATCTCGAGATCCTCGCTTACCTGCTGCACGAAGCCGCCGTTGCGTACGAGCGTGCTCTGCTGCACGAAACCCTGCAGGATCGCACCCTCGGTGTGGTTCGCGGGCTCATCACGCTGATCGAGAACCGGGCCGGCTACGATCAAGGTTCCACCGAGAGAGTGGTGCGCTACACGCAGGAGCTGGCGCGCGAGATCCACTTCCCGATGCAGGCGGTGCGCGACCTGATCTACGGCGCCGTGCTGCGCGACGTGGGCATGTTGCGGATCGATCAGGCTGTCCTGGATTCGACGGGACAGCTGAGCGCCGACGAATGGGAAGAGGTGCGGCGACATCCGATCGAAGGGGCCACCATCATGCGGCAGATGCGCTTCAGCGACATCGCGATCGAGGTCGTCATGCATCACCACGAGGCGTACAACGGTGAGGGTTACCCGATGGGACTGCGCGGGCGTGCCATTCCGTTGGGCGCTCGTCTGGTCTCGGTGGCGGAGTCGTACGTGAAGATGACGATGGATCGGCCTTATCGCAAAGCGCTCGGCCGCGTCGAGGCTCTCGAGAGCCTGGCGGAGAACTGGGGTCTGCGTTACGACCCACTCGTCGTCGACGCCCTCGTGCGCGTCGTGAATCGTGAGCTGAGCATGGGACTGAGAGGCGAAGTCGATTTCACGCGCGATCTCTTCGGAGTGTGAGCCATGGCCAAGCGCAAAGCGGACATGCCCGAGGCACCCTCCTGCGTGCACGACGAGATGGACGTGTACTACGTGGCGGGCTCGCCGGGTGCGGACGCTTTCGCGGCCGGAATGTTCCGCGAGTCCGATCTGCTTCTTCCGGAGCTCGACGAAGCGACTCCATGGCGCCGCGGTGATGGGTGGATCGCCACGCTTGCAGGCCAACTGAGGCCGCGGAGCACGACGACCCAGAGTGCACCCGCGCGCGACGTCAATCCGGAGTCGCTGGCGGACCCGAAGCACGTGCGGCGCGAGCAGGAGGACGCCGAGCAGGAAAAGCAGGAGCGCGCAGCCGAGGACATTCCCTTCAGCGACATCCACGTGCTCGTCGTGCACCCCAACCTCGGCACGCGCAAGCAGGTTTCCGCCATCCTCGGTCACGTGGGAATGCAGGTCAGCACCTGCGGTCAGACGGAGCAGGCGATCCTGCAGGTCCTGCACGAACGGCCTGACGCGGTGCTGGCGGAGCTCGACGTTCCCGGCTTCGACGCGCTCGCTCTGTGTCGTACCCTGCACGACCGTGTCCCGGAGATTCCGGTGCTGGTCGTGGCTCCGGGGGATGACGAGGGCAGCTTCAGCCTGGCGATGGAAGCGGGCGCCGCCGACTACATCCGGCGACCGGTGACACCGCCGTTCGTGTCGGAGCGCTTGCGCCTCGCCGTCGCGCACGCGCGCTCCGGGTCGCGAGCGCCGGAGAGGAGTGCGGCAGCAGCGGCGCCGCCGCAACCCGAGGGTGGAACGCAGTTCCTCAGCCGCGAGCTGCGGCGCCAAGAGCTGAAGATCCAGTCGCTCTTCGAGCTCAGCAAGAACGTCGTCGGCTGTCTCGAGCTGGATGAGCTCTATCAGGGCTTCCTTCTCAACGCGATGGGCCAGCTCGGGCTCGCATCCGGCGTGCTCTTCCACCTCGATTCCTCCGGTCGCGTGCTCGAAATCGTGTGTCGCGGTGTTTCGAGACGCGAAACGCGCCGGCTGCTCGACTTCCGCGCCGGCCTCGGTCTCTACCTCCTGCGCGCACCGCAACCGCTTCTCCTCGAGGAGCAGATCTTCCCGCGCGAGCTGGCCGCCGAAGTGCTGGCGGTGCGCGATTGCGGCTTCGGTGTCGCTTGTCCCATGGCTGCGAAGGGTTCGTCGGTCGGCGTGGCGCTGTTCGGCCCCAAAGTCTCCGGCCTGCCGTTGACGGCGGACGACCTGGTCATGCTGACGGCCGTGTGCAACTTCGCAGGCCCGGCGCTCGAGGGGGCGCGCCTCTACAGCGAGCTGCATCGCACGTACCTTTCGACGGTGCGTGCGTTCGTTTCCTCTCTCGAGGCGAAGGACACCTACACGCGCGGTCACTCGGAGCGCGTCGCAGACTACGCGCGCGTGCTCGGCCAGACCCTGGGGCTGGGGCGGCACGAGATCGACATGCTGGTGTTCGGGGCGGTTCTGCACGACATCGGCAAGATTGGTGTCGCCGAGGGAATCCTGAACAAGCCCGGGCCGCTCACGCCGGAGGAGTGGCGCGTCGTGCGTGCCCACCCCGAAATGGGCGCGCGCATCATCAGCAACATCGACTACCTCGAGCCGGCAGTGGGTCTCATCCTGCACCACCACGAACGCATCGACGGGCGCGGCTACCCGCACGGGCTCGTGGGGGGGGACATCGAGCTCGGCACCCGCATCGTGACGGTCGTCGACAGCTTCGACGCCATGACCACGGATCGTCCCTACCGGCAGGCGATGGGGGTCGAGAAGGCGATCACGCTGCTGCGCGGCAACGCCGGACGTCAGTTCGATCCGGCGATCGTCGAGCGCTTCATCGATCTGATCGAGGCGGGCGCCATCGAACTCCGCGTTTGATCCACGCACGTTGCAAATTCGTGACATCTTCGCGACGACCTGCGGCGCCGGGCGACCAGCGCGTTGGGGTTGCCGTGGAGCGCGTCGGAGAGCTACTTTTGAAGGTCTTGAGGCCTCGAACCTTGGAGAGAACGCATGCCGAAGGCGATGTGGAACGGAGCCGTGCTGGCTGAGAGTCACGAGACGCGCGTCGTGGAAGGGAACCACTACTTCCCACCCGACTCCGTCAACAAAACCCACTTCAAGCGGAGCGAATCACAAACCACTTGCCCCTGGAAGGGTCAAGCGTCCTACTACTCGATCGAAGTCGATGGCAAGGTGAAAGAAGACGCTGCCTGGTACTACCCCGACCCCAAGGAGGCAGCGATCGAAATCAAGGATCACGTCGCCTTCTGGAAGGGCGTCGAGGTCGTGGAGTGAGGTGCCCGATCCCTGCCGAGCTCTCATGAACGTACGATCCTCATCTACCGGCCCCAGGGGCCGGTCTTTCACATGTTGCATCCTCCTGCTGCTCTGCGTCTGCGGTGCGGTGCGCCCGGCGCGCGCGGCAGATCCGGAGAAGGTGCACGGCATCACGCTGTCGACCCATACCAACGGCTCCGACTGGGCCACGGGGGACGTGGCGACAACGATGTCGGAGATGCGTGAGGTCGGAGCGGGATGGGTGGCCATTCATCCGTACGCCGCAATCCGCGCGGATGGCCAGGTCCGCTTTCGTGCGCTCGAGCGCGGTTCGTTGCCGGAGCACCTGGCGAAACCGATCCGGGAGGCGCGCCGGCAGGGACTGCGCATCGTTCTGAAGCCGCACCTGGCCTACTGGGGCACACCGTTCCGTTGGCGCGGCGACATCGAGTTTCACGAAGCGCCGGAGTGGGAGCGTTTCTGGGCCACCTACTCGCGTTGGATCGTCAACCTGGCGGCGGCCTGTCCCGACGTCGACGGCTTCGTCGTCGGCACGGAGCTCGATCGGACGCTCGCGCACGAGGAGCGCTGGCGCGCGCTCATCCAAGCCGTGCGTGCGCAGACGGGCGCGCCTCTGACCTACGCGGCGAACTGGACCGACTACCAGCGTGTCGGCTTCTGGGATGCGCTCGATGCGATCGGGATCCAAGCCTACTTCCCGCTGGCCGATCGCGTCGGCGCCGGGCCGGAGGCCATCGCCAGACGTTGGGATGAACGCATGCGCGAGCTGCGCGCCTACGCCGCGCACCACGACCGCAAGATCGTCTTCACGGAGCTCGGTTACAATCGCGCCTTCGCAGCACCCGTACGGCCCTGGGACGACGAGCTGGACGGCGCCGAGGCGGAGCAGGTGCAGGCAACCTGCCTGCGGCTTGCGCTCGCCGCGATCGAGCGCGAGCCGAGCGTCGTCGGCGCCTTCCTCTGGAAGTGGTTTCCCAATCCGTATCCCGTCGGCCGCACCTACCAGTTGGCCACGCCCCGCATCAAACGTGCGATCTCCGAGATCTGGCTCGAGTGAATCGGAGCCTGCTTTGAAGATGCCGAAGGAGCACGGCGCCTGGGCCATGCTCTACGCTCCGTTTCTGCTCGGTGTCCTGGTTGCGGGGCGCGTGAACGGGCCCGCCCTCTGGCTTCTGGTGGCGATGACCGCACTCTTCTTCGCGCGCGAATCGCTGTGGCGACTGCGGCGCGCACGGCGGCACGGACGGGTCGAGCCGGATGCGCTGCGGGCGCTGCGCGTGGAGCTGGCGCTTCTCGCACTCGCGGGGTCGCTGCTCCTCGGCGTGCACCGCTTGTGGGGGCTTCTCCCGATCGGTGCCGCGGCGGCGCTGCTTCTCGCGTTCAACCTCGACCGCGCCGCGCAGCGCGAAGAACGCAGCGTGGCGACCGAGATCGTCGCCATTCTCGGTTTCGCGATGTCCGCGCCCGCTGCCTTCTACGCGGTCACCGGCACCTGGCACGTGCGTGCGCTCTGGCTCTGGCTCATCTGTCTGCTTTACTTCTCGAGCAGCGTCTTCCACGTCAAGAGCTGCGTGCTTGCACTGCACGCGCGCCGCCCCGGCGACTTCCGGCGCATGCGACTGCTCTCCCTCCTCTACCATGTGGGGCTCGCGACCACGGTGGCGCTCCTCAGCCTGAGACGAGATCTTCCCCTGCTCGCAGCCGCCTTCGCGCCGGTGCTGCTGCGAGCGCTCTGGGGCCTGCTCCATCCGCCGCGGAGCTTGAATCTGAAGAGAATCGGCATTCTCGAGATCGTCTACAGTGTGAACTTCCTCCTCTTCTCCTGGCTCGCTTTGCGGAGCGCGTGAACATCGTGGACACAGCGCGTGCGCGCGAGCGACGTTGTCTCGACGCGGGTAACGGGGCGACGCCCCGTAGGCTCGACGCAACTCCTTTGTTTGCAACGCGGCACAGCGATCTCGTCGATGTGGGACGGCACTTGCCTGAGCCCCCGGTGCAGCGGCGCAGTCGGCACGTAGGCGCTGGGAGGAGCCTGCGGAGTCGGCCGGGGTCGTGACACCCTCGCCGGCGGGCAGTGATGTCCGGCGATCGAACGGGGCGATCGCTCTACGGGACGGAGGGGGCGTGGCATTGCGAAGCCGTCTCTCGTCGGCGACCCGCGCCGCTGCAACGAGCCTGCTCTGCACACCTTGCCAGGCCCTGCGCCAACGGCTAGGTTGGGAGCATGGGCGAGAAAACCTATCCTTTCATCCCGCTCGCTTACCAACGACTTGCGATTGACGAGCAGAAGCGCCGTGCGCGCGAGTTCCTGCAACGCATTCGCACGCGGCGCACCGTGCGTCACTTCTCACCCGAGCCGGTGGCGCTCGAGCTCATCGAGGCTGCCGTCGAGGCCGCGTCGACGGCGCCCTCGGGTGCCAACCAGCAGCCGTGGAAGTTCGTCCTGGTCACGAATCCCGAGGTGAAGAGGCGCATCCGCGAAGCCGCCGAGGCGGAGGAGCGCGACAACTACGAGAGGCGCTTCCCCGACGAATGGCTCGATGCGCTGCGGCCACTCGGGACCGACTGGCACAAGGAGTTCCTGGAGATCGCGCCCTGCCTGATCGTGGTGTTTCGCGAAAACTGGGGTGTCGAGCCACGCCCCGATGGCACGACCCACAACGTCAAGCACTACTACGTCATGGAGTCCGTCGGCATCGCGGTCGGCGTGCTGCTGGCCGCGTTGCACCTCGCGGGACTGGCCACCCTCACGCACACGCCGAGCCCGATGGGCTTCCTCAACGAGATCCTCGAACGCCCCGCCAACGAGAAGCCGTACGTCGTGATCCCGGTGGGGTACCCCGCCCCCGATGCACAGGTTCCCGAAATCCCGCGCAAGAGCCTGGACGAGGTGATGCCGCGCGTGGAGTGATCCGCGCCCGGTGCGCCGCTCGCAGTGGGTCGCTCCTCCGGCGCGACGACGCACTGGCACGTGCGCTGCAGACTCGTGCGCGGCATCGCTGCGCGAAGGGGGCTCGCATGAGAAGCTCGGCTGTACTCGGCCTCTGCCTGGGGATCGCCGCTCTGACGGGGAGCCTGGCGCAGGCGCAAGGCTCCAGACGCATCGGCGCGGTGGCACCTTCGGTACCGCCGCCCGCCGCGACGCCGCCCGCATTCGACGCCAGGCCGAGCGAAGCTGTCGTCGAGGCCGGCGTGCCGCAGGTCGACCGCAGCGATCGAGCTGCGGTCGTCGCCCACTATCTCAACTACTACGAAACGTCGGAGGGATTCGCGCACGGTTGGAGCGGCAACGTCGCCGGCTGCGAGCCGGGCAGCGTGGCGTCCGACTATCTCGCAGCCGCGTTGCAGCGCGTCAACTACTACCGCAGCATGGTGGGTCTGCCGGCAAACGTCAGCTTCGATGCCGCCAAGAACGCGAAGTGCCAGGACGCCGCGCTCATGATGTCCGCCAACGGCCAGCTCAGCCACTCGCCACCCGTGAGCTGGCTCTGCTACACGGCGACCGGGGCGCAGGCTGCCGGCTCGTCGAACCTCGCGGCCGGCTACGCCAGCGCGTGGAGCGCCATCGACGGCTTCATGGGGGATCGCGGACAACCGGAGGTTGGCCACCGCCGCTGGATCCTCTACCCGCGCCTCATCTCATCCGGTTTCGGCGCCACCTTCGGCGGTTCCTGGAACGGCTACGCGATGTGGGTTCTCGGCGATTGGGCACCGCGCCCGCCGGAGCCGGAGTGGGTCGCCTGGCCCCCGGCCGGCTACGTGCCGTATCGCGTGGTGCACGAGCTGTGGAGCTTCACGCTGCCCGCTGCCGATTTCAACAACACCACGGTGAGCGTGACGCACGAGGGTCGCGCCGTGGAGTCGAACGTCTACAGACTCACGCCGGGCTTCGGCGATCCCGGAGTGAGCTGGAGCGTGGAGGAGTTCCCGATGGGCGCGCCGGCAGTGGATCGCGTCTACCGCGTGCAGATCGGCAACGTGCTCATCGACTCACAGCCTCACCAGTTCGACTACGACGTCATCGTGATCGATCCGGAGTTCTCGCTCGCGGTCGACCCGGACGCGATCGAGCCGCCCGCGGCCGACGAGGCCGCCGCCGGCTTGCTGCGTGTCCGCAGCCACCCGAATCCCTTCACGGCGGGGACCACGCTGCGTTTCTACGTGACGGGTGCGGCGACGGTGCGTGTCGAGATCTTCAACGTTCTCGGACGGCGCGTGCGCACCCTGCTCGATGCACGGCGCCCGGTCGGCTGGCAGACGGTCCACTGGGACGGCCGCGGCGTCGACGGCTCCCGTGTGGCTGCCGGCGCTTACTTCGTGCGCGTGGCCGCAGGGCGCCAGGTGGTGACGCGCCGCCTGCTCCTGGCGCGCTGAAGGCGTGCGGGAGCGGCTCAGGTCGCAGTCGCGCCGCCACAGCTCGAGCCTGCCCCCGCCGTGCAGCCGAAGCAGTGCTGGCCGACGACGATGCGGCGGCGGTTGAGGGCCTCGAGGTCGAAGTCGAAGATCGTCTGCGGCGCCTCCGACTCCACCGGCAAATCGAGCATCTGGTTGAAGTCGCAGTCGAAGAGCGTGCCGTCCCATCCCACCGACAGCGTGTTGCGGCACATGACCGCGGCGGCCGCGGCAGGGTTGTACGCGTTCACCAGGCGCTCCATGTAGACATCAAGGTTCCCCGATTGCACCAGGTACTCCAGGAAGCGGCTGATCGGCATGTTCGTGATGGTGTAGAGCGAGTTGAACTCGATGTCGAAGCGCCTGCGGAGCTGGCGTTTCCAATGCGCCTCGAGCGCTGCCTGGCTGGCCGGAAGGAAGGCGCCGACCGGGTTGGTCACCAGGTTCAGCTGCAGCTCCTCGTCGCGGCCGTAGCCGACCGTGTTCAGGCGTCGCAGCGCTTCGAGCGAGCGTTCGAACACGCCGTGACCTCGCTGCGCATCGGTTTGACGCAGGTTGTAGGAGGGCAGCGAAGCGAGCACCTCGACGCGGTGCGCGGCCAGGAACTCCGGCAGGTCTTCGAACTTCGGTGCCAGCAGGATCGTGAGGTTGCAGCGATCCATCACGTGGCAGCCGCTCGCAGCCGCCCGTGCCACGATCTCGCGGAACTGCGGGTGCAGCTCCGGAGCGCCCCCAGTGATGTCCAGTTTTCCGATCCTGGAGCGCTCCAGAGCCCGGAGACACGCCGCAACGACGTGCGGCGACATGACCTCCTCGCGATCGGGACCCGCGTCGACATGGCAGTGGTGACACGTCTGGTTGCAGACCTTGCCCACGTTCATCTGGAAGATCTCGATGGCGTTGGGGAGCAGCGGATGGAGATTGCTGCGCTGCAGCGCTTTCTCGAAGCGCAACGGTAGAGGCAGCGCTTCGAGCCGCTGGCGTTGCACCGACGTGTCCGCCAGTGGCAGTGCGCGTTGAAGCAGCGACGACATTCTCCTCCTACATCGACAGCCGATGCACGTGGTTGCGCATCTGGACTCCATGCACCAGAGCGGCTCCTCCACGGATGGCGGCGGCCACGTGCACGGCCTCCGTCATCTCCTCGGGGTTGGAGCCCTTCTCGAGGCTCGCCTCCGTGTACGCTTCGATGCAGTAGGGACACTGCACGACGTGCGACACGGCGAGCGCGATCAAAGCCTTCTCGCGCTCGGAAAGCGCACCTTCCCGGAACACCGCGCTGTACCAGGCGCTGAACTTCTCCCACAGTTCGGGTGCCTCTTCGCCCACCTCGGCGAAGCGTGGCAGGTCCTCAGACTGGTAGTAGTCACTCATTCTGGCTCTCCCCGTTGCAACGCCCGCAGAATAGGTCAGCGCACTCTGAGTGTCCAGAAACGGCGCGCAACGACAGCACGTTCTGTTCGAACCGTGAGCGGGCCTCGTCTATTCCAGGACTAAGGCCCACGGTCGAGGAGCTCGGCGAGCGCCTCACCCGTGGTCACCGGCAGCTGGCAGGCGTAGTTCTGGCAAACATAGACCGTCGCATGCCCCGACTCCATGGTGAGGCTCTCCAGGAGCGGGATGTCGGCGGCGAGGCGTTTCTGCGCCTCGCCGCCGTCGGCCAGGAGGAGCACCTTGTGCGGGAGGAAGCGCTCGTGCACGGTTGCGAGCAGCTCGGTGGTGTCGGGCGCGCCGCGCTTGCCGGCGATGATGATCTGGCTCGGGCTCGTGGTTTGGAAGTCGAGCGCGAGCATCATGGCGGGGAGTGCCGCGCCGGCTCGTTGCAGTTGTGGAGCGAACAGACGCAGCGTCTGCTGCGCTTGGGCTCGATAGCGCGCGGAATCGGTCATCTCGCCGAGGCGCAGAAGGTTGAGCGCCGTCACCGAGTTGGAGGTGGGCTGCGCGCCGTCGTAGTCCTCCTTGCTGCGCAGAAGCAGGGTCGGATCCTCACCGGTGATCTCGTAGAAGCCGCCCGCATCGGCGTCGCCAAAGAGCTCGATCTGCCGATCCGTGAGCAGGCGGGCCCACTCGAGCCAGCGCTGTTCGAAGCGGGCCTCGTACAGATCGAGCAGGCCCTGGACCAGGTAGGCGTAGTCCACGTTGTACGCGGGGATCGCAGCCTCTCCGTCGCGGAAACGGCGCAGCAGCCGGCGCTCCCCCGCATCCCAGAGCGTGGCGTGAATGAACTCGGCCGCTGCCGTTGCCGCCTGCACGTGCTCCGGCTCGCGCAACACGGAGCCGGCGCGCGCGAAGGCGGAGATCATCAGACCATTCCACGCCGTCAGCACCTTGTCGTCCAGGTGCGGTCGCGGACGCGTGTCGCGCGCTTCGAGCAGCTGCACACGCGCCGTCTGCAGCAGACGTTCCGCCTCCTCCGGGGTGATCTCGAGCGCCGCCGCCGTTTCGGCGAGCGGCTCGGCCACGAACAGGACGTTCTTCCCCAGCAGCTCGCGGCTGCGCACGTTGCCGTTCGCTTTCACGCCGTAGTGGCGCGCCACGAGCTGCGCCAGCTGCGGCTCGAGGAGGGCTTCGATCTCCGCCGCCGTCCAGACGTAGAAGGCACCCTCCTCCTTCTCCTCCGGGTGCTGCGGCTGCACGGCGCTGTCCGCATCCTCGGCCGAGAGGAAGGCAGCGTGCGAGCCGGTCAGGTCGCGCCGCACGTACGCGAGGATGTCGCGTGTGATCGCGGCGAAACGCTCCTCGCCGGTGAGCTGGTACGCCTCGACGTAGGCCATCACGAGCTGCGCCTGGTCGTAGAGCATCTTCTCGAAATGGGGCAACAGCCAATGCGCGTCGGTCGAGTAGCGATGGAAGCCGCCCCCCAGCTGGTCGTGGATGCCGCCATCCGCCATGGCGAGAAGCGTGCGGCGTGACATCTCCAGCGCCTCGGCGTCGCCCGTGCGCCGGTAGACCCGGTGCAGGAAGAGGAGCTCGTACGGCCGCGGGAACTTCGGCGCCGTCCCGAAGCCGCCGAGGCGCGCATCGAAGCGTCTTTTCTGCTGCGCATAGGCGCTGTCGATGAACGCCACCTGCGGCTCGAGCGGCTCGTCGGCGGCGTTGGCGAGCGACGAGCGCTTGCGCAGCTCTTCGAGGATGCGGCTGGCGGAAGCCGTGATGTCGGCGCGATTCGTTTGCCAGCGATCGCGAACCATCGTCAGAACCTCGAGGAAGCCGGGACGGTCCCCGACGCGCTGGGGTGGGAAGTAGGTGCCGCCGAAGAAGGGTCGGCGTTCCGGGGTGAGCCAGACGCTCATGGGCCAGCCGCCGCCGCCCGTCGTCGCCTGCACGAATCTCATGTAGACGCGATCGACGTCGGGTCGCTCTTCGCGGTCGACCTTGATGGCGACGAAGCTCTCGTTGAGGACGCGAGCAATGGCACTGTCCTCGAACGATTCGCGCTCCATCACGTGACACCAGTGGCAGGTGGAGTAACCCACCGAGAGGAAGATCGGCTTGTCCTCGCGCCGCGCCTTCTCGAACGCTTCGTCGCCCCACGGGTACCAGTCCACCGGGTTGTAGGCGTGCTGCAGCAGGTAGGGGCTCTTCTCGTGCAGGAGCCGGTTGGCGTGCCTCTCCATGGTGGACACCTTCTCCTCGTCCGCTGTGCCAGCGCCTTGCGCTTCCTCGTCGGCGGGTTTCTTGCCGCAGCTCGCGCTCACGCCGAGCGCGATCAGGAGCGCAGCCAGCGTTCGGAAAGACATGCAACCTCCAAGCATGGGGCGCGTGGCAGAGGTGGAGAGTGGTCGCTGCATCACGGAGGCGTGGGAGCACGGTTTGCGGCGCTCGTGCGGTAAAGCGCTTTGATTGCCGACCACGTCCTCTCCTCGACCGCGACGGCCGCGGTGTCGACCTCCAGCATAATGAAGAAGTTCGCCGGCACGCCCTGAATCTGTGCTGTCTGAGCGCTGCCGAAATCCCAGAAGAGATCATGGCTGGTGCCCACGCTCGGCGGGTGCGAGAAGACGACGCCCGCGTTCGGGGTGTCGAAACGGATGGCGCACCACAAGTCGGTGCCGATGAAAGCCTGCATGCTGTCGGGCAGCTGGAACCGACGCACGTGGAAGTTGGGCGGCAGACTGCGTGCCACGTACGGCCCCGCAACGGGCGCTCCGACGCCGGCGTCCGCCGTGTTTTCGTAGAAGGTCACGGTCATCGTGGCTGCACCGCTGACGTTGTAGTAGCCCACGATGAAGGCGGTGAGCAGGCCGCCCGCGATCAGATGCAGGTCGTCTCCGGCTTCCGGCTGCGGCGTGAAGAACGGCCCGACGATCAGGTGGCGCGAGTTGTCGTACACGATCGAGTCGCGCAGTGCAGCGTGGAGCTCTGCGCCCGCGTGGCTCCAATCGCCCGCAGCGAAGTCGGGCCGGTGCTGGAGCCGCTCCTGGGCGCGGGAGGCCGAAACGCTGAGCAGCACCGCCAGAGCGGTCATGCAGATTTTTCGCATGGACGCCTTTCGCCGCAGCGGGGTCGACGAATCGTATCGACTCGCGTGGGGGAGGTCAATCGACGCCTGCAACCTTCGCTGTGTGGCGGACGTACTCCGTTCGGGAGCCGAAACGATGGAGTTAAGAAGCCCATGCGCGTTCACATCGAACGACATCCGCATGCCGTCGTCGTCCAGCCGGAAGGGCGCTTCTACGGCGGCCGTGAGACGAAGGAACTCGAAACGAAGATCGGCGCTCTCGTCAGCGAGGGGCATGCGTGCCTGATCGTGGATCTGGCGCGCACGCAGCACCTGAACAGCGTCGCGATCGGTGTCCTGGTGGGGGCCCACATCCGCGCCGAGCGGCGCGGCACGGAGGTGCGCGTGTGCAACGCGGACCAGGGGATTCACCACACGCTGATCGTATTGAAGCTGGTTAACGAGATGCACGTGTTCGACACGCTGCAGCAGGCGATCGCCGCGCCACGACGGCGAACTCCACCCCTCGGGCACCCGGCAACGGCTGCGCATCCGCTGGCGCAGCACGCCGGCGAGCGAGCGCTTTGATCCGGCCGCCACGGCTGCGATCGGGAGCCCCGCGTTGCGCAGATTCCGCCACCCCCGCGGCTGACAGCCCGCGGTGGACCTGATAGAATCCGCCCCATCATGCGCGCATTCCGACCGCTGTGTGAGAAGGAGAGACGATGAGCTTGCATATCGAAAGCGTGGGCGACGTGGCCGTCCTCGTTCCCCAGGGAATGCTCAAAGGTGGGAAGGAGACGGATGAGGTCGAGAACGCGCTGCGCAAGCTCATCTACGACAAGCAGAAGAAGATCCTGCTCGATCTCGAGCGCACCACCTTCATGGCGAGCATGGCGATCGGGGTCTTGGCGAGCCTGCATACCAGCGCCACGAATCGGAATCTCTTCTTCGCCGTGTGCAACGTCGAACGGCGCATCGAAAGCGTTCTCGTGCTCATCAAGCTGATGAACATCCTGAACGTCTTCGACACACGAGCGGACGCGCTCAAAGCCATGGCAGCGCTGGACTGACGCCGTGGCGCGCGTCAGGCAGCTTTCTTCTTGGGTTGGATGACGAAGAGGCTGGCGAGCTCGCTTCGCAGCGCGGCGGGGTCGATGTTCAGCCGCAAGCGGCCATCCATTGCCAGCGACACGCTGCGCATCTCCTCGGAAACCACCACGACGACCGCGTCCGTCTCCTCGGTGATGCCGAGGGCGGCGCGGTGACGCGTTCCGAGTGTCGCCGCAAGGTGCGGGTTGGTGGTGAGCGGCAGGATGCACCCGGCCGCGAAGAGCTGGTTGCCGCGGATGAGGACGGCGCCGTCGTGCAGGGGTGTGGGCGGCGTGAAGATGGTCTCGAGGATCTCGCTGGTGACGCGTGACTCGATGCGGGTGCCGGTCTCCTCGACGGCGCGCAGCTCCGCTTCGCGCTCGATGACGATGAGTGCACCCAGGCCCTGTTCGGCGAGCCGGTTCGCCGCCTGCACGATTTCTCCGATCGGTCCGCCTTCGGTGCTGCGCACGAAGTTGCGGAAGAAACGGTTCTGACCCAGCGCCGCCAGCGCCCGCCGTAGCTCCGGTTGGAAGAGGATGACGAAGGCGATCACCCACACGGTCTTCAGGTTGGAGACGATCCAGTTGAGAGCGTCGAGGCCGAAGATGTCGGCCGCGATCGAGGTGATCATGAGGAGCGCCAAGCCGAAGAACATCTGCGCCGCGCGCGTGCCTCGAATCAGCAGGAACACGCGGTAGATGAGGAAGGAGACCAGGACGACGTCCAGGATTTCGAGCAGGATCCGAAAACGTTCCATTCCTTCGCTACCTCACGCGCCGCGAAACGCACTCTGCAACAGCATCATCCTTCGCGAGCGGGGCGCAGGTCAAGCCGAGGGGTCGAGCGTTTCCAGAACCCGGAAGAACCTGCGCGCCGCGCCCACATCGTGGACGCGGAGCAGCTCCACACCGGCGCGGTAGCAGGCGGCGCCGACGGCGAGGTCGCCCTCCAGACGCTGGGCGGGATGCGGCTCCTGCAGCAGAGAACCGAGGAAAGCCTTGCGCGAAGCGCCGATCAGAAGTGGCCGCCCCGCCACGCGCAGCGCCTCGAGGTGACGCAGCAGCTCGACGTTGTCTTCGTAGCGCTTGCCGAAGCCGATTCCTGGATCGACGACAACGCGCGCGCCGGCGATGCCGCTGTCGAGGAGGACGTGAAGCCGCTCGTCGAGCCAGCTGCGCACTTCGCGCACGACGTCGTCGTAGTGCGGGGCCTGCTGCATCGTGCGCGGCTCCCCCTGCATGTGCATAAGCACGACGCCGCATGCCGACGCGGCCAGGAGCGGCTGCATCCCGGCGTCGAAGCGCAGGCCGCTGATGTCGTTGACGATGTCTGCGCCCTCCTCGAGCGCGGCACGCGCCACGCTCGCCTTCGTCGTGTCGATCGACAGCGGCACGTCGGTGTGGGCGCGGATCTCGCGAATCACCGGGACGACGCGCGCAAGCTCCTCCTCCTCCGACACCGCGGAGGCTCCGGGGCGAGACGACTCTCCCCCCACGTCGACGAGGTCGGCGCCCTCCTCGACGAGCCGCAGCGCGTGCCGCTGGGCGGCGGCGCGATCCAGGTAGCGTCCGCCGTCGGAGAAACTGTCCGGCGTTACGTTCACGATCCCCATGAGGAGCGGCGTGCGCGCCAAGGGAAGACGCAGGCGTCCGATGTCCCAGAGGGGCGTGCGTTGCGGGTCGTGCGCCATGCCTCGACCGTAGGATCCGTGCGGCGCGAGCGTCAAGCCGACGGCGCGATGCGTGCGCCGGGACCCCGTCGGTTGCCCCACTCGTGTTACCATGCCGCCGGATCGCGACGTGCCGCTCCGATCTGCGCGTCGTTTGGAGGATGTGATGGCGGAACGCCGCTCGAAGGCGACCCGTGGTACGCCGAACCGCACGCAAAGCGTCAGCGTCAGCCGCGAAGGGCGCACGGCCGAGCTGGACGGCGTGCGCTTCCAACTGGGACGCGCCGACCAGACCGAGCGCGAATGGATCGGGCAGGGGGAGATCCTGCGCCAGCTGCTGGCGTGCTGGCTCGTCGTCGACGCGCAGGATCTACCGCTCGTCCCGCGCATCCGGGGTGTGCCCGGAATCGGCAAGACGACGTTGGGGATGGCGGCCGCACGTCGGCGCCAGCAGGAGCTGTACATCTTCCAGTGCACGGCCGACACGCGCCCGGAGGATCTCATCATCACCCCGGTCCTTGGAGACGACGGCAAGATCGTCTACCACGCCTCGCCGCTCGTCACCGCGATGGTGCGTGGTGGCGTGTGCATTCTCGACGAGGGCAATCGCATGAACGAGAAGAGCTGGGCGTCGCTCGCCCCGCTTTTCGACCAGCGCCGCTACGTCGAGAGCATCATCGCCGGCATCATGATCCCGTCGCACGCCGACTTTCGTGCCTGTGTGACGATGAACGAAGACGAGTCGACGTTCGAGATCCCCGACTACATCTTGTCGCGTCTGCAGCCCACGCTCGAGGTGCAGTTCCCGGAGCGTGACGACGAGATGGCGATCCTCGAGTACCACCTGCCGTTCGCGGAGCGTGACCTGCTCGACCTCACGGTCGACTTCCTGCAGCGCGCCCATGGTCTCGGCCTCGATTTCTCGCCGCGCGACGGTGTGCACATCGTGCAGTACGCGGTGAAGCGCTGCGCACAGGAGCGGGCGCATCCGCTATCGAAGGACGAGGCGTGGCGCGAGGCGGTGCTCCGGGTGCTCGGGGATGAGGCGCTCGAGCTGGAGACACTGGCGGAACGCCGCCGGCGCGCCCAGGGTGCACAGCGCTCGCCGCTCGGTTTGGGCGACTTCTTCTTCGATCCAGACGATCCTCTCCACCCGGATCGCCCGTTGGAAGAGGACGACGAGGACGATTGAGCCCCGGGAGAGCGGGTCCGGGTGAGCATCGAGATCCTTGCCGACACGCGTTGGATTGGTCCGCACGGCATCGGACGTTTCGCACGCGAGACGCTCCAGCGCTTGAGCGACGTGACGCCGTTGCCGCAGACAATGCGCTTGCTGCACCCGTTCGAGCCGCTGTGGTTGGGGCAGCTCGTGCGACGCTTGCGCCCCCGCGTCTACTTCACTCCCGGTTTCAATCCGCCGTTGGCGAGCCCGGTTCCGGTGGTGATGACGATCTACGATCTCATCCACCTGCGGATTCCAGAGGAATCGAGTCTGGGCAAGCGCATCTACTATGCGCAGGTCGTACGACGCGCTGCCCGGCGCGGTGCTCGCGTTCTCACGGTCTCGGAGTTCTCCAAGCGGGAAATCTTGCGGTGGGCGGGAATCGATGCGGGCGCGGTCACCGTGGTTGGAGCCGGAGTCGACGCCACCTTCTGCCCGCAGGGTGGGCGCCACGCGCCCGGCTTCGCCTACTTGCTCTACGTTGGCAACCGGAGACCGCACAAGAACTTTGCGCGGCTGCTGCAGGCCTTCGCCGCGGCGGCACCGCAGGACGTACACCTTCTCGTCTCGGGTACATCGGACGCGGAGCTCGAGGCGGCGATCCGCGCGCCCGGTCTCCAGGGGCGGGTCACCTGCAGCGGTCCCATTGCGGACGCCGATCTCCCGAGCTACTACCGCGGCGCCCGCGCTCTGCTCATTCCCTCGTTGTACGAAGGCTTCGGCCTTCCGGGCGTCGAGGCGCTGGCGTGCGGCACGCCCGTGCTCGCCGCGCGGGCCGCTTCGCTTCCCGAGGTTCTGGGGGATTGCGCGCTCTACGTCGATCCGCTGCAGGTGGAGTCGATCGCCAGCGGTATCCGCACCATCGTCGAGAACAAGGCGCTGCGCGAGCGACTGGCGGCCGCCGGCCCGGAGCGCGCGAGGCTTTTTCGCTGGGACCACGTGGCGCAGCGCGTGCGCGGCGTCATCGAGGAGGCCGCGAACCCCGAGCCGAGCCGGTAGATGCGGTACACGCCGTGGCGTCCGAGCGGTACGAGCGGCATCACACGGCTCGAGCTCAGCCCGATCACGAGCGGGGTCATCGCCTGCTCCCGTGTGCACTTGTCTCCGCAAGGCTCCGAAGGCGTAGAATCGCGTCGGCGCAGTCTACAGGATCGACGCTCCGGGGGCGCTGGGCGCTGCAGCGACGCGAGGTGACGACAATGACGGCACACGACGTTTTCGCGTTTTCGCCGCGGGTCACCGCTTTTCCCGTAGTGCACGGCAGCGGCGACTACGCGCAGGAGGTGCGTCGGCTCCTGCTCGAGCGTTCCTTCGGCTGCCTGGCGGTCCCGCTTCCGCCCTCCTTCCAGCGTTCGGTGGAGGCCGCGGTCGAGAAGCTGCCCGAGATCCACATCGTGTCGCAGAGCACTCCGGCCGGGGACGCCGCCAGCTACGTGCCGGTGGAGCCGTGTCAGCCGGTCGTCGCGGGGCTGCGCGTGGCCGTGCAGGAGCACATGGCGCGCGCCTTCGTCGATCTCGAGGTCCCGGATTACGAGCCGTACAGCGAAATCGCGCCCGACGCCTACGCGCTCAAGCGCGTCAAGCCGGAGCGCTTCGCGGCGGCGCTTCTGCCCTTCGTCGGCGGGCCGGAGCCGGGATCGCAGCGCGAGGCGCGGATCCGCCGTATGGCGTTCGAGCTGCATCGGCTCGAGCTCGATCACGACTCGATCCTCTTCCTGCCGTCCGTGCAGGATTGGCCGTGGGTTCGCGACGCTTACCGCGAGCGCGCGTCCTATCGCGAGCACGAGCGCTCCTGGGAGGCGCCGCGCGTGTGGAAGGTGACGCCCGACACGCTCTACTTCGTGATGGGGGAGCTGCCCTTCGTCACCTGGCTGTATGAGAAGTGGCGGAGCGAGCTGCGCTCGGACGAGGATGTCGCGGTCGACGGGGTGAAGGAGCTGTTGCTCGAGACGCGCGAGCGCTGGAACGAGTCGCGACCGCGCGAGCAGCGCTGGGTCACACCGCAGCTGCTGCGCGTCGGCCTGCAGTACGTGCGCAATCTCACACTTCTCGATGGGCGTCTGACACCGGATCTCTACACGCTCGCGGTCGCCGCCAAGCAGGTGGCGGGGGACTCCTTCGCCATCAAGTTGGTCGAGACGGCAAAACGCTACCCACCACAGCGGGAGGCGGGCAGCCTCGAGGCCGCGCGTGTCGGCGACGGCGAGGGCACGCTCGGCGACGGGGCACAGATCGAGCTCGTGTCACGCCTTCCGGGGCCGCCACGCGTGTGGCGACACTTGTCGCTGAAGCCGCAGCCGGATCCGCGCAAACGCAAGCAGTGGGTGCAGCGCTGGAATCCATTCCGTCAGTGTTCGTGGCCGCCGGAAGACAATCGTATCGAGAGCTTCAATGCGCACGTGCGCGAGCAGGCGCGCGCGCTCCTGGCGGAGGACCTCGCCCGTAGCGAGAAGTTCACCAGCTCGCTGAAGGATGGGCTCGACATCCGCGAGACCTTGCGCAACTGGCACACGCACGACCTGTACGTGAAGGAAGTGCCCCCGAGCCGCGGCAAGGTGGAGGTGGTGATGTTCCTCTTCGAGGATCCCGTGGACGAGGAGCGCTATGCGTGGCGTGCAACCTGGTTCGCCGAGCACGAGGAGGAGTCCACGCTCTGCTTCTTCGCCACGCCCTTCCGTGAACAGCTCGTCGGACCGGGAATCGCGTTGGCAAAGTACGGCGGTCTCTTCCTCCTCTACCCGCCGCGTCTCCTGCTCGATCCGTGGACCGATCCACGGCTCGACTTCGCACGCGCGGCGCCCGATCGCCTGGTGGCGGCGGCGCTCATGCACTCTTCGGAGCGCAACGTCGTGCTCGTGGCGCCGCGGCCGCCGCGTGCTCGCTGGAAGATTCTTGCTCGACGCCTGCGTCGGCGGCTGCTGTACATTCCGTTGGGGCGTTTCTCAGGACAGATGATCGAGCGCCTGCGGCATTTCCACGTGTTGAACGGCCAGGAGATCCGGAGCTACGCCGCGGACTTCATCCGCGATTTCTGAGATCTCCCGCAGAGGAGTCCTTTTTGGATTCGATCTGGACGGCATCCAGACGCCGTCTCGAAAGGGGGTCCCGACGTCGATGAGCGAAGCGGAAGCGAATCGTTACTTTCTCGGGTTGCTGTTCAGTCTCCACTCCTCCGCCTGGATGCACCTGGGCAAGGTGACGAACCCGGTGACCGGCAAGAGTGAGCGCAACATGGACGCTGCCAAAGAGACGATCGATTTGATTGGCGCGCTGGAGGAGAAGACCCGAGGCAACCTCGTCGCTGACGAGGAGAAGCTCATGCGCCAGCTCCTGACCGAGCTGCGCGTGAACTACGTCGACGAACTGAAGCGCGCTCCCGAGACGGAAGCCGACGCGAGCGCTCCGGCCGAGACGAGCGCCGAAGCGAGCCGGGCCGAAACGACCGGCACTGGCGATAGCGCGGACGACAGCGCGGCGGAGTCGACGGGCGCAGACGCAACGGACGATCGCAGCGAAAGACCTTCGAGCTGACATCCGATCCACGACAATCGCTGTCACCGATCGAGCACACCAGGGGTGGGGCACCCCTTGGCTCACTCGTCGTGGTTGCAGCTCATACGCGGTCATCCTGGCCCACACGTGGTCGACCAGCCTCATACGTGGTCGTCTCTGGCGCCTCCGCGAGGCTCAGATCGTCGATCGAATCCTCCTCTCGTTCACGAACCACTGGGCGAGCTCGGGCCTGCCGAGACGCCACACCATGTTGCCCGGCGCACGCCCGCGCACGCTCGCCCGCCCACCATGGATGTAGTGCAGGTGGTGCGCCGCGCACACGGCGTGGAGGTTCCAG
>CP070763.1:48116-84083 GCA_020349025.1 Candidatus Latescibacterota bacterium | reverse complement strand
GTCACGTCGCCGAAAGCGAGGGCAGGATGCCCGAGCCGGCGGCGTGCCGAGCGAGCAAGCGCGCGCCGGATGCGCGCGCGCGAGCGTCCGGCGAAGCCGCGCGCTGCCCGCTCCGCCCCCTTCCGCGCCGAGCCTGCGCCGAACCGCATCCCCAGCCTGCGCCGAGCGCCCCAGAGGCTCGGGCTCGCGCCGGCACGCGTTTCTGCGTACCCTTACAGTATGGTGACGTGCACGGTCCCAGCGCGTCCGGGTTTCCCCATTCCACGAGGTCTGCCTTGAGTCCACAGCCCGAGCTCCGCACGCTCGCCGCATTGAAGAGCGCCGGCGTCAGGCCGCTGCCGGTGAAGGATGAAGTCCGGAACAACCTGGTGCGCTCGAAGCGCAACGGGTCGAGGCCGTTCGAGGGGATCATCGGCTACGACCACACGGTGATTCCGCAGATCGAGAATGCGCTCTTCGCACGTCACAACCTGCTCCTGCTCGGGCTGCGCGGCCAGGCCAAGACCCGCATCCTGCGTCAGCTCTTGGGGCTGCTCGACGAGTGGACGCCCGTCGTCGAGGGATGCCCGATCAACGACGATCCCTATGCCCCGGTCTGCAAGCGCTGCCGCCGCCTGCTGCAGGAGCGCGGCGAGCAGCTGCCGGTGGCGTGGCTGCACCGCGATGCGCGCTACCAGGAGAAGCTCGCCACGCCCGACGTCACGATTGCGGATCTGATCGGCGACATCGATCCGATCAAGGCGGCGCGCGACCGCCTGACCTTCGCGGACGAAGAGATCATCCACTTCGGCATCGTGCCGCGCACAAACCGCGGCATCTTCGCCATCAACGAGCTTCCCGACCTGCAGCCACGCATTCAGGTGGGGCTCCTCAACATCATGGAGGAGAAAGACTTCCAGATCCGGGGCTTCCCGGTCCGGTTACCCGTCGACATCCTGATGCTGTTCTCGGCGAACCCGGAGGACTACACGAATCGCGGCAACATCATCACGCCGCTCAAGGATCGCATCGCCTCCCAGGTGCACACGCACTACCCGGAAAGCCTCGACGAGGCCATCCAGATCACGGATCAGGAAGCTTGGTTGGAGCGCGGTCTTGACTTCCACATGCCGCGTTGGTTCCGCGAAATCGTGGAGCAGATTGCGTTCGAAGCGCGCGCCAGCGAGTTCGTCGATCAGAACTCCGGCGTCTCGGCTCGGCTCGGGATCTCCGCCTACGAGTGTCTGCTGTCGAATCTCGAGCGGCGCGCGCTCGAGACCGGACAGCAGCCGGTGGTGCCACGCATCGTCGACCTGCAGTCGGCGATCCCCGCAATCAGCGGCAAGATCGAGCTCGTCTACGAGGGTGAACAGCAGGGCGCGGATGCGGTTGCGCGGCATGTCATCGGCCAAGCGGTCAAGACGGTGTTCCAGCGGCATTTTCCCGCCGTCGCCAAGCGCAGGCGCCGCGGCGAGAGCGAGGAGGAGCGCACGAGCGTGCGCGAGAGGTCACAGGTCTACGACGGCATCGTGTCGTGGTTCTCGGGTGGCAAGCGAATCGAGATCTCCGACCGGATGCCGGCGCCGGAGTACATCGCGCAGCTGCGTCGCGTCGAGGGCCTGGAGGAGGTGGCGCGCGAGCATCTGCCGCAGGAGGATGACGCCGCGCTCGCTGCCGTCATGGAGTTCGTCCTGGAGGGGTTGTACCAGAACTCCTTCGTGGCCAAGGAGAGCGTCGAGCGCTCGACCTTCTACAGCGACATGCTGATGCGCATGTTCGACGGTCTGCAGCAGGAGTCGTGAGATGCGCGTCCACTACTCCGAATGGGATGAGCGCTTCATGCAGGCGCTGCACCAGCAGCTGGGGCTTCTGCGCCTGTTCAACTATCTCGTCGTGCAGCAGGATGGCGACGTCGAAGGGGCGCTGCGGATCCTGCGCGAGCTGCAGGCGCGCGGCTACGTCGATGCGGACGCCGACATCGAGCGCTTCGCCGAACAGCTCGAAGAGCAGAGCTTTTTGCGCGACGTCGAGGGAAGGCTCGAGCTCACGCCGCGCGGGGAGCGTCAGCTGCGCCGCGACGCGCTGGAGCAGATCTTCACGAGCATGCGCGGCAAAGGCAACGGCGAGCACCCGGTGCCGCGCGAAGGGGTGGGCAACGAGCCGCTTCCGGAGACGCGCGCCTTCCGCTTCGGCGACGACATTGCCGCAATCGATTTCAAACGCTCGCTCCGCAACGCCATGCAACGCCAGGTGGATCGCCTCGTCCTGCAGGAGGAGGACCTCGAGGTGCAGGAGACGGAGCTTCGCACCTCGTGCGCCACGGTTCTGCTGCTCGACATCAGCCACAGCATGATTCTGTACGGCGAGGATCGCATCACACCGGCGAAGCGCGTGGCCCTCGCCTTGACCGAGCTGATCCTGACCCGCTATCCGAAGGACTCGCTCGACCTGGTGCTCTTCGGCGACGACGCGCACCCGGTGTCGCTGGGGGACCTCCCCTACGTCAACGTGGGGCCCTACCACACCAACACGCGGGCCGGCCTGCAGATGGCGCGCCGCATCCTGGGGCGGCGCAAGCATGCCAACAAGCAGGTGATCATGATCACCGACGGCAAGCCGAGCTGCGTCTGGGAGGATGGCCAGCTCTACAAGAACTCGTTCGGGCTCGACCCACGCATCGTGAACCGCACGCTCGACGAAGCGATCATCCTGCGCAAGCATCGGATCCCGATCACCACCTTCATGGTGGCGCGCGATCCGCACCTGCAACGCTTCGTGCAGCACCTCGCCGAGCTCAACCACGGGCGCGCCTACTTCGCCTCGCTGCGCAATCTCGACGAGTACGTCATGGTCGACTTCATCCGCAACCGCCGCAGCATGCTGCGCTGATCCTCTCGGGTTGGGTCGGGGCGCCTCCGGCGCGCCCCACCGGAGCCTAGGGCGGCAGCTCCCAGCTGCGACGAGCGCGCACCTCGCGCGGCCGACGGTCGAGAGGCAGACGCAGTGCGTTGAGCGCATTCAAGGCGAAGAGCGCTGCCGCGACGAAGAACACCGCACGCATTCCGAAGAGCGCCGCGAGCTGCCCCCCCAGAAGCGGACCGAGGAGCCCGCCGAGGAGCGTGGCGCTGGAGCCGAAGGCCATGATGCCGCCGCGGCGACCCTCCGGTGTGAAGTGTGCGACGATCGAGTAGAGAGCGGGCAGCATACCGGCGGCCAGAATCCCCTGGAGCGAACGCAAGAGAAAGAGCCAGCCGACTTGTGCGACCAGACCCTGGAGCAGGAACGTGATGCTCCCGCCGCTGAACGCGACCAGTACCGTTCGCCGGCGGCCAAAGCGGTCGCTGACGCGCCCCCACAGGGGCGCGGCCAGCGACATCGCAGCACCGGTGACGCCGAAGAGCAACCCCGTGGTCGTCGAGAGGCGCTCGCTGGCGACGCCGAGCGCCTCGACGAAGAGAGCGAAGAAGGGCTGCACGAGGAGCAGCGACGCCTGCGTGCACAGCAGCCCGACCAGAACGACCGGGATCGGATGCCTGCGCGCTGCGCGCAGGTTGTCGCGCACCGAGCTGGAGGCGCGGTCGCTCGCCGGCCGCCGCGGCTCGCGCACGAAACGCCACACGACCCCGGCGGCCGCGAGCTCCACGCCGCTCGTGATGTAGAAGAGCGTGCGGTATCCGACCAGGTCGGCGAGGACGCCGCCCAACAGCGGGCCGGCGACGACACCCGCCGCCTGTGCGGAAGAGAGTGTGCCGAGCGCGTATCCCTGGCTTTCTCGCGGCGCGCTCGCGGACACCAACGCAATGGCAGCGGGAATGAAGCCGGAGACCATCCCCTGCAGGGCGCGGAGCATGAGCAGCTGGCCGGGGGAGCGCGCGAACGACATCAGGAACAGCGCGATCGAAAGGCCCAGAAGCGCGCGGACCACCATGCGTTTGCGGCCAAAGCGGTCGCCCACCCAGCCCCACACCGGAGTCATGATTGCAGCGAAGAGAAAGGGGGCCGCGAAAATCGCACCGCTCCACCGCTGCACGTCGGCGTCCGCTTCGACCCCGAGAGAGCGCACCAGGAGTGGCAGGAAGGGGAGTAGCAGCGCCATGCCGGAGATGGCAAAGAGCTGCGTCCACCACATGACGCGCAGGGTCCCACGCCAGTGCGCAGCGGCGGTTCCGTTGTCGTTGGCAGTGGCTGGCGCGGACGGGCTCAGGGGGCACGCTCCGTCCTGGCGCGACGCATCTCGGCCACGAGATGTCCCAGCTCCGGCAGGATGAGCTGGTCGAGCGCCAGGCGAACCGCCGCGCGCGATCCCGGGATCGAGAAGACGATCTTGTTGCAGGCGACGCCCGCCGAGGCGCGCGAGAGCATCGCGGCGCTGCCGATTTCGGCGTAGGAGAGCGAGCGGAAGAGTTCCCCGAACCCCTGGATGGTGCGCTCGTACATCTCGGCGAGAATGTCGAACGTGCGGTCGCGCGGCGCGATCCCGGTGCCGCCGTTGATAATCACGGCATCGAAGTCCACGCGCTGGAGGACGTCGCGGATGCCGTCTCGCAGGGTCTGCTCCTCTTCGCGCAGCAGACACCAGCCGACGACACGATGCCCCGCCTCCTGCAGCGCATCGCGGATTAGAGCGCCGCTGGCGTCGTCGCCGCTCGCGCGCGTGTCGGAGCAGGTGATGACGTACACCGCCACGCTGTCGCGCGCTCGGGCACGATGTTCCTCGAGACCCATGTCACTCCCGGATTCGGCTCGCGCCGCCGCCGTCGGCGCACCATTGTAGGGGGTGGGCGGGTCGTCGTGAAGGCGTGTGGATTCAGATGCCGGCCACGACCGGCTCGTGGGCCTCGCTGAGGCTCTCGCGGGCGAGCCCGATGGCGCGCGTCTCCTCGGCGGAGATCGCCGTGTCGCACTGCCCGTCGCGCACGGGCTTGGCGTAGGTGCGCGAGTCCATGCGCCCGGCGATGCTGGTGACGAGAACTCCGTTCTGGTGGGCGTCGAGCATGCAGACGGAGAAGCTCTGCTGGCCACGGATGTCGTCGAAAGCGTCGTAGCGCAGGAAGCCGATCCCCTGCAGCGCGTTCATCGCCTGCGTGCGCAGGTGGCGTGTGTAGGCCAGCGTCTCCTCGATACGGTGGGAATTGCGCTCGACCCCTTGCAGCTGAGCCTGGAGCAAGTCGCCGACGCTCGCGCTCTCGGCGGCCTGCGCCAGGGCCTCGAAGGGGCGGGCGAAGCGCGCCACGCGTCGAGCCAGGAAGAACAGAAACAGAAGGCTCAGGAGAGCCAGAAAGAGTGCAGCGACGCCCAGATAGGGGGTCACGCTGGTCCAGGTCGCGCCCATGAAGTCTCCGATCCAGACGCGCGCGGCGTGCAGCGCGGCGTAGTCTGTCAAGCGAGGCGCATGCCAGGACGCGAACGAGTGCGCCGGCGCTCGCCTCTGGAACTAAGATGGGGGAGGAGGTGAGCCTGCAGATGCGTTCCGCGGCGGTCGACGTCGTGCGGCGGCTTCGCGCGGCCGGCTTCGAGTCGTACTGGGTCGGGGGTTGCGTGCGCGATCTCCTGCTCGGGATCGAGCCGCTCGACTACGACGTGGCCACGTCGGCGACGCCGGAGCAGGCGGCGCCGCTGTTCGAATCCACGCGCGAGGTGGGGCGTGCGTTCGGCGTGCTGCAGGTCCGTTGTGCCGACAGCTGGATCGAAGTGGCGACCTTTCGAAGCGAAGGAGGCTACAGCGACGGGCGCCATCCAGACAGCGTGCACCCCGCGGACGCCCGCACCGACGTTCTGCGTCGAGACTTCACGATCAACGCGTTGTTGATGAACCCACTCGATGGCCAGGTGCTCGACTACGTGGGGGGGCGGCGCGACCTCGAGCAGCGCCAGCTGCGCGCGGTGGGCGACCCGGCGCAGCGCTTTCAGGAAGACGCGCTGCGGTTGCTGCGCGCCGTCCGCTTCACCTGTCGCTTCGACCTCGAAATCGAGCCCGCCACCCGGCAGGCACTCGTGGCACAGGCACACCGGATCCGCCTGGTCGCGGCGGAGCGCGCGCGCGACGAGCTGTTGGCGATGCTCCTGGGGCCGCGGCCGCGACGGGCGTTGACGCTGCTACTCGACTCCGGCCTCCTCGATCACATCGCTCCCGAGGTGAAACGCTTGCGCGGCTGCGAGCAGTCGCCACGCCACCACCCCGAGGGGGACGTGTGGGAGCACACGCTGCAGATGTTGGAGCACATGCAAGCGTCGGTTGCGCAGCCGGATGCTGCTCTGGCGCTCGGTGTGCTTCTGCACGACGTCGGCAAGCCGGACGCGCGCCAGCGCGTCGGCGACCAATGGGTGTTCCACGGCCACGAGAAGCGTGGGCAGGAGATCGCCGAGACGGTGATGCAGCGGCTGCGGGTGCCGAACAAGACGCAGAGTGCCGTGCAAATGCTGATTGGCCAACACATGCGCTTCATCTCCGTGCGCGAGATGCGTCGCAGCACGCTGCGACGCTTCATCCTGCAGGAGGGTTTCGACCGGCTTCTGGAGCTGCATCGACTCGACGCGCTGTCGTCACGCGGCGACCTCACGACCTGGGAGGCGTGTCGCCGCGAGCTGGAGAGCGTGGCGCAGGAGGAGCCCCCGGTGCGCCCGCTTTTGAGTGGCGACGACCTGATCGAGCGCGGCTACCGAGCCGGTCCGCGGCTCGGCGTCATTCTGCGAGCCCTGGTAGACGCGCAGCTGGAGGGGAGCGTGCGCGATCGCGAGCGCGCCATCGCATGGGTGCGCGAGCACTTCGCGCCCGATCCGGACGAGCCGCCGGCGGGAGCCACACCGGCGGCGTGAGGCCCTTGACATCGTCCGCACGAAGAAGAGAATGGAGCGCGCAGGGCGATTAGCTCAGTTGGCTAGAGCGCTTGCTCGACACGCAAGAGGTCACTGGTTCGAGTCCAGTATCGCCCACCAGCTTCGCGGCCCGCGTCGATGGCGCGGGCCGCCGTCGCTTCGGCGCCGCGGTCACTCCTGGCCCTCGACCGGAGCCGGGCCCGCGAGACCGTATCCCATCTGCCGGTTGGCGACGACGCCCCAGCCGTGCCGATCGAGCGCGATGACGCCGAGCGAGCTCTCGGACGGGAAGCTCTCGGCCGCCTCGCGAACGGCGCGCGCGGCAGCGCTCCCGGTGGCAATGCGTTCGTAGACCTGGCGCGCCATGGCGTGGCGGATGATCTCCTCTCCATGGCCGGTGCACGCGACCGCGCCGTGCGCTCCGGCGTAGAGCCCGGCGCCGAAGATCGGCACGTCGCCGACACGCCCGTGCAGCGTGATCGACGTGCCGCCCGTCGACAGCGTCGCCGCGAAGGTGCCATCCGCAGCACGCACCACGGTCCCGACCGTGTCGCCGCCCTCGGCGAGATCGCGCAGCGTCTCGGGGAGCGGGTTCGGGAAGTTCCAGTGCGCCGGCCAGTCGAACTCGTCAGCGCCCTGCGCCAGCGCCTCGCGCACGCGTGCAACACGGCGCCGGTACTTCTCCTCCGCCTCGGCACAGGTAGGGATGACGTCCGCAAACCCCATTCGATGCGCAAATCGCGTCGCCCCTTCTCCGGCGAGGAGGAGGTGGGGCGTGTCGAGTACCTTGTGCACGACCCGAATCGGGTTGCGGACGCGCTCGATGACGGCGACGGCGGCAAAACGCCCCTTCCCGGTCATGAGTGCCGCATCCATCTGGATGGTGCGGCCATCGAGCCGAATGTTGGCCCCGGTGCCGGCGTTGTAACGCGGATCGTCCTCCATCACCACGGTTCCCGCGACCGCCGCATCCAGGGCGGATCGACCGGCACGCAGCGCCTGCAAAGCCGCTTCGGCTGCGCGCTGTGCGCCGTCGGCACGCTCTGGGGGAGTCCCGACCCCTGGGTGGGTGAGCACGATGGGGCCGTCGAAGGGGGCGCCCGCGTGCAGGACGATCCTGGCGGCTTCCCCCACCTCCTGCGCTGCCAGCGGAGTCGCGATGGCGACGAGAAGCACGAGCCACGTGGTGCCTGCTCCGATCCGGCGCAGGACGTGCATCAGGCGTCACCTCCGGACCACGCCGGGACGTCGACGTCCTCGAAGTTGTCCATCAGGCGTCGCTCGCGCAGCGTCCGCAACGCCTGGTGTGCAGCCGTGAAGGGCAAGAAGGGTTGATGCTCTCTTTGTCCGTGCCGGCGCCAGGTGACGGCGCCGGAGTCGATCTCCTTCTGACCGAGGATGAAGAGGTTCGGAACCTTGTGAGTCTCCGCATTGCGGATTTTCTTGCCGAAGCTGTCGGGCGAGTCGTCGAAACGCGCGCGCAGAAGATCATCGTGCAGCACCCGCTGCAGCTTGCGCCCGTACTCGACGAAGCGTTCCCCCATCGACACCGGAATCAGGACCACCTGCAGCGGTGCCAGCCAGGTGGGAAAGAAGCCGCCGAAATGTTCGAGCAGGAACGACACGAAGCGCTCATGCGTACCGAGCGGCGCGCGGTGGATGATCCAAGGGCGTTGGCGTGAGCCGTCGCGGGCCACGTACTCCAGGTTGAAACGCTCCGAAGCGATGAAGTCGAGCTGGCCGGTGCTGGCCGTTTCTTCACGGCCCACGACGTTGGTCACCTGGTAGTCCACCTTCGGCCCGTAGAAGGCGGCCTCGCCGACACGCTCCTCGAAGGGAACCTGCATCTGCGCCAGCACCTCGCGCACCAGTTGCTCGGCGAAAACCCAACGCTCTTCGGCGGTCACGAACTTTTCCTGGTCGGGGGAGTGCAGGGAGAGTCGCATCCAGAACTCGGTGAGCCGGAACATGTCGTAGTACTTTTTGTGCATGTCGATGACGGCGGCAAACTCTTCGCGCGCCTGCTCCAGCGTGCAGTAGATGTGCGCGTCGTTCATGCGCATGCCGCGCACGCGCAGAAGCCCCGCAAGCTGACCGCTCTTCTCGTAGCGGTAGACGTCGCCGTACTCGGCCAGGCGGAGCGGCAGCTCGCGATAGCTGCGTGGCCGCGCCGCGAAGATCGTGTGGTGGTGCGGACAGTTCATCGGCTTGAGGTAGTACGCCTCTTCGTCGTCCAGCTGCATCGGTGGATACATCGATTCGGTGTAGTACGGCAGGTGCCCGCTCGTCCTGTAGAGATCCGCCTTGGCGATGTGGGGTGTCGAGACACGCTGGTAGCCCGCGCGGAACTCTTCTTCGCGCGCCAGCTGCTCGAGCTCGTCGCGCAGCACGGTCCCGTTTGGCAGCCACAGCGGCAGGCCGCGCCCGATCTCGTCGCTGATGGCGAAGATCTCGAGCTCGGCGCCGAGCTTGCGGTGGTCGCGCTCGCGCGCCAACTCGCGCTTGCGGACGAACTCCTCGAGTGCCGCCTTCGACTCGAAGGCGAGCCCGTAGATCCTCGTCATCATCGGATTGCGCTCGTCGCCGCGCCAGTAGGCTCCGGCCAGCGAGTCGAGCCGGAAGCTGTCACGCGGGATCTCGCGCGTCGATTCCACGTGTGGGCCCTCGCACATGTCGATGAAGTCGCCGCTGCGATAGAAGCTGATCTGCTCGACGCCGAGGGTGCTCTCCAGATCGCGGGCGTACTCCACCTTGAAGGGCTGCTCGATCTCGTCGAGCCGGCGCACGGCGTCTGCGACAGTGAGCTCCTCGCGCTCGAAGCGCACGCCGCGCTTGAGGATGCGGCGCATCCGCCTCTCGATCTCGGCGAGCTCGCGCTCCTCGAGCGGCGCCTCGAAGAGGAAGTCGTAGTAGAAGCCGGTGTCGACCGGCGGCCCGAAGCCGAGCTTGCTTCCCGGGCGCAGCTCGAGAACGGCCTGCGCCAGGACGTGCGCCAGGCTGTGGCGGCGGCGGTAGAGCGGGTCGTTGTGCCGTTCCGGATCGGCGTCGAGTCGTGCCATGCGCGCCATCCTACCCCCAGGACCCGGCATCCTCAACGCCGGGCTGGAGCTAGATCGGCGCATTGCGGCAGGGGTTGACAGGGCGATGCCCGCCACGGTAGATCTCGTGCTCTAGATCCGGGCAAGTGGAGGTGTCACCTTCCACCCGGCGGCGCCCGCGAGGCTGCTGGCCGGGTTCCCGAACGGGGCCCACGGTGCTGGTCAGACCGGCCAGCCTTGGGTAGGTGACGCGTCGCCTACCTTTTTCTATTCGCATCGGGGCGGCAGGCAGGAGCCTGGACCGTCCCACGGGGGAGGTCGATGTTTCGCAATCGCGATCCCCGGAGGGATCGAGGGCCACGCATCAACGAGCGCATCGGGGTTCGAGAGGTGCGCGTCGTGGGAGAGGACGGCGAACAGCTGGGTGTCCTGCCGACGCGAGAGGCTCTGACCCGAGCGCGAGAGCTGGGGCTCGATCTGGTGGAGGTCGCTCCCAATTCCAGGCCGCCCGTGTGCCGCATCATGGATTATGGGAAGTACAAGTATGAGAAGGCCAAGAAGGAGCGACAGGCACGCAAGCGCCAGCACAAGGTGCTGGTGAAAGAGATCAAGATGCGACCCAAGATCGAGTCGCACGACTACGAGTTCAAGAAGAAGCACATCATCGAGTTTCTGCAGCACGGCGACAAAGTGAAGGTGACTCTGACTTTCCGTGGTCGAGAGATGGCGCACACGAATCTGGGGCGCGCACTGCTCGAGCAGCTGGCCAGCGAGTTGACCGAGTTCGCCAAAGTCGAGGCACCACCGCGCCAGGAAGGTCGGACGATGGTTCTGCTCTTGGCGCCACACAGCACGAAGCCGAAAGCGAAAGCGAAGCGGGAAGACGTCGCGAAGGAGCCGGAGGCGAAGACCGAGGCTTCGTAGAGCGTGGGACGTCGCGCTGGATGAAGGAGGAATCTCGCGTGCCGAAGATGAAGAGCCACCGGGGGCTGGCAAAACGTGTCAAACGCAGTGCCACAGGGCGACTGAAACGCAAGAAGGCGTATCACAGCCATCTGCTCAGCAGCAAGACGCGCAAGCAGAAGCGACGCCTGCGTAGCTCGGAGATGATCGCCCAGGCGGAAGAAAAGCGCCTGAAAGCACTGCTCAACCTGTGAGGGAAGCCCATGCCACGCGCGACGAACAATGTCGCCGCACGCGCCCGGCACCACAAGGTGCTGAAGCAAGCCAAAGGCTACCGCGGCGGCAAGAGCCGACTCTACAAGACCGCAAAGGAAGCGGTGGAGCGCTCGCTCCAGTACGCGTTTCGTGACCGGCGCGCACGCAAGCGCGACTTCAGGCGGCTATGGATCATTCGGATCAACGCCGCCGCGCGCCAGCATGGTCTCTCCTACAGCACGCTCATGAGCGGCTTGCGTCAGTCGCAGGTCGAGATCAACCGCAAGGTGCTGGCCGAGATGGCCGTGAACGACGCCGAGGGCTTCCAGAAGCTCGTAGAAACCGCCAAACAGGCCAAGAGCTGAGATCGTGGTGGAGCAAGCGGGAGCGTTGCGCCAACGCATCGCCACGATGCGCGACACCGCGTTGGCGCAGCTGCAATCGGTGGCGGACCGAGAGGCGCTCGAGGCGTGGCGTGTGCGTTGGGTCGGGCGCAAGGGGGAGCTGTCTGCGCTCTTCGTCTCGCTGTCCGGCTTCGATTCCGCGCAGCGCCCGCAGCTGGGGCGCGAGCTCAACACGCTGAAGTCGACACTCCACGAAGAGCTGCAGCAGGTCGAGAGCCGCCTGCGCGGCGACTCGGGCGCCGGGCCAAAAGTCGACGCCTCGCTGCCGGGCCGACCGCGCTGGGTGGGTGGCCACCACATCGCGCTCCAGGTGCTCGACGAGATGCTGGCGATCTTCGAGCGGCTCGGCTTCTCGATCGCCACCGGTCCCGAGGTGGAGCTGGAAAGCTACAACTTCGAGGCGCTCAACTTCCCGCCGAACCACCCCGCACGCGACCTGCAGGACACCTTCTGGATCGACGATCGTGTGCTGCTGCGCACGCAGACGTCGCCGATGCAGGTGCGCATCATGCGCTCGCAGCCGCCGCCCGTGCGCATCGTGGTGCCGGGGCGCGTCTACCGCAACGAGCAGATCGATGCCTCGCACGCCGCGGAGTTCTTCCAGCTCGAAGGACTCTACGTCGACCGCAACGTCTCGATGATCGACCTGAAGGCGACGGTGTCGCACTTCGTGCAGCGACTCTTCGGCAGCGGGCGGTCGGTGCGCTTCAAGCCGCACTTCTTCCCCTTCACGGAGCCGAGCGTCGACGTCGACATGACCTGCTTCGCGTGTCAGGGGCGTGGCTGCCGGGTGTGCGGGAACGAAGGCTGGATCGAGATCATGGGGGCTGGCATGGTCCACCCCAACGTGTTTGAGGCCTCCGGATACGATCCGGAGGAGGTCACCGGGTTCGCCTTTGGAATGGGAATCGAGCGCATCTCGATGCTTCGGCATGGCATCAACGACATCCGACTCTTTCTCGAGAACGACGTGCGCTTCCTGTCGCAATTCTAGGCCTCGATGGAGACGGCATGCGGATCCCCCTGAGCTGGTTGCGTGACTACGTGGACTTCAACGTCGACGCGCAAACGTTGGCACACGACCTCACCATGTCGGGAACAAAGATCGAGGCGGTGCACGCGCCGGCGCCGGAGTGGCAGGGAGTGCAGGTCGGGCGTGTCCTCGAGAGCGGCCAGCATCCCAACGCCGACAAGCTCAGCGTCTGCCGCGTCGACGTCGGCGGGGAAGAGCTGCGCATCGTCTGCGGTGCACCCAACGTTCGCGCCGGCTTGACCGTGGCCGTGGCGACGGTCGGGGCGCGCTTGCCGGGTGGCGTGAAGATCCGCAAGTCGAAGATCCGCGGCGAGGTGTCGCAAGGAATGATCTGCTCGGCGCGCGAGCTCGGGCTCGGCACGGACGCCGCCGGCATTCTGGAGCTCGACTCGGCGCTGGAGAGTGGCGCGCCTTTCACCGGCGTGCCGGGCAGTGACGAGACCGTGCTCGAGGCAGAGATCACGCCGAATCGCCCCGACTGTCTCGGCCTGATCGGCGTGGCGCGTGAGGTGGCGGCCGTGTACGGCACGCCTCTGAAACGACCCCCCGTGTGGAGCGAGGCCGTCGCCGAGCCGGCGCCGGTGCGCATCGAGCTCGCCGACGTGCAAGATGGTCTGCGCTATCTCGGCCGCGCCATTCGTGACGTCGAGGTGGGGCCCTCGCCCGCATGGATGCAGGCACGACTCGCCAGCATGCAACTGGAGCCGATCAACAACGTCGTCGACGTGACGAACTACGTCCTCTTCGAGACGGGACAACCGATCCACGCCTTCGACCTCGCCGCCGTGCGCGGCGATCGGATCATCGTGCGTCGCGCCCGGGCCGGGGAGAAGCTGCGCACGCTCGACGGTGTCGATCGCGAGCTCGATCCCGACATCCTGGTGATTGCGGACGCCGAAGGCCCGGTTGCGTTGGCGGGGATCATGGGGGGCGTGGAAAGCGCGATCCAACCGTCGACGCGCGATGTCTTTCTCGAGGTGGCGCACTTTCGTGCCGACCTCGTGCGCAGCGGACGTCGCAAGCTCGCGATCGATACCGACGCATCCTACCGCTTCGAGCGCGGCACCGATGCCGCCTCCGTTCGCTGGGTCGCCGACCGTGCGACACAGCTGCTGCTCGAGGTGTGTGGCGGCGCGGTGCGGGAGCAGCACGACGACGCCTATCCGCGCCCGCTCGCCCCGATACGACTGCACCTGCGCAGCGCGCGCGCCAACCGCCTCATCGGGACGGAGCTGGGAGCGGCCGAGATGGCGCGGCTGCTGCAGCGGCTGCAGCTCGAGGCGGAGCCCGCCGAAGCGGGTGTCGACGTCGAGGTGCCCACGTTTCGACGCGACCTGCAGGCCGAGATCGATCTGGTCGAAGAGGTCGCGCGTGTGCACGGATACGACAACATTCCGGAAGACGTGCTGCCGCCGGCGCCGCTCATGCAGCGCCCGAACGCGCGCCACGAGTTCCTCACGCGCCTGCGCCACACGCTGGTGGGGCTCGGCTACCGCGAGGTGCTCACGAGTGCGTTCATGGATCGCAGCGATCCCGATCGGCTGCAGCTTGCCTCCGACGACGTACGTCGGCGTGTGGTCCGCGTCCGCAACCCTCTGGTGGCCTCACTCGATACGTTGCGCACCTCGCTCGTTCCCAACGTCGTGCGCGTTGTCCGCCACAACATCCATCACGGAAGCGCAGCGCTGCGTCTCTTTGCCGTCGACCGCGTCTACGTTGCGGTCGAGGACTCGAGCGAAGGGCTGCCACAAGAGTCGGAGCGGCTTGTTGCCGTTGCATGCGGTGCGCGCCGTCCGGAGGGTTGGGCTGAGACGCTGCAAGCGAGCGACCTGTTCGACCTGAAGGGGGATGCCGAGGCACTGCTCGAACACCTCGGCGTTGACAGCGTCTGGAGCGCTGGATATACTGAGCCGTTCCTTGACTTCGCTGCAAGTTTCATGATTTCGGGGAGTTACGGCACCGTGGGAGGCGGAGGTCTGGTTGCGGAGGAGGTGCTGCGGGCGTACGACGTCGACACCCCCGTTTTTCTGCTCGACCTCGACGTCGATGCCCTGGTGCGACACCTCCCCGAACGTCGGGTGTTCAAAGGGATCCCGCGCTTTCCTGCCGTGAAGCGTGATCTTTCCCTTGTCGTTCCTCGACGCGTCGCATACGAAAAGGTACACGCAGCGGTCGTCGGCGCCGGCGGGCCGCTGCTCGAGTCGATCAACTGTTTCGACGTCTTCGAAGATCGTGCACTCGGGGAGGACAAGCACAGCATCGGCTTGCGCTTGCGATTCCGCTCCCCTGAGCGCACGCTCACCGACGACGTCGTGGATCGACAGATCGACGCCATCGTTCGGCGTCTTTCGGAGACGCTCGGGGTTGAACTGCGAAGGCTCTGAGAGCCGCACTGGGATGGGAGGCGATGACGCGTGGAACAGATGGAGAGCCTGGTACGGCTCGAAGAACGTGTGCAGCAGGCCGTCGAACTGATCGGGCGTCTGAAGATGGAGAAGCAGCGCCTGGAATCGGAGACGGCGCGTCTGCTCGAGCTCAATCGCGAGCTCGAGACCCGTGCGGGCTCTCTGGCGCGGGAAAAGGACGAGCTGCTGCGCGAGGGCCTCGCGCTGCGAGAGAGGGAGGAGGAGTGGTCGCGCTTCGAGCGTGATCGCGAGGAGATTCGGAGCCGCATCGACAGTATGCTGGCCAAATTCGAAGAGCTGGAGATCTGAACGGCCTCCGGCCCGGGCGGGGAGATCCCATGGACCGTGTGAAAAGCACGCGTGTGGAAATCTTCGGCAGCGAATACCACATCCGCGCCGATGCGGAATCCGAGTACGTGAAGACCATTGCAGCGTACGTGGACGCGAAGATGCGGGAGATTGCGGAGAAGCAACGACTCGTCTCTTCGACGAAGGTCGCGATCCTCGCGGCCATCAACATTGCCGACGAGGTGTTTCAGGAACGACGCATACGTGAACAGACGGAAAAAGACGTGACGGCGAAAGCCGAGGAACTTTCGGAAGTCCTCGCGCGCGAACTCTAGGTCGTCGTTTCCAGACTTCTTGCGTCGGATGACTCTTACAGCTTGCGTGCGTGTGAACGCATTCGCTATACTCGCGTTGTTGAAAGAATTCCCTGCTCCGCAGGTGAGTCGATATTTTTTTTGAGCCAACACTTCGTGGACGGGAACCTGACGCACGGTTTGATGTCATGACTCCGAAACGGGTTGAGACAGAGAATCGTGCCGTGGTGCCCACCTGGTGATCCAGGCCCAGGAAGAACTCGACTCACGGCGCGGCGGGGAATTTCCACTTTCGCGGCCTTCCACACCTCCCGCCTCCCGTCAGCGTTTTGTGTAACATGGGGATCGCGTCGCCGCACGGCGACGCGGAAGGAGAGACTTGTCTGCTCGCATTCTCGACGGCAAGAGCGTCGCCAACGCGGTGCTCGAGGAGATTGGCGACGAGGTGACCGCCGCTGCTGCTGCGCGGCCGCCTTCGTTGGCCGCCGTGCTCGTCGGCGACGATCCGGCCTCGCGCGTCTACGTTCGCAACAAGATGAAAGCGTGCGATCGCTGCGGAATCGGTTCGCGGCTCGAGCAGCTGCCTGCGAGCGCTTCCGACGCGCAGGTAGCAGAGGTGCTGCAGCGGCTCAATGCCGATGACGAGGTCGATGGAATCCTCTTGCAGCTCCCCTTGCCAGCGGGCATCGATTCCGACGCTCTATTGCGTCTCCTGGATCCGACCAAAGATGTCGATGGTCTGCACCCTGTGAACCTGGGAAAGCTCGTGGCGGACGATTCGAGCGGCTTCGTGCCGTGCACACCGGCAGGCATCGTCGAACTTTTGCGACGCTACGAGATCGATCTCGCCGGGCGCCGCGCCGTGATCCTCGGGCGCAGCAACCTGGTGGGCAAACCGTTGGCTCTTCTTCTGCTGCGTCGCGCTGCGGTGGGCAACGCCACCGTGACCGTTCTGCACACGCGCAGCCGCGACATCCCGGAGCGGATTCGTGAAGCGGAGGTCGTCGTGGCGGCTGCGGGGAGCGCGCGTTTCGTTCAGGGAGCGTGGCTCCAGCCCGGCGCGACCGTCATCGACGTGGGCATCCACCGTCTCCCGGGTGGAGAGTCGGGCCGCGCCCGGCTCGTCGGCGACGTCGACTTCGCGCAGGCGGTCGAGGTCGCGGGGGCGATCACGCCGGTACCGGGTGGCGTGGGGCCGATGACGGTCGCGATGCTAATGAGGAACACGGCGCTGGCGTGGCGCCGCAAGCGCCTGGCGTGACGCAGGCCGTCGCTGGAGGTGCGGCGTGGTCCAACCCGATCTCTTCGGTTCCACTCCCGGAGCGCGGGTGTACACCGTCACGCAGATCAACGATCGGGTTCGTCGTCTTCTCGACTCGACCTTTGGCGACGTCTGCGTCGAAGGCGAGGTCTCGAACGCACGCCGGCACGCCTCGGGCCACTGGTACTTCACTCTCAAGGATGCACAATCGCAGCTTGCTGCGGTGCTCTTTCGTGGCGATGCGCGCGCGCTCGCCTTCGATCCAGAAAACGGTCTGCACGTGCGCGCCACCGGGCGACTCGATCTGTACCCGCCCCAGGGGAAGTTCCAGCTGCAGGTGCGGCGCTTGCAGCCGGTGGGGCACGGTGCGCTCGAGCTTGCCTTCCGACAGCTCAAAGAGAAGCTGCTTCGCGAGGGGCTCTTCGATCCTGCGCGCAAGCGGAGTCTGCCGCGCGTTCCGAACCGGGTCGCCCTGGTGACCTCGGCTACGGGTGCCGCCGTGCGCGACATGATCACCACGTTGAGTGAACGTTGGCCTCCCATCACGATCCGGGTCGTCCCCGTCTCCGTCCAGGGGGATGCGGCTCCGGCGGAGATCGTGCGAGCCCTGCAGTTCGTCAATCGCGTCGATGCTGCCGACGTCATTGTCGTGGGGCGCGGCGGCGGCAGCCTGGAAGATCTGTGGGCCTTCAACGACGAAGGCGTGGCGCGCGCGATCGCTGCGTCGCGCATTCCCGTCGTCTCCGCGGTGGGGCACGAAGTGGATACCACGATCGCAGACTACGTCGCCGACGTGCGTGCGCCGACGCCCACGGCCGCGGCGGCGCTCGTGGTTCCGCAGCGCGAGGAGGTGCAAGCGGGCTTGAGCGAGGTGCTGGATCGCATGGCGCGGGGGCTACGCCGTCGCTGCGACGTGGAACGCCACCGACTCGAGTCGCGCTTGGGAAGCTACGGTTTCAGACGCCCACGGCTCCTGCTCCAGGAGCACGCCCAGAGCCTCGACACACAGCGCGAACGCATGCTGCGCGCCTTGCGCGCCCGCATCGACGAGGCACGCACACAGCTGCGAGCGTCGCGCGCGCAGCTGCGTTCTCTCAGTCCGCGCGGTGTGCTCAAGCGCGGCTACGTCTACTGCATCGATATGGAGTCGGGAGCCATGGTGACGCGCGCCCAACAGACGCGCAGCTCGCAGCCGCTGCGGCTGCACTTCGCCGATGGCACCGCGGCAGCGCGTGTCGAGGAGTCGTGGACCCCGTACGGCGAACCAGAAACGAAACAGGAAGAGCATGGGCAAAGCAAAAGCGGACGAGAAGCTCGACTTTGAGGCTTCGATGCAGAAGCTCGACCGCATCGTGCAGGAGCTGGAAACGCCCCAGGTGCCGCTGGAACGGGCGATCGAGCTCTTCGAGGAAGGCTTGAAACTGGGTGAAGAGTGCAGCACGCTGCTCGAGAAAGCGCAGGCGCGTGTCGAGAAGCTGCTGGAACGCGCCGACGGCAGCGCCGAAGCGCGGCCGATGGACCCGAGCTGACCCGAGCGCAGCAGCGCAGCGAGCTTGACGCGGTCGGAGTGTCATGGATCACGATCTCCAAGGTGCAATGCAGGACACACGCGCGCGCGTCGAAGCGCGTCTGGACGAGCTCCTGTACGGCGGCCCGGAACGCTTGATCGAAGCGATGCGCTACGCCGTTCTCGGGGGTGGCAAGCGTCTGCGCCCGATCCTCTGCCTGTGGACGCACGACATGCTGGCGGAACGCGAGAGCGAGCCGGTCCTGGATGTCGCCAGCGCGCTCGAGCTCATCCACACCTACTCCCTCGTGCACGACGACCTGCCGTGCATGGACGACGACGACCTGCGCCGCGGCCGTCCCACGTGCCACGTCCGCTTCGGAGAGGCGCTGGCTCTGCTGGTTGGGGACGCGCTTCTGAATCGCGCCTACGAGGTGATCGTCGAGGCGGATTGGAGCGAGCGCGAACGAGCCTGGCAATGCGTGCGCACGCTGGCCGCTGCGGCGAGCCATCGCCAGCTGGTCGGGGGACAGGCGCTCGATTTGGAAGCGGAGGGCGCAGCACCGAGCGCTGAGCGTGTCGAGGCGATCCACTCCGCAAAGACCGCGGCCCTGATCCGCGCCTCCATCGTGTGCGGCGGCGCGAGCGCTGGCGCCACGCCCGACGCGTTGCAGCGGCTTGGCCACATCGGGCAGCGGCTCGGCCTCGCCTTCCAGATCGTGGACGACGTGCTCGACGTCACCCGCCCCTCGGAACAGCTCGGAAAGACCGCGGGCAAGGATGTGAACGCCCGCAAGCTCACCTATCCGGCCGTGTTCGGCATCGAGCGCTCGCACCGGCAAGCCCGGGCTCACATCGATGCGGCGTGTGCCGCCCTCGGCTCCTGGCCACGCAGCGCACGCTTGCAGGCGCTGGCGCGCTGGATCGGAACGCGCCTGCACTGACACGCGTATCCCTCCTTGGCACTTGACCTTGCGTCGGCTGGGGCGGATAATGGGCGCCAGTCCAAGAAGGGGCCGCGCTGCGAGCACGGCTGGTCACGAGCTCCAAGGGACACGATTGCCTCCGCGCATTCTCGATTCCATCGACAGCCCGAGCGATCTCAAGGCGCTCTCCATCGAGCAGCTCGAGCAGCTCGCCGCCGAGATCCGCCAGGAGATCGTCTCGGTCGTCAGCAAGACGGGTGGACACCTGGGCGCCAGCCTGGGCGCCGTGGAGTTGACGCTGGCGGCGCATTACGTCTTCGACGCTCCGAGGGACCAGATCGTCTGGGACGTGGGGCATCAGGCGTACGGCCACAAGCTCGTGACCGGACGACGCGATCGCTTCCACACCATCCGCCAGGAGGGTGGCCTCTCCGGATTCCCGGTGCGAAGCGAGAGCCCGTACGACACCTTCGGCGTCGCACACGCATCCACCGCACTCGGTGCCGCCCTCGGAATGGCGGTGGCGCGCGACCTGCGCGGCGAGGATTACCGCATCGTCGCGGTCGTGGGTGACGGCGGCATGACGGGTGGCGTCGCCTACGAGGCCATCAACAACATCGGACACCTCGGCAAGGACATCATCGTCATCCTCAACGACAACGAGATGTCGATCTCCAAGAACGTCGGCGCGCTCTCCAAGTATCTGACCCGCGTCACGACGAGCCGCGTCTACACGAAGTTCGAAGCCGAGCTGTGGGAGCTGCTCGGCAAGGTCCCGCGCGGCGACAAGGCGCAGACGCTCGCGAGCCGTGTCAAGGAAGGCGTGAAGAACATCGTGGCGCCGGGGATGCTCTTCGAGGAGCTCGGCCTGCGTTACTTCGGTCCGTTCGATGGCCACGACATCCGCGTGCTCGTCGAGGCGTTGCAGCACGTCTCCGAGCTGCGCGGCCCGGTGCTGCTGCACGCCGCCACGACGAAGGGGAAGGGGCTGGCGTACGCCGAGGAGAAGCAGGAGACCTACCACGGGCTCGGCAGCTTCGACAAGGTGACCGGCAAGGTGAAGTCGAAACCGGGTCCACCGGCGTGGACCAAGGTCTTCGCCGACAGCCTCGTGCAGCTCGGAGAGCGCGATCCGCGCGTGGTGGCGATCACCGCCGCCATGCCGGCCGGCACCGGCACCAAGCTTTTCGGCGAGAAGTTTCCCGATCGCTTCTTCGACGTCGGCATCGCGGAGCAGGCAGCCGTGCTTCTCGCCTGCGGTCTGGCGACGCACGGCATGAAGCCGGTGACGGCGATCTACTCCACCTTCTTGCAGCGTGCCTTCGATCAGCTGGTCCACGACGTCGCGTTGCAGAAGCTCGCCATGGTCTTCGCTCTCGATCGCGCCGGGCTCGTCGGAGACGACGGCCCCACGCACAACGGCGTCTTCGACATCGCCTACTTCCGCACGATTCCGCATGTCGTTCTCATGGCCCCGGCGGACGAGGAGGAGCTGCGGCACATGCTCTACACCGCGATCCGCCACGACTCCGGCCCGGTGGCGTTGCGCTTCCCACGCGGGAGCGCGCTCGGAGTGCCACTCACGGAGAGCTTCAAGGAGGTGCCGATCGGCAAAGCGAACGTCTTGCGCGCCGGCGAGGACGTCGCACTCGTCGGATACGGGACCTCGGTCGACTGGTGCGTCCAGGCCGCCTCGCTGCTCGAGAAGGACGGTGTCTATCCCACAGTCGTCAACGCGCGCTTCGCCAAGCCGCTCGACGAGCCGCTTCTGCTGCGCCTGGTCGAGCAGCACGGCCTCGTCGTCGTCGCGGAGGAGCACCAGCTGATCGGAGGCTTCGGTTCGGCTGTGCTCGAGCTCTGCGCACAGCACCAGACGTCGGCGTCGCATGTGCGCCGGCTCGGCATTCCGGATCGCTTCATCCAACATGCCTCCCGGTCCCGGCAGCTCGAAGAGCTGGGCCTCACCCCGACGAACATCGTGCGCATGGTCAAGGAGCACCTCGGACTTGCGAAGCCCTCTGCGGCCAACCGCGAGGTGTCACCGCGCCACTAGGGGGGAGCGTGGATCTCGCTCTCGTCGTCAACGCGCTCAAACGCAGCACGCCACAAGTTCTCCAACGCATCCGTGAGGCGGTTCCCCGCCGCGGCAACCGGCTGCTTCTCTGGTCTCCGCCCATCCACGAGCTGCGCGCGCGCGCAGACTGCGGCAGCGCCCTGGATGGGTACGAGCTCGTCGACGACGTGCATGCCGGCGAAGTCGTGCTTGCGCTCGGGGGCGACGGCACGCTGCTCACGGCGGTTCGTCTTCTCGGCGACGACCTGCGGCCATTGCTCGGCATCAACCTCGGCAGCCTCGGTTTTCTCACCGATACGCCCGAAGAGCGCGCGGGCGAGGCGGTGCAACGCGTCCTGGCGGGGCGCTATCGCTGTGACCCCCGCATGCTGTTGGAGGCGACGCTGGCGGCCGGGAGCGCCCCACCCGAGCGCCTCTGCGGTTTGAACGACGTCGTGCTGCACGGACCCTCGGCGCGCGTCCTCGAGTTCTCGCTCGAGGCCGCCGGAACCGGTCTCGGAAGCACGATGGCGGACGGCGTCATCGTGGCCACGCCGTCGGGAAGCACCGCGCATAGCCTGTCGGCCGGCGGACCGGTCGTCTCGCCACGACTGCGCGCGCTGATCATGACGCCGATCAGCGCGCACACCCTTTCCATGCGTCCGCTCGTGGTCTCGGCCGACGAGGGAGTGGAGATCCGACTGTTGCGCACCGCCACGCCGCATGCCGAGATCAGTGTCGATGGTCACGCCTGCTGCGCCCTGAGTGAAGGCGACTCGATCGTCGTGCGTGCGGCCGAAGAGGATCTGCAGCTGGTGCGGACGCAAGACCACAGCTTCTACAACACCCTCCGGAACAAGCTGGCGTGGGGACATCGCCGCTACACGTCGTCCGATTGAGCGTGGGCCGAGCCTTGCGCGCTTCTGGCCACGCTCGAGGGGCGATGCTATGCTGACTCTCTTCTTTGCGTGAGGTGTCGCAGCGAGAGGAACGTCCGTGCACGAGTTTACACCGACACTCGAGGAGTTCCGACTCAAGGCGCGCGAAGGCAACGTCGTTCCGGTCTATCGCGAGATTCTGGGCGACCTCGAGACTCCCGTCTCCGCCTTCAAGAAGATCGACGACGGTCGTCACGCCTTCCTTCTGGAAAGCGTCGAGGGGGGAGAGAAGTGGGGTCGCTACTCCTTCCTGGGCGCCGAGCCGAGCGCGGTGGTGCGGGTGGAGGGCACCCGGCTCGTGGTCGAGTCGAGCGGCAAGCGACGCACCTCGCGGGTGGCGGATCCTCTCGCCGCGATCGAGTCAGTGCTGGCGCGCTACAAGCCCGTCCCGGTGGCTGGACTGCCGCGCTTTGTCGGCGGTGCAGTCGGTTACGTGGGTTACGATTGCGCACGTTTTCTCGAGCAAAAGGTGAAGCTTCCGGATTGGCAGCCTGGAGACCTGCCCGACGCCCAGTTCCTGGTCACCGGCTCGCTTCTCGTCTTCGACAACCTGTCGCACACGATCCAGGTCGTGGTGAACGCAGAAGTGGGCTCCGACCCCGATTCGAGCTACACCGAGGCGACGCGGCGCATCGACGCGATCGTCGATCGCCTACGCAGCTTCACGCCGACGCACTACCAGGCACGGCGCTCCGCTCGGCGCCCCAGCTTCACGAGTAGCACCTCGCGCAGCGACTTCGAGCGCAACGTGCGTCGCGCCAAGGAGCACATCCTGGCCGGCGATGCCTTCCAGGTGGTGCTCTCACACGAGCTCAGCGCGCAGATCTCGAGCGACCCGTTCGATGTCTACCGCGCCCTGCGCCGCATCAACCCCAGCCCCTACATGTACTTTCTCCGCTTCGGCGACGACGTGGTTCTGGGCGCGAGCCCCGAGGTGCTCGTGCGCAAGGAGGAGGATGTCTTGGAGGTGCGGCCGATCGCCGGGACGCGCGCGCGCGGCGCCGACCCGATCGAGGATCTGCGGCTCGAGGAGGAGCTGCGCGCGAGCGAGAAGGAGCGTGCAGAGCACGTCATGCTGGTCGATCTCGGGCGCAACGATCTGGGGCGCGTCTCGGAGTACGGTACGGTCACGGCGGACGAGTTCATGAGCGTCGAACGTTACTCGCACGTGATGCACCTGGTTTCCGGCGTGCGTGGAACGGCGCGAGATGGCGCCGGCAGCTTCGACGTCCTGCGTGCCTGCTTCCCAGCCGGAACCGTCTCGGGAGCGCCGAAGGTGCGCGCCATGCAGATCATCCAGGAGCTGGAGAAGCGGCGTCGCAACGTCTACGCCGGGGGTGTCGGCTACTTCGGTTTCGACGGCAACATGGACATCTGCATCGGCATCCGGACGCTTCTGTGGCGCAGCGGACGCGTCTTCATCGGCGCCGGCGCCGGCATCGTGGCGAACTCGAGCCCGCCGCTGGAGTATGAAGAGACGCGCGACAAGGCGCAGGTCCTGGTCGCCGCGATCGAGTCGGCGGAGCGGGGGTTCCCATGAGCGCGAGCAAGAAGAGCGCATCGCGCACGTCACGACAGCCCGCGAAGACAACGCGCCGCAAGCGCGCCGCCGCGCCGCGCCGCCCGCTCGTCATCATCGACAACTACGACTCCTTCACCTGGAACCTCGTCCAGTACCTCGGCTCGCTGGGCGCGGTGCTGGACGTGCATCGCAACGATGCCATCAGCCCGACGCGTCTCCAGAGGCTGCGACCGCGCGGCGTCGTGATCTCACCCGGGCCGGGGCGACCGGAGGATGGCGGCATCTCGGTCGACGTCGTCCGCCGCCTGAGCGGCCGCGTGCCGATCCTCGGGGTCTGTCTCGGGCACCAGGCGATCGCGGCGGCCTTCGGAGGCCGCGTCGTCCGCGCCCCGCACGTGATGCATGGGAAGACCTCGCGCATCATCCACGACGGGCGCGGCATCTTCCGCGGCCTCGACAATCCCTTCGTCGCGACGCGCTATCACTCGCTCGTCGTGGAGCGCGAGAGCCTGCCGGAGAAGCTCGAAGTGACCTGCTCGACGTCCGACGCCGTCGTCATGGGATTGAAGGTGCAGGGCACGGAGACGTGGGGCGTGCAGTTCCATCCCGAATCGATCCTCACGCGGCAGGGGAAGGACCTCCTGCGCAACTTTCTCGATCTTTGTGGAGCCTGATTCAACGTGGACGCGAGCGTCGTGCAGCGTGCGCTGCAGAAGCTGTTGCAGGGCATGACCCTTCCGGAAGGGGAAGCGGAACGCGTCATGCGCGCCATCATGGAGGGGAAGGCGACGGATGCGCAGATCGGCGCCTTCCTGCTGCTTCTGCGGCAGCGCGGCGAGAGCGTCCAGGAGATCACCGGCTTTGCACGCGTCATGCGCGAGAAAGCCACGCGCGTCCAGGCTCCCTCCGGCGTCGTGCTTGACACCTGCGGGACGGGCGGGGACGCTTCGGGCACCTTCAACATCTCGACGCTCGCGGCATTGGTGGCGGCGGCTGCCGGCGTGCATGTGGCGAAGCACGGCAATCGCTCCGTGTCGAGCCGCGTCGGCAGCGCCGATCTCCTCGAGGGCCTCGGCGTCGAGCTGCAGCTCACGCCGCAAGGCGTTGCGGACTCGCTGCGTGACACGCACTTCGGCTTTCTCTTTGCCCCTCTGCACCACAGCGCCATGAGGCACGCAGCCGGGCCGCGGCGCGAGCTGGGTGTGCGCACCGTCTTCAACGTGCTCGGACCGCTCACCAACCCGGCGGGCGCCACGCATCAGATTCTCGGCGTCTACGACGCCGCTCTGGTCCCGACCCTGGCCGAGGTGCTGCGCGAGCTGCGGAGCGAGCGCGCGCTGGTCGTGCATGGCGAGGACGGGCTCGACGAGATCTCGCCGACGGGCCCGACGCGCGTGGCGGAGCTCTTCCGCGGTCGCATCGAGATGCACACCTGGAGCCCGGAGGACGTCGGTCTCGAGCGCTGCACGCTGCAGGCGATCCAGGGCGGCAGCCTGGAGGAGAACGTCGCGATCGCGCGGCGTGTGCTCGACGGCGAGCCCGGCGCGCATCAGAACGCCGTCTGCCTGAACGCCGGAGCCGCCTTGTACGTCGCCGGCAAGGTGGACGACCTCTGGAAGGGCGTCCAGGAGTCGCGCCTCCTCCTGGAGAGCGGACAAGTGCGGCGCAAGCTCGCCGAGATCGTGGAGTACACGCAGCGTCTCGGAGGTTGAGACGTGGGGCGCGGCGCGCTGAAGAAGCGTTGCGGGCGGCGTCACGCGGCCGAAAGCGAGGACAGGAGTCCGAGCCGGTCGCGTGCCGAGCGCACGAGCGGCCCTGGAGGGCCGCGAGAAGCGTCCGCCCGCAACGCTTCTTCAGCGCGCCGCGCGGACGTCGGAGCCACGTGGCACGGGGAGCGAGGTGCTGCATGATTCTCGACGCCATTGTGCGCGTGGTCGAACGTCGCCTGCAGGAGCGCATGGCCCAGCGGTCGCTGCGTGAGGTGGAGCGGGCGGTGGCCGATGCGGAAGCGCCGCGCGGCTTTGCACGAGCCGTCGAAGCGGCGCCCGGCCGCCTGGGCCTGATCGCCGAGCTCAAGCGCGCGTCTCCGTCGGCGGGCGTGATCCGCGACGAGTTCGACGTCGCGGCGTTGGCGTCGGACCTGGCACGTGGCGGCGCCGACGCGCTTTCCGTTCTCACCGAGAGCGATCACTTCCAGGGGGATCTCGCTCACCTCGAGCACGCAGCCGGCGCCGCTCGACCGCGGTTGCAGAAAGACTTTCTCCTGCACGAGTACCAGGTTCTCGAGGGGCGCGCCGCCGGCGCGGATGCGCTGCTCCTGATCGCGGAGGTGCTCGGCGCGCGCCGCTCGCAGGAGCTGTGTACGCTTGCGCTCGATCTGGGGATGGACGTGCTGTTCGAGGCGCACGAGCCGGACTCCATCCGGCGCGCGGCGACCGCCGCGGAGCGACAGCCGGAACGGATCCTCGTCGGAGTCAACAACCGCAACCTGCGCACCTTCGAGGTGTCGTTGGAGGTGACGCTGCGCGCGCTGCAGGAGCTCCCCTCCGGCTTGCTGGTCGTGAGCGAGAGCGGCATCGGCAGCCCGGACGACGTGCGGCTGTTGCGTGATGCGGGTGCGCGAGGCATCCTCGTTGGAGAGTCACTCATGCGCGCGTCCGACCCGGAGGCTGCGGCGCGCGACCTCATGCAGGCCGTTCGCGCCGCGGCGGGGCCTGCCTGAAAGGTGGGGACGCGCACGTGGCCGAGCGCATGCGCATCAAGTTCTGCGGCCTGCGGCGCATCGCCGACGTGCGCGAGGCCGTGCACCTGGGGGCCGATTTCCTCGGCTTCGTCTTCGCCGAGGGAAGTCCGCGGCAGCTCGAGCCGGGCTCGGCCGAGGCACTGCTGGACGCCGTCGACACCGCTGGCGCGAGACGCGTCGGAGTCTTCCGCGATCAACCGCCGACGTTCGTCAACGAAGTCGCGCGCCGCTGTCGCCTCGATCTCGTGCAGCTGCACGGGCGCGAAAGCGCGCGTGCGTTCGGCGAGCTCGAGTTGCCTGCGATCGTCGTGCTGCAGGCACCCGCTGCGGGGTCGAATCGCGCGCCGGACCTGCGCCGGCTCGACGAGCTCTCGCCATTCGCAGCGCTGATCGACGCGGAAGACGCTGCGGGTCGAAGCGGTGGGCTCGGTGTGTCGGTGCCGCCGGCGACGGCGCAGCGCATGCTCGCGCAGCTGCCGCCCGGCACGCGGGCCTTTCTGGCCGGGGGGTTGACCCCGGAGAACGTCGGCGAGCGCGTGCGTTTGCGCCCGTATGCGCTCGACGTTTCGAGCGGGATCGAGAGCGCGCCGGGCATCAAGGACCCGCAGCGCATGCGCGCTTTCGTGCAGGCGGTGCGGCAAGCGTCGAGGAATTGGCGATGAGCGGCGAGAAACGACTGACAGACCCGGCGCCCGGCGGGCGCACGAGCGCGCGACACGCCCTCCCCGACCGTGGCGGCTGGTTCGGTGTGTATGGGGGACGATACGTCGCAGAGACGCTGGTGACCCCCTTGGCCGAGCTGGAGAGGGCGTATGCCGAGGCGCGCGCCGATGTCGGTTTCCAGGAGGAGCTCGGCACGCTCCTCGAGAACTTCGTGGGACGCCCGACACCGCTCTACTTCGCCGCGCGTTTGTCGCAGCAGCTCGGCAGCCGCATCTATCTGAAGCGTGAAGATCTCGCGCACACGGGCGCGCACAAGATCAACAACACGGTGGGGCAGTGCCTGCTGGCGCGGCGCATGGGCAAGCCGCGCGTCATCGCGGAGACGGGAGCCGGCCAGCACGGTGTCGCAACCGCGACCGCGGCCGCGCTCCTGGGTCTCGAATGCGACGTCTACATGGGGCGCGTCGACACCGAGCGCCAGGCCCTCAACGTGCACCGCATGGAGCTTCTCGGCGCCCGTGTCGTGCCGGTCGACAGCGGCAGCCGCACGCTCAAGGACGCCATCAGCGCGGCGATGCGCGACTGGGTCTCCCACGTCGATTCCACCCACTACGTTCTCGGCTCCGTTCTCGGTGCGCATCCCTACCCGATGATGGTGCGCGACTTCCAGAGCATCATCGGGCGCGAGACGCGCACCCAGATCCTGGCGGCGGAGGGACGCCTGCCCAATTGGCTCGTCGCCTGCGTCGGGGGCGGCTCCAACTCGATCGGGCTCTTCTTCGAGTTTCTCGACGAGCCGTCGGTGCGGATGCTCGGCATCGAGGCGGGTGGAGAGGCGATCGAGCCGGGGCGGCACGCGGCACGCTTCGCCGCTGGCCGCAGCGGCGTGCTCCAGGGCACGAAGAGCTACCTGCTGCAGGACGATGCCGGCAACGTGCTCGAGACCCATTCGATCTCGGCCGGGCTCGACTACTGCAGCGTCGGTCCGGAGCACGCCTACTACCATGACAACGGACGCATCCAGTACGACTCGATCGACGACGACGAAGCTCTGGCCGGCTTCGACGCGCTGACGCGACTCGAAGGCATCATGCCTGCGCTCGAGAGCGCCCACGCGCTCGGCTACCTGCTGCTCGACCGCAGCCGCATCGAGCCGGGCTCACTCCTGGTCGTGAACCTCTCCGGGCGCGGCGACAAGGACGTCCAGAGCGTGCTGAGAGCACGCGGGAAGCCGTGATTCGCTCGACGCTCGCGCAGGCGGGACAAAGCCCTTGTCCGCTGCGAGCGCTCGGGTGTAGCTTGAAACCGTGCTTGTGCGCCCGTAGCTCAGCTGGATAGAGCACCAGCCTCCGGAGCTGGGTGTCGGAGGTTCGAATCCTCTCGGGCGTACCATCTTGCCGGGAGTCCCCCGAAGCGTCTCCAGCTCGGGGGGCTCCTTCTTCTTCGACCGTAGCCAACCTCGCCAGGCTCCCCTATACTGCCGCGCCGTAAACCGAGGCAGTTCAGTTGGATCCGGCCTGCGTCGCGCGAGCCGGAATCACGACAGGAGGCACAACATGGCCAAGCCTCGATCCGATCTTCCAATGGACCGCATTCCGATGCGCAACGTGTTGCGGATCGTGGCGGTCTTGATCGGAGTCGTACTGCTCTTCTTGACGTTCTTCCAGATCGAGCCGGAAGAGGTGGGGGTCGTTCTGCGCTTCGGCAAGTACGTGCGCACGGCGAGCCCCGGCCTCAACCTCCGTGTTCCGATCGTCGAGCGCGTCTACAAGGTTCCGATCCAGCGCCAGCTGAAGGACGAGTTCGGGTTCCGCACGGTACGCGCGGGCGTCCGCACGCAGTACGCGCGCGGCTCCTTCCTCGAGGAGTCGTTGATGCTCACCGGCGACCTCAACACGGTCGTCGTCGAATGGATCGTGCAGTACAAGGTGAAGGACCCGGTGCAGTATCTCTTCAAGGTGCGTTCGGTGCGCGACACCTTCCGGGACCTCTCCGAGGCCGTCATGCGCGAGGTCGTCGGCGATCACAGTGTCAACGAGGTTCTCACCGTGCGTCGCCAGGAGATCGAGGATCAGGCGAAGCTCGCGCTCCAGGATCTGTGCGATCAGTACGAGATGGGGATCGACGTGCAGGTGGCCGTGATGCAAGACGTCAACCCGCCCGATCCGGTCAAACCCTCGTTCAACGAGGTCAACCAGGCGATTCAGGAGAAGGAGACCCTCATCAACGAAGCCTGGTCGGAGTACAACCAGGAGATCCCGCGTGCCGAGGGTGAGGCGAAGCGCACCATCGAAGCGGCGGAGGGGTACGCGATCCAGCGTGTCAACAACGCCAACGGCGACGCCGCGCGTTTCGTGGCGCTCTACGACGAGTATCGCAAGGCTCCCGAGGTGACGCGCAGGCGTTTGTACCTGGAGACGATGTCCAAGGTGTTGCCGCGCGTGGGTCGCAAGCTCGTCGTCGACGAGTCGCAGACGGGCGTGCTGCCGCTCCTCAACCTGCAGACGGGGGGTGAGAAGCCATGAGGACACGATTGATCGGCGTCGGCATCGTCGTCGTCCTGATTCTGGCGGTCCTGGGCGGTGCCTTCTACACGGTGAACGAGACAGAGCAGGTCGTCATCACCCAGTTTGGCAAGCCGATCGGCGATCCCGTCGCCTCGCCCGGGCTGCACGTCAAGATCCCCTTCATCCAGAAGGCGAACCACTTCGAACGACGCTGGCTGGAGTGGGACGGCGACGCCAATCAGGTGCCGACGAAGGACAAGAAGTTCATCTGGGTCGACGCCTACGCGCGCTGGCGCATCAGCGACCCACTCCTCTACTTCCAGAGCGTGCGCGACGAGCGCGGGGCGCAGACGCGCCTCGACGACATCCTCGATGGCGCAACGCGCAAGGCGATTGCCAACTGGGATCTGATCGAGGCCGTGCGTTCGCAGAACCGCACGCTCGAAGATCTGCCCGAGATCACCGACGTGGAGACGGAGTCGTGGGTGAGCGAGATCTCTCAGGGTCGGCACCGAATCACGCGCGACATCTTGAGACAGGCTTCCTCCGTGGCGGAGAACTACGGCATCGCGCTGGCGGACGTGCGGATCAAGCGCATCAACTACGTGCAGGACGTGCTCGAGAAGGTGTACGACCGCATGATCTCGGAGCGCAAGCGCATCGCCGAGAAATCGCGTTCGGAAGGACAGGGGCGTGCGGCCGAGATCCGCGGCCAGAAGGAACGTGAGCTCAAGCGCATCACCTCCGAGGCGTATCGTCGGGCGCAGGAGATCCGTGGCCGCGCCGATTCGGAAGCCACCCGCATCTACGCCGATGCGTACGGCCGCGCGCCGCAGTTCTACTCCTTCTTGGAGACGTTGGAGAGCTACGAGGCGTCGATCGACGAGAAGACCTGGCTCGTGCTTTCGACCGACGGCGACTTCTATCGCTACCTCAAGGACGCCGACGTGGGATTGTCGCCGTGAGGGCCACGCGCGGTCGTGTGGTGCAGGTGTTCGTCTCCGTGCCGTCGACGCGGGTGGCGACGCAGATCGCCCGCGCGCTTCTCGAAGCGCGCTTGTGCGCCTGCGCTCAGACGCTGGGGCCGATCCGCAGCCACTACCGCTGGCAGGGGAAGGTGGAGAGCGCGCGCGAGTGGCTGCTCCTGATCAAGACGCGGACGGCGCGGCTGGCGAAGCTCGAGGCCACAATCCGGCGCCTGCACCCGTACGACGTGCCGGAGATCCTGGCGCTGCCGGTCGAGCGCGGGCACGCCCGTTACCTTGAGTGGTTGCAGAAGGAGTGCGGCTGAAGAGGCACGAGCGCCTCAGTCGCGCCGGACGCTCGTCGGGGGGCGATAGAGGCGCTTGAGGCGGCTCCACGTGATCGGCTGGGCGGAGACGGGCTCGCAAGCCACAGACAGGGCTCCGAGGCCGCCACACCCGTCGAGCGTCGCAACGGGGGAGCCGCGCCGCAGGCGCAGGTCGAAGCTCTCTCGGTCGGGGTCGAGATCGCAGAACTGCGGGTCGACCGAGACGTTGCCGCCCAGATCCGAGCCGCAGAGCTCGTCGTCCGTGTTGCCGTAGATGTCGGTGCAGGAGAGCGCCAGGGTGCCGGCACACAGAAGTGTCGGGCCGCCTTCGTTGAACGCCACGATCGAGCTCTCGAGCAGGGCTCCGGCTTCGAGCAGGAAGATCCCGCCCGTCGTCGGAGCCACATTCGACGCCATGGTCGAACGCTGGATCGTCAGCGTCGCGCCGAACTGCGCCGCGATCCCCCCTCCCACCTTCGAGGACTCGTTCCCGGCGACGACGACGCTGTCGAGTCGCACGCTGGCGTTGTGCACGTAAAGCCCACCGCCGTCGCCGTCGCTCCGGTTGCCGACGACGCTGCAGCCGACGAGCTCGACGTTGGAGCCGCGATGGACGCGGATGCCGCCGCCATCCACCTCCGACTGGTTGTTCTCGATCCGACAGCCGTCGACGCGCACACGGCTGCGGTCAATGTAGAGGCCGCCGACGCCGTCGACCGCGCCGCTCGCCCGATTGCTGCGCGATACGCAGCCACGCAGCGTGGCGTCGGAAACGCGCACGAAGGCGATGCCGGCTGGCCCGCCGAGCCGGAACGGGCTCGCAAGCGAGGTGTTGTTCTCGACGATGCAGTCGGACACCTCGAAGGGACCGCGCTCCATCCACAGACCGGGGATCCAGCCGCGGTTGTCGTGGATCCGCAGACCCTCGAGGCGTCCCCACGACTCGCCCAGCACCACGCCGAAGCCCTCGTTGCCGACGCCGTTTCCCACCACCTCCACGTCGATCAGCTCCACCTCGCCGAGCGCGCCGAGGGCGCGACGGTTGCCCTCGAAGCGCGTGCGCACGACGCGTGTGAAGCGGCGTCCCTGCAGCCCGAGATCGCTGCCGACGATCTCGCACTCCTCGATGTCGAACTGGCCGGGAACCGCGATGTCGGCAGCAAAGGCACCGAGCCAGTTGTTCTCGAGCCGGCAATGGCGCATCTGCACCTGGCCGGTGAAGAGCAGAATGGCGGCCCCGGTGGGTGCCGGCGTGGCATTTCGGATGACAATCGACTCGAGGCGAACGAAGGAACGCACGACACGCAGGCCATTTCCGGCATTTCCACCCCCGGCGAGCGGGGCTGCGTCCAGAACTGCGCGGCTTCCGGCGGCGGAGCGAATCGTCAGGTCCTTGTCGCGGACGAGCGGATTCTCGCTGAAGATCGCCGGTGCCAGAAGGAGCGTGTCGCCGCTCTGCGCCGAGTCGATCGCGGCTTGGATCGTGTCCAGAGGCCCGCTCGGGTCCACGTGCAACGTCTCGCCGCGGGCGCGAGCCGCCATGAAGCAGAGAGGAAGGGTGAGAAGAAGGGTCGGCAACCGAAAGCGGTGCATCGAGTCTCCCCGCGGGGCGTTCCTGAATCTAGTACACGGGCGCTCCGAAGACAAACGTCAGGCAGGTGGAAGGGCGGGGTTGGCGATGGCGCGGTCCTGCAGGTAGGTCCCGGTCAAACGTCGGCGCTTGAAGCGCAGCGGCGCCATGGCGCGCGCCAGAAGCCCCGCGGTCATCAGACGCGTGCGCGCAACCGGCGACATGGCCTGGAGCGGTTCCTCGAGGAGGCCCATGCGCTGCAGCCGAAGCTCCGAGAGCTCCGCCGTGTGGCGGGCGAAGGCCGGCAGCTGGCGCCACACGGGGTGCTGCGGTTGCATGCGCCGCGCCATCGCCCCGGCGAGCCTGCGCATGGCGAACAGGCTCACGAGCGACATCCCGAGCAGATGGCGTCGACGGCGCGGATCGCGCCCCGCACGCATCGTCTGCTCCTCGCCGAAGGCGACGTGGGTCTCCTCCTGCCGCGCTGCAGTCTCCAGCAACCGCCGGATCAGCGGATCGGGGACGGTGTCGATGAGCGCATAGAAGACGGTGAGAACGTAGCCTTCGCCGAGCGCCATTTCGAGACACACGTGTTCCTCCCAGCTTGCGCCCATCAAGCCGGTGGAGAGGAACTTGACGAGTCGATGCGCCGGCTGCGGCTGCGTTTCGAGGCGATCGAAGATGCGCCGGAGCAGCCGCACGTGCGAAAGCTCCTGGGCGCACTGGCGCACCAGGAACTGGGCGCTGTCAAAGTCCGGGGCGTTGTAGATCCAGTGGCCGACCTGGATTCCGGTGACCTCTCCGTAGAGGAACTGGCTGAAGACCCAGGTGAGCGCCTGGCGGTCGCGCTCGACGTCGAACTCGGCGCCACCGAAGTCGAAGCGGATTTCATCGCGTGTGAGAAGCACTTTCCTCCGAGCGTCCGTCCGGCGTCAGCTCGTTCGATTGTAACGTTCCGAGAGCGGGGTCGCCACGCAGCAGGTTCATGCGGTCCACACGTCGATGGCGCCGACCAGGAATTCGACCTCGCCGAAGCGCACCGCATCGCCGACGCGACGCCCCAGGAGTGCTTCCACGGCGGGTGCGAGGTAGGAGACGATGCCGCGGCCCGGGTCGGAATCCCACGGCCCCAGAATGGTCAGTTGAAGCGTCGAGGCCGCGTCGCTGACCGGCTCGAGGCGGACCCGGGTGCCGACGCGAATCTCGCTCGCGTCGATCGAATCGGGCTCGAGAATGCGGGCGCGTCGCAGCTCCTCGTGCAGCGTCTTGGCGCGTGACGACAGCATCTCCTGTCGCTCGCGCGCCGCTTTGTACTCGAAGTTCTCACGCAAGTCGCCGTGCGCCGCCGCCGTGCGAATCTCCTCGGTGTTGCGCGGGATCTCCACGCGCACGAGCTGCTCGAACTCGCGGCGCTTGCGTTCGAGCGACTCCCTTGTGACGTAGAGCGGCTCCTCCTGGCTGGGGCGCAGGTCGGGGAACCGCGCCCACACCGCCTCGCTCAGATCGTGGCGCCGATGCTCCTCGAGATCCCCCGCGCGCTGGAGGAGGAGAAGAAGCTGCTCCGCCTGAGGCCCGTCGAGCCGTGCCACGACGCGATGCGCCAGGCCACCGGAATCGAAGAGCTCGCGCAACGCCGCGCGCTGGGCGCGGAGCGCCGGATTGCTGCAGGCGTCGATGAGGCGGCGGAGAAAGCGGCCGTCGGCGCGCTCTTGCAGCTCTGGGCGCTTGGCCGCTTCGCGACACAGCCACAGATAGAAGCGTGGGGCGCGCGCCGGCTGTGACAGCGTCTCCTGGACGGTGCGGTCGAGGGCAGGGCGCGCCGCAGAGGCGTGCAGGCGCTCGTAGAGCGCGGTCAGGGTGCGCGAATCCCCCTCGCGCTCGAGGAGACGCAGCAGCACGTCGGCCCAATCCTCGCGCTGTGCGCGCACGAGCTCGGCGGCCCGCTCACGCGCACGTCGATCCCCGAGAGCGGCGATGAGCGGCACGACGTCGTCGCGCTGCAGGAACGCCGCCGCATCGCGAGGATCCTCGGCCCCGTGCGGCAGGTTCTCGAGCGCGAGGAGGATCTCGAGCGCCAGGGAGGGATCCGTGCCGCGGACTCTCTTGAACAGCGCCTGCAGCCCGCCCCCGAGCGCCTCGCCGAGCGCGCGCGAACGCGCCGCATGCTTGCGCGCAAGCTCGAGCTTCTCGCGCGGCTCCGCGGCCTCGAACGCGTCCAGAAGCTGGCTCTCCGCCTCGGACGCGCTGTCACTCCAGGTGCACTGCGGCCGGCTCCCGGCGCCCACCGTGAGACGGGCGTCCTCGCGCGCACTCTTCCACCACCCGGCCCACCCTTTGCCGCTGACGATGCCGTCGAGATGGGTGCGGATCTCGCTCACCGGCAGTGGGCTTCCGAGGCTCGCGAAGAGCCGACGCAGAAGCTCACCGGCATCGTTCTGCGCCAACTCCTGCAGCTCCGATGCATTCTCGAGCTTCTGCACCAGGAAGTGATCCGGGGGCAGCGATTCCAGCAGCTGCGTGGCCTCCCCGATCCGGAACGACTCCAGCTTGGCGCCGGGAAACTGCACGCGGAGCGTTTCCAGTGCCAGGTTGATCTCGGCGACGCGCCCGACCCCGCGCGTCGGCATGTGGACCGGTTGTCCCACGTCGAGTCGCAGCCACGTCTCCACCTGTTCGAGAGTGCGGAGCGGGTCGTCGGCTTGCGCCAAGCCGAAGTGGCTGCTGATGCGTTCCGCGCTCGGCTGGTGCGCGTAGCGCCGCTCGAGGTTTTCGAGGAGCGCTGCGCGCACCAGGCCCCCTTCAGGCCAGACGCGGAGCAGACCGGTCACCGCTTTCCACTCCCCCTGGTCGTCGTTGCGCTCGCGGTGCGTCGCGATCAGGAGCTGCGCGAGAAGCTCGGCGCGATCGGTGTCACCACGCTGCACCAGCGCGCGCACGATCGGCAGGAAGAAACCGAGATCGCTTGCAGACGAGTCGAGATGCGACATCCACGCGTCTTCGATCTCGTCGAAGCGCTCCGCATCCAGGAGCGCGCGCATCTTCGAGTCGAGTTTCATGCCTGCTGGTTCTCGTGCGTCGACGGTTGCATCGGCCATCACCCTGCGGTACGCTGCCGCCGTTGCGGAACGAGGCCATGCCAGCGGGACACTGCTTCCGGGCGCAATGACCGGTCCGAGCAGAACGAACCCGGCAACGTAGCCGGGCTGGGTGCGTCAGTGTAGTGTTCGTGTGAGGTTCGGGCAAGCCGAGGCGTTGGGGGGGGCTCCCGGCGGTCTCGTCGATGGAGGCAGCGTGGCCTGGATCCGCACCATTCCTCCGGATCAAGCCCAGGGGAAGCTCGCCGCCGAGTACCGCCGCGGCGTCGCGCGTGCCGGCAAGGTCTACCAGATCCTGCAGATCCAGAGCCTCGCCCCGGAGGCGCTGAGCGCGTCGATGCGTCTCTACGTGGCGACCGTGCGTGGCAGATCGACGCTGCAGCGCTCGGAGCGCGAGCTTCTGGCTCTGGTCGTATCGCGCGCCAACGAGTGCTTCTACTGAGTCGAGGCACACGG
>CP070763.1:0-48016 GCA_020349025.1 Candidatus Latescibacterota bacterium | reverse complement strand
GCACGGGTCAAGGGGTGCCGGCCCCGGGCGCGCCCGGCGCCTAGCGCGCGCGTGCTACGCTTGCGTCGAGCGCAGGAGAGGAGTGCAATGCGCGCGGCAGCTCTGGTCTCCATCGCGATCGCTGCGTCTGCCGTGCTCGTGCAGGCAGCAACACTACACGTTCCGCTCCAGTACGCCACGATTCAGCCGGCGCTCGACGCTGCGAGCGCAGGGGATACGGTGCTCGTGGCGCCGGGCACCTACACCGGAAGCTCCAATCGCAATCTCGCTTTCAGCAAGCCGCTGGTCGTGCGTTCCGAGGCCGGCCCGGAAATGACGACAATCGACGTCGAGGGCAACGAGTCGAACCCGGGGCGCGGCTTCCTGATCACTTCGAGCGCAGTCGGGCCCGAGACTGTGCTCGAGGGCTTCACGATCCGCAACGGTTTCATGGCGGATTCGACGGCCGCGGCGACAAGGCACCAGTCGGACGTCAAGCACGACTTGAGCGGCGCCGGAATTATGTTGCGCTTCAGTGCCTCGCCGACCATCCGCAACTGCATCATCCGCAGCTGTCACAGTGACTTCACCGGCGGTGGCATCGGCGTCGAGTTCGGAGCGGCACCGCGCATCGAGAACTGCGTCGTGACCGCATGCACGGCCGGGTTCACGGGTGGCGCGATCAGCGTCGAGACCGGCGCCGCGCCGACATTGGTCGGCTGCACCTTCACCGGGAACCGCGCACGCGAGGGGGGAGGAGCGCATTTCGGCGGTGCCGTCACCCAGGTTACGAGCTGCCTCTTTGCGGGGAACACCGGGGAGAATCGCGGCGGCGGTGTCGATGCCATCTTCGGCACCACGCTCACGCTCGAGCGCTCGGTCGTGTGGAACAATTGCAGCGCCAACGGAGCCGATCTGTTCGCCGACCCGGCGATCGCCTTGCCAAATGGAGGCGCGCTGCAGCTCGCGTGCAGCGCCGTCGACACCACGCTTGTGAGCGATGGCGGCGGCGTCATCGAATGGACGGGCGAGAACGTCTTCACCGACCCTGGATTCTGCGATCCCGCAGCCTGTGCGATTGCGCCGACGAGCGCCGGTGTCTACGGCGTGGTGGATTCCTCCGCCATGCTCGCCGACAACAACGCTTGCGGTGAGAAGATCGGTCCGCAGGAGGTCGGCTGCACGACTGCGGTCGAGGAGAGCTCTTGGGGCGGGATCAAGTCGATCTACCGAAGGTGAGGTCCTTGCGCGAGGTTCTGCGCACTGCGTGCAACCGCGATTGCCCTGATGCGTGTGGCATCGTCGCCACCGTGGAGGATGGGCGCGTCGTTCAGATCCGTGGCGATCGCGAGCATCCGGTCACGCGCGGATACCTGTGCGAGCGCACGAGCCGCTTCTTGACACGTCAGTACGATCCGGCGCGCTTGACGCGCCCGCTGATGCGGCGCGGCGCGGAGTTCGTCGAGGTGAGCTGGGACGCCGCGCTCGACTTCGTCGCCGCGGGGCTGGAACGCATCCGGCGCGAATCGGGAGCGGAGGCGGTGCTGCACTATCGCTCGGGTGGTTCGCTCGGCATCGTCAAGGTGGTCAACGACTGGTTCTTCGAGTGCTTCGGTGGCGCGCGCGTGAAGAAGGGGGACATCTGTGCCGGCGCGGGCCAGGCGGCACAGGAAGCGGACATGGGCTTCAGCGAGTCGCACGATCTCGCCGACCTGGTGAACAGCCGTTGCCTTCTTCTGTGGGGCAAGAACGTCACCACCTCATTCATCCACATGCTGCCGGAGCTCAAGGAGGCGCGGCGCCGCGGCGCGGTCGTCGTCCTCATCGATCCGGCGCCGCGGCGCGCGGCACGCTTCGCCGATCACGTCATCCAGCCCCGTCCCGGCTGCGACCGCTTCCTGGCGCTCGGGATGGCGCAGTGGATCGACGCACACAACGCGGTGGATCCCACACTGGCGACGTGGTCGCTGGGGCACGAGGCGTTTCTGCACCTCGCGCGCTCGCGCCCGCTCGCTGCCTGGGCACAGGCCGCCGACGTGAGGCTGGAGGAGCTCGAAAACCTGGCTCGCCTCTATGCCACGCGCGGGCCCGCGAACATCCAGGTCGGTTGGGGGCTGCAGAGGCGCTACCACGGTGGCGTGACGGTGCGAGTCCTCGACGCGCTGTGCGCGCTGAGCGGCAACCTTGGAGTCCCCGGTGGCGGCGTCACCTTCTACTACGCGCGTCGCCGTGCCTTCGACGCCGAGCGCTGGGGAGCTCCCGCCGAGCGCCGCGGCATTCCCGAACCGCTCCTCGGGCCAGGGATTCTCGACGCCACCGATCCGCCCGTGCGCGCGGTGGTCGTGGACAACGGCAATCCAGTGGCCATGCTGCCGGAGTCGCACACGCTGAAGCGTGCACTCGAGACGCGTGAGCTCGTCGTCGTGCTCGAGCAGTTCATGACCGACACCGCGGCGTGCGCGCATGTGGTGCTGCCGGTGACGACGATGCTTGAGGAACGCGACGTTCTCGGCGCCTTCGGACACCACTACCTGGTCGGCGTGCAGCCGGTGGCGCAACCTCCCGCCGCAGTCAAAACGGACCTTGAGATTTACCAGGCGCTCGCCACCCGGCTCGGCTTCGGCGACCGCCTGGAGGGGAGCGCACGCGAATGGATCGCGCGGCTGCTCGAGCCGGTCGCCAACAGCGTGTCCGTCGAGAGCGTCGAGCGCGGTGCGGTACGGAATCCGCAGCCGCATCGCGTGCTTTTTGCCGAGCGTCGCTTTCCGACGCCGGATGGGCGCTTCCACTTCGTCACCGAGGTCCCCCTCGATCGCGTGACGCCCGACGCCACCTACCCCCTGACGCTGGGATCCTTCTCGACGCCGCAGGCGCAGTCTTCGCAGTGGGCGCGGCCGATCGCCGGCTCCCCCCTGGAAGCGCGCTGTCACCCGCATGCGGCTCCCTGGGCCGCGGACGGCGCGCCGGCACGCGTGCACAGTCGCCTGGGAAGCCTGGATGTCGTCGTCCGGCTCGATGCCTCGTTGCGACCCGACCTCCTGCTCCTGCCGAAGGGGGGGTGGCTGCAGCACGGGCAGGCGGCCAACGCCTTGATCGGCGCCGTCGCCACCGACATCGGCTTGGGTGCCGCCTACTACGACGAGCCGGTGCGCATCGCGCCGACGTGACTTTGCAGCGCAAAGTACTTGACAGGTTCTGTGCGAAACGCGCAGCCTCACCTCATGTCGACGCTCCCTTCGAAGACACCCACCGATCCGCGCTCGCTTCAGGTCCACGCGATCGACGACCTCCGCTTCATCCGCGAGACGATGGAACGCGCAGCCTCCTTCACCGCGGTTCCGGGACGCGGCGGCATCGTCGTCGGTGTCACGGCTCTCGCCGCCGCCGTGGTGGCTTCTCGGCAGACGACGCCGAACGCGTGGCTCGCAGTCTGGCTTCTGGAAGCGCTGGTTGCTGCGGTTGTCGGCGCATGGGCCGCGGCTCGCAAGGCGCGCGCGGTGCAGTCGCCGCTGCTGCGCGGCGCGGGTCGCAAGTTCCTCTTCGGCTTGTGCCCACCCATGATCGCGGGGGGCATCCTGACGTTCGCGCTGCACCGCCTGGAGCAGACGAGCGTCATGCCCGGGATGTGGCTTCTCATGTACGGCGTCGGCACCGTCACCGCCGGGACCTTCTCGGTGCGCGTGGTTCCGGTCATGGGGCTCTGCTTCATGGCCTTGGGAGGCGCCGCGCTCCTGGCACCGGCGGCATGGGGCAACGTGATCATGGCGCTGGGGTTCGGGGGCCTGCACGTTCTTTTCGGCATCCTCATCGCGCGGAGGCACGGTGGCTAGGCAGGGAGCAGAGTCGCACGAGCGCCGTCGACGCGACGACAGCCGGCGCTCTCGGCGTGCGCGTCAAGCGCTCAACGGTGAGGCGCTCAAGCTCGACCGGCTGATCCACGAGCGCATGCGGCTCGGCATCGTCAGCGCCTTGGCCGCCAACGAGACGCTGAGCTTCGCCGATCTCAAGGGGCTGCTGCAGACCACGGACGGCAACCTCAGCGTGCACGCGCGCAAGCTCGAGGAAGCGCACTACATCTCCTGCACGAAGTCGTTCGAGGGTCGCGTGCCGCGCACCCGCTACCGCCTGACCGCGGCGGGGAGGCGCGCCTTCGAGAGCTATCTCAACCACATGGAAGCGCTCATCGAGGCAGCGCGGCGCCGCTCGGCGTGAAGAGAGGTCCATGCTTCCGGGAAACGCACGACGATCGCCCCGCGTTGCCGCAGCCGCGCGCCTCCGAGAGGCCGCCGGCGCTCCACTCCACGTTGCCATCATCATGGATGGCAGCGGCCGTTGGGCCGCGGCGCGCGGGCGTCCCCGACTCGATGGACACCGCGCCGGCGCCGACGTCGTGCGCCGGGTCGTCGCAGCGGCGCCGAAGTTCGGGATCGCCACGCTGACGCTGTTCGCGTTCTCCTCCGACAACTGGAAGCGTCCACGTGTCGAGGTGGAGTCGTTGATGGCGCTGGTGCGCGACTTCCTCTTCGATTTCAAACGCAGCGCTGTGGCGGCGGGGGTTCGGATCGACGTCGTGGGGCGCCGCGACCGGCTCTCGGCCGATCTGCTCGCGGCCATCGAGACGGCCGAGTTCGAAACCAGGAACGCACACTCGCTGCACTTGCGCCTGGCGGTGGACTACTCGGCGCGCGACGCCATTCTGCGCGCGGCGCGGCGCTGCGCCCATGAAACGTCGCACGAGCGCGAAGACTTCATGCGAGCCTTGGCCGAGGTGTGCCACGCCAGCACACCCTCACCCGACGTCGATCTGTTGATCCGCACGGGGGGAGAGAAGCGTCTGAGCGACTTCCTTCTGTGGGAGTGTGCCTACGCCGAGCTTTACTTCACCACCCGCATGTGGCCTGAGTTCGACGTGCGCGATCTCCGATCCGCGGTCGACGAATACCATGCGCGCGAACGTCGCTTCGGCTGCCTTCCCGACGCGCGCGTGTGACGGCCGGACGAAAGCCCAAAGCCCCCCAGATCCAATCCGGGGGGCTTCTCTGTGGGGTGGACGACGGGACTTGAACCCGCAACCACTTGGACCACAACCAAGGGCTCTACCGGTTGAGCTACGTCCACCGTGACTGGGATGTCTCAGGTGCACCAGCAGCCAGACTGTAACAGATGCAGTCAATCTGCGCACGGCTCGCGGGCTCTGTCCGGATGCCGCCGCCGGTCCGCAACTGCTTGTCAAAACCAAGGATAGCGTACCACGGCGGGACCGTGCGCGGCATCTCCTGGGGGCGCTCCGAGTCGGCTCGGGGTTGACACTCCTTGGGGGCATGGAGTTCTTTGTCGCATGCCCTCGGACGCCTCCAAGCAAATCGGCGCGGCTCCGGAACGCGAACGTTGGGGCTCGCGCATCGGCCTCATCCTGGCCGCGGCGGGCAACGCCATCGGCATCGGCAATCTGCTGCGCTTCCCAGGACAGGCGGCTGCCAACGGCGGCGGCGCCTTCATGATTCCGTACGTCGTCTCGCTGCTCCTCTTCGGGTTGCCGATGATGTGGGTGGCGTGGACGATGGGGCGCTTCGGTGGACGCCACGGTCACGGTACGACGCCGGGCATCTTCGACAAGATGTGGCGCAACCCGGCCGCGAAGTACTTCGGTGTCGTCGGTGTGGCGCTGCCGCTCGCCTTCGTCCTCTACTACGCGTACATCGAGGCGTGGTGCCTGGGCTACGCCTGGTTCTCGCTCAACGGCACGCTCGAGAGCGCCCCCGGCGCGAAGGTGGACCTGGCGCTCTTCTTCGGTGAGTTCCTCGGCAACGCCACGACACACAACTACTTCCCCGGCCCGACAACCGCCCTCGTTTTGGTGGTGGTGACGCTCTCCTTGAACGCCATCGTGCTCTACCGCGGCGTCGCGCGGGGGATCGAGGTCCTCGCCAAGATCGCCATCCCGTTGCTCTTCATCTTCTGCATCGTGCTGGCGGTGCGTGTCTGCACTCTCGGGACGATCAAAGGCAACGTCCTCGATGGCTTGAATTTCATCTGGACGCCGCAGTTCGGACGTCTCGGTGATTGGAACGTGTGGATGGCGGCCGCGGGCCAGATCTTCTTCACGCTCTCAATCGGTTTTGGCTCGCTGGAGTGCTACGCGAGCTACCTGCGCGACCGCGACGACGTCACGCTCACCGGTCTGTCCACCGCCTCCACCAACGAGTTCGTCGAGGTGATCTTCGGCAGCATGATCGCGATTCCCGCCGCCGCCGTCTTCTTCGGCGCCGGCCAGATCGAGAACATCGCTGCCGGGGGCACGTTCAACATCGGCATGGTGTCGATGCCAGAGATCCTGCGTTCCATCCCGGGAATCCAGATCTTCGGGACGCTCTGGTTCCTGCTGCTCTTCTTCGCGGCTTTCACCTCATCGGTGGCGGTGGCACAGCCGGTGATGGCGTTCCTGCAGGACGAGACCAGGCTCAAACGCCCGGTTGCTGCGGTCATCCTCATGCTCTTCTGGTTCCTGGGGACGCTGCCGGTGCTCTACTTCTACAAGTACGGCGTTCTCGACGAGTTCGACTTCTGGGCGGGGACGATCGGTCTCGTCGTCTTTGCGCTCATCGAGGTGCTGATCTTCAACTTCGCCTTCGGCATCGATCGCGGCTGGAAGGAGATGCACCGCGGCGCGCAGGTGCAGGTGCCCCGCTTCTTCCGCTTCGTCATCCGTTACGTGACGCCGCCGGCGCTGCTTTTCATCTTCGGGGGATGGTTCTACCAGGCGATCCAGAACAACACGCTGGTGCCGCGTCCGAGCCTCCTGTACAACGTCGTCGAGCGCGCCAACTATCCTGGCGACTTCGTCAGCGGCACGCGCCCGGAGTGGAGCGAAGAGGAGGCCACGCGCATGCGGGCGCAGGCGGATGCGGTCTTCGCGCGCATTCAGGAGGCGGTCGAGCTGTCGGGACGCGATCTGCGCGGGCGCGCCGATCTCCGCTTCCTGGAGGATGGCACAGTCCAGGTGCTGGATCTGCGAGTGGACCACGCGCTGCAGGACGCGCTCGATTCGCAGGCGTTGGAGCTGTACTTGAGTGGCGTGGGCTATCGCTACGAAGTGGTCGATGACGGCGGCCGCACCGAAAGCGCTGCAGCTACGATCATGATCGAAGCGCTGAACCGCGCCCCCTACATCTGGTTGACTCGTCTTCTCATGGTGGTCTTCGGCGTGGCCTTCCTCGTCGCGATCCACGCCATCTGGAAGGAACGCTCCGCCGAGGGAGGGGTGGCATGAACGCGGGTGCCATCGTCTTCATGGCGCTGACCTGGATTGGCGTCATCGGTCTGACGGTATTCTGTTTCCGCAAGGTCATGCGCGGCGACTGAGGTTCCGATCCAACTGTGACCGAGCAGCGACGTCAATCCCTGCTCCGCATCGTCGAGCAGGAGCTTGCCGAGCCCGCGAGCGACGAGGCGCTCCGCGAGCGTCTGGGGGCCGCACTTCCAGCGCACTCCGACCTTCTCGATTTCCTCGCGCTTCGCCGCGAGCACTCCCAGAGCACGTTTCTCCTCAGGGCACAGCGCGCTCTCTTTCGCCGCTTCGGTTGGCGCGTCATCCGCCCCTTCTTCCTGGTCGGCGTGCTGGCGGGCGTGGGTTTCACGCTGCAATCCCACGTGGATCCGACGCTCGGCGTCATGCTCTTCCTGGCCGGTGCGGCGACGCTCTACGTGGTCATCCAGATCGCGGCCATGCGTTGGTCGAGTCGCGACGAACGTGAGCAGCCGCGCGTCGATGCGGAGTATCGCGCCCGGCTCGAGGAGTTGCGCGAGCGCCTGCGCGCGCAGGCGGAGTGACGGAATGCCGCTCGACGTGCTGTACGAGGACAACCACCTCCTAGGTGTGTGCAAGCCCGCCGGTCTCCTGGTGCAGGGGGATCGCACGGGTGACCCGACCCTCGTCGACGCGGTGAGCGACTATCTGCGCCAGCGCTGGGCGAAGCCTGGGCGCGTCTACGTCGGTGTGGTGCACCGGCTCGATCGGCCCGCGTCGGGCGTCCTGCTGCTGGCGCGCACGAGCAAAGCGGCCGCCCGGTTGAGCGAGCATTTCCGGCGTGGCCTCGTGCACAAGAGGTATGTGGCACTCGTCGAGCGCGCGCCGCAGCCACCCCGCGGCACCCTGGAGCACCATCTCGTCAAGGACCCGGCCACAAACCGAACACGCGTGACGCATCCCGGAGCGCCGGGCGCGCGTTTCGCTCGCTTGCACTACCGCACCATCGAGACTCGCGCTGCGGGCGCTCTCGTCGAGGTCGAGCTCGAGACGGGGCGATCGCACCAGATCCGTGTCCAGCTCGCCGACGTGGGGGCGGTGATCGTCGGCGACGTCCGCTACGGCTCGAAGCGGCAGCTGGGGCCGATGATTGCGCTGCATGCGACGCGCCTTGAGGTTGCGCACCCGACGCGCGACGAGCGCGTCAGGCTCGAGGCGCCGCTCCCTGCATCCTGGGCGACGCTTCTCCCCGAGTGAACCCGCCGCGGCACCTGCTCGCACGCGAGTCAGGCTCTTGGGTCGCGTTTGCTGCACGCGCCGTGTACGATCGCGAGCGACGAGGAGGTCCGCATGGTGCGGCTGACGAAGATCTACACGCGCACCGGTGACGGAGGGCGCACGGCTCTCGGGGATGGGAAACGCGTCGCCAAGACGCACCCGCGCATTGCGGCGTACGGCTGTGTCGACGAGCTCAACGCGGTCATCGGCCTCGCGCTTGCGCAGCGTGGCCTCTCACGCGAGGACCGCGCGCTCCTGCGCGGCATCCAGAACGACCTCTTCGACGTCGGTGCCGATCTGTGCGTGCCGAGGCTCGCGCGTGAGCGCGCAGGGGAGCACCTGCGCATCACTTCAGGCCAGGTGGAGGCGCTGGAATCCGCGCTCGATGCGCGCAACGAGAAGCTGGCGCCGCTCACGAGCTTCGTTCTTCCAGGCGGGCGACTTCCAGCCGCGTGGCTCCACATGGCGCGCGTCGTCTGCAGGCGCGCGGAGCTGGCGGTGGCGCGGCTCATCCAGTCGGCGCCGAAACGGGTGGGCACACACGTCCTGCCCTACCTGAACCGTCTGTCCGATCTGCTCTTCGTCATGGCACGCGTGGCCAACGACGGCGGACGCTCCGACGTGCTGTGGAAGCCAGGTGCCGGTCAGACACGCACCGACGCCACCCCTGTCCGGAAACGCGCTCGCCGCAGGTCGGGCGGCCGGCGCGCGCCAGGCTGATCACGCCGTTGGAACGGCGCTTGATCCGCACGCCACACAGCGACGCGACAGACGCGTCTCCTTCGAACCGTGTGGAGTGAGCCATGTTCGCGTTCATGAACGCAACGATCCGAGCGCTGAGGCGTTCGAGAGTCGGGATCGCGCCCGCGACATGGCACGCGGCGCCCGCCTCCTGGCGAGCACGCCGGTCGAGCGCCGCAGCGACATGATTGCGGAGCCGGTTTGTACGCCCGTTGCCGACCCGGTGTGCACGAGTGAGCAGATCTGCACTGACACCACGAGCGACCCGAACGTCGTTCTTCTCAGCATCGAGCGCCTCGGATGCGGGCCCGTAGCGCGGAGCGAGCAGCAGTTCCAGGTCGACACCAACGGGACCGCCGACCCCGCGGACGATCGCATCCGAGGCTACTGGTCGATCGTGGAGTTCCTTGGCGGGACGACGGTCGAGCTCTCCATGGAACCCGTGGATGGGGACTTCATCGAGGATGATTCGCGCGTCGCCGTCAGCGAGACGATCCGCCCAGCACTCGGCCCCGTCGCGCGGCAGCAAAACAGCATCGAGATGGATGTCGGTCTGGGGCGGGGCCAACGCCTCGATCGCCGTTCAAGAGGCAACGAGCGGCGGCGAGCCCGACGGCATCAGCGATGGAGACCGCCTGCAGGTGACGTGCGTGTTCACGGCGGCTTGGGACGCGCAGACGCTCGATCATACGGTGACCGGCACGTGCGGCGTTGGAGGCGAAGCGCAGCTGCTCGTTACCTGCGGCGATGCGACGAGCTTCGAGCGCACGATCAGCTGGAGCGCCAATGGCGCCACGGTCAGCGTCACCGGGCGCGACGGCGGGTCGCTGCAGGGCACATGGTCGCGCACCGGCAGCAGCGCCACGTTCACACACGCCATCACCTTCCCGAGCGGACACGACCCGGTGAGCGTGCACCAGGAGGGGAGCGCCGTCGACGCGGCCGGCACGCGCTCCTACAGCGCGGTGTCGACCTGGCTCGACGGTCATGAAGAGTCGCTGCAGGTGGACGCTCTGCGTGAAGCGGACGGAAGGCGCACGCTGACCGGCGTCGCCATCACACCGGCCGGGACGACGACGTTCGGCCTCGAGTGGGATCCGCAAGCAGGTGTCCTCAGCGGCAACTCGGCGGGGCCGGACGACGAGAGCGGCAGCTTCACATGGACACGCCTCGAAGACGGGGCGGCGCTCCTGGTGTTCACCTGGACCGACCCGTCCGAGGATCTCATGGTGAACGGCACGGCCACGATCGGCCCGGACGGCAGTGGTTGTGGTGAGCTGGAGATCTCGCACGCCGGAACGACCGGGACGGTGCCCTTCTGCTTCGAAGGCAACGGTCGCGGTCACGTCGGCAGCACGGATCCGATTCCCTTCTGACACCCGCAGTCGAGAAAACGCCGGGGGAGCGATCTCCCCCGGCGTTGCGACTGCACCCTCGGCGTTCGTGCAGCGACCGGGGCATTTTTCACCGGCTCTTCACGCGCGGTCAAGTTTGCACCAAACAAAACGCCTTGATCCCACGCTTCCAAACAGATCGTTGACCAGAATGTGTTCATCACAGACACTCCGCACGCGCGGAACGTGTGGAAACGAAGAAGTGCGACACGATCGAGATGTGCCGTTGGCGCAACACCGGAGGGTGCGACGGCCTCGAGACAGTGCGCTTGGCGATCACTCGTATGGGATGCTGAAGGGCTCGCCGTTCAGACCGCGGTCGACTTCCTTGGCGAACGTTGCCACGTTCCACCATGGACCGGGAGCACCCTTGTACTCGTGCATCCAATAGCCGGGGCGCGGCACGCGTTTCTCCCAGACGGCGTCGCGGCCGTAGAGGAGGAAGATGTCGTAGAGGCGTACGTTGACGTCGAACATGATCGCGTCGCGTAGCTGGTGGTTGAGGATGCGTTTCGGATCCCAGAAGTGCTGGATGCGCGGCTCCTGGATCCTGCGCACGGCCGCATCGACGGCTTCTTCGTTGTCCTCCGAACGCACGTTGAGCCAGACCAGAAAGGCTGCGAGCTCGTCGGTTTCCCGCTTGCGGAATACGTCGCGTACGAGCTCGCCGGCGTTCTTGAGGCAGCGCCCACACGAGGGTGAGAGGAAAGCGACGATTCGGATCCTCTCCTGCGCCAGGTTGAAGGGCTCGCGCATGGTCAGTCGGTCCTCGAGCAGCGTGTAGCTCGGTGCGTCTTCGCGCGCTGTCTCCTCCTGTTGCGGCTTTTCGCTCTGCGGGTCGCTGCCCGTCGACACCTGCACCTGTGGCCCCGCCAGTGTGTGCAGCATGCACGCGTCGGCAGCCGCTGCGGCGGATTGTGCCATGGCCGCGAGGACGAGCGCGCACGCCACCATGGCGACCCGAACCGTTCCAGGGATGCGATTCATCGAGACCTCCACGCTGCGATCTGTGCGCTCCGTGAGAAAGGCTAGCGAAAGGGAAGCCTGCGCGGCAAGGGGCTCAGCCGCTGCCGCCTCACTCTGCGGCTTGCGGCCCAACAGGCGAGTTGCGACAATGCCGGGAGCTCGTCCGAGTGTTGGCTGAGACACCCACTGAATGGCCCGCGTGGCGGGCACGCGATGGAGCATCGATGCCGAAGGTGGCGGAGACGCTGTACGCAGTCGACGCGGCGCTGGAAGCGGAGGAGTTCGAGCGCGCGCTCAGCCTCGCCGACGCCGGGGTGCGCGAGCATCCCGACGATCCCGACCTGCACGCCGCGTACGCGGAATCGCTCTGGGCTCTCGGAGATCTGGCCGACGCGCGCGGCGCGTACGAAGAGGCGGTGCGTCTCGCACCGCGGGCGTGGGAGCTCTGGGCCGATCTGGCGCGGCTGCTCTACGAGCTCGCCGATTTCGCCGCCTCCAAGCGAGCGGCGGAGCACTCGGCGGAGATCGAGGCGAGCCCCGAGGTCTTCGACCTCCTCTGTCTGCTGGCAGACCGGGAGGGTGATTTCGAGCGTGCGGACGCGTGCGCGCGTCGAGCGCACGCGCTCGCGCCCAAGAGCTTCCCGTTGCCGGTTCGCTTGAGCGCGGAGGAGTTCAGCGCCGCGGTTCGCGAAGCCCTGGACGAGATTCCGGAGCGCTTCCAGGAGGCGCTGCAGAACGAGGTCGCCATCCTCGTCGAGCCGGTTCCGGCGCTCGAGATCCTCAACCTGGAGTCGCCGCCGCTCGATCCGCAGCTGCTGGGGCTGTACGTGGGAGTTCCCCTCCCGGAGCGCAAGAGCGCAACGATGCGTTCCGATCTGCCGGATCGAATCTATCTCTTCCAGCGCAATCTGGAACACGAAACCACGAGTCGCGACGAGCTGGTGGAGCAGATCCGCATCACGCTCTTCCACGAGGTCGGGCACTACTTCGGTTTCAGCGACGAGGATCTCGAGGAGCGCGACTTCGGCTGAGCGCTGCGTGCGCACCTCGCCATCCACACGTTCCCGTTTCACGATCCGAAGGAGAACGCATGTCCGAAAAGCTGCCCGATATCATCGAGGCGCTTCGCACCGAGCACCCGGACGTATGGGATGCCTACACGAAGCTGGGTGACGCCGCATCGTCGGCGGGCCCGCTCGACAAGAAGACACAGCGCTTGGTGAAGCTGGCGCTCGCCCTGGGGGCTCGCGAGCAGGGTGCGGTGCACTCGCACGCGCGGCGCGCCATGCGTCAAGGGGTGACGCGTGACGAGCTGCTCCACGTCGCTTTTCTCGGCATCACGACCCTGGGTTGGCCGCACGCCACCGCCGGGCGTTCCTGGATCCTCGACATCGTCGAGCCGAAGGAGTGACGGCGCACGCCGGCGCCGCGCGGCTCAGACCTGCAAGGTGCGACCGGCCGCTTCCAGGGCCGCGGCGAAGCGCTGCGCGTAATCGGAGTCGGGCAGGATCGAGGCGAGGAGCTCCGCCGCGATCGGTAGCGCCTCGGCGGCTGGCAGGCAGTAGCGCATCTCCATGAAGCCACGACGCTCGCGCGCCACCTCGTCGGCCACCGGTGCTTGGCGCAGGATCACGTCCGCGATGTATCCGGCGAGGCGCTCGAAGTCGGTTTCCGACATGCCGAAGCGTGTCATCTCCTGGACGCCCAGTCGGATGCCGCTCGAATCGACGAAGCTCGTGTCGTCCGGCAGCGCCTGGTAGTTCGTGATGATGTTGTTCTCCTCCAGCCTGCGGGCAACCTCCTCACCCGTGCCGTGCTCGCGCACGCGCAGGATCACCTGGTGCGTGTGCGTGAAGCCGTCGGCGCGTTCACCCTCGACACGCACGCCGGCGGCGTCGAGCGCACGCGCCAGAGCACGCGCGTTGCGGAGCACGGCTTCCTGGTACTCCTGCTTGAACTGGTTCATCTCGTAGCTCGCCAGCAGCAAGCCGACGAGGGTTCCCAGGTGGTGGTTGCTCGTCGATCCGGGGAAGGCGCGACCCTTGATTTCGACCCACAGCTTGCGCAATGGCGACTGCTTGCTCAGGTTCGAGGCCACGACGCCGCGCTGCGGACCGAAGAAGGTCTTGTGCGTGCTGCCGGTGACGAGATCGGCGCCCTCCTGAAGGGGTGCCTGGAAGGCGCCGTAGAGCCCGAGAACGTGGGCCATGTCGTAGTGCAGGAGGGGGCGCGGCTCCAGGTTTTGCACCAGTGCGGCCACCTCGCGCACCGGCTCCGGGTAGAGGAACATGCTCTTGCCGAAGATGACGAGCTCCGGGCACGCCGCATCGATGACCTCGCCCAGCTTGTCGACATCGGCGCGGTACGGGTTGTCCGGGTGCAACGGGAAGTGGACGACGCGGTCGGCGCCGGTCTCGGGGTCGATGTCGACAAAGTTGAAGAGCGCGCCCATGGGCTGTGCGCTCAGATGTCCACCCTTGGTGAGGTCGTTGTTGAGGACGCGTCGCAGCCGCCGCGCCCCGCGTCTGCCCTCGAGCCCTCCGAGCTGACGCACGAGGGCCTTGAAGACGACTTCGTTCGCCATCTGTCCGCTGATCGGGCGCAGCTCCGCTTCCTGGCAGTCGAAGAACTTCTGGATCTCGCGCCGCGCCTCCTCCTCGACCTCCTGGATGAACCCGGTGGCTTGATAGAAGTAGACCTCGCGCCCCTTCAGCGTGCGGTGCTCGGCGTAGCGTCCCGCCGGATCGGCGATCTCACACAGCTTCAGAAGCAGGCTGGGGGTGGTCTCGGAAGGGATCAGGTTGAAGCAGCGGCGTTGGCGCCAGGTGTTGTTCTGGACCACGCGTTTTGCCAGCTGCGTGACGCGCTCGTGCAGTGCGGACATGGGGCTCCTCCGCGGCTCAGGATTCCAGATCCAGCCTCACCTTGCCGATCTGGATCCGCTCGTACTGTTTGCAGCGTTCGTGCACCTGCAAGACCGACCACAGGTTGCCGCCGACCGTTCCCTCGGCACGACAGACGTAGGCGTGGACCGGGGCATACATCTCGGCTCCGTGGGCGCTCGGGTCGGAGCGTTCCTCGGGAGAATAGTCGTCCGAGATGTCTGCACCGTCGGGGAGCGACTCGAAGATGGTGCGCACCGACGCCGCCTCCTTGCGATCGAAGATCTCATACTTGAACTCGAAGTAGGCCGCCCGGATCGCAGCGCGCGCGCGTAGGTGCAGCGGCAGGCGATCCGCCACGGGTGGCAGCGCCTCGAGCACGCGGTCGGCGCTGGTGCTCTCCACGATCAGAACGGCCGCGGCACCCGGCCGGATCGCCTCGACGAGGCTATCCAGCTTCGACTCCACCCGGATATCCCAACGCCCGGGCACGAGGACGTTGCGATCGATCTGGCGCAGCGAGAAGCCCTGACCGCACGCCCAGCCCAGAATGAAGCCGCGGGCGACATCCGGCTCCCCCTCGAAGACGAGCTTGACGTATTCCGGCATGGCCGCACCTCGGCTAAAGGAAGAAGACCCAGCTGACGACGAGCAGGCACGGAACCAGGATCGGGATCGACCAGCGCACGAGGAAACCGGCAAAGCTCGGCATGGCGATCCCGCGCTCCTCGGCGATCGATCGTACCATGAAGTTCGGCGCGTTGCCGATGTAGGTCATCGCTCCCAGGAAGACGGCTCCGGCGGAGATCGCGGCGAGGATCGCGACGCGATCGGCAATCAGGCGATGTACGGCCTCGTGCGTCTCGACGCCGGGATAGAACTTGCCCAGCGCCGTGTTGAGGAAGGTGAGGTAGGTCGGCGCGTTGTCGAGGAACGCCGACAGACCGCCCGTGATCCAGAAGTACTCCATCGGTTCTTGGACCGCGCGAATCAGGAAGCGCAATCCGCCCTCCTCGCCGGCCTGCAAGATGTTGAGCGCCGGGATGATGGTCATGAAAATCCCGGCGAAGAGGAACGCGACCTCACGAATCGGCTCCCAGCTGAAGCGGTTGGCGGCGCGCAGCTCGTGCGGCGTGATGCGTAGCGAGATCAATCCGATCGTCACCAGGAGCGCATCGCGCAGCAGGTTCTGTCCCGGAACGTGGATGCCGCCGATGACCACGTCGTCGAGGCGCAGCATCCCCGACATGAGCACGCTGCCGACGATGGCGAGCAGGAGCGGCAAGTTGCGCAAACCCGCGAGGCGCAGTGGCTCGACCTCGGCGGACGGAACCCGATCCCTCCTCTCCATCGCGAAGTAGCGGCGATCGAGCACGTAGTAGATGAGCAGCAGCAGTCCGACGAGCAGCAGCATGTGCGGGAGCAGGTGCAGGGTCCAGAAGAAGGGCACGCCGTTCAGGAAACCGAGGAACAGCGGTGGATCACCCAGTGGCGTCAGCGACCCACCGATGTTGCTCACGAGAAAGATGAAGAAGATGACCGTGTGTGCTTTGTGGCGCCGGTTTTCCAGGCCGCGCAGGAGCGGATGGATGAGAAGCATCGACGCCCCGGTGGTTCCGGTCCATGACGCGATCGCGGTTCCGATGAAAAGGAGCACGAGGTTCGCGCGCGGTGTCCCGGAGATGGTGCCGCGCACGACGACGCCACCTGCGACGGTGAACAGAGACCACAGAAGAATGATGAACGGGAAGTACTCGAGAAGGTACGTGTGCAAGATGGCGTGCCACGCCTCGGCGCGATACACGAGCAGAAAAGGCACCGCGAGGATCAACGCCCATGCTGCCGAAACCTGCGGGTAGTGGCGGTGCCAGAAACGCGGACGCACGAGCGGAAAGACAGCGATCGACAGCAGGATGCCCAAGAAGGGCAGAATGCTCCACAACGGCAGCGACATCCCGAGCGTCGAACCATTCTCTTCGCCCCCGCTTGCAAGCACCGGCTGCGCCAACGCCATCCCTGCAGCGACGCACCCCGCACCGACCGGCCACTGTCGCATCGAATCCCTTTCGTTGAACGCGCCGAACCACGGCCACGGAATCTAACATCGCCTCGTTCCGGATGTCGACCACGCTGACAAGACGTCTTCGCAACCGCCACGGGGGTCACGCGCGCTTTCGTCGGACGTTCGTCCGGCGTCGCGGCGGTTGCGAAGGCGCTGTGAACGCAGCGCTGCGGTTGGCGTCAGCCGCGCAGCTTCTCGAAGGTGGCGACGTCGTCGTTGGAGCCGACGACGATCAGGTGGTCGGCGCTTTGCAGGATGTAGTCCGGTTCCGGGGCGTAGCGGTTCTCATTGCCGAAGCTGTCGACCTTCTGCACCGCGATGACGTTGAGACCGTGGCGCGAGCGGATCTGGGCATCGGCCAGCGTCTGGCCGACGAGGGGTGCCGGAACGCGGACAGCTTGCAGCCGGTATCCCTCCGGGAGCTCCAGGTAGTCGACGCCCTTCTCCAGCCCGTCGCGCCAATGCACTTCGCCGAGGAGAAGATTGCGACGCAGGATCTCGCGATCGAGGAAACCGAGGAGATCGCGCCGCGTGACGACGCCGAGGAAGCGCGATCCGGGGTTGCCCTCGACGACGGCGACCTCGCCCGTGTCCACGAACCACAGGCTCTCGTTCACCGTCGCGAGCGAGGCGCCGGCAGGCACGGAGCGTGCCGGCTCGGCGAGGTCCTGGGCAATGAGCAAGTTCGAGAGCTCCTGCACCGTCAGAATGTTCTTCACCGCGTGCAGCTCGATGATGCCGGTGAGGTTGCCCTCATCGTCACCGACGTAGAGCGTGGGGGTGCGGGTCGTCGTGAACAGTCGCACGACCTCCTCGAAAGGCGTCCGCTGCTTGAGAAGCGTGACATCGGTCCGCATCAGGTCGCGCGCCTTCATCGAGTGCACGATCTTCTGCTCGAGCGTGCCCTCCCAGGCGATCCCACGCCGGCGCAGCTCGTGCGTGTAGACCGAGTCCATACGGTGGGTCACGGTCGCGGCGAGCCCGCACGAAAGCAGCAACGGCAGCACGACGACGTAGTCGCCGGTGAGCTCGGCGACGAGGACCGTGGCGGTGATCGGCGCATGCGTGGTAGCGGCGAGCAACGCGCCCATCCCGACCAGTGCATAGGACGCCATGGATGCCGTCGTGTCGGGGAAGACGGAGTGCACGAGCGCTCCCAACGAGCCACCGACCGCAGCACCCACGAAGAGGGTCGGCGTGAAGACGCCTCCTGGACTCCCCGACGTCACCGACGAGGTGGTGGCGAGCATTTTGGCGAGCAGCAGGACGACGAGGAGAACCGCGCCCACGCGCTCGTTCAGAATGTCCACGAGCGTCTCGTAGCCGTTCCCGGTGATCTCCGGCAGCCACACGGCGAGCATCCCGACGATCAAGCCGCCGAGACCCGTCCGCGCCCAACGCGGCACGGGCATTCCACGGATACCCTGCTCCGCCAAACGAGCGAACAGCTGCTCCCCGGCGCGCATGGTGCGTAGGAAGAGCACACCCAGCAAGCCGACGACGAGCCCAATCAGCGCGTAGAGAAGCAGCTCCTGCGGTGTGCGCAGGACGAACTCCGGGACTTCGTAGATGGGGCCTTCCCACACGAGGATGCGCGCGACGAGCGTGCTGACCACGGCGGCCACGACCGTGGGGCCGATCAGATCGGTGGCGAAGCTCCCGGCGACGACTTCGAGGACGAAGAGGGTGCCTGCGATCGGCGTGTTGTAGGCGGCGGCCATTCCGGCGCCGACGCCCGCGGCAACCAGGACGCGCACGCGCATCTCGGTGAGCTGAAAGAAGCGACCGAGCCTGGAACCGAGCGCCGACGACAACTGCACGATCGGGCCCTCACGCCCCACCGAGCCGCCGGTCGCCATGGCGGAGATCGAGGCGAAGGTGGTCAGCAGAGTGCGACGCACGCTGACGAAGCCGCGCCGCAGCGTCACCGCCTCCATGACGGCGGAGAGTCCACCCGCACCCGTCAATCGCGCCGCCAGCTGCACGAGAAGCCCGGCGACAACGCCTCCCGCCATCGGCACGAACAGGCGTAGCACGATGGGCGCCGAGCGCACGGCCTCGAGGATGTCCATCGAGCTTCCGTAGGCGAGGCGCGTGATCAGGTCGGAGAACCAACGCACGCCGAGAGCGACGCCCGCGGCGCCGAGACCGACGACGGCGGAGAGCAGGAAGAAGTGGGTGTGCTCGTCGCGCAGGAAACCGAGGAAACCGCGCGCCGTTCCCATGCGCAAGCGGCGCGCATCTTCCAGCATGCCCGCACCGGGGAAGCGCGATGTATCCGATTCCATCCGCGTGGGGCCCTCCGAGGGGCGTTCTCTCCTACTGCAGGCGCGACATCAGCTTCGCTTGCAGGAAGAGCGCCAGGTAGTCGCGGCCGCCGGCTTTGGAGTCGGTTCCGCTCATGTTGAAGCCGCCGAACGGGTGCACACCGACCAAGGCCCCCGTGCACTTGCGATTGAAGTACAAGTTGCCCACGTGGAACCGACGCTTCGCGTCTTGGATCTTCTCCTCGTCCCGCGTGTAGACGGCACCAGTCAGACCGTACTCCGTGTTGTTGGCGATTGCGACTGCATCTTCCCAGCCACGCGCCTTGATCACCGCGAGCACCGGACCGAAGATCTCCTCCTGCGACAGCGTGGCATCGGGCTGGATGTCGGCAAACACGGTAGGCTGCACGAAGAAGCCGTCCCCCGGAAGCGCCTCACCGCCGACGATCTGCCGCCCCTCCTGACGTCCCGTCTCGATGTAGCCGAGGATGCTCTGGTGCGCGCTCTTGTTGATCACCGGGCCCATGTAGTTGCCGGGGTCGTCGGTTGGGCCGACCCGGATCTGCCGGACGCGCTCGCTCAGCTTCTCGAGGAACGTGTCGTAGATCGCGGCATCGACGATCGCGCGCGAGCAGGCGGAGCACTTCTGCCCCTGGTATCCGAAGGCGGACACCGTGACCCCCTCCACGGCCTGGTCGAGATCGGCGCTCTTGTCGATGATGATCGAGTCCTTGCCGCCCATCTCGGCGATGACGCGTTTGATCCAGATCTGTCCCGGCTGCAGGCGGGCCGCACGCTCGTTGATTCCGAGCCCCACCTCCTTGGAGCCGGTGAAGGCGACGAAACGCGTGTGCGGGTGCTCGACCAGGCGATTCCCCGGGCCGCCACCCGGTCCGGTGACCAGGTTGAGCACGCCGTCGGGGACACCCGCATCGCGCAGAAGCTGGACGACCTGCCACGCCACGCCCGGCGAGTCGCTCGAGGGCTTGAGCACGACCGTGTTGCCGCTGACGAGCGCCGCCGTCGTCATTCCCACCAGGATCGCGTTGGGGAAGTTCCATGGCGGGATGATGGCGCCGACACCGAGCGCGATGTACTCGAGCTCGTTGCGCTCGCCGGCAAGCGGCGTCAGCGGCTGCTTGTCGGCGTAGCGCAGCATCTCGCGCCCATAGAACTCCATGAAGTCGATCGCTTCTGCGGTATCGCCATCCGCTTCGGGCCAGCTCTTGCCCACCTCGTAGACCATCCAGGCGGAGAAGAGGTGCTTGCGTTCGCGCATGAGCGCGGCGGCGCGGAAGAGCAGGTCGGCGCGCCGCTCGACGGGCTCGTGGCTCCAGGTCTTGAAGGCCTCGGCCGCGGCTGCGACGGCGTCGTCGGCATGCGACGGCTCCCCCTTCTGGAAGTGCCCGATGACGACCGCGGGGCGCGCGGGGTCGATGGACGCGAAGGTCTGCGACGATGTGACCTCACGGCCGCCGATCCACATCGGATAGGTCCGGCCCAGGGAGGCGCTCACCTCGTCGAGGGCTTTCTTGAACGCCGCCGCGTTCTCCGGGCGGCTGAAATCGGTCATCGGCTCGTTCTTGAACTCGGATGGCATTCCACTCACTCCTTGGTGCCTGAGCGGCAGGCGCTCCGTTCCGCACGCGGACGCCGCGGCGCTGCGGTCGAGTGTGTCGGGACCCGCTGAATCTGCACGGGGTGTCGCAACGAAGTCAAGCCGGCCGGATGTCCACGCGAGCCCTGGCCGGGATCCGTTGCGGTGGCGGGGCGGCTGTAACGTCCGGCTCGTGTCAGCGCTCGGCGACTGACACTCAGCGCGCCAGGATGAGCCTCCGAGCCAGCATCTCGCGCTCCGAGCGCAAGCGCGCGAAGTAGACGCCGGAAGAAACGGGGGAGCCGTTGCGGTCGAGGCCATCCCACACGATCGAGCGAATGCCGGGCTGCTCCACCCGGTCGACGAGCCTCCGCACCAGCCGGCCGCGCACGTCGTAGATGCCGACGAACACCGCTCGTGGTCGATCCACCTGCAGCTCGATCGTCGTGCCCGGATTGAAGGGATTCGGGAACGGCGTCCCGAGACGCAGCTGCGGCGGCGGCGCGGCACCGATGTCGGGGCGCTCCTCCTCGACCGATGTCTGGACCGAGTCTGCGAAGAGCACCCAGGCCGCGTCGCTGTTCGCTTGCAGGTCGGCCAGGTCGTCGCCCGCCAGGAGCGCGAACCAGACGATGGCGCTGTCACCCGGGGCGAGCAGGTAGGGGCCCGCCGAGATCGCGTTGCTGATGTCGAAAGGCCCCGCGTCCAAGTTGCCCGTCCCGCCGTTCAGGCAGAGCCACTTTTCCGCTTTCGTGAAGGCGTTGTAGAGGTTGATCGGCTGCCCGCCACCGCCGTCGTTGCGGATGGCGCTGTAGCCGACCTGTGAGCCGGACAAGGCTGTCACGCCGACGTGCGGCAAGCTCGGCTCGGAGGCGTCCCAGGCGTAGCCGAGCCGGCGGGAGGCGTCCCAGCTCACCCGGTTGGTGACAAAGTGCTCCTCGTCGATGTCCCAGTCGAAGAAGAGCCCCACCCAGAGGCCGCCGAGGTCGCTCGCGCCCGAGTTCGTGATCTCGAACCCCAGAAAGAGGAAGTCGTCGTTCGGGGCGCCAGCGTAGGCGCGAGTTTGCAGGTCGACGCGCACGCCGAGGGGCGTGTCGCTGTTGCTCGAGTCGTCGTACGGCGCGTGGATCTCCTGGTCGGAGGCGGCTCCCGGTGTGGTCTTCGTCGGGCCCTGGTTGTCCGCGGGTGCGAAGTCGGTGCGAGGGCCCTGAAAGCGGGCGGCGTCGGAGAGATTGTCAGCGCTGGTCCCCAGCATCAGCGCGCCTTCGAAGAGCAGGTTGGGACCCTCCTGGAAGCGGAAGCCGTCGCCGTTCCGGCCCAGGCCTCCCGCAAAGCCGATCCATCCGATGTTTCCGGAGCTCGTCAGCGAGACGTCGAGGTTGTTGATGTCGTGCGTCTCGACGATCGGCTCGAGGATGATCGGCACCCACTGGAAGTCTTCGTAGGAGCTGGCCGCCATGTCGATGCGCAGGTCGAGCTCGGTCCCCGGCGGTGCGTTCGCGTCCACCGTGAAGGTGAAGGCGTCGGCGAGCGAGGCGTCGGCGTCCTCGACCAGCGTGCCGGCGCTCTGGCTGGAATCGCTCACGGTCACCCACGGGGAGTCGACCGACAGCGTGAACTCGAGCCCGACAGCGTCGTCGTGATAGTTGTGCACGTCGATCGACATGACGATCGTCTCACCCTGATTGATCTCGCCGTTGCCATCCGGGTCGCTGAAGGTCCAAGCGATGGCGCGCACGGCCGGGCTCGCCTCCGTCACCGCACGCAGCGCGTTGACGCGACCCTTCCCGAGGAGATCCTCGAAGCCCGGGTTCTTGGCGTTGATGTTGTCGCACGTGATGCGCAGCTGCTCGCCCACCTTGAGTGGACCCCAGGATGGATTCTGCGACTGGATCAGAGCGGCCACCGCGGCCGCGACCGGCGCCGACATCGAGGTGCCGGTGGAGAAGCCGTACTGATCGGTGCGACCGAAGTCGAAGGTGCTATAGACGGAGGTGCCGGCGGCGGCGACGTCGAGCCAGCCGCCGTAGTTCGAGGCGCTGCCTGTGCCGTAGCGCTGGTCGACGTGGTCGATGCCGTCGTCCGGATCGGGGTCGTGCCCCCAGACGTTGGCGACGGCGTACACGTTGCGGTACGCCGCCGGATAGAAGGGGGTGCTCGAGTTGTTGTTGCCGGCGGCTGCGATCACGAGCACGCCCTGCGCGACGGCGAAATCGATGATGTCCTGCATCGCCTGCGAGGCCGAGAAGCTACCCCACGACAGGCTGACGATGTCGGCGCCGTTCTCGGCCGCGTAGACGATGCCGTCGTATCCGTAGGCGATCGAGCCGCCGTTGGTGCCTGCAGCATTGACCGCCATGAGACGCGGGTTCCAGCTGGCACTGGCGATCCCGACACCGTTGTCGGTGACGACGGCCAGGAGACCACCGGTGTGCGTGCCGTGGTTGGCGCTGCTCGGCGTTTGATCGTTGTCCCCACGCGGGTTGCCGTTGTCCGCCTGGAAATTCCAGCCGTGGTAGTCGTCGACGTAGTTGTTGCCGTCGTCGTCGATCATGTTGTCGGGAATCTCACCCGGGTTCTCCCACATGTTGGCGAGCAGATCCTCGTGCTCCCAATTCGTGCCGCCGTCGACGACGCAGACCACGGGGTTACCGTCCTGCCCCTTGACGACGTCCCAGGCGGGCTCCACCTGCATGACGCCGAGGTAGTGCTGCAGGCTGTCGCCGTACTGCGGGTCGTTGGGTGAAGCCAGGATGGCGTCGCGCTCGCCAACCAGCTCGTACAGGTAGACCGGCTCGGCATACTCAACCGCGGCGAGACGCGAGAGCTTGGCAGCGAGAAGTGGGATGGAGGTGGCTGCCGGCACCTCGATCTCGTAGAGACGGTCCACGCCAGCCGCCACCGGCTGGCCCGGCCGCGCGCGCCGCAGAAGCGGTCGCGCGCGCTGCAAGCTCTCCCCCAGCAATGTCTGCAAGGCCGGGAACTCGGCCTTGAACGTCGCATCGACAGGTGCGCGGAACTTGACCAGGAGCCGCCCCGGAGCGTGTGCCGCCGCGGTCGCCCGCGCCGCGTGCAGCTCCCAGCCGGGAGCCGCAGCGGTTCCATAGCTTCGACGCGCGCTCCCCGCGCTTCCGGGAACACAGAGAATCGCTGCAAGCGCAACGAGGGCGGCCAGGCGAGCGACGCGACCGTTTTCGGCTGGGAACTCGGGCATGGATGACTCCGGCCGAGGGGGGGCAGGGGGTCGCTGCGCATTATACCGCCATTCTCGCTCCCGGCGCGAGGGCACTGTGCAACCGTTCAGCTCCGGATCGGAACCGGCTTGCGCTCGTCGTCGACGTTCACGTAGACAACTTGCGCCTCGGTCACGGTGACCTCGGACGCGTCGTCGTAACGCATGACATCCACGCTGACGCGCACCCGCAACGACGTGCGGCCAATGCGCTCGGTGTCGGTGCGGAAGCTGACGAGGTCTCCCACGTAAACGGGTTCGTGGAAGACGACGCCATCCATCGCTACCGTGACGACGTTGGCGCACCCGGCGCGGCGGGCGTGCACGGCGCCTGCCTGGTCGATGTAGCTCAGAATGATTCCGCCGAAGATGGTGCCGTGCACGTTGGTGTCACGCGGCATCATCGTGACGCGCAGCGTGGCTCGATCGAGTGGATCCATGACGACTCCTTCGTTGAGACGGTACGGCCTCCAGACGCCCACGAGTGGCGTCGATCTGGCGGAGAACCGCTCCCCGAGCGGGTTTCCGCTCTCCATACGGTTTTGGTTCGATCGTCCGCAACTGTCGTGATTCCAGCCACCTTCACAAGCAGCTTCAAGCAAAATCGCATGTTTTTCTCGAAGTATTCGCCAAGAAGACATTGACAACAGTGCCGTTAAAGCTTGAATATCGCGCGGCCACGGGCCCAGCGGGCTCGAGGATCCCGGCCCGAAGGCTCATCCATTTCGTGCGGAGGACGAGATGCTTAGCCGCTTTATGCGAATGTTTCTGCTGTGTGTCTTCCTGCTGTCTCTGGCGAGCCCAGGCTTTGCGGCTCGGCGCTCGTCACTGGGCGGCAACCTTTTGATCAAAGACACCGACGATGTCTTCTTCTTGCCACACCGAGTCGCCGACTACAACCGTCTGGTCACATTCGACATGGGGACCGACAACACGCTCGGCTCGGCCGGCATCATTTTCGGGAACGAGAGCTTCGTCTTCGGTACGTTCACGCACCGAAGCGACTTTCTCGGCCAGATCGCCAACGCGTTCTTTACGATTGGTGATGCCCAAATCGGCCTGGATGGAACGAACGACTATTTCGGCGCCGTCGACCCGCCTGGGCCGAGCCCCGGCCCGTACCAGTGGTTCGACTTCGTCTTCGGCTGGGAAGGTGGAGGCAACCCCTGGGGTATACGTCTGGCGATCGGTCGCAACCAGCTCGACCAACCCGGCGCGGGCGGAGATGACAAGAACGATGTCACGGCCTTCGATATCATCGTAGGCTTCGAGATCAGCGATATCGACCTCGCGGCCGAGTTCACGTACGCAGGTGCCAAGACTGACATCGCCGGCACGAGCGTGGACGAGTCGTCGCCCGTCGGTTTCGCGGTCGCTGCGCGCAAGACTGCGGTCGAGGACTCGGACGATCTTCAGCTCGGCTGGCTCGGGATGTTCAACTACACGAGCGCTGGTCGTGATTTCACTCCGGACGGAGGTACGAAGGAGGAGACCGATCGTTCCCTCACCTCGTTCGTCTTCGGCGCGGGCCCGGTCTATCAGCCGCACGAGCGGACGTCGGTTTCAGCGTACGGGACGCTCGAGTACAACCGCGCGCATGCCAACGACAAGACCGCAAGCACCAAGGCCACCGACACCGAGTACATCATCCCCGGCTGGCACATCGCCAGCGAGATCGAGTTGGCGTCGTGGTTGCAGGCGCGTGCGGGCGTCGTGTCGCGCTTCGTCATCACGCATGACAAGCTCGAGACCACGGCTGGCGAGGCGAAGGCCCAGACCAGCGAGCTCGAGTTCGACTGGCACACGGGTCTCGGGGTCCAGCTGGGCGACTTCATGTTCGACGGCTACCTGAACCCGTCGGTCCTGACCACCGGTACGGACCTGCTGGGTAATTCCAGTCAGCTGTTCGGCATGGTCACGGCCAGCTACGCCTTCTAGTTCGACATCCGTTCACGGATGCCAAACGGCCCCGGAGTCCTCCGGGGCCGTTTTTCTTGGTGCGCCCAGCATGGGCGCTGACTTGGGGGTGGAAGTCCCCCCGGAAGCTGGTCACACGACAGGCTCACCACGGGGCGGGACGTCGGGTCCCGAGTCCGGGGCCGAGGAGGAGCGCATTCAGAAGCAAGCGCTCGGTGCCTCGCGTGGCGCGCCGGTACGTTGGATCACCCGCGAAGAGGATCACCTGCCCCTTGCCGAGCCGCTCGCGTGAGACGTACGCGGTGCGCGCGATGCGATCCGCCGCCTCCGGCCAGAGCAAACCGGAGAGGTGCAGCGAGTCCTTCGCGGCGAAACGCGCCGAGATGCGCACGGGCGCCCGCGCGATCAGAGCGCGACTGTTGTCGAGCAGAACCGGGAGACGCGCTGGGACGCCTCCGCTCAGCCAGTCGTCCTGATCGACGTCGGCGCGCAGGAGCGCTCCTTGTGGGTAGAAACGCCGGAGGCGTGCATCCGCGCGCTTCAGGTGCGCGAGCTTCGGCTTCGATTCGAGAGCTGGCGTCGCTGCCGCGGCACGTTCCTTCTCGAAGACGTACTGCACGCCACGGGGGCGCGTCTGCTTCACGAAAGCGCGTGCACCCGCGCCGAGGAGTGGCATCGCAATCGGTGCCGCCTTACGCGGTGCGTCGCCGAGTGCGTCCATGCGCTCGGTTTCCGGCAGCTCGCCCTGGGCGAGGCTGGGTGCGAACTGGGCCAGCACGTCGCGCCGCAGGCGCACGCTCGAAAAGCCGCGCGAGCTGTCGGCGGCGAAAGCCGTTCCCGCACCCACCGCAACCAGAGTTCCCCCGGCCTTGACCCAGGTGAGCAGGTTCTCGGTGCCGCGCGGACCGAGCGCACGCTCATACGCGCTCGCGCCGCCGAACGCGTTCGGCAGGACGATGACGTTGTACTTCGACAGATCCATCGTACGCACGCCCTGGACGTCGAGGCTGGAGACGCGGATCTGCAGGTCGTGGTCGAGCAGGTGCCAGAGCGATCCGTACGAGACGAAGGAGATCGGGTAGCCGGTGAGAAGCGCGATGCGCGCTGGCGTCAGCGCCGGGAAGCGGCTGCCGCCCAGGTCGGGTCCGGCATCGGCGTGACCGCTGTCGGTCGGGTGGATCGCGACGTTCGCGACCGCCGCCACCTCGCGTATGACCTCGTGCAGCGATTCCGGGTTGGCGCGCACGCGCAGGAGCGCGCTGCCGCGCGCGAACCGTTGCCCGCCGACAGCGAACTCCTCGAGCGCGATGCGCACGTTCATGCCGCGCTCGAGCAGGAGTGCCACGGCGTGCATGCTGGCATCGCGGCGCCCGTCGATGATGTAGCCGTAGCTGGGACGACGGCTCGGCGGTGACGGTACGCGCTCGCGAGACGGCGCCCACGCGGACGTCGCGCCGCTCGGCACGCGCGGTATCCAATAGGTTTCGACGTTGTAGGAGAGGGGACGCGACCAGGTGGTCACCTCGTACAGGCGCGAGCCCTTGTCGCGCTCGAGCCAGTCGCGCTCCTCGCGCAGGAAGCTGTCCGGCATCGCCACGTGGTAGTCCATCAGAGTGCGCACGAGGGGTGCCGCCGGCTGCTCGAGGAGGACGACGTAGCTCCCTGCGGCAACGCTCTTACGTTTCCAGGCTCCGCCCCAGATGTCGTGCGCATCCTGCAGCGTCAGGCTCTCGTCCGCACGCCGCACCTCGATTCCCTGCAGGTGCAGCGCTTGCGCGAATTGCCACGCACGTTGCGGATCGTTCCCTTCGGTGAAGACGTACGCACGCACGGGTCCCGAGCCACCCGTCTCGACAGCCTGGCGCCGACCTGCACGGTAATCGCGCATGATCGCGGTGCGATGGCGCATGGCGGTTTCGATGTTGGCGATCGTGCTGCGGAACTGGTGCTGAACCGATTCGCGGTAGGTCAGGTAGCTGCCGTCCGATTGACGCACGACGCTGCCATCGACGCCCGCCTGCTCGTAGAGGATGCCGATGGCACCGTGGTACATGGCCCAGGCGCTGCCGTAGCCGGGGAAGAACTCCTCGTTCCAGTCGCGCGTGTAGTGGCTCCAGCCGCGCTCGCCGAACGCGGCCGCCTGATCGGCCGCGAAGATCGTCCACCAGTGACGAATGGCGCGCGGCAGATGCGGGTTGAACGGCTCGCGCGGCGGCGAGAAGAGGTAGGTGTCGTTCCACCCCATCTCGTGGCCGTCGATGACGAGCTGCGGATTCCACGCTGTCATGGTTGCGACACGCCCGCGCGACTCGGGGTGAACGAGCGTGAACCAGTCGCGGTTGAGATCGAACAAGTAATGGTTGGCGCGTCCCCACGGCCAGAAGCCACGATGCTGCTGGCTCTGTGAATCGGGATTGGGGACGCGACCGGCCGCGGCCTGCATCTGCGCCAGATAGCGCTCGCGTCCGTCGGCGTTCTGGTTTGGATCGATGAGGACGAGAACGGAGTCGCGCAGGCTGCGCGTGACGGCGTCGGTGCCCGCCGCCAGCTGGTAGGCGACCTGGACGGCTGCGTCGCAACCGGAGAGCTCGTCGCCGTGGATCGAGTAGCCGAACCAGGCGACGAGCGGAAGATCGCCGTCGGGGGTGTCGGGTCCGCCGGTGCGCGGATCGGCAAAGCGCGCCATGCGCTCCTGCAACGTGTTCAGAGCGTTCTCGGTGACGCGCTCCTCGCGTCCGATGGCAAGGTGGATGAGCTCGCGCCCCTCGTGCGTGCGCGCGTGCACGCGCATCGTTACGCGCGCGGATGCATCGGCGAGCGCCTCCAGGTAGCGCCGCATCTCGTCGTAGCGCACGGGGCGCCGACCGATCGGGAAGCCGAGGATCGATTCGGGCGTGGGGATGTCCGGCTCATAGGTGCCGCCTTCGTAAAAGAAGGTGGCATCCCACGACTCGGAAGCGAAGCGCACGCGCTCGTCGCCGTACTGCTGAGCAGCGGCGCCGGTGGCCGCGCCCAGGAATAGGATCACCCACCCGAGGCGAGCCGGAGCGTTGGAACGAATCATTCTCGATCCCCCTGTCTGAGTTGAGCCAGGAATCTAACGCACGGCGCACGCCGCTGTCAGGGTTGACCGCACACGGGCTTGAAGCTTACATAAGACGGTGTCACAGAGCGGCCCACACCCCCCGGCAGCCGAAGGAGCCTCGAAATGGCCGATCCGCGCAGTGAACAGGTACTCCACATCCTCCGACAGGTGCGTCATCCCGACCTCGGGGGCGACCCGGTCAGCATGGGGCTGGTCAAGGACGTGCGGGTGGAGGGCACCACGGTCGCCGTGACCTTCGAACTCCCGAGCCCGGCAGCGGGAGCGAAGGCGCAGCTCGAGGCGCTGGCTCGACAGGCTCTGGCGGCACTTCCGGGGGTCACGACGATCGACGTCAAGACGACGATCAAGATCGGGATCGTTTCGGCGCCGCAGGAGGATTCGCTGCAGGGGATCAAGAACATCGTCGCGGTGGCGAGCGGCAAGGGCGGCGTGGGCAAGTCGACGGTGGCCGTCAACCTGGCGCTGGCGTTGCAGCAGCAGGGTGCGGCGACCGGATTGATGGACAGCGACATCTACGGGCCCAGCATTCCGATCATGATGGGGACGCGCGACCGGCCACCCGGACATCGGGATCAACAGATCCTCCCGGTCCTCGCCCACGGCTTGAAGATGATGTCGATCGGATTCGTCGCTCCGGCGAACGCGCCGGTGATCTGGCGCGGTCCGATGGTGCACAAGATCGTCAGCGAGTTCCTGCGCAACGTGGCGTGGGGTGACCTCGACTACCTGGTGATCGACTTGCCGCCCGGGACCGGTGATGCACAGCTGACGTTGACGCAGACCGCGCCGCTTTCGGGTGCCGTCGTCGTCACGACACCGCAGGACGTCGCGCTCGAGGACGTCAACCGCGCCGTGCGCATGTTCGAAGAGGTGAAGGTGCCGGTCCTCGGCGTCGTCGAGAACATGAGCTTCTTCTCCTGCCCCAGCTGCGGCCACCGCGAGGAGATCTTCTCGCATGGCGGCGGCAAGACCGCAGCCCTGCGCTTCGAGGTGCCCTTCCTCGGCGAGATCCCGATCCTGCCCGACATTCGTGAAGCCAGCGATCGCGGCCTGCCGATCGTCGCGGCCGCGCCCGATTCCGCTGCGGGACAGGCGTTCAAGAGCATCGCCAAGTCGGTGGCGACACAGCTGGCGAGCCTCAAGCAGCGCAAGAAACCCACGATCAAGTTCTCGTAGGTCATGCCCTACTTCAACTTGGCCGCCATCATGCGCACGAGATCGGAGCGACTGACGATGCCCACGAGGCGCTCGTCCTGCATGACCGGGACCGGGTTGACGCGCTTCTTGAGCATGAGATCCACGAGGTCCTCGAGCTCGGTGTCCTGCGTGACGGTGTGCACCTTCTCGGTCATGACGTCGCGCGCCTCGGTGCCCAGCATGTGTTGCAGTCGCTCACGCAGGTGACTCGGCAACTCGAGCGGGATGCTGGCGTCGAGGATCTGCAGGAAGACGGGGACCTCGAGTCGAGCGTTGCGCGCGATCATGTCGAGCTCGGTGATGATGCCGACCAGCTGACCCTCGGCATCCAGAACCGGCACGCCGCTGATCCCCTTCTCCGACATGCAGCGCGCCACCTCGTTCAACGACGTGTCTTCCCGCACCGTCACCACGTCTTGCGTCATCAAGTGCTGCACCTGCATCGCGATCCTCCTCGCGCGGGAGGTGGCCGTCGCTGCCTGCCTACAGCTGGCTCACACGTTGGAAATAGCTCACGAACGCCTTCATGCCGCCGTGCGCTTGTCCCCAGTCGAAGTTCTCGTTCGGCGCATGATAGCCGTGCTCCGGGAGCGACAACCCCAGGAACATGATCGGCGCCTGGAGATGTTTTTTCATCGTGACGACGGCGCCGATCGAGCCCCCCTCACGAACGAACGCGGGCTTCTTGCCGAAGCCGGCGATCATCGCTTGCCGCGCCGCATCGGCGTAGGGACCCTCGAATTCACCCGCGTAGGGCGCCAGGGCGGCGTCGGGGATGACCTCGGCATCGGGATTCTTGCGCCGCACGTGGTCGCGCAACTGCTTGAGGACTTTGGCCGGGCTCTGATCCGGAACGAGCCGCATCGAGATCTTGACTTCGGCGCTTGGTGGGATCGCCGTCTTCACACCCGGCCCCGAGTAGCCGCCGACGAAGCCGTGCACTTCGAAGGTCGGCTTCGCCCAGATGTTCTCCACCAGCACGCGTCGATCCTTCGAGCGCAGCTTGCGCAGGCCGTGTGCCGATTTGAAGGCCGGGATGCTGAAGCCGGAGGAGAGGAAGCTGTCGAGCTCGCTCTTTCGCGCTTTCTTGACCCCGTCGTAGAAGCCCGGAATCTTCACTCGGCCCGTACGTACGTCGTAGCACTCGTTGACGAGCGCCGCGAGCTCCACGAGCGGGTTGCGTGCGGCCCCGCCGGTCAGGCCGGAGTGGACGTCGCGTGCTCCCGTCTCGAGACGCAGCGTGGCCGATTGCAGCCCGCGCAGCCCGGTGGACACGGCGGGGCGGCCGCGCGCGATCCAGATGGTGTCGGAAACGAGGACCGAGTGGGTGCGCAGGGCGGCGCGTCGCGGCTTCAGGAACGATTCGAAATGGGGCGAGCCGATCTCCTCCTCGGATTCCCACAAGAAACGAATGTTGAGCGGAATGCCGCTGTCCACCGCGAAGCGCGCCGCAAGCAGTGCGGTGAGCGCCGGGCCCTTGTCGTCCGTGGTGCCGCGACCTCCGTAGCGCTCGCCCACCTTGCGAAAGAGGAAGGGCTCATGCTGCCAGCCATCCTCGATCGCGGCGGGCTGCACGTCCATGTGGTTGTAGATCGTGAGCGTGCGCGGGGCACCCACGTCCAGCTCCCCGACCACGACCGGATGCCCCGGCGTGTCGACGACCTGAGCGCGACCTCCAACGTCTTCGATGAACTGAGCTGCCAGGCGCGCGCCGCGGCGAATGTCGTCTTTGCGTTCCGGATCCATGCTGATGGTGGGAATCTCGACGAGAGCTGCGAGCTTCTCCTCGAACTCTTCGCGCCTCGAATCCGCGTAAACCTGGAGTCGTCGGGGATCGACGCCCTGCTGCGCCATGCTGCCTCCATTCGTCGGGAGAGGGCGATTATAGAGCATGCCCGCGGTGCGCGCGCGACGGTTTCAACGGAGCATCGCCGTCAGGCGAGCGTGCGGATTCCTTCGGCGAGCCATTCGATGTCAGCAGGGCGGTTGACCAGATGCGTGGAGACGCGGACCGCATTCCACGGCACCGCGACGACACGATGCACGCGCATGCGCATGCGCTCGAGCAGCCAGTCCGCGACTTGCGTGCTCGGTCGGCGTTGCACGCGGAAGGTGACGATCGGGACCCGCGCAGCCGACTTGGCCGTGCTCAACAGCTCGATCCCGTCGATGCCTGCGATCGCTTCGCGCAGCTGCGTGGCGAGCGCCGTGGCGTATTCGCGCACGACCTCCACACCGAGACCGTCCAACCACTCGAGCGATGCGGTGAGCCCGGCGGCCTCGCTCGGGCTCGGCGGCTCGAGCTCCAGACGGCTGGCGCTCTCGATCCCCGCGGCCGGGGCCGGCTCGTTGAAGGCATCGGCGCGTACGGCGCGCCGGAAGCGTGGACGCAGACGCCCGAGCAGGTCGCGCCGCACGTACGCAAACGCGTTTCCGTACGGTCCAAGGAGCCAACCATGGCCGGACGCCACATACACGTCGACGCCCAGATCGTGCAGGTCGAGCGGACGGATGCCGGCTCCGTAGGAGCCGTCCACGATCACCAGGGTGCCGCGACGCTGCGCTTCATGGACGATCTTGGCCAGGGGCAGGACGTCGCCGCTGGTGGGCAGGACGTGCGACAGGACGACCGCTGCGGCACCGTCCGCCGCCTTGCGGATCCGCCGCGGCAGGTCGTCGGTGGCGGGGAGCGGCGAGAAGAAGCGCACTTGCACGCGTCCCTCACGCGCCGCCGCCAACCAGGGGGTGAAGGTGCTCGGCGCCTCGTGCTCCGAGAGCGCCACGCGCGCGCCGACCTCGAGCGGGAGCGCGTCGGCGATCAGGCTCATCGCTTCGGTGGCGCCCCGCGTCAGCGCGATTTCGTCGGGATCGGCTCCAACGAAGCTCGCGACCCTCTTGCGCGCGCTCTCGACGTACTCCTCCGCTGGAGCGGCAGGATGGCCGGCGACGTTGCGCGCCACGCGATCCATGCGCGTGAGAGTCTGAATGGGGGGGATGCCGACCGAGGCGTGGTCGAAGTGATGCTCGCCCGGCTCGAGCGGGAAATCGTCGAGGAGATCCTTCCAGAAACGGTGCTCCATGTCGCCGCGCGCATCCTCGGGCGCGAGCGGTGCCTCCGAGAAGCTCTGCGCCGCGCCGCGCCGCGCCCACAGCAACCCCGCCGGCAGCGTCGCGGCTCCGAGCGCCAGGATGCGCCGGCGTGAGATGCCTCGTTCCGGCGCCTCACGCCCTCCACCCAATCGCCGCATGCGGCCCTCCCCTCCCATCTCGAATCGCAGACCGACCTCAGGGTCGCTCACCCGCCGCGCGCGCGGCGGCTCGATCCGCTGTCGCTTCCAGCGCAGGCTCGGCATCTCGCCGGAGCGGCCAGGTCCTGGCGGCTGCGCTCCACACCAGGCCGGCAAGCAGGATGCCACCTGCAAGCGCGCGCATCAGGACGTGGAGGTCGACTCCCAGCACGTCACGCAGGGCGCCGAAGATCCAGGTCGAGAGCGAGAAGGTCAGCGTGAACAGCGCCATCTCGGCCGCAAAGACGCGCCCCTGGAACGCCTGCGGCACGGAGCGCTGGATCAGAACGGTCGAGAAGACCCAGATCGTCGCTCCTCCCAGATGTGCGAGGATCACGAAAAGCACCGCCAGGGGCAAGGAATGAACGAAGCCGAAGGCGAAGTAGGAGACGGCGGCCAGCAGAAAGGAAGCGGAGATGGCCCATCGCATGGCGTCGAGCGAGTGGCCCGCCAGACGGCGGAAGAGGATGGGGCCGAACGCGGTTCCCACGCCCCGTGCGGAGTAGAAGAGCGTCATCCCGAGAACGGGGCTTCCGAGCAGCGGATACACGCGCTGCCCGAAGAGCGTCAGCATGAGCGTCAGGGCTCCCCCCACGCCCCAGGCCCCCTTGGCGGACACCATCGTCGCCACCGCCGGGTTGTGCCACATGAAGCGGAAGCCGTCCACCGCGTCGCCGAGTCCGAGCGCATGCCACGCCCCGACGCCGCGCCGCGCAGGTTGGTGCGACGGCAGGTGGATCGGGAGGATGAGCAGCGCCGAGGCGACGTAGGTGGCCGCGTCGAGCAGGATCGCCGTCTGCCAGCCGAAAAGGTGGCTGGCGACGCCTCCGACCGCCGCGCCGACGGTGAGCATGATCGACCAGGTCACGGCCATGAGGGCGTTCGCGGCCAGGAGCTCGTCACGCGAGCAGATCTGCGCCACTGCGGCGCTGCGTGCCGGCTCGAAGAAGGCGGAGAGGCTGATCTGGAGGAAGGTGAGCGTCAGGAGCAAGTCCAGACGCGGCCAGCGAGCGAGCAGCAGCAGACCGATCACGACGACGCCACGCAGCAAATCGGTCCACACCATGACGCGCTTGCGGTTGAAGCGGTCCGCCACGACACCGGCGGCAGGCCCCATGACCAGGAGCGGGGCGAGCTTGAGAATGAGGACCCAGCCGAAGGAGCTGGCGCTGTCGCCACGCATCTTGTCGAGGAGCGCGAAGAGCGCCAGCGTGTTGAACCAGTCACCCAACAAGCTGACGCTGCGGGCTGCGAACAGCCAGCGGAAGGCGCGGTTGCTGCGCAGAAGCTGGAGGTAGCCGACGCCGCGTCGCTGCCGCGCGTCGGTGGCGGGCGTTGTCGTGTGGCTCACGCAGCCCCGACATTAGGGCACGAGCGCGACGCAGCGCAACGGTGGCCGCGGGTCTACGGCGCCGGACGCGTACGCGAAGCGCTCGGGACTTCGTCGCGGAAGCGGGCACGCAGCGCCTCGAGCACGATGCGCGCCGCCTGTTCCGTCTCCAACGCGTCCAGGTTGATGCACAGATCGTACGCCAGCGGATCGTCCACCTCGCGATGAAAGCTGCGCCAGATGAACTCGGCGCGCTCGCGATCCATGCGCGTCAGCGCGCGCTTCGCTGCGTTGCGGTTCTTCGAGCTGTTCGCTTGCAGCCAATGCTCGACGCGCGAATCGAAGCTGCGCACGGCGAGGACTGCGAGCCGGTGCTCGCGCGGCAGGATGAAGCTGGCGCCACGACCGACGAAGACGTTGTGGCCGCGCATGCCGATGGCGAAGACGAGCTCGGAGAGTCGGCGCACGTAGCCGGTGCTCGACGTGTGTCCCGGAACGAAGATATGGTAGAGCCAGTCCTCCCGGTAGCTGAGCAAGCGCTCGTCGAGTGAGTCGAGAACGCTCTTGCCGAGCTTGTCGTGCGAGTGCAAGGCATCGAGAATCTGACGATCGAACACCTCCCAGCCGCTCAGCGTGGCGACGCGCTGCGCCAGCTCGCGCGCACCCGAGAAGGGATGCTGCGAGATGACGAGGTTGGCACGCGGTGCGTCGGCCTCACGCGACTCGAGCGCCGGTTGGCTCTCCCACAGTCGTGCCTGGCGGTCGAGGAGCCGCTCGATCGATCCGTCACGGAGGGGCTTCATGATCAACCTCCCCGGGGAGCTCGTGCTGCAGCTTCCTGGGACAGCTCCCCAGTCGGAATCTACGCGCCGCGGCCCGGTTGGGGTAGCATGCCGGGATCGCAGACCAGGAGGGGGCCGATGCCGAGGAGGCGCACGCTTCGATCGCGATGGAGGGCCCGGGGTGTCGCTCTGGCGCTCCTCTGCAGCTGCGGCGTGCAGGAGGCACCCGAGCCCGCATGGGAGGCGTGTGCGAATCTGAGCGCTCCCGCGATCGCCGAATGCTCCGGTGTGATCCACAGCCGGCGGCATCCCGGCGTCCTTTGGGTGCACAACGATTCGGGGGATCTGCCCCGCCTCTTCGCCGTCGACCTGAGCGGCACTCTCCTGCGCGAGGTGCACGTCGACGGGGCGCAGAACGTCGACTGGGAGGACATCGCTGCCGACGACGCCGGCCACCTGTACATCGGTGACTTCGGCAACAACAGAAACACGCGCCAGGATCTGCTCATCTACGTGATCGACGAGCCGGATCCGCGCGCGGACTCGACGCAGAGCGCACTCAGCGTTCCGGTGCAGCGCCGGATTCCGTTCCATTTTCCCGAGCAGCGCGCCTTCCCCGACCCGCTCGAGCGCAACTTCGATTGCGAGGCGCTCTTCTGGGACGCGGGCTGGCTCTACGTGCTGACGAAGCATCGCAGCGACACCCGCACCGTGCTCTACCGCGTTTCGCCGCAAGGCGATTCGTTGCGCGCGGCCGTGCGACTCGGAGAGTACGAGATCGGCAGCCAGGTGACGTCGGCTGATCTCGCCAACGACGGTCGCCGGCTCGTCGTGCTCTCCTATCAGTACATCCACGTGTTCGAGCGCCCGGCGCAGGGCGACAACTTCCTCGGCGGGCGCAGCCAGCGTGTCCTCATCGAGGCTCGCCAATGCGAGGGGATCTGCTTCCACGACGACACGCTCCTGCTCACCAACGAGCAGCGCGAAGTCTTCTGCGTCGATCTCGACGCACTCCTGCAAAAGGGCCGCTTTCTGCCGCCGGCGCCAGAGGTCGACGTGCCACGCGTCACCGCCGGCGCGGGCATTGCGGCGCTGCCGGCGCCTGCGGGGATTCTCGAGCTGCGTCGCGAGCCGTGGGTGCGCCGCGAGCCGGCGCAGCCGCCGAGCCTGCGCCTCGGCTGGTCCGAGTCGGGGCTGTCGTTGCACCTCACGTGTCCCGTGGACGGCGACGTCGTGCTCGGCTCGCAGCGGCTCCTGCAGCTGATGCTGGGGCCCGAGGGAGAGCGACCGGCGCTGGAGCCGGGTCAGTGCGTCTGGGAGGTGGCTCTGCACGACGGCGAACCTCGCATCCAGCTTCTCCTGCCGCGCGGCGGTCGCGGTGCAGCCGCCACGGGTCACGTGGCTCTGGAACGAAACGAGGGTTCGATCGACGTCGACGCACTGATTCCGCTGCAGGAGCAGCCGACGGCCGGCCAGACGCTGGGATTCAACGTGATCGTCTACCAGCCGGGCACGGATGCCGCGTTGGAGTGGTCGTGGGCCGGCTCGCGCAGCACGCAGCCGCTTGAGAACCCACTCCTGTGGGGGCGCGTGCACCTGCAGCCGTGACAGGGCAGACCGCGCAGCCGCCGCCCGCGGCGAGCGAATCTGCTAAGCTCTCGCTCTGTCGTCCAACGTATCGCTTGCGTATCGCAGGAGTGTCTGGAGGAGCAGGCGTGAAGGACACCAGCACGCGCAACGGGATTCGGCGCTGGACCACCAAGGATTCCACCGATCTCTACAACATCGCGGGGTGGGGCAGCGGCTACTTCCGGATCAACGAGGCCGGACACATCGACGTCACCCCGGACGGCGCGACGGGACCGCGCGTCGATCTGTACGAGCTCGTCGGAGACCTGCAGCGCCGCGGGCTCGGTCTGCCGCTTCTCATCCGCTTTTCCGACATCCTGCACAGTCGCGTGCGCGCCCTCGTCGGTTGCTTCGCCAAGGCGATCCACGAGTACGAGTACCACGGGCGCTACCGCGGCGTGTATCCGATCAAGGTGAACCAGCAGCGGCAGGTCGTCGAGGAGCTGGTGCGTCTCGGGCAGCCGTACGGTCTCGGCCTGGAGGTGGGCTCGAAGCCGGAGCTGCTTGCCGCGCTGCCGCTTCTCGACTCGCCGGAATCGCTGCTGGTCATGAACGGGTACAAGGACAGCGAGTACATGGAGACGGCGCTCCTGGCGCAAAAGCTGGGACGCTACCCGATCATCGTCATCGATCGCTACCGCGAGCTCGCGCCATTGCTCGCGGTCGCCGAGCGCCTGGGCGTACGGCCGCACATCGGTGTGCGCGCCAAGCTGACGACGCGCGGCGCCGGGAAGTGGATGGAGTCGACGGGCGATCGCTCGAAGTTCGGTTTGACGGCGACCGAGATGGTGCTTCTCGTCGACCAGCTGCGCGAGCTCCGCATGCTCGACTGTCTCGAGCTGGTGCACTTCCACATCGGCTCGCAGATTTCTGCGGTGCGCGCAATCAAGGACGCCATGAAGGAGGCGTCGCGCGTCTACGTCGAGCTGGCGCGCGCCGGAGCCGGACTGCGTTTCCTCGACGTCGGCGGCGGCCTGGGTGTCGATTACGACGGCTCCTCCACCAACTGGCCGTCGTCGGTCAACTACACGATGCAGGAGTACGCCAACGACGTCGTGGCCGCCATCCAGGAGGCGTGCGACGAGTACGACGTCGTGCACCCCGACATCATCAGCGAGTCGGGTCGCGCGCTGGTGGCACACCACTCCGTGCTGGTGTTCGACGTCCTCGACGTGGATCGCGTTCTTCCCGGTCTGGTGCCGCCGGCAGAGGGGGAGGACGAGCAGGAGCATGCGGTCATCCAGGGGCTGGCCGAAACGTGGCGCTCCGTGTCGCGCAAGAACTTCCAGGAGGCGTACCACGACGCGCTGCAGCTCAAGGAAGAGGCGACCGGGCTGTTCAACATGGGGCTTCTGGATCTGCGCGGTCGCGCGCGCGTGGAGCAGCTCTTCTGGGGCTGCTGCGAGGCGATTCTCAAGATCATCCGTGACCTCGAGTACGTGCCGGACGATCTCGAGGGTCTCGAGAAGGGGCTCGCGGACACCTACTACTGCAACTTCTCCGTCTTCCAGTCGGCTCCCGACCACTGGGCGGTGAAGCAGCTGTTCCCCACGATTCCGATTCATCGACTCGGCGAGCGCCCCTCCCGGCGCGGCGTCGTTGCGGACCTCACCTGCGATTCCGACGGCAAGGTGGATCAGTTCATCGACCTGCGCGACGTCAAACACTGTCTCGAGCTGCACGCCGAAAACGGCAGACCCTACTACCTGGGCATGTTCCTCATCGGTGCCTACCAGGAGATACTCGGCGATCTGCACAACCTGTTCGGGGACAGCAACGCCGTGCATGTGTCGCTGCACGACGACGGCTACCGCATCGACCACGTCGTGGAGGGGGACACGGTGACCGACGTGCTGGGGTACGTCGAGTTCCGCCGTTACGATCTCGTGCAACGCATGCGTGAAGCGACCGAGGCGGCGGTGCGCGAGCGCCAGCTGACTCTCGAGGAGGCGGCGCTGCTCAACCGGCGCTACGACGAGGGGCTGCGTGGCTACACCTACCTGCAGGAGGAGTCACGGTACGATGCGCTGGCAGAAGCGCCGCCGGCGCCCGCGCGCGAGAGCGGAGGCAACGACGCTCCCGCCCAAGAGCAGGAGGCGCGCTCGAGCTCCTGAGGCGCGCTCGGCACAAGGCGATACACCGCATGGAGGAGGGTTGCGATGAACGGAATGCCATTCGTTCGTGCGCTTGTTCTGGTCGGACTCCTCTCCTCCGGGACGAGCTCCCAACTCGTGGCGGGGCAGCGTCCCGTCCACACTTACTCCATCGTGGCGCGTGATCCGGTGACGGGCGATCTGGGCGTTGCGGTGCAATCGCACTGGTTCTCCGTCGGGCCGACCGTGCCATGGGCGGAGGCGGGGGTCGGGGCCATCGCGACGCAATCCCTCGTCGATGTTTCCTACGGCGCGCTCGGGCTCGAGCTTCTGCGTGGCGGCAAGACGGCTCACGAGACGATGCGTGCTCTCGTCGCGGCGGATGCGCACCCGGAGCTGCGGCAGGTGGCGATCGTCGATGCGCGCGGTCGCGTTGCCGTGCACACCGGCGACCACTGCATCGCCGAAGCGGGGCATCGCACGGGGGATGGGTACTCGGTGCAGGCGAACCTGATGTGGCGCGACACGGTGTGGGGCGCGATGGCGGGGGCGTTCGAGCAGGCAAAAGGGGATCTCGCCGAGCGCATGCTCGTGGCTCTCGAGGCTGCGCAAGCCGAGGGCGGCGACATCCGCGGCCAGCAATCGGCGGCAATCCTGGTGGTGCGTGGCGAGTCGAGCGGCCGCTCCTGGGAGGATCGGAGAGTCGACCTGCGCGTCGAGGACCATCCCGAGCCGCTGGCAGAGCTGCGACGCCTGCTGCGCCTGCATCGTGCCTACGAGCACATGAATGCGGGCGACCTGGCGATGGAGGAGAACGACTTCGAGCGCGCGAGTCGCGAGTATGGGGCCGCCGAGAAGTTGGCGCCGGGGAACGCGGAGATGCTCTTCTGGCACGGCATCACGATGGCGGGCGCCGGCCGCGTCGACGAGGCGAAGCCTCTGCTGGCGCGCGCCTACGCGATCGACCCGAACTGGCGCACGCTGGTGGAGCGGCTGCCGCGCTCCGGCCTCCTGCCCGACGACCCGGAGCTCGTGCGCACTCTGATGCAGGTTGCACCCGCAGCCGCCGACGCCGCAGCTCGGAAGTGATGGCGTGGCGATGAGTCTCGATGCCCGAATCGGCCGGGTCTTGATGGTCGCGCCGCCCCCCGATTGGCGGCGCGGAGCGCTCACGTGGCTCGACTCCCTCCAGCCCGCGGGCGTCATCCTCTTCCGACGTCACCTACCAGACGATCCCGAGGACGCGCGCGCCGCGATCGCGCGCCTGCAAGCGTGGGCTTCGGAGCGTGGAGAGACCCTGCTCGTGGCCATGGATGAAGAGGGTGGCTTCGTCGCGCAGGCCAGCCACCTCGTGCCCACACCACCGAGCGCGCGCGCGCTGGCCTGGGGAACCCAGCCGCACACGGTTGCCGATGTGTACCAGCGCTACGGGCGACGCCTGCGCGCGCTGGGTATGAACCTCGACTTCGCCCCCGTGTGTGACGTCAACAACAACCCACGCAACCCCGTCATCGGTGTGCGTTCCTTTGGCAGCGAGCCGGACGCTGTCGTTCCGTATGCTGCAGCGGCGCAGAAGGGTCTCGATGCTGCCGGGGTTCTCTCTTGCTTGAAGCATTTTCCGGGGCACGGCGACACGGACGTCGATTCGCATCTGGCGCGGCCCACGTTGTTGCACGAGCGTGCGCGACTCGATGCAATCGAGCTGCGCCCCTTCCGCGAGCTTCTCGGCGATTCGCCCTCGGTGATGGTGGCGCACCTCGCATGTCCGCGTCTCGGCGATGCGGATCTGCCGGCGACGCTTTCGCCGCGCGTCGCAACCACGCTGCTGCGCGACGAACTCGGCTTCGAAGGCGTTGCGGTCACCGATGCGATGGAGATGCAGGGCGTGGCCGCCGAGTACGATCCCGGCGAGGCCGCTGCGCGTGCGCTGCAGGCGGGATGCGATCTGCTTCTCCACTGTGCCGAGCTGGATCTGGCGGAGAAGGCGTACGAAGGTCTGCGGCGTGCGCTCGAATCGGGAGAGCTTGCAGCCGCGCGTCTCGAAGAGGCCACAAGCCGCGTCGACCGCTTGCGTGCGCTTGCCGTCGCACGCGCCGATCAGCTCCAGGCCGTGCACCCGTTGGGGGAGCCGGAGCAGGACCGGCGTCTCTACGGCGAGATCTGCCGTGCGGCGCTGCGTCTCGACAACAAACCCGCGTGGCAGATGTGGTCGCGCACGCTGCGTTCCGGGGGCGCCGTCCATCTCGTTGGCTGGGACGACGAGCTGCTCGGCGCGCTCCACCGACGCTTGCAGGCACACGACGCCGTCGTACGCGTCATGAGCCCCGAGGCTGCGCTCGAAGTCGAGCCTGCGGCCACGGTCGTCGTCATGGCGGAGCGCCGCCCCCTCGACGCCGGCAACGTGCGGCGTCTGCGTTCTCTCGCCGAGCGGCAGCCCGCCGCCTTGCTCGCCAACCTTCTCACCCCCGAGGTCGATGCACCGGTCGAGTCGCTGTTCGCCGCGCGCATGCGCAGCGCCGACCGCAGCCACATCATGCTCGATGCGGTTGTGGAGCGCTGGCTCGAGATGGCGGAGGAGAGGTAGAAAGCAGAACGGCCGCTTCGACAGCGGCCGTTCTGATCGCGTCGGACTGCGGGCTACTCGTCCCGGTAGGCCTTCTTCACCTTCGTCCAGTTCGCTTTCTCGACCGCGACCGGACACTGCGGACAGTCTCCCTGGAGCGTCCCTTCGCAGACGTTCTGGCCGTTCTTGATAAGGATGACCGGAGATTCGCCGACGCTCGGTGGAAGCTCAGTGTAGAAGCAGAGCGTCGCCGTTCCCGTCGTGCCGGGCTCGCATTCCGGGTTGTCCAGAGCGTCGAACTTGATGTGTGGGTTGGGCAACTTCGGGCTGCCGTTGCAGACGAACTCGCCCGTGAACGGGACGACGCAGTCGCCGGGTTCTGACGTCTCGTCGTTGATGACGCCGTCGCCGGTGCCGCTGGTGTCCTCGAACGCGACCGTCTGCGCACACACGTCGGAGCAACCGGTCTCGCAGAAGAGAGCCACGTTGCTCAAACCCTGCTGCACGTCCCAGCTGAGGTTGACGGTGTACTTCCACAACCCCGCGAAGGGACCGTCGACCATCAGCTCGGATGAGATCGTACCGGTGACACATTGTGCGAATGCGGTCGGCGCTGCCAGAACGAGAAGGGAAGCGACAAGGAGGGCAGGTAGCAAACGCTGCATCGTCACACCTCCTGGGGGCGTGGCTGCTGTGGAACACGGCTGATGGTCGGGCCACACGCGCCGGGGGCTCCGTCTCGCCGGCGTGCTGGTCGATCATGTTGTAGAGCAGCGAGACATTACAGGAAGCGCGACCGCTGGTCAATCGAACAGGTGGGTACAGTCACCCGTTCAGGTGGTCTCAACCGCAGACTCTGCGTCGCGCGCCGCCGCGTCGTCCGTGTGGTCTGCACATGCGAGTAGTGCCGAGGTCGCAATGGCACCCGGGCTCAACGGCTTACCGGCATCGAAGGCGCGCCGCGCATGGCCGACGCCAGGTCGGCTCGAAATCCCCACAGCCCCACGGCTCGCTGGATGGGCACCTTCCTGTTCTCGCGCAGGAACGCCGCATCGGGAAACTCGAAGTCGATCGTCATGAGATCCGATTGCAGCAGTCTTCGCGGAACGAGATAGCGGATTCCCTTCGGCTCCGGATCGCGTGAGACCTGCTCCCCTCCGATGGCATTCCCGTTCACGCGCATTCGAACCCGTTGTTGCTCCACCTCGCCGGGAACGACGTGGAAGAAAAACTTGAACTCGAGCACGACGTCCTCCGTCGGCGGCGTGATGCGGAAGCGCATTTGCGATTCGTGGCCGTTGCTCCAGTGCATTGCGACCGTCGGCCACCATCCCGAGGTCAGGTAGGCCTCCCCGCTCCCGGTGACGCCGAATCCGAGCGGCGTGCCCCAAGCGTAATCTCGAATCTGTGCGCGAACCTCGCGAGCGTCGGACTCGTGGAACGACGACGGATCGTAGATGCTGCCGTCGATCGTCCAACGGCGCAAGACGCGCCCGCCGCCAGCTTCCTCGTCGAGCATGGCGTAGGTCCGTTGTCGCGGAGCTCCGTCGGTCATGCGGGCGATCGACTCGCCTGCATATGAGTGCTCGTAGCGCAACAGGTCCATGATCGTTGCAGGGACATCTGCAGCCGTCGTCGGAGCGTCGGAGGTGCGGAGCGGCCCGTGCGCGTCCACCGTCTTCAGCGTCAAAAGCGCGGGCAGGCGGTTGACGGGCATGGGGAACTCCTCGCCGTCGAAAACCGGCGTGAAGTTCGATCCGTGGTCCCCTTGCAGAAGGATGATCGAACCGTCGTAGGCGTCGAGCTGCCTGAGCTTTTCCAGGAGGTCCATGAAGATCCTCAGAACGTAGCGCGCTTCGTTCTTGAAGTTGTCGCGCGTGTCCGGGAGCGCCTCGCCGGCGTAGTGGCCCTCCGCCGTCGTGACGTAGGGGGGGTGTGGGGGAGACAGGTGCACGAAATGGTACGCCGGTGCATCGTGAACGGCCGCGAGCTTTTCGATGTAGTCGCGGAAGAACCTCTTTTGATGGAACGAAACGTGGTTGGGCGGCGTCGTCACCAGCGAGCTCAAGCGCCAATTGCGGGAGTTGTAGATCACGCGCTTCAGAAAGTGTGGCGTCTGCCTGAACATTCCGACGTCGATCATGAAGCTCGCCGTCTGCAGCATTCGCGTCCGCTGCGGCCAGGCATAGCTTCTCGGCGACTGATACAAGCTCGTGAACCGCGCGCCGGGCATTTCCATGTACGGCATGAGGTTGACGACGTAACCTCGCGTAGCGAGCTGGTTGTGGAAGCTCTCGCTCATGGCGGCGCGATAGTATTCCGACGGCAGCACGCCGCCTTCGTAATGCGAACCGGTCAAGATCGCCGGCACACACAGAGTCGTCTGAGACGCCGGCGCCGCGTTGTCACGATAGAGGACGAAACCATCAAGCTTGTCGGCCAGGCCCTCTTCGTGCACCAGTTCCATGAACACGTCGGTCTGAAAGGCGTCGAGGATGATGTGGAAGACGTTGAGTGTCTTGGAGATTCGGCACGTTTCAGCAGGAACCTCGGAAGGGGCCGCGGTCGCAGCGGGCTTCGAAGGGTCGCCTGGGCGCCGCGCCGCGCCACCATTTCCACGCAGCAACAGGAGCCCTGTCTGCAGGAGGACGAAAGCGAGCACGAGGACATGTGCGTAGGGACGGATGTGTACGCGAAAACGGACGAGGAGGGCCAGTGCAGCAAGCCAAACGCCGGCGTCGAGCCAGCCGTGCCACGCGTATTGGCTCCAATCGATGTTGACCCCGTTGAAATCCCCGTAGTCCCACTTGAGAAAACTTCCCTGGATCCACAGCAGCAGGCCGACGCCGAGAAGGAGCGTCGCATACGTCAGCCGTCTGCGCTGTGGAATCAGGAAGCCGATCAGCGCCAGGAGCACCGCCACCAACAGGCCCGCTCCCGCAAGCAGCGGCAGGACCTCTCGATACGTCGACTCGAACTCGGCTTGATTCGGCGCGTAGATCTGATGCGGCCCCAAGATGCAGCAGTTGAACGCGACCAGAATCGCTCCAGCCGCGAGAGCACCCGTCACGCGCACCCGGGGTCTTGGGGCGGGTTTCGGGCTGGGTTTCGCACGACGGCCCTGTTTGGATCGGCGTTTCACGCTTGGATGATAGCACCCGGGAGGGCCGCCCGAGTCTTTTCAGACGGTCCAGGTGTCGCCACGATACGGGAACCGTTGCGCGGTCAACAGGTTTCGGTTGCAGGGGAGCGTTGCCTGGTAGCCGCGGCCTAATGTAGGCCGTTTTTGGGCCGATTGACTTCGTGCGGCTCTTGCCGGCTCGGCCACGATCTGGTGCTTCGTCACGGGGCAACTCGTGGGTGAGCCGGGGCGACAGCGAGGCTCGATTTGCGTGCGTTCGGCGCGTGGTTCGCCCTACTCTTTGTACATCACCTTGATGCTGCTCCAACTCTCGCTTTGCACGGCGACAGTGGCCACCGGGATCACCCAAATGTTGTTGATGCCGCTCCGAGTGGAGTCGAAAGCGATCAGACTCCCGTCGGGTGACCAGGCGGGAAGCAGGTCGGAGGCAGGGTCATCCGTGATCTGCGTTGCGGTCCCCCCGGATGTGGAGATCACCCAAATGTCTTCGTCTCCGCCGGGACGCGACCAAAAGGCGATTCGGCTGCTCTCAGGCGACCACGAAGGGTCACCATCGACAGCCGTGCTGGGCGTGATTTGTGTGCCCGTTCCTCCCGTCGCCGGGATCACCCAAATGTCTTCGATCCCGTTGCTACGCGACCAAAAGGCGATTCGAGTGCCGTCGGGTGACCAGGCAGGCGAGAAATCGCTGGCAGGGTCATTCGTGAACTGAACTGCTGTGCCCCCTGTGGCTGGGATCACCCAAATGTCCCAGCTTCCGCTGCGGTCGGAATCGAAAGCGATCAGACTACCGTCGGGCGACCAGGCGGGGCGCGCATCGGCTCCGGGATCGGTTGTGACTTGCGTGGCTGTGCCCCCTGTGGCTGGGATCACCCAAATGTCCCAGTTTCCGCTGCGGAATGAGTAGAAAGCGATTTGGGTCCCGTTGGGTGACCACGCGGGATCGGAATCGTCAGCGGGATCGGTCGTGATTTGCGTCGCCGTTCCTCCCGTCGCCGGGATCACCCAAATGTCCCAGTTTCCGCTGCGACGTGACCAAAAAGCAATTTGGCTACCGTCAGGCGACCAAGCAGGTGCGTTGGCTCCGCCGGTTGTGATTTGGATGGCGTCATCCGCGGTGGTGGAAACCGGAAGTGCAGGAGGAATTAAGCCGATCAACAGAAGCCCGAGCACTGCAGCACGCATCGCGCACCCCCCATAACGGTATCGATCCTTGAATCCGGAGAGTTGGAGAAGTATAGCGTCGCAGCACGACCGGGACAACCGTTCGCATTGTACACTGTGTACAGAGATCGTATTCACCTGACCGACCCCGGTCTCGGTTTTGATTCTGAGGCCCATTCTTCTTTTGCTTCTCAGCACCAACCCCGCCCACAGATCCCCACTTCCCAGCGACTCGGCACGAAATCCCCTGTGGGCACGAACTCCCCTGGCCTGCTCCCCAAAATCTGATCCATGTGTTATGAGAGTCTAACGGCCCCTGGTGGGCCAGGAAGGACTCTCGATGAAACGCAAGCGACACGCACCCGAACAGATCATCGCGAAGCTTCGGCAAGCGGAGACAGAGCGTGCCAACGGCGCGACCGTGGCGCAGGCCTGCAAGAAGCTCGGGGTGAGCGAGCAGACGTACCAGCGTTGGCGTCAGATGTACTCGGGGATGCAGCCGGATAAGCTGAAACGGCTGAAGGAGCTCGAGCGCGAGAACGTTCGCCTGAAGAAGTTGGTGGCTGAGCAGGCGATTGGACATCGACGTGCTGAAGGAAGTGGCCTCAAGAAACTGGTAAGCCCGCGAGGCAAGCGGCGGGCGGTAGAGGCGGTGCGGAGAAGAGGATACTCGGAGCGGCGTGCTTGCCGGTTGTTGCGCCAGCCCCGATCGACACAGCGGTACGAGTCGCGACAGCGCGACGGAAACAAGGCCTTGGTCAAGCGCATGATGAACTGGCGAGGAAGCATCCACGCTGTGGGTGTCGTCGGATCACGCGGCTGCTTCGAAACGAGCTGGGGTGTGTGACCCGCAAGCACTCGTGGATCCCGGCGAGCGATCGGTGGCTTCCGCCTCACGGAATCTCTTCTTGTGCAAAACCTTGATTCTGAAGCAGCTCGCGGGCCGCACGCTTCAAAGACAAGGCCGCTGGTCCCGTCACCATGAGGGCGCGATCTTCCCAGGTGCCGCCAGCGTAGTGCTCTCCGAGCCCCATGCCTGTATAGATCGCCATTCCCTTGTAGGGATCCTCCTCCGTGATGTCGTAAAAGGCGATCTTGCGGTGGTCACGCAGCAAATTGTCGGGAATACCGACGAGAGGAATGATCTGACGGCTGAAGAACGAAGGGTCCGCAGGGTTCGTGATGTTCGCGTGCACTTTGATGCGATTCTCCAACCATTTGTCGCCGTACTGGAGCGCTTCGGCCTGCAGAAGCTCGGAAGCCTCAACAGCGCACCGATGTGTATCCTGCGCCGCCGCGATCTCTGCCTCCCAGTGCTTGAATTCGATCGGGAAGGTGCAACCTGTGGCCCAACGGGTTCTCGAGAAGCGACATCCAGAGGCGTCCTTTGTTCGCTTCGTAGAAGTATTGGTCGAGGAAGATCATGTAAACGGGCATTCTTGGGGTCTTGTCGTAGCGGCGCACGTTGCGGATGAGAACGCCCAAGTAATCTCGCAGGACGTATTCGTAGCTCAGAGAGTCCGGATCGCCTTCGGAGTTCAGACCGCGAAAGTCGTGGATCCACAGCACGTGGTAGTCTTCGGCATCGTGAATCGTGCGGTTGAACTGTTCGTGGAACTGCTCGTTCACCACGTACCAGACCTGATTGCCGGGAGTGGACTTCTCGCGCGTGATGCGCTCGACCAGGGAATCGATTTCCTCCTGGGTGTCGTGGTCTTCGGGGAGCAACGCAAGCTGGTAGGGAATCCAAACAAAACGCGCGTCATCCCAATCTCACTGCGACCACGCGCGTTCGCATCCGACAATCTTCAGAACTTCTGAGAAGACGTACAGCGCGTCGTCGCGACGATCCTTGCTCAGTCCGAATAGAAGACTCTCGATTAAGTAGGATTCCGTATGGAGCCAACGCACGAACGCGCCGCGAGCGCTCACGGTGAACGGACGCGTCGAATCGGGCTTTTTGGACAACCCTAGTATCCCGAGTTAGAAGTTAGCAACAAAATAGATTGTTCCGACGTACTCCGCGTAGACTCTCTCGGGAGGAAGACGAGGATGCGTCGAGGACGAAGGCTTGCACGATTGATCTTGAGTCCGTTTGAGCGTGAGCGGCTTCAGGAGTGGTCGCGTCGGCGCAAAACCGCACAAGGCGTCGCGCTGCGTGC